>NZ_RAPS01000001.1:6624745-8014490 GCF_003610255.1 Streptomyces sp. TLI_171 | reverse complement strand
GCAGGTCGCCGAGCGGCGCCGAGTCGTGGTGGGCGACCCGGCGGGCCCCGTCAGGGGTGGCGGCGGCGACCGGGCCGCGGCCCAGGACGCGGACGCCGTGCCGGGCCAGGGCCGCGGCGAAGACGCGGGCGGTGACCTCGGCCGGGTCGTTTACGGTGACCCACTCGTCGTCGGGTCCGTTGTCGGCGGGCAGGCTGCCGGAGAGCACGATCTCGCCGGTGCCGTGGCGGCGGGTGACGTCGACGCTGTAGCCGCTGCCGGCCCGCCGGTGGTGACGCTGCGGTGATCCACCGGTGTCGGCGGGACGACCCGCACGGCGGCGGGCTTGCCGGGCTCGCCCGGGGGGTGACCTGGAGGGTGCCCATGTCGTAGTCGGTGTCACTGGCGAGGGTCAGCGCGGAGATCTGCGGGCTGTAGTAGTAGGGCTCGTCGTCCCAGGCCCAGCCGCTGCCCAGCGGGACGTCGTCGTAGCGGGAGGCGTCGTAGTCCAGCGAGCCGGTCACCAGGCGCACGCCGCTCTCGGCGACCTGCCCGGCCAGGGCGTCGAGGTCCTGGGCCAGCAGGCTCGGGTCGCCGCCGCCGCGCAGGACGAGGTCGCCGCGCAGGACTCCGGCGTCGCTGCGACCGGCGGCCAGGACGTCGGTGCCGAAGCGGTATCCGGTGCCGAGCAGATCCAGCGCGGCGGCGGAGGTGACCAGCTTCATGGTGGAGGCGGGCAGCACCAGGTGCTGGAGTCGTGCGCGTACAGGACTTCGCCGGTATCGGCGTCCACCACCTTCACGGCGGCCGTCGCGCCGGCCAGCCGCGGGTCGGTCAGCAGCCGGTCGAGGTCGGCGGTGAGCGCGGACGCGGTGGCGGCGGACGCCGGCGGCGGCGCGCTGCCGGCGGGGGCGAGCACGGTCAGCAGCCCGGCGGTCAGGGCGGCGACGGCCGGCAGGGCGAGGCGCGGTGCGGGAGGAGGCGCATGCGGGGGCTCCTGTTCGTCATGACGGGGCGTCGGGCGGGAGCGGACCGCGGTGCGGCGGTCCGCGGCGCGTGCCCGCCCGGACCGGACGGGCACGCGCCGTCGCCGGTCAGTAGAAGCAGCCGGTCGTCGGCAGCGACTGCGGGGACGGCGGGTGGCGCCGTCCCACAGGGCGGCAGCAGTTGCTGCGGGCAGACCGAGACGCCGCCGCGGAAGATCCCGAAGTGCAGGTGCGGGCCGGTGGTGTTGCCGGTGTTGCCGGTGTAAGGCGACGAGTTGACCCGGCGTCACCCGGGTGCCGGTGGCGACCAGGCGGCTGTTGAGGTGGCAGTACTGGTAGGTGACGCCGTCGTCGCCGTCGATGGCCAGACCGTAGCCGCAGGCGTCGCTCGCGCCGCCGTTCTGGCGCGCGGTGCCGGAGGTGACGGCGAAGGCGTCGGTCCACTCGACGACCGGGATGTCGGCCGCCGGGTAGTCGTGGTGGGGCTGGAGCAGGCTGTCGCGGCCGCCGGAGACGGCCCCCTTGGGCACCACGAAGGCGTAGCCGCCGTGTACGCCGCTCCCGGCGGCCGCGCCGAGCAGGTACTGCCAGGTGGTGGGGCCGACGGTGCTGCCGCCGGTGAGCTGCCGGCCGGCCTTGAAGTCGTCGACGGCCGTGGTGGTGGCACCGGCGAACACGCCGTCGTGGGCACGTCGTAGCCGATCTTCTGGAGCTGGAACTGCACCGCCCGGACGGCGTTGTCCTGGTGTCCCCGGGCGAGACGGTGACGACCAGGGCGGCCCAGGTGTGGGGCCGACGACACCGTCGGCGGTCAGGCCGTTGGCGCTCTGGAAGGAGACGACGGCGCTCCTGGTCTGCGCGTCGAAGTAGCCGCGGCGACCAGGCTCTGGCCGCGCTGGCGCAGCAGGAACTGGAGGCTGGCGACGTCGTTGCCGCCCGGCGCCCTGGCGAGCACCGGCCAGGCGGGGCGGCGGCGTGGGCGGGCACGGCGACGCCCAGGAGGGTCAGCAGGGCGGCCAGCAGGGCGGCGGCGAGGCGTGCCGGGGTGGCGCGCAGCGGTGTGTGCGGGGGGCGGTGGTGGGCAACGTCGTTCCTGCCTCTCGATGGGGACGGAGGTGGGGGCGCGGGTGGGGGAGGTCAGGAGGCGACCAGTGCCAGCCAGGTCGGTTTGAGCACGCCGCCGTCGGCGGGCAGACCTGGGCGGTCTGGTAGGTCTGCGCGGCACTGCGGGTGCCGGGGCCGAACTGGCCGTCCACGGTGAGGGAGGCGCCGTGCGCGTTCAGTCCGACCTGGGCGGCCTTGACGGCGCTGCCGGAGGCGCCCTGGAGCAGCGTGCCGGTGAGGACTGCCAGGTGGCCGACCCGACGGCGCCGTCGGCGCCGAGTCCGGCGGCGCTCTGGTACGAGACGACCGCGCTGCGGGTGCCGGGGCCGAACTGGCCGTCCACGGTGAGGGAGGCGCCGTGCGCGTTCAGCAGGTGCTGCAGCACGGTGACCCGGGTGCCGCTGTCGCCCTGCTGGGTGAGCGGCCAGGCGGGGCGGCGGCGCGGGCGGGGTGGTGGTGCCGGTGCCGAGGGCGAGGGCCCGGAGCTCGCGGGGGTGCCGTTGAAGACGTCCTGGTCGCCGGGGAAGACGCCCGCGTCGGCGTACTGCCAGATGTGCTGCCCGGTCCAGCCGTTGGGAGCGGGGGCTGCGCTGCCGGTGTAGTTGGCCACGAACAGCGGGTAGGCGGCCGCGGCGGCGGAGTCTCCGGTGCAGGTGCGCCACCAGTCGGTGGTGGTGTACAGGCTGGGGTAGCGGCCGGTGCGGGCCTTGACCTCGTTGCCGAAGTCGAGGATCCAGGCGGTCATCGCGGAGGTGCTCAGCCCGAAGCAGGTCGCCCCGTAGGGGTTGTACTCGATGTCCAGCAGCGGCGGCAGGTCGTGCCGTCGGCGCTCCAGCTGCCGCCGTGGTCGACGAAGAAGTCGGCCTGGGCTCTCCCGCCGGAGCGGTCCGGCAGGGCGAAGTGGTAGGCGCCGCGCAGAGTCCGGCCGATGCGAGCCGTTGTACTGGGAGGAGAAGTCCGGGCTGGTGTAGCCGGTGCCCTCGGTGCCTGACGTAGGCGAAGGAGGCCCCGGCGGCCGCGTGGCGGCCCAGTCGACGTTCGGCTCGTACGCGGCCCACTCGAGGCCGAGCGGTTGGCGCCGGCGGCAGCGCGGCGGCGAGCGTCCGGCCCGGCTGGCGAGGTGCCGGGCGCTGCGGGAGTCGGCGGTGACGGGCGGGGCGTCCGTGCCGGCCGCGGGGGCGGCCGGCGAGGGTGGAGCCAGGTGGTCGGCATCGGGTGGGTGATCGGCCCGGGTGCACCCGCCGCGGCGGCCGGGGGCTCGGCCGCCGCGGGGGCGGGGGCGCCGAGGGCGGCGGCGCCCAGGGGGAGGAGGAGGGCGACGCCAGGACGGCCGACCGGTGGTTCAGGAACGACGGCGCGCTGGTGCGGCATGGCTGCTCCTGCAGACGGGTGGGGGGCGGACCGGGAAGGGGAGTGCACCGGCCCGGGGACAGTAGTGCGGAAATTGACGCCCCGCAAGGCCTGCGGCAGAAAATTTACCCTCCGTGCAACATGCCCCGTCCGCCTCAAGACCGCCGGAAAATACCAAGTTCTGTACGACCATCAGACGATTTCCACCCAGTTGGGGGCCGTCCGCGGCGGCGCACCTCGACACCCGACTGCCCGCCGCGGGCCGCACTGGTCCGCTCCGACTCCCACCAGTGCCGGTTGACGTGCAGAACCGCTACGGCGGGAAGTTTCCGCCGCGCGGTCAGCCCCCAGGTACGCGCCACCGCCCTCCGCCGCAGCCGCGGCGCACACCCGTCCGCGCCGTGGCGGACCACGTGGAGCCCGCCGCGGGGCGCCGACCGCGGCAGGCCGAACTCCACACCACCCGCGTCGGCCGCCGGACGAGCAGGCGGTGACCGCGCGTCCATCCACGCGTGCCGGTGGGCGTTGCGCACCACAGCACCAGTGTTCGGCCCTCGGCCGCGGCGCACAGGCGGTCCACGTGCCGTCCGGGTCGTCCCCGCGCCTCCTCCTGGCCCACCGCCGCACCTCGGTGCCCGGCAGGAGCGAGCCAGCGGTCGGCCAGGCCCCCAGACGGTGCGGTGCTCACCGCGACCGTCGGCGTCGGCCGGAACTCGGCGACGCACGGGGCGCCTCGGCCCTGCGGCGGGACGCGGCGGGCCGGCCACCGCGAGCGCGCGGCGCGCCGCGAGCAGGCCCAGGGCCCGGTCCGACCGGCGGCTCGGCGCGGTCCGCCGGCGTCCGCCCGTCCGCCGCCGCCGCGCCCGTCGGGCCCCGGCGCACCGGCGCACCCGGCGCACGCCGGCGCACCCGGCGGGACCAACACCACCGGCGTACCCGCGCGGTGCCCGGCCGGCCTCCCGCCGTCCACGGACGTGCCCGCTCCCGCGAGCTGCGGCGGCTCCCGGGTCGGCGGCCTCCCGCCGTCCCCCGCTCGGGCGCCCGCACGGAGCGCGCGGGCCCAGCGGGCGAAGTCGGCGACCCGGGCGGCGGCCTCGGCGAGGCGCTCCTCGGGCAGGTCTCCGGTGCGGACCGCCCGCGCGACGGCGGTGCGCAGCGCGTCGTACTCCTCGGTCCGCGGCCGCGGTCGCCGAGGCACACCAGGTCGGCCCCGGCCGCCAGCGCTCGCACCGCCGCACCGGCGTGGCCGTAGCGGTCCGGCGACCGCGCGCACTCGACGGCGTCGGTCACCACCAGCCCGTCGAAAGCCGAGCCGGTGGCGGAGCAGGCCGGTGAGGATGCGCGGGCTGACCGTCGCCGGGTGGTCCGGGTCGAGGGCGGGCAGCAGGATGTGGGCGGTCATCACGGCCCGTGCCCGGCCGCCGCTGCGGCCCGGAACGGCGGGAGGGCGACGCGTTCCAGTTCGCGAGGTCCGCGGTGACGGTCGGCAGGCCGAGGTGGGAGTCGACCACGGTGTCGCCGTGCCCGGGGAAGTGCTTGGCGCAGGCGGCGGCGCCGCCCTGCTGGAGGCCGCGCACCCACGCGGCGGTGTGCCGGGCCACCAGCGCGGGGTCGGCGCCGAAGGAGCGCACGCCGATCACACGGGTTGCGCGGGTCGGAGTTGACGTCGGCGTCCGGCGCGTAGTCCAGGTCGATGCCGAGGGCGGCCAGTTCGCGGCCGATCGAGCGGGGCCCACCGCGCGGGGTCAGGTCCTCGTCGTCGACGGTTCCCAGCGCTGAGGTTGCCGGGCCAGGAGGAGCCGGTCGCCACTCCAGCCGGGTGACGTTCGCCGCCCTCCTCGTCGACGGCGACCAGCACGTCCGGGTTCTCCGCGCGCAATGCGCCACCAGGGCCCGGGCCTGCGCGCGGCCGCCGGGCGGGGGCGCGAAGTTGCGGCGAACAGCAGGAACGGAGCCGAGTCCGCCCGGCCAGGCGGCGGCGGATCCAGTCGGGGGCGGTCAGACCCGTGAAGCCGGGCTGCAGCACGCCGTCGGCGACCGCAGCAGGGGCCGGGTCCTCCGGCGCGCTCACCGCCACGCCCGTCCGCGGTCACCCGGGGCACCGCCCGGACGCTCCGCCGAGGTTCGGGCCACCACGTCCTCGACCGGTCTCTGCCGGTGCACGCGGCTGAGCGGACCTTCGCCGCGTCGTCCACCTCGTAGGCGTGGACGGCGGGCTGCGGGAGGCTGTGTAGTGGAACGGGGGTGGAGAAAGTAGTACGCGCCGGTGTCGGGCAGCACCACCAGGTCGCCCGGTGCCAGCAGCGGCAGTTTCGCGGGCGCGGGCCACCAGGTCGCCGGCGAAGCAGCACGGTCCGGCGACGTCCTGCGGCAACCGTGCCGTCGGCGGCCGCCGGCGGGGGGCCGGCGGCAGGCCGTCGGGGTCGTAGGGCAGCACCCGCAGCGGCCAGGCGTCGGGGGAGGAAGACGGTGCGGGCGGCGACCTGCACGCCGGCGTGGGTCAGGGCGATCGCCCGGCCGCCGGAGCGCTTGGTGTACTCCACCCGCGTGGCCAGGAAGCCGTTCTTGGCCAGCAGGGCGCGGCCGAGTTCGGTGACCAGCCGATAGCGGCCGCCGAACAGGCCGGGGGCGCCGGACCGGAGCGCGGCGACCTGGTCGGCGAAGGTCGGGTCGTCGCGGTCGTCCGGCGAAGTTGACGGGCAGTCCGCCGCCGACGTCGATGCCGTCGACGCGGGCCGCGCCGGCCCGGCGGTCGATCTCCTCGGCCAGCGCGACCACGGCTGCGACCCCGGCCGCGGACAGTTCCAACGGGCAGCCCTGGGAGCCGACGTGCACGTGCAGCCAGCGCAGCCAGGGCCGGGCCAGGAAGGCGTCGACGATGCGCTCCCGGTTGCCGGGGTCGCCCAGCGCGATGCCGAACTTGGACTCGTGGCCCGCGGTGGACATCGCCGCGATGGCACCGATCCCCACCTGCGGGTTGATCCGCAGGCCGATCCGGGACGCGGTGCCCGAACCGGCCACCAGGGCGTCGACGCGCCGCAGTTCCTGGAAGTTGTCGATGTTGACGGCGGACTCCGGCGGCGAGCGCCGCGCGCAGTTCGGGGCGGGTCTTGGCGGGCGAGTCGAGCACCAGTTGACCGGGGCCGAATCCGGCGGCCAGGGCCTGTGCCAGTTCGCCGGGGCTGGCCACCTCGCAGCCCAGTCCGAGCCCGCGCAGCAGGCGCAGCACCGGTACCAGGCTGTTGGCCTTGGCCGCGAAGGTGTGCTCGACGTTCTCGCCGGCGGGCCAGGCGGCGTGCAGGGCGGCGGCGCTCTCCGCGATGCCCCGCAGGTCGAGGAAGGCCGCCAGGGGCGTGTCGTCCGGGTCGAGCAGCCCGGCACGGACGGCGGCGCGCACCGCGAGGTCGCGCCGCCGGGTCCGGTCGGCGGCTCGGGGTGCGGCGCCGGGGAGGGTCATGAGCGCTGCTCCTGCGGGAGGGCGGGCAGGACGGGCACGTGCGGTTCCTTCTGGTAGAGGCGGAACACCCGGTGCAGCCGGGCACCGACCGCTCGAGCGTAGAACCGGTACGGGGCGATCCAGGCGATCTCGGACTCGGCGAGGCCCGCCTCCTGCTGGTCGCGCAGGCAGCGGCGCAGCAGGACGGCTCCGACGCCGCGGCCGCGCTGGGACTCAGCGGTGCCCATCGGCCCGAACCAGGCGTCGCGGTTGACGCCGTGGCAGGCGAAGCCGACGAACTCCTCGGCGGCGCCGTCGCCCTGCACCGCGACGTGGCAGCGCGGCGGCTCGTGGGCGAGCGCGGCGGCCGCCTCCTCGGCCCAACTGCCGCCCCAGCCGCGCATCCAGGCGAGGAAACGGGGGGCGTCCTCGGGGCGGGCGCGGCGCACCCGCACACCGAGGGCGGCGAGCCTCCGTTCGTCGTCGGCGGTGGCCAGGTCGGTGTCGGTCAGGTCGGTGAGCATGTTGAACGCGTCGGCGGTGTGCTCGTACCCGGCGGCCTCCACCAGGCACACGGCGGGGGTGTAGCGGATGTCGAGTCCGGGCCAGGCGTAGTGGGGCGGGGTGCCGCGGACGACCAGGCGGGTGGCGCCGGCCGCCAGCAGGCGTTCCTCGATGCCGGCCAGCAGGGTGCGGCCGTGGCCCTGCCCGCGGTGCCCGGGGGCGACCGCGAGCAGGGTGGTGTGCCCGGCGCGCGGGCGCGGACCGTCGGGCTGCGGGGCGAGCCGACCGAGGGCGAGGCCGGTGACGACGCCGTCGGCCTCGGTGACGACCCGCAGGTCGGGCCGGTCCGCCGTGAGCTCCCACAGCAGCGTCAGCACCCTGGCCGCGTCGGGGTCGTGGACGAGCGAAGCGGTCACGATTCCGCGCAGTCCGGGGAGGTCGCCGTGGTGCGCGGTGCGCAGCACGGGTGGTGCGGCGTCCCTCATGCTGTCCGTCCAATCCGTTGCTTGATAACATGATTGAGCTTTCGAGCGGTGGAAAAATACCAACGATCGCCCGGGGCCACCAGACCTCCCCCACCCCGGCGCGTACGGCCCGGCACGTGGAGCAAGCCATGACGATGATCCGTCCTGCACCCGGCGACCCCGAGCAGCTGGCCCGCGGCGCCGCCGCGGCGGCCGCGCTCGTCGCGGCCGCCGTCGCCTCCGGCGGCCTGCCGGGGGCGGTCCTGGCCACCGGGTGGGGCGCGCAGGGTGAACCGCTGGTGCGCGCCTTCGGCCGCACGGCGGCGACCGGCCCGGCCGCCCGGTCACCGCCGACACGGTCTACGACCTCGCCTCGCTCACCAAGGTCACGGCCACGCTGCCCGCCGTCCTGCGGCTGGCCGACACCGGGGCGCTGGGCCTGGACGACCCGATCCGCCGCCACCTGCCGGGGTTCACCGGGGCGGGCAAGGACGCGGTGACGGTGCGTCACCTGCTGAGCCACTCCTCGGGTCTGCCCCCGCACCGGCCGTTGCACGAGCTGCCCGGGACGCCCGCCGACCGGTTGGCCGCCGCCCTGGCCGAGCCGCTCGTCACCGCGCCCGGCACCGCGGTCGCCTACTCCGACCTGGGGTTCGTCGCGCTGGGCGAGGTCGTCCGCGCGGTGGTCGGGGCGCCGCTGGACCGGGCCGTTCGGGAGCTGGTGCTGGACCCGCTCGGCCTGGCGGACACCCGCTACCGGCCGCCCGCCGACTGGCACGGCCGCACCGCCGCCACCGAGCCCCGGCCCGACGGGAGCGTCCCGGTCGGGACGGTGCACGACGAGAACGCGGCGGCGCTGGGCGGGGTGTGCGGCCACGCCGGCCTGTTCGGCACCGCCGGTGACCTGGCCCGCTACCTGCAGCGCGGCTGGCTGGCCGTCGACTCGCCGATCCTCTCCCCTGACGTCCGCGCCGAGGCGCTGCGCTGCCACACCGAAGGGCTGGGCGGCCGCCGTGGGCTGGGCTGGACGCTGCGCGGCGACCGCTGGGACCACATGGCGCGGCACTGGCCGTCCGACGGCGCCGGGCACACCGGCTTCACCGGCACCAGCGTGGCCCTCTCCCCGTCCGGCGGCCCGTGGGCGGTGCTGCTGACCAACGGCGTCCACCTCGGCCGGGACGCCTCGGTGGTCGTGGCGCTGCGGCGGGCGGTCTGCGACGCTCTGACGAATCCGGATCCCGGTCCGCGGACCCCGCCCGGCGCCCGACCTGCCTGAGCCCTGCACGCCCCGGTCCTCTCCACGCAAAGGAACCCCGATGACAGCAGCCGACGGAACCCGCCCCAGGCGCAGGTCCGCCGCCCGCCCCGCCGCCGCCCCCGCGCCCAGCGGCCCGCCGCAGACGGTGCTCGTCCAGATCCGGGCGCTGCTGCCCTCGCTGGCGCCCGCCGAGCGCCGGGTCGCCGAGGCCGCGCTCGCCGATCCGGCGAACGTGGCCGCGCAGACCATCAGCGAGCTGGCCGCCGAGTGCCGCACGTCGGAGACCACCGTGATGCGGTTCTGCCGCACGCTCGGCCTCAAGGGGTACCCGGACCTGCGGATCGGCCTGGCCTCGGCGGCCAGTGTCGAGGAGAGCAGCGCCGGTTGGAGCGCGGTCGGCGCGGACATCGGGCCGCGCGACTCGCTGGCCGACATCGTCGCCAAGCTCGGCTTCGCCGACGCCCGCGCGGTCGAGGACACCGTCGGCCAGCTCGACCTGCACGCCTTGAAGCGGGCGGTGGACGCGGTCTCCTCGGCCGACGGCATCGACGTGTACGGGGTGGGGGCGAGCGGCCTGGTCGCCCTGGACCTGCAGCAGAAGCTGCACCGGATCGGCCGCCGGGTCAACGCCTGGGTGGACCCGCACATCGCGCTGACCTCGGCGGCGCTGCTGCGCGGCGGCGACGTGGCGATCGGGGTGTCGCACACCGGCGACACCGCGGCCACCGTCGAGGTCCTCGCGGAGGCGCGGCGCAACGGAGCCACCACGGTGGCGATCACCAACTTCCCGCGCTCGGAGATCACCGAGCACGCCGACCACGTGCTGACCACGGCGGTGCGCGAGACCACCTTCCGCTCCGGTGCGATGGCCAGCCGGATCGCCGCGCTCACGGTCGTGGACTGCCTCTTCGTCGGGGTGGCCCAACGCCACCGGGCCCGCACGCTGAAGGCCCTGGAGCGCACCTACGCAGCGGTGCGCAACCACCGCCTGTAGCCGCGCGCCCGCGGCGGGCCGTGGCCCGGCCCGCCGCGGGCGCGCCCGGCAGGCGTCAGATCGGCTGCGCCTCCAGGGCGTCGGCCACCCGCCCGCGGGCGGCGGCCAGGCGGCGGCGCCCCTCGTCGGGCGCGCAGTCGGCCAGCAGGCAGACCAGGGCCGTCTTCAGTTCGCCGTCCGCCCCGGCGAGGGCGTGCGCGCAGGGCTCCTCGTCGAGTCCGGTGGCCTCCATCAGGATGGTCACCAGTCGGCCGCGCAGCTTGGCGTTGCTGGCGGAGACGTCCACCATCAGGTTGGAGTAGGTGCGCCCCAGCGCCACCATCACGGCGGTGGAGAGGCCGTTGAGGACGAGCTTGTGGGCGCTGGCGGCCTTGAGCCGGGTGGAGCCGGCGATCGCCTCGGGGCCGGTGTCGACGGCGACGTGCACGTCGGCCAGGTGCGCGAGCGGCGCGCCCGGGTTGGCGCTGACCAGGACGGTGAACGCCCCGGCGGCCCGGGCGGTGGCCAGCGCGCCCGCCACGTAGGGGGTGCGGCCGCTGGCGGCGACGCCCACCGCCACGTCACCTGGTCCCACCTCGGCGGCGTCGCAGGCGCCGAGCTCCTCGCTGTCCTCGCTGCCCTCGACGGCGGTGACCAGCGCGGCCGGGCCGCCCGCGTGGTGGGCGACGACGATGCCGGAGGGCAGCGAGAAGGTGGGGCCGAGCTCCGCCGCGTCGACCACGGCGGTGCGTCCGGAGGTGCCCGCGCCGAAGTAGTGCAACCGGCCGCCGCCGCGCAGCCGTTCGGCCGTGGCCTCCACCACGGCCGCGAGCCGGGGCAGCACCTCGGCCACGGCTGCGGGGACGAGGGCGTCCTCGGCGTTGAGCAGCCGCAGGACGTCGAGCGGGTCGGCCCGGTCGATGCCCAGGGTGCGGGGGTTGCGCCGCTCGGTGGGCGACACGACGCGGACGGAACGGCTCGGGGTCATCGGGTGTCCTCTCGGTTTCTGCCATCGTCGTGCCCGTTACGTTGTTTTGCAACATCGCCTCCCGCCGCTTTGGTTGCTTTGTACCTGTCGGGGCGTCAACAACCCCCAGCTCCAAGCGAGTCATCGAGTTACGAACGTCAAACCTTCCGCGTAACTCATTGACGAAAGCGGGTCACGGCTCCTACGGTCGGCGCACTGCAGCTGCGCCCTCACGCACCGGTTGATCGGAGTCCCGCTCCCATGAAGAACGCCAGACGCGCAGTCCTCCCCCTCGCGGCCGCCCTCCTGCTCGGCGGGACCGCGGCCTGCTCCCCCGGCGCGGGGTCCTCGGACTCCGCCGGGGGCGGAACGTTCACCACCATCGACGGCAACCACCCGATCTCGGCCGGCGCCCCGATGAACCCGTTCAACGCCGCCGGCAACACCTTCCTCGGCTACGACACCATGCAGTTGGGCTTCACCAAGAAGAACCCGCAGGACCCGAACGACTTCTTCCCGGGCCTGGCCAGGAGCTGGAAGACCACCGACACCTCGATCACGGTCGAGCTGGAGCCCGACGCCAAGTGGTCCGACGGCGCGCCCGTCACCGTCGAGGACGTCAGGGCGTCGCTGGCCATCGCGCTCACCCAGGGCTCGGCCACCATCGGGGCCGGCCTGCTCACCCAGGGCCTGGACGTCGCGGAGGTCAAGGAGACCGCGCCGCACACCTACGAGATCAGCCAGGTGCCCGGGGCGAGGAACATCCAGTTCCCGCGCCTGGTGCTCACCCAGAAGATCGTCCCCGCCTCGGTGTACGGCTCCCTGCTGCCCGCCGACGTCTGGGAGGTGATCCACGCCAGCCAGAGCGCCGACCCGGCGCAGGCCGATGCGGCGAAGGCAGCCGTCGACAAGCTCAACGAGATCGGCAAGAAGGTCTCCGCGTTCGCCCCCGCCAAGGACGTCTCGGCCGGGCCGTTCGTCATCACCCGGGTCAATCCGGGCTCCGCGGTGCTCGACCGCAACCCGCACTTCTTCGCCGCGGACAGGATCGGCCCCAAGCAGGTGGTCGTGCGCAACTACACCGGCAACGACCAGATCTGGAGCTACATGACCAACGGCGAGCTGGACGCCGCGCCGTTCACCGCCATCCCCGACAACGTGCTCCAGCGCATCCTGAAGGCGGGCAACCAGCGCGTCGACGCCATCAACTACGTGGACGCGGCGCTGGCCTTCAACCAGAGCGTCGCCCCGTTCGACAAGGTGGAGGTCCGCCAGGCCCTCGCGCACGTCATCGACCGCGAAGCCGTCACCAAGGTCGGCCAGCCGGCCGGCGGCACGGCGTCGAAGGCCACCACCGGCCTGATCGACAAGGTCGCCGAGAAGTGGCTCACCTCCGAGCAGCAGGCCGCGCTCGACCCGTACCGGCACGACGAGGCCAAGGCCGCCGAACTCCTCCAGCGGGCCGGGCTCACCAAGAAGGACGGCGCCTGGCATCTGCCCGACGGCACGCCGTGGACCATCACGCTGCAGACCGTCAACGGCTTCAGCGACTGGATCGCCGGCGGCACCGTCGTCGCCAACCAGCTGACCGCCTTCGGCATTCCGACCAAGACCGCGCTGACCGCCGACTTCAGCACCTACAAGAAGGAGATGGCGGACGGCAAGTATCCGGTCGGCTTCTGGCTGACGGCCCTGGGCCCCGGCACCGACGCGGCCTTCCAGCGCCTCTACGGCGCGGACGACGGCTTCACCGCGATCGGCGCGACCGTCACCCACAAGTCCGGCCAGGGCTCGGGCAACTGGCTCAACACCCCGACCTCCTTCGCCCTCGACGGCGCCACCGTCAACCCCGGTGAGCTGACCGCCCGGCTGACCGTCCTCAAGCCCGCGGAGCAGAAGGAGGTCGTCCAGCAGCTGGCCCGGCTCTCCAACCAGCAGGTGCCGGTCATCCAGATCTGGGACTACACCAACGTCCAGTTCGTGAACGACAAGCGGTTCACCAACTTCCCGAAGTCCGGTCAGGACGGCCTGCTGAGCAACTCGCCCGGCGTGTGGATGATGCAGGGCTACGTCCAGCCCAGGAAGAAGTAGCGCCGGATGAAGGGCTTCCTCCTCCGGCTCGCGGCCAAGCTGGCCGCCGGCCTGGCGATGGTGTTCACCGTCGCCACCTTCACCTTCTTCCTCGTCCACGCACTCCCGGGCAACCCCGGCGACGCCGCCTACGAGTCGTACGTGCTGGGCGGCATGCCGCCCGAACTGGCCAGGGCCAAGGTCGCCGTGGTGTACGGGTTCACCTCGCACGAGCCCTTGCCGGACCAGTACCTGGGCTACCTGGGCCAGTTGCTCCACGGCAACCTGGGGGTGTCCATCTCCTACAGCGGCGTCCCGGTCGCGGACGTGATCCGCGCGGCCGTGCCCTGGACGGTGCTGCCGGTGCTGTCCGGACTGGTGCTCAGCTTCCTGGTCGGCTGCACCGCCGGTGTGGTCGCCGCCGTGCGGCGCAACTCCCGCAGCGGGGGCCTGCTGTCGCTGTCCGGCTCGCTGATGGCGGGCGTGCCGTCCTTCGTGCTGGCCCTGCTGCTGGCGTTCCTGTTCCACACCCTGTGGAACGTGCTGCCCTACGGCGACACCAGCGACGTGACCATCGCCCCCGGCTTCACCCCCGAGTACCTGGGCTCGGTCGCCACCCACGCCGTGCTGCCGGTGGCCACCTACGCGCTGCTCGCCTACGGCGGCTGGCTGCTGACCATGAAGTCCAGCGTGGCCTCCGTCCTCGGCGACGACTTCATCCTCGCCGCCGAGCTGCGCGGCATCGCCCCGGCCACCCGGATGCGCTACGTCGGCCGTAACGCCGTGCTGCCGCTGTTCACCACGCTCGCCCTCTCGGTCGGCCACATGTTCGCCGGGTCGGTGCTCATCGAGGACGTCTTCGACTACCCGGGCCTCGGCAACCTGCTGCTGAAGAGCATCGGCAACCGGGACTACCCGCTGATGGGCGGCGCCTTCCTGCTGATCACGGTGACCATCGTGGTCGCGAACATCCTCGCCGAGATGCTGTACTCGGTGATCGACCCCCGGGTGAGGCGATGACCGTGACCTTCCCTCCGGCCCCCGCCGCCCCGCGCCCCTCCTCCCGCCGCACCCGGACCCTGCGGGTGCTGACCCGGCGCCCCGGCCGGGTCGTCGGACTGGGCATCATCACGCTGTTCGCCCTGATGGCCGCCTTCGGGCCACTGCTGTACCCCGGGACGATCGCCGTCGACCCGGAAGCCGTCTACGCCCCGCCCAGCGCCGAGCACTGGCTCGGCACCGACTTCGCCGGCTCCGACGTGCTCCAGGAGGTGGTGGTCGGCGCCCGCTACGTGCTGCTCACCGCGGCGGTCGCGGCCCTGGTCGCCGCCGCCGTCGGCACCCTGGTGGGCCTGGTCGCGGGCTTCCGGCGCGGGCTCGCGGACTCCGGCCTGATGCGGGTGACCGACTTCGTCCTCACCCTGCCCGGTCTGCCGCTGCTGATCGTGCTGTCCACGCTGTGGAGCTTCACCAGCGCGTTCCAGATGGGCCTGGTGCTGGGCGCCACCGGCTGGGGCGGCATCGCCCGCGCGGTGCGCGCACAGACCCTGTCGCTGCGCGAGCGCGGGTTCCTGGAGGCCGCCCGCGGCCTGGGCCTGTCACAACGGCACATCCTGCTGCGCGAGTTGCTGCCGAACATCGCACCCTACGTGGCGATGAACCTGCTGCTGTCGGTGATCGGCTTCATCGGGGCCGAGGTCGCGCTGTTCTTCCTCGGCGTCGTGCCGTTCTCCAGCGAGAACTGGGGAGTGATGCTCAACCAGGCGGTCTTCTCCGGCGGCGTGATGAGCAGCCCGGAGGCACTGACGTACCTGCTGGCGCCGCTGACCTGCATCCTGCTCATCACCCTCGGCATCGTCCTGTTCATGGACGCCGTCGACGAACTGTTCAACCCGAGACTGCGGGAGCGGTCATGACCAATCCGACGCCCTCCCACGACGCGTCCACGACGGCCGGGGCCCGACCGGCCGAGGTCACGATCCGTGACCTGACCGTCGTCTACCGCACCGACCACGGCGACCTGCCCGCCGTCTCGCGCGCCTCGCTCGACCTGCGGGCCGGCGAGATCACCGGCCTGGTCGGCGAGTCCGGCTCCGGCAAGTCCACTCTGGCGCTGTCCCTGCTCAACGCCGTCCCCGCCCCGGGCCGGATCACCGCCGGGAGCGTCGAGGTGGCGGGCGTCGGCGACGTCACCCGGCTGACCGGGCGACGGCTGCGCAGCACCCGGGGCGGCGCGCTCGGCTACGTGTTCCAGGCGTCGCAGAACTCGCTCAACCCGCTGAAGACGGTCGGGAAGCAACTGCTGGACCTCGGCCGCTCCCATGAGGTCGAGGACCTTCGCGGCCTGGTTCGCCGGGCCAAGGACCTGTGCGAGCGGATGGGCCTGGACGCCGACCGGGTGCTGGACTCCTACCAGCACGAGCTGTCCGGCGGCATGCGGCAGCGCGTGGGCATCGTCCTCGCGCTGGTCCTCAACGCCAAGGTGCTGGTCCTGGACGAGCCGACCACCGCGCTCGACATGATCTCCCAGGCCGCGGTGCTCGACATCGTGCGCAGCGTGCACCGCGAGAACGCGCTCGCCACCCTCGTGGTCACCCACGACATGGGGGTGGTCTCCGAGGTCGCCGACCGGCTCGCGGTGATGTACGGCGGGCGGATCGTGGAGCACGGCCCCGCCGGGGAACTGCTCCGGCGGCCCTCGCACCCGTACACGCGGGCCCTGATCGGCGCCACCGCCCGCATCGTCGGCGACACCGGCCTGGCCCGGGCGCTGCCCGGGCAGCCGCCGGACCTCACCACCCTCGCCCGGCGGGGCTGCGTCTTCCGGGACCGCTGCCCGCTGGCGATGCCGGTGTGCGAGGAGAGCGACCCCGTACTGGCCGAGTGGGCCCCCGGCCGGTTCCGGGCCTGCCACGCGGAGCCGGTGGACCGGGCCCCCGCGGCCGCCGCCGTGCCCGCGCCCCGGGCCCACGACGACCCGACAGGAGGACGGCCGTGATCGAGGCCAGGAACATCACCCGCACCTACACCACCCGCGGCGCCTTCACCGGCACCCGCACGGTGCACGCCCTGCGCGGCGTCGACTTCACCCTGCCCAGGGGCGGCGCCGTCTCCTTCATCGGCGAGTCCGGCTGCGGCAAGACCACCCTGGGCAAGATCCTCACCGGGCTGGAGACCTTCGACGACGGCGAACTGCTCGTCGACGGAACGGACCTGTCGAAGCTGACGGCGCGTCGGCGCGCCCCCTACTTCCGGCGGATCCAGATGATCCACCAGGACCCGTACTCGGCACTCAACCCGACCCGGGACGTCGGCCAGATCCTCGGCGACCCGCTGCGGATGCGCGCCCGGGAGACCGGCGCCACCCGCGCCCAGCAGCGCGAGCGCGCCGCCGAACTGCTGGAACTGGTCGGCCTGCGGGCCGGCGTGCTGGCCAAGTACCCGCACCAGCTCTCCGGCGGACAGCGCCAACGGGTCGTCATCGCCCGGGCGCTGACCGTCGACCCGGAGGCGCTGGTGGCGGACGAGTCGGTGTCGATGATCGACGTGTCGATGCGGCTGGGCGTCCTGTCCCTGCTGCGGGACCTGCGCGAGCGCCTCGGCCTCTCCCTGCTGTTCATCACCCACGACGTGGCCACCGCCCGCTACCTCGGCGAGGGCGGCGAACTGCACGTCATCTACCGCGGCCAGGTCATCGAACGCGGTCCCACCGACTCCGTCGTCCAGCGGCCCGTGCACCCCTACACGCAGTGCCTGCTGTCGGCGATCCCGGTGCTGCGCGGCCTGGAGGAGCCCGGTCCCGACCGGCTGGTGCCGCTCGCCGCCCTGGACGAACGGGCCGCCATCCCGGGGTGCCTGTTCGCGCCGCGCTGCCCGTTCGCGACCGCCGGGTGCACCGACCAACGGCCGGTGCTCACCGCGCTCCCGGCCGAGGACGCGCACCGGCACGCCTGCCTGCACCCGCGGGCGCGCCGGGTGGTGGCCACCGAGGCCGCGGCGGCGCACTGACGCGCCGCCGCACTGGACCGGATGTCGCGGGCCCGCGCCCGGGGCTCGACGATTCGTCGATCGCCCGGGCAGCGGCGCGGCTCGTACCGTGGCGGACGTGGAGCTTCCCGTGCAGTGCGGCAGACCGGCGCGGGCGGGCCGGGGACGTCGACCGGCCGTCGGGCCGGGCCGCGTCCCGCGGCCGCCGCGGGTCAGCCGCGTCTCAACGCCGCCGCGGGTCGGCCGCGGCGGCGGTCCCCGGCCCCGCCACCACGAGCAGGTAGCGGCCCTTCGGGTCCAGCGCGGTCAGGCGGTGCGCGACGCCTGCGTCGTAGTGCAGCGCCTCGCCGGCCTCCAGCTCGAAGCGTTCGCCGCCGACCTCGGCGGCGATCCGGCCGGCGAGCACCACGCACAGCTCCTGACCCGGATGGGACGTGGTGAAGGCGTGGTGGGCCGGGGTGCCCTCGGCGAGCACCGCCTCGAACCGGCGCGCCCCGACCGGGGTCAGCGGGAAGGTCCGCCCCTCCCCGGGCGACCACTCCCGGGGCTCACGGCGCGGACGGTGCACCACCGCGGAGGACGGGAACGGCGGCCCGGGCGGCCGGGCGGCCGCGGGGCCACCGCCCAGCAGCACCGACAGCGGCGTCTGCACCGCCTCGGCGATCCTTTCCAGGGTCCGCAGCGTGGGGTTCGCATCCCCGGCCTCCAGGCGGCTGAGGAAGCTGCGCGACAGACCGCTGCGCTGCGCCACCCCGTCCAGGGTGAGCTGCAGGCGGGCCCGGGCCGCGTGCAGCCGCTCGCCGAGGCGCGCCGCCGCGCCGTCCTCGCGCGGGTCGGCGACCCCCGTCCCGTCGTCCGCCGCGTACCGTCCCGGTCCCACCGTCTCCCCTGTCCCGTCCCGTCCCGTCCGATCGGACTCCCGCCGTCCGCCGCGGCCGGGTGCCCAGCACGCTACCGGTCCCGCTCCGCCTCGCCACCAGGGAGTACGCCGTGAACCCCACCCTCCGCCCGACCCCGCCCACCAGGAGCAGCCGATGACGGCCACCGGCTACGCCTCCGCCTGGTCCGAGCCGGCCGCGACGCTGGCCGACGCCGCGAACGAACTCGGCGGAACCGAGGAACGGTTGGCCCGGGTCATGCTCGCCGACTGGCCCGACTCGGCGCTGCGCCCGCCGACCGAGCTGCTGGCCGAGGCCGGCGCCGGGGGCGGCGACCTGCACCGGCTGGTGTGCGCGGCCGGGTTCCGCGACCTGGGCGAGCTGCAGGCCAGGGTCGCCGAACGGCTGGACGGGGAACTGACCGCCCCGCAGGAGCGGTTCCGAGCCCGGCTGCGTCCGGCCCAACTCCCCGGCCTGACCCGGCGGATGGCCGAACGGGAGGCCGCGAACGTCGCCGCCACCCTGGACGGGGCCGCCGACGACGGCACGCTGGACGCCGCCGCACGCTCCCTGCTGACGGCCCGCCAGCGCTTCGTCCTGGGCACGGGCCGCAGCCGCGGACTGGCCCACCTGCTGGCGGCCGACCTGGGGAGCGTCCTCGGCCGGGTCGTCCTGCTGGACGGCGGCACCGACCGCGCGGTGGAGGCACTGACCGACGCGGGCCCCCAGGACGTGGCGGTCGTCTACTCGGTGCGCCGCTACGACCGCTGGACCCTGCGGGCCGCTCGGGCGCTGCGCCACCGCGGCGTGCCGCTGACGGCCGTGGTGGACGGACACGGCTCGCCGGTCGCCCCGCTCGCCGACCGGACGTTGACCGCGGCCACGGGCGGCCCCTCCTTCGCCGACTCGCCGACCGCGTTGGTGGCCCTCGGGCACGCCCTGGTGACGGCGGCGGCCGCCCGTTCCAAGGGCGCGCTGCGCCGGCTGGAGCGCCGGGAGGAGGCCGACCGCCTGCTGGACCGCTTCCCCGACGGCTGACCCGTCCCGTTCCCCGCCCGCGGCGCCGGGCACCCCGCGCACGAGCACGCCACGAACGAGCAGCTCCCCGACGAGCATTGGTGACCCATGACTTCAGCAGTTCCCGGCCGCCCCGCCCCGGGCGCCTGGCCCTCCCCGATCGACGCCGAGGACGTGGCCCGCGAGGACGGCGTCCCCGGCTGGGCGGAACTCGTCCCCGAGCCCTCCGGCCTCGCCGTCTGGTGGGACGAGCCCCGCCCGCTGGAGGGCGGCCGCCGCTGCGTGGTGCGTCGCTCCCCCGACGGCACGGTGCAGGACCTGCTGCCGGACGGGTTCAACGCCCGCAGTCGGCTGCACGAGTACGGCGGCCGTGCCTGGCGGCCGGTGGCCCTGCCGGCGGACGAGCCGGCGGGCGATCCGGCCGGCCCCGCGTCCGCGCTGGTCTTCGTCGACTGGCACGACCAGCGCCTGCTGCTGGCCGTCCCCGGCACGCCGCCGCGCCCGCTGACAGCCGCCGTCCCGGACGCGGCGGGCGGTCCCGCGGTGCGCTACGGCGACCTGTACGCGCCGCCCGGCCGCGCCGAGGTCTGGTGCGTGCGCGAGAGCATCGGAGCGGGCCCGCGCGAGGTGCGGCGCGCCCTGGTGGCGGTGCCGCTGGACGGCTCGGCCGTCGACGACCCGGCCCGGGTGCGCGTGCTGGCCGACGGCTACGACTTCCTGGCCTGCCCGCGAATGTCCCCGGACGGGCGGCACCTGTCGTGGATCGGCTGGAACCACCCCGCGATGCCGTGGGACGGCACGGAGCTGTGCGTCGCCGCCCTGACCGGTCCGGGTGCTCCCCGGGTGGTGGCAGGCGGCCCGGACTGCTCGGTGGTCCAGGCGGAGTGGCGGGACGCGGACACCCTGTGGGCGGTGGCCGATCCGGACGGCTGGTGGAACCTGCGGCTGGTGCCGCTGGACGGCGGGCCGGCCCGGACGGTGGCGCCCCGTGCGGAGGAGTTCGGCGGCGCGCTGTGGCGACCGGGCGCCGCCTGGTTCGCACCGCTGCCGGACGGCCGTGCGGTGGCCGTGCACGGCACCGGCAGCGACCGCCGCCTGGGCGTGGTGGACCCGTCCGACGACAGCGTCCGCGACCTGCCGCTGCCCTACGGCGACTTCGCGGCGACCGTGCACGCGGCCGACGGGCTCGCGGTGTGCGTGGCCGGTTCGCCGTGGGCCCAGCACCGCGTGGTGCTGGCCGACCTGTCCGAGGGCGGCTCCCACCAGGCGCTGACCGGCGAGGCCGTCGTACCGCGCGCCGCCGACTGGCTGCCGCGGCCCCGCACCGAGGTGTTCCGCGCCGCCGACGGGCAGCCGGTGCACGCCGCGCTGTACCCGCCGCGCAGCCCCGACCACGCGCTCGCCCCGGGCGAGCTTCCGCCGTGGGTGGTGTTCGTGCACGGCGGCCCGACCGGCGGATCGCCGATCGCGCTGGACCTGGAGGTCGCCTTCTTCACCAGCCGCGGCATCGGCGTGGCCGACGTCGACTACGGGGGCTCCACCGGCTACGGCCGCGCCTACCGCGAGCGGTTGCGCGGCACCTGGGGCGTGGTGGACGTGGCGGACTGCGCGGCGGTGGCGCGCGGCCTGGTCGCCCGCGGCCTGGCCGACGAGCGGCGGCTCGCGGTGCGCGGCGGCAGCGCGGGCGGCTGGACGGCGCTGGCCTCGCTCACCTCGGCGGGCCTGTACGCGGGCGCCGTCTCGCACTACGGCATCACCGACCCGCTGGCCTGGGCCGCGGACACCCACGACTTCGAGTCCCGCTACCTGGACGGACTGATCGGCCCGCTCCCCGAGGCCGCCGCCCGGTACGAGGAGCGCTCACCGGTGCGCAACGCTCACCGGGCGAGCGGGCCCGCCCTGCTGATGCACGGGCTGGAGGACGTCGTCGTGGGGCCGGAGCAGTCCCGGGCCTTCGCAGAGGCGCTGCAGGCCGCCGGACTGCCCTGCACCCTGCTGGAGTTCCCGGGCGAGCAGCACGGCTGGCGGCGCAGCAGCACGATCGTCGCCGCCCTGCGCGCCGAACTCGCCTTCTACCAGCAGATCTTCGGCCTCGCCGAGCGGCCGGACGGGCAGCTCGGGCAGGCCGCCGGCGCTCGCACCCCGGAGGCCCACCGGTGAGCGCCCCCCGCACCCCTCCCCCGCCGCTGCGCCCGCCCGCGCTCCGCCCGGGCGACACGGTGGCGGTCGTCGCGCCCGCCGGGCCGGTGGAGCCGCAGCGGCTGGCGCATGGCGTCCGGGTGCTGGAGTCCTGGGGGCTGCAGGTGTCGGTGACGCCGCACGCGACCGCCTCCCACCTGGGGCACCTCGCGGGACGGGACGCGGACCGGGCCGCCGACCTGCAGGCGGCCTGGACCGATCCGCGGATCGCCGCGGTGCTGTGCGCCCGCGGCGGTTACGGCTGCCAGCGGACCGCGGACCTGCTGGACTGGCGGGCGATGGCGGCGGCCGCGCCGAAGCCGCTGGTCGGCTTCAGCGACGTCACCGAACTGCACCGGCTGTTCGCCGCCCGGCTGGGCGTGGCCACCCTGCACGGGCCGATGGTCGCCACCGGCGCGTTCACCGAGCCGCGCTCCGCCGCCCACCTCCGCCGGGTGCTGTTCACCCCGGAGACGGTGCGCGAACTTCCGCTGCAGGCGGCCGCGTTGACGCCCGGGCGGGCGGAGGGCGTGCTGGCCGGCGGGAACGCGAGCCTGCTGGCGTCCTCGCTGGGCGGGCCCGGTCCGGTGGTCCCGGACGGCTGCCTGCTGCTACTGGAGGAGATCGGCGAGGAACCGTACCGGCTCGACCGGATCCTCACGCAACTGCGCCGGGCCGGGGTGTTCGGTGCCGTCGCCGGGATCGTCCTGGGCGACTTCACCGACTGCGGCCCGCCCCAGGCGGTGGCCGAGGTGCTGCACGACCGCCTGGCCGGGCTGGGCGTGCCGGTGGCGGCGGGGCTGCCGGCCGGGCACGGCCCCGTCCAGCTGACCGTGCCGCTGGGCGTGCGCGCCGCGCTGACCGCCGCCCCCGGGGCCGGCGCGAGCACCCTGCTGCTCGCGGAACCCCCGCTGTCGCCCCGGGCCGCAGCGGAGCAGGACACGACCGACCACGACCGGAAGGACACCCGCCCGTGCGCGTCATGATCTCCGCCGACATGGAAGGCGCCACCGGCGTCACCTGGCCCGACGACGTGGAGCCGGGCACCGCGGCCTGGGAGCGGATGCGGCGCCTGCTGACCGGTGACGTCAACGCCTGCGTGGCGGGGCTGTTCGCGGGCGGCGCCACCGAGGTGCTGGTCAACGAGGCCCACTACACGCAGCGCAACGTCCTGATCGAGGACCTGGACGAGCGCGCCGCGCTCCTGACGGGCCGGCACAAGCCGCTCGGCATGATGCACGGGGTGCAGGACACGGACGGCGTGGTGATGCTCGGCTACCACACCGGGGCGGGCGAGGAGGGGGTGCTCGCGCACACCTACCTGGGCACGGGCCTGGTCGACTTCCGGATCGACGGCGAGGCCGCCGACGAGGGCCGGATGAACGCCCTGGTCGCGGCCGAGCACGGCGTGCCGGTGCTGCTGGTCACCGGGGACGACCTGACCTGCGCGGCCGCCGGGCGCTGGGCCCCGCAGGCGCGGACCGCCGCCGTCAAGCGGGCGGTCAGCCGGTACGCGGCGGTCTGCCTGCCGCCGGCCCGCAGCGCCGCTCTGATCGAGGAGCAGGCCCGGGCCGCGGCGCGGGCCGCGCTCGCGGCGCGGCGCCCGATCGGTGTGCCGCGCGAGCACCGCTTCGAGGTGACCTTCCACGCCACCCACCAGGCGGCGGCGGTGGAGGCGGTGCCGACGGTGGAGCGGACCGGACCGCGCACCGTCGCCTACGCGGCGCCGACCGCCACCGACGGCGCCCGCACCTTCAAGGTGTGCACGACCGTGGCGGCGTCCGCCGCGGAAGCGCACTACGGCTGACGCCCCCAACCCCGCAACGGAGAGGACCCCATGACCACCGTTCCCGAGCCCGCCCTCGCCGCCGCGGGCGATGACGCCGTCCGGCTCTGCCACGACCTGCTGCGCATCGACACCACCAACCCCGGCGACGGCACCGGGCCGGGCGAGCGGGTGGCCGCCGAGTACGTGGGCGCCGCGCTGGACGCGGCGGGCATCGCCTCGGTGCTGGTGGAGGCGGCGCCGCACCGCTCCACGGTGCTGGCGCGGATCGGCGGCCACGACGCGTCGCTGCCGCCGCTGCTGGTCCACGGCCACCTGGACACCGTTCCTTTCGACGCCGCCGACTGGGCGCGCCATCCGCTGTCGGGGGACCTCGCCGACGGCTGCCTGTGGGGGCGCGGCGCGGTCGACATGAAGGGCACCGTGGCGATGGTGCTGGCGCTGGCGCGGCACTGGGCGCGCACCGGCGTGCGGCCGCGGCGGGACGTCGTGCTCGCGTTTCTCGCGGACGAGGAGTCGACCGGCGACTTCGGCTCCCGGTTCGTGGTGGCCCGGCACCGGGAGTGGTTCGAGGGCTGCCGGGAGGCGATCAGCGAGTCGGGCGGCTTCTCGATCACCGCCCGCCCGGAGCGCGGGCCGCAGGCCGGGCGGGAGCTGCGGGTGTACCCGGTGGCGGTCGGCGAGCGCGGGACCGCCTGGATGCGGCTGACCGCCCGGGGGACGGCCGGGCACGGCTCCAAGCAGAACCCGGACAACGCGGTGGCGACCCTGGTGCACGCCCTGTCCCGGCTCGCCTCGCACCGCTGGCCGACCGCGCCGACGCCGCCCGTGGAGGCCCTGCTCTCCGCCCTGGAGCGGGAGTTGGGCCTGCACATCGACCGCTCCCGGCTGGCGGAGGAGGCGGTCCGGTTCGGGCAGCTCGGCGAGTTGTTCGACTGCACGGTGCGCGACTCGGCCAACCCGACGGTGCTGGCCGCGGGCGGCAAGGTCAACGTGATCCCCGGCCGGGCGCACGCGGAGGTGGACGGCCGGTTCCTGCCCGGCCACCGGGAGGAGTTCCTGGCCACCGTGGACCGCCTGCTCGGTCCGGGCGTCACGAGGGAGTTCATCAACTGCGAGGACGCCGTGGCCGCCGACCACCAGGGGCCGGCGTTCGCGGCGATGGCCGACGCGCTGCGCGCCGAGGACCCGCTGGCCCGGCCGGTGCCGTTCGTGATGTCCGGCGGCACCGACGCCAAGTCCTTCGCCCGGCTGGGCATCCGCTCGTACGGCTTCGCCCCGCTGCTGCTGGACCCGTCGCTGCACTACTACGGCATGTTCCACGGCGTGGACGAGCGGGTGCCCGCCGCCGGCCTGCAGTTCGGCGTCCGGGTGCTCGACCGCTTCCTGCGGACGTACTGAGGGTCCGTCAGAACCCGGCCGCCTCGCGGGCGCGCAGGGCCAGCCACAGGTCGATCCGGTCCTCGGCACGGTCCATGCGGCGGCCGGTCAGGCGGCCGATCTTGGCGATGCGGTTCTGCACGGTGTGCCGGTGCAGGCCGAGCAGGGCGGAGGTCTCCGCCCAGCTCCCGTTGGTCTCCAGCCAGACCCGGAGGGTCTCGGTCAGCTCGTGGTCGGGGTCGGCGGCGTCGAGGGCGGCGAGCGCGGTGTCGGCGAACGCCGCGAGCAGCGCGGGGCTGCCCAGGCTGAGCAGCAGCCGGACCGAGCCCGCCTCGGCCGCGGTGACGGGACGGCCGGCCTGGGTGCTGGCCGGGAGCAGGGCGTGGGCCTGGCGCAGGGAGAGCGCGGCGTGCTGGGGGGCGACCGCGGGCCCGATGCCCGCCGGGCGGCCGGGGGCGAAGCGGGCGAGCAGCGCGAGCGCGTCGGTGCCCTCGGGCACGACGGCCTCGACGGTGGTGCCGACGGCTCGGGCGAGGCCACCGGGTATCGCCAGGGCCAGGTCGGCGGCGGTCTCGGCGGCCTCGCTGGGGCGGCCCGTCCCGGGCGGCGGGTCGGCGCGGGCGGCGACGTGCACGGCGAGGGCGCGCAGCGGTCCGGCCGACAGGTTGACCGAGGAGAGCAGGGCGGTGGCCCGGGAGGCGCTGAGGTCGGCGGCGAACAGTCGGCTGAGCACGGTGGTGCGGTGGCGGCGGCGGGGTTCCTCGGCGAGGTGGCGGCGTTCCAGTTCGACGGAGAGCAGCGAGACCAGGACGCTGCCCAGCAGGCGGGTCTCGGCGGTGCTCGCGCCGACCAGCACGACGAAGCCGCGCAGCCGGGCGGCGCCGAGCGGCTGGGCGTGCACGGGGCCGCCGGGCAGTTCGCCGCCGCCGCTGCCGCGCAGGCCGCGCAGGGCGACGGAGTCCAGGATCGTGGCGGCGCCCGCCAGCACCTCGGCGGCGTCGGCCCCGGCGGCACCGAGCGCTCTGGTCAGGACGTCGCAGACCACGACGGCGACACCGGTGGCGCGGTACCAGGCGGTGAGTAAGTCGGTGAGGCCGTCCGGGGAGGCCGCGGCTGCGGTGAGGCGGCGCTGGGTGCGCAGGGTGCGCTCCAGCAGGCGGCGTTCCTCGGCGGAGCGGGCGTCGAAGACGGCTTTGGTGACGGCGGCCGGCGAGGTGCGTTCGGGGACGGTGATCAGCGGGAGGCCGTGTCGGTCGGCGGCCCGGGCGAGGGCGGGCGGCACCTGCTGGTGGGGCAGGGAGGGGCCGAGGCCGAGCACGAGCGCCGCGGCGCCGGCCCGGTCGAGGTCGGCGATGAAGGCTGCCAGGTCGTCGGGGGCGGCGCCCAGTAACAGGCCGGTGGTCATGACCACTTCGCCGCCCTCCAGCCAGGCGGACGGGTCGGTGGCCTCTGAGGCGTGGGCGGCCTCGACCGTGCGGCCCAGCCCGGCGTTGCCCGCGGCGAGCGTCAACCGCAGTGCGGGGATGGCCAGGAGGTCGCGGACGGTGAGGGGCATGGACCGATCGTTCGACGGACGGGTGATCTTCGATGTGATAGCACAGGAGGCCCGGTGCGCGCACCGGTCATGACAGTTCCGGCTGCTGGACGGGCCGGGCGCGAGGGTGGGGGCGGGCCGTGGGCCGTTGAGGGTCCGCGTCCGCGCAGCCCCCCAGTGGTCCCGGCAGGCTCCCCCCTCCTTGCAGGAACCTGCCGCCTCCCGGAACGCACCCCACCCGTCCGGGCAGCTCGGCTCCCGGGTGCGCGGCCCGGCTCAGAGCCGGGTCAGCCGCAGGCTGACCAGTGCGTACGGGGCCAGGTCCAGGGCGAGGGCCCCGGCCGGGTGGGGCTCCCCCGTCGGCGACTCGTCCAGGCGGACCGGCGCGGCCCGCCACCCCTCGGGGAGTTCGACCTCGACGGCGGTGCGCCGTCCCGTGGGGTTGGACAGGCGCAGCACCAGGCCGTTGCCGTCCTCCGCGCCCTTGAGGGCGGTCATCCGCGCGCCGCGCACCCGCAGGCCTGGGGCGCCGGTCGCCGCGGGGGCGGTGCCGGGGCG
This sequence comes from Streptomyces sp. TLI_171, assembly GCF_003610255.1. Lineage (GTDB taxonomy): Bacteria > Actinomycetota > Actinomycetes > Streptomycetales > Streptomycetaceae > Kitasatospora. The sequence goes on along the minus strand of NZ_RAPS01000001.1, from coordinate 7,988,081 downwards.
CAGTTGGGCGGCGCGCAGAGGGACGGTGGCGGCCTCGGCCAGGCCCACCATGTCGGCGTCGGCGGCGACGGGGGCGCCGACGGCCAGCGCCAGGTCGAAGGAGTGCCGGCGGCGGCACTGGGCTTCGGGGGTGGCCATCATCGGGCCCGCGCCGGTGGTGCGGGCGTTCAGGTCGAAGCGGGAGAGCCAGCCGACCGAGCGCAGCAGGGTGACCACCAGCTCGTCCTGCCCCGACGGGCTGAACCCGGCCGCCAGGCCGGTCCGTTCGGGCAGTCCGGCGGCGGCGACGGCGATCCGCAGCTCGCCGTCGCCGATCGCGGAGACGCTCTGCACGGGCACGCAGCCGTACTCGGCCTCGTGGGCGCGCTCGGTGGGCAGCGGGCCGAGGTCCGGGCCGACCGGGTGGTCGAGGAGGCTGTAGTGGGTGTCGGCACTCCAGCGGGCGGACGGGGCCGGGGTGGGGAAGTGCACCCGCAGCCGGTGGTCGTCGGCGGTGTTCTCGAAGGTCAGGTTCCAGCGCAGCGGGCCGTCGTGGCCGGGCCAGTGCGCGACGGTGACCGTGAGCGGGACCTCCACCGTGTCGGCCGAGCGGGCGGCGCGGTCCGCGGTGAGGCCGGTCGGCAGCTCGATCACCGCGTCGAGCTCCAGCACGGTGCGCACCGCGGAGGTCCGGCGGCGGGCGGCCAGCAGGCGCGGTGCCCGCGGCGCGTCGTGCGGGACGGGGTCGAAGTTGTAGGTGTCGCCGCGGTCGCCGTCGTCCAGCAGGGCGGCCAGGCCGGGCAGTTCGGTGCCGTCGGGGAGCCGCAGGGTCAGGGCGGCGTCGTCCCGGGCGGTCAGGGTGGCGCCGTCGGCCAGCGGCAGGGTGCGCACGCCCTCCTCGACGGTGGCGCCCGCGTCCGGCCGCGGGGTGTCGCCCAGCACGACGGTGTGCACGGCGTGGCCGAGGGCGGGCACGTCGGCGGCCAGCAGGTGCAGGCGGTGGCGCAGAGCGGGGCGGGAGTCCGGCAGGAGGTCGAGGTCGGCCTCGAACGCGGTCTCCTCGCCGAGGAGTTCGGCCTCGAACGGGACGGGGGCGCCGTCGGGGCCGGTGAGGGACTGCGGGTGGCGGCCGGGCGCGGTCAGCAGCTCCACGGTGACGGGGCCGGTGTGCGGGCGCGGGTGCGGGTTGAGGACGGCGAAGGCGGCCCGTTCGGTCTCCGGGTCTCCGTAGCGGGTGTCCAGGCCCGCGGCGCCCAGGGCGCGCAGCACCAGGTGGTCGGCGGTCTGCCGGACGCGCTCGAAGCGGACCTCGTTCTCGCGGTGCACCTCGTCCACGCTGCAGCCGCAGATCGAGTCGTGCGGGGCGTTGCGCAGCAGCAGTTCCCAGGCGTGACGCAGTTCCGCGGCGAGGGTGGCGTCGTCGGGGGCGTGCAGCGCCAGCAGGGGTTCGGCCCAGCGCTCCAGGTCGGTCTGGGCGGCGGCGTTGGCCTGCTTGAGGTAGGTGCGCGCCGAGAAGGTGCCGGGCAGCAGGAAGGTGAGCCGGCCCGGGCGGTGCCGCAGGGGTCCTTCGACCAGGGGGACGCCGCCTGCGTCGGCGGCCTCTCGGGCTGCTGCGAAGAACGCGGCCAGGGTGCTCTCGGTCAGAACGGCGCCCTGCTCGGCCGCGCTGGGGGCGGTGGCGGCGAGCGCCCCGGCGGGGTCGGTGGGGGCGAGGTGGTCGCCGCCGTTCATCAGCAGCCAGGGGCCGCCGGGCAACCGGTCGCGTTCGGCGGTGAGGAAGTCCTTGAGGCGGGCGGCGCGGCCGGCGTCGCCGTCGGGTTCGGCCCACAGCACCTCGGCGGCGTGGTAGCCCTGGTTGGCGGCCAGCACCTGGGAGCCGTCGGGCGAGCGCCAGTGGAAGCGGGCGACGCCGTCGGGGGCTCCGCGCCACACCAGGGCGGTGTCCATCCCGAAGCCGTTGAGGATGCGCGGCAGGTCGGCGGGGTGGCCGAAGGTGTCGGGGCAGTAGCCGACGTCGGCGAGCACGCCGACCCGGGTGCCCCAGCGGCGGGCGGTCAGCAGGTTGCGGACCAGGTTCTCGCCGGAGACGAGCTGGTTGTCGGCGAGCACGTGCCAGGGGCCGAGGGTGAGCCGCCCGGCCCGGGCGTGGGCGGCGAGCCGGTCGGCGAGGTCCGGGCGCAGCGCCTGGACGTCGGCGAGCACGATGGTCTGGCCGTCCAGGTGGAAGGTGGTCATCCGGCCGTCGTCGAGTTCGTCGCAGACGCGTTCGGCGAGTTCGACGAGGCGGGCGCGGTAGGACTCGAACGGGCGGTACCACTCGCGGTCCCAGTGCACGTGGGTGACGACGTGGCAGTCCACGGGCGGGGTGGTGGTCACGGCTGGTCCTCCGGGGCGGTGCGGGCGAGTGCGGCGGCGAAGCGGGCGGTCAGGGCGGCGGGGCGGGTGATGGCGCCGCCGACCACGACGGTGTGGGCACCGGCGGCGAGGGCAGCGGCGGCCTCTGCGGGGGTGGCGATGCGGCCCTCGGCGACGACGGGGACGTCGAGGCGCTCGGCAAGGGCGCGCACCAGGGCCAGGTCGGGTCCGGCCTGGGCGGGGCTGTCGGAGGTGTAGCCGGAGAGGGTGGTGCTCACCAGGTCGGCGCCGGCGGCGGCCGCGGCGAGGCCCTCCTCCAGGGTGGCGACGTCCGCCATGACGGGGATGCCGCGGGCGTGCAGCGCCTCGATCGTCTCGGCGAGGGTGCGGCCGTCGGGGCGGGGGCGGCCGGTGCCGTCCAGGGCGACGACGTCGGCGCCGGCCTCGGCCACGGCGAGGGCGTGTTCGAGGGTCGGGGTGATGTACGGGCCGTTTTCGCCGTCCTTCCACAGGCCGATGACGGGCAGCGGGACGGCCATCCGGACGGCGGCGATGTCGGCGGGGCCGTTGATCCGTACGGCGGCGGCGCCGCCGCTGTGCGCGGCGACGGCCATCTGCGCCATGTACTGCGGTCCGTGCAGCGGCTCGCCCGGCAGGGCCTGGCAGGAGACCACCAGCCGTCCGGCCAGGCCGGGCGGCAGGGGCGGTCGGCAGGACGGGGGCGCGGCAGGGAGCACGGTCGGCCTTTCTCGGCGGGTGTCGGGGAGGAGCCGCTCGACGGCCGTGCCCAGCGCGGTGACGACGTCCTGCCAGGGCGCGGTGGCCGGCAGGTGTCCGGCGGCTCGGCCCGCGCCCGGGGCGAGCCGGTCGGCGGCGGCGGCCAGTGCGAGCCGGTCCTGCGCGTCGGCGGGTTCCTTCGGGTCGGCGGTCAGCCGCTCCAGGCGCGCGCCGCCGAGTCCCCCGGCGGCGGCGAGCAGGTGGGCGGGGGCGAACAGCGGGTCGGCCGGGTCGAGGTCGGTCAGCCAGGCGAGCGGCACGCCGCGCCGGGCGAGAGCGAGTTGGAGGAGCGTCAACTCGTCCCGTTCGTCGATCAGTTCGCCGGGGTCGAGGGTCCGGGCGACGGACTGGGCGGCGAGCGTTCCGGCTGCCTCGCCGACCGCCCATTCGCCGTGGTGCACCCGGTAGGCGGCCGCGGCGGCCTGGGTGGCCGCCAGGTTCTTGGCGGCGGCCAGCAGGTTGCGCGGGGTGTCCGCCACCAGGGTTGAGAGCGGCACCTGGAACGGCGCGGTGGGCGAGTACGCCGACTGCGGGTGGCCGATCCGGGCGTGCAGGTCCATGTGGTAGAAGGCGAGGCCGCCGCTGTCGGGCCGGTTCGCGGCGCGGGCCGCACCGGGGACGGGCTCCAGGTCCTGCTGCCGGACGGGGGCGGGCGGGGCCAGGCGGCGGGACTCGCGCACGTACGGTTCGGCGGCCAGGCCTCCGGGGGCGCAGGCCTCGTCCTCGACCGGGCGCAGACCCGGGTAGCCGCGGCCGGTGCCGTCGTCGCGCGGGCACTCGGTCTGCAGCCAGTGCAGGAACGCCAGCGCGAGGCGGCGGGACTCGGCGCGGGCCCGTTCGGGCTCGTGCACGAGGGAGGCGTCGGCGTAGTCGTTGCCCGCCCAGTTGATCAGGGCGAGGTCGGTGGTGCCGAACTGCGCACCCTCGCGCAGGCGCCGGTAGGTCCAGAACGGCGGGTGGCCGTCCGGCCCGTCGGTGAACGTCCGGTAGCGGTGCGCGCGGTCGTCCCAACCCGCGATCTCCAGGGTGAACGGCTGGGCGTCGCGCCAGCGTTCGTAGCCCTCGGGCCGCGGCACGGTGTGGTCCTCGCCGGGCCGGTGCTCGACCAGCAGGCCGGTGGTGCAGGACTGCACGGCGTGCGGGTGGGGGCCGCCGGGCAGCGCCAGGCTCTCGCCGAACGCCGTACGCCCCTCCGAGCCGATCGCCCAGGGCGCGCCGGCCAGCGGCAGGAGCTCGCCGGTCTCGGTGGCGTCGCAGAACACCACGGCGGCGACGGTGAGTTCGCGACCCTCCTGGTCGCGCAGCCGCACCGAGGTGAGGCGCCCGTCCTCCCGCACCGCCCGGACGGGGCGCACGCCGGTGACGATCCGCAGCCGACCGGCGGTGACGTGCGGGGCGAGCAGGGCGTCGAGGACGCGGAGCGCGGCGGCGGGCTCGAAGCACAGGCGGCTGACCCAGCCGCCGCCGGGGTTGTCGGAGCCGCCGTACTCGGCGCGCAGCGCCCGGCGCAGCCGCCGGTAGGAGGCGGACGCGCCGCCGGGCGCCTCGACGTGTGGGTGTTCGTCGAGGGCCGGCACCAGCTGGGTGGTGAGCTGGCCGCCGAGCACCTGCTGGTCGCAGGTGAGCACCACGGTGCGGCCCGCTTCCACGGCGGCCAGGGCGGCTGCCACGCCGCCGAGCCCGCCGCCGATCACGGCGATCTCGGCGGCCAACTGCTGGACGGGTGCGGTCTCGTGGAGTGTCATCGGGCGTCCTCCGGGGCGCCGGGGCGAGTGACTGGTTCGGGGTGGGCGACGGGCGCGGAGCCGCTGTCGGTGAGCGAGAAGTCGACCTCGAAGGTCCGGGACCAGGGCAGTCGGACCGACCCGGGGTCGACGGCCAGGCCGTCGAAGCCGGGGAGCTCGGCGCGGCGCCGGGCCAGGCCGGTCGCGATGTCGGCGAGCACGGGGTGGCCGTCGGGGACGTGGTCGTGCCGGGTGGGGTCGCTGCCGAGGACGGCGCGGATCCGGGCGCGTTCGCCGCTCATCCAGCCCCAGTCCTCGACCAGGCGGTGCAGCAGCAGGCGCCGGTGGGCGCGCTCGTCGAAGCATCCGGCCCGGCGGGCGGCGACGGCCGCGACGGTGTGCGCGGCCACCGTGCCCAGGGTGTTGCCCGCGGTGTTCCAGCCGGCGTACGCGGTCAGCCGCTCCAGGACCCCGGCCTCGGCCAGGGCGCGGACCAGGTGGGGGTCGGCGCCGTTGGGCTGGGCGCAGTCGGCGACGGCGACGGACCGCCCGGCGGCCAGCAGGGCCGCCGCGCGGGCGGCCAGCGCCCGGGCGGGGGCCGGGTCGGTGGCGGCGGGCGGGGCGACCGCCCAGTCCCCGGTGCCGTCGGGGGTGTGCACGAGCAGCACGACGTCCGCGGCGTCCCCCTCCGGGACGACGACCGCGCCGCAGGCCCGGAGCTGCCGGGTCGCCGTGGTGGCCACCGGCACGTTCTCGTAGGCGGCGGTGCGGCGCAGCCCGGCCGGGTCGACGGCCTCGATCCGGGCCGTCGGCGCGGGGCCGCCCAGCAGGTCCAGCAGGGTGCGGGCCAGCAGCACGGTGCAGGCCTCGTCGGCCCCGGGCCGGACGCTGACCCGCTCGCGCAGGTCGAGCCAGGCCGACCAGGTGTCCAGCCAGCGCAGCTCGGCGGTGGCCAGGCCGTGCTCGGCGGTGTCGTCGGCGCCGACGACCAGGGTGCGCAGGGTGCCGTCGGCGACCAGTTCCAGCGCGGCCAGGTTGACGGCGTGGTTGCGCACCCGCCGGGTGAGGAAGTCCGCGCGGACGGCGGTCGGCGGCGCGGCGGCCCGCAGGGCCGTGGCGACGGCGGCCGGGTCGTCGGCGGCGCGATGCAGGTCGGCGGACAGGCGGTGCAGGGCCGGGCCGTGCGGGTCCCAGTAGGCGGGCTCCTCCATGGCGTCCGACGAGTCGGGGGTGCGGGTGATCAGGGTGACGGCGTGGACGGGGACGCCGCGCCCGGCCAGGTCGTGCAGCGGCGCCCAGGCGGCGGTGACGGAGGCGACGGTGGCGGGCCGGGTGCGGGAGGCGATCAGACCTCCGTGGCCCAGTGTCTCCAGGGAGACGACGGCCGCGTCGGCCGCGACGTCGGCGAGCCATCCGGCGAGAGCGGCGGGACTGCCGGGTTCCCGGAGCACCGGCATGGCGTCGGAGGGCGGGGTGAGCAGTCGCGCACCCGCCACCGCGGCGACCAGGCGGGGCAGTTCGGCGCAGGCCGGGCGTTCGTCCAGCGGGACCAGGGCGATGCGGGGGGAGCTCACGGCGTTCCTGCGCTTTCGGAGGGTTCGGTGGTCCGCTGCCCACCGGTGTCACGGCTTGGGGTGGTGGACGTTCTGCGGCCGTCCACGGCCGGCCGGCCTCCGGTGTCCGGAGGCCCGGGATCTCCGGTTCCCGGCCGGCCCAGCCGACGGGCCTCCGCTGCCGCGCCGATCAGGACGGCGTCCGCGTCCAGCGCGGAGCGCACCACCCGGACCCCGGCCAGCAGGGGCAGCGTGTGGGCCACCAGGGCGGCACGGAGGCCGGCTTCGTACCAGGGGCCGGAGGCGGCGGCCCCGCCGCCGAGGACCACCACGTCGGGGTCGACCGCCGCGACCACGCCGGCCAGCGCCGTGCCCAGGGCGTGGCCGCCGGAGCGGAGGACGAACCGGGCGACCTGGTCCCCGGCCTTCGCCAGAGCGGCGACGGCGTGCAGGTCGGGCAGGTGGTGGTCGGGCAGCAGGTGGCGGGCTTCGGCGGTCATGGCCGGGCCGGCTGCGAGCGCCTCGACGTGTCCGGTCGCGCCGCACGGGCAGGCGATCCCCTCCGCTCCCGGGACGGGCAGGTGCCCGAGGTGTCCGGCCGCCCCGTGCGCGCCGCGCAACAGGCGGCCGCCGACGGCGACCGCTCCCCCGATGCCCGTGCCGGCCATCACGCCGACGGCCACCTCGGTCCGGCGGGCGGCACCGGCGGCGCACTCGCCGGCCAGGAACGCCTGCACGTCGTTCAGGACGGTGGCGGGCAGCCGCAGTTCCCGCTCGGCGGCTGCGGCCAGGTCCGTCCCGGCCCAGCCGGGGAGCGCGGAGGTGGCGGCGACGATGCGGCGTCCGCGGGCGTCGACGACACCGGCAGTGCCGAAACCGGCGGCCACCGGCGCGGCGCCGAGGAGGCCCGTACCCTCTTCGGCCGCGAGGCGGGCCAGCCGCAGGGCCGCGGCGAGGACGGCGGGGGCGCCGTCCGCGGCGGGGGTGGGGGTGGTGAGCCGGACGACCGGCTCCGGGCGGCCGTCGGTCTCGACCACGACGGCCGCCGTGGTCTTGGTGCCGCCGATGTCCACGGCCAGGACCGGCGGCACCGCTGTGCGGCGCTCGGGGGTGGTGCTCATGGTCGGCGTTCCCTGGTGATCGTGAAGGTGAAGTCGTAGCGGTCGGCGCGGTAGAGGCTGACGGCCCGTTCGACGGCGCGGCCGCGGGCGTCGCGGGTGACCCGCTCGACGTACAGGGCGGGGAACTGCGGCGGCACGTTCAGCAGGGCGGCCTGGGCGGCGTCCACGAGGGTGGCCCGCACGGTCTGCTGGGCGCTCTCCGGGGCGGCGCCGGCCCGCTCCAACAGGGTGTAGAGCGAGGCGGGTTCGCCCTGGTCGAGCAGGCCGGGCAGCAGGGCCTCGGGGAGCCAGACGTTCTCCAGGCACATGGGTTCGCCGTCGGCGGTGCGCAGTCGCTCCAGGTGGATCAGGGGCGTGCCCGGTTCGACGAACAGGTCGCGGGCGTTGACGACGTCGGCCGGGACGCGTTCCATCAGCAGCAGTCGGCCCGCGGGCGTCATCCGGCGGGCGCGGATGTCCTCGGAGAAGGACGTCAGGTGCAGCGACTTGCTGATCGTCTCGCGCTCGGCGACGAAGGTCCCCGAGCCCTGGACCCGGTAGACGTGACCCTCCTGGCTGAGGCGTTCGATCGCGCGGCGCACGGTGACCCGGCTGACGTCGTAACGGGCCATCAGGTCGCGTTCGCTGGGCAGCGGGTCGTGCGGTGCGGCGCCCTCGACCAGGTCGAGCAGGGCGCGGCGCAGCGTCTCGTGCTTGGGCTCGCGCGGCTCGGCGGCCCGCGTCCGCTTGCCGACCCCGCTCGCGGTGCCGTCCGTCGTCGTGTTCATCCCTTGACCGCTCCCTCACCCACGCCACGGAAGAAGAACCGCTGCAGGGCGAAGAACAGGACCAGCAGCGGCACGACGGCCATCATGGTGCCTGCGGCGATCACGCGCTGGTCATTGGTGAACGTGCCGGACAGGTACTGGATCCCCACGGTCAGCGTGTACTTGCCCTGGTCGGAGAGGGAGATCAGCGGCCACAGGAAGTCGTCCCAGCTGAAGACGAAGCTGAAGATGGCGACGGCGGCCAGCGTGCCGCGGACGGAGGGCAGGGCGATCCGCCAGAACCGCGTCCATTCCCCGGCGCCGTCCAGGACCGCGGCCTCCTCGACCTCGGCGGGCAGGCGGCGGAAGGCGTTGCGCATCAGCATCACCGACAGGCCGGAGGCGGCGCCGGGGATCATCACGCCGAGCAGGGTGTCGGTCAGGTGCAGCGAGCGGGCGACCAGGAACTCGGAGACCATGATGCTCTCGAACGGGATGATCATCGTGGCGAGGAAGATCCCGGCGGCGAGGCCGCGGCCGCGGAAGGTCATCCGGGCCAGCGCGTAGCCGGCCATCGAGCCGAGCAGGCAGTTGGTGAGCACCGAACCGAGCGCAACGACAAGGGAGTTGCCCGCGTAGTGCAGCACGGGGACGGTGTCCAGCACCTCGGCGTAGTGGTGCAGGGTCGGGTGGGCGGGCAGGAGTTGGGGCGGGTAGCCGAAGACCCGCTCGCCGTTGCCCTTGAGGGAGGTGGACAGCTGCCACAGGAACGGGCCGACGGTGAGGGCGAGGACGAGCGCCAGCAGCAGGTAGCGGCCGGTCAGTCCGGCGGCGGTGCGCACCCGGCGGGCGGTCGGGACGGGGCCGGCCGGCCGGCCCGGGTCCGCGGCCGCCGGGGCCTGGGGGATCTGCAACGTGGTCATGCCCGTTCCTCCCGGGAGTTGAGGCGGGTGACGGCGACGGAGAGGCCGAGGGTGCCGAGGAAGAGCACGATGCTCATGGCGGAGGCGTAGCCCGCCTCGCCGCCCAGGCCGAGCCCGACCTCACGAATGGTGTAGACCAGGGTGCGGGCCTCGCCGCCCGGTCCGGCGCTGCCGTCGCTGAGGGTGTAGACCTCGGCGAACACCTTGGCGGAGCCGATCGCGGCCAGGGTGGCGACCAGCACCATGGTGGGCCGCACCAGCGGCAGGGTGACGTGGCGGAAGCGTCGCACGGTGCCGGCGCCGTCGACCTCGGCCGCCTCCAGCAGCGAGCGGGGCACGTTGGCCAGGGCTGCCAGGTACACCACCATGTAGTAGCCCAGGCCCTTCCAGACGGTCATCGCCATCGCGCTGAACAGCAACAGGTGCGCGTCGGTGAGGAACGGCACCGGCGCGGCGACCAGGTGGAGTCCGCGCAGCACCGAGTTCACCAGGCCGTCGTCCGAGAGCAGCCAGGACCAGATCAGGCCCGCGACCACCATGGACGCCACCACCGGCGAGTAGAAGACCGCCCGGAAGAATCCGATGCCGGCGATGCGCTTCTGCACCAGCACCGCGAGCAGCAGCGGCAGCACCACCAGGCAGGGCACCACCACCGCGATGTACAGCAGCGTGTTGCGCACCGACTGCCAGAACTGCTCGTCGTGCAGCAGTCGCGCGTAGTTGTGCGTGCCGGTGAAGGCGCCGCCGCCCAGCGTGCTGGCGTCGGTGAACGACAGCACGGCGGTGTTGGCGAACGGGACGATGAAGAAGCAGACGGCTATGGCCAGGGCCGGGAGGAGGAAGAGCCAGGGGACGTACCAGCGTCGGCCGGTCACGGGGGTCTCCTGTCGTACGGGGCGGGTGGGGCGCGGGTCGGCGGGGCGCCGCCGCGGGCGGGGGGGGAGTGGACCGCCCGCGACGGCGGGTCCTGACCGCACCGGGGCGGCCCAGGACCACGGGGCCGGACGCGGGGGAGGCGTCCGGCCCCGGGCGTCAGCCGGCGGCGCCGGTGATCTTGTCGGCTTCCTCGACCGCCTGGTCGAGCGCCTGCTGCGGCGTCAGCTTGCCCTGCAGGGCGAGCTGGACCTTGCCGATGACGGCCGCGGTCACCCGCGAGTCGTACTGCACGGGCACCAGGTTCCGGGCCTTGGCGATCTGCTCGGCGGAGATCCGGCGGGCGGTGCCCTCGGGGGTGCTGTCGCCCTCGGCCTTGAAGTAGGGGTCCTTGAGCGATTCGAGAGTGCTCGGGAGGATCGTGACGATCTTGCTGAAGGCGAGCTGGTTCTGCGCGTCGGACAGGTACTTGGCGAAGTCCAGGGCGGTGGCCTGGTTCTTGCCTGCCTTCGGGACCAGCAGGCCCATGACGGACATGTTGGTGGCCCCCGTGGCGCCGGTGATCTGCGGGCCGACGCCGGTGTGCGCCGCAATGTCGGCGGCGTTCTTCTTGATCGTCGCGAGGAAGTTGGGGCCCGAGGGCAGCAGGCCGATCCGGCCGGACTGGTAGGCCTCGTTCTCCTTGCTGTGGTTCTGGGTCAGCGAGTCCTGCGGGTAGACGCCGCCCTTGTAGGCGTCCACCAACTTCTGCAGGTAGGCGGCGGCGTCGGGGGTGTTGAAGGTCCACTTCTTGGCGGAGGCGTCCAGCAGCGGCACGCCCTGCTTGGCGAGGTCGGTGATGAACCGGTTCTCCAGCGCGGGGTGGATGCCGTAGAAGGCGCCCTGGCCGGCCGCTGACAGCTTGGCGCCGTCGGCGAGCAGTTCGTCGAAGGTCGCCGGGGGCTTCTCCGGGTCCAGCCCGGCCTTCGCGAACAGGTCCTTGTTGTACATGGTGACCTCGGAGGTGAGGTACCACGGCAGGCCGAAGGAGCCCTGCCGGCCCGGCACCTGGAAGGCCGACCAGGCGCCGGGCACGTAGGACGCCTTCACGTCGGCGGCGGCCTTGTCCAGGTCGACGAACAGGCCCTTGGCCTCCAGCGCCTGGGCGAACTGGGGGTTCAGGTTGACGACGTCGGGGAGGTTGCCGGCCGCGGCGTCGGCCGTCAGCTTCTCCTGGGCGCCCTGGAACGGGATGTCCACCCAGGTGACCTTGGTGTCCGGGTGCTCCTTCTCGTACGCGGCGATGACGCCGTTCATGTAGTCGGTGAAGGTCGGCTTGAGCTGCAGCGTCTCCAGCGTGATGGTGCCGCCGACCTTGCCTGACGGCGCGTCGCCCTGGTCGGCTGACGAGCCGCTCGACCCCAGGCCGCAGGCGCTCGTGGCGAGGGCGACGATGGCGACGGCGGCGGCCAGGCGGATGCCTCTGCTGCTGGGCATGACTCTCCTACTACGGCGGGGGAAGGCGAAGGAGGCCGGATCGATCCGGAAGTGGTACGGACCACTTGACGAGAAAGTTCGCAGCTCGTTCCCCCTCGCGTCAACCCCCTGTGGGTTTTCATCCGGTCAACCCGCTGAATCTGCCCCGCAAAAGTGGACAAAGAGCAACTATTCGACCGGACGGGGTGACCGATTCGGTCCTAGCCACTTCTGGCGCACTGTCACTTCTGGTATCTACCTCTATGGCTTCGAAGCGCCGGTCGTCGACCGCCACGGAGTCCGTCACGTGACCGCCCCCGCACGCCTGCGATCCGGGCATCCCCCACTCTCACGAGGAGAAACACGTGAATCACCGCCCCTCCCCCGCCCGACGGACCATCCTCGGTCTGGCCCCCGCCCTGCTCGCCGGCACCGCCGTCCCGCTCGCCGCCGCCCCGGCCCACGCCAAAACTGGTAGTGACCACTCGTCGGCGGTCCACGGGCCCTGCGGGTGCGCCCGGTCGCTGGCCACCTCCGTCGACGCCGGCACCTGGACGGTCGGCACCCCGTCCGCGCCCGGCCCGACCGTCCCGCGCGACCAGCTCTTCCCGCTGCCCGGCGCCCCGACCGGCGCGGAGATGTTCGTCTCCAACAACCCCGAGACATTCACCGGCCCCGGCTGGCTCGCCCAGTGCGCCCGCACCACCGCCAACCGCGGCGGCTCCGCCCACCCGCTCTCGGGCACCTTCCCGGTGTACCTGTACCACCAGAACAGCACCGGGGGGACGGCCTACCTGCACGTCCTGGTGTCCAATCCCAACAGCGCCGCTGTCACCGTCCAGGCCACCGGCTCGGTGTGGACCAACGCCCAGAAGCCGCTGGTCCAGGACCCGGCCCAACGGGCCGGGACCGGCCCCTGCTTCGCGACCTCCTACGACTGGGCGGCCGGCACCACCCGGACGTACCTGGCCGCCACCGCCGTCCAGCCGCGCACCGTGGTGGAGGTCGCCAGGATCCCGATGACCTCCTCGATCGTCGACGGCCTGCTGGACGTGACCGCCTCGGACGGCGTGTACGTGTACACCGCGGTCACCACGGACGGCAGCACCACCACCGCGGTCAACTACACCCAGAACGACGCGCAGGCCGCCCCCGGCAACATCGCCTCCCAGACCGCGACCACCTACGGCCGCGAGGCCGGCGTCTACGCCGCCTCCCGCTGGGAGACCGGCACCTTCGACGTCACGGTTCCCGCCGCGGGGGCCTACCTGGGCCTGGCCCTGAACACCACGCAGCGCCAGGTCGCGGCGCTGGACCAGACGGTGCCCGCCACCGCCGCGCTGTCCGACTCCTCGCAGCGCAGCTGGGGCAACTACGGCATGCGCTACGCCGTGCGCGCCCGGCTGACCAACCCCTCGGCCCAGAGCCGCACGGCGGTGCTCACCTTCGGCTCCAACATCACCGCCGCCACCGACGTGCCGGGCGACACGTGGAACGGCGCCGCCTCGGTCCGGGTGGACGGCGGCGCGGCCCGGATCGCCACCCTGTACGTGCGCCCCACCGTGCCCCGGTGCGAGATCGGCCGCTACGTCCTGGCCCCCGGTGCCAGCACCCTGGTGGAGCTGGAGTTCGAGGTTCCGGGTCTCATCACGGCCGGCTCGCAACTCCTGTTCGAGAGCGTCTGACCCGCCCCCGCCCCGCCGCCCGACCGGCCGCCGTCGCCACCACGCCCGCACGGCGACGGCGGCCGCCGCGCCCACGGTCACCGCCGCGGGCGGTGCCGCGGAGCGGCAGAACGCCCCGGTCCCCGTTCTCAACAGCGGCCCACAGGGGCGGTCCGGCGGTAGGGCACGCGCCGGGAGTGGCGCCAAGTGCGCAGGCGCGGCCCCACGGCCCGGCCGACGCAGTACGCCGCGAAGTCGCCCGCCGTCCGCTACTCCGCGACGCCTGCCCGCTTGCTCCCCCCTGCGGTCTCGGGCCGCCCCGGCCACCAGAAGCGGCGCCCGGTGAGCAGGACCAGGGCGGGGACGAGCACGGTGCGCACCAGCAGGGTGTCGAGCAGGACGCCGATGCCGACGATGATGCCGATCTGGGTGAGCGTGATGAGGGGCAGGACGCCGAGGACGGCGAAGACCGCGGCGAGCAGGATGCCCGCGCTGGTGATGACGCCTCCGGTGGAGGCGAGGGCGCGCAGGACCGCGCGTCGGGTGTCGTGGCCGGCGACGGTGTCCTCGCGGGTGCGGGCGATGAGGAAGATGTTGTAGTCGACGCCCAGCGCGACGAGGAAGAGGAAGGACAGCAGCGGGACGTTGGTGTCCGTGGCGGGGAAGTCGTAGAACGTGCGGAAGACCGTCCAGCTCGCGCCCAGGGCGGCGAAGTAGGAGAGGATCACGGTCGCGACCAGCAGGAGCGGCGCCACGAGCGCGCGCAGGAGGGCGATCAGGACGACGAGAACGATCGCGAGGACGAGCGGGACGACGAGGCGGGTGTCGTGGGCGTTGGCGCGCGAGGTGTCGTAGGCCTCGGCGGTGGCGCCTCCGACCAGGGCGCCGGAGTCCGGGACCTGGGCGACGCGGCGGCGCAGCTGGTCGATGGTGCGGTCGGAGGCGGCGGTCCCGGGGGCGGAGTCGAGGACGACGTCGGCGCGCGCCCAGCGGTCGGTGTGCCCGCCCGGGGTGACGGAGGAGACGCCGGGGACCTGGCGGGCGGCGTCGGCCACCTGGTCGCCCGTGGCCGTGCTGGAGAGCAGGGTCAAGGGGTCGACGGCGCCCGCGGGTTGGACCGCGGCGAGGGTGCGCTGCCCGAGCACGGCCTCGGGGGTCCTGCGGAACGAGTCCTCCTGCGCGAGGCCGGTCCTGAGGCCGAGCGCTCCGGAGGCGAGGACCAGCAGGACGGCGGTTCCGGCGACGGCGACCTGGGCGGGCCGCTTGGCGACGCCCTGGCCGATGCGCGACCAGAGGCCGCGCCGGTCCGCGACGACCGGGTCGCCGACCTTGGGGACCAGCGGCCAGAACAGCCACCGGCCGGGCAGGACGAGGGCTGCGGGTAGGACGACCAGGCCGAACAGCATGGCGGTCAGGATGCCGACGGCGCCGGCGAAGCCGAGCCCGCGGTTGCCGGTGAGTTCGGCCGCGAGCAGCGTGAGGAGGCTGAGCACGACGGTGGTGCCGCTGGCGAGGACGGCGGGGGCGGTGCCGCGCCAGGCCCGCGCCATCGCCGTGAACCGGTCGTCGGTGAGGTGGAGTTCGTCGCGGTAGCGGGAGACGAGCAGCAGCGCGTAGTCCGTGCCGGCGCCGAACACGAGCACGGAGAGGATCCCCGCGGCGGAGGCGTCGACCTCGACGCCGACGTGCGGCGCGAGGGCGCCGACCAGGATGCCGGCCGTGCGGTCGCCTGCGCCGACGACGATCAGCGGCACCAGCCAGAGGACGGGGCTGCGGTAGGTGATCAGCAGCAGCACCGCGACGACGGAGGCCGTGGCGATCAGGAGGGTGCTGTCGGCGCCCGCGAAGACCTTGGTCACGTCGGCGCGGAAGGCCGGCCCGCCGGTCACCTGGGCCTGGAGGGGCGCGGCGAGGTCCGCGGAGGCGGCCTGGCGGATGCGGTCGACGGCGGCGGTGTTCTCGTCGTCGCCCGCGGCGGTCGGCAGCAGGACCGCCACGGTGGCCACCTTGTCCTCGACCACCTGCGGGCGGGCGGCCTCGGGCGCCAGTCCGAAGGCGCCGAGTGACGCCGACCGCTGGGAGACGAGTTCCTGCTGCGCCGCGGTGAGCGGGCTCCCGTCGGTGTTGCTGAAGACCACGATCGCGGGGGCGACGGCTCCGGCGGGGAACGACTTGACGATCTCGGCGACCTCCGCGGACTGCGAGGAGGCCGGCAGTGAGGCGCCGGTGGCCTCCGTGGTGGTCGCGTCCGAGGGGCCGAGGGCGAAGACGGCGCCGAGACCGACGACGGTGAGCAGGAGGACCAGCCACGCGACGGTGCGGGGCCGCCGCGGCCCCGTGGTGCGAGCGGCGTGCGGGACGGGCCGGCTCGTACGGCCGGTCATGTGTGGGGACACGGAACGCACCCTCTGAAGTCGTTAAGTAGCTTAGCGATCTCTACCGTGTCAGAATTGCCACCATGGCGCAACATCACTCGTTCGGAGCCGCTACCGACTCGGATGGCCGGCCGGCCCGGGTCGGCCGCCCCGGCGCCGTGCCGAAGGGTGACGCGCTCTCGGAGGCACTGCGGGAGGTGCTGACGCTCACTCAACTGGCGCGCGCCGCGCTGGCCGAACGCCTGCACATGCCGTTGACCCACGTCGAGGCGGTCGAGCACGTGGTCGTCGCCAGGGGGGCCGGTGAACCCATCGGGCCCGTCGAACTCTCCCGGCGGCTGGGGGTGACCAGTGCCGCCGCGACGCAGTCGGTGAACCGGCTGGTGTCGGAGGGCCACATGACCCGCGGCCCCCACCCGCGGGACCGCCGCCGCCAGGTCCTGGACGTCACGGGGAGCGGCTTCGAGCACGTCATGGGCGAGCTGGTCCCGCTCCTCGGCCTGGTCCTCGGCGCCTCCGGGGACCTGGACGACACGGAGCGGGCGGGCGCCCGGCGGTACCTGGAGAACGTGGCGGCCGCGTACCGCCGGTACCTCGACCAGGACGGCGGCGACGGTGAAGGCCCCGGGTCCGCTGCCCCGCCCACCGGTCCCGGGCCTGGTTCCAACCCCTCACCGCCCGCTGGTTAGGCCCGATCCTCGTACTGCGCGAGGGCCGGGCACGGGCCGAAGAAGGTCGGCGCCCACCCGCCGACGAAGATGCCCCACCGAGCCGAGCGCGGCCGCGTAGGCGTGCTCGCTGAACCCACCGGGGCCTCGTGCACCTTGCGAACGATCATCATGGCGCTCACTCCTCGTACCGCAGGGCCCCGGTGACCACCCCGCGCGCGGACGCCCCCGGGCCGGGAGTCGCATCGATTGCGCACCTGTGTGCGCGAGCGGCCGGGCTACGACGCCGCAGATGCGGGCGGACCCGGTCGCCGAGGCGTCCTAGCGGTGCTGGCACGTCCGGTCCCCGCCACCGCCCAAGGCGCCTCCAGGACCGCTGTGGGTCGGTGTCGCCGCGGAGGCGGAATCCGCTGGCGTGGGAACGGAGTCAGAAGCGGGGCCGGCCCGCTGCGGCGCTGTTGCTGCGAGGCCTCGGACGTTGAGCAGGGTGGGGAGGAGGTCGTCGGGGACGGGGTGCCGGCACAGGACGCAGGTGAGGATCGCGGCATGCCTGGCGCCGACGGGGGCGACGGTGGCGGCGGTGGCGATGCCGCCCTGGCCGGCGACGTCGTAGGTCGCGAAGCTGAGCGCCTCCGAGGTGGCGGGCCGGTCGGACAGCGGCACCCCGGTGATCGCAGGCTTCCGGCGCCGGTCAGGACGCTGTTCCACGCCTTGGCGTGGTCGGCGTACCGCGGTGCGCCGTCCGCTCGCCGGGGCCGCGGCGAGCGGACGGCAGGGATGGTCTGCGGCGTCTACGGTGTCACGCGGGGTCTGCCCATTCCTCGCGGAGCATTCCGAAGAGCACTCTGTCGTAGCGCTTCCCGCCCAGCAGCACGGCCGAGCGGCGGCGGCCCTCCTCTCGGAAGCCGAGCCCGGTGAAGGCGCGCACGGCGCGCTCGTTGCCGCTCCAGGTGTCGAGTTCCAGCCGGTTCAGGCCGTAGGCGCCGAACAGGTGGGCGACGAGAAGTCGCAGCGCTTCACTCCCGTGGCCGCGGCCCCAGAACTCCCGCTCACCGATGGTCACTCCCAGTGTGGCCGCACCGGCGTACGGGTCCAGGTCCCGGTAGTCGGCCATGCCGATCACGCTCCCGCCCGCCAGGTCCTCGACCGTGAACACGGCCGACTCCCGCGGACTCAGGCGCAGCATCGCCTCGAAGCCGAGGCCGATCGCCTCCGCCGTGACCGGACCGAAACACGGGTCACCGGCGGTGGCCCAGCGCACCACTTCAGGATCGTTGCGCCACCGAAGATGATGCTCCGCGTCCTCGGAGCGCAGCGCCCGCAGCCTTACCAACTTTCCTTCGAACATCGCGCAACTCTAGTCGAATTGATCAACGCCGGGAGGAGCGCTCCCGGCCGGCGTCAGGACAGTGCCTGGACGTCACCGGCGGCGGTACGCCCAGGGCACTGCTCAGGACTTGTGGATCGGTTTCGGGAGGGCATGCGGAGGGCGTCCCGTCCCGAACGATCCTCAAGGTCTCCGAGCAGGCCCGCGTTGCGGCGCGGGTCGGGAAGACACGCCCGTGCTCGGGTAGTCACCTACGACGCACCGGCCACCGTGACCCGGCCGACCGAGCAGTGGAGCGACGACCACGCCGCCTTCCGGACCCTGGACCTGTCCGACCGGGACTATGTCCACGTATGGGCCGAACGGCGCACACCCCAAGCTCGGACTCGGCCAGGCCCACCCGTGCGTCGTGGTCCGGCTCGGCGGAGTCATGGGCCGACGTGTAGTGCCGGATGCAGCGGTGCGGGTGACTGTGGGAGAGCGGACGACTCCAGGACGGCTCGGCGAGCCCGGCGATCCTGGGGGAAGGTGGCGTCCCTGGGCGAACCTGGTGGTGCCGTCGTTGGCGTCCGGCCGCAGGGGGCAGGTGAGGTGCCGCAGACAGCTGGCCGACTGTCCCGGCGCGCAGCGCCGATCGGTGAGGGAGCGTCAGGTCAGCCACGGCGCCCGGCTCCCGTGGAGAGCAGGCCGCGGGCGGTGAGAACGGGGAGGAGGCCCTCGCCGACCCGGTAGGCCTCCTCCAGGTGGGGCACGCCGGAGAGGACGAACTCGTCGACGCCCAGCCGGTGGTACTCCTCGATCCGGTCGGCGACCTCGGTGTGGCTGCCCACCAGGGCGGTTCCGGCACCGCCCCGGACCAGACCGAAGCCGGCCCACAGGTTCGGGTAGACCTCAAGGCGCCCGACCTCACCGCCGTGCAGCTCACGCATCCGCCGCTGGCCCTCCGACTCGCTCAGCGCCAAGGCCTGCTGCGTGTCGCGGATCCGCGCCGGGTCCATCCCGGCGAGCAGCCGGTCGGCCTCCGACCAGGCCTCGGCGGCGGTGTCGCGAGTGATGGTGTGCAGTCGGATGCCGAACCTCGGCCGCCGCCCCTGGGCGGCAGCCAGCGTCCGGATCCGCTCGATCTTCTCCGCGACCCGGTCCGGCGGCTCGCCCCAGGTGAGGTACACGTCCGCGTGCCGGGCGGCGACCCGCTCCGCGGCCGGCGAGGAACCGCCGAAATACACCTGCGGCACCGGGTCGGGCAGCCGCGTCAGCCGGGCGCCGTCGACCCGAAGGTGCGGGCCGTCGTGGTCGACCCGCTCTCCGCGCCACAGCCGCCCGGTCACCGACAGGAACTCGTCGGCGCGCGCGTAGCGCCCGTCCTTGTCGAGGAAGTCCCCGTACGCGCGCTGCTCCTTCGACTCGCCGCCCGTGACCACGTTGAGCGCCAGCCGTCCGCCGGAGAGGTTCTGGTACGTGGTCGCCATCTGGGCGGCGAGCGTCGGGGCGACCAGGCCGGGCCGGAACGCCACCAGGAAGGTGAGGCGCTCGGTCAGGCCGGTGAGCATCGCGGTGGTCAGCCAGGCGTCCTCGCACCAGGGTCCGGTCGGGGTGAGGGCCCCGGCGAAGCCGAGCTGTTCGGCCGCCCGCGCGATCTGCCCGAGGTAGCCGAGCGACGGCGGCCGGTCGGTGCCGGCCGCCCCCGGGGTGGAGCCGTGGCCCCCGCCGACCACCTGGCGGCTGTCGCCGGTGGTCGGCAGGAACCAGTGCACGCTCAGCGCCACGGACCCTCCCCGGCGCCGGGTGCGAACCCGCCGAACCCGCCATCGTGGTGCACCAGCGGCTCGCCGCCGTCGGCGTCCGCCGCCACTACCTCGCCGACCACCAGCAGGTGGTCGCCGACCGGGTGCAGGCCGACCTGGCGGGCCGTCAGACGGGCGGTGACGCCCGCCAGCAGCGGGGTGCCGTGCGGGCCCGTGGTCCACGGGACGCCGGCGAAGCGGTCGACGCCGCTGCGGGCGAAGGCCCGTGCCAGCTCCTCCTGGCCCCGGTGCAGGACGTGCACGGTGAACGCCTCCGCGGCGCGCAGCGCGGGCGCCGTGGACGCGGTGGTCGACAGGTAGAAGGAGACCAGGGCGGGATCGAGGCTCACCGATGTGAACGAGGTGACGGTGAGCCCGACCGGCCCCGGCGCGGTGATCACCACCACGCCGGCGGCGTGTCGGCGCAGAGTGCGGCGGAGCAGCTCGGCCGGCGCGATGGCGGGCGGGCGTTCGTCGACGGCGGTCATGGGCGGTGTCCTTCCTTCGAACGGATGGTGGGAGACCCGGGTGAGAACGGGGAGCCGGGCCGTCCTGCTGCCGGGAGCGCACCGGCGGCGGGACGGACGACGGCGGGACCGACGCCGACGAAGCTGACGGCGGCCGAGCGGGCGACGGTGGTCATCGGACTGCGCCGTCCGGCCGGCCGGGCTGGAGCGGGACGAGCAGCGCGGGCGGGGTTGCGGGCAGCCGGTCCAGGCCGGCTCGCAGTGCCTCCAGCCACTGCACCGTTCGGGCGGCGACGCTGCGGTGCGCGGCGTCGTTGAACACGTCGTGGCGGCCGTCGGCCACGCCGAGCGCGTCCACCGACGGCAGTCGGCGGGCCAGCGCCCGCAGTCCCTCCACCGGCGCGACCGGGTCCGCCAGGCCGTGGAAGGCCAGGACGGGGAGGGTCGGCCGGGCCGTCGCCGCGGCGGCGGCGAGCTCGGCGGCCACCGGTTCGAGCAGGGCGCCGGCCCGGAACTCGGCGGAGTCGGCCAGCAGGCTCCGGTGCACCGGGCACGCGGTCCGGGCGGACAGTTCGTCGTCCGCCCAGTCCGGTGGCGTGTCGCCGGCTGACACCGCGTCGTGTGGTGACGGGAGTCCGGCGAGGAGCAGCGCGTCGACGGGGACGGTCGTGGCGGCGGCGAGGGCGAGCAGTGCTCCGGTGTCGGAGCCCGCCAGTACGACCGGGCCGCCGTGCCGGCCCCGTTCGTGGGCGGTCAGCGCCGCCAGGTCGCCGCCCAGTTGTTCGAGCCGCCGGTCGGACCAGGCTGCCGGGGACGGGTCGGCTCCTGCTCCGTCGGCCGGGTCGACGTCCCCCGCGGTGTGCGGGGCGTCCGGCGGACCGGCCCGGTGGGCGGGGGCGGTCGGGCCGGGGACGACCAGGCGGTAGCCGTCCAAGGCCAGCCGCCGCCCGAACCGGGCGTACAGAGCGGGGTGTTCACCGCGTCCGGGCAGCAGGACCACCGTTCCGCGGACGGCGGTGCCCTCGGCGGGTTCCCACCGCTCCTGCCGGAGCAGCGCGGGTGCGGGCGCGGTCACCGGGCGCCGGCCGTGGCCGGGACGGGGCCGGCGGCTGCCGCGGCGTCGCGGCGGGCGACCTCCGCGCGGACCAGCGGCAGCAGCTCGCGGCCGTAGTCCAGCGCGTCGTCCAGCGGGTCGTAGCCGCGGATCAGCAGCGTGGTCGCGCCGATGTCCACGTAGTCCAGCAGTGCCTGCGCCACGGTCTCCGGGGAGCCGACCAGCGCGGTCGAGTTGCCGGCCGCGCCGGTGGCCTTGGCGGGGGCGGTCCACAGGGCGCGGTCGTGCCGGTCGCCCTTGGCGGCGGCGGCGAGGAGCCGCTGCGAGCCGACGTTCTGCGGCGTGGCGCCGGGACCGACCGGGAGCACGGCCCGGCGCCCGCCGAAGGCGTCGCCGCGCTGCTCGATGGTTCCGAGGATGCGGTGTGCCCGCTCCCAGGCCTCCTCGTCGGTGCGGCCGAGGATCGGCCGGAAGGAGACGCTGATGCCCGGGGCGGTCTCGCGTCCGGCGGCCTCCGCGGCGGCCCGGACCCGGGCGATCTGCTCGGCGGTCTCGGCGAGCGGCTCGCCCCACAGCGCGAAGGTGTCGGCGTGCTTGCCGCCCACCCGGTACGCGGCGTCCGACGAGCCGCCGAAGTAGACCGGGATGCGCGGCTGCTGGACCGGCCGGACCTCGGAGTGGAAGTCCGCCAGCCGGTAGTACGGGCCGTCGTGGTCGAACGGCGCGTGCTCGGTCCAGGCCTTCTTGACCACCGTCAGGTAGTCGTCGGTGCGGGCGTAGCGCTCGTCCTTGCTCAGGTAGTCGCCGTCGCGGCGCTGCTCGGCGTCGTGGCCGCCGGTGATGATGTGGACGGCGACCCGGCCGCCGGAGAACTGGTCGAGGGTGGCGAAGGTGCGGGCGGCGACGGTCGGTGCGAGGAAGCCGGGGCGGTGGGCGATCAGCAGGCCGAGCCGTTCGGTGTTGGCGGCGGCGAACGCGGCGACCTGGTTCGGGTCGGGGCTCGCCGAGGACTGGGCGATGAGGATCCGGTCGAAGCCGGCCTGCTCGTGCGCCCGGGCGAAGCTGCGGGTGTACTCGACGTCCACCACCGGGCCGGTTGCCGGGCGGGTCTCGGAGACGTCGTGGGTGGAGATCATGCCGATGATCTCGACGGGCATGGTGGTGTCCTCACGTGATCGGGATGGGAGCTGTCGGAAGAGGTGACGGGAGGTCAGGCGACCGGTCGGGACCGGTCGAGGGCGGTGCGGCCCGCGGTGAGCAGCACCGAGTCGTCCTGCGGGGTGTGGACTCGGGCGCACAGCACGTCCCGCAGGTGGCGTTCGAGCGGGTTGCGGCGGGCCAGGCCGTGGTTGCCGACCAGGGCGACGGCCTGCTGGACGGCATCGATCGCGGCCCGCGTGGCGAGCACCTTCGCGCCGCCGGCCTCGTCGGCGGCGCCGGGCTCCCCGGCGTCGACGGCCGCTGCGAGGGCGGCGACGAGACGGTCCGCCCCGGCCAGCGTCACCTCGACCTCGCCGACGGCGGACTGGAAGCGGGCCAGCGAGGCCAGTGGGGCGCCGAGCGCGCTCGGGGTCCGCTCGTGCAGGAACCCGAGCAGCCAGTCGCGGGCGGCGTCGGCGACACCCAGGTACAGCCCGGCCAGGCCGAGGCTGTTCCACGCGCCGGCGACCGGGTCGCGTCCGCGGTCCGCGCCGGGCAGGGACAGGCCGGCGACGTGGTCCTCCGGTACCGGGACGTCGGTGAACAGCACGTCGTCACTGCGCGAGGCGCGCAGGCCGAGGTGGTCCCAGACGGGTTCGACGGCGACGCCGGGGCTGCCCGCGCGGACCAGGAAGGAGCCGACGCGGGGCCGGTCCTCGTCGGTGGCGGCCCAGACCAGCAGCCAGTCCAGCAGGTACGCGCCGGTCGAGTAGATCTTTCGGCCGGTCAGCCGCCAGCCCCCGCCGGCCGTCCGGCGCGCGGTCGTCGCGGGCAGGCCGCCGCGGACCGGGCTGCCCAGCTCGGGCTCCACCCGCAGGCTGTTGACCAGCACCGGGCGGCGCGCGGACTCGGCGAGCAGGTCGGCCAGCGGGCCGGCCGGCCAGGACGGCGTCCGCGCCTCGGCGGCGTGGGTGAACAGTGTCATCGCGGTGACCAGCGCGACCGCCGGGTCGCCCTTGCCGAGCGCCCGCAGGATCTGCACGGTGTCCGCCAGCCCGGCCTGCGGGCCGCCGTGCCGGGCGGCCACGGTCGCGGTCAACAGGCCTGCCCCGTGGACGAGTTCGAAGTCCCGCAGGGGGAGTTCGGCGTCCCGGTCGTGGGCGGCGGCGCAGGCCGCCAGGGCGGCGGTCACCTCCGGCAGGCGGTCCGGGGCCGGTGCGGGGAAGGTGGGCAGGGCGGTGATGGTCATCGGTCGGCCTCCGGGGCGGGGTCGGTGCGCAGGGCGGGCGGTCGGCGGACGGTGACGGGCGGCGGATCGCCGCCCGTCCACCGCTCCAGTTGCACCAGCGCGTGCTGGCCGGTGCAGCCCTGGGAGAGCCGCGAGCTGGGCAGGTCGGCGGTGAGGACGTTGGGGTTGCCGTGCGCGCACAGCGGCGGCTCGGTCCCCGGTACCGGGTCGAACCACGCGCCGGTGGGGAGCCGGACCACACCGGTGCGCAGCCGCTCGGTCAGCCGGGCCCCGGCCAGGCAGGCGCCCCGGTCGTTGAAGATCCGTACCAGGTCGCCGTCGGCGACTCCCCGGGTCGCGGCGTCGGCCGGGTGCAGTTCGACCGCCTCGCGGCCCGCGACCTTGTCGGCCAGGCTCGGTGCGCCGACGTCGAGCTGGCTGTGCAGCCGGGTGGCCGGCTGGTTGGCGATCAGCAGCAGCGGGTGCCGTGCGGCGGCGGCCGTGCCGGGGCGCTCGGGCGGGTCCAGCCAGGCGGGGTGGCCCGGGCAGTCGGCCAGGTCCAGTGCGGCGATGTCGGCGGAGTACAGCTCGATCAGGCCGCTGGGGGTGGCCAGCGGGTGCCGGTCCGGATCGGCGCGGAAGTCGGCGAAGAGGGTCCGCTCGGCGGGCTGCTCGGGAAGCTGCCACTCGCCGTCCGCCCAGAACCGGGCGAAGGCGGGCGGGTCGCCGGCGCCCTCGGCGCGCAGCCGGTCCGCCCACTCCTCGTAGAGGCGCTCGAGCCACTGGCGCGGCGTCCGGCGTTGGGTGAACTCGTCACCGATGCCCAGGCGTTCGGCGAGACCGGCGAGGATCGCGTGGTCGTCGCGGGCCTCGCCGACCGGATCGGCGACCCGGTGCATGGCGATCAGGTGGGTGTCCCGGCGGCCGCCGCCGAAGTCCTCGCGCTCCAAAGGCGTGGTGGCGGGGAACACGATGTCCGCGTGCCGCGCGGTGGCCGTCCAGTGCGGCTCGTGGACGATCACGGTGTCGGGACGGGCGAAGGCGCGGCGCAGCCGGCCCAGGTCCTGGTGGTGGTGGAACGGGTTGCCGCCTGCCCAGTGCACCAGGCGGATGTCCGGGTAGCGCCGGGTCGTCCCGTCGTACGCGTACTCGTCCCCGGGGTGCAGCAGCAGGTCGGCGATCCTCGCGCAGGGGATGAACTCGTCGACGGGGTTCGGGGGTTGGGGCAGGTGGGGCAGCCGCAGGGCCGGTCCGGTGTCGCCGACGTCGCCCATGGAGCCGTAGCCGTGCCCGAACCCGCCACCGGGCAGACCGATCTGGCCCAGAGCAGCCGCCAGGGCCAGGGCCGCCCAGACCGGCTGCTCGCCGTACCTGGCGCGCTGCAGCGACCAGGTGACGGTGACCAGCGTGCGGGTGGCGGCCATCCGCCGGGCCAGGCCGCGGATCCGGTCCGCCGCGAGCCCGCAGATCCGCTCGGCCCAGCCGGCGTCCTTGGCGACGCCGTCCGACCGGCCGTCCAGGTAGCGCTCCAGCACCGGCCAGCCGCTGGTGCTGCGCGCCAGGAACGCCCGGTCGTGCAGGCCTTCGGCTACCAGGGTGTGGGTGAGCGCCAGCATCAGGGCGGTGTCGGTGCCCGGCACGATCGGCAGCCAGTCCGTCGCGGGACCGTCCGGCAGGTCGTCGCGGAGCGGGCTGACCAGCGCCACTTCGGTGCCGGCGGCGGCGAGTTCGGCCAGGAAGCCGGGTGCGGTGTGCCGGGTCACGCCGCCGGGGGTGACGTACACGTTCTTGGCCGGGATGCCGCCGAACGCGACGATCAGCCGGGTGTGGCGGACGATGGTCGGCCAGGACGAGGCGGCCCGCAGGACCGTCTCGGCGTCGCCGACCACCCGCGGCAGCAGCACCAGCGAGGTGCCCAGGCTGTAGGAGTTGCGCGAAGCGGTGTAGCCGCCGAACAGCGACAGGAAGCGGTGCAGCTGGCTCTGCGCATGGTGGAAGCGGCCGGCGGCCGCCCAGCCGTACGAACCCCCGAACACCGCCTGGGGGCCGAACTCCGCCCGCACCCGGCGGAGTTCTCCGGCGGCCAGGTCGAGCGCGCGCTCCCAGGAGACCTCCACGAACGGCTCCCGGCCGCGGCCCGCGCCGGTCCCCGGGCCGCCACGCAGCCACCCTTCCCGGACAGCGGGCCGGAGCACCCGCGTCGGGTGGTGCAGGGCGCCGGCGACCCCCGCCAGCAGCGGGGACGGCGACGGATCGGCCGGGTGCGGCTCGACCAGCACCTGGCCGTCCGGGCGGCGACGGGCCCGGAAGGCTCCCCAGTGCGAGGTGGTGGGTCGGGCGTTGTCGGTCATGGCGGCACCTCCAGACGGGGCGGGCGACGGTCGGACGGATGGCGGTCGAACCAGAAGACGGTTGAGCGAGTGGCGGTCGGATCGGATGACGGGTTGGCGGTCTGGCGGGGGCGGCGGGCTGCGGGGGCACGGCGCGGGGGCGGGCGGCTGTCCGCGCGGGCGACGAGGCCGAGGACCTCGGACGACCGGCGGTCCGGGTCAGTCGGCCGGCCGACTGCGCCAGTGGGGCGCGTGGTGGCAGGCCGCGGCGCGGTCGCCGGTGGACGTCCGCAGCTCCGGCCGGGGTACGCACGCGGTGTCGGCGAACGGGCAGCGGTGGGCGAAGGCGCACCCGGACGCGGCCGGCGGCCGGTCGGCCGCGGAGCGCAGGACGGCGAGTTCGGCGCGCCGGGCCGGGCCGCCGCCGGGCGCGGACGCGGCGAGCAGCGCGGTGTACGGGTGCAGCGGGTCGCGCAGGACGGCGTCGGTCGGCCCGCTCTCCACGACCCTGCCGCGGTACAGCACGGCGAGCCGGTCGGCGACGCCGGCGAGCGAGGCGAGGTCGTGGGAGATCAGGACGACGGCGAGGCCGAGTTCACGGCGCAGTTCGTCGAGCAGCCGCAGCACGTGGTTGCGGCTGGAGGCGTCCAGCGCGGACACCGGTTCGTCGGCCAGCAGCAGCCGGGGGCGGGTGACGATCGCGCGGGCCAGGGCGACCCGCTGGCGCTGGCCGCCGGAGAGCAGGCCGGGCCGGCGGTCGGCGAGGGCGTGGTCCAGGCCGACCAGGTCGAGTGCGGCGAGCACCCGCAGGCGGCGCTCCTCGGCGGCCACTCCGGTGACCGCGAGCGGCTGGCCGACCAGCCGGAGCACCGTCAGATCGGGGTCCAGCGACCGCAGCGGGTCCTGGAACATGTACTGCACCGTGCCGGCCCGGCGGGCGTCCCGCAGGGCCCGGCCGCGCAGGGCGGTCCGCTCCAGGCCGTCCACGGTGATGCGTCCGGCGGTGACCGGGGCGAGTCCGACGACGGCCCGGGCCAGGGTGGTCTTCCCCGAGCCGGTCTCGCCGATCACCCCCAGGACTTCCCCGGCGCGCACGGCCAGGTCGACCCCGTCGAGCACCGGTGTACCGGGGTCGAAGGCGACCTCCAGGTCACGCACGTCGAGCAGCGGCTCCTCGGGAGCAGCGACGGAGGTACTCATGACGTTCTCCCTTCAGCAGGACGGACGGTCCGTCAGGTGATCGGCGGGCGCTCGGGCCCGAGGGTGAGCTCGTCCGCGCGGCGGCAGCGGACCGTGCGGCCGTCGCCGTGGGGGCGCAGCGCGACGGGGGTCGCGCCGCACGCCTCGACGGCGTG
Source organism: Streptomyces sp. TLI_171 (assembly GCF_003610255.1). Taxonomy (GTDB): domain Bacteria; phylum Actinomycetota; class Actinomycetes; order Streptomycetales; family Streptomycetaceae; genus Kitasatospora. The sequence goes on along the minus strand of NZ_RAPS01000001.1, from coordinate 7,961,183 downwards.
CTCGCACCGCGGGGCGAACCGGCAGCCGGTGGGGGCGTCGCCGGGCGCGGGCGGGTGGCCGGGGATGACCGGCAGGGGGCCGCGGCGGTGGTCGCCGAGTCCGGCGACCGCCAGCAGCGCCTCGGTGTAGGGGTGGGCGGGCGAGGCGACGACCTCGGCGGTGGGGCCGTCCTCGACCACCTCGCCGGCGTAGAACACCAGCAGCCGGTCGGTGACTTCGGCGACGACCGCCAGGTCGTGGCTGACCAGCAGCAGGCCGAGACCGCGCTCGGTGCGCAGCCGCGCCAGCAGGTCGAGCACCTCGGCCTGGACGACGGTGTCCAGGGCGGTGGTGGCCTCGTCGGCGACCAGCAGGTCAGGGTCGCCGCCGATCGCGATCGCGATCAGGACCCGCTGCAGCATGCCGCCGGACAGCTCGTGCGGGTAGCGGTCGTACACGGCCTCCGGGTCGCGCAGCCCCACCGAGTCGAAGAGTTCCACCGCCCGGCGACGGGCCTCGGCCCGGTTCAGGCCGCCGTGCGACCGGAGCGGTTCGGCGAGCTGCCGTCCCACGGTGAGCGAGGGGTTGAGGTAGGAGCCCGGGTCCTGGAAGACCGCGCCGAGCCGGCTGCCGCGCAGCCGCTGCCAGTCGGGCACGTCCAGGCCGAGCAGGTCGGTGCCGCCGAGGGCGAGCGTGTCGGCGGTGGCGGACACGCCGGCCGCGGGCAGGCCGAGGATCGCGCGGCAGGTCAGCGTCTTGCCGCTGCCGGACTCACCGACCAGCCCCACGGCCTCCCCGGCGCGGACGGTGAAGGAGACCTCCCGCACCGCCTCGGTCCGGCCCCGGCCGACGGTGACCCGCAGGCCTTCGACTTCCAGGACGGGCTGCCCGCTCGCCGGGTGTCCGGCCTCGGCGGGTCGGGTGCCGAGGTCAGGCGTGGACGTGGTGGCGCTCATGGCTCTCCTCCTTCTCCGTCGTGTCTCGCAGGGCTGACGGTCCGTCGGCGGGGCGCTCGGACCGGCGCTCGGCGGCGCCGGCGGGGTCGGCGTCCTGGAGGGCGTCGGCCAGTAGGTTGAGCGAGCCGACGGTCAGCATGATCAGCGCGGCGGGCAGGGCGGGCGCCCACGGTTGCTGGGCGAGAAAGCCCAGGTCGCTGGCGAGCATGCCGCCCCAGGTCGGGGCGGGCGGCTGGACGCCGATGCCGAGGAAGGTCAGCGAGGCCACCGTGAGCAGGCTGGTGGCCAGCGCGTGCGCGGCCGTGACCGCGACGGTCGGCAGCACCTTGCGCCACACGTGGGTGCGCAGCACCGTCAGCCGTCCCGCGCCCATCAGTTCGGCGGCCTCCACGTACTGGGCGCGGTCCAGGCCGAGCGCCGCCGCCCGGGCCACCCGGAAGAACAGCGGGGCGAGCAGGACGCCGAGCGCCAGCATCGCCTGGTGCAGGCCGTTGCCGAGGACGCCGACGGCGGCGATCGCGAACAGCGTGAACGGCAGCGTCATCAGGGCGTCCACCGCGCGCAGCGACAGCCAGGCGAGCGGGGCCGAGAAGCGCACCGAGGCCAGCCCGGGCAGGACGCCCAGGAGCAGGGCCGCGCCGACGGCCTCCGCCGCGGCCGCCACCGACAGGCCGGTGCCGGCCAGCAGCCGGCTCAGCACGTCCCGGCCCAGGTAGTCGGTGCCCAGCAGGTGTTCGGCGCTCGGGCCGCGGAGCAGCTGGGCGGTGTCCTGCGCGAGCGGGTCCAGCGGGGCGAGCCGGCCGCCGAGGACGGCCAGCAGCGCGACCGCCGCCAGGACAACGAGCGAGAGCGTCACCACGGGGCGCCGCAGCGCCGCCCTCACCGCGCACCCGCCGAGGACGGCGCCCTGCGGGCGGCGGGGTTGAGGGCGAGCAGTCCGGCGTCCACGGCCAGGTTGGCGACCAGCACCACCGCGACCGTCACCAGCAGGGTCCCCTGGATCACCGGGACGTCGTGCTGTTCGGCGGCGCGCAGCGACAGCTGGGCGATCCCCGGGAGGTTGAAGATCCGTTCGGTGACCACGGCGCCGCCGATCAGCATCGGCACGCTCATTCCGAGCACGGTGACCGCCGGTCCGGCCGCGTTGCGCAGCACGTGCCCGAAGAGCACCCGTCGCCGGGACAGTCCGCGCATCACCGCGCCGGTCGCGTAGTTCTCGCGCAGGGCGCCGACCAGCGAGGTGCGCAGCTGCCGGGCGATGCCGGCCGCCGCGTCCAGACTCAGGGCCAGCGCCGGGAGCAGCGCGTACCGCAGCCATTCGGCCGGGTTCTGGTCGAGCGGCACGTAACCGCCGGACGGCAGCAGCCGCAACTGCACGGCGACCAGGGTGATCAGGCCGATGGCGACCACGAACGCGGGCAGCGTGCCGAGCAGGGTGCACAGGGCCGTGACCGACCGGTCGAGGCGCCCGCCGGGGCGCAGCGCGGCGGCGATGCCCGCCGCCGAGCCGAGCAGGACGGCGAACAGCAGGGCCAGTCCGGCGATCGACAGGTCGACCGGCAGGGCGGCCGCGATCGAGTCGGTCACCGGCAGGGTGGTGAACCAGGACCGGCCGAGGTCGCCCTGGACGGCGTGGCCCAGCCAGCTGCCGAACTGCAGCCACAGCGGCCGGTCCAGGCTGAACTCGTGGTCCAGCCGGGCGATGTCGGCCGGTGTCGCGGTCTCGCCGAGCACGGCGGCCGCCGGGTTGGCGTCGGAGACCGCGCCGAGCGCGAAGGTCAGGACGGAGGACAGCAGGAACACGGTGACGGCCGACGCCAGCACCCGCCCGGCCGACCGGGGCGTGCGGGCCGCGCGGCGGGCCACCCACCCGGCGGCCCGCCCGGCCGGCACGGGCAGTGCCGCACCGCTCATCCGACCTTCACCCCTTCGAACCGCTGCACCACGGTGAACGCGGGGATCGCCGAGACCGATCGGCGCCGGGCCAGCAGCCGGGGCACGCTGTACAGGAACACGTTCGGCATGGTGCGCACCGCCACCGCGGTCGCCGCCTGCAGCACCTTCGGGTAGTCCGGGGAGTCCAGCGGGGTGCGCGAGACCTGCTTCACCGCGGCCGCCAGCTCCGGCGGGGTGCTGCGGCCCGGGTTCATCAGCCCCTGCTCGCCGAACAGCACCTGGAACGCCTGGGCGGCCGAGTCGCGGCCCGCGAACTGGTCGGTGAACAGCGCCTTGGAGTGCTGCACGTAGACGATCTGGGTGGCCTGGGCCGCCGGGATCACCTCGATGTTCGCCCGGATGCCGACCTGCTTCAGCTGCGCCTGCAACTGCTCGGGCAGGCCCTGCGCAGCGGTGGTGGTGAGAGTCAGGTCGACGCCGTCGGGGTGCCCGGCCTTCGCCAACAACGCCCGGGCCTTGTCGGGGTCGTAGCGGAACAGGCCCTCGGAGCCCGGGTCGTGGCCGACGTAACCCTTCGGGAAGGGCTGGTAGTTGACCTCGCCGTGGCCGAACAGCTGGGTCTTCACCAGGGCTTCGCGGTCGATCGCGAACTTCAGCGCCTCCACCACGTCCGGGTTGTCGAACGGCGCCTTGGTGGTGTTGACGTCCAGCACCGCCACCACCAGCGACGGGATCTCCTGCACCTCCAGCCCGGCGGCCTTGGCCGCCTCCACCTGGCTGCCGGGGATCTGCGCGACGTCGAACTGACCGGACTGCAGCCCGCTGACCACCGTGGCGGCGTCCGGCAGCGGGTAGACCTCGAAGTTCTCCAGCTCGATCGAACCGGCGTCCCAGTACTGCGGGTTGCGCTTGAGCACGGCCTTGCTGTTCTGCACGTACGAGACCAGGCTGAACGGGCCGGCGCCGGCCGGCTTGGACGCCAGGGCCGCGGCGTCCGTCTCGAACGCCTTCGGGTTCACCACCAGGCCGGTCTTGCCCGCCAGGAGGTTCGGCAACTGGTAGTCGGGGGAGGCGAGTTCGATCACGACGGTGGTGGCGTCCGGGGCCAGCACCTGCTTGACCTGGGTGAGTTGCGGGGCGACCAGCGACTTCGGGTCGGTGCGACCGCGGTCCAGGCTCTTCTTCACGGCGGCGGCGTCCAGCGGCGAGCCGTCCTCGAAGACCAGGCCCGGGCGCAGCGTGAAGGTCAGGCGGGTGCCGTCGGCGTCGTACTTCCAGGAGGCGGCCAGGGCGGGAACGGCCTTCCCGCTCTCGTCGAGCTTGGTCAGGCCGGCGTACACCAGGGAGAGCACGTGCACGTCCCAGCCCGCGGAGGAGAACACGGGGTCCCATGAAGTGGGCAGTGCCCAGCCCCACTTGAGGGTTCCGGAGGAGCCGGCCGCGTCGGCGGTGCCGTTCGGCGCGACGGTCGTACCGCCGCACGCGGCGAGGGCGAGAGCGGCTCCCGCGCCCAGTCCGAGGCCGAGGAAGGAGCGTCTGGCGAGGGGCGAGGGGGGCAGGACGGTGCTGGTCATGGGCGTGCGTCACCTTTCGTGGCACGGCGGATGCCCGCGCGGTCCGGCGTCCACGGGGACGGCGGAGGGCGGGGGGCACCGCGGCGCGACAGGACACCGGGAGGAGGGCGAAGGGGGCGGTGGACGCCGTCACCCGGTCACGGGCGAGGCGGTACCTGGAGGGAGGAAGCCCGGCACGGCGGCGAGAGCCGGCCGTTCGGCGCGGGGGAACCGCGCTCCGGGGTCCGCGGGCGGCCGTGCCGCCGGCGGAGAAGGGCACTCAGAGACAGAGATCGCTGCTGGTGCGCCGGAAGTCCACGTAGCGGCACACCACGTTGGGGTGCGTCGAGAGCATGGCGTCATCCTGTCGGGCGACGGGGCCCGATGTCAATGGACACCAAAAGGTGTCCCATTGGCTGGTCGTCCGCCGATCCGTCCCGGCACCCGGCGAGGGCATGCGCCAAACCTCAAAACCGGCCGCCCATAGGGAAGTTGACGCAGCACGAGGCGGCCCGGAAACAGCGACGGCCCGGCCGCTGCCGCACGGCCGGCGGACCCGCCCGAACCCGTCGCTCCGTGGGGCGCCCGTCCGGCCCCCGAGCCGGGCGCGGGCTCCGGCGGGGGCGGGGACGCGCGGGGTCAGGGCGCGGCGTCGTGGGAGAGGAGGGGCGAGACGGCGGCCTCGTCCGGGGACAGGTGGAGCGGACCGGAGCCGGTGGTCAGGGTCACGGCGCCCGGCGGCGGGCCTCCCGGGACCTCCGGGGCGGTCAGGCTGCGGTAGCGGTGGAGCAGTTCGGCCGGGTCCGGGCTCCCCTGCGGCGGCCCGGACGGCAGGCCGGGGCACACCGCCCGTGCGGCGGCCAGGTACTCCCCCGGCCCGCGCCAGCCCGGCACCACCCGGCAGCCCGCCGGGCCGTGGAAGACCAGGGTGGGCAGCGCGTACCGGTAGCCGTCCTCGATCTCCTTGGCGCCGCCGGGGTGCGGGCCGGCTCCGCGCAGGCCCACCACCTCGGCGCGCGGCGCCCGGGTCTCCGCACGGTCCCGGGCCACCCGCTCCCGCACGGCGGGCGAGGCGGCCGCAGCTGCGAGCAGTTCCGGGTCCAGGCCGGGTACCCCGTGCAGCGCCGCCGCGATCCGTTCAGGCGTGTCGGCGGGTTCGCCGCGGACGAACGACGACTCGCGCAGTCGCCGCAGGACGCGCTCCGCCACCTCCGGCCCCTGCTGCTCGGCCGCAGCGGCGGCCAGTGAGGCGGGCCAGCTGCTCGCCGCGACCCATCGCAGCCGCACCGGTCGCGGCGCGCCCGTGTGCCCGGAGACCCGGGCCACGAACTCGGCGTACCAGGCGGTCTCGGCGGCCGGATCCGGCGCCGGCTCCTCGTCCTCGTCGAACAGGATGCCGAACACCCGGCGGTGGGTGGCCGCGCCGTCCAGCTCCCGGCGGAGCCGGCGCAGCACCGGCTCGGACCCCCAGGCCCAGGGACAGAACGGGTCGGTGTACTCCACCACCTCCAGGGCGGGCCCGCCGGTCACACCGCCTCCGCCGCCAGGCGCGCGGCGGGCCGCCGGGACCGCCGCACCAGGGACTCGACCGTGGTGCCCGCCAGCACCTCGCCGGCCCGCTCCTCGACCTCGCGCCAGATCTCCGGCAGGGCGTCGGCCGGCCCGGGGTAGGCGAGCCCCGACAGCGGCTCCCCGCGCAGGGTGATCAGTTCGCCGTCCACCGCGCGGACCACGTCCAGCAGGGTGATGTCGGAGGCGGGGCGGCCGAGCCAGTAGCCGCCCTCGCAGCCCCGCTGGCTGCGGACCAGGCCGGCCCGGCGCAGGTCGCCGACCACCGACTTCAGGAAGCGGAACGGGATCTCCTGGGAGGAGGCCATCGCCTCGCAGGTGAGCGGACGCTCCGTGTCGCAGGCGAGTTCCACCAGCGCACGGGTGGCGTAGTCCGCCTTCGCGGAAATATGCATACCCCCGAGTATCACCCGGGCCGGGCCCTCTTCAAGTGCCATCCCGCGCAGGCCGTTTGAGCAGCCGCCCGAAAGGACACCTCTTGACATCCTTTTCTGGCCGCGCCTAGCGTTCCCCTCGATCCGCGCACGGCGCGAACGCCCTCGCGGCCCCGCCGCGCCCGTTCCGCGCGCAACCCACCCACCGGGAGCAGCCATGTCCGCCGAGCACCACCGTCCCGCCCCGGCGAGCGACGGGAGCGGGCAGACCTGTGCCGGCGAAGGCTTCCACCCGCACCTGCCCGCGCCGTCCGACACCGCCCCGCTCCGCGCCCGCCTGCACCACATTCGCGCCGGCGCCCTCGACGGCGACACCGCGCAGACCGGCGGCATGCGGAGGTTCGCGGCGATCAGCGGAAGCACCGTCGGTTCGGAGAAGCTGTGGATGGGCCAGACCCACGTCGCCCCCGCCACCGCCTCCTCCGACCACCACCACGGCGAGTCCGAGACCGCGATCCACGTGATCAGCGGCCACCCCGAGTTCGTCTTCCTCGACCACTCCTCCGGCGAACCGGAGGAGGTCAGGCTGCGCACCGGTCCGGGCGACTACATCTTCGTCCCGCCGTTCGTCCCGCACCGCGAGGAGAACCCCGACCCCGAGCACGAGGCCGTGGTGGTGATCGCCCGCTCCACCCAGGAGGCGATCGTCGTCAACCTGCCCAGCCTGCACGGCGAGCCGCCCACCGCGCCCTGACGCCCAGGCACCCCGACGCCCGGCGTCCGGGCGCACCCGTCGAAGGTCGTGACGCCCGACTGGTCCTCGATGGCCGGGAGGCCGCACAGGCAACCGCAACGACTGCGAGAAACGGGCCTCAGGCGTAGCCGGCGCAGTTCGCAGAGCAACCGCCGGACGCCACGCCCAAGATCACCTCTCAGGCGCCGGTGCGCGCGCCCGGACAGCGCACGACCTCGCCGCCCACGAGGGCAAGAAAATCCTGCCACCTCCGCCCGTCCCAACCGCAGCGAGAAGGGGCTCTGGGCTGGGCGGGCACGCCTTCGCCGCGTGACCCCGCCCCGGCGCGCGGGTCAGTGTGCGATGAGACAGGCGGGGATGGAGCCGTGGTGGCTGCGGATCCAGGCCAAGGCCCGCCGGAGATGACCGGCGGCGACTGACCGGGTGCAGTGAGCCGCCGCGGGCGACGGCACCGGACCGGTCGGGCCCAACTCGGCATCTGGATGATCGCGACCACAACGCCCGCACGGTCCTTCCCCGAGGCGCATTGCACCATCGACGGGTAGAGCTCGAGCTGTTCAGCAGGCCATCGCTGCTCGGCGAACACCGGAACGTTGCAGGTACTCGAGACCGAGACCGTGCAGCAGGTCCGGCCTGCCCGCGACCTCAGGGACGCTCCTCAGGTCCACGACCGTGCGCACACCCAGACGCCCCAAGGACCGCGCGCCTCCGGCCGTCAACTCGCACAGCGCACCGGAGCGGTAGAGCACGCCCCGGCGCAGCGACCCGATACCTCCGGCGTCCCGGAAGTTCCTCACACCGGTGACGCCAGCTCCCACCGCACCGCTACCCGCCTCGTCAACGATCACGCCGCCACGGTACGCCCCCGCCAGCTGTCGGCGAGGAGCCAACTGGCCGCCGAGGGCTACCGACGGTGAACCAGGTTTGCCGGGACCGGCGTTCACGGGCGGAAGGTGCGGCGGTAGGAATCGGGTGGGACGCCGACGCTGCGGTGGAAGTGGCGGCGCAGGGTGGTGGCGGTGCCCATGCCGGTGGCCGTGGCGATGGCGTCGACCGTGGCGTTGGTGGTCTCCAGGAGTTCCTGGGCGCGGCGGATGCGCTGGGTGTGGAGCCAGTGCAGGGGGGTGATGCCGGTGAGGTGTTTGAAGTGGCGGGCGAGGTGGCGTGAGCTCATGCGGGCCTGACGGGCCAGGTCTTCGACGGTCAGCGGCTGGCTCAGGTGCTCCATCGCCCAGGGGAGGAGTTCGGCCAGGGGGTGGTTGCCGGGATCGGGCAGGGGGGTGGAGATGAACTGGGCCTGGCCGCCGTCGCGGTGGGGTGGGATGACCAGTCGGCGGGCGATCTTGTTGGCGTTGACCGAGCCGTGGTCGAGGCGGACCAGGTGCAGGCACAGGTCCATGGCGGCGGCCTTGCCCGCGGAGGTGAGGACGTCGCCGTTGTCGACGTAGAGGACGTCCGGGTCGACGGTGGCCTTGGGGTGGCGCCGGGCGAGTTCGCGGGTGTGGGCCCAGTGGGTGGTGGCGCGTTTCCCGTCGAGCAGTCCGGCCGCGCCCAGGACGAACGCGCCGGTGCAGAGGGAGGCGATGCGGGCGCCGGCCGCGTGGGCGGCCCGCACCGCCTCGATGAGGTCGGCGGGTGGTTCGCGGTCGGTGTCGGCCCAGCCGGGCACGATCACGGTGTCCGCGCGGGCGAGGTGGCCGAGTCCGTGGTCGGGTTCGAGCCGGAAGCGGTCGACGTGCACCGGGCCGTTCCCGCACAGGGAGAAGTCGTACCAGGGGTCCACGACGTGGGTCAGGTCGGATCCGAAGATCTCGACGGCCACGGACAGTTCGTAGTGGAGCATGCCGTCGGTGACAGCCAGCGCAACAGAAGGCATGTCCGAAACTGTACGCGCCGTGTCGTTTCCGACGCTCGTGCGGGGTGCCGCCGCCGGGCCAGGATGTGGGTGTCAGGCCGCGGCGGATCAGGAGCGCGGCGGAGTTCGGGTGCACGGGAGCGCTCTCATGGAGTCAGGTCAACTGGTGGCGGTGTTCGGCGCGTACGGTCACACCGGGCGCTTCGTGGTCGCGGAACTGGCCGCGCGCGGGTTCGTTCCGGTGCCGTCCGGGCGCAACCCGCAGGCCGTGCGGGAGTTGGCCGCCGAGCTCGAACTCGAGGGCCGGGTGGCATCGGTCGACGATGCGGACTCGCTGGATGCCGCCCTGGCGGGAACGGTGGCGGTCATCAACTGCGCCGGCCCCTTCGCGACGACCACCGGCCCCGTGATCGAAGCCGCGCTCCGCGCGAAGATCCCCTACCTGGACGTGGCCGCCGAACTCGAGGCGAATCTCGACACCTTCGCCCACTACCGCGAGCGGGCCGGGGAAGCGGGAGCGGTGATCGTCCCTGCCATGGCGTTCTTCGGCGGCCTGGGCGACCTGCTGGCCACCGCGGCGATGGGCGACTGGACCTCGGCCGACGAGGCGCACATCGCCTACGCGCTCAGCAGCTGGCACCCCACCACCGGCACCCGGCTGTCCGGCGCCGTCTCCCGCGAGCGGCGCGGCGACGTCCGGCTGCGCTACCGCGGCGGACAGTGGGAGCAGCGCACCGACGCCGCGCCGACCCTGGAGTGGACCTTCCCGGAGCCGATGGGGCGCCGGGAGGTGATCGGCGAGTTCACCATGGCGGATGTCGTCACGGTTCCCCAGCACCTGTCCATCCCTGACGTGACCACCTACATGACCGCCGAAGCGGTCCGCGACGTCGCCGCACCCGGCACCCCGGCCCCCACCGCCACAGACGGCAGCGGGCGCTCCGACCAGACCTTCCTGGTCGACGCCGTCGTGCGCTCGGGCGGTACGGAACGTCGGGCCACCGCCAGTGGCCAGGACATCTACGCCGTCACCGCTCCCCTGGTCGTCGAGGCCCTCGAACGCGTCCTGACCGGCCGCACCGAGACCGTGGGGGTCGCATCCGCCGGCGAAATGTTCGACGCGGCGGATTTCCTGCACGCACTCGCCCCGCGTCTCACGCTCGGCCTCCACCCGCACACCGCCTGAATGCGACACTCCACGACGCACGACCCGCCCGTGCCCCGGAAGCGGTCCCTGTCCTGGCCGCACCGATCGACGAGTACCGGCACGCTGCCTGACGGTCCGGAGAGCCGACTGTCGGTCAAGTCCGTATGCAAGCCTGGGCCCAGCCACCTCTTACGAACCCATGACAAGCCGCCGGCGAATCGGTAACTCCCTTTTCCCCGGGCTAATTTGGGGGTCGCAGCCTCAGCCGCCCGACGTGAAGCGGCCTGCAAGAGCAGTGGGGGAGAATTCGCGATGTCCAGGATTTTTCACAAGTCTTTCGGTGCGGCAGCCGTCGGTGCGGTGCTCACGGCCGTTTTGGGAGTCGCGGCCGCTGGGACGGCGGCCGCGTCGACCAGTCAGTGCCCGGCCGGTAAGTACTGTCAGTGGGTGGATCAGGATTACACCGGAACCTTCGGCGACACCGCCGGGGACGTCCCGAACTTCGGCGCGATGAACGATCGGGTCACGTCCTTCTGGAACAACACGGACCATTACGTGACCCTCTACGTCAACGCCGATTACCAGGGTGAGTGCGTCTGGGTCGCACCCAACGGCTGGAGTTACCACCTGCCGCTCCGTTACAACGACCAGTTCTCCTCCGTCCGCCAGTGGAAGCGCGGCGATGGCTGCGGGTACGTCGTCACCCAGGCCGGCGCCTGGGAGCCGACAGGACCGATCCCGGGGGCCGGCGGGACCACCACACCGACGCCGGGCGGGGCGAGCGACCCGCTGAACCAGATGATGAACCAGACCGGAACGATCCAGCACCCGTAGGGCCGGAACAGGATCACGGCAGCAGAGTGGTGGCGGTGAGCCGTCTCGGCGCGGTCCGGGCCCAGGGCACCCCGGGACGACTCACCCGGCTCCCCGGTCCGACAAGATGGGGCGGCCGACCGGTGGCCGTCGCTCCTCGTCGAAGCGTCGGCGGATCGCTCTGCGAATCGGACGGATCACCTCCGACGGCGCCGCCGACCGCATCGGCCGCATCACCGTCGCCGGCGACGTCACTACGTTCCCGCTCCCCCTCACCGTGGCGTTCTCGTCCGCGATCACCGCCGGCGGAGACGGCGGGATGTGGTTCACCCTCAACAGGCCCACGCCGGCAGGCGGATCGACATGAACGGCGCCGTCACCTTCCACGCCCTGCCGACCGAGGCGGCAGCACCGCTGGGCATCGCCGCCGGCCACGACGGAACGCGGTGGTTCGTCGGATCCCCCCGACGGGAAGATCACTGAGGTCCCGCTCCTCGACCGGACCTCACGCCCGCACGCCGTCACCGCCGCCGGACAAGGCACCGCCTGCATGGTTCACCAAGCGGGGCGGCGACCGCGTCGGCGCCGTCACGACGTACGCCCTGCCCATCCCCGGCTCCGCGCCCCAAGGCATCATCGTCGGCCCCGACGGTGCGCTGCGGACCGCGCTCGCAATCGGCGCGCTCGCCCGCATTGCCCCGATCGGCCAGACCACCTGAACCGGCACATCGCCCGCACCCCACGGCGAAGAGACCATCGGCGGCTGGTTCATCGTCGAGATCGCCAACCGCGCCGAAGCCCTCGAACTGGCGAGGAGCCTGCCCACCCCGGAGACCGTCGAGGTCCGTCCCGTCCTCGAACCCGGATGAACAACAGGGCTTGCCGGAGTCCGGCCGCCCCGGACCGGTGCCGCCGATGCGGTACACCGTCACGGTCTCCGCGTCCCGGTGCGCGCCCCGACCGCGCCGGGCAGCGTGGCGATGTACCGCTGCGGCGGCCGGCCCGTCACACTCGCTCTCGCTCCGCGTGGTCGGTCAGGGCGGCTCGGACGCTGCCGCGGACGGCGAACACGCGATCCATCTCGGTGATCTCCAGCACTCTGCGGACGACGGTGGAGGGCTCCGCGAGGAGCAGGACGGCGCCGTACTCCTCGGCGGCACGCTGGGCCTTGAAGAGGATGTGGAGAGTGGTGGTGTCGCAGAACCGGACGCGGGCCAGGTCGATGATCAGTCGAGGGTGGCGACGGGCGGCGGCCCGGGTGACCGCGTCCTGCAGGACGGGAGCCTGGTCGTAGTCGATCTCGCCGTCCAGGTGCAGGACGGCAGCGGTGCCCGGGACCTCGATCAGGGTGGCCCGCAGGCGGCAGGGGCGGGCGCGCCGAGCGCGCGGCGGGCGGGAGGCGGTGCGGTTGGGTGTCCGGGTGTGCATGGGGTGCGGCCTCCGTTCACGTCCGGGGAAGGCGGCCGGGCCGGCGGGCTCGACCGGAATGGGGTCCGGGTCAGCCCGGTCGGGTCCCGGCGAGTTGCGTTCCGGCCAGGGCGACAGTGGTGGCGGTGCGGGCGGTCGCGGCCGAGGCTGCCGCGGGCCCGGCGCCGGTCGCGACGCTCAGCGCTCCGCGCGGGTCGCCCGCCCGGAGGCGCTCCGCCGCCATGGCGGCCAGGTCTCCCAGTCGGGCAAGCTCCGCTGCGGCCGCTGCAACGAGCGACCGATCGGCTTCGGCACCCGTTGTCAGGACGGGCGCGAGGGTGCGGATCGGGTCAGGGATGTCCATCGTGCTCATCGTTGCCGCCCGGGGCCGGATCGTCGGAGGTGGAAACCGGGTCGAGGTCGGCGAACAGGGCCAGCAGTCCGGCGATCTCGTGGTGGTTCTCCGCCGGATGGCGGAAGTAGGTGTGTCGGGTGACCTGGTAGTGGTTGCGGCGCCCGTGCCGGGTCCGGGTGACGTAGCCGGCGCTCTCCAGATCCGTGAGGATCGCCTGCACCGCCCGCTCCGTCACGCCGCACGCCGCCGCCAGGTCCCGGACCCTCACCTCGGGATCACGCGAGACCATCAGCAGCACCCGCGCGTGCTGGGTCAGAAACGTCCAGCTCGAACGCGGCCCGTGCTCGTCCGCCACACCACAAGTATGAACCCGCATTCCGGTTTCACCACTCCGGAACCCCAGCTGCCGAAGGTCGCCGGCGCAGGCACGGGTCTGTACCGGGAGTGGCACCCTTCGCGTCACCGATCGAGGGGGCGCTCGCCGGACACTGCTGGTCCGCGAGCTGCGTGGGCGCAGCGCATTGAGTGTTCGTGGCGCCGCACCAGGGTGTGCGCACCGGGGTGCGCCGATGAACATGGGCATGAGCATGGCGAAGGCGGTCGCGCGGCTGGCCGAGGAGGCCGAGCTGCAACTGCGGGGCGGGCAGTGGCAGCCGAACCCCGCCGACCGGGCCCTCACCGAACAGGCCGCATCCGACCTGGCCGACGCCGTCGGCCCGCCGGACGTCCAGCAGGACGTGCCGGAGATCGAACGTCTGGAGCGGCTGCGCACAGCGCTCGCCGTCCTCGCGGTCACCATCGCCCGCGTTCACGGACACCTCGCCTGGTTCCTCGCCGCCGCCAGTACCGCCCTCGCCCCGGTCCTGCACTGGCGCGCCCTGCCCTCCGACTCCAGCAGGTCCTCGCCCGCATCGCCACGCCGTAGGTGCGACTGCCGGGCCGGCCTACGTAAGGGCGCGGCGACGCCGGTCGGCGGAGCGGCTCGGCTCGGAGCAGGCCGCAGGACGCGGGGGTGAGGAGCCGTTCGATGTCCTCTCGGGTGATCTCCACCTGCAGCTGACCGGTGGCAGCGGCGACGGCCTCGGCATCACCCGGGCGGTCCAGCCGCCCGGGACGCGCGGCGGATGTCCCGGAGCGCGGGGAGAGCGGACGGGTGCCCTGGGTCGGCGCCGGTGAGGGCGGCGGTCTGCGGTTGCGGCCGCGTCGGCGTGCGGGCGGGATGGGGAGCGGCCCCGTGTCATCGCCTGCTGCCCGGGCATGCGCCCGGGTCCGGTGAATCCGACGCGACGAGGAGCGGTCCGGCATGAGCACGGTGCAGGAAACGATCGACGTGGATGTGCCGGTCAGCACCGCATACAACCACTGGAAGACCAAGATCGTCGACCAGGTCCCGGACGACCACGTCAGTTGGCGCACCACCAGCGGCGAGGTGAAGACCGGCATGGTGTCCTTCCAGCCCCCGGACGACCGCCACACCCGGACCGCCATGTCGATGGACTACCAGCCCGAGGGTCCGGCGGAGAAGGCCGCGGACATGACGAACATGCTCGACCGGCAGGTGAAGGGCGAGCTCAAGCGGTTCGAGCCCTTCATCGAGGAGCGCCGCACCGAGACCGGCAGCTACCGCGAACGCCTCTGACACCCGCACGCTTCCGGGGCGGGCCCTGGATGTCATGTCGGGCTCGCCCCGGGCGTCGGGCCGACCCCTCGAGAGCAGCACCGCGGACGGCGCGGCCGGTGACGACCCGGCCGCGCACCACCACGACCGGCGCAGGCCGGTGGAGCGAAAGAAGGAAGGTGGTCGGTGATGGCCCGACCCGTATGGACCGGCGTGCTCACCTTCGGCCTGGTGACCGTCCCCGTCTCGCTGTACACGGCGACCGACAGCCACGGCGTGAGCTTCCACCAGCTGCAGCGCGGCACCGGCGACCGCGTGCGCAACAAGCGCGTCAACGAGCGCACCGGCGACGAGGTGCCCTACTCGGAGATCGTCAAGGGCTACGAGGTCACCGACGGCGAGTACGTCGTCGTCGAGCCCGAAGAGCTGGAGCAGATCTCCCCCGGCCGCTCCCGCACCATCGACATCTCCGGATTCGTCGACCTCGACCAGGTCGACCCGATCTTCTTCGACAAGACGTACTACCTCGGCCCGAAGGGCAAGGAGTACGCCAAGATCTTCAGCCTGCTGACCGACGCCCTGGCCCGCTCCAACCGGGCCGGCATCGCCCTGTTCTCCATGCGCGGCAAGGAGTACCTCACCGCCGTGCGCGCCGACGACGGCCTGCTGGAGCTGCACACCATGCACTGGGCCGACGAAGTCCGCGACGCCCGCAAGGAGATCGGCGACCTCCCCAGCGGGAAGGCCGCCTACAGCAAGCAGGAACTCGCCACCGCCCAGCAGCTGATCGACATGCTCAGCGTGGACTGGGACCCCTCCGAGTACCACGACACCTTCGAGGAGCAGGTCAAGAAGCTCATCGAGGACAAGCTCGCCGGCCGCGAGACCGCCGCGTCCGAAGGCCCGCCCGCCGAGGCCACCAACGTCGTCGACCTCATGGACGTCCTGAAACGCAGCCTCGAAGGCGTCAAGGGCGGCACGACGCGCTCCTCCGCCGGGGACGAACCGGCCAAGCGCGCCGCCCGCGCAGGCAGAACCGCGGCCCCGAAGAAGAGCACCGGCGCCGAGGAAGACCTCTCGCGGCTGACCAAGGCGCAGCTGTACGAGAAGGCCACCCAGTACGAGATCGCCCACCGCTCCACCATGACCCGCGACGAACTCCAGAAAGCCGTCGCCAAAGCCACCCGCACCCGTCTGCGCGCCGCATCCTGACGCGCGGCACTGACGTTGGCCCTGTCGGCGGTGGGTGGTCAGTACTTGGGAGGCACAGCCGCGTCCGGTCCTTCGCCGTCATGCTCACCGAGCGCCAAGGCGGGTCCGCGGCGGCTCGGCCGACGAGTCGACCGGCTGTCCGGCACCCCCGCGTAGTCGGGCAGCTGGATGCCGTTGATCGCGCGCCCGACCAACTCGGCGAACCATTCGCCGGCGAAGTCGGGCCGCGGCTCGGCGTCCGACCCGGGGACCTCGCGGCTGCGGGCGCTCAATCGGCCGATCTCCTGGTTGGCTTCGACGAACGAGCGCATCCGTGCCTCGTAGCGGGTGAATCCGGTGCTGGGGTCCCATCCGGCGGCGGCCAGCTCCCCGGCCAGCAGGTAGGCGCCGACCAGTGCCAGCCCGGTGCCCTGCCCGGACATCGGCGACGAGCTGAAGGCCGCGTCCCCGAGCAGCCCCACCCGTCCGCTCGACCATCGGTCCATCACTACCTGGGCGACCTGGTCGAGGTAGAAGTCCGGGGCGTCGTCCAGGTGCGCCAGGATCTCCGGGGCCCGCCAGCCGAGGCCCGCCGTCCGCTCACGCAGCAGGCGCTTCTGGGCTGCGACGTCGCGGTAGTCGACGTCGAAGTCGGTCGAGGGGAGGTAGAACATGGCCATCGCCCGGGTGGAGTCCTGGACGGGACGCAGGAGGGCCGAGCGCCCGGATTCGTGGTCCTGGTACTCGAGCAGCCAGCGGTCCAGTCCGAAGTCGTTGGGCAGGCTGTAGAAGGCCAGCACGTGCCCGAGGTGGCGGATGAACCGCTCGTGCGGTCCGAAGACCATCGCCCGCAGTTCCGAGTGCAGTCCGTCCGCCCCGATCACCAGGTCGAAGCGCCGTCGGTCGCCGCCTGCGAAGACCACGTCGACCCCGTCCGCGTCCTGGGCGAGCTCGGCGATCCGGTCGCCGAAGAGGTATTCGACGCCGTCGCGGGTGTCGTCGTAGAGCACCTGGGACAGGTCCCCGCGCAGAATCTCGATGTCGGCGATGAACCCGTCGCCACCGTCGTCGTCGGCGCGGAAGGTCTCCAGCACCTCCCCGTCCGCGTCCACGGTGTGCGCGCCGGCGGTGTCGGTGCACGCCGCGCGGACGACCGCTTCGAGCCCCATCCGCCCGATGACCTCCTTGGCGACTCCGCGGGCGTCCACTGCCTGGCCGCCGGGACGCAGCTCAGGAGCCCGCTCCACCACGGTCACCTCGGCCCCCCTGCGGCGCAGCCAGTGGGCCAGCGCGGGTCCCGCGATGCTCGCCCCCGCCACCAACACTCTGGGACCGCTCACCGGGGTGACCCGCTCGCCACTCCGGATGCCGGAGTCGTCGACGCTCAAGGCTGCCTCCTCGTGTTTCCTTCCGCGCTGGACCGTCTTCCTGCGCGGACCCACCGA
Source organism: Streptomyces sp. TLI_171 (assembly GCF_003610255.1). Classification (GTDB taxonomy): domain Bacteria; phylum Actinomycetota; class Actinomycetes; order Streptomycetales; family Streptomycetaceae; genus Kitasatospora. Next base: position 7,944,270 of record NZ_RAPS01000001.1, on the reverse strand, counting down.
CGTCGGTGGGCTCACGGGTACCGACTGCGCATCGGCGCCGAACTCATCGGTGCGGCGGAGAATGCACCCGCGAACACTGCCGGTCGGTCTCACCCGGGCAGGGTGTCGCCGGGAAAACCGAAGCACGGAAGGATGTCACAGGTCATCATTCCGGCCTGTACGCAGGGGTCCGCGGCCATGATCTCCTCGGCCTGGTCGGTTGGCACGGTCATGATGGCGATGCCTGCGACGGAGTCCGAGGCGACCGGGCACAGGATCGCGATCACGCCCTCGGCGCGCAGGGACACCATGCGTCGTTGGTGCTCGCGCTCGATCGCCTCGGCCCCCTCCCGGTGGCGCGCCGGGGCCCAGCGAAGTTCTGCCAGGCTGAAGGGCCTTGCGGTCGCGGCCAGTTGCTGGATCTGTTCGTCGGTCACGTACGCGGTCACGCGTGTCACATCCCCGTCTTCTGGTGGTCGATTTCGATCAGGCCCACGACTCGTTCCCGGTCCCGGCTGTAGGGCGCGCCGATGTACTTGCCGGCGATGTCGTCGATCACCTTCCACCCCTCCTCGCCGTCGAGCCACTTGACGACCCGTCCGCGGAGCATGACGGGCAGGAACGGGTTGTCGGGCGGGGTGAGGGAGATGGCGACCCGGGGGTCGCGGCGCAGGTTGCGCGCCTTGCGGGAGGCCGGTCCGGTCAGGAACGCGACCCGGTCGCCGACGGTTCCGATCCACAGCGGGACGGAGTGCGGGGACCCGTCGGGCAGGGTCGTCGCCAGGTGGGCGATCGGGGTTCCGTCCAGGACGGCACGCACGTCATCACTGAGCAAGGTGATGCTCCTCAGTAGTGGATCCGGTAGTGGAGGTGGGTGACGCCGGCGCCGGGGTCGGCGTGGACCAGGGTGAGCCGGACGTGCTCGGGGAGGTGTCCGAAGAGCGGACGGCCGGTACCGAGGAGGATCGGCACCTGGTGCAGGATCACCTCGTCGACCAGGCCCGCTTCGATGGCCGCGGTCAAGGTGACACCACCCTGGACGGCCACGTCCCGATCGCCCGCCAGGGCCCGAGCCTGCTTGATCGCGCCCTGGATCGAGTCGGCGAAGACCTGACGCGGGGAGTCGGCGTACTCGGGAGGCTGCGGTCGGTGGCTGAGCACGACCATCGGGGCCGTCGGGTGGGGGCTGCCGCCGCCGAAGCCCTCGGAATCGTCGTACGTCGTCCGCCCGGTGACGACCGCGCCCACCCGGTTGAGGAGTTGGTCGTAGACGGCGGCGTTGCGCGGGTCGCCGTACCAGTCGAAGAGCATCCCGCCGTCGCCCAGACCTGAGCCGGGCCGGGGGTTGTCGCCCGTGATGCGGCCGTCGACCGAGACGGCCAGGGCTGCGAACACCTTGCTCATGACACCTCCCATTGGAGTTCCTTGAAGAGACCCAACGGTCGAACCCTAGCATTCGGGGTTCCTTTAAGGAACCCCGGGCGTTAGAGTGGTGCGATGCAGCGCACACAATTCGGTGAGATGGCGTGCTCGATCGCCCGCACGCTGGACGTGATCGGCGAACCCTGGTCGCCACTGATCCTGCGCGACGTCTGGGCCGGGATGAGCCGTTTCGACCAGATCCAGGCTGACCTCGGCGTCTCCCGCAAGGTGCTCACCGAACGGCTCAACCACCTGGTCGAGCAGGGCGTGCTCGACCGTCGGCCGTACGACGCGCGCCCACGTTACGAGTACCACCTCACCGAGAAGGGCACCGATCTCGTCGAGATGCTCATGGTCATGGCGCGCTGGGGTGACCGCTGGCTCGCCGGCGCGGCCGGCCCTCCCGTTCTCTACCGCCACCACGCCTGCGGCCGGACCGCCGCCGTGGAACCGCGGTGCAGTCACTGCGGCGAGCCCATGCACGCCGACGACGTCGACCTCCTCCCCGGGCCCGGCTCGGCCCGATGACCGGCACCCGCTCCGTACCGCCCCTGGCACGCCGGACTCCGCCGGGGCAAGAGCCCCGACACCCTCACGGCCGCCGTCGCCGCGGCAGACCCACATCGGCCTGAGGGGTGACGGAGCGTCAGGGGCCGGCTTCCGGCCGCGCCCGCGTCCGGCCGACGGGCGCCTGGGGTCGCGAGAGGAACGCACCCCTACCACTGGCGGCAGTGGGAGCCGCCAGGGAGCTGCCGGGTCCGAGAGCGGCGTGGAAGCCCTCGGAGTCGCCGTGATCGTGTGAAGGAGGGACTGCGTGCGGAAGTTCGGGTGCGGTCCCGCTTGGCGAACAGCGCGCCCAGGCCCTGGGCCCCTTCCCCGGCCGCAGATGGGAAGGGCGTCCGAGCTCCCGTCTGCCGCACAGGCGAGAAGAGGGCCGCGCGGTCGGCGGGGCGGCGCCGGCCGGACCGTCACCGGCTGCCGCTCCAGGCCCGGCGTCCCGGTCCTCCTTCCTGGTGCGGCCGCTCGGTCGGCTACCGAGTGCCCTGGGACGTGGGCAGCCACTCGCTGTAGGCGCGCAGGGCGCGGCGCTGGTGGCGGTACTCGGAGACCAAAGCGATGGCCGGGTGGGCGCCGGGCCTGGGGTCGACGCCGCGGGCGATGCGGCGCAACTGGTAACGGACCAGGGCCATGCTGGCGGCAGAGGCGAGGGCCTTGTCCTTCCAGGTGACCGGTCGCATCTGCCGGTCGGCCTCGCGGTCGGCACGCCAGCGGCTGGGCAGGTCGGGCGTGACGGCCAGGGCGGTTCCCATGCCGATGACCTGCACGCCGCTGCCGAGGACCGCCTCGGCGGTCTCGCGGCGGGTGATTCCGCCGGTGAGCATCAGCGGCACCGGGCTCGTGGTGGCCAGGTCCTTGGCCAGGTCCAGGAAATAGGCCTCACGCGCCGCGGTGCGGCTGTCCGCGGGGCGGCCGGTCATGGCCGGGCTCTCGTAGCTGCCGCCGGACAGCTCGACCAGGTCGACGCCGAGCGGGGCCAGCCACTCGATGACCCGACGGGCATCGTCGGCGTCGAAGCCGCCGCGCTGGAAGTCGGCGGAGTTGAGTTTGACCGCGACCGCGAAGCCGGGGGAGACGACGCCGCGGACGGTGCGGACGACGTCCAGCAGCATGCGGGCCCGGTTCTCCAGGGAGCCGCCCCACTTGTCGGTGCGCTTGTTGACCAGGGGCGAGAGGAACTGGGACAGCAGGTAGCCGTGGGCAGCGTGGATCTCGACACCGTCGAAGCCGGCCTCCTCGGCGCGGCGCGCGGTCACCGCGAAGCGGTTCACGGTGGCGTTGATCTGTTCCGCCGTCATGGGGACGGGCTTGCCGAAGCGGCCGCTGTGCTTGCCGAGGTCGACGCCGGCATCGGAGGGGCCCCACACGACGCCGGGCATGTCGGAGGCGACCTGGCGCCCGGGGTGGTTGATCTGCATCCAGATGGATCCGCCGCCGGTCCGGCCGGCCTTGGCCCACTCGGCGAAGGGCTCCAGCGGCGCGGCGTCGTCGAGGACGACGCCCGCGGGGCCGGTGAGGGCCTCGGCGTGGATCATGACATTGCCGGTGATCAGCAGGCCGGCGCCGCCGGTGGCCCAGCCCCGGTAGAGCTCGATCAGCTGCTTGTCGGGCAGTTGGCCCGCGGCGGCCATGTTCTCCTCCATGGCCGCCTTGGCGATCCGATTGCGCAGCACGGCGCCGGAGCTCAGGTGCAGCGGGGAGAACAACTCGCTGGCCATGGGGGTCTCCCGTCCATCGACTAAGATGTGTACATCGCTTACATTAGGCGACGGATGTGTGCAGTGCAAACATGATGGAGGGTGACCCATGTCACGGGCAGGCGACAGCTACCACCACGGCGACCTGCGGGCCGCCTGCCTGCGCGCGGCACGGGAGCTGCTGGAGGAGGACGGCAGCGCAGCCCTGTCGCTGCGGGCGGTGGCTCGGCGGGCGGGCGTATCCGCGACCGCCCCCTACCGCCACTACCCGGACCGCGAGGCGCTGCTGTCCGCGGTGGCCGCGGAGGGCTACCGCGAACTGGCCACGAACCTGACCGCGGCGCACCCCTCCCCCACGACGCCCGAGGAGCTCGCCGCCGTCGCGGTCGCGTACGTGCGCTTCGCCCTCGACCACCCGGCGATGTTCCGGGTGATGTTCGCGGAGCCCTGTGATCCCGCGAACGAGGACCGGGTCGCCGCCACCGCGGCCATCACCCAGTACGTCCGCGACATCGTCCACGGCGTCTTCCCCGCAGCCGATCCGGAGGCCCTGTCGACCGCGGTGTGGGCGCTGGTGCACGGCCTGGCCTTCCTGCACCTGGACGGCAAGCTCGACGCCTCGACTCCCGACGCGGTGACCGGTCAGGTCCGCGGCGCGGTCCACGCGATACTCGCCGCCTCCGCGCAGGAGGGGGCGCCCCCGGCGTGACCGCGGGGGCGCGCCACCGACGACGGGTGTGGTCATTGCGGCGCCGGAACTGACCCGGATGAGCGCGAGCCCCGGCCGGTCCGAACTGGAACTCGCCTGCGCCGGGACCACCGCGAGGTGGATCACGGCCGAGCGATCCGGGCAGCCGGCCTCTCCGGGTCCCGCCCTGCGGCGCGTCCTCCGACAGCAGCTCCTCCAGCTTGCTGACTGCCCGTCAGGGCGTTCCGGCGTCCGATCCTGCCTGACCGTCCTGCCCAATCCGCCATCGCGGTGTTCACCTCCCACCGACCGGGCCACCGACCTGCGCCCTGTGCCGCCGCGGTCCTCCTACCCACGGCCGGGTCTCCTTCTCCCCTTCCTCGCACGCATCGTCGTCGCGCCCGGTCGCCCGCCCGGTGGGTTGCGGTCACCTCCAGTCGTGCCGGGGTCCACCGCTGGTCCGCCCAGCCGCGGGCCGGCGGACCGCGCTCCGCCCCCCGCTCCGGCCTGGCGATCCGGGCCTCGCCGAGCCGAGGTCTTCCCGGCGACCCCTTCGACAGGTCGTCCGCCCCGCCGCGGCCGGGCCCGGGGCGGGGGGCCGGGGTGCTACCAGCCGATGCCGATGGTCAGTCGGCTCGGCGGGTTGGCGTTGGGCAGGATCTTCACCGAGCTCTGGTCATTGATGTCGTCGTAAGCGAACCCGTAGGCGCGGTGGCCCAGGCCGATGGTGTGGAAGAACCCGGCGTAGTCGTTCTTGGCGACTGGTGCCGGGTAGTACGAGCCGGGCGCGTACCACTGAGCGGTGTTGAGCGCCACGCCGCGGTTGAAGGCTGCGCAGAACTCCGCGCCGAGCTCCAGCTCGGTGCTGGCCATGCCGGCCGAGGCCAGCGCCCCGGAGCAGGCCATCACGTCTGTGGTGGTGGGCTTGTTCAGGTAGAACGGGCCGGTGCCGTCCTTGGTGAACTGGAGCCGGCCACCCGTCACGCGGCCCGTGAAGGTCTGGTTGAGCCGGGTCAGGGTGAACTGGTTCGCGCTGTAGTACGCCCATGCCTGGTCGATGACGGCCTGCAGGTGGCCCGCTTGGGCACCCCCGGGACGGAACGCGGCCGCGGTGCGCGGCGCGGTGATGCGGTAGGGGCCGGCCAACGGGCGGAAGGCCGCGCCGACGGTGGAGCCGTACTGGGCGAGGACCTGGTCACGGGTCAGGGTGATGCCGACGCTCTGGTCGTAGCCGGTGGCGGTCTGCTCCAGGCGGGCGGTGACCGGGAAACCGAACATGTCGACCTGGGTGGTGTTGCCACCGAACGGGATCACGCCGTACTGGTAGGTGAACTCGTACCAGTCGAAGTACACGTCGCTGTTCGGGTCGGCGGGGTTGAGCAGGTCGGGGCCGCCCCAGCCCGCGTCGTCGGGGGAGATCGGGATGTACATCGGCGAGCCGACCGACAGGTACATCCTGGCCCCCTCCAGGTGGGCGGGCAGGGTCACGGTCGCGGCCTGGGCGAGGGAGAAGGACATCGCGGCGTAGTTGCGGCCGTTCTTGGTGAGGTGGCCGGGGGCGGTCTCGTCCAGGTGGTTGATGTGGGCCAGGGTCCCGTCCGGCTTGAGGTACGACCACTGGCCGGGGGCGGCCATGCCCAGCACCAGCACGTAGATCCGGCTGTCCGCCCAAGTGCCGCGGGTGTTGTTCTGGAAGACCACGGGGAAGGTGCCGCCGCCCGGGGGCGGAGTGGTGCCGCCCCCGCCGGGCGGCGGCGTGGTGGCGCCCCCCGAGCCGACGGTGTAGGAGAAGTGCGGGGTGTCGTACAGCGGGCCGCCCTTCTCGTACGTGAACCAGTAGGACAGCAGCGTGCCGGCGGGCAGGCCGATGGTGGTCTTCGACCAGGTGCCGGCCGCGTTGTCCATCCGGAAGTCCTGCTGGCCGGCGCCGTCGACCAGGTAGTGGACGTCGACCAGGGCGGCCTGGGTGGTCGGTCTGAACCAGAACTGCACCTGGCCGCCACCGGAGGCGGTGACGCCCTGGGTGTAGTCGGCCGCGGCACTGGCGGGGGCGGCTCCGGCGAAGGCCGAGACGAACAGCAGGAGCGCGGCCAGGACGAGTCCTGGTATCGAGCGACGGAACGGGGTCATGGCTTCCCTCGGGTGGGGTGGGAGGGGATTGCGGATGAGAGCGCTCTCAGGAGCGTGGCGACGCCCCAGTCCCGTGTCAAGGACTCCGACGAATCATCAATGGCAAGTGGGGGCAAATCCGACGGAAGGCTTCAACTCTTCAACAGAATCTCGTCGCATCGTGTGTAACTCATTGACGAGTTGACGGACATCCACTACCCACCTCTCAGAGAGCGCTCTCAAAAGTTCCCTCCCATCCGAGAGGCAGCCATGACTGCATCCACCCGAGCCCGGTTCGGACCGGGCCGCCTGAGAACCGCCTTCGCCGCCCTGGCGGCGGCGGCCCTGCTCGCCGCGGCCGCCGGCGCCGCGGAGAGGGCCGACGCCTCCGTCCCTTCCCCGGCCGGCTGGACCCAGGTGTTCGCCGACGACTTCACCGGCCCGGCAGGCAGCGGCGTCAACACCGCCAACTGGCGCTACACCACCGGAACCGGCTACCCGGGCGGCCCCGCGGGCTTCGGCACCGGCGAGGTCGAGACGATGACCGCCAGCGCCGCCAACGTCGCCCTGGACGGCGCGGGCAACCTCCGGATCACCCCCGTCCGGGACGCAGCCGGGAACTGGACCTCCGGCCGCATCGAGACCAACCGGCAGGACTTCCAGCCGCCCGCCGGCGGCAAGTTGAAGGTCGAGGCCCGGCTCCAGATGCCGAACGTCACCGGTGCCGCGGCCAAGGGCTACTGGCCCGCGTTCTGGATGCTCGGCGACGGCTACCGGGGCAACTGGTGGAACTGGCCGAGCATCGGCGAGATCGACATCATGGAGAACGTCCAGGGCATCAACAACGAGTGGGCCACGATGCACTGCGGCACCAGCCCGGGCGGCCCGTGCAACGAGAAGAACGGCATCGGCGGGCAGAAGGCCTGCACGCCCGGCACCTGCCAGAACGGCTTCCACACCTACGGGATGGAGTGGGACCGCAGCACCAGCCCCGAGCAGGTCCGCTTCTACCTGGACGGCGTGCAGTTCCACTCGGTGAGCTCGGCCCAAATGGACGCCGCCACCTGGGCGGCCGCCACCCACCACGGATTCTTCATCATCCTGAACGTGGCCATGGGCGGCGAGTTCCCGGCCGCGTTCGGCGGCGGACCGGACGCCGGCACCGCCTCGGGGGTGCCGATGACCGTCGACTACGTCGGCGTCTGGCAGTCCGGCCCGGGCGGGTCCACCCCCACCCCGAGTCCCACCGGCAGCCCGAGCGCCCCGCCCACCAGCAGCCCGGGCCCCACCCCCACCGGCACCCCCGTGCCCGGGAGCCGGGACGCCTACTCGAGCGTCCAGGCCGAGTCCTACGACGGGCAGGCCGGCACCGCCCTGGAGGCGTGCAGCGAGGGCGGCCAGGACCTGACCGCCCTCTCCAACGGTGACTGGGCGCTCTACAAGGGCGTCAACTTCGGCAGCTCGGCCGCCACCCAGTTCCTCGGCCGGGTCGCCAGCGGTGCGGTGGGCGGGGTCAGCGGCCTGGTCGAAGTCCGGCTCGACAGCCGGACCAGCGCGCCCATCGGCTCGTTCGCGGTTGCCGGTACCGGGGGTGGGCAGTCCTGGCGGACCGTTCCCGCGAACATCAGCGCCGTCACGGGCACCCACGACGTCTACCTCACCTTCACCAGCGGCCAGCCGGCGGCCTTCGTCAACCTCAACTGGTTCTCGTTCGGGCACTGACGCCCGGTGCCGGGTCGGTCGGCGGAGCCGCCGCCGGCCGACCCGGCGCCGACTCGCGTCACGAGCGGCTGCTGTCGACCCGAGCACGAGACAGCGGTCGGACGGCGGTCTCGACCGGACCGACGACGAAGGTCCTGCCCGGCTCCGCGGCCGACACCCCTTCTGGCGCACCGCCCGGCTGTCCCGTCTCGCCAAAGCCTGACCGCTGCTGGTCCCCGCGGCCGCGAATGCGCCCCGACGCCGGCTGAACCGCGGCGCCGACCAGCAGCGCCGCGCCGAGGGGTCGACCATGCCGCGATCACCGGAATACGGGTCCCCCAGCTGAGCGGCAGGCAGCTCAGCCCGTTGCGGATCGACACCGCCCGTATCCAGGTCAGCCTTGGGCCGTCTCAGCCGCGGACGGCTCCGGGCATGAGCGGCCGGGCGTCCCGAGTCGACCGCGGGTCAGGTGCACTGGGCGCGGTCAGCGCGGTGCGGGCCTGGTCGCGGAGCCAGGTGTGGGCGGGTCGCTGTCGTAGCGCTGGTGCCACGACAGGTAGACGGGTGCGGGGGAAGGATTCCCGCGCCGGAGGGCGACGACCATGCGGCTCTCCCCCACCTTCTCGGCGCGGACGTCGGCCGCGCCCGGGCGGTTGGCGTTCGCCTCCAGGTCCAGCTCACCGCGCTGCAGCCCCGGGGTGTCGGTGCTCGACTCCGCGACGAACCGCAAGCGCACGCCCGGCGCCTGGGTGCGTACCGCCGCAGGCAGTGCGGGGCCCGCCGTGGCCACCAGGGAGTCGTGCCAGCGGAGGTTGAAGGTGCGCTCCCGTCGTCAGGTCGAGGTCCCGACTCGGCGCCAGCACCTCCTGCGCCATTCAGTCCCGCCGGCTCAACCGACCCTCCAGCGGGCCAGCCTGTAGTCGAAGCTTCCGACCAGGACCTTGCTGTCGGGACTGAAGACGAGAGAATCCGGCATGAAGGGCGCGGGGTCGAGGCTCTTCGCCTGGTCGAGTCCGCGGATGGGGTTCCAGGTGGCCGTGGACCAGATCCGGACACCTCCGGTCTGCTCAACAGCGGCCAGCGAGCCACCGTCCGGGCTGAACACCAGCGCGCAGACCGGATTCGAGGTGAAGGGCAGCGTCTCGACGACCGCACGCGTGGCGACGTCCCATACCTTCACCTCGCCGCGGGACACTGTGGCAAGCGCTTTGCCGTCCGGACTGACCGCGAGAGCGATGACACCGTCCCCGGCGTTTTCCACCGTCGTGGTGAGCGTGCCCCGGCGGACGTCCCAAAAGCGCAGTAGATCATGCTGGTCCAAGGCGGTCGAGGCGACGATGGTCCGGCCGTCCTGAGCGAATGCCATGCTCAGCACTTCTCCTTCGGCCTGATACGTCGGGTTCTCGATCGGATTGACCAGCGTGGCGACCAGTGAGCGGCTCTGGACGTCCCACAGGGTGATCACGCGGTTCCCGCTGTACGCCAGGGTCTTGCCGTCCGGGCTGAACGCGAGGTTCGAGAATCCGGCGCTCTTCTGGTTCTTGTCGCCCTGAAGGGTGGCCGCCTTCTTCCGGGATGCCGTGTCCCACAGCGTGATCGTGGCGAAGATGTCGACGCTGGCGAGCAGGGTGCCGTCCGGGCTGAACTTCGCGGCGGCGGTGAGATTGTCGATGCCCGGCACGGCAGAGCTGCCCAGGGTGGCTGCGACAGCCAGGTCGGTGCTGTTCCACAGCATCAGCACGCCGTCAAAGTCACCTACTGCGAGGAACTTGCCGTCAGGACTGTAGTCCAAGGCGGACAGCATGGTCTTCCACTTGAAAGAGTCCCGGTAGGCGAGTTCCTCCGGAGTGCTGGACGGCGTGGGGGTGGCCGTCAGACTGGATGAAGTGCTCGGACCCGCCGTAACCGGCGGTGAGGTGCTCGGCGAGGGTGTCGGCGGCGGGAGTGTCCCCGAACCACCTGCCTCCGGGGAACCCGAAGTCCGCATCAGTGCAAGTGGCACCGCAGTGGCCGCGACCGCACCCGCGCCGAGTGCGCCGAACAGGAGCGTTCGTCTGCTCGGGCGCCGGCGCGCCGCCGGATCCTCGCCAACACCCTCATCCGCCGGAGGATCCGCTGCACCGGGTGTCGACAGGAGCGGTGCAGGCCCGGCCGGCACCTGGAGCGCGGTTACGGTCGACAGATCCTGATTCGCCGTACGCCGGGCCAGAACAACTGTCCCGGTGTCGGACGCCACCAGCTGCCCCCCGGCCTCGTCCAAACCGAGCAGGCCGATGATGCTGGCCTGCTGCTCGTCGATCCGGGCATGTACAGCATCGGGCCACGGCCGCACGGACGGGGTCAACGGCCCGAACGCGCCGGCGATCCCCTCCGGCGTGGGCCGGAGCGACCGGTCCTTGGACAGGCACCGCGCGACGAGGTCGCGCAGCTCCGCCGGGACAAGGGAGAGGTCGGGCTCGGTGTGGACGACGTTGTAGAGCGTCTGCGGCGCGGAGGTCCCGGCGAACGGGCTGCGGCCGGTGGACGCCTGGACCAGCACCGCACCGAGCGAGAACACATCGCTGGACGGTGTCAGCTCGTGTCCTTCGGCTTGCTCCGGAGACATGAAGGCCGGGGAGCCGACGAGCCAGCCGGTGTGGGTGATCTCGGTACCGCCCTCGCTGTCGGTGGCCCGGGCGATCCCGAAGTCGATGACCCGGGGCCCGTCGGCGGCAAGCATGACGTTGGACGGCTTGAGGTCACGGTGGATGAGCCCGGCGTGGTGAATCCCGCCCAGCGCGGCGGCCAGCCCGACGGCCAGGCGCACGACCGCCTCCGACGGCAATGGACCGGTCTCCGACACCACATCGCCCAGGGACGGGCCGGAGACAAAGACCGATGCCAACCACGGCAGCGGCGCGTCTGCGTCCGAATCGACGACAGCCGCCGTGTACGCACCGGACACCCGCCGTGATGCCTCCACCTCACGGCGGAAGCGCGCACGGAATCCGTCGTCCTCCACGAACTGTGAGCGCACCACCTTGACCGCGACCAGCCGCCCATCCGGCGCGACGCCCAGCAGCACCCGCCCCATGCCGCCCCGCCCCAACTCGGCCACCAGCCGATACGGGCCGACCGTCAGACGGCCCGCATCCCTCAACGGCTCCATCGGCCCCCCGACACGTTGATGTCTATATCCTGCAACTCCGTTTGTGCGAGCACCAGTTGCTTACACTGACGCGAGCATCTCATATCCCGGTACGGCAGCGGAGGCTTCGGTGACCTCTCCTTTCGCCGCCATGGACTTGCGCCCGTACCGGGCGGGCCACAGCGGTTCGCCGATCTTCCGGCCGAGCGCGTCGTCCTCGCTGTCCGCGATGGCGGGCAGGTCGATGATCGACAGCTCGAGGCGGGTCAGGAGAACAGCCTGCCACCACTCCCACAACCGCCCCCGCATCGTGGGTGACGGGCGTCGGCGTCGTCCTTCGAGGATGTCGAACCGGTTCGCGGCCTTCGACCCGGGGTGCAGGTTCAGGCCGAGCTGGGGAGTACGAGGCGATCATGATCCGGTGCGCCAGGTACGACAGCGGCACCGTCAGCAGCCGGATCGACTCCCCCGCGGCGATCCGCTGGAACGCCTGGTCGATCAGATCCAGGTGCCGGGCCTGCATCTCCTTCCGGTCGGTGAGGACCGCGGCAAGCGACCCGGGCGAGTGCCGCATCGCCAACTCCCGCTCGACCGCGGCCAGCCGGGTACGCAGCGCCGGCGACGCCCGGGCGGCGATCTCGCGGCACCGCTCCGCCGGCAGCACCCGGTACTGCTCGACCAGGGCGTCAACGCCGCTCACCCTTCGCCCCGCTCGGCATCCGGGTCGGTCAGCGCGATCAACGCCGTCGGCTCCTCGGCACCGCGCGGGGAAAGCTGGACCGGTCCCGGGCGGTGATCGACGGCTCCCACCATCAAGCTCGTCGGGGCGGCCCAAATCCGGGCCGAGGCCGGTCGACCGCGCCCGGCCCGGCTCCAAGCACCACGTCATCAGCGACGCGCACGGCACCCCGCTCGCCATCACGCTGACCGGCGGGAACCGCCACGGCGTCACCCAGCTGCTGCCCCTGCTCGACGCGATCTCGCGCGGCCGCGGAGCCACGGGCCGCCCGCATCACCGCCCACGCCAACCGTTCGCCCGACCGGGGCTACGACTTCGACAAGTACCGCCGCCTGCTGCGGAAGCGCGGTATCGAGCCGGTCATCGCCCGCCGCGGCGTGCCGCACGGCTCCGGCCTGGGCACAGCTCTCAGCACCCACGACAAGGCGAGTTCAACCTGATCAGCCCTCGTTCGCCGCCGCGGGGGCGATGGCCGGGCCAGGGGTGTTCCACTTCTCCTCGATCCGCGCGAACCTCCACACGGCGAGTGCGATGAGCCAGGTGGCGAGGAACAGGCCGACGATAGCGAAGCCGACGGTGTTGAGGTCCAGGCCGGAGATCCAGTCCCAGAACCGGCCGTGGAGGTGGAGTTTGTCGGCCAGCAGGCCGAGCAGTTCGACGGTGCCGATCACCAGGGCGACGGCGACCGACAGGCCGGTGACGGTCAGGTTGTAGTAGATCTTGCGGGCGGGTTTGGAGAACGCCCAGCCGTAGGCGAAGTTCATGAACGAGCCGTCGATGGTGTCCAGCAGGCACATCCCGGCGGCGAACAGCACGGGCAGGCACAGGATCGCGTACCACGGAAGGCCGGAGGCGGCGCCGGAGCCGGCGAGGACGAGCAGGGCGACCTCGGTGGCGGTGTCGAAGCCGAGGCCGAAGAGCATGCCCAACGGGTACATCTGCCACGGCTTGCTCACCGAGTTCGTCACGCGGCCGAGCAGGCGGTTCATCAGGCCGCGCTTGTCGAGCTGCTCCTCCAGCGCACCTTCGTCGAGGTGGCCGGCGCGCATCTGGCGGAACACCTTCCACAGGCCGACGAGGATGGCGAGGTTCACGATCGCGATCAGGTACAGGAAGGCGCCGGAGACGGCGGTGCCGATCAGGCCGGTGATCTGGTGGAGAGCGGAGCCGTCGTCCTGGAGGGGACCGGCCAAGGCTTTGACGCCGAGTGAGAGCACGACGGCGAGGGCGAAGACGACGGACGAATGCCCGAGGGAGAACCAGAAGCCGACCGACAGCGGCCGCTTGCGCTGTTCCATGAGCTTGCGGGTGGTGTTGTCGATGGCGGCGATGTGGTCGGCGTCGAAGGCGTGGCGCATGCCGAGTGTGTAGGCGGTGACGCCGATTCCGACGCCGAAGGTCTTGGTGCCCAGGGCGTGGTGCGCGGGCGCGACGACGGTGACCAGGACGATCCAACCGATGACGTGCAGGGCGACGATGAACGCGGCCATCCCCGCCAGGCGACGCCACTCCCGGCGGGTGATGGGGACCTTCGCGTGTGGGGTGGCCTGCGGCTGGGTGAGGGGGGCGGGTGAGGAGGCCACGGGCGTCCTTCCGGCGTGGGGCGAGTGTCCGCGCGGGTGCGTCCGGCTCGTACGTGCACTATCACCGCAGGAAGTGGCCCTGTCACGGGGCGCGCCGGGGGCGTGTGAGAGTGCGTGGTTGGCGTCCGGTCCGCCGTGGGACCGGGAGCGGGAGCCTCCGGCTCCGGCCCGGGAGGGTTCTCGGCGGCGTGGTTGCGCCGTGCGGATGATCCCCCGGCAGGTCGGGGCGGTACCGGTGCTGGGCGGGGCGGGCGGGCGCGAAGGTGGCTCTGGGGCGTCTTGCCCCGTTTCCGCTCCTGTGCCGGGCCGGGTCCGCCGGTCGTGCGCCGTCCGGCCGTGTTCCTGGAGGCCCGTGTGGCGGCAGCGCGATTCCTTGCCAGAACAGGTGCCGCCGCAGCGGCCACCCTGTGCCTGCTGACGATCGGGGCACCCGCCGCCGACGCCCACCCGCTGGGCAACTTCTCCCTCAACCACTACCTCGGCCTCACCGTCCGGCCCGGCAGCGTCGAGGCCCTCGCCGTCACCGACGCCGCCGAGATCCCCACCCTCCAGGAGCAGCCGAAGGTCGACCGCGACGGCGACGGCACCGCCGACGACGCCGAACGCGCGGCCTGGGCGGCCCAGCAGTGCAGCCTGACGGTCCAGCGCCTGCGGGTGACGACGGGTCCGGACGCACAGCCGCTGACCTGGCGGACCGACTCGGCGGCGTTCCGTTACGAGCACGGTTCCGCCGGGCTGCGCACCAGCCGGCTGGAATGCGTGCTCCACACCGACCTGCACCTGCCCGTCGCCGGGAGCGAGATCCGGGTGGACAGTGGGAGCCAGGCGGGCCGGGTGGGCTGGAACGAGATCACCGCCCGCGGCGAGGGGGTGTCGCTGGAGGACTCCGACGTCCCCGCCGAGTCGGTCTCCAAGGAGCTGCGGGACTACCCGAGGGACCTGCTGGACAGCCCCAGCGGCGTCACCCGCGCCCGGTTCCGCGCCAAGCCGGGCGGCGGCGCCGCACCGGCGGGGGCGGGGGCCGTCCGGGCGGACGGCTCCGGGCCGACGGCCTGGCTGGCCGGCCTGGACACCCGCCTCGCCAGCGTCGGCGCCGCCGAGCGGCTGACCGTCCCCCTGGGCCTGCTCGCGGTCCTGCTCTCCATCGTGCTCGGCGCCGGGCACGCCCTGCTGCCCGGGCACGGCAAGACGGTGATGGCGGCCTACCTGGCCGGCCGGCGCGGGCGCACCCGCGACGCCGTCACCGTGGGCGCGACCGTCACGGTGACCCACACTGCCGGGGTCATCGTCATCGGCCTGGGCCTGACCACGTTCTCCTCGCTGGCCGGTGACGTGCTGCTGGGCTGGCTGGGCGTCCTCAGCGGCGCCCTGGTCGCCCTGGTGGGAGCGGGCCTGCTGCGCGACGCCGTCCGCCGCTCCCGCCACGCCCGCACGCTTGCCCGCCTTCCGCACCCCCAAGCGGGCGTCGACAACGCCGAGGCCAGGGAGTTGGCGCACACGGCCGCCCACGCTTCGGGCACCCCGCACGACCACGACCCGGAGCCCGAGCCGGACGGCCGCCACACCGGCTCCGACCCGCACCACGCCCACGCCCGTACGGCCGTCGCCGACCACGATCACCCGCACCACCACGATCACGACCACGGGCACGGTCATCCGCACGATCACGGGCATGGCCACGAGCACGGTCATCCGCACGTCCACGGCCGGGTCGGTGAACTGGCGCACAACCACCACGGTCACCGTCACGGCCTGTTCGGCGGCCATCACCGGCACGACTCCGCCCCGGCGAGTCGGCGCAGCCTGATCGGTCTCGGGATCGCCGGGGGTCTGGTCCCCAGCCCGTCCGCGCTGGTGGTGCTGCTGGGCGCGGTCGCCCTCGGCCGGACGCTGTTCGGCGCGGCCCTGGTGGTCGCGTACGGCGTGGGCATGGCCGCCACCCTCACCGCCGTCGGCCTGCTCCTGGTCCGGGTCGGCGACCGGCTCGCCGCGGTGCAGGGCGGGCCGGTAGCCGGGCGCATCCACCGGCTCGCCCCGTACAGCGGGCTACTCACCGCACTGCTGATCCTGACCGTCGGGCTGGGGCTGGTCGTCCGCAGCCTGCCCGCGACCCTGTGAACGCCCGTACCCGTCGAAGGAAGACCCCCGTGGACCGCAGCCGTACCCGCCCCACCCCGTTCCTGCTCCTCGCCGTCACCGCCGCGCTGCTCACCGGCTGCGGCAGCGAGCGGGACGGGAGCTTCGACGCCCAGCCCGACACACCGTCGCCGACCTGCCTCCAGCACCAGGAGCAGCAGCCGGGCAGCAGGTACACCGGCGGCGAGAAGTCGGATCCGACGGCCGTGCTGGAGATGATGCGGTTCTACACCGCGAACGGGACCAAGGCGTACTGCGACGGCAGGGCGCCGACGGCCGTCGACCGCCGGTGGACGGATCTGTACACCGGTCTCGGTGGCGACGCGGGACACGTGGCGGCACCGCCACCGAAGTGACGGGCCCCGTCGGCCTGCGGTTCAGCTCCCGGGCGTGAGTTCGGCCAGGGCGGCGCGGGCTGCGGGGGCGTGCAGCGGGTGGAAGGCGGGGTTGGTCGCCAGGGCCGTCCCGAACTCGGTGCGGGCCTCGTCGTTCCGGCCGAGTGCGCGCAGGATCGCGGCGCGATGGTAGTGGAAGAGGGCGTTGCGGGTGCCGAGGGCGAGGGCCTGGTCGGACTGGTCGAGTGCTTCCGCGTCGCGGCCGACGGCGTGCAGGGCCCAGGCGTAGGCGTCGTGGGTGTCCAGGAACGGGCGGGTCCGCAGGCCCTGTTCGGCGATGGCGACGGCGGCGGCCGGGTCGCCGTGGTCGGCCTCGAACAGGGCGGCGTCGGCGTCCAGGACGACACCGTTGTCGGTGAGCAGCTTCCACTCGCCGCGCAGCACCCGGTACTGCTGCTCGGCCTCGTCGCCGCGGCCGAGCGACTGGAGCAGCTCGCCGAGTTCGAGCACGTACTCGGGCTGCGGGACCTGGGCGGTCGCGCGCCGCAGGTCGGTGACGGCTTCGTCGTCGTGGCCGACCGCGGCCTCGGCCCGGCCCTTGGCCTCCAGGAGCGAGGCGGTGCCGGGCGCGGCGCGCAGGCCCGCTTCGGCTTGGGCGAGGGCGGTCTTGGCGTCGCCGCTGTCCAGGGCCAGCAGGCTGAGGTGGTAGAGCGCGAAGGCGCGGTCGGCGGAGGTGTTGGCGTCGTCGAGGGCCCGTTTCATGGTGGCGGTGGCGGCCGCGATGTCGCCGCGCAGCTCCCACGTGTAGGAGGCGCGGGCGAGGGAGGGGGTGCCGGGTTTGAGGTCGACCATCCGTTGGACGGCGTCGAACGACTCGGGGTAGCGGCCGAGTTGGGTGTAGGCGTCGGCGAGGGTGCCGTAGAGGGTGGAGCTGTCGGGGTTGATCGCGACGGCCCGCTGCGACCAGTCCAGGGCCGCGGTGAAGTCGTGGCGGGCGGCGGCGAGGGCGGCCATGCCGGCCATCGCGGTGAAGTTCTCGGCGGGGTCGGTGTTCAGCGAGCGGGTGAGGATCTCGTCCGCCTTGGGGTAGTACGACGGGTCGGCGGTGATCCTTGCCTGCTGGACGTAGGCCAGGCCCAGGGAGGCCATCGCGAGGGCGTCTCCGGGCGTGTTCTTCAGGTGCTCCTGGAAGCCGCGGATGTCCGCGGCCAGGCCGGCTCCGGAAGCGTCCTGGCCGGCGGGCCGCTCCTGTCCGGCCGGAGCTCGGCCGCCCTGCGGGGCGAGGCCGAGTCCCCCGGCGAGGAACAGTCCCACGCCGAGGGCGGTGGCGACGGCGGCGGGCAGCAGGCGGGGGCGGTTCACTGCGGCACTCCAGGCGGTCGGGGGTGGGACGGGGGCTCATGCGGTCGGGGTGTCGTTGCCATGGGCCGGGGGCGCGGCGAACACCACCAGGTTGGCGTCGTACGAGCGCTGTGCGCGGTCGTAGCTGCCGCCGCAGGTGATCAGGCGCAGGCTCGGTCCGGCCGTGTCGCCGAAGACCTGCTCGTCGGGGAACGCCTGCTTGTCGTAGCTGCGCAGGGCCTGGACGGTGAAGGAGGAGACCGTTCCGTCCGCGGCCTGCACCTCGATGGCGTCACCGGGGCGCAGGACCGACAGGCCCGCGAACACCGCGGGGCCGGTGCGGGAGTCGACGTGGCCGACGATGACGGCGGTACCGGGCCCGCCCGGGGCGGGGCCCTGGCTCCACCAGCCCGCGACGTCCGGGTCGGCGGGCGCAGCGAGGTGCCCGTCGTCCTGAACCTGCAGCTCGCCGAGGGCGGAGTCGAGACCGATCCGGGGGATGCGGAGCCGGACGGGCGGGGCGACCGGCGGGCGGGCGGCTCCCGTCCCGGGCACGGTCGGCGAGGTCGGTGCGGCGGCGGGGGCCGCGCCGTGGACGGTGGCGGGCAGTTCGCCGACGTCGGCGACCCGCGCAGGGGCGGGCGACGCCGGGCGGTCGGCGACGGCCGACGCACCGAGCCCCGCCAGTGCGAGCCCCGCTGCGACGGCCCCGGCCCCCGCCAGGCGGTGCGGCCCGGCCGCCCGAAGTGCCGCGCCCGTGCGCGCCGCGCCCGCACCTGACCGGGTCGCGGCGGCCCTCGCACGGGCGAAGCACGTCGTGAGGGCAGCTGCCAGCCGGGTGCGCACGACGGCCGGCCGGCCGCTCGCGGGGAGCGGCCGGCCGGCCCGTTCGGGCGGGTTCACGAGCGGGCGGAGCGGCGGCGCAGGGCCATCGCGCCCGCGGCCGACAGCAGCGTGCCGCCGGCCATGGCGGCCACCCCGGCGAGCGGGAAGCCGCCGACGGACAGGCCGCCGAAGCCGGCCTCGACGGAGCCGCCCGGGTTGTCGGAGACGGCCTGGTTGACGGCGGCGGTGTTCGGCAGCGCGACGTAGGGGAAGTGGTGGCCGAAGGCGTGGTCGTTGGCGTTCACGCCGTCCCCGGCGGCCAGCGCCGGGACGAGGGTCCCGGTCTGGGCGGCGCCCTCGGCGGCCTGCAGGGTGATGTCGACGACGTCGTCGGCCAGGCGGCGGCCGTTGGGGAAGCCCGCCAGGTCACCGGCCAGCACGCCGAGCCGGTTGGGGGCGGCGGCGGGGGCGACGCCCATGTTCAGGCGCAGTTCCTCGGAGGGCACGAAGGCGTCCTTCTTGACGTCCTTGTTGAGCAGCTGCGAGTTCAGGTCGGCCTGGACGGGCCCGCACGCCTTGCAGACGCCGGTCAGGAAGATCTCCACCAGGTCGTTGCGCGGCGCGGCCGGGGCGGGGATGCCGTAGATGCCCTGGACGAGCTTGGGCACGATCGGGTCCTTGACCTTGTCGACCACCGGGGTCACGGTGTGGTCCTTGTCCGGGGTCAGGGCGTTGAAGGCGTCCTTGTACTTGATCGGGACGACGACCTCGTTGACGAGCGGGTTGCCCAGCCGGGAGACCTGGCGCCAGGCGCCCTCGGCCTTGCCCTCGCCGCCCTTGTCCCCGCCGGGCTTGCCCTCGCCGCCCTTGTCCGAGACGACGGCGCCCTTGCGGTCGGTGGTGGACCAGACGCCGATCACCGGGTTGTGCGCGGCGTCGCCCTTCAGCGCCAGGGCCTTCTTCGGGACCTGGATGGCGATGGTGTTGACGTTGTAGCCGGTCAGGGTGTCGTGGCCGGACTCCTTCAGGTTCCCGCCGTAGAGCAGGTCGAAGACCCGAAGGTCGAGGAAGAACGGGTCGTCGGCCTGCCCGGCGAAGCTCTGCCCGCCGTCGGGGAGGTCCACGACGGCCTGCTTGCGCAGCGAGCCGTAGTCGGGCATCGACGCCTTGCCGACGTTGGACGGCGCGACGGGCGCGTCCTTGAGCAGGACCTTGCACGTCCCGTCCGGGCCGGTGACCGTGAGGGTGTAGCTCTGGCGGAAGTTCAGCGTCGCGTCGTCCAGCGACTTCACCACGCCGGTGTTGTACAGGAACTGGTTGGCGTCGTCGCGGTAGTGGTTGGCGAAGGTCCACGTGTAGGTGGTGTCGGGCTTGCCGTCGCCGTCGCTGTCGATCCTGATGTTGTAGCGGGCGTCGTCGGCGAACGGGTAGAAGTTCGGGCCGCCGTTGGGCTCCTCGAACGGAATCCAGTTCGCCACCAGGGTGACGGTGTCGGGCTTGTCCGGGCTGACGAACGCGTACACGTCCGTGTTGTCGGCCCGCGGGTCGCCCGCGATCAGCGGTGCTTCCCGGTGGCTGGAGGCGTGGCCCACGCCGGGGGCGAGCCCGGCGAGGGCGCCGGCGGCGGCGAGGGCCAGCACCCCGAGGCCCGCCATGGGCTTCTCGGAACGGCGGGCGAGGGAGGACAGCTTCGAGGACGGCGGACGCTGCATGGCCTGTCTTTCGTGAGAGGGGACCCGGATCTCACCGCGCGGCCCGGGTGGGGCCGACACGCTCCGAACCGCCGATTCCGGTGGTCGACGGCACGGGGGCGGACCTGAGTACTCGTCAACTACTCACAGGTGTAAGCCCGAGATAAGACGAACACGGTCCCCACCCACCTGCCCCCTCGGGTACGCCCACGAGGACAGCGATTCCACACGTGCGGTCCAGTGGGAGCGGTCCGCCGTGCCTCCGGACCAGCCGCCGGCTTCCCGGGAGCGAAGGAGCCGATCGCCGACGGTCCCCCGGAGCGCTCCTGGGAGGAAAGCTTTGCAATGAGCACAGAAATTACATCTACTGCGAGGGCGCTTATGCCTGTAACTTGCAATACGCGTCGGCACCCCCACGCCGGCGCTCCCCCACATCAGGAGGCCTCATGCGCTCAGCCCTGTCCGGACCCAGATCCGCCGCGCTCCTCGCGCTCACCCTCACCATCGCCGGGGCAGGCGCGGTCACGGCGCCGCCCTCCGCGCACGCCTCGGTGACCCGCACCCGGCTCGGCAGTTCCTCCGACGTGTCCCGCACGTCCTGGAACGGCCCCGCCTTCACCTTCAACGGCGACGGCGCCGTGGTGCCCGCCACCGCGAACAAGGCGATCGCCGCCATCACCGGGGGAAGCGGCAGCATCGACGTCGTGGTCCTCGCCGACTCCGCAGCCACCGGGAGCAGCCAGACACCCGAGTGCGACGTGTTCATGGGCCTGTCCGGCGTCAACTCGTGCACCACGGACGTTGTCACCTCCGCTGCCGACGGCAACAGCTCGCAGGTCAACACCGATGTGCGCAATGCCGAGTTCGTCTACTTCGCCGGCGGGAACCAGTGCGTCTACGCGTCCTGGAAGGGGACCGCACTCCAGTCCTCGGTCCAGTCCGTCATCGCCAAGGGCGGCGGCTCCGGCGGCGGCAGCGCCGGCCACCACATCAACAGCGCCGTCGTCTACGACGCATGCACCGCCAGCACGGATTCCGCCACCGCGCTCGCGAACCCCTACGACAGCAGCGTCACCTTCACCACCGGCATGTTCGCCTGGCCGAACTACAGCGACACCATCAACGACTCGCACTTCGTCACCCGCGACCGCATGGGCCGCACGATGGCCTTCGTCGCGCGCGCCGTCAAGGACGGCCTCACCACCTCCGGCAAGGCCTGGGGCGTGGGCGTCGAGCAGGGCGGCGGATCGCTGTTCCTGGACAAGAACGGCCTGGCCACCCTGTCCGGTTCGGACGCGTACGTCGTACTCGGCGACCACCAGCCCGAGCAGGCGGTGTCCGGCCGGCCCCTCACCTACTCGAACTTCAAGATCTGGCACCTCACCGCCGGGCAGACGTTCGACTTCAAGAACCGCCCCACCTGCGGCTACTACACGCGCAGCGTGACGAACGGCTCCCCCGACGCCAACCTCTACTCCGGCACCCCGATCACCGACTGCAGCGGCGGAGGCGGCGGCACGGGGTCCGCCTACACCGAGGCCGAGCCGAACGACAGCACCGGCACCGCCAACGTCATCACCGGCCTCACCTACCCGGCCGCCGTCACCGGCAGCATGAAGTCCACCTCGGACCGCGACTACTACAAGCTGTCCCTCACCGCCGGGCAGACCGCCACCGTCGCCTGCACGATCCCCTCCGCCTACGACGCCGACCTGTACTTCATGAACGCGAGCGGAAGCACCCTGACCCGCTCGGTCAACGACGGCAAGGGCGCGGGCGAGTCGCTGGGGTGGACGGCGACGAGCAGCGGCACGTTCTACGCGGACGTGGAGGCCTACAGCGGCTCGGGCAGCGCGACATACTCCTGCACCATCACCAAGAGCTGACCTGCAGCCCGACGGTCCTGTGCCGACCGCACCCCCCAGCCGGCACAGGACCTGCCCGACGCCGACGCGGCGAGCGGTGCAGACGGGTGCCCTGCCCCGGCTTCTCGACCTGATCGCCCCGGACGTCGTCCTCCTGACGGACGGCGGCGGAGTCGTCCGCGCCGCCGTTGAACCGGTGGTGGGCACGGACGACGTGATCGACGCCCTCGCCGGCCTCATCACCGGCCTCGACGCGGTCCGCGACCCCGAGAAGCTGTCACGCATGCACCACGAGACGGCGATGGCCCGCTGACGCCGGACCCCGCCGGTGCTCGCACGGCCTCCTCCTGACCGCCGTCCTCGTCCGGCCGGTGAGACCGAGTGGAAGAAGCCCGCTGCCCAGGCCACGTGCTCGGCGTTGTCGGGATCACCGCCGACCGCGAACCGCGTGGCAGGGCCGTCGGGGTTCGCGATCTCGGCTGCGGACAGCGCACCGGCCGACTCCCGCGGACCCGGGGGCGTCCCGAGCGGGTTTCGTGTCGACGACGGCCGAACCCGGAGCAGGGCGGTGTCCGGGCCGCCGGACCGTCAGGCGACCAGCTCGTAGATGCTCGCGGCCGTCAGCCACAGGCCGGCGAGGAGCGAGAGCGTGACGATCAGTTGCTCCTGGTGCCGGCCCAGCCAGGCCCGCAGGGTGTTCAATCGGGCCTCCGCGGCGGCCGGCGCCCACACCGCGTACATCTCCATGACGATGAGGCTGAGCGTGGCCAGCAGGCAGTAGCCGGTCAGCGCGATCCAGTCTCCGGCGCTGGAGAGATCCGCCTCGATGGCCGTCGCGGCACCGGCGCCGACCAGCCCCCAGGGCTGGAGCAGCCACGCCAGGGCGGCTGCCGAGATCCAGGAGGCGCTGTCGATCCGGGCGGTCCAGCGCGGTGGGCCGTGCGGGCGGGGCGGGCGGCGGCGGCGGTGCGCGCCGTAGAGCACCAGGATCAGGCCGATGGCGAGTTTCGCCGCGACCGCGGCGGTCGAGGGGGCGCTGTGACGCGACGGGGGCTGGCCGCCGGTCAGCAGGACCACGACCGCGATCACGGCGATCAGGTTGGCCAGCCACGAGAGCAGGAACGCCAGCCCCTTGCGGGTGCCGCGACGCGAGCAGAGCAGCAGGATGAAGGCGCTGTTGTGCAGGGGCCCCAGGGTGATGGCCGTACCGATCACCACCAGGTCGAGGACCATCGGAGTAGTCGCTCCCGGGTGTCAGGACCGTCCGTGACCCGCGAAGCAGGGACCGGTCGGCGGAGGAACGCGGCGCCGCCACGGTGCCGCATCCCGACTTTGCAGGCGGCGGCCCGGCAGGTCAAGCAAGCCATGCCCGTGAGCCCCCCTGAGTCGGGTCCGGCACAGGGTAGTCGGCGCGCACGCCGCCAGGTCCCGGACCCGCACCTCGGGATCACGCGAGACCGTCAGCAGCACCGGGTGTGCTGAGTCGGAAAGGTCCCACGGCCACCGGCCCTCACTCCGGAATGGCCTCTCCGGAAGACCGGTTTCGCCCGCGGCCGACTCGGGCGGGAGGATCCGGCGGAGCGTCAACGCAGTGCCGTGCGCGGCGGTAGCCGTGGGCCGCGGCGAGGTCAGGCTGTCGCGTCGAGCAGGTGTCGCATCAGGGCCACGGCGCGGTCGATCGCGGGCTCCTCACCGATCACGATGGGCGCCCACTCCAGGGCGGTGGCCAACTGCACCATGATCTCGATCTGCTCGGCCGACGGGGCGGTGCCGTCGGCGGCGAGGGCCCGGGTGAAGCCGGTGCGCAGCGCCTGGCTGACGGCTCTGCCGTCGGCCATCAGCACGCGCAGGGCCGCCGCGGGCTCGGCCGCGGCGAAGGTCCGCAGCGGGGGGAAGGCCGCGGTGACGTGCATGAAGCGGCGGATCGCGTCGAGTCCGCGCTCGGCGCCGGTGCCGTGGTCATCGGCGACCAGTTGGTTCCAGGTCTGGTCGGCGAGGCGGGCGAGCACCTCCCCGATCAGGCCGTCGCGGTCGCCGAACCAGCGGTACAGCGTGGTGCGGCCGACGCGCAGGGCGGTGGCGAGTTCTCGCATGTCGATGCGTTCGGCGCGCAGGAACCACTCGCGGGCCAGGCGCAGCGCGGCGTCGCGGGTCGGCTTGCCCGGGCCGTCCGGGGGATCGGGGTGTTCCGACTCTGCCATGCGGAACATTATTGACGAGTGTTCCGTTCGAGGGCTAGCGTCCCGTCGCAACTCGCCGGTAACGAAGCCGTGCGCATCCAGAGGAGCCCCGCCATGCCTTCTCTCCGTGGAAGCTTCACCGCGACGGCCGCAGCCGTCGTGCTCGGTACCACCGTGCTCGCCCCGCCCGCCCTCGCCACCACCCGGGGCGGCCCCGCCGACCAGGGCCGGGTCGCGGCCGACTGCTTCTGGTTCGGCCCCACACCGAGCCTGGCGAGCCGCGCGCAGAACTACGCCTACCCCGACAGCGGAGCGACGTACTGGGCGGCGATGTTCACGCTGCCCGCCGGCGCGACACTGACCTTCGACGGCGAGTACGCGCATGCCCGCTACCAGTCGCTGAACAGCTACGACGTCGCAAACCACGCCCCCACCGACGCCCTCAACGACGTCTCCACCAATCCCGACGCGGGCTCCCGCAACCCGTACCTTCCCGGCGCACGCCGCGCGGGCGAGGCGCACCGCTCGTACACGGCGACCGTGGTGGGCGCGCAGCGCCCCGCCGACGCGGGCGCCCGCGCCGCCAACACTCTGTACGCGGGTGTGCCGGGCCAGCCGGAGACCGTCCTGCTCTACCGCGTCTACCTGCCCGACCGCGGCCGCGACGCCACCGGCGGCACCGGCCTGCCCCGGCCGTCGCTGCACCTGGCCGACGGCACCACGGTGACCGGCCGGGCGGCCTGTGACGCGGTGCAGGCCCAGCACCGCGAGACACTGCCGCTGACCTCGCTGTCGCCGGACACCTACCGGGCGCTGCGCGACCAGCCCGGCAGGCCCGTCGGCTTCCCCGCGGAGGCGACGCCCGTCTGGCACTCCTTCTACAACTCGGCCGCCACCATCGCCTGCGTCTTCCAGGGACAGTGCGGCGGAACCCCGGCCAAGAGCGGGGGCCAGTACTCCAACAAGGACAACGAGTACGTCAGTGCGGAGGTCAGCCGCGCCTACGGCAACGTGCTCGTCCTGCACGGCAAGCTGCCCACCACCCCTGCCACCGTCGATCGCGCGCCTCGCATGCCGGCCGGGACCGACCTGCGGTACTGGTCCCTGTGCAGCAACGAGTCGATGGCCACCACCGCCGCCGTCGCGTGCATCGACGACGAGGACCTGGTCACCGACCGGGACGGCAACTACACCGTCGTCCTGAGCCTGCCCCAGGACCGGCCCCGCAACGCGACCCCCGCCAACGGCGTCAACTGGCTGAGCCTGTCCCCGGAGGGAGACGGAGCCGGACACCTCGACAACTCCATGCTCGTCCTGCGCAACATGCTCCCCTCCCCCGCCTTCGGCCACGCCGTGCAGAACACCCGCGTCCCCGGTGACGAACGCGCCGTCATGGGCCCCTACCTGCCCACCGGCGCCTACACCACCACCGAGTCCTTCGAAGCCCTGGGCCGCAGGACGGGCTGACGGCTTGCGCCGCTCGGCCGGCCGGCCACCTCTCGCAACGCCCGTGCTGCCAGCCGATCGCTCCTGACGTCCGACCGGGCAACGGGCTCAGGGAGTGCGGACCGGTGCCTCGGGCGCCGGTGGTCATTCATCGTGGCCGAGAAGGTGCGCCGGGTGGCCGCCTGCCACCCCACTCTCCGCGCCTCGGTCCCGGACCATCCCGATGGTATCGGGAACCGTTACCCGACCAGCGGTACTCGGGCCCGCCGTTGTGGCGGGCCACGCCATCGACCCGTGGCGCCGTCAGCTCTCCTGAGCCGCCCTCAGGGAACGGGCCGTGGTGAGGCCGGCCGGGTAGGGCAGGGCGCGGCAGAGGCTCTCGGCCTGGGTCAGCGCGGTGGCCGCCGCCGCGGTGTCACCGAGCGCCCGCAGGGCCGCGGCGTGCGCCAGCAGTGCCTCCGCCTCGGCAAGGCGTTCGCCGCTGGCGGCCGCCCGGGCGGCCTCCGCGGCGGCGACCGCTGCGGCCTCGGCGGGGCGCCCGGCGGCCAGCAGGGCGCGCGCGACCAGATCCGGTGCGTGATGGGCGGTCAGCTCGGGTTCGCCGGTGCGCAGAGCCAGTTCGGCGCGGGCGCGTAGCACTTCGTGCTGGGCCTGGCGGTCGGCGGAGCGGTCGGCAGCTTCCCTGGCCCGGTCGAGGAGTCCGGCGACGCGGTCGACCCGGCCGGTGCGCAGCAGGACCCGGGCGTGGGCGGTCAGGGCGTACGGCAGCGGCCACGCGTCCTCCCAGTCCGCGCTCGCCACGGCGGCCTCGGCGAACACCGCCGCGGTGTCGAACTCCTCCAGCAGGAGGTGGAGTTCGGCGAGGTTGAGCTGTTCGAAGGCTGTGGCGGCGGGGTTGCTGGACTGCTGGGCGTGATGGAGGGCCTGGCGGCCGAAGCGGACGGCGTCGTGCAGGCGGCCGTGCCGGCGGGCGTTCTCGCGGAGTGTGGAGAGCACCGAGCCGAGCAGGACGGGGTCGCCGTACGCCTGGGCAGGGGCGAGGGCCCGGTCGCCGGCCTGCCGGGCCTCGCCGAAGCGTCCGGCCAGGCCGAGGTTCACGGCTTGCATGGCGTACGAACGGGCTTGCAGGAGCTGGCCGGTGGGGCCGGGGACGCATTCGGCGGGGTCCTGGGCACGTCGGGCGGCTCGGTGGCCCTCCTCGTGGCGGCCGCCGAGCATGAGGAGGACGGAGCGGGCGAGGTGGTACAGCGCACGGGCCTCCGGGCCGGATGCCGCCTGCGGCGGGTGAGCCTCCAGGACGGCGGACGCCTGCTCGTGCTCGCCGGTCCGGGCAAGGGTTTCGGCCAGGTGGGCGGCGGCGGTGACGGTGTCGTCGAGCTCTCCACGGGCGGTGAACTCGGCCAGTGCGGCGCGCAGGGTCTCGGCGGCCCGGCCGGGTTCGCCCATCCGGCGCAGGACCTGGCTGTGGGCGAGGCGGGCGCGGGCGGCGTCGATGTCGAGGCGGGCGACCAGGTCGCGGTAGTAGCGGTCGGCGGTGTCGTTGGCGTAGAGCGCGGCGGCGCGTTCGGCGGCGCGACGCAGGTATTCGGCGGCGCGTGGGTCGTCGGCGCGGGTGAAGTGGGAGGCGAGGCTGTCGACGGCGTCGGGGCGGCGGCGTTGGACGGCCAGGGCGTAGGAAGTGTGCAGTTGGCGGCGGCGGACGGCGGACAAGCCGTCGTAGCAGGTGAGCCGGACGAGGGGGTGGCGGAAGGCGAGTCCGGCTTCGGTGCGTCCGGCGGTGACGACCGGGCGTTCTTCGATGAGGGCGGCGGCGATGGCGTGTTCGACGGCGTCGGCGGCGGCGGCGCCGGTGACGGGCGGGTGCAGGCCGTGTTCGGCGACGTCGAGGAGTTCGGCGAGGGCGGCCTCGCCCCCGGCCACCGAGAGCGCTTCGACGACGCGGCGGGCGTGCGGGTCGAGCCGGACGAGCCGTTCGCCGACCAGGTCGCGGACGCCGGCGGGCGGGTGGGCGGGGTCACCGCCCGGCTCGCCGCCGCGGGCGAGTTCGAGGGCGAACAGCGGATTGCCGAGGGAGAGTTCCCACACCTCGGGCCCGGGCGGGCGGCCGGTGGCGTCGCGGACGGCGGCCAGCACGGCGGCTTCGCCGAGCCGTCCCAGCTCCTCGCGCACCGCCAGTTGCCGGCGGATCATCGCGGCGAGGGCGAGGCGGCGGGCATCCCCGTCGGTCAGTTCCTCCTCCCGGTAGGTGGCGAGGAAGCGCAGCGGGGTGCGGCGGTCGTGGGCGCGCCGGGCGAGGTGGCCGAGGAGCTGGTAGGAGCCGGTGTCGGCGGCGTGCAGGTCGTCGAGGACGACCAGGACGGGACGGGTGGCGGCGAGGTCGCCGAGCAGGGCGGCGCCGGCTTGGAAGAGGCGGTCGCGTTCCTCCTCCGGGCTACGGGCGGTGCCGGCCGGCACCTGGCCCAGCGAGGGCAGGACGGCGGCGAGTTCTGGGTACTCGGCACTGGTCCTGGCGCGTTCGGCGGGGTCGAGTTCGGCGAGCCAGCCGTCGAGGGCGGCGGCGAAGACTCCGTACGGGGTGTGGTCCTCGGCGTCCTGTCCGCTGCCCCACAGGACGGCGGTGCCGTCGGCGGACGCGCGGCGGGCGGCTTCGGCGGCGAGGCGGGTCTTGCCGATGCCGGCTTCGCCGGTAAGCAGGCGCACGGGGGGCTCGGCGGGAGCGAGCAGGCGCGCCAGTTCGCGTTCTCGGCCGTGCAGCCGGGTGGGGGCGGAACTGCGCAGGAGGGCGGGAAGGATGGCGCCGGCGGGGGCGGGGGCGGGGTGGCGGCGAGGGCGGCGCGGTGCAGGCGTTCGGTCTCGGGGCCGGGGCGGATGCCGAGTTCGGCGTCGAGCGCTTCGCGGCACTGGTGGTACTGGCGCAGGGCGCGGCGGCGCTGTCCCTGGCGCAGGCAGGCGTCGATGAGCAGGCGGTGGGCGAG
Source organism: Streptomyces sp. TLI_171 (assembly GCF_003610255.1). Classification (GTDB taxonomy): domain Bacteria; phylum Actinomycetota; class Actinomycetes; order Streptomycetales; family Streptomycetaceae; genus Kitasatospora. Next base: position 7,915,873 of record NZ_RAPS01000001.1, on the reverse strand, counting down.
TTCCTCGGCGGGGCTGGTGGCGAGGACCTGTTCGGCGCAGGCGGCGGCGTCCTCGGGGCGGCCCTGGTCGAGGTGGGCGGCGGCGAGCCTCAGCAGGAGTTGCTCGCGCAACCGGTCGAGCCGGGTGCGGCGGGGCTCGGCCCAGTGCGCGTAGCGGTCCTCGGGGAGCAGTTCGCCGGTGAACTGGCTTATCGCGTCCGCGAGTCGTTCGGCCCGGCCGTCCGCGAGGGCGTCCTCGGCGGCCTGTTCGGCGTGGTCGGCGTCGATCCAGACGGCGGCGGGGTCGAGCAGCAGCAGTCCCCCGTCGGCCTTGAGGTAGGACGATGACGCGCGGGGGGCGAGTTCGGGTTCGAGGGCGTGCCGGGCGGCGTGCAGGGCGACGCGAAGGCTGCCGGCGGCGGCGGACGGGTCGGTGTCGGGCCAGCAGGTCTCCATCGCCTGTTCGCGGTGCAGGCGATGACCGGGGGTGACGGCGAGCAGTTTGACCAGGATGCGGGCGCTGGGGCGGGACCACCGTTCGGCCAGCGGCGCCCCGGTGTCACGGACCGCCCGGAATCCGTCGAAGAGGTGGAGACGCAGTATGGGTGGTGCGGTGTCCGGTCCGCCTGTCTCTGGTACGCCCATCAGGCCGGTAACAGTACACGAACAGGCTGAGTGCTCCGCGGGCCGTGGGCCGCGGAGCACTCGTTCAGTCCTGCCTGGGCAGTCGTTCGCAGGGCTCAGGAGAGCTTGAACGTCGTCATCTGGTGGATGCCGTTGTCGATGGAGAGGACCCCGCCGCCGAGCAGTTCGGCGGCCCGGTTGACGCCGAGGGCGTCGGAGTTGAGCGAGACCATCTCCTCCTTGCCGTCGCCGTCCAGGTCGACCGCGAGGTAGTTGCGGCCGCCGCGCAGGGTGGCGGAGCCGATGGCCGAGTGGAAGGAGTTCCCGTCGCCGACGATCGCCGGGTCGTAGGCGGCGAGACCTCCCTCGACGCCGCCGACCAGCAGCTTCCTGCCGTCGGGACCGGTGATGAACTGCGCGGTGCGCAGCGGCGCGATGGTGGAGGTCCAGCGGTCCTCACCACCCGCCAGGTACTGGCGCAGCACGCCGAAGCCCATCTCCTGGAGGCCGTCGCCGTCCTCGCCGGTGAAGAAGTTGCCGTGCGACCAGGGGCCGCCGGCCACCTTCTGGTGCAGCACCTCGCCGGTGCGGCCGTCGCGGATCTCGGTGACCGACATCGGGCTGACCAGGTCGGTGCCGCCGCCGCTGATGCCGCCGGGGACGGCCGAGATCAGCCAGGTGTAGACCATGGCGTGGCCGTCGGCGTACGGGATCTCCGGCGAGGCGTAGACCGCGTGGTCGAGCAGCGCGCCGTGGATCTTGCCGTCGACGGCCTCGGCGGGCGCCTTGGGGTCGGCCTGCCAGAGCAGGGTGCCCTTGGCGGCGTCCAGGGCGACGCCGTTCTGCACCGAGTCGACCTGGTTCATGGCGCCGATGCCCGCGTACTGGGCGAACACCCTGCCTTCGGAGACCACGGTGTCGGAGAAGACGACCTCGCCGGAGCCGGCCGGGGCGCCGTACGTCCACAGCGCCGTGCCGTCGCCCTTGTAGGCGCGCAGCGCGTCGGTGGGGACGAGGATCTCCTGCTTGCCGTCGCCGTCAAGGTCGGCGAGCGTCACCGAGCGGACGAACTTGCCGCCGCCGTCGATGGTGGCCAGCACCTGGCCGGTGCGGCCGTCGAGGACGACGGTGGCGGTGTCGGCGGCCACCACGACCTCGGGCTTGCCGTCGCCGTTGACGTCGCCGGTGGCGACGGCGTGCACCTCGCCGGAGACGGTGGCCCGCCACAGCTGCTTGGGGTGCCGGTGAGCAGCGAAGGGCCGGAGTAGGCCCAGACGCCGTCGGAGTTGCCGCCGGCGACGACGTCCTGCTTGCCGTCGCCGTCGAGGTCGGTGGCGGCGGCGTAGTTGAGGTCGCCCTGGAGCGGGGTGAGGCTCTTCTGCTTGCCGTTGCCGAGGTTGTAGGTGTGGACGTTCTGCTGCTGGTCGACGGTGCGCACCACGCCGCCGTCGACCTGCTGCAGGCGCGGGGAGGCGGCGGTGCCGTTGACCTGCCAGCGGACCTTGCCTTTGCCGTTGTAGGCGGTCAGCATGCCGTAGCGCAGGCCGGAGACGTTGACGGCGGTGTCGGTGGCCCGGCCGTCCTGGGAGCTGGCGATCAGCGAGCCGTCGGCGATGTCGAGGGCCCAGGTGCTGGGGCCGTCGCCGGTGTTGACGCTGGGCTTCGTGGTGTTGGTCCAGCGGACGGTGGAGCCGTCGTCGCCGTCGAGCACCCGGATGGTGGTGGCGTTGACGTAGCCGCTGGGGTCGAAGGAGTCCTCGGCGACGGCGTACGTGGCGGTGTCGCCGCCGAGGTCGCCGACGGCGATCGCGGTGGGCAGCACGTTGGTCCGGGTGTCCAGCACGGTGCGGGCGCCGGTGGCCAGGTCGTAGCCGACCACCGAGTACGCCAACTGCTCGGTGTAGTCCTTCTGTTCGAGGGCGACGATGCGGTGGCGGGTGGCGTCGAGCTCCAGCTTGCGGCCGAACAGGTCGCCGTCGGTCTGCCAGCCGAGGGTGCCGTCGGCGGTGTTCAGCACGAGGGTGGTGCTGCGGGCCGGGGCGGTGGCGGTCTTGCGCCGGTCGAAGGAGACCGCGACCTTGCCGCCGCCGAGCTTCACCAGGTCGCCCCAGGCGGCCTCGCCGCTCGCCTTGCTGACGCCGGTGTCGTAGGTCCAGGTCTTGGCGGGGGTGAGCTTGCCGTCGGCGTAGCCGAAGCGGATGCCGGTCAGGGCAGCGGTGGCGGTCTTGGCGGCGCTGGTGTTGTTGCTGGGCGCGTCGGAGACCAGCAGGGTGCCGTCGACGATCCGGACGATGGTGGTGGAGGCGTACAGCTTGGTCCACAGGGTCTTGCCGGTGGAGCCGTCCAGCACGGTGACGAAGGAGCCGTAGGTGAGCGCCGAGTTGGGCGAGGTGAACGGCCGGTACGGGTTCTCACCGACGCCGGCCGCGATGACCAGGTCGGGCACGCCGTCACCGGTCAGGTCGCCGGTGTCGTAGCCCTGGGCCGAGCTGGAGCTGAACGGGTTGACGAAGTTGAACGCCAGCGGGATGCGGGCCGGGTACGGCTCGGTGTCCCACGGCCGCAGCGGCTTGACCTGCCAGTCGGCGTACAGCGAGGCGTTGGTGCGGGCCCAGGCGGTGGAGCCGTCGGCCTTGTGCAGCTGGACGTTGCCGAGGCTGTGCAGGGTGAAGTAGCTGCCGTCGGATCCGGCGGGGACGGTGGCGGCGATGCCGCGCACGCCCTCCAGGGTGGAGGCGGCGGTGAAGGTGACGGGCGCGTGGGCGTCCAGGTGGCTGCCGCTGCCGGTGCTGTCACTGCCGCCGGGGGCGGTGTCGGCGCTGTCGGGGGCGGTGGCCTGCGGGTAGGCGTCGGCGCTGAGCCGGGCGTCGAGGTCCTGGGCCTGCTGGTCGGTCAGCTTGATCACGCCGTCGGTGCCGGCGGTGGCGTCGGCGGCCAGCGCGTACGGGGCGGCGGTGAGGGCCAGGCCCGCGGCGACCAGGCCGGAGGCGAGCCGGAGGGCTCTGCGGTGGGTGGTCATCACTTGGCTCCCTGGGTGAAGCGGATCGCCGAGCCGTTGGTCAGGACGGCCTGGTTGAAGGAGTACTGCAGGGCGTCGGTGCCGGCCTGGTTCTCGAGGCCGACGGTGGCGCCGGAGCCCGCGCCGGGCACGTTCTGGTACTGGAAGGTGATCGCGCCGCTCGCCTCCTCGAACAGCACCTCGAAGCTGACCCGCTTGGAGCTGTCGGAGACCAGCGGGACGTTGTCCCAGACCACGGCGAAGGTGCGCTGCCCGGCGGTGCCGGTGGTGGCGGTGGTGACGGTGGCCTTCTTGTCGAGCGTCAGGTCGTCCCAGAACGGGGCGACCACGCCGTTGGGCTGGTACGGGGTGGGCAGCGCGGTGTTGGCGTAGTCGCCGATCCGCGGCGCCAGGAAGTTGACCAGGCCGTCGGTGGTGACCGAGGCGCTGGTGTACTTCACGCCGTAGTAGGTGACCGGGAACGGCAGGCTGACGGTCTTGGCGTCCTCGTCGCCGCTGAGCGCGACCTTGGTGGCGCCCTTGACCCAGGAGTACGCGGTGGGGGCGCAGCTGGTGCCGGAGTTGTCGGTCCGGGCCGGGGCCTGCACGGTCTTGGCCACGTCGGCGGCGACGGCCAGCGGGCCGGTGAACACGCCGTTGCACAGCACCGGCTGGGCGGGCTTGACGGTCAGCGTGTAGCTGCCCTCGGCGACCTTGCCCAGGTTGTAGGAGCCGTCCTGGCCGGAGACCACCGACTTCACCGGGGAGCCGGTGAGTTCGACCACGGCGCCCGCCAGCGGCTTTCCGGTGACGTCCAGCACGGTGCCGGTGACGGCGTGGGTGGCGACGGCGGTCATCGCCAGCGGCACGGTCTGCGGCTGCCCGGAGACGACCGTCAGGCCCTTGAGCTCGAAGTTCGCGTAACCGTAGCCGGAGGCGGCGACGCTGTAGCTGCCGGGGGCCAGCGCGAGGCGGTAGGAGCCGTCGGAGGCGGTGGTGACGGTGCGGGTGTCGCCGCCGTCCGCGGTGATCCGCACCACGATGCCGGGCAGCGCGGCGCCGGTCGCCTGGTCGGTGGCCTTGCCGGTGATGCTGACGGCGGTGTGCGGGGCCAGGTCGACGGACTTGAGGATGTCGAGCCTGCCCTCGCCCCAGACGTTGTTCATGCCGGCGGTGCCGCCGCAGTGGGTGTCGTCGACGTCCCGGGCGCCCTGGTTGAGCAGCGCACGGGTGGCGTCGATGTCACCGATCAGGCTCGGTGCGGCCGACCACAGCAGTGCGGCCGCACCGGCCACGTGCGGGGTGGCCATCGAGGTGCCGGACTCCGCCATGTAGCCCGAACCGGGCCAGGTGGAGCGGATGTTGACGCCGGGGGCGGAGATGTTCGGCTTGGTCGAGCCGTCCACCAGGGACGGGCCGAAGCCGGAGAAGTTCGCGATCCTGCCGTTCACGTCGTACGCGCCCACCCCGTAGGACGGTGCCTGCGAACCGGGGGCGTGCGAGGTGGAGCAGGTGGAGCCGTCGCCGTCGTTGCCGGCCGCGAACGCCTCGAAGATGCCCGCGGAGTTCCACGCCTCCACGATGTCCTGGTAGAAGGTGGTGTCGCCGCCGCCCCAGGAGTTGTTGACGATGTTCGGCGCCAGGTCGGGCCGCGGGTTGTTGCCGTTGTGGTCGGTCGGCGCGAGCAGCCACTGGCCGGCCTTCAGCAGGTACTCGTCCGAGCACTGCGAGGACTCGCAGCCCTTGGCGGCGATCCACTTCGCGTTCGGGGCGACGCCGATGCCGTTCTTGGCGACCATGGTGCCCATGGTGTGGGTGCCGTGGCCGTTGTTGTCGCACGGGGTGCTGGGGGTGGCGCACAGCCCGGTCGGGTCGTAGAAGTTGTAGTCGTTGGTGAAGGTGCCGTCACCGTTGTTGCCGCGGTAGTTGGCGACCAGGTCCGGGTGGTCGTACTGCACGCCGGAGTCGACGTTGGCGATCACGATGCCCTCGCCGCGCGCGTCGTACTGCGACCACACCTGGTCGGCCTCGATGTCCTTCACGCCCCACTCGGGCGTGCCGTCGCTGCTCGTCTCGGCGGTGGTCGCGGCCGAGACCTGGGTGTCGTCTATGTGGTACGTCTGTGCCTTGACGATCTTCTGCACGTCGTCGCGCTTGGCCAGCTTGGCGACCAGCTTGGCGTCGCCGGTGACCTGGACGGCGTTGGCTATCCAGTAGTCCTGGTGGCCGACCCTCTGCTCGTCCAGGAACTTCTTCAGCGCGCCCTGGCTGCGCCGCGCGGTGTCCTGCAGCTCCTGGTAGGCGGCCTCGGCCTGCTGGGCGTGCGAGCCCTTGCCCTTGGACTTGCCCAGGTCGGCGCGGTCCTTCAGCACCACGAAGAAGGTGGCCTGCCGCCCGCCCTCGACGGCGGATCGCAGGGCCGGGTCGACCTGGGCGGGGGCGGCGGGCGACGCGTCGGCGGCCACCGCCAGGGGCAGGGGGGCGCTCAGCAATCCGGCGGTTGCGGCAAGCAGGCCCGTCAGGCACAGGGCTGATCTGCGCCGGATGGGTCGGGGCAGGGGCAGGGGCATCGGGGATCCTCGGGGGAGGGAGCGGGGGATGCCCGAACGTTAGGAAGCGGCCGTTACTGGGGAATTACCGGCCCGCGGTCAACGGGCGCGCGGAGGCACCGGGCGGTGCCGATCGCGGCCTGCCGGCCCCGCCTGACTTGAGACGGACATGCGGGGCGAGGCAACATCGTTGGTGGACAGCTTCCCCTCGCCGTAGGAGGCCCGTTCATGTCGCTCGACCAACGGCCGCGTCACCCGCCCGTCTTGACCACCGCCCAGGCCTCCGGTCTCCGGATCACCGTGCTGCAGGTCCCCGGCCGGGCCCGGATCGTCAGGCTGGACGGCGAGATCGACCTCGACCAACGGCCCGCACTGCGCCGGACGTTGGAAGCCGCCCTCCACGCCCCACCACACCTGGTGGTCCTGGACCTGTCCCGGGTCGCGTTCTGCGATGTCACGGGCTTGAACGAACTCCTGCGCGCACGACGAATCGCCGAGGCAGCCGATGCCGCCCTGGTGCTGGCCGGCCCCCGCCCGCAGACCCGGCGCCTGCTCGACATCGCGGGCACCGCGCCGGTGTTCGAGGTCCACGACAGCGTCACCGACGTCCTCGCGGCCGACCGCCGGAGGCCGACGGTGAACACCGCCGACCACCGGCCGCCGGAGCGCTGCATCGTGACGCTGCCCGTGCCCGTGGGCGCGCACTGCGCACCGCAGACCGTCACGGTCCATCGCACCGGGCGGACCGGACCGGGCGGAGGAGCCGTGTACACGGACGCGGACGGCACACTCGACGTGGAAGTCACCGGGCCGGCCGCCCGCCCCTTGTCCACCGCCCGGACAGCCGCCCGGCCGCACCCCCTGCCCGCCGTCCTGCACGCCCACCCCCTGCCGCGGACCACATTCCCGGACCAGGGCCGCAAGGACTTGGAGCGGAAGTGGAACCAGCCAGGAAGCCGAAGGACGTGAAGGGTGACGGCCCGGCGCAAATGGACCGGCGGGCTCCCCTCGGCCTGGCGGCCGGGCTCGTCGCGCCGGGCACCACGACCGATGAGCCCCGCCGCGCGCTTCCACCAGCTTCGGCGCAGAACGGCGACCGGGGCCCGAAACGTCCTCGCCCGGGCCGAGCAGGGCCAGCGCGCTCGCACCGCCGGCCGGAGTCCGCCCGGCGATCAGCCCGATGACGCATCGCTCCCGGGCCGGGCCGTCGGGTCCGGCAGCCGCATCCGACGTTCGGCCCGGTCTGCCTCAGCTCTCCTGACGCCGCACCAGCCGGGTCGAACGACCGGAGACGTGACGGCCACGGGCGCGCCGCGCGCTCCCCGGGGGTGTCGTAGCCGCAGCGACGGCGTCCAGGTCGCACAATGAGCGGCAAGAGGGGTACTTCGCGCTTCGAAGGGGACACGATCGTGGCCGGTCCGGACCGCAGGAGCGGATCCTGTTTCGACCCCGTCGACGATTCGCTCCGCCACGGAACGGCTGGCCGGCCCCGCACGCCCCCAGGGCCTGCGACCAGTGCGAGCCACCGGCACGGACGGCCTACGACGAGTCCCGCCGGCCGACAGCCGGTGCCGTCGTCGCCGCGATGGCGTTGACCCTGCTGCTCCCCGACGACCTGCGTCTGGCACCCCCTGGGTCCTTCCGCTTGTCGAAGGACTGCTGCTGGTGACGCTGATCGTGGCCGAGCCGGGCAGGACCAGCCGCCGCTCGACCGTCCTGCGCACGATGTCGATCGCCTTGATCGGGGTCCCGGTCGCCGGCGCAGCCTGGTCGACCGCCCGCCTTGTGGACGACCAGGTCCACGGCAGCAGCGGAACGAACTCCGCGCCTGCCCGGCTCCGCGCCAGCGGCTGTGTCGGGGCCCGTCGCATGCCCACCATCCCCGCGCTCGCCTTCTCCCAGCAGCTCAACCCCCCTGTGTGCGCCGATCACCGGCGACCTCGTTACATCGACTACCTGGCCTTCAGTCCCACCGACGTCATGCCCCTGGCTCCATGGGCGAAGGCCGCCATGGGCCTCCAGCCGCTGGTCTCGCCGATCCTCGTCGGTCTGGTCGTGGCGCGGGCCGTCGACGTCCTGGCTTGCCGACGTCCGGCAGCCCGCCCGCAGTCCTCCCCGGCACCTCCCGGCCGGTGACCACGGGGCGGCGTCCGCCAACAGACCGCGTGCCGTTGATCCCCGGAGAAGGGCAGCACATGACCACCCGAAGGGCCTTCCTCGGCACCGCTGGTGCAGTCGGCGCCGCGACGCTTCTGGGCATCGCCCCGGCCTCGGGCGACACCGAACGCCGGGACGGGTCCCCACCGGCCGGGGAGCGACAGGCGCGCGCTGCCCTCCTCCGAGTCGACACCGACACGCAGAAGCACTACGACGCGCTGCGGTCCGGGGTGACGGCGCACCTGTCGCCGGTCATCGTGGTCTACAACGACTTCGCGGGCGGTCTCTACACGCTCGTGCACGACGGGGAGCGGATCTCCGAGCACCCCGTCCCGGAGGTCTTCCAACTGGCGAAGGCCGTTGCCCACGCACCGCTGGGAATCTACTCGATCCTGGCCCCCTACCTGGACCCTCGGATCCCGAACCTGCCGAACGCCGATCACCTGGACCTGCACGACCTGCGGACGGTCGCGTTCGAGGGGCCGCGGTCGAGCGGGTGGGTCGGGCCGCTCGAGGCCTTCGGGAACACGCTCTCCACCGCTCTCGGCGCGGTCGGGTCCGCGAACCTGGCCCCGGATCTGGACGCGGCGTGCCGGAGGATCCTCGCCGCATCGCTTCTGTTCATCGACCGGAGCGCAGCAGCCGGTTCGTTCGACATGAGGTCGTTCGAAGACTTCTCGGGCAGCGTGCGTGCGGACATCGGCACCACCATGGGCTGGGCCGCGAACGGACAGGTCGAAGGCGTCAAGGACGTCATGACGCGGTGGCGCGCGAGGGTCGGCGAGAAGGACTGGGCGGACCTGTACGTCGTGGTGATGGCGATCTGGACGACCTCGGCGCTCAACCACAACAGCATCGTCCTCAGGCAGTACATGAACCAGGCCAAGGTGGACAGTCACCTGATCGACCTGATGATGGCCCAGTTCCCGGCCGATCCGGTCGATGTGGCCCTCGACAACCTGGCGCGGATCGTTCAGGACAACGTCGCGGCCGAGATGGTCTTTCCGCTGGACCAGGAGCTCGCGGACGCACTGAAGGGCCAGGAGGACCTCCTGGCGCCCGCGATCCGGAGGCAGCTCGCCTGCCCGTTCCACAACGGGCAGAAGCGCGTGCGGGCGGCGGCCGTCCACGCAGAGCCGTGACCGGCGTCCGGCTCGGAGGACGAGGGCCTCCTCACCGCCGGAGGCCCGTTCGTGTACCCGCCCGGGGAAAGGCTGGCACGGAATTCGCCGCCTGCGGATGCGACACCCGCCCGCACCCCGGGGGCCGAGAAGTGACGGCTCGTTGCGCCGTGCGGGGCGCAGGCGCGGCACGGATCGCCCCAGGTCGGGCACCTCGCGATCGAGGACGAGTCTGAGCAGGACGGGCGGCGTGCCGTACCGGACCGCGTGGGTGCACCACGGATCTGCTCGCTCTCGCGGCCCCCGGGCCGAACGGCAGTTCCGCCTCGACGAACGCGTCCGATTCATTACTTGGAGTGAATGCAGGGGCTCGTGGAAACGGCCGGTCGGCGCGGCGAGGATCGTGTGCTGTACATCAAGCATCGCTGAAAGTCCGGGCTCGACAGGGGAATTGGGGACGGGAATGACTACCGATGTGGTGCGGGAGTCCGTGCGGGCGGGCCGCGTGGTGCTGTGGGAGGAGTCCGCACGGGACGGAGCGCAGGCCAAGACCCTGATGAGCGCATCGCTCCGAGTGCTCCTGGCGCGGGAGCAGGGCGCGATCTTCAAGGAGCACGGACCGCGGCACGTGGTGTTCGCAGCCGGTTTCCCCGCCGTGTGCGCCGAGGAGTTCGAGGCTGTGCGCCAGGTGGCCGACCAGGCCGAGGGGTGGGTGAGCGTGGCAGCGGTCTGTCGCGGGACCCGTGACGATGTGCGCCAGGCCGTCGCGTCGGTACGGGGCAGCGCGCACGCACGGGTGATGCTGGTGGTGCCGGCCTCGGAGGCGATGGCAGGTGTGATGGTCCACCGCGGTGCCCGAGACGCCCTGGAGGAGGGGGTCGCTCTGGTGAAGGCGGCCCGCGACCTGGACCCGGGAGTCGCGACCGACGTGTGTCTGGCCGACGCCTCCCGCGCGGACCATGGCTTGCTGGCCGCCTACGCCCACGCCATGACGGACGCGGGCGCCGGCACCGTGACCCTTGCCGACACCGTCGGGCGTCAGCTGCCCGGGGAGACGGCGGAGATGTTCCAGCGGGTCGCGGGGCGGACCGATCCGGACGTCGTGCTCGGCTCGCACCTGCACGACGACCTCGGTCTGGGGCTGGCCAACACCCTGGAGGCGCTGGGCGCGGGAGTACGCCTGGTGTCCAGTTCCTGGCTCGGTATCGCGGAGCGCTCCGGGATGGCCGCCACGGAGCAACTGCTCCTCCTTCTTGCCCACGATCCGGGCCGGGTCGCAGCTCTGCTGGGCCAGCAGCAGGCCCCGGCACTGTGGTGGACGGACCCGGACCTGACCCGGCTGCCGGCGATCGCGCGGATGGTGTCGCAGGGGACCGGCGTGCCTCTGACAGTGACCACGCCCGTCGTCGGCACCGGAGTGGCCACGATCTCCACCGGCACCCCGTTCGTACACCCCGAACTCTTCCAGCCCTTCGACCCGCAGGCTCTGCTCGGCATCACTCCCCGCGTGGTGCTCACGCATCTGGCCAGCGCCCGGGTCGTCACCGCGGTCGCGGCCCGCCTCGGCCACCGACTGGACCGCGAACAAGCGAAGGCCGCCATGAGGTGGGTCAAGGCCCACGCCTACCGGATCGGCAGCGCCGTCGTCGACGACCACGTCTTCGCTGCCTACCTCGACGGTCTCACTGGGCCCGACGCCGTCCCTCGTGCGGGGGCGCTCCTGCCCGCGGGCGGGGACGGCCGGTGAGCACACCCCCTCCGGCCCCCGGCGGCACCGTGGACCTGGAGGGCGCCCGCCGCGCCCTCGACCGGGGCGCGGCCGTGGTCCTCCCCAATCCCGCGCCACTGACCTGTGTGCTCACTGCCACCACCCCGACGGCCGTCAACGAAGCCAAGGGGCGACCCGGAGAACAGCCCGTCGCGGTCTGGGCCCACTCTCCCGGCGCGGTGGGCAGCCTCGCGCCGTTCCTCGACCTCGGGGCGCCCGACACCGACGTCCTGCGACGTCTGCTCACGGACGAACTCCTCACCGTGCTGGTTCCTCTGACGTCCGCTCCGCGCCCCCCTGAGTGGCTGCGTCCAGCGGTCAAGGACGGCTGGGCGCTGCTGTTCGGCGCGCGCTGGCTCCCGCTGCGTCCCCTACTCGACCGCTTCCCGCTCCTGTACGTCAGCAGTGCCAACCGCACCGGCTGTCCCCCGGTCGCGGACGCCGCAGCGGCGATGGCGGTGTTCCCGGCCGGCACGGCCGTACTGGGAGCGATCGCGTCGACACGGGAAACGGGCACGCCGAACGAGCTGCGCCGCGGCAACACCCCGCCCGCCCGTTCCTCCGGTGCAGGACGCCCGTTCGGCACCGGAGGAACCGGGCAGGCTCCGCCACGCGCGGCGACCACCACCGTGCGCCTGTACCGGGGCGGCCGGCTCGCACTCCACCGGCACGGTGCGCAGGACCGCTCCCACGCGGATGCCGCCGCGTACCTCGCCACCCTCGCCGAGGGCTGAAGGGCCCGGTCGACGCGTGACCCGGTGGCTCGGCCTCATCCGCCCCGGCTGAAGGACGCACCGGCCGTGACGGCTCCGGTTCGCGCCCCTCGCTCCGGGAAAGGATGCAGGGGCCGAGCCACGGGCCACCAACGGGACACGGAGCGCGTCGAAGCGCGGGCCGCAGCCCGGACGTGCCGATGCGCTCCCGTCCACCCACCGCAGGAGGAACCCACCCCATGATCATCCCGCACCGTCTGATCGGTTCCGGTGACCTCAAGGTCCTCGTGCTCCACGACTGGTTCGGCACCAGTGCCGGCTGGGGGTCCTTCCTGGACTACCTGGACGGCGGCACCTTCAGCTACGCGTTCCTCGACTACCGCGGCTACGGCGACCGCAAGGACGTCACCGGCGCGTACACGCTCGCCGAGATCGCCGACGACGCCCTCGCCCTGGCCGACGAACTCGGCTGGGAGCAGTTCTCTCTCGTCGGCCACTCCATGGGCGGCAAGGCAGTCCAGCAGGTGCTCTCCCAGGCTCCGCAGCGGGTGAGGAAGGTGGTCGGCCTGGCTCCCGTCCCCGCCGGGCCGTACCCGCTGGACACCCCCGGCGAGGCACTCTTCTACGGCGCGGCGCTGGACCGTGCCAAGCGGCTGGCCATCGTGGACCTGGTCACCGGGCAGCGAGCGAGCCGGGTGTGGATCGATTTGATGGTCGACCGCTCCCTTCAGCTCTCGACCCGCGAAGCATTCGGCGGCTATGTCAGGGACTGGGTCACCGCCGACCTGACGGAACGGATCACCGGCAACCCCGTCCCCGTCAAGGTCATCGTGGGCGAGCACGATCTCGCCCTGACGGCCGACGTGATGCGCCGTACCTGGCTCACCCACTATCCGAACGCGGAGTTGGAGCAGATCGCCAACAGCGGGCACTACCCCATGCACGAGGCTCCGGTGGCGCTGGCGACCTCGCTCGAGGCGTTCCTGCGCGCCTGAACCGGCCTCGGCGATCGCGGGGCGTCGCCGCGGGTCAGGACGTGCGGCGCGACCTCTGCCGGCGGCGTCCGCCGCCGGCTCCCCCGAAGCAGCCGCATCGGACTCAGGCGAGCTGGACCTGTGCGAGCGGGCGCCGGGCGGGGGGCGGGACGGAAGCCACCGGCCCCGCCCCGGCGTCCGGTTCCAGGAACGGCGGGCGCTCGGCAACGGGCAGGTGAGGGCGCTCGGCGGCCTGGACAGGGTCGGCGGCGGGCTCGGAGAAGGCGAGCTCCAGCGGGCGGCGATCGGGGTTCATGGGCACAGTGTGACCCATCGTCACCGAACCAACGCCACCGGATCGGCCGACCCGCCGCCCGCGCGGTGCCGTCGAGACCGAAGCGGGGCCGTCCGGGCAGGTCGGCACCCCGCCGGACGGGTGCCGACAGAGCAGGCGAACCAGGCCTGGCACCAGCCGCTCCGGCTCCAGGGCACCCGGCCCTCCGGAGGCGCGCGAACGCCCCCTCGCCAGGAGCGGCCGGGCCTGGCGGACCGCTGCCGGACACTCCGCGGCCGTCAATCGCCTCGACTCGACCTGCCACGGGATCAATGGGCCGAGGGCGGTGGCCGCGCCGTTCTTCGGGTGGCGGTCTCGATGGGGCAGCCGGCTCCGGCGTCCTGCGACCCTCACCAGCGTGCTCAGGTCTGGTGCTCGAACCCGGGAAAGCACACCTGCGTTGATCCGGGTGACGGCGGCCAACTGCCACCGGGTGCTCGGAAGCCGCCGAGTCGGCGGTTGCGGTGCGGTGGACGCGCTGACCCCCGATCAGTCGGGCATCATTCCCAGCTGCTTCATCATGGCCACGGCATCCCAGCTCCACCAGCCTTCCTTGGCCTTTCCCTCCTCGAAGCGCCAGACGGTCATTCCGGTGGACTCGATCATCCTGTTGCTGGCGGGCATGCCCATGAACTCGCCGATGTGCGTGCCGCGCCAGGTCCACCGGGTGCACACGTGGTCGCCCTCGGCGATCTGGCTCTGGACGTCGAAGACGAAGTCGAAGGCCCGGCGGTAGCGCTCGATCATGTCCCTGACGGCTGCCGGGCCGACGGTGTCGGCGTCCATCGACGGGTCGTGGTCGACGTAGTCGGGTGCGATCAGCTCGTCGACGGCGGACATGTCCCCGTTCGCCGGCTCGGTCAGCAGCCGGCGGGCGGCGTCCTTGAGGAACTGCTCGTCGCGGACGAGATCCAGGTTGGTGAACGTCGGTGGCTCCTGGCACAGGGCCACCATCTCCCGGAAGATCCGATCGGTCTCCGGCAGACCGGAGTTGCGCATCGCCGCCTCGTACGAGGGGAACTCGACGATCTCCACGACATGCCGGGCATCCTCTCGGTCGGCCCCGACCATGGTGTGGGTGGCGGTCCGCTTCCCCTCTGTCACTTCGATCCAGCTGGTCATCAGCTGGTTGAGCTCGTCCGGCCGCTCCGTGCGGCACTCGACGATCTGGACGAAAGTCATGGTGCAACCTCCTGGTCCCACGCCCCTGGCGGCGAACGCCACCGCGCGCGCCGACCCTGACTCCACTGTGCCCCGCCCAGTGACACGCCGCGCCCCGGCACCGCGAGGCGCTACGCCTCAGCGGCCGCTGAGGCGTAGCGACGGCGAGGGCGGTCGGGGGCAGCCCCCGTCACTTCGACTTCGACCTCACCCTCGCCGACCCCACCGAACTGAACCACTCGTGTGTACGGACGGCGCTCGCTGCGCACGGCATCACCGTCACCCCCGAGCGGGTGGCCGCCGAACCCGCCTTCACGGCCTCGCTGTTGCGCCGCCGCGGTCTCCGCCACCTTCGCCGACATCGTCCGCCACGGCCTGGCGCCGGTCGGCCCGGACGAGTTGCGATGGCCGGTGGTCGGCCGCGATGACGGCGCCCGCGCGCCCGACGCCTGCCTTCACGCCGCCCGCCTGCCTGCAGTCCCCCCGACCGGCGCCTCGCCCAGGAGGACACCGACGAAGGCGTCACCGCCGCGCCTGCCGTCGGCACGCACGTCATCGACATCAGGCACCGCCCCTGGCCATGAGGACACTCGGCGCTTCTCGGGCAGCGACTGCCGGAGTACGGGTGCACGTGTCCGTGCCGCTCCCGCGGATGCCCACAGCGCCGACAAGGAGGCGTCAGGCCGGCCCGGGAACCGGCCGTGGTTATGGGGACCTGACGGTCCGCCGGTCGGGTCGGACCTCCGCCCTCACCGCGCCAGGTACCCACCGACCGTCCCCGGAGTCGACGGCTCCCCGGGTGGATCAGCACCTCCGGTTCTTCCAGGCCCAGCGCGACGGGGAAGACGTGCACGCCGCCGGCCTGCACCGCACACGGCCCGTCTGACCGGGCGGCAGCCCACCCGCCGTCCCCGGGACGCCTCGAAGTGGAGCCCCGACCGAGCGGTCGAACGGCGAACGGCGTGGCCGGACAGCGGCTCGGCGCTGTCCGGCCCCGGGCTCACGGCAGGGTCCACTTCTGGTTGGCGCTGCCCTTGCAGGTCCACACGACCAGTTGGGTGCCGTCGGTGGTGCTGGCTGACGGGTCGTCGAGGCACAGGCCGGACTGGAGGCTCTTCAGCGTGCCGTCCGCCTGCGCGTTCCACTGCTGGTTGGCCCCGCCGTTGCAGGTCCACAGGTCGACCAGGGTGCCGACCGCGGTGCCCTGGCCGACCACGTCCAGGCACTTGCCGCCGTGCAGCAGGCGGCCGTTGTCCCAGGTCCACGCCTGGGCCTGGTCGCTGGTCGCGCAGGTCCAGATGACGGCTTTGGTTCCGTCGGCCGAGGAGTTGCCGTAGGCGTCGAGGCACTTGCCGCTCACGCCGGAGGCGACCGGGCCGGTGATCGGGCCCGTGCCGGTGCCCGGGGTGAGGGCGAGGTTGTCGAACTGCTGGGTCCGGTAGCCGGTCAGGGCGAGGCCCGCCATGCCGGAGGTGTAGGAGTGGTCGGTGGCGGTGCCGACGGTCTTGCCGTCGATCGCTGCGGTCAGGGTGGAGCCCTGCATGGTGAGGGAGAGCCGGTGCCAGGTGTTCAGGCCGGGCGCGGTCACGGTGCCGGACGCCAGAGTGGTGAGGCTCCAGGCGAGGTCGCTCTTGAGGATCGCCCAGCTGCCGGTGTCGCTCAGCCGCAGGTGGTAGGCGTTGAGGCCGCCGTCGTTGCGGCCCTGCTGGTTGACGCGGCCGAGGACCTCGGCGGCGCCCGGCTGTGCGAAGAGGGTGTCGGCGGCGGCGGTGTAGTTGGCCCAGCCGAGGTCGCCGACGATCGTGTAGGGAGCCTTGTTCGGCTCGTCCGTCCAGTGGATCGGGGCGGTGGGGGCCATCTGCCGCAGGCAGGAGCCGGTGCGGCCGCCGGCGCAGGGACCGGTCTGGAAGGCGCCGTTCATGTCGGCGAAGTAGCGCGGCGAGCCGGTCGCGGCCGGGGTGTCGAAGCCGTCCGCGTACGGCAGGCCGAGCGGTGCGGCCGCGGGCGCGGTGGCGGCGCCCTTGCCCTGGCCGGTGGTGGTGGTCACCGTGTAGAGGTGGCCGGGCTGCAGCGTGAGCGTGTACGAGCCGTTGACGGGCGTGAGGTCCTGCTCGTGGACGAGGTCGTCGGAGGCGTCCGCCGTGGCGAGGTTGGTCGACCAGACGTGCACCTGGCCGGTCGACAGCCCGCCGGTGATCGTGAAGGCGGCGGTCTGGGACGCGGTGGCGTCCATGGTCTCGACGACGGCGGAGTAGTCGCCGGTGCTCGGCGACCTCAGCGCGACGTAGCTGCCGTTCGTCCGGTTGCCGCCCAGGTATCCGGCCGCCGGGTCGAGGTACTTCCAGCCGGGCTTGGTGAACTGGGTGGTGTGCGCGGTGACCCAGGTGGTCTGCCCGATCGAGTAGCTGCCGGACCACGGTTGCGGGGCGAGTGACATGCCGTCGGTGGAGAAGTAGAGGTTCTGGTAGAGCGCGGCGATGGCCGGCCAGTTGATGAACGAGGTCATCCGGCCGTCGATGTAGTCGCGGTTGATCGCGCGGGCCACCGCCGCGGCGCCGGTGTTGTAGTCCTGCGAGCCGCTCTCGCTGGCCCACAGCGGCTTGCCGATCGCCTGCGCGGAGGGCGTGCTGTTGCAGGTGGTCATCGCGCCGAGGTAGCCGCACGGGTAGTGCATGCCGATGACGTCGATCGCGTTGTCCAGCGCGGGATCGGCGGCCATCGCGTCGGCGAGCTTCCAGTCCCAGCTGTCCGCTCCGACCACCTTGGTCGAGCCGTGGCCGTTCGCGGTCAGGGCGCTCTTCAGGTTCTTGTACCAGGTGGCGTTGTAGTCGCGCTCGTTCCAGCCGCCGAGGTAGTCGATCGGCAGGTGATGCTGGGCGGCGCAGCCGATCCAGCCCATCAGGTAGTCGATCATGTCCTGGGACCAGAAGTACGGCGTGCCGGGGCTCGGGTTGGCCGCGTCGTTCACGCCGATCCAGCCGGGCGCGCCCCAGGCGAGGCCGTAGAGCTTGATGTCGGGGTTGCGGGCCTTGGCCTGCTCGGCCAGCCACCACTCGTAGCCCTGGTTGCAGTCGACCGCGCCCCGGGAGTGCTGGTAGCTGGGCTCGGCGCCGTCGGTGGAGTTGGTGTCGCCGCCGATCTCGATCTTCAGGGTCTGGAGGGCGGCGCCGTAGCCGGGTTTGAACAGGTAGTCGAGGAGTTGGCTGCGCTGGGGTTCGGGATAGTCGATCAGCAGGCGGGAGTTGCCGCCGCCGCCGCTGGCCGCGCCGACCCCGTCGAAGACCCGGCCGGTCCTGGCGCCGTCCACGGTGATGGAGGTGCTCACCGTGGCGGCGCTCGCGGGGGCGGCGGCCGGACCGACGAGGAGCGCGGCGGGCAGCAGGAGGGCGGCGGCCGACGCCGCCCGGCGGAGGGCGCGTCCGGGCATGGCCAGGATGCGGAAGGACCCGTTCATGGAGGTGCCCTTCGTACGGTGCCGGAGACGGCGTACCGCACGCCGCATCCGAGCGGGTTGGGTGGACGGTCGCAATCGATCACAAGCGAACAGAGGCGACCATGTTCGCACAGTAAGGGGGTGGCGAGTTGACGGTCAATCAGGCGCGCGCGCCGGGAGCCGTCTTCGAGGGCGCCGCAGGTCGTTCCACGCAATTCCTGCGGGCCGACCTGCTGCTCGCGCAGGCACTTCCTCGGCGTGCCCCGGCTGCCGCGGCATCGGTGGGACCCGTGACCAGGAGCAGGAGCGTTACGACCGGGGGCCGTTGACGGTGGGCCGGCCGGGCGCCGGCTCGCAGGACCGGCAGGGTGTCGGTGTCACCGCCGGCGGGCGCAGGGAGGTGACGGCCCTGGGCCCTGCGCGTCGGCTGAAGCTTTCACGTGTCCAGGTGGCGGGGCGTCAGAATGGTCGGGTGCCGTGGGGCACGCAGGAGCGGACCCGGAGGTACCACCCATGACGCGCTACAGCGTCGACCTCGACCGACGTGAACTCATCGCCTCGTGGGGCACCGGGGAGGGCGACCTCGCCAAGCGCCTCGCCGCCCTGCCGGACAGCACGGACACCTCCGCACTCCTGGGCGTGGCCCGCTCGCTCACCCAACTGTCCGACGCCGCCTGGCGCACCTACACCCACCCGGCCGGCGTCGCCGGCGCGCTGGAACCCGACAGCGAGGGCTGGCGCCGCGACCGGGAACGCGAGGCCTTCGGCGAGGTCGCCGACGCGATCACCGAGCCGAACCTGCCGAGCGGCGGCACGATGATGGTCTCCTACAGCCGCCTCGTCGAATCCGCCCACCGCATCGGGCGCGCCCTCCGCAATCTCGGCGACGAAGCCCTGACGACGGCCGTCCTCGCCGAGGCCGCGCTCGAACTCGCCGCAGTGGAGAGCGCCGAACTCGGCGACCTCACCGACCGCGCCCAGCAGGCCGTCCTCCTCAGCCGCGAGGACGCCTCCCCCGTCCAGGTCGCCGCCGCTGACCAACTCCTCCACGAGGACCCCTTCGGCCCGGTCGAGTTGTTCTCCACCCTCGACCCCACCGCGGCCGCCGTCGCCGCCGCGCACTGGCTCGCCGCCGCGGCCGAAGTAGCGGCCGAGTCCTCCGGCGAGGCCCCCACCGACGTCGTCCTCGAAGCCGACACCATCGAATCCCTCCCCCACGAAACCCCCACCCTCGTCCTCGGCCTCATCGAGGCCGGCGCCACCCCGCACGAGGCCGTCACCGGGCTCGTCCGCCACGCCATGCACATCACCGACGGCTTCCTCCTGGACCCCGTCGCCCTGCGCGACCAGCTCGAAGGTCTCGAGGACACCGTCGCCGAGTACACCGGCGAAGCCGAGCCCGACCTCGACGACATCGCCGTACGCCTGACCCCGCTCGACCCCAAGCGTCCCGCCCGCGACCTCCTCGAAGACCTCCTCACCGGCATTCACGGCTGCTGGCTCCTCCACAGCGAACACGACGAGCACGACGAGCACGACGACGAAGATCTCGGCGGTGCCGAGGACCACGACGACGAACACCACAGGCAGGGCCGTGCACACTTCGCCCGACTCGTCCGCGAAGCCGCCGCCGCGAACCGCGACCGCCTCATCTGACCAGCACCCCGGCCGAAGCACCCGGCACCGGTCCGGCTCCGGGCAACTGGCGAACTGCGCCCTCAGGCGCCTGGGCCTGCGGCTCCGCCTCTGCTGCCTCGCTGCGTGCGTCGCCGCCGGTCACACCGTCTGATCAGCCCGCGGCCACCGGCCCGAACCGCTGGCCGCCCGCGCGCCGGCTGGTCACTTCGGCCCCTTCCGGGACGGTTTCGGGGCCTTCACCTCCTTGTGGTGGCCGTTGTCGTGGGGGGTGTCCGCCACTTGGTCACGCGGGGCGGGCCTGGGCGGAGTGCGGTCGGCGGTGTCCGGGGCCGGCGCCGTCCCGGTGGCGGGCGCGGTGGAGGACACGGGCGCCGGCGAGGACGGGACGGACACCGATGCGGGCTGCTGCCCGGCGGGGGGCGCCGCCCGGTCGCCCGCGCTGATCGCCGTGCTCGCCGCCCCGCCGGAGAGCAGCAGGCAGGCCACCCCCGCCGAGAGCGTCACCCACCTGCGCCGCCCGTCCCGCCTGCCCGGCCGCGTCCGGTCCGCCGGGTGCGCGGCCTGCCCCGGGAGGAGCAGGTCCACGCAGTCCTCGGCAGACGGCCGGGCTGCGGGGTCCGGCCGGGTCATGGCACGCAGGGCCTGCGCGAGCGGGGCGGGGATGCCGTCCGGGATCGAGGGGGCGTGCAGCAGCCGGGCCACGGCCGCCTCGATGGGGCCGCCCGGGTAGACGCGCTGCCCGGTGAGGCACTCGATCAACAGCAGACCCAGGGCATAGACGTCGCTGGCCGGGCGGGCGCCCTCGCCGCGGATCTGCTCGGGGGCCAGGTAAGCGGGGGTGCCCACGACGAGACCCGTGCGGGTCGCGTCGGCGTCCCCGTCCACGGGCGAACGCGCGATGCCGAAGTCCGCGAGCCGCGGCGACCCCGAGGCGTCGATCAGCACGTTGGAGGGTTTGACGTCGCGGTGGACGACCCCGCAGGCGTGGACGAACGCAAGCGTGCAGGCCAGTTCCCGGCCCAGCCGGACGGTGGCGGGGACGGACAGCGCCGAGGCGCGCAACGCGTCGGCCAGGGTCGGGCCGTCCACGAGTTCCAGGACCAGGTAGGGAAGTTCATCCACCTGGCCGTAGTCGTAGACCTCCACCAGGCCGCGGTGCCGGAGCCGGGCCAGCGTCCGGGCCTCGGCGACGAACCGGCGGGAGAAGTCCTCGCCGGCGCCGGGGCGCAGCACCTTCAACGCGACCTCGCGGCCGAGCCGGAGGTCCAGTGCGCGCAGCACCCGCGCGCCGCCGCCCTGGCCCAGCAGACCCTCGATCCGGTACCGGTGCGCGAACAGCTCCGCGGTACCGACCTCTTCCACTGTCGAGTGCATGCCATTCTCCGTTGTCGGGCGGCCGACCACACCACGTAGAGGGGACACGATCCGCCGGCGCGTACCCGCGATCCGCGAAGCGATGCACCCCGCCGCCTCGGCACCCGCGCCCGCCATCCGGTTCGACCTCGCCCGCGCACTCACCGGCCGGCTCGCGTTCGGCCGCAGATACCCTTGGACGGCCAGGCTCCCGCGGCGAGCACGCAGGTCCGGACTCCCGCTCCGAAGCGCTCAGTTGGGCGAGGAGGATTCTGACGGTGCCGGGTCGTCCCGGTCGTCCGGGTCGTCCTGCGTCCGTCGGCGACGGTTGTCGGGGAGGTGACGGGTGAACAGCAGGGCGCCTGCGGTGATCGCGGAGCAGGCGAGGACGGCGGACTTCAGGCCCTGGATCTGCGCGGCCTCGTAGTGGTCGACCAGGCTGGCGGCTTCCTGCGGCGGCACGTCGGGCCGGCCGGCGAGGGCCGCGGACACCTGGTCGGCGGGCACGAAGGAGATGCCCGCCTCGACCTGGGTGCCGACCTGCTGGGCGACGGCTTGGCTGACCCGCGGGTCGCTCTCGACCCGGGCGGTGACGGAGGTGGCGAGCGCGCCGATCAGGATCGCCCCGATCAGCGCCGTGCCCAGGGAGGAGCCGAGGTTCTGCGCGGTGTACTGCAGACCGCCGGCCTCGCTGCGCTCGGCCGACCCGACGCTGGACTGGACCGTGTTGCCGAGCTGGGAGGCGAGCAGGCCCATGCCGATGCCGAGCAGGGCCATCGCCCCCGCGAACGAGGCGCCCTTCAGCTCCGGCCCGATCGCGGTGATCAGCCAGACGGTGGCGGCGAGCAGCACCAGCAGACCCACCCGGACGATGGTCCGGGTGGAGGCGAACCGCAGCAGCAGCGAGCCGCACATCGAGGTGGCCAGCATGGTCACGGAGACCGGCAGCAGGCGCAGCCCGGTCTCGAAGGCGTTCAGTCCCTGCACGACCTGGAGGTAGAGCGGGATGACGAAGAACAGGCCCAGCAGCACGGTGTTCTGGTTGAAGAGGGCGGTCAGCCCGGCGCGCAGCGGCCGGTTCCCGAACAGGGCGAGCGAGACCAGCGGGGTCGCGCCGCGGCGTTCCCGGCGCCGTTCGTGGGCGCAGAACGCGTAGAGCAGCGCGGCGCCGAGGGCGACGGCGAACAGCGTCGGCGCGAAGCCGAGGACGGTGAAGGGCGGATTGCGGGGCTCGACCCAGCCCCAGGTGCCGCTCTGCAGGACGGCGAGGACCACCAGGGCCAGTCCGGCGGCCGACAGCACGGCGCCGAGCACGTCCAGTCGGGGCCGCTCGGTGGGGCGCGGCTGTTGCGGCACCCAGCGCATCAGCAGCAGGATCGCGAGGACCAGCACCACTTCGCCCGCGAACACCAGACGCCACGTCAGGTAGGTGGTGACCCAGCCCCCGAGCAGCGGTCCCACCGCGATGCCCGCGCCCGCCAGGCCCCCGACGACGCCGTAGGCGATCGCCCGTTCGCGCCCCCGGTAGGAGCCGGCCACCAGTGCGGCGAGGGCGGGCAGCACCAGCGCCGCGCCCAGTCCCTCGACGACGGACCAGCCGAGGGCGAGCACGCCGACGGTGGGGGCGACCGCGGTGAGGCCGGATCCGACGCCGTAGACGACCAGGCCGACCGTGAAGACGCGACGGCGGCCGTACATGTCGCCGATCTTGCCGCCGGTCAGCATGAAGGCCGCCATCACCAGGGTGTAGAGGGTGATGACGGCCTGGATGGTGGTGACCTCGGTGTCGAAGTCCTCGACGAGTTGGCTGATCGACACGTTCATCACCGAGGCGTCCAGCACCATCAGGAACTGGGCGGTCCCCAGGACGGCGAGGGGCTTCCAACTGGTCGTCGTGGTGCGCATCGGGTTCACTCCCTGGTCAGCGGGGCACCGGCACCGGGGTCGGCGGGGACCGTGATCACGGGGCAGGGGGCGTGCCGGATCAGGCCGTGCGGGACGGAGCCGAGCCGCAGGCCGGTCAGGCCGCCCCGACCGTGCCGCCCGACCACGACGGCCAGCGCGTGGGCGGAGGCCCGGGCCAGCTCGTCGACGGGCTTGCCGTTGATCACTTCGTGGGTGAGGTCGAGGTCCGGCTCGTCGGCGGCGCTGCCCGCAGTGGCCTCGAACAGGCGTCGCCGGGTCTCCTGCTCGCCCTCCGGCGGTTCGAACGGCCGCACGGGTGTTCGCCGCACCCACAGGGCGCGCAGGGCCGCGCCCCGGCGGGCCGCCAGGTCGGCGGCGAAGCGCACCGCGACCACCGGGCGGTACGCCTGGGCGCTGACCGGGACGGTGACGGAGTAGCGGCTCAGGGTCTCCTCCAGGCGGTTGAGGCGGCGGGTGCCGAGCACCACCAGCGCGGCCCGCGCGGATTCGCCGCACAGGAGCGGGGCCGGACTGCCGTCCCGCAGGACGGACTGGATCCGGAGCCGGGGGTGGCGCCCGGCCGCGATGCCCTCGGTCTTCTCCAGTGCCGCGGCTCCCGCCTCGCGCAACTGCTGCAGGCGGCCGTCGACGCCCAGCACGATCGGACGGGCTTCGGTGAGTGACGTCATCGCTCCTCCACCGAGGCGGCGGCCGTCGTCCGGTGACGGCCGGAACGGTCTCCACGCCAGGCCCGGCCGCGGTGGGCGCACGTCCGCGGGGCGTCCTCTTCCAGCTCCGGCCCGGTGCAGCGCTGCAGCACGGGGATCAGGCATCGGGGGGTGAACCGCACCGGCCCTCCGGGCCCGCACATCGGATTCCACGGTCCACCTCCGTTCGCGAACACGGCCCCCGCTCCAGTGTGCCCACCGCTGCCCCGGTCGTGCCGCGCCGAGCCGGTGGGGCGGCACAATCGGAGGGGATCGATCCGGTCTTCTCCGGCGGCCGCCATGGACGCGACCGAAGCAGGCGGCAATTCGGTCCACCTCCACGAACCTCCGGCCCGAGCTGGTCCGCGCCATGTGCGCCCGCTCGGCCCGTCCGCCGGCCCGGTCCAGGTGCTGCGTCGGGCAGCCCGCGGCGGGACCGAGCCCGCGGCGGGTTCTAGGGTGGGCACAGTCCGCGCCGCCCACCCGGAGGCCCCCGTGCTGCAGCTCCGCCTGATCGTTCCGTCCGACCTGCACGAGGCGGTCATGGAGCGGCTCGACGCCTGCGTGGGCGTCGCCCACGTCGTGGTGCTGCCGGGCGGTGCGGTGAAGCCGGCCGGGGATCTGGTGCTGTGCGACGTGGCCCGCGAGGCGGTGGACGAACTCCTGGACGACATGCGCGCGTTGGGGTTGCCCGAACGCGGGGCGATCAGCATGGACGAGACCGGACTCACCCTGTCGGCCGCAGCGGACGCGGCCGAGGAGGCGGCCCCGGGCGAGGGCGTGGACGCCCTGGTCTGGGAAGAGGTCACGGAGGTCGTCCACGAAGAGTCCACCCTCAGCGGGGTCTTCCTCGCCCTGCTCACCGTCGCGACCATGCTGGCCGCCTGCGGCGCCGTCCTCGACAGCGCGATCCTCGTCGTCGGCGCGATGGCCGTGGGCCCCGAGTTCGGACCGCTCGCGGGGCTGTGCGTCGCACTCGTGCGGCGACGGCTGCGGCCGGCGCTCCGCTCACTGTCGGCGTTGGCGGTCGGCTTCACCGTGGCGATGGCGCTCACCGTGGGCTTCTCCCTGCTGATGGACGCGTTGGGCCTGTTCAGCGACGCGAAGTTCGCGGCCGCGCGCCCCAACACCTCGTTCATCTGGCAGCCGGACGCGATGTCCTTCGTGGTCGCGTTCCTGGCGGGCATCGCGGGCCTGCTCTCGCTCACCTCCGCCAAGGCCTCCGCCCTGGTCGGCGTGGCGATCTCCGTCACGACCGTGCCCGCCGCCGCGAACGCCGCCGTCGCCGTCGCCTACGGCGAATACGCCCAGGGCTGGGGCTCCGCCGTCCAACTCGCCCTCAACCTGTCCGGCATCGTCCTCGCCGGCGTCCTGACCCTGCTGGTCCAGCACGGCGCCTGGCACGTTGCCCGCCGCACCCGGTGAACCGGTCGAAACCGGGCGGCCGGCCTCCCCGGAGCCCTGGGGTTCCGGCGGTTGGCGAGCCGGTCGGCGGGTTGCGGGATCACCGCGCGGATCCGTCGGTGCCGCAGGTGGCGCCGGACGGCGCGCGTGGAGTTGGCCTGGTCCGCCAGGACCGCGGCCGGCCCCGGGCGAGGCCTGCCGACCGGCCGGGTGCGACGTCCTGGGCCGGGGGTTCCGGCCGTTGCCGTTGCCGGTGGCAATGATCCCGCCTGGGAAAATCACTGGCGGCGGCGAAGCCCGGACAGAAAGCTCTCACCGTGACACTTCATGAGAACGAGATCCGTGTGGATGAGGCGGTCGTCCGGGCTCTGCTGGGCGAACAGCGACCGGAGTGGGCCGACCTCCCGATCTCGCCCGCCGGCGCAGGCACGGACAACACGATGTACCGGCTCGGCAGCCAGCTCCTCGTGCGGCTGCCGCGTACCCCCGACAATGCGAAGGCCGTACGGAAGGAGCAGATGTGGCTGCCGCGGCTGGCGCCGTATCTCTCCTGTCGCATCCCGGAGCCGGTGCACGCCGGTATTCCGGGTTCCTCCTTCCCGCTCTCCTGGTCGGTGTACCGCTGGATCGATGGCGATGAAGCCGGCTCGGGATCGGTCACCGACTGGCCTGCCTTCGGGGCCGATCTGGCGGCGCTCGTGCAGAGCCTGCACTCGGTCCCCCTCATGGGGGCCGCTCGTCAGGGCGAGCTCAGCTGGTACCGCGGCGGGGGCTTGCGGGCTTGTGACCGGTGGGTCAGCGGGTGCTTCGACGACTGTCTGGCGGTCCAGGGTCTCGACCTCGACATCGCCCACCTGCGCGACGTGTGGCGGAGTGCGCTCGCCCTGCCCGAGCCGTCCGGCCGCCAGGTGTGGCTCCACGGAGATCTCAAACCCACCAACCTTCTGGTTCAGCAGGGAAAGCTGCACGCGGTCATCGACTTCGGAGGCCTCTCGGTCGGCTTTCCCGACGCCGAGCACGCGACTCTGTGGGATTGTCCGCCCGGGGCTCGACAGGCGTACTGGGACGCGATGGGCCTGGACGACGTGACGTGGCTTCGTGCCCGGGCGTGGGCCATCGCGGTGGGAGTCAGCGGGGTGTCGGACTACTGGGGCACCTATCCCGCCTTCGTCAGCGAATGCCTGTCGCGTCTCCGCGCGATCCTGGAGGCTGCCGGCGAGCGGTGAACCCGTCTCTGACGGGGCCTCAAGTACGAGTCCCGGTTCCGCAAGAGCCGCCTCGTCGGAGCCTGACACAAGCGGTGTGGTGCGGCTGCACGTTGTTCTTGGCCGTGCGGAGTTCCCCGCCGGGGATGGCGAGTTCGCCGACCAGCCTGGTCAGGTGGCGAGGAGGTCGAGGCGGCCGTTGCCGATGAGGGCCGGGGAGCCGGCGCCCGCCGGACCTGGCCCTGGTCTCGGAACCACCGCTTCCCCATGCCTGACCGCAGCTCGCGCCCGCACGCCGTCGCCGCCCACGAACGACATGCCCGCGGTGTGCTCCGGAGTCCGGGCGGCCTCCTGCCGCAGCGGACCGGCGGACCGCTCAACGGGCCGGTGACGCTTCGAGGCTGGCGCGCGGCGGGGGCGTGACGGTCGGGATCCCTCCACGACGGCAGTGCGCCCTACCGACGGCGGATCACCGCGATGACCTTGCCGAGGAGCGATGCCGCCGTTCTCGGCAACGGCCCGCGTTCGAGCAGTGACGCGGTCACCGTCGCAGGTCGCCGCGCCGACCGTGCTGTCGCCCTGGACGGGAAGTCGACGGGTTCGCCTCCTCCTGCCCGGCGATCGAGCGCGGAACCCGCCGGAGGCGTCGCCGTGCAGTCACAGGGTCTGCGCCGGGTTCCCGGTTCGGTTCGTGCCACGACTCACTCGTCTCGTCGTGTGCACACTCATGCTGGCGAAAGCTCGACAAACCGACCCCGTGACCGTGTGACGAGCCCCCAGTCGCACGCGTAGGGAAACGTCCCCGCAGGTCGTACTCAGTGGTGTCGCAGAGCACGGGGCGTTGTCGGTGGAAATACGTCACGACCGCCCCCGGTGCCGATGGACCGCAATCCGCCCGCCAGCGGCGATCAAGGTTTGGCCGGCGGGTCACGGGGCCCGGCGGGCGGTGCGGTTTGCGGCGATGGTCCGGCGGTACCAGTGGTAGCTGGATTTGGGCGTGCGGCGCTGGGTGGGGTAGTCGACGTGCACGATGCCGAACCTGCGGTCGTAGCCGTAGGCCCATTCGAAGTTGTCGAGGAGGGACCACACGTAGTAGCCGCGGACGTCGACGCCTTCGCGCAGGGCGTCGGAGACGGCGGCGAGGTGTTCGGAGAGGTAGGCGACACGGTCGGGGTCGTCGACGGAGCCGTCGGCGCGCACGGTGTCGTGTTCGGCGGATCCGTTCTCGGTGATGTGGACGGGCGGCAAGGCGTCGCCGTAGTGATCCTTCAGGTCGGTGAGCAGGTCGCGCAGGGTGTGCGGGACGACAGGCCAGTCCATGGCGGTGTGGCGGGCTTCGGGCTGGGGGACGCCTTCGAAGCGGTTGTCCATGGCATCGCGCAGCGCGGGGTCCTGCTGCCGGTAGGGGGCGTCGCGGACCACGCTGGGGGTGTAGTAGTTGATGCCGAGGAAATCCAGGGGGGCGGAGATGGTCGCCA
This sequence comes from Streptomyces sp. TLI_171, assembly GCF_003610255.1. Classification (GTDB taxonomy): domain Bacteria; phylum Actinomycetota; class Actinomycetes; order Streptomycetales; family Streptomycetaceae; genus Kitasatospora. Next base: position 7,888,372 of record NZ_RAPS01000001.1, on the reverse strand, counting down.
GGTCCCCGTCGCGGCGGAACGTCTGATCGACAATCAGCTGCTGCCAGGTGTCCTGTTCGGAGAGCGGGTACCGGCCCAGCAGAAGGGGGTCGGTCCAGATGAGGTTGCGCTGGGTGCGTGCGCGCAGGGCGGCGGCCTCGTCGGTCGGCGTCGCGGGGATCACGTGGTCCAGGTTCAAGGTGATGCCGGCTTCTCGGACGCCGACCGCCCGGAGAGCGTCCATGGCCAGTCCGTGGCCCAGCAGGAGGTGGTGGGCGGCAGCGAGGGCGGGGGTGCCTTCGCGGGAGCCGGGGGCGTGGTGGCCGCTGGCGTAGCCGAGGAAGGCGCTGCACCACGGCTCGTTGAGGGTGATCCAGCGCGGGACGCGGTCGCCGAGGGTGTCGGCGACGATGGCGGTGTACTCGGCGAAGCGGTGCGCGGTGTCGCGCTCGCGCCATCCTCCGTGGTCTTCCAGGGCTTGCGGCAGGTCCCAGTGGTACAGGGTGACGGCCGGTTCGATGCCCGCGGCGAGCACGGCATCGACGAGGCGCGAGTAGAAGTCGAGGCCCTTGCGGTTGGCGGGGCCCGATCCGGTCGGCTGGACGCGCGGCCAGGCGATGGAGAAGCGGTAGGAGTCGACTCCGAGGTCGCGCAGCAGGGCCACGTCCTGGGGCCAGCGGCGGTGGTGGTCGCAGGCGGTGTCGCCGGTGTCGCCGTTCAGGACCCGGCCGGGCTCGCGGCTGAAGGTGTCCCAGATGGACGGGCCGCGGCCGTCGGCCTGGGTGGCGCCCTCGATCTGGTAGGCGGCCGTGGCGGTGCCGAAGACGAAGCCGGGAGGGAAGAGAAGAGTAGACACCTGACGATGATGAACCGGGAAACGCCTGTTCAACAGGGATGACCATGGCCGATTCATCTTTTGACTAAACAATTACTGAACTATATCCAGATCTGTTCGCTGACCCTGCGCAGTCCTGCCACTGCGCTCCCGCGCGGGGAACTGCACGAGCGGAGACGTGCGTTCGGCACGGGGATCGGCTGCGACGGACGACGGAACAGGATCGGACGGGCCGGAGCGGTGTCGGGCGGCGGCTGTGACAGCGACCTGACGGTGGGATGTGAGCGACCTCCGGGACGGTAGGGACTGGGCGGGACCGGATCTTGGAGGTGCGGCCCCGCCCCTCGCCAGACCACTCCGAGCCCCGGGAGCCCGTCATGTCCTCCGTCCCCAAGGACACCCCGTGGAATGTTCACCGCCTGCCCCGCGCCGAGGGAAAGAGCTTCCTGGTCACCGGCGGCAACGCGGGCATCGGGTACTTCGTCGCCGAGCAGCTCGCGGGCACCGGGGCCACCGTCGTCCTCGGTAGCCGCGACACCGCGAAGGCCGACGCCGCTATCGCCTCGATCGGCTCGCGCGTCCCCGGCGCCAAGGTGAAGCACCTACGCCTGGACCTGGCCGATCTCGCCTCGCTCGAGTCCTCCGTCGCCGCCCTCGAACTGGACCGCCTCGACGCGGTCGTCCTCAACGCCGGCGTGGCACTCGACAATCCGCCGCGCCGCGAGACCAAGGCCGGCCACGAGCTGATGTTCGCCACCAACCACCTCGGGCACTTCGCACTCACCCACTGGCTGACACCCCTGCTCATGGCAAGCCCGGCAAGCCGGATCGTCACCACCGGCAGCTTCGCCGCCAAGTCCGAACGCCTGGACCTCGACGATCTCCAGAGCACGCACGACTACCGGCCCAAGCGCAGCTACGGCCGGTCGAAGCTGGCCCAGATGCTCTTCGCCCTCGAACTCGACCGCCGCCTGCGTGCTGCCGGCAGCACGACGCTGAGCGTGATCGTCCACCCCGGAGGCGCGCTCGACTCCCTCACCCCTGCGCGCCCGCCGGTCCACACCCGGACCACCGGCGAGCGGCTGAGCCACCTCCCACTCGGTCTCCTCGTCCAGGGCAAGGACGCTGCCGCGTGGCCCGCCGTACGGGCCACGCTCGACCCGAACGTGTGCGGAGGCCAGATGTGGAGCCCCCGCGTCTTCGGCCTGCGCGGCACGCCCAGGACCGAACCCCTCTGGAACCACCTGGTCGACACCACGACCGCGGCACGTCTGTGGGCGGCCAGCTGCGAGCTGACCGGCACCCGGCCGACGTTCACCTCACCGACCAGGCTCGATGAGACGGACAGCCGAACGGCCGGGTCCGCCGAGTAGCCGCTTCGGTCGGATGAGATCGCAGACCGCGGGCGGTCGGCGGATCGCCCCGCGGTGACGCCTCTCAACGAGAGGGGTGCGTCGAGCACGCGGCCGGAGCGCCACGACGTCCCGGGTGTCGACTTCGCCACGACGCTTGAGACCCACCCGGCGGGGAAGCGCCCCGGCCCGGGCGCGGCCGCGTGGAGACGGAGCCCGGCCTCAACGGGCCTTTCGCCGCGGCCGGGACAGCAGAGACGCTCCGACGGGCGGCACGGACCCCTCGGGCCGGGGCGGGCGCCGCGGCGCGCCGACGGCATCCCGAAGGACACCACCGCAGACCGTCACTCGGCAGCGCTTGCAGGGCTTCTACCCGCCGGCGTCCACCTCCCCTCGGGACCTGACTCTCCAGGGGTGCCTTCAGTGACCGGCGCGCCGAGGCCAGTGAAAAGCCCGCGTTCCAACGCCCGCCCGCACGGCTTCCGGCCGACGGTGATCATGGCCCTGACGATCCGCCGGCCGGGCTCCCGGTGTCCGCGAGTGCGGCGAGGAGCCGCAGCTTTTCGTCGCTCTCGCTGTCCTTGTCGGGGTAGTGGACGACGAGGATCACGTCGGCAATGGGGAGTTTGTCGCGGTGCAGGCGGAGTTCGCCGACGACCGGGTGGTGAACCGTCGTGGTGCCTCCGTCGAGGCTCCGAACGTCGTGGCGGGCCCACAGAGTGCGGAACCGCTCGCTGGACAGGGCGAGTTCTCCGACGAGTTCGACGAACCGGGGGTCGTCGGTGTCGTCCCCGATCGTGGTGCGAAGCGCGGCGACGAAATCGGAGGTGGCTTTCGGCCAGTCCTGGTGGAAAGCCTGCTCCTCGGGATCGAGGAGCAGGGAACGAAGCCGGTTCTCGCCGGGCCGCAGGCGCGGGGACAGCGCGACGGCCATCGGGTTCGAGGCCAGCACGTCGAACGCGCGTCCTTCGACGAACGCCGGGACCTGAAGGTGGGCTAGCAACTCGTGCACACGCGCCGGCACGTGCTCGGGCTGCTTGCGGCGCGGCGCCCTCGGGCGTGCCGCCGCGAGTCCGAGCAGATACGTCCGCTCGATGTCGTCGAGTTGCAGAACCCGGGCGAGTGACTCGAGGACCTGCGGCGAGGGGTTCCTGTCGCGGCCCCGCTCCAAGCGCAGGTAGTAGTCGGGACTGATCCCGGCGAGCAGGGCGACTTCCTCGCGGCGCAGGCCCGGTACGCGGCGGTTGCCGCCGGACGGGAGCCCTGCCCGGGCCGGGGTGACCAGCTCACGCCGGGCGCGCAGGTAGCTGCCGAGCCGTCTGCCGGGTTCCTCATGGTTCATACCGCCACCGTAATGTGGGTCGCGCGCCTCAGCGGGGGCCCTGGCAGGACCAGGGAGGACGGGGGCTCTGCCACGCCCGTCGGATCCCGCCAAGACTGTGACGGCACCGTCCTTCGAAGGACGTGAACCTCACTGTCTGCGCCGCGGCCCGAACGTCAGCGGCGCCCTCATCTCGAAGGAGATCTCGTGGATCTCTCCGATCGCACCGTCCTCGTCGTCGGCGGTACCTCGGGTATCGGGCGGGAACTGGCCCGCCGGTTCGCCGCAGCCGGCAGCACCGTGGCCGTCGGCGGCCGGAACCCGGACGCGCTCCTGGAACTCGCCGGAGAAGGCTTCGGTACGTTCCGCCTCGACGTCACCGACGGTCCGTCCGTCCAATCCGCTCGCGACGCCGTGCTCGACCGCTACCCCGACCTGGACACCGTGGTGACCATGTCGGGCGTCATGCTCCTGGAGGACCTGCGCGATCCCGCGCACTTCGAAGCGGCGGAGACGACGATCGACACCAACCTGGTCGGCACCATCCGGGTCATCGACGCCTTCACCCCCCACCTGGTCCGGCGGGGCGCCGGCACCTTCATCACCGTCACCTCCGGCATCGCCTTTCTGCCGTTCCCGCCCATGCCCAGCTACGCCGCCTCGAAGGCCGCGGTGCACGCCTATTCGGAGGCGCTGCGGGCGCAGCTCGACGGCACGGGTGTCGGCGTCGTCGAGCTCGTCCCCCGGCGGTCGCCACGGCGGGCCAGGACAAGGTGAACCCGCACGCTCTGCCACTCGACGACTTCGCCGCCGAAGTCATGCACCTGCTCTCGCAGGACCCCACCCCGGGCGAAGTCCTCGTGAAGGGCGTTGTCGGGCACCGCTGGGCCGAGCGCGACGGCACCTACGACGATCTCGTCGCACAGCGCTCCCGGGCCCTGGGCGGGTTCCCCGGCCGGACATGAGAACGGCATCCGACCGGGGCACGGCCCCCCGGCTGCACCTGCGCTGGCGGCGGTCCCGGGCGATCGGCGAGTTGCTGGCGGCGCCCCCGGCCGTCGGGTACGACGGATTCGTTCCCGAGCCCTGCGTGCTGCATCCGGAGCAGGTGACGACGTATCCGTTCGCCGGTCTCCTGCCCGAGGACCTCCGGACCCGGATCGACGCCCGGGAGGACGCCCTTGAGGAAGCGGCCGAGCTGGGCGCGGACGACAACGAGGCCGACCCGGTCTGCTACCAGTACGACCTGTCCATGCCGCCCGGATGGCGCGTCGGCGGCTACGCCTCCTGGCACACCACCGACCCGTACCCGGTGAACTGCCGGAGCTGCAGGACACCGACGAGCCTGCTGCTGACCGTCGACAGCTCCGCGTGGGCCGGCGGCAGCGGCAGCTGGAAGCCGCTCGAGGACCGCGACCTGCCCGCGCACCGCTACGCGACACCCCGACCACCCGCACCGCTGGAGCATTCCATGGCCCACCTGTTCGCCGCCCGACCCGGCAACGCGCCCGCCGGGCAGTCGCGGGCGCTGCCCGATGCCGATGCGCAGCGACCGCCTCGGACCGCCGAGCTGCGGTGAGGATGCCGGGCATGGTGACGGCCCGTCCGACGGTGGTGCGTGGCTGCGCCCCGGCCGCCGAGCGGTCACTGACGGGCCGTCGGCCTCACGGGTGGGACTTCAGCGGGCCGGCGAAGGACTTGCGCAGTTGCGACGGCCCGACCACGGGGAGCAGGGAGGCCAGCAGCTTCTGCTTGAGGGTGCCGGGCGTCCTGGTCAGTTGGACCTCGACGAGCGTGCGCTCGCCCTGCGGGGTGAGCTGGAAGACCCAGCCGCCGCCGGGTCCGAAGAGCTTGGAGTCGAGGGTGGTGATGGTGACCCGGTCTCCCCCGGGCTCCCAGTCGTAGCGGGCGCGTTCCCACGCGGCGGCGGTGCCCTCGGTCACCTCGGCCCAGCCGTCGCCCTGGCCGTGGACCTGGAAGTGGTCCGCGTCGATGCCTGGCCAGGCGGCGGGGCGGCCGGCGCTGAAGTCGGTGAGGACCTCCATCACGCCGGACTGGGTGAGCGCGGAGACGAGGGAGAAGGCGACGACGGTCATGAAGTCCTCCGGAGCGGGGCCGGAGCGGTTCCGGCCGGTCGGCACTCACTGTCGCCGCGCGAAGGGCTGGGCCGCATCAGTCAGTTGACCGTAGGCCGGGGGGCGGGCGGCTTAGGTGTACGGGGGCCGGGTGTGCGGAGGCTCGGCGGGCGGCGGAGCCGAGTCGGACCGTCGGATGACGGATCTGCCGGGGTGACCGGGAACGCCAGGGTGGGTGCAGCGAGGTGACGCGACGTCACCCGATTCCGCCGGATCCGAAGGGCAATTCCCATGGCAGCAGGCAAGAGCAACCGGAAGCGTGGACCGGCGACCGCGGCGGTGTGGGCCCTGGCGACGAGTTTCGCCCTGGGCACGGCCGTGGTCGGGACGGCGAGCGCGTCCACCCCGGCGCACTCGGTCACGGTCGGCGCCCGGCCGACGATCGTCCTGGAGCACGGCGCCTTCGCTGACGCATCCAGCTGGGACGACGTCATCAAGCGGCTGCGGGCGGACGGCTACCCGGTGGTCGCCCCCGCCGACCCGCTGCGCGGGCCCGCCGCCGACGCGGCGGTCCTGCGCAGCGTGATCGACCACATCCCGGGGCCGAAGGTCCTGGTGGGCCACTCGTACGGCGGCTCGGTGATCAGTGCGGCCGGCGCGGGCGACCCCCAGGTCACGGCGCTGGTGTACGTGGCCGCGTTCCTGCCCGCTCCCGGGGAGACGGCGCTGGGGCTGACCGGCGAGTTCCCCGGCTCCACGCTGGGCGGCACGCTGGACCCGGTCACCTACCCGCTCCCCGGCGGCGGCTCGACGACGGACCTGTACATCCGGGCGGACGCGTTCCGCCACCAGTTCGCCGCCGACGTCCCCGCGGGCCGGGCGGCGCTGATGGCGGCCACCCAGCGTCCGATCGCCCGGAGCGCCCTGCTGGAGCCGGCGACCGTCGCTGCCTGGCAGGAGAAGCCCAGTTGGGACGTGGTCACCACCGAGGACCTGAACATCCCGGTGGCCGCGCAGCGCCACATGGCCCAGCGCGCCCACGCGCACGTCACCGAGGTGGCGGCCTCGCACTCGGTCGCCGTCTCGCGTCCGCGGCTGGTCGCCGAGGTGATCGAGGAGGCCGCCCGGGCGACCGGCTGACCCCAGACGGCGCCGGGGCGACCGGCTGACCCCGGGCGGCGCCGCGGCCGTCGGATGACGCATCCCGACGCGCCTGGGCGCGGTTCTACGGACCGCCGCGCCGCACCGTTGGCCGTCGAATGACGCATGCCCCGGGTGGGTGCGGGCGGCCAGACTCCGAAGCAGCAGGTGTGACCGAAGCACCATGAGAGGACAGGCAATGACTGGTACGTGGTTGATCACCGGAGCGTCGCGGGGCTTCGGACGCAGTCTCACTGCGGCGGTTCTGGAGGCGGGCGACCGGGTGGTGGCGACCGCCCGGCGTCCGGAGAGTCTGGACGACCTGGTCGCCCGCTACGGCGAGCGGATCGCGGCCGTCCCGCTGGACGTGACCGACCCCGCCGCGGCGCGGGACGCGGTACGGGCCGCCGTCGACGCTTTCGGCCGCCTCGACGTGGTGGTGAACAACGCCGGCTACGCCAACAGCGCCCCCATCGAGGAGATGACGGACGAGGACTTCCGCGCCCAGTTCGAGGCCAACTTCTTCGGCGTCGTCAACGTGACGCGGGCGGCGCTGCCGGTGCTGCGAGCGCAGCGCTCCGGCACCTTCGTGCAGTTCTCGTCCCTGGGCGGCCGGGTGGGCGGCACTCCCGGCATGGGCGCCTACCAGAGCGCCAAGTTCGCCGTGGAGGGCTTCTCCGAGGTGCTGGCCGCCGAGGTGGCCCCGTTCGGGATCAAGGTGGTCATCGTCGAACCGGGCGCGTTCCGCACCGACTGGCAGGGCTCGTCGATGGAGTTGCACCCCGTGGGCGCCGACTACGCGGCGACGGTCGGGGCGATGAACGCCTACCGGGCGGAGAACAACGGGACGCAGCCCGGTGACCCGGCGCGCGCGGCCCTGGTGATCATCGACGCCGTCCGGGACGACGACCCGCCGCGCCGCCTGCTGCTCGGCGCCCAGGCGGTCGAGCTGGCCCTGCAGGCCGGCCGGGTCCGTGCCGCGGAGACCGAGAAGTGGGCCGCGGCGAGCCGCTCCGCGGACTTCCCGGGCACCGAGTGACCGAACCGTTCTCAGTCATCCCCCGGCGTCCGGCCGGGGACCTTCAGGAAGGAGATCACCGATGGATCGCAGGACCTGGCTCATCACCGGAGCCTCCAGCGGCCTGGGCAGGGCGCTCGCCGAACACGTCCTGGCGCAGGGCGAGCAGGTGGTGGCGACGGCCAGTTCGGTGCAGGCCACCACCGAACTGGCGGCGCGCTACCCGCGGACGGCGCTGGCCCTGCGGCTCGACGTCACCGACGCCGAGCAGCGGGCGGCCGGTGTGCGGGCGGCGGAGGAGCGCTTCGGCGGCATCGACGTGCTCGTCAACAACGCCGCGATCGACTTCGTCGGGGCGCTCGAGGAGCAGGAGGAGGACGACTACCGGCGGCTGTTCGAGGTCAACTTCTTCGGCGCGGTCGCGCTCACCCGCGCGGTGCTTCCGGGCATGCGGCGGCGGCGCAGCGGGACGGTGGTCAACGTGTCCTCGATGGACGGGCTGGCCAGCCTGCCCGCGAACGGCTACTACTCGGCAAGCAAGTTCGCGTTGGAGGGGTTCACCGAGGCGCTGTGGCAGGAGATCGAGCCGCTGGGCCTGCACGCGATGGTGATCCAGCCGGGCTCCTTCCGCACCGGCATCGAGCACCGGACCAAGGCGTCCGGCACGGCGATCGAGGACTACGCCGCCACCGCGGGCGCGTTCCGCGCGATGCTGGACGGCCTCCGCCCGGAGATGTTCCCCGGCGACCCGGCCCGGGCCGCGCGGTCCATCTACCAGGCCGCCACCGCGGCGCAGCCGCGGCACTGGGTGGTGCTGGGCAGTGACGCCCAGCGGCGGATCGGGGTGAAGCTCGACCTGTTGCGGGCCGAGTTCGAGGCGGGCCGGGCGCTGGCGGCCAGCACGGACTTCCCCGGCGCGGCCGAGCATGCGGTCCTGTAACCGCCTGGAGCGGTGAGCTGCCCGGTGGCTTGGGTGCCTGGCTCCTGCTCGGGCAGGCCGACACACTTCTACAACTAGCTGCAAAAACAACGATTTCCAGGGCGTCCAGCCGCCTCGGCGGCTTGACGCTCCGCACAACATCCTGCGATATTCGTAACCGGTTAAACCGGTGACCGCGAGGCGCGGCTCATCGGATCGAGACCTCCAGAGGAGACAGCCATGGCAGTCAGCTACACCGGTGTGGTGACCGTGACGGGAGAGGGCCGCAACGGCGGGCGGGTCACCGCCAGCGACGGCCACCTCACCACCGCCCTCGCCATCCCGAAGGAGCTGGGCGGAGCCGGCGGGGCCACCAACCCCGAGCAGCTGTTCGCCGCCGGCTGGGGCGCGTGCTTCCTGGGCGCGGTCCGCCGGGCCGCCGCCGAGCGCAAGGTCCGGCTGACCAACACCGCCATCACCGTCGAGGCGACGCTGCACCACGGCGACGACGGGGAGTTCGGCCTGAGCGCCGTCCTCAACCTCGAACTCGGCGGCGTGGACCAGGAGACGGCCGCCGAGCTCGGCGACGCCGCGCACCGGCTGTGCCCGTACTCCAAGGCGACCCGGGGCAACATCCCGGTCACCGTCAACGCCACCGCCGTCGCCGTCGCCGCCTGACGCCGGACCCGGGGCTTGCCCGGGCCGTCGAACGCCGACGGCCCTGGCAAGCCCTCGGCAGGTCAGGCAGGTCAGACCCGGGGGGCCGCCGCGCCGTGCTGGCGTGCGCGGAAGGAGGCGGCCTTGACCCGGTTGCCGCAGGTCTTCATCGCGCACCACTCGCGCCGATGGCCGCGCGAGCGGTCCAGGTAGACCTGGGTGCACTCCGGACGGGCGCACTCGCGCAGCAGGGCCGCCTCGTCGCCGCCGAGGATCTCGACGGTCTCGCGCGCGAGTGCCGCGAGGCCCTGCGCGACGGACCCGGTGCGGCTGGCGCCGCCGGCGTGCAGGCGCACCGTCACCGGCAGTCCCGCCGCGTGCCGGTTCACTCCGGCCACCGCCCGGGACGGCAGTGGCCGCCCGTCGAGCCGGGCGGCCACCAGGGCGTAGATCGATTCGCGGAGGTCCACGGCGATCTCGACGTCGGTCTCGTCGGCGCCGGGCGCGGTGTCGAGGACCCCGGCCTCGACGAACCAGGCGTCGAGCTGCTCGGGTGAGGCCAGCTTCTCCGCCGGGGCGGCGTTGCGCCGTGCCCGCAGCGTGCCGACGAAGTCGAGGGGCAGGGTCCCGCAGGGAAAGGCATGCATCACGTCACCAGTCTGGTCGGTTACCGACGGATGCGCAATGTCCGGCCCGTCAGCACTCCCCGGTCGGCCTGCGGCCGCCGAGCACTCCGGCGACGAAGCCGTCCCAGTCGAGGGCGTCCAGCTCCGCCTCCGCGGGCAGCGCCGCGTAGGTGTCCTCCAGCCAGCCCGCCAGCGGCGGCACGGGCACCTCCAGCAGGGCGCTGGACTCCCGTGACTCCAGCCTCAGCATCGCCGTCCCGCCCTCCCGGCCGAGGGCGGGCCACACCTGCACGCGTCCCTCGCCGCTCTCCTCGAAGAGCCCCTGGTACAGCAGTCCCCGGCCGATCCGCCAGGTGACGCTCGGCCCGCGGGTCGGCGCCAGGGCGACGGACACCACCATGGGGCTGTCCCGGTCGAAGCGGAACTCCGCCCGGACGGGCCGGCGCAGACAGCCCTCCAGCACCCGTTTCAGCACCAGCCTCAGCACGGGCACGTCGTCGGGCACCGGCCGGCGGGCCCGGTCGCCGTTCATGGTGGCTCCCCTTCTGCAGAGCGACATCGTCCGCCCCGACTGTCCCTCAGCTGCCGGACGCGGGACATCAGTCACGTGACCGTCGACCCGGGTCAGTCATCGGCGCGGACACCCGGCCGCGACGCGCCGTCAAGTGACTGATGCCGCAGGTCGGCGGGAGGAGAAAAGTGAGGCGTGCCGGGTAGCCCGGCACTCCCCCGCCCCGTCCGGGGCGGGTCCGAATCACACGAAAGGTCGTCAGATGATCGACAGGCGCAGCTTCAGCAAGGCGTTCGGTCTGGGTGTCGGGGCGGCCGCCGTCTCGCTGACCGGCCTGCAGGGCGCGGCGACCGCCGCGCCGGCCGTCGGCCGTTCCGGCCCGGCACCGGTCGTTCCGCCCCTCGTGCCGGGCACCCACACGTCCTTCCCGGCGCTGAAGCAGGTCGAGGCGGGGCTGCTCGACGTCGGCTACGCCGAACTCGGCCCGGCCGACGCGCCGGTGGTGCTGTGCCTGCACGGCTGGCCGTACGACATCCACAGCTACGTGGACGTGGCCCCGCTCCTCGCCGACCTCGGCTACCGGGTGATCGTCCCGTACCTGCGCGGCCACGGCACCACGCGCTTCCGATCGCCCCGGACCTTCCGCAACGCCCAGCAGTCGGCCGTCGCGCTGGACGTCATCGCCCTGCTGGACGCGCTGCGGATCGACCGCGCGGTGCTGGCGGGCTTCGACTGGGGCTCCCGGACCGCGGACATCGTGGCCGCGCTCTGGCCCGAGCGGGTCAAGGCCCTGGTGTCGGTCGGCGGTTACCTCATCACCAACCGCGCGCAGCAGCTGGAGCCGATCGCGCCGGCCGGCGAGCACACCTGGTGGTACCAGTACTACTTCGCCACCGAGCGCGGCCGCAAGGCCATGGAGCGGCCGGCCCTCCGGCACGACCTGACCCGCCTGGTCTGGCAACTGGTCTCCCCCACCTGGAAGTTCGACGACGCCACCTTCGAGCGCACCGAGGCCGCCTTCGACAACCCCGACTACGCCGCGATCGTGATCCACAACTACCGCTGGCGCCTCGGCATCGCCGACGGCGAGCACCGTTACGACCGGTACGAGGACCGGCTGGCCGACAAGCCCGCCATCGGCGTGCCGACCATCACCCTCGACCCGGCACTGGACCCGTTCACCGCTCCCGGCGACGGTTCCGGCTACCGCTCGATGTTCACCGGCAGGTACGAGCACCGGACGCTCGCCGACATCGGCCACAACCTGCCCCAGGAGGCGCCGACAGCGTTCGCCCAGGCCGTCGTGGACGCGGACCGGCTCTGACCGGGAGCCGCAGAGGTGGCCCCGCGACCGCCGGGCCACCCTCCACCGGCCCGCCGCCACACGTGTGGCCGGGACATGTCCCGGTGTCACACCCGACGGCACCCGCTACGGCCGACACCCTACGTCGATGGGTAGGGTGTGGCCCGAGGCCCTCTCCTTCGGATCTTGCCGGATCGGCGCGCGGTGCCGGGATGATCCGGCGGCGCACGCCCGGCACGACCCGAAGGAGAGGGCCCGGCACCGAGCGGGCGGTCCGGAGAGTGGGGGCGCGACATGTATGCACCGGTCAACGCGTTGGTCGGCCGGCAGGCGGAGCGGGCGGCGCTGTTGTCGTTCGTGACCGCTCCCGGCGGCCGGTCGCTGGTCCTCAAGGGCGAGGTCGGGGTCGGCAAGAGCGCGCTCCTGGAGCACCTCACCGAGCTCGCCGGCCAGGAGAACCACCGGGTGGTCCGGGCGGTCGGGGTGGACGCCGAGTCGGACTTCCCGTTCGCCGGACTGCACCAGGTCCTCTATCCGCTCCTGCCGCACCTCGACCGGCTGGAGGCTTCCCACCGCGCGCTCTTCGACGTCGTGTTCGGCCGCAACGCCGGGGCTCCCCCGTCCGTGATGACGCTCGCCATCGCCGTCCTCGACCTGCTCGCCCTGGCGTCCTCGCAGCAGCCGCTGCTGCTGGTGGTCGACGACGGCCAGTGGTTCGACGGCGTCAGCGCCGAGGTGTGCGGCTTCGTGGGGCGCCGGCTCACCGGCAGCTCGGTGCGGCTCGTGGTCGGCCTGCGGTCGGACGTGCCGTCGCTGTTCGACACCGCGGCGCTGCCCGAACTGCACGTCACCACGCTGTCGGACGAGGATGCGCAGCGACTGCTCGACCTGCGCCACCCGCGGCTCGATCCGCGGATCCGGCGCATCGTGCTGGACGAGGCCCAGGGCAATCCGCTGGCCCTGCTCGAACTCCCCCCGTTCCTGGCCGGCCGCCCGCTGCACGGCGTCGAGGAACTGCTCAGCCACCACGGCGTGCCGCTGCCCGGGCGGCTGGAGTACGTCTACGGCACCCGGATCGAGGCGCTCGGCCGGCCGGTCCGCACCGAACTGCTGCGCGGCGCGCTGGACGGCGTGGGGGCGGGCAAGGCGCCGGACGCCGCGCGCGGGTCCCGCTACCGGATGGTCGACGTCGACGAGGCGGCCTTCTCGGGCCTGCTCGACATCGACCCGATGACCGGTCACTTCGTCTTCCGGCACCCGCTGGTGCGCTCCACGGTCGTCCAGAAGGCCACCCCCAACGAGCGGCGCGAGGCGCACGCCGTCCTCGCCCGCGAGTACCGGGACGACGTGGAGCGGCGCGCCACCCACCTGGCCGCCTCGACGATCGACCCCGACGAGCAGGTGGCCGCGGAGCTCGACGCGGCGGCGCGGTCCGCGACCCGCCGCGGCGGCGCACTCGCCGCCATCGCGTGGCTGACCCGCGCGGCGGAACTCAGCGAGACCCCCGGGGAGCGGTCCCGGCGGCTGGGCGACGCCGCGTTCATCGCCGGGCAGGCCGCCCTGCCCGACCGCGCCCAGTGGCTGGTCCACGCCGACCTCGCCCCCGGCGGCGGCAGCACCCCGGCGTCGGTGGCCGCGTCGGCGTACGTCGCGCTGTACCGGGACGGCGAGGTCAGGTCCGCGCGCCGCCAGGTGGTGACCGCGCTGGAGGCGCTGCGCGACGACGACACCGGGCTGCCCGCCGACGAGGCCGAGGTCCGGCTGGTCAACCTGCTGATGGTGACCTGCCAGTACGCCGCCGACGCCGACGCCTGGCAGCGGGCCCGGGCACTGCTGGACGCGCTCGGGGACCGGGTTCCCGCGCAGTCGCTGCTCTTCAGCGATGCCTGGAGCGACGTGGTGCGCCACGGCGCCGGTACGCGTGCGCGACTGGACCGGGCGTTCGCCGAGCTCGCGCACCTCAATCCGTGGGACCTGGTCCGCCTGGGTGTGACGGCCTATCACCTCGACGTGCTGAGCCCGTACCGGACGCACCTTCAGCGCGCGGTCGACCGGGAGGCGGAGGCGGGGGCCACCGCGTCCGCCATGACCATGCTGCACCTGATCATGCTCGACCAGCTGGCCGTCGGTGAGTGGGAGGAGGCCGAGCGCACCGGTCTGCGCGGTCTCGAACTCGCCGTCCAGCACGACCACGCGCTCTTCGCCCACCACAGCCGCGCGTACCTCGGACAGGTCGCGGCCCTGCGCGGACAGCTGGAGCGGGCCCGTGAACTGCAGGCCGCCGTCGACTCCTGGGCCCGTCCGCGCGGGGTGGGCTTCCTGTCGCAGATCGCCGACGCGGTGGGCATCACCGCGGCGCTGAGCGAGGGCGACTACGAGGCCGCGTACCTCTACGCGATCGGCATCACCACCCCGGGTTCCTTCGAGCCCTGCGCGCACCAGGCCTCCCGGACCCTGCTCGACCTGGTCGAGGCCGCCCTCCACACCGGGCGCACCGAGGAGGCGCGCCGGCACGCCCGGGCCGCGCTGGACGCCGGCCTGCCCGACGTCTCGCCGCGACTGGCCCTGCTCACCTACGGGGCGCTGTCGATCACCGCCGAGCAGGAGCCGGAGGCGGCCTCCTGGCACGCGCGGGCCGAGTCGCTGACGGAGGGCGTCGGATTCCCCTTCGAGCTGGCGCGCATCCGGCTGGCCCGCGGCGTCCGGCTCCGCCACGCGCAGGGGCCCAGGGCGGCCCGGCAGGCGCTGCTCCGGGCGGCCGAGTCGTTCGAGCAGCTCGGCGCCGACGCGTGGGCCGACCGCGCCCGGGCCGAGCTGCGGGCCTCCGGCATGGCCACCCGGTCCTCGTCCGCGACGGCGCTGACCTGGCAGGAGCACCGGATCGCCGGCCTGGCGGCGAGCGGTCTGACCAACAAGGAGATCGGCGAGCGGATGCACCTGTCCCCGCGCACTGTCAGCTCTCACCTGTACCGGGTGTTCCCCAAGCTCGGCATCACCACCCGCGCCGCACTGCGGGACGCCCTGGGCGACACCGCCGGGGCGAGCCAGGGCTAACGGGCGGGGTGCGGGCCGGCGGGGCGGATGCCGCGTTCGTCGAGCCAGCCGAGCACGTGGTCGGCGACGGAGCGCCAGCCGGCGTCGACCACCAGGGAGTGGCCCCGGTCGGCGAACTGTTTGAGTGCGGTCGTCGCGGTGGAGTCGCCGTAGGCCTTGTAGGCGGCGCGGGTCGCCGCGTCGGGCACCAGCAGGTCCTCCTGTCCGGAGACGAGCAGCAGCGGGCCGCGCGCCACGTTGCCGACGTCCACCAGGGCGCTCGGGCTGCGGGGGCGGCCGCCGCAGCCGAGGTCGTCGAGCAGGCGGCGCGGGACGGGCACCACGTAGCGGTCGTACAGCCGCTCGGCCTCCTCGGGGCCGACCGTGTTGGCGAAGGCGTCCCGGAAGCGCAGGCGCGAGAGCAGGACCACCGCGCCGTCCCCGGCGTCCGCGCCGGTGTGGCCCGGGCACGGTCCGACCTCGTTGACGGGGGCCGGCGCGATCGCCACCGCAGCCTGTCCCAGTCCGGCGCCGAGGAGGTGCTGGGCGACCAGGCCGCCGACCGAGTGCCCGACGATCACCGGTGGGGCCTCGCAGGAGCGGACGATCGCGGCGTAGTGCTCGGCCAGGCCGGCCAGGCCGGTGTCGGGCAGCGCGTCCGGGTGCTCGCGGGCCTCCCGTGCGGTGGCCGGCTCGCCCGGCCAGCCGGGCGTCCGGGCGAGGTAGCCGCGGCTCGCGAAGCGCTCCGCCCAGGACTCCCAGGACAGCGCGTGCATCCACGCGCCATGGATGAACACGACGGGAGTACGGGTCACCACGGGTCCTCCGAACCTGATGAGGTCAGCCGCCGACGGACGGCGACCGCTCCAGCATCGTGCGGACGGCTCCCGGGGGGATCAGTCGAATGACTGCAATGTGTCGGAGCAGGGACGCGGCCGGGCACGCGCGGGCCCCGGCGCGCGCCCGTGGACGACGGGTGCGGGCCGGGGCCGGGGGTGGTGCGGGGTCAGCGCGGGTCGGCGGGGGCGCAGCGGAAGCTGCCGGCGTCGGCGGGGTCGCCGTGGCCCTTGTAGCGGGAGACCAGCGGGTAGGCGCACAGGTTCCGGTCGACCGTTGCGCCGGTGGCCGTGGTGAGGGTGGCGGCCAGCGTCCGCGGCGCCTTGCCCTGTTCGACCCAGGCGGTCAGCGCGGCGAGGTCGCCGCCCTGGGTGTTGAGGCCGCAGTGCGCGGTGCCGGGCGCGAGGAAGAGCCGGTAGAAGTCGTCGACCTTCGCCGCGCCTCCCATCGTGCGCTCGACCCGCTGGCGGTACTGCACCGTGCCGTTGGTGGGGATGTACTGGTCGGCGGAGCCGTGCCAGCTGAGGAGCTTGCCGCCGGCCGCGCGGAAGGCGGTCAGATCGGGGTCGTCCGTGCCGATGACCTTGTCGTACTCCGCGCGGGACTGCGCGAACAGCTGGGTGAACCGGTCGGTGGTGACGGTCGAGACGTCGAAGCCGGGCTGCTTCTCCAGCCAGGTCGACACCCACGCGGCGGGCACCGGGAACGGCTGGCCCGCGGGGTTGCCCGCGGCATCGGTCGTGGTGCCGGCCAGCGCGCTCAGGTCGGCGCCGATCGGCACGCCGGACCAGAGCTTGCGGCCGGCCGCGGTGCGCGGGCCGTCCCAGATCCGGCGCACCACCTCCGCGTCGGCCGCGGTGACGGTCACCCGCCGGCCGTCGCACTCGACGGTGGTGCCGACCAGGCGGCGCGGGTCGTAGCCGCACGTGTCGGGGTCGGCCACCAGGCCGTCCTCAACGCCGTCGGCGCCGTCGCAGGCCTGGACGGCCGCGTCGGTGAACGCCTTGAACTCGCAGGCGCTGGGGTAGGTCTTCGTCTCGTTCATCACCACCTGCGGCCACAGCGTGGCGACCTCGAACTCGTCCCAGTTGACGGCGGGGGCGTCGGCCAGGATGCCGTTGTAGTCGCCCGGGTACTTCTGGGCCTCCATGTAGCCCTGGCGTCCGCCGGTCGAGCAGCCGTTGAAGTAGGCGTACGAGGCGGCCCGCCCGTAGTGGCCGGCGACGACCTCCTTGGCGACGATCGCTGCCTCGTGCTCGGAGCGGGAGGCGAAGTCCTGCAGCAGCGCCGGGTCGACCCGGCCGGCGCCGGTCAGCGCCCAGCTGGTGTCCAGGTACGTGCCGACGCCCGCGTCGGTGGTGGCGGCGGCGTAGCCGCTCTTGATCGCGCCGGCGAGGCCCGAGCCGTAGTCGCCGGCGGCGTAGGCCTGCCCGCCGATGGTCTGCAGCCGGCCGTTCCAGTTCTGCTGCGGCAGCCAGACCCGCACCTTCGCGTGGTCGCCCTGGCCGGGGTGGGTGAGGGTGACCGTGACGTCGCAGAACGCCGGGACGTCGGCGACCGGGAAGCCCGGCAGCGGGAACACGGCGGGTACGTCGAAGGTGCCGGCGGCGTGGGGGACGGCGGTGACGTTCTCCACCGCCGTCCCGGCCGGGGCCCGCACCACCGGGCTGGTGCAGCCGTACGCGGGGGCGGCGGCGTCCGCCGCCGCCGAGGCACCGGGTGCGTACACCGCGGCTGCCAGCGGCGCGGCGGCGGCGAGGGCGGCGAGGAGTCGTCGGTTCATCTGTCCCGTCCAAGGGTGTGAGGTGTCTTCGGGGGTGTCTGCTGGGCTGACGGGGTCCACAGTGGCGTCGGACGACGGGCCGTCACATCAGTCGGTTGACGGTCCCCGACACCAGTCGCCGGGACGGTGCACGGGGTGTGCGCGGCTCCCGGGACACGTGTCCCGCGCCGGGCTTGGGTCATGCGACGGCGCCGCTCGTGCCAGGCCGTCGTGGACGAGGATCGCGCTGGTGCGGGAGACGCCGACAGCAGCTGGGTGCGCCACATCAGCAGGCCGGTGATCATGTCCCGTCCCCTCTCCCGGCCTCGAATGCGCCAGACATAACCGCTTTGAACGGTTACTAGGCTGGCACGGGTCATGTGCCCCGTCAAGCCGCGCCCACACATAGCCGCGCGACCGCGCGCATCCAGGTGTCTCGCCGTCGCGGGCTGCTACGCTGGCCGGCGGTAGGTCATCGATGTGAGCGTGGAGACAGACATGGCGGGTGACGACGACATCTCCGGGTGAGACCCGGTCCTGAGGCCGTTCGCGGGTGCCCGGCACCCGGCGCAGCGGCCCGGTTCGTCGTTCCCTCTTCCCGTCCTCCTCCGAGGCGGAGGTCCGTCCGCCTCCCTCACCTTCAGGTTGCCCCCATGTCCGACGCATCCGTCGTCTGCTCCCGGCTGTCCTTCTCCTGGCCCGACGACACGCCCGTCTTCCGGGACCTCTCCTTCGCCCTCGGCCCGGGCCGCACCGGCCTGGTCGCCCCCAACGGCTCCGGCAAGAGCACCCTGCTCAAGCTGATCGCCGGTCAACTGCGGCCCGCGACCGGCACGGTGACGGTCACCGGCACCCCCGCATACCTGCCGCAGGACCTCCCGCTGACCGCAGACCTCGCGGTCGCCGACGTCCTCGGCGTCGCCGAGGTGATCCGCGCCCTCGACGCGGTCGAGTCCGGGGACGTGGCCGAGGAGCACTTCACCGTCATCGGCGACGACTGGGACGTCGAGGAGCGCACCCGCGCCCAGCTCGAACGGCTCGGCCTGGCCGACGTCCGCCTCGACCGGCGGCTGGGCACCCTCAGCGGCGGCCAGGTCGTGCAACTGGGCCTGGCCGCACAACTGCTCCGGCGGCCCGACGTGCTGCTGCTCGACGAGCCCACCAACAACCTCGACCGAGCCGCCCGCCACCGGCTGTACGACGTGCTGGAGGACTTCTCCGGCTGCCTGCTGGTGGTCAGCCACGACCGCGCGCTGCTGGACCGGATGGCGCGCATCGCCGAGCTCGACTCCGGTGAACTACGGCTGTACGGCGGCAACTTCACCGCCTACGAGCAGGCCGTGCAGGCCGGGCAGGAAGTCGCGGAGAAGAACGTCCGCAGCGCCGAGCAGGAGCTCAAGCGGGAGAAGCGGGAGCTGCAGCAGGCCAGGGAACGCGCCGAGCGGCGGGCGGGCAACGCCTCCCGCAACCTGAAGAACGCCGGCCTGCCCCGCATCTTCGCCGGGAACATGAAGCGCGGCGCGCAGGAGTCGGCCGGCCGCTCCGGACAGGTGCACTCGGCACGCGTCGGCGAGGCCAGGGCCCGGCTCGACGAGGCCGAACGCGCGCTCCGCGACGACCAGCGCCTGACGCTGGACCTGTCCGGCACCCGGGTTCCGGCCGGCCGCGACCTCTTCGTCGGCGAGCACCTGCAGGTGCACCGCGACGGCCGCCCGCTGTTCGCGGGGGACGGGGTAGCCCTGTCCGTGCGCGGGCCCGAGCGCATCGCCCTGTCCGGGGCCAACGGCACCGGGAAGACCACCCTGCTGCGCCTCCTGTCCGGCGACCTCGCCGCGGACGGCGGGCGGATCAGGCGCGCCGACGGCCGCGTCGCGTACCTCTCCCAGCGGCTGGACCTGCTGGACCCGGACCTCACCGTGGCGGAGAACCTCGCCGCGGCGTCCCCCGACCTGCCGCCCGCCGAGCGGATGAACCTGCTCGCCCGCTTCCTGTTCCGCGGGGCCCGGGCGCACCTTCCGGTCCGCGTCCTCTCCGGCGGCGAGCGGCTGCGAGCCACTCTGGCCTGCGTCCTGTACGCCGAGCCCGCTCCCCGGTTGCTGCTCCTGGACGAGCCGACGAACAACCTCGACCTGGTCGGCGTCGGCCAGCTCGAGAGCGCCCTCGACTCCTACCAGGGCGCCTTCGTCGTGGTCAGCCACGACGAGCGGTTCCTCGCCGCCGTCCGGGTGGACCGTTGGCTGCGGCTGGCGGACGGATCGCTGGAGGAGACGGCGGCGCCGGAGAACTGAGCCCGCACGTGACGAGGTCTGTACCCGCCCGGTACGCACCTCGTCACCTTCCCGACCGGTTATCACCCTCCGTGCATGCGCGGGTGCTGGGCGCGAGTACCATGCGCAGCAACGCCCATCACGGAGGAGTGACCGGTTGTGACCAGCCAATCAGCCGCCACGCTCCGATCGCGGTACGCCGTGCAGGCCGCGTCGGACCTGGAGGAGAACCGCCGTCGGCAGCAGGAACTGGCCGAGCAGATGAAGGTGCTCCGGGGGGAGGAGGCCCTGCTGATCGACATCATCGCGCTCGCCGAGCACTACCCCGCGGACACCGAGGACTCCCCCCTTCCGGAGCAGGCCCAGGACGAGCCCGCTCCGGCCCCGCCGGCGGCGCCCGGCAAGCCCCGCAGGCCGCTGCTGGGGGACGTCCTGACGGAGTTGCTCGCGGGCCACCGCGAGCCGTGCCTCGCGAAGGACCTGCGCGACGAGCTGGTCCTGAAGCACCCCGACCGGGAGCCCACCCCGCAGGTCGTGCGCAACACCCTCGAGTCGCTCGTTGCCAAGGGCCGCGTCAACCGCCACAAGGAGGACCGTTCGGTGCGGTACACCCTCACCGACCGCGGGCGCCGCAAGGCCCGCTGACCCACACGCTCGGCGCACACGTGTGGACATGTTGTACGGTGATGCTCCCATCGGCTCGCCCGCGGGGGTACGAGATGACCGAGCGCAGCGCACGCCCCGAGCTCACCGAGGCCCGACCGGGTCGCTACCGCCGGCTGCCCGAGCGGACCCGGCCGGAGGACACGTTCATCGCCGTGCCGGTTCGCCCGGCCGATCCCGAGCGGGGCGCGTTCAGCCACGACGAGTGGCTGGCCCGCAACGTCTGGTGCGGCACGCTGCTCTGAGCGGCCGTGAGCTGCGGGCCGGACCGGCTCCGCCCCGGCGGGCCCGGGGCGCGCCACCGAAAACCGAGGCCGCCGCGGCCCACGAACGCGGACCGGAGCGCGTCCACCCCGAGCAGCAGCACGAACCCGGTCGCCGCCGCCGGCAGGTACCCGG
The DNA here is from genome assembly GCF_003610255.1 of Streptomyces sp. TLI_171. Classification (GTDB taxonomy): domain Bacteria; phylum Actinomycetota; class Actinomycetes; order Streptomycetales; family Streptomycetaceae; genus Kitasatospora. The sequence continues at coordinate 7,867,675 of NZ_RAPS01000001.1, read as the reverse complement.
CCGAGGAAGGTCCTCTCGAAGGCGGCGGGCCCGAGGAGCAGTTGCTGGTCCTCGTGCGGCTTCCTCTCCCTCACACCTGTGGTGCGACATGTGGGGACGGGGGTGCGCCCGAGCAGAGGTGACGGACCGACAGGTCTGGTGGCCGACGACGCGAGATGTTGATCCCCCGCCCGGATCGGAAACGCCTGGGCAATGTGCGCAGGGTGGCTCCGGAAACGTGCCGTCCAGAGAATCCGTTCGCACACCTTGTGATCAAGGTGGCGAGCCAACGGATCGAGGAAGGGACACCCCCATGCCTGACCAGTCCGCACTCCCCGGGTTCAGCCGACGCGGCTTTCTGCGTGCTGTCGGTGCCACCGGCGGAGCGGGAGCGATGTTCGCCACGATGGGCGCCCTGGGCCTCGCCCCCACCGCCGCCGCCCAGGGCACCCCGCAGTTCGACGCCCCCAGCGCCTCCGACTTCCACCTCAAGGGTCGCTCCGCGGGCAGCGTCATCGTCCTCGGCGGCGGCATAGCCGGCCTGGTCAGCGCCTACGAACTGGGGAAGGCCGGCTACCGCGTCACCGTGCTCGAACCGCGCGACCGAACCGGCGGCCGCAACTTCACCGTCCGCGGCGGTGACGAACTCACCGACACCTACGGCCACCACCAGCAGGCGCGCTTCAGCGCGGGGCAGTACATGAACGCCGGCCCCGCCCGGCTCGCGCAATGGATGGTCACCCTCGACTACTGCCGCGAACTGGGCGTCCCCGTCGAGGTGTTCACCAACACCAACGCCGACGCCTACATCCACAACTCCTCGATGCCCGACGGCCGCCCGATGCGCTACCGCACCGCCAAGGCCGACACCTACGGCTATGTCAGCGAACTCCTCGCCAAGGCGACCGACACGGGCGCACTCGACCGGCAACTGACCGCCGACGACAAGGAACTGCTCATCGAGTTCCTGCGCGACTTCGGTGACCTCGGTGCCAAGACCGACGGATACGCCTACACCGGTTCGTCCCGCCGCGGATACACCACGTGGCCGGGTGAGTCCGGCGTCCCCGGGGTCGAACTGGGCGACGTCCCGACCGCGTCCGAGGTGTTCGCCTCCGGCGTCGGCCGCTACTTCTCCTTCGAGTTCGAGTTCGACCAGGCGATGCTGATGTTCCAACCCGTCGGCGGCATGGACCAGATCCCCAAGGCGCTGACCCGGGCCATCGGCGCCGACAAGGTCAGGCTCGGCTGCCAGGCCACCTCCGTCCTCCAGGACGACCACGGGGTCACCGTCGCCTACACCGACCCGGGCGGCCGGGCCCGCTCACTGCGGGCCGACTACGCGATCGCCGCCATGCCGCCCCACCTGCTCGCCAAGCTCCACCACAACCTCGGCGGCGACGTCGCCACCGCCCTCGCCGCCGTCAAGCCCGCCTCCGCCGGCAAGATCGGCCTGGAGTACAGGTCGCGCTGGTGGGAGACCGACCACCGCATCTACGGCGGCATCACCGAGACGGACAGCGACCTCACCCACGTCTGGCACCCCTCCTACGGCTACCACGGCGACCGCGGCGTCATGATCGGCTACTACCACTACGCGACCGTGGCCGACCGCTACTCCCTGATGACGCCCCTGGAGCGGCAGACCACCGCAGTCGCCCTGGGCGAGCGGATCTACGGCCCGAAGTACCGCACCGAACTCGACTCGTCCTTCTCCATCGCCTGGCGCCAGGTACCCCACCTGGAGGGCGCGTGGCACGGCGGCTACGACGTCCAGTCCGCCGCCCTGAAGCCGCTCGTCGAACCCGCCGGGCGGGTCCTGTTCGCGGGCGACTGGCTGAGCAACATGGACGCCTGGCAGCACGGCGCGATCCTCGCCGCCCGCAAGGCCGTCACCGCCCTGCACACCCGCGCCCTGGCCTGACGAACCGACACCCTCCGCGGGAGCGGCGCCTTACGCAGGCGCCGCTCCCCCTCGAACGACCACTGGTCCGGGGGATCAGTGCGCGGACAGCACCAGGCGACGGCCGTTGCCGCGGTAGCCCACGGGTTCGAAGGCCGCAGCCATCGGCGCATTCGTCAGGTCGGTGTCGGCGCGGACTCGCTCCGGCCCGGTCTCGGACACCAGAATCCGGGTGATTTCAGCGAGAATCTCGTCCGCGTATCCGCGGCCCCGGTGTTCGGGCAGCACACCGAGGTGACCGACCACGGGGAAGGCGTGGTTGCGCGAGGGGAGGCCGAAGCCGACCACCTCGCCGTCCGGTGTCCGGGCGACCCGCCACCAGGACCGGTCCCCGAGCATGCTGTCGCGGTGGAACGCGACGTCGCCGCGGGCCCGGGCCTCGGCGCCGACGCGATCGGCGACCTTCCGGGAAGCCGCGTCGAGGGTGCCTGCCAGGACTCGGCGGAACAGGTCGACGAAGACCTCGTCGTCGGGCGCGGCGCAGAAGAGCACACGTCCCGACGGCTCCGGAAGGCCGATCTGCGGTGTCCACTCGTAGCGCAGCCGTTCCCGACCCGCCGGGAGACCTGCATGTGGGCCGCCTCCTGCCGCCAGGTCAGGGCCGCGACCGCGTCGGGCCGGTCGTGCCAATCACCGGGGAGCAGCAGGTGGTACTCCGGCGCAACGGTCGCACCGGCGCTGTCGTATGCCGCGTGTGCGGCGGCGAGCAAGGTTCCCTTCGTCACCGCCGGGCGATGCGCCGGGGGTGGGCACGGCCGCGGATGCCCGGCCGGGGGAAGCGGTCAGCAGCCTCGACAGTCCAGCCGGAAAACCCGTTGCCGTCGCCCCCGTCCCTGTCGCAGAGTATGGGCATCAGCCCGGCAGAGCCCAGCGGAGAGGAACGCGAAATGAGCACCAGCCAGTCGTATCAGCGTTCTTCGAGTTCCCAGCAGAGCCAGGGACTCCCCTCCGCGCGGTAGACGGGCCCGACAGCGCCCGGCCGCCCACGGCGGGATTCCCCGTCCGGGCGGCCTTTCTGCTTGCCGCCCTCCCGCAGTGCCGGATGGTGCACCTGGCAGCACGCCTGACTCTGGATCAGGAGACTCGGGGTTCGGATCCTCGTCCGGCAGCGCAGCATCTGGAGAGTTGGCCGAGTGGCAAGGCAGCGGCTTGCTAAGCCGTAGTCGGGTGAAAGCCCGCGCGCGTTCGATCCGCGCACTCTCCGCGCAACAACCGCAGTTCATGGAGGAGCCGGCCGACAGGTGGCGCCGGCCTCGGCCTCGGCTTCGGCTTCGGCTTCGGCTTCGGCTTCGAAAACCGGTCGGGTGCACGAGCGCCCGTGTGGGTTCGACCCCCACTTCCTCCGCTTTCTCCATCAAGGGCGAGCTGGGCACTGGAGAGCCCAAGGGCCTGTAAAGCCCCCGCTTCGGCTGTGCCGGTTCGAATCCGGCCTCGCCCACCGTCACCCGATCTTCTTGCCCTACACGCAGCACCTTCGGATGCGGTGAAAGCCATGGCCGCTGCATTCGCCTCACCGCGAGGGCAGGCATGAGGGTGTGCGGTGAGCTGCCCGCGCTGAACGCCGAGTCCTCCTCACCTCTCTGGCGGGGGCGCGTGCCGGCCCGCGAGCCTGTTGACCCTGGTGTTCGTGCAGGAGCCCCCGCACCCGTTGGTAGGGACACGGGGGCCTGGACTACCGACTCGGAGGTCGTGGCGGTCCGTCGGGCGACAGCACGATGGTCAGCACGACGTCCCGCAGCTCTGCCCGAGCCGCCTCGGGCAGGCCGGGCGTGATCCCGCGGCACTGCTCGAACACGCGGATCCAGTTCTCGGGTATGTCCTCGTCCTGCTCACGCAGCACCCGGGCCGGCGTCTCGTCCTCCGGGTCCCTCAGCCACGCCACGACCGTGGCGGCGTCGGCGCCGGCCCGGGCGGCGGCGAGCAGGTGAACGGCCAGGAGCTTCCTCGCCATGCCCTGCCAGAACCCCATGAGATACCAGGCGATCGACGTGTCGAGCAGGTCGGCCGCGTACGTCGCGGCCACGCTCCAGTCCTCGCACCTGGCGATCTCCTCAGTACCCAGCAAAGCCTCGATCCTGCTCTGCTCCGCCAAGACGTCCCCCTTTCCCCGATGCACACGAGTGGTCGCGAGCGGCCGAAGGACTGCACCCAACTCGGTTTCCTGCTTGGTCGATTGTCCGCTTGTCTCCGCCAGCCGTGATCCGAAGCCTCGCACTGAGGTGCCGATTCCCGCGTCGCGATCCAGAGGCCCCGGCCGCGCCCGGCGGTTCAATCCGTGAGGGTGTCGAGCCAGCCGGTCAGCAGACCGTTGACGTCCTCGGGGCGTTCCTGCTGGATCCAGTGGCCGCAGCCTTCTACGAGGTGGGAGGCGGTCAGGCCGGGAAGGGTGGTGGGGAAGGCGTCGATGGCGTCGGACATCCAGGTGGTGGAGGCGTCCAGGGCGCCGCCGACGAACAGGGACGGCTGCTTGATCGGGGCTCCGCGGTGGGGGGCGAGGTCCTCCCAGTCGCGGTCCATGTTCCGGTAGCGGTTGAGGGCGCCCGTCAGACCGGTGCGCTCGAACTCTCCGGCGTAGACGTCGAGGTCGTCCTCGGTCAGCCAGCCCGGGAGGACGCCGGCGGGAAAGCGGTCACGCAGCCGGCCGCCGTGGGCGACGAAGTGCGGGTCGGGCTCGCCCTGCGCGGGCATGGTGTCGGCGGACAGGGCGGCGTAGAAGCCCGCGAGCCAGCCGCGCACGTCGGGCTCGATCTCCGTCTCGGCGCGGCCGGCCTCCTGGAAGTAGGAGACGTAGAACTCCTGCTCGGGGCCGCCGATCCGGCTGAAGATGTCGGTGGGGCGGGGGCCACCGGGCGGCGCGTACGGGACGCTCAGCAGGGCGACGGCCCGGAAGACCTCGGGGTGGAGCAGGGCGGAGGTGGCGGCGATGTTGGAGCCCCAGTCGTGGCCGACGACCACGGCGTGCTCCTCGCCGAGGGCGTGCACGAGGGCGACGTTGTCCTCCACCAGGTCCAGTAGCCGGTACGCATCGGTCTCGGCGGGCTTGGAGGAGCGGCCGTAGCCGCGAACGTCGAGCGCCACCGCCCGGTAACCGGCCGCGGCGAGGGCCGGGAGCTGGCGGCGCCAGGAGTACCAGGACTCGGGGAAGCCGTGCACGAGCAGGACCAGCGGGCCGCTGCCCTGCTCGACCAGGTGCAGGCGCCCGGCAGGGGCCTCGACGGTGCGGTGGCGGAGTACGGCGGACGGCGCGGGCTGCATGGGGTCTTCTCCTCGATTCGCGGGCGGACGCAGGTACGCATCGATCATGCGGCGCAGCACCCGTCCGCTGCGATCACTGTTGCCAATCTGGCAAAATTGCAGCACACGACGGTGGAGCGGTACGTCCGGAAGGGGAGCGGCGAGTGACGGGCGACGACGTGGCCGACATGCTGGCGGCGATGGGCCCCCGGCTGCGGGCCGCACGCGAACACCGCGGCTCCACGCTCACCGGCGTCAGCTGCGCGACCGGCATCTCCCCGAGCACGCTGTCGCGGATCGAGACCGGCCGACGCAAGCCCACCCTGGAGGTGGTGCTGCAGCTGGCGAAGGAGTACGGCGTCTCCCTGGACGAGCTGGCCGGCGCCGCTCCCCCGGCCGAGCCCCGCACCTCCGCGCTCCAGCGGTTCGGCACCGACAAGGCGGTGCTGCCGCTGACCCGGTACGTCGGGGGCCTGCACGCCCACAAACACGTCCTGCCCGCCGTCCAGGAACCGCCCGCGCGGCCCCGGCAGGTCTCCCACGACGGCTGGGAATGGCTGTGCGTCCTGTACGGGCGGCTCCGGCTCGCACTCGGCGATCAGGACCTCGTCCTGAGTGCCGGGGACGTCGCCGAGTTCGACACCCGCAATCCCCATGGGGTCGCGAACGCCGCCCCCGACGGCCCGGTCGAGTACCTGGTCATGTTCGGGCCGCAGGGAGAGCGCCTGCGACCGCGCACCCCGCCCGCCCCCGGCCCCAGAGCCCGGTAGCAACTGAACTTGATCGGGTGATGTCGGGACTGTTCGGCTGACAGCGGTCAATGGCTCCGGTAGCCGTGGAGCTGTGAGCTACGCGCAGGGAGGCGGGGTGACCGACGTCGAGAGGGTGGGGAGGAGAACCGGGAGATCGCCATCGCGTTGCGGGTGAGCGAGCGGTCGGTGGAGCGGTGGCGCCGGACCTGGCGCGAGCGCGGCGGGGTCGGAGTCCTGTCGAAAGGATCGCCCGGTCGCCCGAGGCTCAGCCTGGCCCGGATTGCGGATCTGGAAAGGGAGTTGGAACGCGGCCCGCTGGCCCATGGCTGGGCGGACCAGCGGTGGACGCTGGCCCTGATCAAGACCCTGATAGGTCGGCTTTTCCACATCTCCGACGCGGTGAAGGACACCTGGCAACCGCTCAAAAGGCACGGCTGGTCAATGGCAGCAGCCCGCCGGACGATCGAACGCGACGACGCCGCGGTGGAGTTGTGGAAAAGGACGTGCGGCCGCGGGTAGGAGCACCGCGGCGGCGTGCAGGGGTGGGATCATCTTCGAAGACGAAGCCGGCCGGTCGATGACGCCGCCGCGAGCCAGGAGCTGGGGCCGGATCGTCCAGACGCCCGTCGTGCAGGTGCGGGGCGGAGGGTCCGGACGGGTGTCGATGGCGGGCATGGTCCGCTAAAAGGCGGGTGAGCGGTCCCGGCTGATCTACGCGATCCGTGACTACGACGGCCGCAAGGACCAGCCGAAGAGCTTCGGCTGGCGCGACTTCCGCGACCTGCTGATCCGCGCCGGGACCCAGCTCGGTGGCCCGATCGTGCTGGTCTGGGACAACGTCCGCCTACACCTGACCAAGCCGTTGCGGCAGTTCGTTGAGGCGAACCCCGACTGGCTCACCGTGTTCCAACTGCCCACCTGTGCGCCCTGCCTGAATCCGCAGGAGGGCATCCGGCCCCTGGTCAAGCGCGACATCGGTAACCTCGCCGCCGCCGACCTGGGCCAGCTCACCCAGGCCGTGAAGCACCGGCTCAAGCAGATCCAGTACCGACCGGACCTGGTCGACAGCTGCCTCGCCGACACGGGGCTGAGCCTCGATGAACGGAAGGTCCGGGTCGACCAGCAGATCAGTACGCTAACCCCAGGCATATTCCCGATGCCTGACCCAGCAACCTGAGACGGAAGGACGCTGGGCGCTCCGACCTTGCGAGGACACTCGGCAGATGCATCTTCGGCTACGGTCTGCGACTGTGCTCTCCGACACGGCAGTGGCCCTGACCCTTTGTGGCGACGACGGGAGCGAAGTCACCTACACCTTCACTCTCACACCCGGCGAGATCCCTGTGATCAACGGCGACGAGTCCTTCTCGGTTCTGTACCGGACAATGGCGAGCCCGTGCACCTCCGGGGTGGCCAGAACAGCTCGTCGCGCTACCGACTGGAAGAACAGATCCGCCGCAGTCGGACCGAGGAGTGGGAGCGTCAGCGCTCCGACGAAGGATCATCAGACTGACCCCGGGAGCGACACTTGGGCCCCTTGCCGCGCTTTGAAGACCCCAACATCACCCGCTCAAGTTCAGAAGCAGCGAACGAACAGGCCTGAGGCCCCGGTCACGCCCACGGAGTCCGGCCTCGTCCCCGTCGTCCTCAGCGGTGTCGGGCTACCGGCTCCTCCACCTTGCTGCCATCGAGCGCGACACCAATGCGGCCTGAACGACTAGGTACTGGGGCTGGAGAAGCCCCGCAAGCCGTGCACGTGGCGTTTCCGAACAGGTAGGTGAGCATGGCTGCGATCTCGCCCTGACCGTCCGCAAGCATGGTCATGTGAAGGCGCCGGCCGATTCCTTCCAGATCACGCGGGTCAGCGGGACGCAGCGGCGCCCTCGCCGCGTCGTCCCCCACCGGATAGCCGCCACGGAGGGAGAAGCTTCCGTCCTCGTGCCAGGTGATGATCGAGTTGTTCTCACGGCGAGTGGAGTAGGGCCCGTCGTCGCCGAATTCGACGGACAGGTGTGTCTGACAGCCAGGGCACCCGGCGTCACGAGAACCGTCGCATCGGGTGTCCCGAGACGACCAGGCCGCCCAGATCCCGGACCGCGCACGACACTTCACCACCCCGGGCCCGCCAGCGGTCCGAGGGCGAGTCCGGTCATCTGCGAGCAGCAGCGCTGGCACTCCCCCGCCACGGGTGTCTCGACTATCCGATCCGTCCACTCACACCGGTCGGAAAGCACCGCAGTCGGCGCGTCGCCGCCTCCCACTCTCTCGGACACGCGCTCCATCGAAACGGCCGGCCCGCGCCCCCAAATGCTGATCTCGAGCGAAACATGCGCTGGCAGACGGGTGAGCATCGCGCCGAGGTGACCACCATGACAGGCAGCCGGTGACCACCCATGGCGTTCCTCATCGCCCCGCTGCCGAGGCCAGATGGACTTGCAGGTGACAGGGAGCGGGATCACCAACGCGACCGCTCCCTGCAAACCGCGCACACGGTGCTCTCCCGGAGGCGCCCCTCCTGGGGGCCAGTGCTACAACGGGTTGGGCCGTCGTGCCGGGGCCGGCAGGAGCGCCCAAACCATCTTGCCCGTGGGGGCGGGACGGTGGCCCCAGGCGAGGGCGAGCCGGTCGACGATCACCAGACCGTGGCCATCGGGGGCGTCGGGGCGATATGGGCGCCGAACACGGGGCGGGTCCGGGGAAGGGTCGGTGACCGCGGCGGTGAGCCCGTGCCGGTGCAGGTAGAGGTCCAGCCGGCGCGGGCCCGGAGTGTGCTGGGCGGCGTTGGCGAGGAGTTCGGCCGTGACCAGGAGGACATCGGTGGCGGATGTGCCGTTGATGCCCCAGTCGGCGAGGGTGCGGCGGGCGAAGGCCACCGCGGCGCCGCTCGGGTCGCCGGGGAACATGCTGAGATGACGGTGCAGGTCCTGGTCGGGTGCCATAACGGGTCCCGTGAGCCCTGGACGGCGGGACGTTGTCATGACGCGTATGCCCGTCCGGTCCCGGTGGGCCGCAGGACTGGGCGCACGCGCTTGCTCGGGACGATCAGGACCAGCGGGACCCCGGCGGCCACGGCTCCACGGCGGACCTGGATCAGCACGTTGAGCCCGGCTGAGGTGGAAGACCCCGCCCAGCTCGAATCGACACCCAGCGCGGCGGGCCGATCGGCGAGGGCCTTGTGCACGACGTTCTCGGCGATGCCGGCCGCCTCCTGCACCACGTCCCCGCCGGACACGCACACCGCCATCCGACCCACCCGGCTCGTGCTCGCCGTCCACGCGGAACGCGCCACCCCGGCCTCCTCACCACGCGCTGCGGGCGACCCGCCGGCCCGCAGCACTTACCTACCCCACGCTACGCCCCGTACCCGGAGTGGCCAGCGCACAGGCTGGCACCGCACGAGGTGACACCTGTCGCGAGCACAGGGTGACCACCGGTGCGTTCCGTTTCGCATCGCTGCCGAGGCTGGGCAGGCATGCCAGTGGACCTCTCGCGTTCCGGCGCACGCCCGTCCCGAGCCCCTCACGCCCGTCCCGAGCCCCTCCCCTGCCGTCCTGGAACTCGACGGCGGGTGAGAGGACAGCCGAGCGGCGCGCCCTCAGCCCTCCAGCCAGTCCCCGGGAACCATGTGCCGCGTCTGTTCCCGAGCATCCTCCGTGCGGGCCCTGACATTCAGGCAGAAGCCGTCGACTTCTCGGAGCAGGAGGTCGTCACCGGCGAACCACCGTGTCCCGCGTCCGACAGCGGGAAGCGCCTGCAGGACCCGGGCCTCCGGGCGCGCGGTCGGGGACGGCCCGAGTTTCAGCTTCTGCCGGTACGAGGCGGCCCGTGCGGCTGCCCAGCGCCGGAGCGCCTCGGTGCGTCGACCATGTCGCGGGGCTTCAGCGTCGCCGACGTCACCGCCGTTGTCGACCGGCTGGCACTGCAGGCGCCCGTCCTGGTCGGCCAGTCCCTCGGCGGGCACACCGCCATGCTCACCGCCGCGGCGCATCCCGGACTCGTCCGCGCGCTCGTGCTGGTCGAGGCCGGCCCCGGAGGTCCGAACCCGAACGTCCTCGTGGACATCGGAGCATGGCTCGACTCGTGGCCGACACCGTTCCCCTCACGCGAAGCGGCAGCTGCTTTCCTCGGCGGCGGACCGGTCGGAGCAGGCTGGGCGGCCGGCCTGGAAGAACGCGACGGCGCATGGTGGCCTCGCTTCGACCGGGACGTGATGGTCCGTTCGCTGGCGGAGAACGCCATGCGTTCCTTCTGGCACGAGTGGGGCCAGGTCACGTGCCCCATGCTGGTCGTCCTGGCCCAATCCAGCTTCATCCCTGCACAGGAAGCCGACGAAATGCTCCGCCGGCGGCCCACCACCATGGCCATGAGCATCCCCGGCACCGGCCACGATCTGCACCTGGAACAGCCTGAAGCCCTGCACACCGCGCTCTCGGACTTCCTCGACGGCCTCGCCCGAGAAACCCGGTGCGCTCACCACGACACCACGGTCGGACTCCGCAGACAGCCGTCGGTCCACAGGTCCTGACGATGACTCGATCGCGCACGAGTGCGCGAGTCTGGCGGCATCGGGAGAAAATCCAGCGGAGCGAACGGCCGGGCGCTGCTACGGTCAGGCGCCATGAGCTGGCTTCCTGAAGACTTCGTCCACCCCGTCCTGGTACCGCTGCCGGGCGGAGGTCATCACCTGCGGCCGATCCGGGAGGCGGACACCCCGCTCGACTATCCGGCGGTGATGGGATCGCGCGAACGGCTGTGGACCATCTTCGGCCCGGCCTGGGGCTGGCCCGCGGCCACCATGACCTACGAGGCCGACCAGGCCGACCTGTTGCGGCACGAGAAGGAGATCGCCGCGCACCAGTCCTTCAACTACGCGCTGTTCGACGCGTCGGAGACGGCACTGCTCGGCTGCGTCTACATCGACCCACCGGAGAAGGCCGGCGCGGACGGCGAGATCTCCTGGTGGGTGGTGGACGAGCTGGTGGGCAGCGAGGTCGAACAAGCCCTCGACGCGCTGGTGCCGCAGTGGATCGCCGCCGAGTGGCCGTTCGAGCAGCCTCGCTTCATCGGCCGTGAGATCTCCTGGTCGGACTGGCTGGCCCTGCCGGAGCATCCCGCGAAGTAGCTGGTTGTCCGCGCGCAGGGACTGAGGAAGGGCTCGTCCGTCACTGCATGTTGACTCTGAAGGACGTTATTCCGTCGGACAGTTGGGCAACTGCGGCGACCTTCCCTGGTGCACCTGCCGCTGCGGGCGACCTTGCACCGCCCCGCCCTGCCGCGGAGCCTCCGATTCGTCGTCAGGCCAGCTGGGCGCGCTGTCGGTCTGCGGCGCTGGTCCCGACGAGCCGACCGGCGTGCTGCGGCCGCGGCCCGTGGAGCTCTGCGCTCCAGCTCGGTCCGGTGCGCAACTCCCCGAGCATGTCGCACGCGCGAGGGGTAGCTCGTGCGCACGGCCCGAGCGCCCCACCGGTCGTTGACGTTGCCGCCGGTGAGGGTGACGGCGAGCGGCAGGCCGCGGCCGTCACAGGCAACGTGAATCCTGGCGACGGGGCCGCCCCGCCACCTACACATCGCCCCGCCCGGTCGGGTCCCCCTCTTCGGGCCCAGCTGGGTGCTGGCGGGCCCGGCAGTTGACCCTTCCGACGTCGCCGCAGGGCCGCTGGACAGCTGGGAGCCACCGCTCCCAGGCGCCGTCGACCACGGGGCAGCTGCACGAGAAGGCCCCCGAGCACGAGATCGCCCACCGCTCCCCCAGAACCCGCGACGAACGCCGGAAAGCCGTCTCCCAACGGGCCCGGGTGCCCGTGCAGGCCCGACGCCCTCAGAGGGGCCGGCTTCGGGCCGGAGTTCGGGTCACCCGGGAATGTTCAATTCGTAGTAGGCGAGCGCGGCCGAGATACTCTCGGTCACCACGAACAGCCTGGCGGTCTGGGTGACTTCAAGGATCCGCCGGAGCTGCAGGCTGGGCGCCGCCAGCACGAGGGGAACATCGTGGCGGTTGCGGCGAGCACCGAGAAATTCGTTGAGACCGCTGGAGTCGCAGAACTGCAGATCGGACAGGTCCAGGATCAGCAGGGGCGGCTGGGCCTCGATCTCGGAGATCAGCGCGCGGCGCAGGCTGGGCCCGGCGTCGTAGTCCAACTCGCCGTGCAGGCGCAGGATCCGGGCCGGGGTGGGGGTGCGCAGCGAGGTGATGTGGAACGCTGTGCCAGGGTCCTGTTCGGACACGAGGCCTCCTTCCCGGGAGTCGAGATCGCGGTCAGCCTGCCACACCACGGCCGGTGGCGGAGGGGACCTGGGACGACTGGTCGGGTGAGACTGTAGCGCCCGCCCCCGCAGTGCGAAGGGAGAGCCGACCGCACGCCGCTCGGAGACCATCCCCGCGCGGTGACGTACCGCCGACTGCGCCCGGAGCACCGCGACGACTGCCCCGTAGGCCCGCCCCCGCACCAGTGGGAGGCCGGACGACTGACAGGGGCTGGCGGCGGCACGTGTCGGTCATGGAACAGGCCTGCTGTCGCGCCGACGGACTCCTCCCCGACGCGGTGCGAGGTCCAGGCGGGGGTTCACGAGGAGGCCGGCTGCTCATGGCGTCCGGATCCTGCGAAGATCCTCGGCATGACCATGTTTCCCGCCGACTACGACGCCTTCGACGAACCGTTCGCCGAGATCGGCGATCCTGTCCTGGCCGTCGCGGACGAGCGGCGAGGCCTGTTGGCAGTCGCTGGCGCGCACGAGTACGACGAGGCCAAGGCGGTCGGTGTTTTCCGGGTCACCGACCGTGCCCGCCGCCGATGGCTCCTGAGCTCGCAGTACCCCGTGAACGCGATGGCGTTCCATCCGACCTCTCCTCTGCTCGCAGTGGGATCCGGCGAATACGACGGCGGCTACCACTTCGAGGGGGAACTCCTGCTCACCCACTTGGAGACCGGCACCGCCCTCTCACTCATCGAGGACGGCGTCGGCCGCCAGGTCCTCGGGCTGGAGTGGCTGAACGACAAGGATCTCCGTGTCCTGATGGCGCCGCCCGACGACTGGAAGGACCGAAAGGCCCACGCGGAGGGACACCTCGCCGTGGTGCGCCGCACCGACTGGACCGCGGTCGGAGCCAAGTCGCTCGCCGGACGCGACCTGGCCGGCCCTCGCGTGCCGGCGCCCCGCACCGACCACCGCGAGACCGCCCGCCGGACGGTCGCCGACCACTCCCCCGCCGACCCGTTCCACCGTTGACCTTTCAGGTCCGCCGAAGCACCACCCGACTCGGCGCAGCGCGGGCAGACCGGCAGACCGGCAGACCGGCGATGGAGCCCGTGCGACGGCAGGCCTGCATCGATGGAGGTGGTGTTCTCCTGGCCCACGGTGATGTCACGCTCTGGCGGGACGGACGCCGCATGGAGACGGTGGCCGGGTTCCTCGAAGGCCTCGCGCCGTACAGCGACGCGCTCCTCGTCGGCGGCCGGCAGCAGGCCCGCGCGGGCCGGTCCGGCTCGTCCGGCCGGCGGCCTCCTCTCGGCGGCCGGGACGTCGGCACCGCACTTCCAGGTCGCCGAGCGGGCAGGACGCTGCGATCGGCGCACTGCACAGCCAGGACCTGTCCGGGCGAGCACCCGTGCGGCGGAATTGCTTGTAGGTTGGCTGATGTGACTGCACGGGGGCGGAGTTACCGATACGTCGGACCGCTTGAGCTGAAGGCTTCGGTCCGGCCCGGGAGCGGCGGGTGCCCGATCGGCTCGGCGGCTGACTTCGACGCCTGGGTGGCCGAGCGATCGGCAGCGGAGCTGACCGAACCGTTCACCTTTGTGGTCGGCACGGACGGTGTGCTCCGGCTGGCGCCGCGGCGAAGCGAGCACGTGGCCTGCGCCGGCGGGGACGTGGTTCTGAGCGCCGGCGAGATCAGCTTCATGCGTGGGGCAGATCGGTGGACCGTGGGCGAGGTCAGCAACCAGTCCACCGGATACTGCCCGGACGTCACGTCCTGGCCGGCAGTCGCTCATGCTCTGGACGACGTAGGACTCGGGCGGCCCTCCGGGTTCACCCATGAGGTGGTGTTCCGCCGCTGCCCCGGCTGCCAGGAGCACAACATCGTGCGCGAGGACGACTTCGCCTGCGTCTTCTGCGGTAGCGATCTGCCGGAGGCGTGGAACGTGGATCCCACGGCGTGATGGCCAAGGGTGACGGCTGATCACCCGGTTTCCGGACTCCGGCCGGCAGGCCCGCCGGGTGGCCGGCCGCGACGTCCGCAGCGGCAACCCGGAACTCAGCCGTCACCGTCAGGAAGGCGTGGCCGGGCAAGGCGAGCACAACCCGGCGAGACCATGGCGTGCAGCGGAGGACCTGATGCCGGCCCGCCCGGGGGGCGGTCTGGCCGGGTGTCCGCACGGGACTTGCCTGTGCGGGCGGTGAGTTCGTGGTGGGACGCCACTGCCGGGTCCTCCGCGCCGACGGACACGCTCGCCGGCCCGCACCGGACGACCTGACCCCGCCCACCTGCAGCGCGATCGCATCTGTTCATCACGCGCATCGCCCAGCGAGTCCACGGCACGGCCCACCGGCGACGCTGGTTCCGATGGCGACGTCGCCCACGGGCCCGATCCGGAGTAAGCCGCTACCACCGCCGGGCGGCAACGTGATCACGGGCCTTGTGCCTTCTGCTCGCTGCGTTCCGGCTCCCGGGCATGGAGCCAGTCACTCGTGCCGGTCCATGGCGGCGAGCAACTGGCTCGCGCGTCCGTCCGCCGCGGCGAAGGCGAGGTGGTCGTGGTAGTCGCGGGTCTCGATGATGAGGCCGTCCCTGACGCGCAGCACCTGGATGTTCGCGGTGCGGAAGGTGCGGCCCGTGGCGGGGTACAGGCCCTCGTAGTCGAATTCGGCGATCACCACCTCGGGGTCGTCGGTCCCGTGAACGTGGATGTTCTCGGCGCGCAGGCGGATCGCGTCGGCGGCCCCCAGGGCGGCGAAGCGCTCGCGGAGTTCCTCACGGCCGTGGATACGGCGTGGGGGAACCGGCGAGAAGGCGATCTCCACCTCGGCGTCCTCCGCGTAGAGCTCGGGCAGTTCGCTCCATTTGCCTGCCGAGATGAGGCGCACCAACTGACCGAAGATCTCGTGCGGCGTAGCTGTTGCAGACATGGCTGACCTCCGTGGTCCCCGTCGCCTACAATCGGATAGGCGACTCCGGTTCCGACGATACGGATACGCCACTCCGTTTGTCCAGGCATGGTGAGGCCCACTTGACGACAGATCAGACTCCCCCCGCCCCAAGCGCGAAGCCCTTGCGCGCCGACGCACGGCGAAACCGCGCGCGGCTGCTGGAGGTCGCCGAGGCGGTCTTCACCGAGCGGGGCACCGGCGCGTCCACGGAGGAGATCGCCCGGGAGGCGAAGGTCGGCATCGCCACCGTGTTCCGACACTTCCCCACCAAGGAAGTCCTGCTGGAAGCGGTGCTCGTCCGGCGATTGGAACAGCTGGCCGAGGAGGGGCGGCGCCTGCTGGCCGAGACCGGCCCGACGCACGCTCTTTTCGCGTTCTTCGACCTGATACTGGATCAGTCTCCCGTCAAGAACGCCTTCGCCGCGGCGCTCGCGGACGCAGGCGTCGATGTCCGGGCCGCCACCTCCGAGGCCGGGCGCGCCCTGCGCGAGGTGCTCGCCGCGCTCCTCGACGGCGCCCAGCAGGCCGGTGTGGTGCGACCGGACCTGGAGGTGCCGGAGCTGACCGCCATCCTGGTGGGCACCTGCCGCATGCTGGAGCACCTGGACGGCCACCCGGAGTCCGCGGAGCGCGCCCGCGCGATCGTCCGCGACGGGCTGAGGGCGGGGTGCGAGTCCGCCGGGACCACGACCCACAGCCGGAGTAGCGGATGACCGACCTGCTCAAGCCGTAGCTCTGCGTCAGAACGCCAGGGCCGACAGGTCGGTGGCCGACCTCGACGGCCTGGTAGCCGTAGATGACTGCCGCATCGACGCGCCGCATCGATTTGTTCCGGCAGAACAACCAGGTCGGGGGTTCGGCGGCCGTGCGGGGCGACGAACAGCGCCGTGCTGGAAGAGGGTTCCGTGGCAAACGAACAGATCCTCGTCGAACGTCTCCACGAAGCCGGCTACCCCACCGGGCGGGTGGAACAGGCGGTGGGCGGGGCGGTCGCCCTCGCCGGGCTGGTCACCCTGACGGACGGCACCGAGGTGTTCGCCAAGACCCTGCCGGGACCGGACCGCGACGTCTTCCCGGTCGAAGCCGCCGGCCTGACCGAGCTCCGCACCTCGGGCGGAGCGAACACTCCCACCGTCCTCCACGCCTCACCCCGGCTGCTGATCCTGGAACGCCTGCAAGCACGCCGCAGCGATGACGAGGACTTCTGGGCGCAGCTCGGCCGGATGGTGGCCGCGCTGCACCTGGGCACCGTCTCGGACCGCTTCGGCTGGCACCGTGACGGCTGGCTCGGCCAACTGCGCCAGGACAACACCCGGGAGATCGACGGCCCCACGTTCTTCGCCGAACGCCGACTGCTGCGCCGGCTCCAGGAGCCCTTGGTCGACGCGGAGTTCGACCGCGCCGAAGGACAGGCCCTGGAACGCCTGGTCGACCCGGCCGTCTCCTACTCCTGGCCCGAGGCCGACCTCAGCATGATGTGGTGCGCCCCCGCTCCCCCGCCACCGACCGGTTCTTCACCGCCTATCAGGAGCACGCCCCCTCGCCGACGGCTGGCAGACCCGCATGACCCTGCTCCACCTCCGCGAACACCTCAGCGCCATCGCCCGCGGCGACAACTCCTGGGGCGCCACCGATGCCGTCCGCACCGCGATCGCTCCCTTCCGCCACCGCCCCACCGCCACCCGCCCCAAGTGACAGCAAGACCCTGCCCGCGCCCCACGCTCCCGGCCCGCGACACAGGACGGCGATCGGCGCCTGCGCCCTGGCGGGCGCAGCGCAAGGATCGGCACTCTCAAGGTGGGTCCGCCGTGCGGGGCCGGTTGCCGGTCGACCCCGATCGGTGCGGCGGGGTGCGGGCCGCCGCGGTCTCAGGCTCCGGCGCTGTCCCAGTAGGCGGGGTCGGCGGGGCTGCGTTCGCTCAGGTCGCGGCGGATGGTCGTGGCCAGCCGGAGGGTGTCGGTGCGGTTGACCCGGGCTCCGATCACCGCGCCGACCAGCAGCGGGGCGAGGCTGGGGAGCTTGCGCAGCCCGGATCGGGTCAGTCGTTTGCTGACCTGGCGGCGCAGCGCGGCACTGCGGTTCAGCGCGAGCAGGGCGCCGGGGCGGGTCAGGTCCAGGCCCCGGCCCTGGCTCCACGCCGTCAGGTAGGCGTACGAGCGTTGCCGGGCGGATCCGGGCGGGACCTGGCCGTAGACCGCGTACAGTTCGGCGATCAGTTTCAGCTCGATCGCCGCGGACGCGAGCAGTTCGGAGGCGAGCTCGACCGGCATGGCCAGCGGCATCGGCATCATCGCCACGGCCCCGGCACTGGCGCCGACGGCGGTCGAGGCCCGCACCGACCCGACGGTGAGCAGGGCCGCCAGTTCGTCCGGGGTCCGGGCCCCGGGGTGCTGGGCCCGTAGCGTCGCGAGGTCCCGCACCGGGATGCGCGGGGCGGCGTCCATCAGACGTTCGCTGAGCGCGGTCAGTCCGGTGCGGGAGCCCGCCCCCAGCCGGCGGCCTCCCCGGCCGAGGCTGTCTCCCAACCGCCCCGCCAGCACCCGCATCCGGCGAGCCGGCCCACCGCGATCCGTGCTGTCCTGGCGTTCGACCTCGACCGCGATCCGGGCCAGCTCCTCCACCACTTCGTCGGGCTCCCGCGGGGACCCCGACGGCAGGTCCGACCCATCGACAGGCGCCATGAGCTTCCCTCTCCCTCCGCTCCGCCCGGTCGACACACCGGTCGGCATCCAGCATGGACTCCCCCGCCGTCTTCCCAGGATCGCGCCACGCAGACCACCCGGCCGCGGTATCACGCCCATGCGTGGCAGTCCCCGGCACAGCGGCGGCGACCCTGCTGGTCCGGGACGCCGGTCTGGGGCGAGCAGCTGCGGCAGCGGATCCGGCCGGTCCGCCTGCCGCGCTCCAACTGTGCGGATTCGATGCAACATTCGCTCGCCTGCCGGGCCGTGCAGGCTGAACCCAAGCGCCACCCAAGCGTCTTTCGACAGAGCAGGAGTTCGTCATGCTGATCGTCCGGAAGCTTCACGAAGCGGGTCTCAGGAGCGAGCACGCGTACACGGCTGCGCTGGCGTCGGTCGGACTGTCCCTCGCGAGTTGGGTGATCTCGATGAAGGCCGAGCAGGCGGGCGTGGAGCGCGCCGACCGTTGGGGCATCTTCGTCGGCGAGTGGGCTCCGACGTTCTTCGGCCTGGGCCTCGCCCTCGCGCAGTACGAGTCCAGGTCGTCGAGCAACGCCGAGGGACAACTCAGCTCGGTGTTCGACCGTCGTACGTCGGAGGCCGGCTGACTCTCGTCGGCCACCGCTCCGGCAGTCGCCCGGGTCCGGAACTCCTGTTCCCGGCCCGGGCTCTGTCGCACTTGCGCTCGTCCGGGAGGGTCTCACCGACCGCTCCGGGTCGGACCTGGCTCCTCGGCCGAGCCGTCGGCCACCATCTCGCGGGCCGGATGCCGGTTGGGCCGTCAGACCCGTCTCGGGCAGGCGCCGTTCAGGGCCGGCTCCCGTCGCCGCGCCGAGGAAGACGATCCGCCCGCTTGAAGCGAGCGGTACATCTGGTGTTGAGGTTGGCTTCTCTGTATCTTCTGTTCCACCCCTGCAGGGTCCTCAGGCGTACCCCCCCCACACCCGAGAGTTGGAGGCCCCATGCCCCTCGGAAGCCACCGTCGACGCCGCGCCGGCCGCGCAGCAGTCGCCGCTGTCCTCACCGCCACGGCCCTGCTGTCGTTCCCGGCGATCGCCGAAGCCAAGGTGACCCGCTATCGCTCGGGCAGCGCAGGCGACGTCAGCCGGCCCTCCTGGAACGGCCCCGCCTACACGATGAACGGCTCGGGCGCGATCGTCCCGGCCACCATGACCAAGGCCGTGGACGCCATCCGCGGCGGCAGCGGCAGCATCGACGTCACGGTGCTGGCGGCCTCGGCCGCCTCCGGCAGCCCGACGCCGGAGTGCGACGTCATCACCGGCCTCCCGAACGTCAACTCCTGCACCACCTACGTCCTGACGTCGGCTCAGGACGCCTCGAACACCCAGGTCAACACCGACGTGCGGAACTCGGAGTTCGTCTACTTCGCCGGCGGCAACCAGTGCAACTACGCCCGCTGGAAGGGCACTCCGCTCCAGGCTTCGGTCCAGTCGGTCGTGGCCAAGGGCGGCGGAGTCGGCGGCGGCAGCGCCGGTCACCACATCAACAGCTCGATCGTGTACGACGCCTGCGCCGCGAGCACCGACTCCGCCACCGCGCTGGCCAACCCCTACGACCGGAGCGTCACCTTCACCACCGGCATGTTCAGCTGGCCGAACTACGGCGACACCGTCAACGACTCGCACTTCGTCACGCGCGACCGGATGGGACGGACGATGGCGTTCGTCGCACGGGCGCTGAAGGACGGCCTGACGACGTCCGGCAAGGCCTGGGGCGTGGGGGTCGAGGAGGGCGGTTCGCTCTTCGTCGACAGGAACGGTCTGGCCACGCTGGCAGGTCAGGACGCCTACGTCGTCCTCGGCGACCACGCGCCCGAACAGGTCGTCTCGGGACGGCCCTTGACCTACTCCGGCTTCAAGATCTGGCACCTGACTCCGGGCAGCACCTACGACTTCGCCAACCGGCCGACGTGCGGGTACTACACCCGCAGCGTGGTCAACGGCGTCCCGGACTCCAACCTCTACTCGGGTACGCCCGTCTGCTGACCCGGTGAACCGATCCGGTGGCCCGCTGATCCGTCCGCGGGCCACCGGATCGTCGGCGTCGGCCGACGCATCCCGACTCCGGCCCGCCCGTCAGGTGAGTCCGGTCCGGGTGGCGATCTCCTCGCTGTGCCGCATGTGCGCGTGCGCCTGGTCGCCGAGCTCCGATATCAGCCCGGCGACCACGCTCTCGACCACGGCGAGCGTCGGAACCAGGCTGTCGTAGGGGGAGGGAGCCCCGACCTGGCTGGAGAAGACGACCTCCGCGTGGGTGCTGACCGGTGACAGCCAGGTGTCGGTGAACAGGATCACCCGTCCGCCGGCCTCGCGGACCAGTTCCGCGGCGGTGACCTTGTCCTCCTCGTAGCGGCGGTAGTCGAAGACGACGAGAACGTCGCGTCGCGCGAGCGAGGCGAACAGCGCGGTGCGCTCGACCGCCCGGTCGGGGAGGAACCGCACGTTGTCGCGGACCTGCATCAGGTGCAGGCCGAGGTACTGGGCGAACAGGTTGGTGAAGCGGCCGCCCACGAGGGTGATGCGTCGCTTGGGGTCGGCGAGGAGCTGGACGGCGCGGTCGAGGTCGTGCGGAGTGACCTCGGCCAACGTGCGGTCGACCGCTGCGGTGAAGACCTCGCGGCCGTGAGCCAGCAGACCGGCGGCTCCCGTGCGCGGGTCGTCCGCATCCGGTCCTGCGTTGCCGTAGTTCCCGCTGCGGTAGAGGGTCACCGGCGACGCGTGCCGCTCGTCGAGCTCCGCTCGCAGAGCGGCCTGGAAGTCGGGGAAGCCCCGGTAGCCGAGCCGGTTGACGAAGCGGAGAACGGTGGGGGCGCTGACGTCGGCACGCTCGGCCAGGGTGGCGATGGTCTCGAATCCGGCAGCCGGCCACCCGGCGAGCAGCACCCTGCCGACCTTGCGCTCGGCCGGGCTGCAGTCGCCGAGCCGTTGGCGGATGTCCTCGGCGAGCGTGACGGTGGGCATGGACAGGGTTTCCCTTCCCGGTCTGCGGGCGGATCGTCGGTGGTGCTCGGTGGAACGCGTCTCCGCAGCCTAGCGAAATGCCGGGCTGCGGAGATCACGGACGGAGCACCTGTTGTCGTGGCCGGGCCGGTGATCAGTCGGCGGCCGGGTGGACGCCGACCTCGACGTCGGTGAAGGAGGCCGCGGTGGCGCCGTCGACCGTCCAGGCCCGCGTGTCTCCGCGCTTGCCGAAGACGATCTCGAAGGCGGGTCCGGTCTCGAACGTGCTGGCGGTGGCCGTTCGCTGGGCCGAGGTCGCGGTGAGGGCGCGGGCGGTGCCGGAGAAGGAGTACGGGACTCCGTCGGCGTCGTCGACGGAGTAGAACGCGTCCGGGTTGGGCGGCACGGGGGTCGCTGCGGTCGGACGCAGGGGGCGCTTTCCGTCCGCGGCCCGGACGTGCCAGGTGCGCGGGTCGTAGGAGTCGCCGTCGGTGAGGTAGCTGTACCGGACGCCGGCGATCGTCCAGTGCCCGTGTTCGCTGCCGGTTCGCGCCGAGCGGAGGTCGAAGACGGAGACGCCGTGGGTGCCGAGCACGTGCAGGGTCTCCCGGCGGGTGCCGGTGTGCTCCACCTCGATCGCGGTGTCCTCGTCGAGGGCGAACACCCGGGTGTGACCGGTGTCCGCGGCCAGCCGGATCGCCCGGCCTTCGCGGCCGTAGGTTCCGGTGTGGGTGTCGAGCAGGCCCGCGTCGAAGGTGCCGAAGCCTCCCTGCGGGATGTAGCCCAGGCGGCTCGGGTCCTCGAAGTAGCCGGGGGCGCTGCCGTCGCGCAGCGCCTGGTAGCTGTCGCCGCCGCTGACCATGTCGGGGCCGGAGGCGATCTGGGCGCCGGCGCTGGAGCCCGCGACGACGGCGCCGGCGGCGAGCTTGCGGCGGATGGCCGCCATGACCTTCGAGTCGGTGTGGGCGTCGCCGTGGAGGAGGCTGGTGAGGTAGCGGTACTGGTCGCCACCGCCGAAGAAGAACCCGGTCATCGATTCGACCTGGGCGACGACGGCGTCGGAGTCGGCGGCGTCGACGTGCTCGATGTCGACGGGGACCCACTGCGCGTCGGCCGCCCCGTAGTGCTTGAAGAGGCCCGCGTAGTAGAGCCCGTTGCAGTGCGAGTTGGAGCAGGCGTCCGGGTCGCCGGCGTCGGGGTCCTGGCTCTCGGGGACGGAGGCCGCGGTCAGGACTCCGATGCGCGCCGTGCCGCGGCCGCCGGCCTTCTCGACGATCTCGTCGTAGATCTCGCTGTTGCCGTCCTTCAGGCCGCCTCCGACCAGGATGAGGGTGCCTCCGGTCTCGGCGGGCCGCGCGGAGGCGGCCTGGGGGGCGGCGGCGATGACGGTCAGCGCGGCGGCGAGGGCGAGGGCGGTCCGCCCGCAGGTGGTGCGGAGGTTGCGGTTCATCCAGGAGCTCCATGGGTCGTTGGGCTGGAACCGTGCAGGCCGGGTGCGGCGCCCTCCGGGGCGCCGGCCTGGTGGGGGTGCGGATGTCGGCCGGGGCGCTGCCGTGCGCGCCCCGGCCCTGCGTCCTCGAACGGGCTGCGGTCAGCGCCGTCCGAGTCGTTCGATGAGCGCCGCCAGGAGGGCGATGCGCGCCGGGGCGCTCGCGGTGTCGAGCCATTCCTCGGGGGTGTGGTCGGCGCCCCCGATCGGGCCGAGGCCGTCGAGGGTGGGAATCCCCAGTCCCGAGGTGAGGTTGGCGTCGCCGACGCCGCCGGTGGACGCGCCGGCGATCTGCAGTCCGAGATCGGTGCCGGTCCGGCGGGCGGCCGCGAGCAGGGCGGCCGCGGCCGGGGTGTGCTCCATCGGGGGACACAGATCCACTTGGTCGACGCGCGCGACCGTGCCTTCGACGACTGTCCGGCCTGCGACTGCGCGGATCTCCTCGATCGCCGCCGCGAGGGCTGCGGTGGTACCGGCGCGGACTTCGACCTGAAGCTCCGCCTCCGGGCACACGATGTTGGTGCGTGTTCCCGCCCGGACCACTCCGACGTTCAGGGTCACGCCCGGCCAGCGGCCGTTGAGCGCTTGCAGCGCGACGACCAGGTGGGCGGCGGCGAGGGCGGCGTTGGCGCCGCGTTCGGGCTCGATGCCGGCGTGGGCGGCTCTGCCGGTGACGGTGACCAGCAGGTCGGCGACGCCCTTGCGCTCGATGACCAGGTCGCCGTTCTCCCGGGCGCACTCCAGGCCGAGCGCGTAGTGGGCGCCCTGCGCGGTGCGTTCGGTGACGGGCCGGCTCGCCGGCGACCCGATCTCCTCGTCGGGGGTGGCGAGGACGATCAGCTCGGCGAACGCGGTGCGGCCGTGGCCGACGAGGAGTTCCGCCGCGGTGACACCGGCCAGCAGCCCTCCCTTGTCGTCGCTGACGCCGGGTCCGTGGGCCCGGCCGGTCGCCGTGCGGAAGGGGCGGCCGGCGGCGGTGCCGTCCTCGAAGACGGTGTCCATGTGTCCGACCAGGAGGATCCGCGCTCCGCCGTCCTCGATCGGCACGGATCCGGCGAGCCGGGCGACGAGCACGTCGCCGAAGCGGCGCCCTCCGACCTGCTCCGGAGCCACCCGCTCGACGGTGAACCCGATCGCGAGCAGCCGCTGTTCGAGCCAGTCGGCGACCTGGTTGACGCCGTGGGCGTTGTACGAGCCGGAGTCGATGGCGACGAGTTCCGCGAGGTCGTCGAGGTAGCGCGGAAGGGCAGTGTCGGCGGCAGCGGCCAGGGCGGCTGCCGCCGGGCGGCTCGCCTGTTCGGCGGGGGCGCTCACAGGACCTTGGACAGGAACGCCTTGGTGCGTTCCTGATCCGGGTCGACGAGGACCTTGCGTGGGTCCCCTGCCTCGACGACGACGCCCTCGTCCATGAAGACGGCGGTGTCGCCGACCTCGCGGGCGAACCCGATCTCGTGGGTGACGACCACCATGGTCATCCCGTCCGCGGCGAGGTCGCGCATCACGTCGAGGACGTCGCCGACCAGTTCGGGGTCGAGCGCGGAGGTGGGCTCGTCGAACAGCATCAGCTTCGGCTTCATCGCGAGCGCCCGGGCGATGGCCACGCGCTGCTGCTGGCCGCCGGACAGCTGGGCGGGGTAGTGGCCGGCCCGGTCACCGAGACCGACGCGGTCCAGGAGCTGCTGGGCTTCCGCCCTGGCCACGGACGTGGCCGTGCGGGCGACCCGGACCGGAGCCTCCATGACGTTCTGGAGCGCCGTGAGGTGGGGGAAGAGGTTGAAGCGCTGGAAGACCATGCCGATCTCGCGGCGGCGTTCCGCCACCTCCGCCTCGCGCATCTCGTGCAGGCGGTTGCCCCGCTGCCGGTAGCCGACGAGTTCCCCGTCGACCGACAGGCGGCCCCCGTCGACCTTCTCCAGGTGGTTGATGCACCGCAGGAACGTCGACTTGCCGGACCCCGAGGGTCCCAGCAGGCAGCAGACCTGGCCGCGCTCGACCGTGAGGTCGATGCCCTTGAGGACTTCGAGCTTGCCGTAGTGCTTGCGCACGCCCTGGGCGTGCACCATGGGCTGGGCCATCGGATCAGCCCTTCCGGTTGCGGTTGGACGGGAGGAGCTCCGCGACGCCGACGAACATGCGGCGCAGCGGGGAGACCTGGGCGGCTCGGCTGGTGCCGCGGCCGTAGCGGCGTTCCAGCCACGCCTGGGGGACGCTGAGCACGGTGGTGAGGGCGAGGTACCACAGGGCGGCCACGACGAGCATCGGGATGACCTGGTAGTTCTGCGCGTACACGTCCTGGATGTTGGACATCAGGTCGTGCGCGGCGATCACCGAGACGTAGGCGGTGGTCTTGAGCATGTTGATGGTCTCGTTGCCCATGGGCGGGATGATGACCTTCATCGCCTGGGGCAGCACGATCCTGCGCATGGCGAGCGCGGGTTTCATGCCGAGGGAGTGGGCGGCCTCGGTCTGGCCGGGGTCGACGGACTGGATGCCGGCGCGGACGATCTCGGAGGCGTAGGCGGCCTCGTTGAGCCCCAGGGCGAGGAGTGCGGCGATCGACGGCGTGAGCAGTTCGTTGGTGTCGAACTCGACGAACGTGGTGGTGGTGAAGGGGATGCCGATCATCAGGTGCTTGTACAGCGCCGCGGCGTAGGCCCAGAAGATGATCTGGACCAGCAGCGGGGTGCCGCGGAAGAGCCAGACGAAGAGCGTGGAAAGGCCGTACAGGACCGGGTTCGTCGACAGGCGCATGATCGCCACGAGCGTGCCGAGCGCGAGACCGACGGCCATGGCGGCCACGGTGAGCCACAGGGTGGTGGCCAGTCCGTCGAAGATGAGGTCGGCGAAGAGGTAGTGGCCGACGACGTCCCAGTGCAGGTTGGGGTTCTTGGCCAGCGATCCCACCAGGCCCACGAGGGAGACCAGGGCGGCGAGCGCGGCGAGCCAGCGTCCCCAGTGGCGGACCGGCACGGCGACGAGTTCGTCGGCGCCGGTCGCGTCGGCGGACGGCGCGCTGGGCGGGCGGTGCGCGGTGGCGGGCATGTCAGTCCACCGCGCTGTTCTTGGTGGCCGACTTGACGGCGATCGAGGCCACGCCGTACTTGTCGTAGATCTTGGCGAGCGACCCGTCGTCGATGAGCGACTGGAGCGCCTTCTGGATGGCGTCCGTGAGCTGCGGAAGGTTCTTCGAGACGGCGATGCCGTTCGGGGAGGCGTTGTAGCCGCCTTCCGCAGCCGGGTCGTCGACGACCTCGAAGGTGGCGCCGCCGTCGGCGGTCTTCGCGGTCCAGCCGGCGGCCGGCTTGGTGAGGACGTCCGCGGAGACCTTGCCGGAGCGCAGGGCGAGCTGGGCGTCGGAGTCCTTGGGGAACGCCTGGACGTCGATCGGCGCCTTCCCGGCGCCGGTGCAGTCGGCCTGGTGCTTCTCCAGGAGCTTCTGCTGGTTGGTGCCGGTCTGGACCGCGGCCTTCTTGCCGCACAGGTCGTCGAGGGTGACGATCTTGTCGGGGTTGCCCTTGGCGACCATGATGCCGGTGCCGGAGGCGGAGTAGTCGACGAAGTCGACGACCTTCTCGCGCTCCTTGTTGTCGGTGATGGCGCTGATCGCGACGTCGTACTTCCCGGCCTGGATGGCCGGGACGATGCCGTCGAACTTCTGGGCCTGGAAGTCGAAGGTGACGCCGAGCTTCGCGCCCAGCGCCTGGCCGAGGTCGTAGTCGAGACCGGTCATCTCGGTCTTGCCCTCTGCCACGTACATCTCGAACGGCGGGTACGGGATGTCGGTCGCGACCCGCACCTTCCCCGCCTTCTTGACGGCGTCGGGGAGCGACCCGTGCAGGCCGGCGTCGGCGCTGATGGCGACTCCGGCGACGGTGACCGGGCCGGAACCGGCCCCTGCGGCAGGCGAGCTGCCCGCGCCGTCGCTCTGGCATGCGGTCAGGGCCAGCGCCCCGGACAGAGTGAGAGCAGCCAGCAGGGCCGGTCTGCGGGTGGCAGAGGAGTTCACGGAGCAACCTTTCGAGAACCTGGAGCGGCGCTCAGGGAGCTGCGCCGCAAGCCAGGACGTTACAGGCAAACCAACTCCGCGCCATATGTAATGGGAGTTACGAATAGGTAACGTCGGCCGACCGGGATACAAACCGCCTGATGACCGATCGGACAGTCACGCTTCCCTCCTGCCGCGCCGTTACATCTCCCGCACTCATGGACCGATCTGTATGTTCCGTTGCTGCACCGACGCCCCCCACCCGGGCCACCGCCACGAGCGGTCCCGCCTCCCCCACAGGAGCACGCATGACCCTGTCCGCACGCGCCGTCTCCCCCAACCGCACCGCCGGCTGCGCCATCGCGCCGCTCCGCCCTCGCCGCCGCGGCCATGCCCGCCGCCTCCACCGCCCAGCCCCGCGAGGATCGGCGTCATCACCGCCGCCTCCGACGTCCCGGCCAACAACCCCAACGCGAACAATCCGGCGACGTACAGCAACTCGGTCTGCAACGGCGCGTACTACGTCGATCTTCTGAAGGGCACCTTCGGCGCGGCAGACGCCCAGTGGATCCCGATCGACCTCGACCACATCGCCGACAACTCCAGCCGGAGCATTCTCGACCAGATCAACTCGATGACGGGCTCCTTCTTCGGCGGTGGTGACCAGAGCCGCCTGGTGGCCACCCTCCTCAAGGCCGACAGCTCCGACTCCCCGGCCCCGGCTGCGATTCGCGCCAAGTTCAGCGAAGGCGCGGCGATCATGGGCACCAGCGCGGGAACGACCATCGCGAGGGCCCGACATGGTCACCGGCGGCGAGAGCTGGGACGGACTGCGCTACGGCCCCTGCACCTCCATCAGCAGCAGCCACCCCGACGACCTCTCCTACCGGCCCGAGGGAGGCTTCGACTGCGTGATGTGTCCCTCGCGGCCTGGGCAACGCCACGGTCGGAACCCACAGCGGCTACTGGTCCATCGACAACGTCAAGTGGACCTACCTCGCCAGCGGCGACACCTACACCCCCGCAACCTGGACCGCCGCCTCAGCCAAGCCTTCCTACGCACCCTCCACCGGCACCGCGGGAAGCCGCTGGAGCGACGTCTTCTCCTCCCCCGCCCCCACGACCGCGCACCCCTACCAGATGGTCAAGATGGCGACCGAGCTGGTGGACGCCGGTCGCAGCACCTACCAGTACGGGATCAGCTACGAGATCGGCCCGACCTTCGAGGCCGACCTCACCAAGGGCACCGGATACCGCGCCTGGAAGAGCGGCTCGACCGTGTCCTTCGCCAACCTCAACCTCCACCTGTACGTGCACTGGCCTCGCCTGGCGCTTCGGCCTGCCGCTCCGCGCACAGGCTGAGGCCCGTGGCGGCACCCAGAACAGCGGCGCGAGCCGACCCAGCGTCAGGTTCGTACGCCAGTACGCGCGGACCCGGCCCGGTGAACGGGCCGGGACTCACCCCTCGCCCGGTGGGCGGGGATGTCAATCGCCCACCAGGCGACGGGGGTCGAGGAGCGCGTCCAGCACCTCGGGCGGGAGGACCTCGGCTTCACAGGCCACGTCTCTGACCGATCGCTGCTCGCTGACGGCGCGGCGGGCGATCTGCGTCGAGCGCTGGTAGCCGATTGCCGGGTTGAGGGCTGCGGCGAGGGCAGCCGACATGCTGGCCTGATGGTGGGTGCGCTCGGCGTTGGCGGTGATTCCGCCGATGCACGCGGTGGCGAGGAGAGTGCAGGCCGCGCGGAGCCGGCGCTGGGCCGTCAGCAAGCTGTGGGCGATGAGCGGCTCGAAGGCGTTGAGCTGCAGTTGGCCCGCCTGGGCTGCGAAGGCCACGGCAGTGTCGGCACCGATGACGTCGAAGCAGACCTGCGTGACGGCTTCGGGGACGACCGGGTTGACCTTCCCGGGCATGATGCTCGACCCGGCCTGGAGTTCGGGCAGCTTGATCTCCGCGAGACCTGCCTGAGGTCCGGAAGCCAGCAGGCGCAGGTCGTTGCAGAGCTTGATCAGGCGCAGGGCGAAGCGTCGCAGGGCGCTCGAGAGTTCGATGAACGCCGCCGTGCTCTGGGTGGCCTCGACGAGGTCGCGGGCCAGGTGTACGGGGACGCCGGTGATGCGGGCGAGGTGGTCCGTGCAGGCTCGACCGAAGCCGGGGTGCGCGTTGAGGCCGGTTCCGATGGCGGTGCCGCCCATGTTGATCTCGCACAGCGCGCGAGCGGCACGCGCGAGGGCCGCGATGTCGTCGCGCACTCCCAGCTCGAACGCCCTGAACTCCTGACCGAGTGTCATGGGGACGGCGTCCTGGAGCTGGGTTCGCCCGAGTTTGAGGACGGCGTCGAAGGCGACGCCGCGCTCGCCCAGGGCGGCCGCGAGCTCCTCGATCGCGGGCACCAGGGTGTGGGCCGATTCGTACAACGCCAACCTGACGGCGGTGGGGTAGGCGTCGTTGGTGCTCTGCCCGAGATTGACGTGGTCGTTCGGGCTCAGGAGCGTGTAGGTGCCGGGCTTGCTTCCGAGCAGTTCGAGGGCGCGGTTGGCGATGACCTCGTTGGCGTTCATGTTGGTCGACGTGCCGGCCCCGCCCTGAAGGACGTCCACGACGAACAGCTCGTGCCAGTGGCCGTCGCGAATCTCCTGGCAGGCGGCGACCACGGCGCCGGTGAGGTCGGCGTCCAGGACGCCCAGGTCGTGGTGCGCGAGCGCGGCGGCCTGCTTCACGGCAGCGATCCCGGCGACCAGTTCGGGGTGCGCGGAGACGGGTGTTCCCGTCAGGGGGAAGTTCTCGGTGGCCCTGAGCGTGTGGATCCCGGTGTAGGAGTCGGCGGGCAGGTGGCGCTCGCCCAGCAGGTCGCGTTCGACGCGCTGGTCGACTGCTCCGCGGTCACTGGGTGCGAGGTGGGGGTTCATGGTCTCCGCGTTCGGCTGTGAGTGCCGGCAGCTTCTGCTGCACGTTTCAGAAGCACTAGGTAGCAGAGTTTCTGTACTTTCTGCAACAGCCAGGCTCAGCGGCGGCCGCACGCACCAGCCGTTGCATGAATGTAACTTCCAATACATTCACCCCCAGTGACAGCTAGCTGTAACTTCTGTTCGCAGCGCGTTCACCCCCCTCCCGCAGCGCACGACCGAAGGGCCTCGCCATGTCCTCACTTCGCACCACCTCTCTCAGAGCAATCGCGTGTGTCGCTCTGGCCTCCACCTGCGGACTCGCACTGACGGCCTGCGGATCGTCGGCCGCCGTCAAGTCCGACGACGCGGCTCCCACCCTCCCGGCCGTCGCCGTCAAGGGCGTGCGGATCTCCGCGGACCCGAAGCTCACCGCCGGCCTGCCCGACGCGGTCAAGAAGGCGGGGAAGGTCCGGGTCGCGACCGACCTGCCCTACCCGCCCTTCGAGATGTACGTCGCCGAGGGAAGCAAGGAGATGACCGGCATCGACTACGACCTCGGCCAGGCGATCGCCGCACGCCTGGGAACCAAGTTCGAGTTCGCAGGCCAGAAGTTCGACGGCCTCATCCCCGCCGTCCAGGCGGGGAAGTTCGACGCCGTGATGTCCGCCATGACGGACAAGAAGGAACGCGAGCAGGCGGTCGACTTCGTCGACTACATCAACGCCGGTCCGGGCTGGCTGGTGAAGAAGGGCAACCCCGACAACATCAAGGTGGTCACCGACGTCTGCGGGAAGAGCGTCTCGGTGCAGACCGGCACCAACCACCAGAAGATCCTCGACCAGCGCCAGGAGCTGTGCAAGCAGCAGGGCAAGCCCCCCATCAACGTCCTTGCCTTCCCGAAGGACTCCGAGGCGCAGCTGGCCCTGCGGTCGGGCAAGGTCTCCGCCGACTTCCTCGACGAGGTGACCGCGGCCTACGTGGCGGACACCGCGGACGGAGGGGTCACATTCGAGACCGTCGTCGGCAAGACCGCCGTCGGCCCCACCAGCGCTTCCCCCATCGGAATCGGCGTCTCGAAGTCCGTGCCCGGGCTCAAGGAGTCGATCCAGGCCGCACTCCAGTCGCTGATGGACGACGGCTCGTACGGCAAGATCCTCGCTGCTTACCACGTTCCGGACATCGCCATCCCGAAGGCCACCGTCAACGGCGCCCTCGACTGACCGATCGAACGATGATCGGCCGCCGCACCAGGAACGTCCGGACTGCGGCGGCCGCCCAAGCTCCGAGCGGACGGTGAGGGCCGAGAGGCCGTCCGCCCGGAGACGGTGATCTCGCCGGCGGGGTCCGGCTTCGCGGCCGGCGATGCGAAACCGCTGCACGATGCACACCGGGGCACCTGGCAACCAAGCTCTACGACATCCGTCGGCAGAACAGAGGTTGCCATGAATCCGAAGACCCCGACCGGCTCGTCGCGGCCCCGCAGTCCCCGGGCAGCTTCTCCACCGGAGACGCCCGAGCGCGAATCGGCCGCCTCTCACAGGACCCCGGTGCCCGAGCCGGTCGAGCTCCGCACGGCGTGGCCGAGCTGGGTGCCTCTGGTCGCCATCGGAATTGCTGCCGTGACCTTCACCGCTCTCGCCACCGCGCAGGTTCTGACCTGGGGACCCTGAGCGAGAACCTCCGCCTCCGCCAAGGCCGCGGGTCGGCTTCCCGGGCCTGCCTCAGGGCTCCGTGGCGGGTCGTTCCACCCCCGGGCCGCCGGACCGGACGCCGACCAGGCGGGCGTCATCGAGGGGTCCCGATCCTCCGCCAACGGAGGCGGGGCGTCACCTGCCGGACGACCTCGATGGGCGCTGGACCTACCGGATCGTCGAGGGCTACGGCACCCACTACAACGCCCCGATCGTCGCCACCGAACAGCAGAACCGCGACCAGGTGGCCATCCGGCGGATGGGCTCTCGATCAGTACGAAGTCCGGGTCGGCCAGGGCGATCTCGGCCGACACCGTCCTGGCGCGCGTCGCGTCGGTGCCGGACCGGTCGCCGCTGGTGCCGCGTCAGAAGGTGATGACGGTGGCCTGTTCAAGGGTGAAGCGCACGAACTCGTCGCGTGCCACGGTGAGTCTGAGCCCACGTGCGGTGAGCTCCTCCTCGGTGCCCTCGGTGCGGGCCGCGTTCACGCAGGCACCGACCACGACACCACTCGCGACCAACCCGTCGATCTGCCGGTTGAAGACCGCAACCGGCCCCTCGCCATCGGTGCTGCTGAGACGACGCTGGGCCGGACCGAAACAGAAGACCTCGACGACCACCCCGCGCTCAGCCGCGACCTCCTGGACGCGCTGCGCCACTCGCGTTCCGGTGGCGAGGGAGTCGTCATCGTCGTGGAACACATGAATGACCGTTTTGGGCATCGCTCACCATCCGATCGCTTGCCTGGGGGCTGACGTCCACGACCCTAACGGCTATCCATATGGCAAGACGAGTTGTCTCATATATCAGACAGCAAGAACGACCTGGCCATGGCGTGCCGTCAGTGGCTCCGGTTCGCCGTTGCGGCACGATGGTCGATGTCGCCGAGGCGCCCGACACCGCGGAGGGCGAGTCCGGCTGCGGGCTCCAGGCGGGCGCAGAAGTTTGGGTCCGTCAGGTGTGCACTGAGCGCGTTCGCCCGGGTCATGGGCACCGGGTCGCCGGCCAGGTGCATGAAGGCGGCGAGGACTTCCTTGCATCGAGGGGACGGGCCGCGGCACCGCCTCGTCCGCGAAGGGGCCGTCGGCCCACAGCTCATCGGCCCGGTGGCGCGGGTGACTGTGCGTCAGCCCGGGTGGAAGACGACCCGGACGCCGGCGTCCGCCGGAAGGATCAGCACGTTGCCGTCCTTCCAGGTCCAGTCGCTCGGGATCAGGAACATCCGGTCGTTCGCCTGCGCGAGCAGCCGCAGGCCCCGGTAGCGGTAGCGGAACGTCTGCCCTGCTCCGGCGTCCGGCAGTGCCCGCTCGTCCACGCCGGGCCACTGCAGGTAGAGGCGCTCGGTGGTGTCCAGGACCACCGCCGGGCGCAGCGCGAGGTTGCGGGCGAGCCACTCGGCGTCGGCGTGCCCCTTCTGGTGGGCGAAGCCGCCCGCGGTCCAGAACGAGCAGAGCACGATCAGCGCCACGCTGATGCCGAGCGCCGCGCGTTCCCCGGTCAGCGGGTAGGCGGCGCCGGTCGTGCGCACGGCCAGCAGCCTCGCGAGCACCACCAGCAGCAGCGCCCCGCCGAGCAGGAGCGGGGTGCCCATGGGGCCGGCGTCGACGACCTCGAAGCCGGCGAGGAACCCGAGCGCCGCGAGCGGGACGGCCAGCAGCGCGGCCGTCCGGCAGGCCCGGCGGACGGTGCGGCGCCCCTGCGGGCTGCTGCGGACGGTCCGGGTAGCCAGGTGGTAGGCGGCCACGGCCAGCAGGGCGCCGCACAGCGCGATGCCGGCGGGGAGGTAGAGCGCGGCCGAGCTGCGGAGCAGGAGGTGCTGGGTGGAGAAGCCGATCGTGGCGGTGTCCACGCCGAAGTAGCTGTAGAGGGAGTCGGTGTAGGCGTAGCCGAAGAAGAACAGCAGGGCGGTGATGAGGGTGGTCGGCGCGATCCAGGAGGCGATCAGGCCGATCCAGCTGCGCCACGAGCGGCCTTCCGGCTGCGGTGGGCCGGACTGCTGCTCCGGCCCGGCGGGGGCCGGTCCGTCCGGCGGCTCGCCGTCGGACGGTCGCTCGTCGGTAGCGCTCAGCGGGGGCTCGCGGATTCGGCGAGGGGCGCGGGCTGCTCGGACGCCTCTCCGTCCGGCGTACCGCCGTCGGACGTTCCGCTGTCGGGTGTACCGCTGTCGGATGTACGGCTGTCGGTGGGGCGGGTGCCGGGTTCATCGCTGTTGCCGTCGGCGGGGGTGTTGTCGGGGACGTCGACGGCTCCGCCCGCGGTGACCCGGCTGCTGGCGCCGTCGACGGTGACGGTGACGCAGATCGTGCGTTCGCTTCCGGCCGGCGGTGTCGGCCCGGTCAGGGTGAAGTCGGCTGTCGTCGGCGAGTTGCCGTCGACCACCGTGATGGGCTGGCTGTCCGGGGTGGCGGGCGCGGACTGCTTGCCGCCGGTGCAGTCGGTGACCTGGCTGACGGTCGCCGAGAAGGTGCCCTTCCGCGGACTCGACAGGCCGATCCGGGCGAGGGCCCACGTCCCGCTGGCGTTCGCCGAGACCTGGCCGGCCGCGTTGAACCCGCCCTGGTTCCCGCCGGCCCCGGTCCTCGTGTCGTCCGGCTGTCCTGAGCCCTCCGCCGGCGGCGAGCCACCGAGGTCGCCTTCGGACTGCGCGGCCGAGGACGCCGTCCCCGACCCCGAGCCACCCCCGCCGCCACCGCAGGCCGCGAGGACGGCCACGAGCGGTGCGGCGGCCAGCCACCGGGCGATTCGGCCGGCGGCCGTGCGGGACGTGGGACGCACTGTCCGGGGCATGCGGTCTCCATCCGAGCGGCGGGACGGGAACAGGCCGGAACGGCCTGGCCGAACGCTACCCGTTCGCACACAGCCAGACTGTCCGCCAGTCGGGTGGCAGGCAGTTCGGGCGCCACCCGCCCCGGAGAGCCACCACCCGATCGGGCGCGCGGCGACCGGCGAGCGGGTACTCGTCACGCAGCCCGGCCCGGGGCGGCCGCCGAGACACCGACCAACTTTGCGTCGACGTCAGTCAGATGGTCGCAGCCCGGTTGGCCGACGCCCTCGCGCAGCAAGGGACCGCCCCGAGCTAGAACGGGGACATGAGCCAACCTCCTGCGGCGCCCCCACTCGTGGTCCACAATGTGCGCGTCTTCGACGGCATCACCGACCAGGTCAGCGAGGTGCGTTCGGTCTGCGTCAAGAACGGCCTGATCGTCGAGGAGGGGTCCGCCGGTCCCGACGCGGTGATGATCGACGGCGGCGGCCGGGTGCTGATGCCGGGCCTGAGTGACGCACACGTGCACCTGTTCGCCGCTGCGGCCACCATGCCCGAGATGCTGCTGGCCCCCACCGGGGTGCTCTACTACAAGGCGCTGGCCGAGGCCGGCCGGATGCTGATGCGCGGCTTCACCACCGTGCGCGACATGGGCGGCGACAGCGCCTGCCTGCGGCAGGTCATCGACGGCGGCCTGTTCCCCGGCCCCCGGATCTACCCGAGCCAGGCCGCGATCTCCCAGACCAGCGGGCACGGCGACTTCTCCGACGTGCACCAGGCCTCGGCGCTGTTCGGCGGCACGCCCTCGCGGGCCGAGGCCCTGTCGTTCATGCGGGTCGTCGACGGGCGCGAACGCGTGCTCACGGCGGTGCGCGAGCAGTTGAAGCGGGGAGCGACCCAGATCAAGCTGATGGCCGGCGGCGGGGTCACCTCCGCCTACGACCCCCTGGACACCCTGCAGTTCACCGCCGACGAGCTGAGGGCCGCGGTCGAGGCCGCCGCCGACTGGGGCACCTACGTCTCGGTCCACGTCTTCACCGACGAGGGCATCCGGCGAGCCGTTGAAGCGGGCGTCAGGTCCATCGAACACGGCCTGCTCGCCGACGAGGAAACCATCGCCATGCTCGCGGCCGAGGACGTCTGGCTGAGCACTCAGCCCCTGCTGGAGAGCGACCACACCTTCGCCAACCCCGACTCGGTCGCCAAGAACCGCCAGGTCTGCGACGGCGTCGGCGACACCCTGGCACGGGCCCGCGCCCACGGCGTGAAACTCGCCTTCGGCACCGACTTCCTGCTCGACCCCGCGGAGTCCCACAAGCAGGGCGAGATGCTCACCAGGCTGACCACCCGGTTCGGTTTCACCCCCACCGAGGCGCTGAAGATCGCCACCTCCGGCAACGCCGAGCTGTTCCGCCTCGCCGGCGAACGCGACCCCTACCGGCACGCCCCGCTCGGCGTCATCCGCCCCGGCGCCTGGGCCGACTTCCTGATCGTCAACGGCGACCCGACGAAGGACATCACCCTCCTCGCCGACCCCGAGACGAACCTCGCACTCATCGTCAAGAACGGCCGCATCCACAAGAACCAGCTGAGCTGAGACCCGCACCGTGCCGCCCCGACGCGGCCACGGCCGCCCCGCAGCCTTCGCCGACAGACGATGCCCCCTCGCCCATCGCCGCCGGTCAGTCCTCGGAGCGTTCCGCCCCGGTGCGGCGGCGGCGCAGCGCGACGATCGCGAACGTCGCTGCGGCGGCCGTCACGGCGACGGCCCCGAGCGTCAGCGGGACCGTGGCGGAGCGCGCGCTGCCGGTGGCCGCCACGGCGGCGGTTGCCCCGGACGGCGTCGGGGTCGGGGTCGGGGTCGGCGCCGAGTCGGCGGGCGTCGGCGTTGCCGTGGCGGTGGGCGTGTCGGTGGCGGAGGGCGTGGGCGTGGGGCTTGTCGACGGAGCGTCGGCCGGTGCGTCCGGGGCGGCCGCGGTCCTGGCGGGCGTGCTGGGTGTGCGCGGGGTGGTCGGCCGGGTGCTCGGGGTGGGTTGCGGGGCCGCGCCGCCGCCGGTTGCGTAGCTGAAGGACACCTGCGCGGATTCGATGCTGTCCAGGTGTCCCGCGATCGGGTCGCCGGAGGGGCCGAGCAGCTCGTAGCCAATGATGCCGGGACTCCTGACGGTGTAGGACCCCGGCGTGGCACTGCCCATGGAGATGCGCGCGTGGGTGACGAGGGTGCCGTGCGGAGGGACGGTGGCCAGGCCGCGCCGCCCGCCGAGGCTCCAACTGTCGCCGCCGCCCGACGCATCGACCCACTGCCCGGTGGCCGGGTCCTGCCACTGCACGCTGACCCCGCCGGCGGAGCCGCTGGAGCGGTACAGCGTCAGGTTCAACTGGTCGACCAGGATGGCGTCGTCGGAGCTGGACCGACTGGTGACGGAGATCTGGAAGCTTCCGCCGGCGGGCACCTTGGACGGCACACCGCTGATCGACCCGGTGATCGACCCGTTCCCCGCCGCCTGTGCCGGCGCGGCACTCAGTGCGAGCGCGAGCAGGGCACCGCCGAGCAGGGCGGAAGGGGCCTTGGCGCTACGGTTCATGAGTTCTCCAGTACCGGACTCCGGGCCGATGATCACCCCGGGCGGCATGGAAGATAGCAGCCCCGCAGTGCGCGCCGGGATCCGACCACGTCATTTCCATCGGCGGGAACGGAGTTCGGACGACGGCGGAGATGGCCGTGAACATCTTCTGCGCGCTCTCCTCGGCTCGGGTGCTGGGCCGGTGACGGGGCTCGTTCGCGAAGCCCCGTGGGGAGCGCCGGCCGGCCCGAACGGGGCAGTGGCGTTTGAAGATCCGCCGATCGGGCGGCCCGCGGGCCGGATCAGCGTCGCCGGAGTGCTTCGACTCGGCGCGACGGGGCAACCGGACGGTGCCCACAGTCCCGCACGCGAAACGGATCTGCCCCTATGAAGATGCCACCGGGACTGCGTGTCGTCACCACCGGCGCCGCGGACGGGATCCGCCGACGGCTGCTGGTGCCCCATGACGCCGCGCCGACCGCGCCCGCAGCCGACCCGCCGCCGACCGCGGAGCCCCGCCCGTACTCCTCCCGGGCCCGGATGCCCGGGTTCTCCACCGGTCTGCGGCTGGCGCTCGGCGCGCTCACCGGTTGGTTCCTGTTCCGCCAACTGCTGCGCCTGGAGGAGTTCCTGACCCTGCTGCTGCTCTCCGTCTTCCTCGCGGTGAGCCTGGAGCCGATCGTCGCCGCGCTGTGCCGGCGCCGACTGCGGCGCGGCTGGGCGGTGGCCGCCGTCCTCGGCGCCTTCCTGCTGCTGGTCGCGGGCTTCCTGTTCCTGGTCGTCCCCCCGGTGGGCCAGGAGGCCGGCGTGCTGGCCCGGCGCATCCCGCTCTGGCTGGACCAGGTCCACGACCACCACTCGGCGCTGGGTCGGATCGAGGATCGCTTCCACCTCGCCGAGCAGGCGAAGAACGCCCTCGGCGGCAGCGGAGGCCCCGGCCTGATGGGCGGTGTGCTGGGCGCCGGCCGCCTGCTGCTGGACACCGTCACCTCGGTCACCGTGGTCGCCACCGTGACCCTGTACCTGATGGCCGGGATGCCCGACATCAAGGAGTTCTGCTACCGCTTCGTGAAGGGCAGCCGCCGCGCCCGGGCCCGCGAGCTCACCGAGGAGATCCTCGCCCGCACCGGACGCTACATGCTCGGCAACCTGGCCACCTCCGCCATCGCCGGCCTCGCCACCGCCGTGTGGTGCGCCGCGGTCGGCGTGCCCTACGCCGCGGCCCTCGGCGTGTTCGTGGCCCTGATGGACCTCGTGCCGATCGTCGGCTCCACCATCGGCGGCATCGTCGTCAGTCTCGTCGCCCTCGCGGTCTCCTGGCCGGTCGCCGTGTCCACGGCCGGCTTCTACATCGGCTTCCGGCTGCTGGAGGACTACCTGATCATGCCGCGGACGATGAAGTTCGCCGTCGACGTCCACCCGTTCGTCACGATCGTGGCCGTTCTGATCGGCGGCGCCTTGCTGGGCATCGTCGGGGCACTGGTCGCCGTCCCGGCCGCAGTCGCCCTCGGCCTCCTGCTGGACGAGTTCGTCTTCCCCCACCTCGACCGCCGCTGACCGGCTCACCGTCCCCCGCCCGGGGAGCAGGTCAACCAGCTCAGGCCACTGCGGCGATGTTGACGATCAGGGTCGCTCCCGGTTGAAGATCGCTTCCCAGCGGGGCGAGATCGTTTCCCGAATGCCGGGGTCGCCGCCCCCGCCCTGCCCGTGCCGGACCGTCGTGCCCGCCCGCCACACTCCGCTTCCTGGCCAGCAGCGGACCAGCTCAACCCCGGTGACGGCGCGTCAGAACGGCGTGCGTCGTCAAGCCCAGCAGGAGGCCCCAGAACGGTGCGCCGATGCCGAACAGGGTCAGGCCGGAGGCGGTGGCGAGGAAGGTGACCACCGCGCCGTCGCGGCCGCGTTCCTCTGCGACCGCGGCGGCCAGGCTGCCCTGGAAGGAGGCCAGCAGGGCGACGCCCGCGATCACCGCGATCAGGGCGTGCGGCAGGCCGGTGAACAGGCTGACCAGGAGGCCGCTGAAGCTGCCGACCAGCAGGTAGAGCAGGCCCGTGGCCATTCCGGCCACGTACCGCCGGCGCGGGTCGGGGTGGCTCTCCGGGCTGGTGCAGATCGCGGCGGTGATCGCCGCCAGGTTGACGCCGGGCGAGCCGAACGGGGCGAGCAGCACCGACAGTCCGCCGGTCGCACCGATCAGCAGCCGGTCGTCGGGCCGGTACCCGGAGGCCCGCATGATGCCGAGACCCGGGGCGTTCTGCGAGGCCAGCGCGACGATGGTGAGCGGCAGCGCCAGGCCGACGGTTGCGGGCCAGGAGAAGGCCGGGGTGGTCCAGACGGGGTGGGTGGGGCCGCCGGAGCCGAGGTGCAGCGGGAGTCCGACGGTGGCCGCGGCGAGCACCGCGCCCGCGACCAGGGCCAGCGGGACGGCGTAGCGCGGCACCAGGCGCTTCGCCAGCAGGAAGACGGTGAAGCTGCCCAGCACCAGGACGGGGGCGGCGCGCAGTTCGGCGAAGATGCCCGCGCCGAAGGCGAACAGGATGCCGGCCAGCATGGCGTTGACGATGCCGGTCGGGACGGCCCTGATCAGTCGCCCGAACAGGCCGGTGGCACCGAACAGTGCGACGGCGACCGAGCTGAGCAGGAACGCCCCGATCGCCTCCGGGTAGGGATAGGCACCGAGGCTACCGACCAGCAGCGCCGCGCCGGGCGTCGACCAAGCCGTGATCACCGGGGTCCGGGTCCACCAGCTGAGCAGCAGGCAGGTCAGCCCGCTGCCGATCGACACCGCCCAGATCCACGAGGCGGTGTGCACCTGGTCCAGGTGCCCGGCGGACGCTGCGGCAAGCACGACGACCAGCGGGCCGGAGAAGGACACGGCGACGCACACCAGACCGGCCAGCACAGCGGGCAACGAGACGTCCCGCCGCAGCGAGGGACGTCCCGCCGGCGGGACGGGGAGCTCGGTCGGCGCGGGCCCCGCAGGAGCCAAAGTCCGGTGATCTGACATTGCAGCAGTATCCCGTCACCCCGACGCACGCCCTCGCCGACCCTGGCAGCCCCTTCCGGCAGCCGTGCCGGGTCCGGGCACGGACTCCGGGAGGGTCGCGTCCGGTCCACCGAGCAGTCGCCAGCGGCTCGACGTCTGAACTACAGGTGAACGGTGCTCGGATCGCCGTTGGCGTGGAGGTGATGTGCAGTCATGGGCGGCTTCGTGCAGACCAGTTGTCAGATGATCATGTTTGAGGCATAGTCCTGGCCCATTGCGGAGCCCCATTTCGTCATGACCGCGACGATCCTCCGCTCTCCAAGGAGAACATGTGTTCACGCTCAAGCGCATCGTGGTGACGGCCGCGGCCACGGTGGCGATGACGGTCGGAATCGCCAACACGGCGTCCGCGTTCGAGATCAACGACTACGCGTCGTCCGACGACACCTGCGGCGTGACCGGCTGGTCCAACTACGGAGACACCTTCCGCTTCATGGACCTGTGCAAGGACGGCCGCGGCGTCCGCCTGGAATACACCACCCCCACCATGGGCCTGGCCAGCACCAGCGACGGCAAGCACTACCACGACTACACCGGCGGCTACACCGGCTACACCTACACCGGCGCCTTCGACCGGGACTTCGCGGAGGGCGCCTGCTTCTTCTTCCGCACGGGCCTGGAGGACAACGGCAGCTACATCTCCGGCACCTACGGATCGTGGCAGCTCGCCTGCGCCTGATCAGGCCCGACGCTGCGGGGGACCTTCACGGGTGGTCCCCCGCAGCACCCCGCGCCGCGGCCGGTCCAGGGCCCCGGTCTGCGACTTCCCGTCCACACACCACCGGGCCCGTTCAGGCGGCGGTCGAACGACGACGCACCCAGGACCGCGACTCCTCCCGGCCAGACGGGCAGGGCGCTGCCGCGGCGCATACTGGGTGGATGAACGTGGGGGCGGGGGCAGGCGGGCGGCAGTGGGGTCGCGGGGTGCTCCGGGAGGTGTTGCGGCGTACGGCGGAGGGCCTCGGGATTGTCCTGCCCGAGCCGGACAGTGCGCCTCCGTCCGCCGCGAGGTACGTCGACGAGCGGCTCGGGCGGCGGGTGACGGTGTATCCGCCCCGCGAGGAGATGACGGGCTCGCGGCCGTGGGCGGTGTATCCGCGCGGTGGGCAGTGCGGGGACCTCTGGGTGCGCCTGGAGAGCCACGGCGTGATCGTGGCCGGTGGGTGGAGCGCGGAGCCGACCGAAGCGGTCAGGGCAGCGGTGGCGTGGATGAGCGGTGCGGGGCTGAGGGAGACCAGAGCCCAGGCCCCGTGCATCGAGTTCCGCCCGTGGGCCTTGGTGCACGAGCAAGAGCCCCTGGGCGCGGTCGAGTTGGCGTGGCACGTCAAGCTCGACCGCTACCACACGTCGGACTGGGGCCGGTTCCCGCGCACGAACGCGCTCTTGGTGGCGGCGTACGCCCAACCGGCGCTGCGCAGGCTGACGCCGATCACCAGCCACTTCAATGTCTGGTTCTCCACCAGAATCGAGCCCTCCGAGAAGAAGCAGGTCGGGTTCGGCCTCTGGGAGGGGCAGGTCGGGTACGGCCTGTTCCCGCACGACGAGCGCCAGTACGGGGTGCGGCGCCGAGACGGGGAGTTGGTCGCACGCACCGGGACGCCGGAGGAAGCCGTCGCCCTCGTAGTCGCCGCCCTCCCCGGTCGGCCGTAGCACGCGCGATCGGGCGCCCGCCGCGATTCCGTGGACGATCACCATGTGCCGCGCGGCAGAGCGAGGTGGCGCGGTCCGGGCCCGGCGGTGAATGCCGTTCGGCGATCAGCCACCGGGTTCAGTCGACGGTCGGCCAGTCCCAGCCGAGCTGGATGAACATGCCGAGACGGTCGCTGACGGCGCGGATCTCGGCAATGCGGCCGGCTCGGACGGTGAAGATCCAGATCTGCTCGACGTCGCAGCGGCGGTTGGTCGGCTCGGGCATCCGGACGTGGTGACCCGTGTGCACACCGGCCACCCGCAGCCGGGCAACGACCTCGTCACCCTCGGCGACGAGCTGCTCGATGTGGAAGCCGTCGCCCGTGGCCCCGGTGCTGAAGGCGGCCAGTTGGAGGCGGAAACCCTCGATGGCTGCGCCGGGGGCGTCTTCCTCCCCAAAGATGATCTTGTTGTGGTCGATGACGGTCGGGGAGAGCAATTGCACCCAGCCCTCGCCGGAGCGGTCGTTGAGCGCGGTGACGAAGTCGCGGATGACCTGCTTGTTGGTGGCGGTCGACATCGTGACACCCCTTGCGGCAACTGATTTCTTACGTCGTAAGTTTGCGATGGTGAGTATTCTCTTATGTTGTAAGAAAATCAAGGCCGTGCGGCGGCGGAGGAGCAGAGATGGCGGAGCGTCAGGCGGCCCGGCGCGGGCGGGGCGAGCGGGTCGGGCTGAGCAGGCAGCAGGTGCTCGATGCGGCGCTCGGCCTGGTCGACCGGGACGGACTCAAGGCTCTGACGATGCGTTCGCTCGGCCAGGAGCTGGGCGTGGAGGCGATGACCCTCTACCACTACGTGCCCAACAAGGACGCCTTGCTGGACGGCCTGGTGGAGCAGGTGTTCACGGCTGCCACCCCCGCCATGGACGCCTCCGCCGACTGGCGCACGGCCCTGCACGCGTACGCCGCCGCCCTGCGCGAGGGTCTGCTGCGGCACCCGGCCGTGCTACCGATCGCCACCTCCCGACCCGCCGTCACCCCTGCGACCCTCGACGACCTCGAGGCACTCCTGCGCCTGCTCACAGCTGGGGGCTTTCCGCTCGGTAGCGCCTTGCATGCGCTCAACTCCCTCTCGGTGTTCGTGATCGGCCACGCGACGGCGGAGGCCCGGATCGCGGTCGAAGCCGGAGAAGCCGGTGGCGTCGACTGGTTGGCCGCGCTCGGGGCGGAGCGGTACCCGCTGCTGGTCCGCGCCGCGACCGACGGGATCGGCACGGACGACGCCGAGCGGTTCGCCTTCGCGCTCGATGCCCTGCTGCTCGGCTTCTCCGCGCTGCGCTCGGGTTGAGTCCGAGCCGCCGCCACCGGATCCCCGCCCAGGCCGTTCGAAAGGGACCGCGGGTCGGAAGCAGCTGGCAGCCGATCTGTCGATTCGTTCCTCCTTCCCGCTTCCCGCCGCACGCGAGCGCGGGCGAGGGTGAGCGCGGCGTGGGGGCCCTGCCCGGCGAAGTGCGCGGCGGTGCACACCCCGGTGGGGCGTGCACCAGGCGCCGCTGACGGAAGCCGCCTGGAGTCTGCCGGCGTCAACGACGGTGCTCCGGCCAGCCACGGGATGCGGCGAAACTCGCGGCGAACCGACCGCGGCCACCGGCTGCGCCGGCCGGTCCGGCGACGCCGGCCTGCCGCTGATCGGTCGTCAGCCGCGACGCGCGCCGGCCCGGCCGTCTCTCCGACGTTCGGGGCCGCCTCGTCGAACGCCGCGTGGGTGTTCGCGGCGGCCGGAGCTGTCGGTGGCGCGGGCGGGGAGGAGGGCCCAGACGGTCTTGCCGGTGGGGGTCGGCCGGTGTCCCCAGGCGAGGG
The DNA here is from genome assembly GCF_003610255.1 of Streptomyces sp. TLI_171. Classification (GTDB taxonomy): domain Bacteria; phylum Actinomycetota; class Actinomycetes; order Streptomycetales; family Streptomycetaceae; genus Kitasatospora. The sequence goes on along the minus strand of NZ_RAPS01000001.1, from coordinate 7,825,040 downwards.
CGAGCCTGTCGACGATGACGAGGCCGTGCCCGTGGGGGGTGTCGGGCCGGAGCGCGCCGGGACGCGGAATGTCCGTGGAGGGGTCGGTGACCGCGAGGGTGAGCCCGGCGGGGCCGAGGTCGATGTCCAGGCGCTCGGGGCCGGGGGTGTGCTGGGCCGCGTTGGCGAGGAGTTCGGCCGCGACCAGTAGTGCGTCGGTGCAGGCGGCCGGGTCGGTCAGGTGCCAGTCGGCCAGGGTGCGGCGGGTGAACGCGATGCCTGCGGCGGTCCGGTCGCCGGGAAACATGTTCAGGTGGCGGTGTCGTCGGTCGGCCGGTGCCATGGCGGATCCCGGGCCCTCCGTGGTCGGCGGGTGCGTCACCGCGCGTGTGCCCCGGCCGACCTGCCACTACACACCCCCGGGCCGCCGCCGCGCAGGCCCAGAGCGTTCAGTGCGTGCTGTCGCACCCCGCCGCTCGGTGCGAGCAGCACCAGCGGGATCCCGACCGCGGCGGACCTGCCGCGGGTGACGCGTCCTGCGACAAGGCGTGGCTCTCCGACGGCGATGCTCCTCTCCCCCGCCGCCCCGGTCCGACTCCAACGCAGCACGGCCTTGGGCCGGTCGGTCGATGCGGGAATGCGGGGCGAGGCAGGCCGTGAGTTCCTGGGGCGGGGGGCACATGTTCCCGAACGCATTGGAGAAGCAAGTCATGGGACTCAGCGATCAGTTCAAGGACCAGGCCAAGGACCTCGCCGACCAGGCCAAGGAGGCACTGGGCAACCGCAACCCCAAGCGCGAGGACCTGGACCAGAAGGCCCGGGACGATGCGGAGCGCGAGATGGCGCAGGGTCACGACACGACCGAGACGAACCTCGACGACGAGCAGAACTGACGCAGCGTCGCATCCCGGCTCCTGGCGGTCCCCGGACCGCCAGGAGCCTTGTCGCGTGACCTCCCTACGCCCTGCTCCACCAGGCTCGCCTGCACCGTCCGGACGGCTGAGTCACCTCCGACGCCGCCTTCCGCCAGGCGCGGCCGTGACATGGAGCAGGGTGGGACGGCTGCCACCGTCCGACCGGTCCAGCACCGCCGCGGCGGCCACGGCCTCGGATCCGTCCCGTGAGCAGCTGTCCGGGGTCGCGGTCGGGCCCGGTCGCGATGCAGATGCCGGTCATCGGGCCGTGCCGGGCCGTGAGGAGGCTGAGGTCGTCGGCGTGCGACCCGCGCGACGCTGCCAGCCACCACCAACTCCCCGACCGCGTCGGCGCGGTCTTCACCGGCCGTGCGCCGTACGCCGTACGCCGTACGACGAGCGCCGATTGCGATGGAGTACACGTCGAGGCTGTGGTGCCGACCGCGCCGAGCGGCGTCATGCATCACATGACCCGAAGTGTTGTCATCGAATGGATGACGTGTTACAACGGATTCAGGTGAAGCGCACTGGCACTCAGGATCCGTTGGAGGTGTTTCGCGATGCTGCTGCGCACTGACCCGTTCCGCGAGCTTGACCGGCTGACCCAGCAGTTCCTGGGGGCGAACGGCACCTGGTCGCACCCTGCCCCGATGCCGCTGGACGCCTACCGCGTCGGTGACGAATACGTGGTCTGCTTCGACCTGCCGGGCGTCGACCCGGACGCGATCGACATCGACGTCGAGCGGAACATGCTGACCGTCAAGGCGGAACGCCGCCCGAGCCGGCAGGGCGACGAGGTGCAGTGGGAGCTGTCCGAGCGACCGCTCGGCGTGTTCTCAAGGCAGGTCATGCTCTCCGACATCCTCGAACCTGACGGAATCAGCGCCCACTACGAGGCCGGCGTGCTGACGCTGACCATTCCGGTCGCCGCGAAGGCCAGGCCCCGCAAGATCGAGATCGACCACGGAGCCGAACGCAAGCAGATCCGGGCCTGACGAACCGCCACCCCACACCGGCCGCCCCGTGGCGCCCCGCCCCGGGTCACTGGGGGGCGGCCCGCTCCCGTCCACCGTTCGGTACACCGAGCATCGCGACCGAGTCGACACCGGGAACGCCATGCACGACCAGAAGCGGGCAGTCGCCGTCGTACGACCGCACGGCGACCTCGACCTCGACACCGCACCCGACCTCCAGCGGGAACTGGCCGCTGCGCTCGGCACGCACCGCGAGGTCGTCGTCGACCTGTCCGCGGTGGACTTCATGGACTGCGCCGGCCTGCGCCCGCTGGCACGCGCCGGGAAAGAAGCCGAGCGAGAGGGAGCATGCCTGGTCCTGCGCGGTGCCGGTCCCCGCGTCCTGCGGCTGCTCCGGCTCACCGGCACCGACCGGTACCTGACCCTCGAACCCTGACCCGACGACCGTTGACGCCGGGCCGTTCCGAAGGGAGAACCGCGGTGACCCTGCGATGGGAGGCGTTCCGCGCCACGGTGCGCGAACGCGGCGAATACGACACACCCGAGGAAGCGGATCGGGCGGCGCGCGTCGTCCTTGCACTCCTCGGCGCCCATCTCGTCGGCGACGTCCGCGCCCGGCTCGCCGCCCGACTGCCCGAGACGCTCGCCCTGATCCTGCTCAACCCGCTGCAGGCCGCCGAACCTCTCACACCCGAAAGGTTCGTCCGCGCCACCGCCGCCTGGATCGAGGGGGCCACCGAAGCCACCGCCCTGTGGGACATCGGCGCCGTCCTCAGCACCGTCGCCGACGCCGCCGGTCACGACCTCATGGAACGCGTCCTGTTCCAACTGCCGCCCGGCTACGACGCCCTCTTCGGCCGCGCCACCGTCGGTTCCGCCGCCCTGGACGCGACGCCCACCTATTCCCCGACCTCGGCGGACCGGAACTGACGCACGCGGGCGGCCCGCGCTCGATCGGCACGCCGGTGGCGCGCCATGCCGGGCCCGCGAGGAGCCGAGCTCGTGCGCGGCGGCGCCGACCAGCGCGGCCGCGTCCCGGGCCCGGGGGACGATGGCGCGGGACCGCTCGGCCGATGCCTGCGTCGCGGGACCCGCGAGGCGGGGCGGGGGTCAGCGGGACTCGGGGCCGAAGAGGCGGAGCGGGACGGAGTCGGCGAGGGCCTGGTAGCCGGTGGGGTTGAAGTGCAGGTGGTCGCCGACGTCCAGGTCGGGATGGAGCTGGCGGGGGGCCTGCGGGTCGCGGGCGGCGCGGTCGAAGTCCAGCACGGCGTCGAACTGCCCGCTGGTGCGGATCCAGGCGTTGACCGCCTGGCGTGACGCCTCGCGCAGCCCTGCGGCGTCGTCGTACTGGTTGCCGCCGAAGGGGGTGAGGGTGGCGCCGTAGACGCGGAGGCCCTGCTCGTGGGCGCGCAGCACGATCTGCTGGTACGCGTTGATCAGGTCCGCGGCGACGGCCTGCTGGGCGGCGGGGGTGGCGTCGGCGGTGCCGATGTCGTTGACGCCCTCGGAGACGATGAGCGAGGTGGCGCCGGGCTGCGCGAACACGTCGCGGTCCAGGCGGGACAGGGCGTTGGGGCCCAGACCGTCGTTGAGGACGCGGTTGCCGCCCGCGGCCTGGTTGAGCACCGCGGTGCCCGCGGTGTCGGCACGCTCGGCCAGTCGTGCCCGCAGCCGGTCGGGCCAGCGGTTGTTGCCGTTGTCGGTGGAGCCCCGGCCGTCCGCGAGGGAGTCGCCCAGGACGACGGTCGCCCGGTCGGTGGGCGGCGCCTGCACCTCGACGGCGCTGAGGAAGTACCAGTGGTTGACCGAGGCCGCACCGTCCAGGTCGGCGTCGTCGAGGTGGTCGCCGCGCAGCATGTACGAGGTGGTGCGCGAACCCGGGTGCGACGTGATGTTCGTCGACTGCTGGCCGGTGGCCAGGTACATCGTGACGGTGAGGGTCTCGCCCGCGGCGAAGGGGAAGTCCAGCGGGTCGGCGACCATCTGCGCGCCGACCGGCACGGTGACCCCGGGCCGCCCACCGAACGTCACCGGCCGCGAGCTCCCGGGCACGATCGCCCGCGCGCCGGACCGACCGCCGGCCGGGCGGGCCACGGACACGGCCGTCACCGGCAGAACGGCGCCGCCGAACGCGTTGGACACGTGCAGCCGCAGGCAGCGGCCGCCGAGCGTGACGTGCACGGTCTGCCGCAGCGTGGTGTCGGTGAGCACCGCGCCGTCCTGCGTGTACGGGGCCGGCGGCATGTTGCCCGGCTCGGTCAGCTGGGGCATCGAGGTCCAGGTGTTCACCCAGTGCTCGTGCCCCGGTTCCGCCGCGCCCGCCGGGTTCGCCGCGGCGGCCTGTTGTGCGGAGGCCTGCGACCCGGTTCGCGCCCGGTCGGCCAGGGACCCGCCGAACGCGGCGGCCGTCACGGTGAGGGTCACGGTGGCGGCCACGGCGGCGGTGGTCGTCGTCCATCGGCGCAGTGCGGTTGTTTTCACGTACGGCCCTCTCCCCATGCTGCCCAGTACGGTCACGGCGCCCTCGCACGGCCGGGCGACGCGCCCTCCCGCGAGGTCTTTCCGAAATGTTTCGAAGCCCACAGGCAGTCTCTGTCTGGTCGGACTGCGGTAGCGTAACCGAGTTGAAGCAGATCGGACCCTGAGCGTTCCGAGAAAATGTCGAATGTTTCGGCCGGCAGAGCGCACTACGGTGTCCACGGCGGCACCGGACAGCGCCTGGGCGTCTCCGCCCGCACCCTCAGTCGCCGCATGGCCTCCATCGTGGAACGCCTGGGCGCTGCCAGCCGGTTCGAAGCCGGCATCAGAGCCACCCAGCAGGGCTGGCTATGACAACGCTCGGAGGCATGCCCGCCCGAACCCACCCCTGCAGGCGCGGCACGTGGCGGCGCGGACCCGCTGGACCTGGACGCTCCGCTGCGCCGCTCTCCCCCGTCGAGGTTCCGACCGACGTCGCTTCGGTCGTCCCGGACCACCTCCGCCCCCGTACAGGTCGAAGGCCACGGGGTAGGTACGGTGCGGGTCAGTTCCAGAGCTCGGGTCTGAGAATGAGGGACGTGTCGGCGCCCAGGAGTTGGCCGGCGCTCCGCGGGAGACGGAGGGACGCGGCGCCGTGGTCGGGGTCGGGGTCGAGCGGGTCGTCGCAGATCGGGTCCTGGGTGGCGATCGCGGTCGGGAGGTCGGAGTTCCAGGCGGCCCACAGCCGCAGTTCGCCTGTCGGGTCGTCGTCCTCGTGGCCGACGTCGACGATCAGCGTGTCCTCCCAGTCGGCGGTCTGGGCCAGCCTGTCGCGCCAGAACAGCAGTCCGTGTTTCTCGGTCAGCAGGGACACCCGCAGGCGCAGGCCGTAGCGGGCGCGGGGCGAGGCCGGGGTGTTGGTGCTGCCGTCCGCGAAGGTCACCGGGTCGAGCAGGAAGGCGGTGGTGAGCGGAATCGGGTTGCCGGCCGGATCGGGCTCCAGGTCGATCGGGCAGCGGTGCGGCGCCGACTGCTGGTGCATGACGACGGGCAGCCCGCGGATGGCGAGCTGGAGTTCGGCCTGCCAGAAGGACGGGTTGCCGTCGCGGTCGGGTGGCGCCGCCTCCAGACCGGCCAGCTCGATGCTCACCCGCTTGCGGCCGAACAGGAATCGGCGCAGGTTCTGGTAGCCCTCCTCCGAGTTGACCAGGCCGTACCGGCCGCTGTGCGAACGGTGGACGTACGCGCGGTGCGCCCCTTCGACCCAGGCGTTGCGGATGGCCACGAGACCGTCGCTCTGCGGGCCGACCACCTTCTGGGACAGCCCGTAGTCGCCGGCGTCGGTGCCGACCATGCAGAAGATCCGGTCGGTGTCGAAGGCACTCTCCGGGATCTCGTTCGCGACCCAGCCGTCCGGTGCCTCGGTGCCGTAGGTGACGCCGGGAACCAGGTAGCCGTACATCTTCTCCGGGGAGAAGACGTCGGAGCCGGCCGGACCGAGATCCTCCATGAACTCGTCGAGCAGTCCGCTGCCGACGGCGAAGGTGATCCCGCCGTGCGGGGTGCCGTAGGTGAAGAGCTTGTCGACCAGGTCCTTGCCCGGGGCGGACGGCCGGAAGTCCCCGGAGCTCTCGTACGACCACTTCTGGAGCATGCTGCGGCAGACCAGGCCGCCCATGGAGTGGGCGATCAGGTTGACCTTGTCGGCTCCGGTCTTCTCCCGGACCAGTTGGACGAGCTCGTACAGGTCCCGTGCCGCCTGCTCGAGGTCGAAGTCGACGGCCTGCTTGCCGAAGCTGTCCGCGGCGCCGTCGTAGAACCGGTGGATCCAGACCGTCGCCCGGGGCACCGTGTTGGCTCCGCAGGACTCCAGATAGGTCTTCGGGTCGCCGGACACCAGGGGCCGGTACCCGTCGACCGCGAACAGCCGCACCAGCGGGCCCTCGAACTGGTAGTACTGCGGATTGCCGTCACCGCCGACCCGGATGTGGGTCGAACCGTCGTTGAACCCGTAGAACGGATCGTCGACCTGCTTGTCGATGCCGCTGGTGCCGCCGGCGAAGCCGCGCACGTAGATCAGCGGCAACCGGGCGTCCGCCTCGGACGGCGGCGGGGGGCCAACTGCCCTCGGGGCAGGAGGCGCAGGCATGGGTGCTTGGGCGGATTCATCGTCGTTGCGGCGATGGAAGACGGACGCCATGACGTGATCCTCGGTCCTGGCCCGGGCCGAACCCCGGCCGCCTGAACGGACATCGGCTTCTTCAGCGTCGCCTCACCACCGGGGCACGGCAACCCCCGACGACCTGCGCCGGCCCGACCTCCAGGGCCCGGGCAGCATCCGTTACCCGGCGAACCGGTCCGTCGGGTGCTCAGACCGTGTCCTATGTGGGAGGTGGCTTCGGGGTATGGGGCGGGGTACGTGGAGTTGAACCGTCCCCGACGGGTCGTGGGAGTTGGCGAGGCCGCTGAGCCCGTCGGACCGGGTGCAGGAGGCGGTCCTGCAGAAAAGGGGCGGACTCACGGGCCCGAGCCCCGTGGACCGGGGCAAGGCGGGCTCCAGGATGTACGTCGTGTCGGACGCGGGCGGACTACCCCTCGTCGTCGCCGTCACCGCCGGCAACACCCACGACAGCAAGGCCCTGAAGCCAGTCGCCGCGACATGCCTGATGCGACAGCACCCGTGGACCGACAGCTGCCGAGAGCCCGGGCACCTTCACACCGACAAAGCGCATGACGTACCCCACCTGGGTAAATGGCTGCGCGGCAAACGCATCAGCGTCCGCATCGCCCGCAAGGGCATCGACTTGTTCGAACGCCTCGGACGCCGCAGGCGGGCTACCGCCGACTCATCACCACATACGACACGGCCTTACGCCTCTGCGCGGTAGCGGCGGCGCGCCGGTCGTCCTGCTTCCGATCCTTGCCGCACCTGTCGCACGGTACTTCCCGTCCGCACGAATCCTGCCCTGCGGGGCAACGAAGTGGGCTGGTTGTTCGTGGGAGTCGGTGACAAGGAAGAGGTGAGGGGTGGACTGGCATGACGTCGTGGGTGAGCTCTTGCAGGTCAGGGGGTCGGCGCTGAAGAGGTACGGATATCTGTTGTGCGGGGACCGTACGGAGGCCGACGATCTGGTGCAGGACGCGTTGGTCAGGGTTTTCGGCCAGCCGCGGCGGAGTTGGGATGTCGCGTCCGCGGAGCCGTACGTGCGCCGCGTCATGTTGAACCGTTACCTCGACCAGCACCGTCGCCGGGCTCGCTGGACGAGTCTGCTCCCGCGTCTGGCGACCCTGCCGTCGACGGAGGACTTCGCTGCTGCCAGCGGCCGCCGGATGGACGTCGTCGGTGCGCTCGGAATGCTCTCCCCGCGGCAACGGGCCTGTGTGGTCCTGCGCTTCTACGAGGACCTGTCCGTGGCCGAGGTGGCCGACCGGCTGGGCTGCAGCGCGGGGACGGGCAAGCGTTATCTGAGTGAGGCCGTCGCAAGGCTCGGCAAGGTCCTGTTGGTCACAAGCCCGGATGGGGATGCGCATGGCGAATGAGACGGACGTGGTCAAACATCTGCTGCTCGACGCGGCGGATCAGGCCGGACCGCTCGAGGTGAGCCTGGAGCGGGTCACCGCGCGCGTCAGGGGACGCCGGCGCGTGCGCACCTGCGTCCTGGGCCTTGCGGCCACCTGCCTCGCGGCCGGCACGGTTGTCTCGGTCCACGTCATGGGGGGAACAGCGTCTGGTCCTACGGACAGCCCGGTGTCGACGAGCCCGGTCCCCGTCCCTTCACCCACGGCGTCGGCCTGCACTGCCACGACGCCACCGTCGATGCAGGTCCTGGGGGACATCCGGTCCTGCCAGTACATCGGGCTGACGCTCGAAACGGCCAGGCTGCAGGCGGCCGAGGAACACCGGGATCTGTGGATCGTCAGCGTGGACGGAGTGGGCTCCGAAACCACCTACGACTTCCGGATCTCCAGGGTGGGCGTCACGGTCGTCGACGGCCGCGTGGTGTCCGCCCACGTCGGCTGACGGCCGGTCCTGCACGGGGCCGGCGGGACCGCGCCCAGGACGCCGGCCGGCTCGACGGCCTCGGCCGGGCCGGCCTGAGGGAGCGTCAGCGGGTGGCGTTCGTCGCTGCTTCGAGCTTGCGGCAGATGAGTTCCGGGATGCGGACGGCGGTGCGGTACTCCTCCGGGGAGATGCCGGTCGTCGACAGCTCGCGGAACGCGTCCACGCGGACGGCGACCTCGGCCGGTCGGCGGCTGCCGTCAGCGGCGAGCGCGAGCCGGCCCGTGCGGGGCGGACGGCCCAGGTGTCGGCGAAACCGTGTCGATGGCGGCGGTCAGGGGTGTCGGCGTCGGCGGCCGGGCTGGAGAGGACGTCGGCGTCGGTGGCGTGGGGCGGGTCTGGCCGTCGTTGAGGACCTGCCCGGTGCGTCGGGTGAGGCGGGCCGCCACCACCATGCCGTCCATGTAGCGGGTGAGGGCCTTGTCGGTGGTCCTGAGCCAGTAGCCGATCGGTTTCACGGGAGTGCTCCTTGAGCCACCCCGGGACCTCCGCCCACATCCTCGACCCCGGCCAAGCCCTCACCCTTGACCGGATCCGCCCCGTACCTCGACCGCACCACCCTCGCGGGCGCCCGCCCTCGCCGGCGAAACCCGACCCGGTGTCCCTCGACCTCTCCCCGACCTCCTCGGTCCTCCGCTGCGTGTCGGGCCGCTCGGTGCCGACGGCCCTGCCGACGTTGCCGTCTGACGGCGGTTCCGAACTGGCCGCCGGTGCTCCCGGTCTTGCGACCCGCGCGCATGTCGGCCCTTCGCCGTTCGCTCGATGCCCATAACGAGCCGGGTACCCCGTGGCGGCGAAAAGATCCGCAGGCATGTCTTCGGCGTCGCGGGGCAGCAGGTGCTCCGACATCGAAACTCCGGGAGGTTGTCGTGGTTCCTCTTCTGCTGGTCCTGCTTCTCGCCCTGCTGCTGTTCGGCGCAGGCTTCGCGGTGAAGATCCTCTGGTGGGTCGCCGTCATCGTCCTGGTGGTCTGGCTGATCGGCTTCGTCGCCCGCGGCGCGCACCCCTCCGGCGGCCGCCACCGCTGGTACCGCTGGTAGGCGCCGTCCCCGTCGTCCTGTGGGCCTGCGGCCACCGCCGATGTGCGGCTTGGCCGCAGGCCCGCAGGACGATCGAGCGCAGTGGGGCGGCGGACGCCGTCCTCCGACGCCCGCTTTCGTGCGATCGAAGAACATTCCGCGGCGACGGCACGGGTCAGCGGCTCGGAGCGGCAGGTCCACTCCCCCGCGCCCCCGGCGGACTTGAGGCCCGCGACGACCACGTCATGGTCGTCGCGGGCCTCCGCCGTGGCCCAGGGGCCTCGCACGGGCGGACGGGATCTCCTTCGCCCCGGGCGACCTCGATCCGGCCGGTCACCTCGGCGGTGGAGTCCTCCGACGGCATCGCCGCCTCACTGCCCCGGCGGGCAACTCGGCCGCCACGTCCGGTGCGTGTCCGCGGCTCAGTGGTCGGCCGCTCCGCCGCGCACCACACAGGAGGCGCTGTTCTCCCAGCCCCACCCGTCGCCGTCCGGGTCCGACGACGCCGAGGCGCAGTACGGGTAGCCGTTCGGCGCGGTACCGGCGGTGGCGCCGCTGTCGGCCTTGCCGCCGCGGACGACGCACGAGGCGCTGTTCTCCCAGCCCCACCCGTCGCCGTCCGGGTCCGAGGAGGCCGAGGCGCAGTACGGGTAGCCGTTCGGCGCGGTGCCGGCCGACGGGGAGGGGGTCGGGGTCGGGGTCCCGCCGGTGTAGACGGTGGCGCGCTTGGCGGTGGCGGCAATGCCGTTGGCGCCGTTGAAGAAGCGGTTGCCCCAGGTGGTCAGCGAGTTCCTGTCGAAGTTGTTGACCAGGTCGAGGTATTCGACGCCGCCGCCGTTCCCGCTCCAGGACCAGCCGAGGTAGCCGATGCCGCGGGCCTGGGCGGTGGCCATGATGGCGTCCTCGTCCGGGTCGCCGTCGCTGTGCTGGGCGCCGAACTCGCCTACGACGATCGGCAGTTGGGCCGAGGTGTAGGAGTTGAGGTAGTCCTGGACCTTGGCGGCGGTATTGTAGACGCCGTACATGTGGATCGAGAAGATCGTGTTGCGGTCGGGGTCGGCGGCGAACACCGACGCCGCGTTGTCCCGCATGGTGCCGGACCAGTCCTGGCCCCAGTTCGGGCCGTCGACCATCAGCGCGTGGTGGATGCCGGCGTTCCGGAGCTTGGCGATCGCGTTCTTGGTGGCCGCCGTCCAGGCGGTGTAACCGCTGTTGCCCCAGGGCTCATTGGCGATGTTCACCACCGCGTACTTCTCCTGGCCGTCGAGCGCGCTCTTGTTGTCGACCCAGAACTGCGCGGCCCGGTCGAGCGTGGTGGCGGCGGCGTCCTCGCCGTACCCGGTGGTGTCGTGCACCTCCAGCACGCAGATCACCTTGGCCGTCTTGCACTGGCCGATCAGCGCGGAGACCTGGGCGGTGCTGGTGCGCGTCCAGCGGTCGCCGTTGCTGAGCACCACGCGGACGGTGTTGGCGCCCTTCGACGCGATGTCGGCGATCGCCGTGGTCTGGCTCGGGTACCAGGCGTACGCGTGGTTGACGCCGCGAATGACGAACTGACTTCCGTTCGCCTCGTAGATCCGGCCGTTGCTGACGTGGATGCCGGAGGTGGCGGCCTCGGCGCTGCCGGGGGCGACCCCGAAGACGGAGAACAGCAGGCCCAGGACGAGGGCGACTGCCGCGCCGACAGCCGTCAACGCTCTGGGACTCGGCGGCTTTTCCATGACTCTCCTCTGGGTGGGGGGGTGGGGAACACGGCCTGCCCGGCACCCGCCACGGGCCGCCGCGAGGGGGCGCGGCGGCCCGGGTGGCTGATGGAGGGAGCGCGGGCGGGCCGGGATCGACGGAGCCGCAACGGCCGACAACCACCGGCCCTGGCAACGTTGTCAGCGGGATACTGACACGCCGCCAACCCCCGGTCAACACCTTGCACTTAACCGATTAGGCCGACCCTCGGCGAGCGGTTGCCGCCAAGGATGAGCTGATCAGGAAGCAGACACCGGCGACATTGGCTGCTCGTCAGCTCCCTGGCCGCTCGTCGTGCAAAACCGGTTCGTCACGGCACAGAGCGGCCGGCCCGTGTCCGGCGGCGGACCGTACGGCGGCGTGGACCGCCCGGGCGAGTTGGACGCGCGAGTGCACGCCGAGCTTTCGGTAGACCCGGGTCAGGGTGGCCTCGACCGTCTTGACGCTGACGGTGAGGGCGGCGGCGATGTCGCGGTTGCTCGCCCCGTCGGCGGCGAGTTGGGCGCAGCGTTGTTCGGCGGAGGTGAGACGGATGCCGGGGCTGCCTTCTGCGGGGCTGTGTTCCAGGCGGTGCAGGGTGTGGGCTGCGGTGTCGGCCCAGGGGTCGGCTCGGTGGGTGGTGAACAGGTGGGCAGCGGCTTGGGCGGCGGAGCGGGCGGCCGCGCGGCGGCGGCCGCGTCGTTCGGTGTGGCTGAGGGCCAGCAGGGTCCGGGCGCGTTCGAGGGGCAGGTGGTGCAGGAGGCCGGCGGCTTCGGTGAGGCGCCGGGCGGCCGTGTCGTAGTCGCCCCGGGCGGCGTCCAGGAGTGCCCGGGCGCGTTCGAGTGCGGGCAGGACGGAGGTTCGGCCGAGTTCGATGGCGGTGCGGTGGGTGGCACTCAGCAGGTCCTCGGCCCGGTCGAGGTGGCCGAGGGCGATGAGGGCCTCGGCGAGGTCGGGGTGCCACCGCAGGACGGAGGGGTCGCGGACCTGCTGCTCGTCCTCCAGCGCGCGGACTTCCTCCAGGGCGTCCAGGGCTTCCTTGGGCCGGCCGGTGGCCAGGAGGAGGTGTCCGAGGGCGAAGAGGTTGCGGGAGAGGAAGACCTTGTTGTCCTCCTGACGGGCGGTGTCGGCGCCGCGGCGGGCGTGCGCGAGGGCGGTGTCGGTGCTCCTGGCGGTCCCCTCCACGAGGGCCGAGGTGTAGCAGGCCGGGGCGAGGGAGAGGGCGGTGCGGTCGGTCAGGGCCTGGGCGCGGCGGGCGTGGTCGAGGGCCCGGGTGCAGCGTCCGGCGCGGAGTTCGGTCTCGGCGAGGCTGCGCAGGATGTCCACGGTGGCTTCGGCGTCCGCTGCGCGTTCGGCTTCGACGAGCAGCGGAAGCAGTGCGCTGCGGGCCTGGTCGGGGCGGTCGTCGAAGAGGGCGTGCCGGGCGGAGAGGTGCTGGGGTGTGGCGTTGGCGGGGATGGTGTCGGCCCGTGGCAGGGACAGGGCGCGGGCGAGTGTGGTCTCCGTTTCGGGGTGGCCGAGGATGCGTTGGATACGGGCCTGCATGGTGAGGGCCATGGCGGCGGTGGCGGTGTCGTCGGCGGCCGCGGCAAGAGTGGCGGCCTGTTCGGCCAGCCGGCAGGCCCGGCGGGGATCGCCTTCGTTGACGTTGGCCCAGACGGACCGGCGGATGAGGATCTGCGCGGTCAGGTCGGGCCGTCCGCCTGTCGCCTGGAGGGCGTCGGCGAACAGGTGGTCCGCTTCGATCAGGTGCCGTCCGCTCGCGTCGATGACGGCGATGAGCGTGTCGACGCGTTGTGCGGGGCTGGTGTCCTGGCGCAGGACCAGGCGGGCGGCGGCCCGGCTGCGGTCGAGGTCGCCGTAGTGCGCGGCGTCGCGGGCGGCGGTCAGCGCCCGTTCGACGAGCAGGCCGGCGTCCGTGCGGGGCGTGAGTTCGGCGGCGCGGAGGGAGAGTTCGGCGGCGAGCGCGTGTTCGCCGCGCAGCCGGGCGCTCTCGGCGGCGCGGGCCGCGCTGCGTGCTGCGTGCGGGTCGTCGGGGTCGGACGCCAAGGCGGTGTGCCGGTCGCGGCGCAGGCTGTCGTGGCTGGCTTCGGCCAGTTGTGCGTGCCGGTGTCGGCGGTCGGCGTCCGGGAGTCGGGCTGTGAGTTCGGCGCCGATGGCGGTGGCGGTGAAGTGCACCGTCGCGTCGGGCCGGTCGGCGTCCACGAGTCCTGCGGCTTCGGCCTCGGCCAGGAGGCGCCCGGCGGCGGGGCCGGCGAGACGGGCCAGGAGTTCGCGGTCGGGGTGGTCGTCGAGCGCGGCGAAGGTCAGCAGCTCCTGGACGTCGCCGGACACGGTGCCCAGCCACTCGCGCACCAGCCGGCGGGCCGTCGGGGGCAGGGCCCGGTCGTCCTCGTCACCCCGGCCGGGCGGTGCGGCGGCGGCGCCGTCCGCGGCCAGGGCCAGGGCCAGGGCCGGGTTCCCGCCGCTGCGGCGGTGGATCCGGGTCACGTCACGGAGGGTGGGCCGGTAGGGCGAGAGCAGGGCGGCGATCTGAGGGCCGGTCAGCGCGGGGACGCGTACCGCCTGCGCGTCCTCGCCGCTCCAGTGGTCCTCTCCCCCGCGGCGCCAGGTGCGTTCGACCGCGATGACCGGCAGGTCCGGAGTCAGGCGCAGCGCCCAGCCGAGGACGGCCGCGCTGGCCCCGTCCAGCCAGTGGGCGTTGTCCACCAGGAGCGTCAGGGGCGGGGCGTCCCGCAGCGCGGCGGCGGTCAGCCGGCGCAGCCGCAGGGCGGGTCCCGTGCCGTCAGGGGGGCCGGCCGTGCCGGAGGCCTCGTCGATGGCCAGCGCGAGTTCCCGGGCGGCGGCCAGCGGTTGAAGGACCAGGGCGAGTTCGAGCAGCCCGGCGTACGGGACCGGGGCGTCGTGGGGCCCCGGAGCCAGCCGCAGCACGGGCAGGCCAAGGCGCTGCCCCAGGGCGCCGGCTGCGGTGGTCTTGCCGATCCCGGGCGGCCCGAACAGCACCACCCGGGGGGTGCGGGGCAGGTCGTCCGGGACCGTCGGCACCACAGGACCCACGGGTTCCCGGAACCCACCCAACTGCATTGCGGAGTCTGGCATCGGGCCATCGTGCGCCAACCGCGCCCTCTGCGCCAGGACAAGGGGTTGCCCTGATTTCGGCCGTCCCCCTCCTTCCCTAGCCTCATGGCCACAGCCGAGCCGACTGCTGCCGAACACCCCCACCCCCGTGTCGTCCTGCAGCTTTCCCCCAACCGGGCTCGGCGGAAGGATCGTCATGCCCCGCAAGAACGCCCTTGCCGCTGCCGTCGCGGCGGCCCTCGCCCTGGGCACCGTGACCGTGGTGGCCACCCAGTCCACCGCGGCCGCCGACAGCTCCGCCACCCGACCCGGCGCCGGGTTCCGGGCCATGAGCGCCGACGCCCGGGCCGAGGCGCTGCGCACCGCCGACGGGGAGGCCCCCACCGTCGCCAGGTCGCTGGGCTTCGGGCCCGACGAGCGGCTGACGGCCAAGGACGTGCTGGTCGACACCGACGGCGCCCGGCACGTGCGCTACGACCGCAGCTTCCGCGGACTGCCGGTCATCGGCGGCGACCTGGTCGTCCACTACGGCAGGGACGGCCGGGCCACCAGCTCCGACCAGGCCCACCCGGGCGCGATCAGGATGGCGAGCACCACGCCGAAGCTCAGCCCGGGCGACGCCTCGACCGCGGCCGTCAAGCACGCCAAGCACGTCAGGAACGCGAAGGCCGACACCGCGGGCGCCAGCACCCTGGTGGTGTACGCGGTCGGCAAGGTGCCGGTCCTCGCCTACCGCTCCACCGTCACCGGCGACGGTGACTCCGGACCGGCCTCGCGCGAGGCGGTGGTCGTGGACGCGTCCAGCGGCGCACCGCTGGACCAGTACGAGCTGCAGCAGGGCGTCACGGGCACCGGCAACGGCGTCACCGTCGGCCAGGTCTCCATCGAGACCACCCAGTCCGGCACCGGATACACCCTCACCGACGCGGCGCACGGCGGGACCATCGTCTACGACTCCTACAACAGCTCGCAGTCCAACCCGAAGCAGAACGCCCGGACCTTCAGCAAGTCCAGCAACTCCTGGGGCACCGGCACCACGTCGAGCCGGGAGAGCGCGGCGGTGGACGCCTCCTACGGCCTCGCCAAGACCTGGGACTACTACAAGGACTCGTTCAACCGATCCGGCATCCGCAACGACGGCAAGGGCGCCCCGGCGTACGTGCACGTCGATACGAGCCTGCTGAACGCCTTCTACGACGACTCCTGCTTCTGCATGGCCTTCGGCGACGGCTCCTCGCAGAACTCCAACACCCCGGTCACCGCGCTCGACGTGGCCGGCCACGAGATGAGCCACGGTGTCACCGCCGCCACCGCGAACCTCAACTACTCCGGCGAGTCCGGGGGCCTGAACGAGGCCACCTCCGACATCTTCGGCACCATGGTCGAGTTCTACGCCAACAACGCCGGCGATCCCGGCGACTACTACATCGGCGAGAAGCTCAACATGTCGGGCGGCTACATGCGCCGCATGGACAACCCCGCCGCCGACGGCAGCAGTCTGGGCTGCTGGAGCTCCAGCGCCGGATCGGTGGACGTCCACTACTCCTCCGGCATCGGCAACCACTTCTTCTACCTCGCCGCCGAGGGCACCGGGGCCAAGACCATCGGCGGACGCGCCCACAACGGGACCACCTGCAACAACGACACCTTCACCGGCATCGGCAAGGACAAGGCCGCCGCCGTCTGGTACCGCGCGTTGACCACCTACATGACCTCCACCACCACCTACTCCTCGGCCCGCACCGCCACCCTGCAGGCCGCCGCCGACCTGTACGGCGCCAACTCCCAGGAGCGGTACCTCGTCTCCAAGGCGTGGGCCGCCGTCAGCGTCGGCACCGCACTGCCCGACCCCGGCACCGCCAGCCCCACCCCGTCGCCCTCCACCTCCACGTCCACCAGCCCCTCCCCGTCGACGTCCGCCAGCCCTTCCCCCTCGTCGTCGTCGACCCCCACCGGCAACGCGCTGACCAACGGCACCTTCGAACAGGGCACCACCGGCTGGACCCAGAGCGACGACGACATCACCAACTCCACCCTCCAGCCCGCGCACGGCGGCTCCTGGTACGCCTGGATGATGGGCTACGGCGCCTCCGCCATCGAGTCCCTCTCGCAGTCGAACATCGCGGTGCCGTCCACCGGCAGCCCCAAGCTCACCTTCTGGCTGAAGGTCAGCACCCAGGAGTCCGGCGCCACCGCCTACGACACCCTCAAGGTCAACGTCAACGGCACTACCCTCGCCACCTACTCCAACGCCAACGCCGGCTCCGGATACGTCCAGAAGACCGTCGACCTGTCCGCCTACAAGGGCCGAGCGGTGACGCTGGAGTTCGCCGGCGCCGAGGACGCCTACCTGGCCACCGTCTTCCTCGTCGACGACGTCTCCGTCGGCTGACCCGGAACCTGCTCCGCCACCAGTGATTCCTGTCGCCGGGCCCGTCGTGGGACGGACCCGGCGACAGGAACTGCCGCATTCCCGCGGGGTACCAGGGGGCGGCGGACCTGCGGTCGGCCCACGTTGGGGCGTGGCCGACCGCAGGCAGGAGAAGCGTCGTCCGGCGTGCCGCGCACGGGCCCTTCCGGCTCGCCCCTGCGGCCGGGGCCCCGTCAGAAGACCGACAGACCGGTGAGGGTGGTGAAGCGGTCCAGCGCCCACACGCCGGCCACCGAGTTGCCGTGCCGGTCGAGGCCGGGGCTCCACACGCACAGCGTGCACACCCCGGGCACGACCGCGACGATTCCCCCGCCGACGCCGCTCTTGCCCGGAAGCCCCACCCGGTGGGCGAACTCCCCGGCCGCGTCGTAGGTGCCGCAGGTGAGCATGACGGCGTTGACCTGTTTGGTCTGACTGCGGGTCAGCAGCACCGAGCCGTTGGCACGGACGCCGCGCCGGGCCAGGAAGCCCGCGGCCAGCGCCAGGTCCGCGCAGGAGGCCGCGATCGAGCACTGGCTGAAGTAGGCCGCCAGCAGGTGCGGAACCGGATTGGTGATGTTGCCGTAGGAGGCCATGAAGTGGGCCAGGGCGGCGTTGCGGTCGCCGTGGGTGGCCTCGGAGGCGGCGACCTCCGGCACGAAGTCGACGTCCGAATTGCCGCTCTCCTCGCGCAGGAGGTCCCGCACCCGGCCGGCCGCGTGCCCGGTCAGCGTCTGCAGCCGGTCGGTGACCACCAGGGCGCCGGCGTTGATGAACGGGTTGCGCGGTACGCCGTTCTCGTACTCCAGCTGCACCAGGGAGTTGAAGGGATTGCCGGAGGGCTCGCGGCCCACGCGCCGCCAGATCTCCGCGCCCTCCAGCGCGAGCACCAGGGCCAGCGCGAAGACCTTGGTGATGGACTGCGTGGAGAAGGGCTCCCGCCAGTCGCCGACGCCGTATACCGTTCCGTCCGGTTCGGCGACGGCCATGCCGAACCGCCGGGGATCGGCCCCGGCCAGCAGCGGGATGTAGTCGGCGGGACGGCCCCGTTCGCCGAGCGCGGCAACCTCCGTGCCGATCCGGTCCAGTACGGCGCCGAAGCGCCCGGGTGCGGCCGCGGTCGCCAGGACCCTCCGGACGCGGTGAGGGCTGTCGGGCATGCGGTACGTCCTTCAGGAGGGTGCGGATGGTGCTGGACTTCCCTGCCCTCCGCTTCGGCGTTCGCGCCCCGGGGCGCTGGAACGCGCACTCGCCCCGGGCTGATCGTCACACCGCAATGGTCGCCACCTCGGGCCGGCGCAGGCATCCGGGAAACCCCTCGTCGTTGCCCGGTCCCGCGGATCACCCGGTCCCCGACGGCGAGTCGGCGCGTGGCAGGGCCCCTCCTTCCGGGCCGCGTTGCGGCGGGGCGCGGAAGGAGGGGCCGGTGGGCCTTCGGGATCAGGAGTTGAGGGTGTACGGGTCCCCGTAGACGCTCCAGGACAGCGGCGGGGTCAGGTCGAGGTTGCCCTCGTTGAGGAACTTCCGCTGCTCGGTGCTGACCCGGGTGGTGTCGCTGTGCGCCTCCTCCTTGCGCATCTCGGCCTCCCGCGCGTCGAGGAAGGCATTGAGGTACGTGGTCTCGTTGCCGCCCTGGGCCGGCGGCTTGGCCTTGGCGAGCGCCGCCTTGCGGATGGAGACGAGACCGTCCGGGCCGTGCATCACCGCGGCGTCGTAGTAGGCGAACTGGCCGAGGGCGCGCAGGCCGTCGGCCTTGCCCTGGGCGACGGCCGGGTCGAAGTAGACCCGGTCGCGCTCGGCCTCCTGGGTCTGGGTGAAGACCGGGTCGGTGGCGGCCTGCCGCCAGGCCGCGGGGAAGCCGGGATCCAGGCCCTGGTGGGAACTGGTGCCGTTGACGGAGCGGAGCGCGGGCAGGTACGGGGCGAGCACGTTGTTCGGGTTCTTCGCCGTGTACGCCTCGACCAGGTCGAGCATGTCGCCGGTGCCGGAGCAGAACCCGATGATGCCCGCGGTGTAGCCGCGGCCGTCGTTGATGTCCTCGATGTAGGAGAACTGGGCCCGCCAGTCGAGCGAGGAGTTCTCGGCGCTGGAGACCAGCTTCATCGCGATCTCCTTCTTCGCCGGGTCGTCGAGGTTGACGTGGGCGGTGGGAGACGAGCTCGGGCTGGGCGACGGCGACGGGCTGGTGGAGGAGCTGGGGCTGGGCGACGGGGTCGGGGTGGCGCCGCCGGACCCGTACGCCTCGACCTCCCAGAGCGAGTAGCCGTACGCGGTGCCGCGCTGCGTGCCGTAGACCCGCAGGTAGCGGCCGGTGCCGCTGACCGCGAGGTCGTCGGTGCCGCCGTCCCCGCCGGTGGTCGAGTAGACCTGGCGCCAGCTGGAGCCGTCGTCGGAGAGCTCGATCCGGTACGCCTTGGCGTAGGCGGCCTCCCACTTGAGCACCACGCGGTTGACGGCGGTGCCGGTGCCGAGGTCGATCCGGATCCACTGGTTGTCGACGCCCTCGGTGCTCGCCCAGCGGGTGGTGCCGGAGCCGTCGACGGCCTTGGTGCCGGGGTAGCTGCTGGATTCGGTCGAGGAGACGGTGACGGGGCGGTTCAGCGCGAGGTTGGTGCCGGCGGCGGTCGCCGGGGTGGTGCCGATCGCGGCGGCCAGCAGGCCGCCGGTGGCGGCGGCCGCGACGGCGACGGCGGTGCCGCGGGCGGATCGGGTGAAGGACATGCCACTCCTCGTGTGGGGGACGGGATCGGGCGTCACATGAATTAGGAAAGTTTCCTAACTGGCGAGCTGAGACTAGGACCCCGGCGGTCGACTGCGCAATGCCCTGGACAGCAACTGGCGTCGGAGCGACCTCATTTGACCGGCCGACGCGATGAGCACCGGATCTCGGAGGCAGCCGGTCCGAGGACCCGCCCTGCCGAGGGATGCAACCCCGCGTGGCCGCGACGCGTCCTCCGACCGACAGGCTTCTGGACGGTCCGTCAGGGCGAAAGGGTGCACGTGAGGATGTCGCTGCCCGCGGGACGGAACGGCTGGTTCGGTCTGCTCGGAGCCGTGGCGGCGGCAGGGTTGGCGGTGGTGCTCCACGACTACGCCTACTCGACGCACCAGGAGCTCGCCTGGCAGCTGTGCCTCCGGGCGGGTACCCGGCCACCAAGGGTGTGGGCAGCGGCTGCCGCCGCCCCCGTCCTGGGTCTGGCGGCCGCCGCCGGCGCGCTCCGGGTGGCGATCCGGAACGAGCACCGGTCGTGGCTGGTGGCCGTCGCGTCGATGGGCTTCGCGGTGATGCTCCTGGTCGGCCTCGCGGAAGTGGTCGGCAGCGCCGCCCTGTTGTTCGCCGACGACACCGACGGAGACACCTGCGGGCTGTGACACCCGCCGCCCCGAACGTGACACCTCCCGGGCCAGAACCTCGAA
This sequence comes from Streptomyces sp. TLI_171, assembly GCF_003610255.1. Taxonomy (GTDB): domain Bacteria; phylum Actinomycetota; class Actinomycetes; order Streptomycetales; family Streptomycetaceae; genus Kitasatospora. Next base: position 7,805,010 of record NZ_RAPS01000001.1, on the reverse strand, counting down.
CTAGACGGCCCTGATGTCCGGTTGCCGAGGGCGCACCCGCGAGCCGAATTGCAGTGACGCACCGAGACTCCCGCGTGTTCCGCTCGTGACGGCGGCCCGCCGGACTCGTCTCCATGCGGAGCCGAGGGGGACGGGCCCTCGCGGTCGAGGCGGTCCTGCGGTGGGCGGGGAATCCGGGCACGGCCGCGGCCGTGTTGGCGCCGGTGTTCACCGCGCTGGTCGCCGTCCCGGGTGCGGTGGCGGCGGTGGTGGCGACCTCGACGGCGGACTTCGGTCAGGCGCTGTGGAGCGAGCGCGGCCGGCCGGTCCTGAGCTCCGGTGCGGACCAGTGGACCAGTGGACCAGCCGGGACGAGGGCCTGAACTGCACCGTGCTGCACCGCAGGGAGCCGGCAACCGCCCCGCGTGACCTGGGAGCGGTGGATCAGGCCGCTGCCGGCGTTTCTCGCTGCCGACACCCCGGACCAGCTGGCGTGGTCCCGCAGGCACCGGGTGGACTGCCACCGTCACCGAGGAGGTCGCCTTCAGCCTTCGTCTCGCCGAAGGATTGGCGCACCGGGGGGCCTGGGCCGAGATTCGGAGCTCGGCGCGTCGGATCCTCGTCGTCCGCCTCGGCGCGTGGGACCAGCCACTGCCGGGGCGAGTCCTCCCGGAGCGGGACGACAACTGACGCCCGCTCGGCCGACGGCGCCAGGTCCGTCGGTGCCCGGGGGAGGGGATCCACATGACCGTTCTCCTGCCCGATGACAGCAGCACACCGCAGACCTGGCGGAACGTCATCCGAACCTGGCGGCGATCGCGTTCGGCGACGCGGTCGAGTGTCGGGCGGTCCGGCGGCACCCGGTCCGGCTCCCTGCGGCATCAGGTCGGCGAGCGGAATCCGAAGTCGTACGAAGCGGTCGCCCTGGCGATCGGCACCAGCGACGAAGCGAGGGGCCGGCGTCCGTAGTGCAGGCTGTGCCGGGTCGGTCGGTCGCCCAGCCCCGGGGACGGTTTCGTGCGTGGCGTCCTCCCGGCACCACCTCGCCCGGTGGCGCGGGGAGGCAGGGGACGTGGCGGCCGGAAAGCGCCGACGGTCGGTCAAGGCCCGTCCCCTGCAGGCGGCGTGGGCGACGAAGACGCCGAGGTGAGAGTTGTCGATCCGGCCGGTGGTGCCTGCTGGTGGACTGGCGTCGGCTCCGGGGCCGGCCGGCCGGCCCCGGAGCCTGTGGTCACTGCGAGACGCGGACGTAGTCGACGATCATCTTCTGCGGCAGGACGGTGGTGGCGTCGGGGTTGCCGGGCCAGTCACCGCCGACGGCGTTGTTGAGGATGATGTAGAAGGGGTGGTCGTACACCCAGGGGCCGCGGGTCTGCTCCAGCGTCGAGCGGTCGACGGTGAAGAAGCTGTGGCCGTCCACCGCGAACGTCATGTGGGTGGAGTCCCAGTCGACGGCGTAGGTGTGGAAGTCGGAGGCGAAGTCCGACCCGGCGAGGGTGTACGGCGAGCCGTAGCCGCCTCCGCCGTTGTAGGCCGGGGCGTGCAGGGTGGAGTACACCGAGTCCGCGACCTTGCCGACGTGCTCCATGATGTCGATCTCACCGCAGTTCGGCCACGGCGTGCCGGACTTGAAGTTCGAGCCGAGCATCCAGAAGGCGGGCCACAGGCCCTGCGTGCCGCTCACCTTGATGCGGGCCTCGACGTGCCCGTAGGTGAAGTCGAGGTGGCCGTGGGTGTTGATCCGGCCGGAGGTGTACTGGCCGTTGGCCTCCTTGCGGGCCTCGATCACCAGGTTGCCGTTGCCGTCCAGGTTGGTGTTGTCGCCGTTGGTGTAGAGCTCCAGTTCGCCGTTCTGGCCGTTGCCCGGGTCCTGGGTCCACTTGGCGGGGTCGGGCTTGGTGTTCGCGGCGCCGGTGAACTCGTCGCTCCACACCAGGCGCGGCGGGTTGGCCGGGTTCGGCGGCAGGGCGGGCGGAGCGGTGGGGCTGCCGCCGGTGCCGTACACGTCGAAGGTCCACAGCGAGTAGCCGTAGCCGTTGCTGCGCGCGGTGCCGTACATCCGCACGTACCGGCCGGTGCCGTCGACGTCGAGGGTCTCCTTGAAGCCCTTGCCGGTGGTGGTGGAGTACACGCTGGTCCAGGTGTTGCCGTCCGGCGACACCTGGATCTGGTACGCGGTCGCGTACGCCGGGTCCCACTGCAGCACCACCTGGGTGACGTGCGCGGTCGCGCCGAGGTCGACCGCGATCCAGCCCGGGTCGACCCAGCCGTTGACGTCACTGGTCGCCCAGCGCGTCGCCGGGTCCTCGTCGAAGGCCTTGGCCGGCGTGCAGCCCGCGCAGTTGCCGCTGTCCTGGAAGGTCGAGGCGGTGGCGGGCTTGCCGTACGAGAGCAGGGTCTTCCCGCCGCCCGGGTTGCCGCCCCCGCCGCCGGTGAAGACCTGGAACTCCCAGAGCGAGTAGCCGTACTGGGTGGCGCGCTGGGTGCCGTACATCCGGATGTACCGGCCGGTGCCGGACAGCGTGATCAGCTCGGTCGCGCCGCGGCCGTCGGCCGTCGAGTAGACGGTGCTCCAGGTCGCGCCGTCCGCCGAGACCTGGATCTGGTACGCCTTGGCGTACGCCGTCTCCCAGGACAGCTGGACGCCGCAGACGTTCTGCGAGGAGCCCAGGTCGACCTGCAGCCACTGCGGATCGGCGGCGGCCGAGGACCAGCGGGTGCCGGCGTTGCCGTCGACCGCGGACGAGGCCGGCGTTCCGGCGTTCTCGGCGGAGGAGGCGGTGGCGGACTTGTTCAGCGCGGCGTTGGTGGTCGAGCAGCTGCCGGTGCCGGTGCCCGCTGCGCCGTAGACCTGGAACTCCCAGAGCGAGACGCCCCACTGGGTGGCGCGCTGGGTGGTGAGGATGCGGACGTAGCGCCCCGTGCCGTTCACGGCCAGGGTCTCGGAGCCGCCCTGCCCGGTCGTGGTCGTGTAGACGCTCGTCCAGGTGGCCCCGTCGGCGGAGGTCTGGATCTGGTACGCCTTGGCGTACGCGGCCTCCCAGTTGAGGCCCACGGAGCTGATGGTGGCCGTGTTGCCGAGGTCGACCTGGAGCCACTGGGGGTCGGCGGCGGAGGAGGACCAGCGGGTGCCGAGGTTGCCGTCGACCGCGGACGAGGCCGGCGTTCCGGCGTTCTCGGTGGAGGAGGCGGTGGCGGTCTTCCCCTGCGACAGCAGGGTGCCCGCTGCGCGGGCGGGGGCGGCCTGGTTCACCGCGAGTGCGAAGGTCGCGATCAGGACGGCGACGAACGCCAAAACCAGCGGGCGGGGTGGTGCGGCGAGGGTGCGAGGTGGGGGGCTGCCTGTCACAGCATCTCTCCTGGAGTGGTCCGACTGCGAGAGCGCTCTCTCATTCCGCGATGATTGCGCCGCTGTTGCGCCCACGTCAATGAACTGAACAAGTTCCGAAGCACGGGGTCGCCCACCGGTTGACCGAGAACCGGTATTCGGACGCCGAAGGTGCATATACCTTGCAATACGGACCAGTTCAGCTCGACGGTGCTACACGAGATTGACGCAGCCTCAGAGCGGCCCGGGCGCGGCCGGGCTGTTGTAGCGACCAGGGGTGGGCGAGGAGCTGCAGGCCCGCAGGCACGGGAGATCAGCGCGGAACACCGGCGATCCCACGGCGGGCCCCCGGGCGTGACCTGGTGACTTTCCGTTCAAGAGTCGAATTGGTGCCCGCGGCCCAGTGGCAGCCCGCGACGGACGCCCGGGCAGGCTCAGAGCACCCAGCCGGAGAGCGCTCTCCCATGCTCTCCTGGGACGCCGCCCTCCCCCGGGACCACCTTGGCGCAGGCCACCGTCCGACAGGACGTCGGCCGGGGCGACGAACTCGCGGGATGCCAACTTGCTTGATTCGCAGGGAAATTGCTTCCCTGAAGAGAGCGCTGCGGTAAACGGCATCGTGGCCGAACTGGACGTCGCCGATGCACCGGCGGGGATGCCGGGACATACCTGTTCAGATCAGTCGACAGCGGTACCGAACTGCCTTTGGCCGCAGTCGGCGTCAATGCGTTCCAGGCTCACGCGAATCGCCAAAAGCGCGACAATAAAAGGAACTTGACCCCTCATCGGATTTCCACCAGGCTCTGCTTGGCGGTGAACATTCAAGGCTCCACCGGAGTCCACATCCACACCCCCAGGGAGTGTCCGTTGCCCCGCTCGCACCGAATGGCAGCCGCCCTCGCGGCAGCTGCTGTCATGCTCACGCCCGCCGTGGCGCAGGCGCAGTCGATCGACAACATGTACCCGACCGGCAACTACTATCCGACCTGCTACGACGGCTCGCTCTCGCAGGGACACTTCTGCCAGACCGACAACGCCGACCTGACGGTCTACCTGCAGGGCTCGCTGAGCTCCAGCGCGAAGAGCACCATCAAGTCGTCCCTCAGCTCGTACTACAGCCCCACCGACCTGGCCGTCTCGGTCAAGTCCTCGGGCGTGTACACCGGTTCGTCGGAGACGGACATCATCTACCAGTCCGGCACGCTGTCCGACTCGTACATCGGCATGACCTGGTGCGACGACGCGGTGACCAGCATCAAGTGCGACCAGCACTACATCCGCTTCAACAAGCACTTCAGCATCAACAAGTCCGACGCCTGCCACGAGACGGGCCACGCCGTCGGCCTCACCCACGGCAACAACGCCTCCCCCAGGGTGGACCCGAACAACACGATCGTCGGCTGCATGACCGAGATCGACACCTATTACCTCGGCGCCAACAACCGGGCCGAGATCAACGCGACGTACTGATGGGGAGCACGGACATGACCACTCGGCGCCGCCTCGCCGCCGCCCTCGCCGTCACCGCGGCGGCCACCGCCGTCGCCGTCACCCTCGGCACGGGCGCCCACCACTCCCCCGCCGGACCGGCCGCCCCCGGGCACCGGGTCATCCTGGCCGACGCCAAGGAACGGCTCCCCTCCGGCACCGCCCAGGACTGGGTGTCCTACGGGGACGACACCGTCGTCGCCAAGGTCACTGCCGAGACCGCCGACACGCCGTCGGCCGAGGAGCAGGCTTCCGGTGAGGGCTACGTCAGCCGCACCGTCACCCTGACCGTCCAGCAGAACCTCTGGGACCGCAGCGGAGCCCCCGCGCTGCCCGCCACCCTGACCCTGACGGTGGACGGCTGGGCCTTCACCGGCTCCACCCGGACCCCGCTGTCGACCGAGGGCTCGCGACTGGAGATCGGCCACACCTACCTGCTCACCCTGGCCCGCTTCGCCAGCGGCGAGTGGGCCCCCATCGGCGGCGGCGCGCGCCTGCCGTACGACAACAACACGGTCGGCAACGGCGAGTACGAGGGGACGGCGGTCACCCCGGACTCGCTCAAGCGGATCGCCGCCGCCGGAGCCAACTCCACCAACGCCGACCCGGGTTCCGGCGCCGACGCGTCCGCCGACACCGCCCCCGCCACGGTGCTCGACAAGGTGGTCGGCCAGGGCGGCACCTCGGTGGCCGCACTGCTCACCGGCACCGCGCCCGACCCGGTGGCCCAGCAGAACTTCGCGCTGGACCCGGTGGCCCGCCGTGCCGCGGTCGTCGGCACCACCGCCCCGCAGGACACCTACTGCTCGCTGGCGGCGCCGCTCGACCAGTCGGCCGGCAGCGTCCTCACCCGCCCCGAGCTCGGCAGCCTGCTGCAGGAACTCGCGGGCAAGGCGACCGGCAACGCCGTCGGCTACGCGACCACCCTCGCCGCCTACGACAACGGCGACACCACCGTCACCGCGACCCAGGCGGCAGCTGCCCAGGCCTCCCTGGCAGCGGACCTGAACACCGCCTGCGGGCTGACCGTCTCGCTCGACCCGTCCCCCGGCCCGTCGCCCAGCCCGACCTCGAGCCCGTCGCCCAGCCCGTCGCCGAGCCCGACCGGCGGCGGCAACACCCCGCCGCACACCACCGGCTGACGAGCCACCGGCCGCAGGGCGGGACGTGCACCCGGACGGTGCGCCTCCCGCCCTGCGGCCTTACGCGCTGCTCGGCCCTCCCCCGCTCAGACCGGACGGACCGGTCGGGAGACCCACCGCGGTCGTCCGGGCTGCGGCCGACTGGGTCGCCCCGTCCTGAGCTCCGGTGCGCACCACTGGACGGCGCGACGACGAGCGAGGGTCTCCCCACACCTCGGGCAACCGCTGATCTGCGGTGCTCCCGTGTCGAGCCGGGAGCACCGCAGCGATGCCCTGCCGGTCAGATTCGGACCGGAGGAGTGTCGACCAGATGGCCCGCCAGGAACCAGACCTGGGCCTCACCCGTGCGGATGACGTGGGAGACCAACAGGTCGTTGGTCCCGTCGTCACCGAGCTCGGCGGCCCGGGCCGCGGCGTCGCGCGCCTCGACAAGGATCGACTCGTGCGCCTTCAGCAGCCGTGCGAGCATCGCCGGAACCTCCTCGACGCCGTCCGGTGGACGAGCCACGGAGCTCAGTTCGGCGACGTGCCGCGGATCTCCGACGGCCACTCCTCCGAGGCTCTGGACCCGTTCGGCCAGCGCGTCCACCAGCGCCAGTTGCTCCGCCGCGTGCGCGTCGAACAGCTGGTGCAGCTGGAAGGAGGTCACGCCGCGCACCGTCCAATGGTGCTTCTTGTAGAGCGAGTAGAGGATCTGGGTGTCCGCCAGGACCTGGTTCAGTCGGTGGCAGGAGTACATCCGGGACTCGTGGGAGAGGCCCAGCGGGAGCTGCCTGACGGTACCGAAGCGCTGGATCTCACCGCCGTCCTGACGCGGCAGCGGGTGGCTGCCGCGCTGGTCGGAGGGCTCGGCGGAGGGTTTCGCGGTCATGGGAGTCCTAACTGTCGGTCAGAAGGTGCGGCGGCTACTTGGTCAGGAAGGCGAGGAGGGCGTCGGTGACTTCCTGGGCGTGGGTCCACAGCAGGCCGTGCGGGGCGCCGTCCACGACCACGTAGTCGGCCTCCGGGAGGGCCTGGTGGAAGAGGTCACCGGTTGCCTCGATGGGCAGGATGCGGTCGGCGGTGCCGTGCAGGATCAGCGCGGGGACGTCGATCTTGGGCAGGTCGGCGCGGAAGTCGGTGGTCCAGGTGGCGACGCACGCGAGGGAGGCGTACCAGGAGGCGCCGGCGGCGACGTTCCAGCTGTTGCGGACGGCCTCCTCGCTGATGCGGGTGCCGAGGTTCTCGTCGAGGTTGTAGAAGTCCTGGTAGAAGGCGGCGAAGTAGGCGTAGCGGTCGGTGGTGACGGCCTGTTCGATGCCCTTGAAGGCGGTGCTGTCGACGCCGTTGGGGTTGTCGTCGGTCTTGAGCAGGAACGGCTCCAGGGAGGCGAGGAAGGCGGCCTTGGCGATGCGTGCGGAGCCGTAGGTGCCCAGGTAGCGGCCGACTTCGCCGGTGCCCATCGAGAAGCCGACGAGGACGACGTCGGTGAGGTCGAGGGTGGTCAGGACGGTGTCGAGGTCGGCGGCGAAGGTGTCGTAGTCGTAGCCGGTGGTGGGCTGGCTGGAGCGGCCGAAGCCACGCCGGTCGTACGTGATGACGCGGTAGCCGGCCTTGAGCAGGGCGGCGGACTGCTTCTCCCAGGAGTGGCCGTCGAGCGGGTAGCCGTGGATCAGCACGACCGGCTGCCCGGTGCCGTGGTCCTCGTAGTACAGCTCGATGTCGGTGGTGTTCTCCTGGCCGACGGTGATGAACGCCATGGCGGTTTCTGCCTTTCGGTGAGGTTGTGGTGCGAGGGGGAGGTCTGGGACGGAGTCAGCGGACGGTCCGGGCGGCGTCCTCGACGATGCGGGTGACGGCGTCGGGGTGGGAGACGGAGACCGCGTGGGAGGCGGCGATCTCGGTGGTGCGGGCGTGGGCGCGGTCCGACATGAAGCGCTGGGCGGCCACCGGGATGTTCAGGTCCCCGGTGGTGACCAGGGACCAGGAGGGGATGGTCTTCCAGGCGGCCTGGGTGGACTTCTCCTCCAGTGCGGCGGCGGCGACGGGGCGCTGTCCTGCCGCCATGCGCCTGGCCTTGTCCGCCGGTACGTCGGCGGCGAACTGGCCGCGGAACTTCTCCGCCTTGATGTACACGTCGGTGCCCTGACTGCCGTCCGGAAGGGTGTAGTTGACGGGCTCGATCGCCTGGCCGAGGGTGCTGCCGGGGAACTTGTTCGTCAGCCCGAGCGAGCTCTCACCGGTGTCGGGCAGGAACGCGGCGATGTAGACCAGCGCCTTCACCTTGCCCTCCAGGCCCACGGCGGCCTGGCTGATGACGGTGCCGCCGTAGGAGTGGCCGACCAGGACCACGGGCCCGTCGATGTGGTCGACGACGCTGCGCAGGTAGGCGGCGTCGGTCGCCGGACCGCGCAGCGGGTTGGCCACGGCCACTACCGGGTAGCCCGCACGCTGCAGCCGCGTGACGACACCGTCCCAGCTCGCCGCATCGGCGAACGCCCCGTGCTCCAGCACGATCGTCGGCCGTTCCGGGCGGAGGGGCGTCGCACCGGCCGCCCCGGGCAGGGTGACGGCGGCCACGGCCAGCCCTACGGCCGATGTGACACCGAGCAGCGCGGATCGGCGGTTGAGAAGGGTGGTGCGCATGCGTGAACGTCCTTATTTCCTTGGCCGTCGGCCCTGACCGGGCCCGGCGAGATGGAGCGGTGCGTTCGAGAGACGAAGCACCGAGTTTCTTTGTCGACACGTGAGTTGGTGTGTGTGCGGTGGCCCGCCCGGGCTGACCGCCGCCGGTTCTCAGTCCGTGGAGTTCAGGACCTCGTAGACGTGCCTCAGGTAGGTGTGGGTGCGCTCCGAGCCGAGGATGCCGTCGCCCAGCCGGTTCATCGTGTACGAGAAGGTGACGCGCCGGTCGAGGTCCATCATGACGATCGATCCGCCCCGGCCGACCCAGAAACAGGCCCTTCCGGTGGGCATGTTCGGCATCGTCCTCTCGTCGGCGAGCGCGAAGCCGATGCCCCAGCGCACGGGAACGCCCAGGAACAGGTCGACTCCGTCGGACTGCACGTCGAGGACTCTGTCCACCGTGGCTGCGGAGAGGAGGCGGCGGCCGCTCACCCGGCCGCGTCGTGAGATCACGGAGAGGGCCCGGGCCATGCCCCGTGCGTTGCCGTGTCCGTTGACGGCTCCGAGTTCGGCGCGGCGCCACTGCGGGGTGTCGACGTGCTCGTCCCGGGCGGGGCTGCCGAGCAGCGTCTTGGCGAAGATCCCGTCGGGATCCAGGCCGGCGGGCATCCCGGAGAGCTGCGAAGGGACCACCAGTTCGGCGATGCGCGGCCAGTCGGACTGCCGCGCACCGATCTGGACGTCGGCCCGAGACGGCTCGGCGATCTCGGTGTCGACGAACTCGGTCAGGGTCCGGCCGCTGACCCGCCGGACGAGCTCCCCCACCAACTGCCCCTGCGTCTGCACGTGGTAGCCCGAAGCACTCCCCGGCTCCCACCAGGGCGCCTGCGCGGCCAGCCGGGCACTCGCGGTCGGCCAGTCGTACAGGTCGTCGATGGTGAAGGGCTGCTGCCAGCCCGAGAGCCCCGAGGTGTGGGCCAGGACATGCCGCACCTCGATGTCCTGCTTGCCCTGGGCGGCGAACTCGGGCCAGTAGTGCGCGACCGGGCGGTGAAGATCGAGGGCGCCCCGGTCGACGAGGATCAGGGCCGCCAGAGTGCCGAGGGTCTTGGTGGTCGACCACAGGTTGACCAAGGTGTCCCGGCGCCACGCAACGGTCCGCGCCGCATCGGTGTGCCCACCCCACAGATCGACTTCCATCACGCCATCGACGTCGACGGCGATCGACGCCCCCAGTTCCTCCCCGGACTCCAGCTGCGCTGCCAGCGCCGCTCGGACCGGTTCGAACCGTGCGGTGCTCGTCCCTCCAACGGTGACCATGACTGTTCCTCACTCCTCAAACCCGGTGCGGATGGACCCGGCTACACCCTCAGAACCCCCTGCTTCGCGAGCGCTGTGCGCAACGCCCGCACTGCGTAGAACGCACGGCTCCTGACGGTGCCCGGCGGTATGCCGAGGTGCTCGGCGGCCTGCTTGACGCTGCACTCCAGCTAGTACATGAGGCGGATGACGGCCTGTTGTTGCTTCGTTCAGCTCCCCCAGCGCCTGCAGCACCAGGCGTCCAACTCCTCGACGGGCAGGAGCTCCAGGTTCCATGACCCCGTTCATGAGAAGTGCCCAATCCTGTTCCGGTGTTCCGTGGCGTGCTCGCCCGCATGCGCGGGGACAGCCACACTCCTGCTTCGTGCAACGGGAGGACGCCGGCTTCACGCGGTGAGGAAGTCGACCAGGGCGGCGTTGACCTCGGCTGCGTGGGTGAGCAGCAGGCCGTGCGGAGCGCCGTCGATCTCGACGTATCGCGCGTCGGGCAGGCGGCGGCGGAACTCGCGGGCCGTGGCGTCGATCGGCAGGATGCGGTCGGCGGTCCCGTGCAGGATCAGCGACGGCACGTCGATGCGCTCCACGTCGGCCCGGAAGTCCGTCAGCCACGCCGGCACGCACGCGTACGCCGCCATGGGCGCCGAGCCGATGGCGGTGGCCCAGTTCGCCCGCAGCGCGGCCTCGCTGAGCCGCGACCCGAGCGTCTCGTCGGAGTTGAAGAAGTCGACGAAGAAGCTTTCGTACCAGGCGTAGCGGTCGGCCTCTGCCTGCTCCGCGATGCCGTCGAAGACGCTCTGCGGCACACCGGTGGGGTTGTCCGGCGTCTGCAGCAGGAACGGCTGGAGCGAGCCGAGGAACGCCGCCTTCGCCACCCGCTGCGAGCCGTAGGCGCCGAGGTAGCGGGCGACCTCTCCCGAGCCCATCGAGAACCCGACGAGCACCACGTCACGCAGGTCCAGCTGCGTCAGTACGGAGTCCAGGTCGGCGGCGAAGGTGTCGTAGTCGTAGCCCGTCATGGTCTTGCTCGACCGGCCGAAGCCACGGCGGTCGTAGGTGATGACGCGGTAGCCGGCCTTGACCAGCGCATCGGTCTGCTTCTCCCACGACTGCCCGTCCAGCGGGTAACCGTGGATCAGGACGACCGGCTGCCCTGCCCCGTGGTCCTCGTAGTAGAGCTCGATGCCGGTCGATCCCTCGGCGCCGACGGTGATGGTGCCCATGGTGTGCCTTCCCGCCCGTCCGCCGTGTGCGGACCGGGCATGGCACAAACCTAGAAAACGAGCAGGTCGGACCGCGTCCGTCGGACTACGTCTTCGGCGTACGTCATTGTGCTGCGCCTCCGGCGTACGTCATCGTGCCGCCCAGCACCGCGGCGAGCTCGCCGCGGGACGCCACACCCAGCTTGGGGAACATCCGCTGGAGATGGGTGCTCACCGTCCTGGGCGAGACGTACAGCCGCTCGCCGATCTCCCGATTCGTCAGGCCCTGCGCGGCGAGCTGGGCGACGTGCAACTCGGTCGAGGTCAGCAGGTCGACCACGGCCGGATCCTGGCGGGGGGACGACGCCCCCGCGGCGCGCAGCTCCTGCCGTGCCCGCTCCGCCCATGCCGCCGCGCCCAGGGCGTCGAAGATCTCGCGTGCGGCCTGCAGGACGACGCGGGACTCCGCGGGCCGCCGGTGACGCCGCAGCCACTCGCCCAGGGCGAGGCGCGCCCGCGCCCGCTCGAACGGCCAGTCCGTGGGGACGCCGTCGAGGGCCGCCCGGTAGAGCGGCTCGGCGTCGCCCTGCGGGCTCAGCAGGGCCGTGCCCAGTCGCAGCCCGCAGAGCAGGGCGGGCGAAGAAGTGGTTTCGCCGAGCGGGGCCAGCTCCTGCACGACGTCGCGGGCCGCCTCCGCGGATTCGCTGCGCACCGCCGCCTCGACCAGCTCCGCGACCGCGTAGAACCGCAGCCACGGGTGGAAGGCGGGGTCGGCCGGGTCGAAGACTCGGTGCAGGTGGCCGAACGCGTCGCCGTACCGGCCCTCGCAGAGCGCTGCCTGCCCGCGGGCCATCTGCACGATGGCGAGCGCCGGGCGCCCCCCGCTGGGAAGCGCCGCGCGCTCGGCTTCCGCCGCCCATCCCTCCGCCGCCGGGTCGCCGCTGACGGCGGCCAGCTGCGCGCGGATGGCATTCACCATCGCGTGCACGAGAGGCTGGCTGGTCTCGCGGGCCAGTGACGCGGCCTCCTCCGCCGCGAGCAGGCCGGCGCGCACGTCACCCAGCCGAGCGGCGCTCCCCGCCTGGACGCAGAGGGCGCGGGCCAGCATCGACAGCCTGCCTTGCGCTCGCAGCGCGTCCAGCGACCGCGTCGTCAACCGGCTTGCCAGGGCGGGAGCGCCCACCGTCACGGCGGCGCCCCCCAGGAGCTGGTCCCCCTCGGCGTTCTCGGACGAGCGCTCCAGCTGACCCGCCAGGCTCTCCATGACCGCTGCCCCGCGCTCGACCGGCGCCGAGTACGCCCGCAGAGCGACCAGGTCGGCGTTGTCGGCGTCCACGGGCATCCGGTCGGCGGCGGCGGCGACGCGGTCGCGGGCAGCCGGTCCTGGCTCTCCCCAGAAGCATTGCAGGACCGCGCCCCACAGCATGCGCAGCCCCAGGGCCGGCTCGCCTCCGGCAGCGATCTCGACCGCCAGCTCGGCCAGCTCGGCGGTCGCGGCGCCCTCGCCCCGCGTCCCCTCGGCCAACGCGATTCTGACCCAGGCCGCGCGGCCCTGGTCCCGGACGGAGAGGTCCAGCGAGCGTGCCTGGGCCAGCAGGTGCGCCGCCACGTCTCCTTGCCCCGACTCCAGCGCGAGCTCCGCCGCCCGGAGCAGCCGGTCTGCCCGCGCGGACGGATCCTTCGTCAGCTCCGCCGCCCGCCGCAACGCGGAGAGGGCTGCGGCGGCACCGCCTCGCCGGAGGGCTCTGCCGGCAGTGGAGTCCAGATCCCGGGCCACTCGTTCGTCGAACCCGGCGCTGGCCGCGGCACGGTGCCACGCCTGCCGATCGGGCTGCCCCTGGAGCGCTGCGGCCAGAGCGGCGTGCGCCGCCTGCCGTTCCGCCGCGGTGGCGGCGTGGTACATCGCCGAGCGGACGAGCGGATGCCTGAAGGCCGGCCCCTGGGCGACCACCAGGCCCGCGCCGATCGCCGCGTCAAGAGCGGTGACGTCGACCGCTGTCCCGAGCATCCGGGTCGCCGCGGCGAGGCATTCGTCCATCGTTCCGTCACCGTTGAGGGCCGACAGGAGCAGGACCGCACGGGTGTCGACCGGAAGACAGGAGACCCGTGCCGTGAAGGTCCGCTCCAGCCGCGCAGTCAGCGGCAGCGGACCCGGATTGAGCGCGTACGCCCCGCCGACCGACTGCAGCGCGGCGGGCAGCTCGGTCAGCGCCAGCGGGTTCCCGGCGGACTCCTCCAACAGCCGCCGTCTGACCTGCCGGCCCAGCCCGGGGGCCACCGCGTCCAGCACCTCGCCCGACACCTCGTCCGTCAGCGGACCCAGGTGCAGCACGGGCAGACCGGCGCTGCTGAGGCGGTCGTCCAGGCTCCGGGTGGCGGCGACCAGGACGAGGGGGTCGGACTCGATCCGCCGCGCCACGAACCCGAGCACCTCCAGGCTGGCACGGTCCATCCAGTGGGCGTCCTCGACGACCACCAGGAGCGGCGCCTTCGCTGCCGCGTCCGTCAGCAGAGTCAGCGCGGCCAGGCCGACGAGGTACAGATCGGGGACGGCCTCGTCGACGAGCCCGACGGCTGCGAGCAGCGCAGTGCGCTGACGCCCCGGCAAGTCGTCGATCCTGTCCCGCAGTTGGTGAACCAGCTGGTGCAGGCCGGCATAGGGGAGGTTTTCCTCCGACTGGACCCCCACCGCAGTGATCACCTGGGTCCCGCCGCGCGCTGCCGCAGCCGCGGCCTCTGCGACCAGCGCCGACTTGCCGATCCCCGGCGCGCCGACGATCACCGTCGCGCCGCCCGAGCCGGCAGCCCCCTGCTCGACCAGGGCAGCCAGCGCGCGACGCTCCGTCTCGCGACCCAGCAGCGCCCGCCGTTGCATGCCCTCACTCCGTATCTCTGTACCGTCCCAGCACCCGAAGGCTCCGCGTCGGCACGGAACCAGGCGAGCCGGCGGCATGCCACTGGCAGGCGATCTGAAGGCCGAGTCTGGATGCCGTCCACGCAATGGTAGGCACGCGCGCTCACCGCGACGCCGCCGGGATGCACCTGAGCGAGGACTGCTCACCACCGGGAAGCGGCCGCCGCCGAGGAGGAGAAGGCCAGCTCAACGGGGGCGGCCCGAATCGACGAGGCGGGCCGCGCCCGGGCCGGGGCAGCCCAACCATGCGGGGAGGCGAACCAGTTGGCTGCGGTAGCGCGCTGGACAGCACCGTGGCCGACTCCTTCGCGCCCCGCCAAGATCCTGCTCCGGCACCTGGGATCGCAACGTTCCCGAGGCGTCATCCTTCGTAGCGGGCGGCCAGGGTCCGTGCCGTCCGAGCGATGCGGTCGCGTAGCTCGGCCGGTGCCAGGACCTCGACATCGGCGCCCAGGCGCAGGAAGTCCCGGTAGGCGTGGTCGATCGACTCGACGGGCACCCGGACCTCTGTCCATCCGTCACCCGTGGGCGTCACGCCGAGGAAGCGGGCGCCCTCCGGCGTCAGTCGCACCAGGGCCTCCGCAGTGTGCAGTCGCGCTCGGAAGTCGGCCAGGTAGGCGTTCCAGTGGCCGCTCAGGTCGAACCCGTCCGGCGGGACGAACTCTTCGTCCAGCGGCCGGATTTCGAGGATCTGGTCGACCCGGTAGGTGCGGATCCCCGAGGGCCCGCCGGCGACCAGGTACCAGCGGCCGGCCTTGAGGACGAGCCCGTACGGCTCCACCCGTCGCTCCAGGCTGGGGCCGGAGCCTCCGCGGTAGGCCGGCGGCGCCCGCGCGGAGCGGGTCTGCCGCAGGGCGTCAGTGAGCGCGGGGTCCGGTCCGGCAAGGTTCCACCCGGCAGTCCCGGATCAGTCGCCGGTGGCGCCCCAGAAGCACAGTTCCTCTGGTCGGCCGTCGCTGCCATAGACGATCGTGCAGCAGCCGGAACCGCGACCGAACGGAGGGAACCAGCCATCACCAGCACGTTCGACGGCTTGCTGAACGATCCCCCGCGAGGGGCTCACCGTCCCGAACAGTTCGACGACTTCCGCCCCTTCGACCACCCTGACGTCGCCGGTCTCCTCCGTGTCGGGCTCACAACGGACCACCCGCTCGACATCCAGCACCGAGTGCGCGGGCTCTTCCTCCAACCAGCCGCTCTCCGCCAGAGCAGCCAGCGTCTCGATGCCTTCGTCCCGGTAGTACTCGGCATCCCGCACGAAGACGGCCTCGCGGAGAGAGTCCAGCGCGGCCTGCTCGATCTGCTGAAACGGCGTGAAGTACAACCAGTTGCTCGCTCCCATGCGGGCGACCATACCGAGGACCTGCGACGGGACCCCTGACCTGCCGCCCGCAACGATCGGCCGGACAGCTCCTGGCCTGCGCCGGATCGGAGCGGCCCGGCTGCCGACCTGGCTGAAGAACCCCAAGCTCCGCGGCGCCCAGCGCACCGCCGTGGCCGGGAGAGCGCAGCGGCCACCGTGGTGAACACCCTGGACCGGACGGTCCTCGCTCTGGACGAAGAGATCGCTGACATCGACGCACGGATCGCGGCCCGATTCCGGGACCACCTCCACGACCTCTCCGCCCAGATCGGCGGGCGGGATCAGAGGGCCCAGGGCAGGCGGAGGGCCTCGATTTCCGTGTCGTTCACGAGAGCCTCAACGAGCGGGGCAGGGCCCGCCACTTTGGTGGCCCAGAGGTCGTAGTCCGTGCAGAGGACCCAGGACCGGTCCTGGGACCAGAGGTTGGACGGTGTCCAACCTTCCTCCTCCGGGAGGTCGTACAACGCCTTGGCATCCGCGAGCGTGCCGGCTCGGACGTGCAGGTTGTCGAAGTCCTCGGCCCTCTGCAGCAGGGGGTTGTAATAGGCCAGGCAGCGGGTCTCTGCACCCTGCGGGCTGTGCTCGGTGAGGATGTCGACCAGGCGGTTCCAGTCGGTCCGGTCCAGGCGGCCCTCGGACGGCCCGTCGATGCCGACGGGCCAGCCGCTCGGCTCCCGGAGCGAAGGGAAGGAGCGGTAGCAGGGCAGCCGCCCCTCGGGCGCCACGGGATCACCCGTCCGCCGCGAGAGCTCCGCCCAGCGCAGCCGGCGCCAACGGGGCTCGCGGGGCTCACCCGGCGTCCCCCCGAACACGTCCGCGGGATCGAGGCCCGGGACGATCTCGGGCCCGCCGCCATTCAGCACGGCTCGTTGATACGCGGCATAGGACATGTCGGTGGGCCCGAGTTCGTGTTCGTACATGGAGTGGAGCACCCAGGCGGCGTCGGGGAGTGCCGGCGGCATGAAGCCGGTGAGCCCGTCATCGTCGGCCAGGTCCCGCAGCCAATCAGCCTCCCCAGCCGCGGTCAGGGGCCACCGAGCGGTCGCCGGCGCAGCGGATGTCTCGTTCATCCGTTCAGGATCCCACCCGCCGCAACGGCGAACGCCGGAATCATTTCCCGGCCTCCACCACGTACCCGGCGCCCTTGACAAACATGATTGGGAGTCAGTCACAGCGTCGATGTGACTGACCGGGGGGAGCGTGACGGCTGACAGGACGGGCCTACGCTTGAGGAGACATGCCCCTCTCGATCCGCCTGACCATGTTGCGGGCTTCGGAGACCTGCAGCCGCGGAAACTCGACGGCCAACACTCCTGCACCCGCCACGCCGATGTGGACCCTGAGCGCCTGCGCCGCGCCCGGAACCAATTCGGGCTCGGGTATCCCCGCAATCTGGTCCAGGGCGTAGGAGTGCAGGATCTTCTTCGGCTTCGCGACGAAGAGTCCCCCGATCGAGAACACCATCAGGCGCTGGTCGGTGAGCGCGACGATGCTCCGGGCGGGCACGGGAAGCTGGGCGGCGGGAACGTCGGCCGTGGCACCGCTCGTGGCGACAGTCATCGCCGCTATGCCGGCCCCGCCGGCGATCCCGGCGGCCCCACCGATCATGGTCGTGCGAATGCCGCCGATCCTGAAACCGAGGACGCCGTACAGAACCTGCTCGCCCGGCAACAGCTCACCGGCCAACCGCTGTTCGACCTTCTCCACCAGCGTCATGGCGTGCCCCTCCGCCCCCTGTGCCCGACCGTCGATCGGTCGTCCATGACAACAACTCAGCGAGTCTACGGAGACGCGACGCAGGCGATCAACTACACCCGGTGGATGGGGCTTTCGGACCTCACCGACCTGCCCGGCCTCCGCCCCGAGGGCCCGGACAGCGCATCCGAGGCCCCCGAACGAGGCCACCCGCCGGGCGCCGGGCGCGGTGCTGGACGCGTGCGACCCGCGAGACCCGGACATCACGGCCGCGTTGGACGCGCATCGGGCCGCCATCCTGCGCCGCCACCTGGGGTCTGACCGCCCCTGCGGAGCGCCGAAAAAGTGCGGTTGAGCAGCGCGTAACGACGCAGGGCGGGACCCGGCGGGGTCCGTCGGGCGGGCCCGCCTGGTGGGTGCTGCGGGCGGGTGCAGCGGTTCGTGCGGCAGTTTCGAGCGGACCACCGATCCGCCGACGACGGCGCGTCGGGCTGCGGTCACGTCGCGCTCGAACCGGCCGGCCACGGTGGGGACGTGCGCCCGGTCGGTCCTCGGGGCGAGTTCCGGGCCGTTGCGGCGGCGCGTCACCACGGTCGCGCACCTCGCCGCGGCAGCCACCAGGATGACGACGCCGGAGCGGCGGAGGTCGGCGTTTCGGAGACGGTGGGCGTGGCCCCCCGGTGCGAGCCGTTGACGCCGGGGCCGCCGATGGTGCGGCCCCGGCGTGGCGTTGCCCATGGAGGCGCGGGCGTGGCCCCGCAGGGCCGAGCAACCGGCGGCCGACCGATCGCGTGTCGGCCGACCGATCGCGGGTCAGGGCGCTCCTGCGCCGAAGGGCTCAGTAGCTGCTCGGCGGGAAGTCCTCGCGTTCCTTGCGGGGCACCCCGGCGTCGCCGGTGAGTTCACCGGCCTGGGCCTCGCGGTCGACCTCGGCCTCCTCGTCCGCGTAGACGGTGTCGGCGTCGGGTTCGGCTTCGGGGTCCAAGCCGGCCTCTTCACGGTCCAGTTCGGTCCGCTCCTCGAGTTCGTCGTCGTCGGGGTGCCGTGGCAGGCCGCCGCCGTGGCCGGTGTCCGGGTTGCCCTCGACCTGCTTGTTCGACTTGTGGTGCGACACGGGAATCCTCCTCATCGTGCGTCGGTGCTCGACGCGGCTTCAGCTGCCGCAGCCGGTTCGGCGTGCGCTTCGGACGCCTTCCGTCACCGGTGTCCCGGCCGTCGGCGATGCGGTCTTCGGGGGTGCGCCCGCCCTCGGGCGTGCCGCGGGTGCGCGGTGTCCGGCTCGCACACCCCCGCCGTCCTCGGCCCGCTGTCCACCGCCGTCGACGCGAGGTATCGATCGCACGCCGAGCCGAAGGACCTGGCCATGACTGCTCCGGATGGCGGAGGACACCACCCACTCAAACCCCATCTCCAGGCACCCGCAAACCGGGCCTCCCGTTCTGCCGAGCTGCCCTGGCAGGCCAAGGCCGCAGGGGTTCGGGACCGGGTCGACCGTCGGCCCGGGCCCGGGCCGTGGCGGCGGGAGAGCCTCCTGGCACGCCGTGATCAAGCGTCCTAGCCTGAGGAGGAACTCGGCGCCGCCGCGCCGATCGGTGGAAGGTGTGAGTGCCGTGAACCCCTCCGACGACCCCAAGGCCGACCTGGAGCCCCGCGTGGGGGCCGCGCCCACCGCACCTCCCAGTTTTCAGCCCTACCGTCACCCGGCCGCGGGCTGGGGCGCCGCGAAGAGCGTGACGAAGTTCCTGCTGCGTGAAGGGGAGTACGTCGACGGGCCGCGCGCGATCATGAAGATGAACCACGAGAACGGCGGCTTCGACTGCCCCGGCTGCGCGTGGCCGGACGACATCAAGGGTCTCAAGCTCGACCTGTGCGAGAACGGCATCAAGCACGTCACCTGGGAGATGACCAGGAAGCGGGTCGACCGCGCGTTCTTCGCCGCGCACACCGTGGCCGAGCTGGAGGGGTGGAGCGAGTTCGCGCTGGAGGACCAGGGCCGGCTGACCGAGCCGATGGTCTACGACCCGGCCACCGACCACTACGTGCCGATCGGCTGGAAGGACGCGTTCGAGCTGGTCGGCCGCGCGCTGCGGGGCCTGGACGACCCGAACCAGGCGTCGTTCTACACCTCCGGGCGCCTGGGCAACGAGGCCACCTTCCTCTACCAGCTGATGGCCCGTGAACTGGGCACCAACAACCTGCCCGACTGCTCGAACATGTGCCACGAGGCCAGCGGCCGCGCCATGCAGGCCTCCCTCGGCACCGGCAAGGGCACCGTGGACCTCAAGGACTGGGAGAGCACCGACGCCCTGTTCATCATGGGCGTCAACGCGGCCTCCAACGCGCCGCGGATGCTGACCGCCCTCGCGGAGGCGCACAAGCGCGGCGCGCAGATCGTGCACATCAACCCGCTCGTCGAGGCCGCCGCCCGCCGCACGATCATCCCGCACGACTTCGTCGACATGGCGCTGAACAAGTCGACCAGGACCGGAACGTTGAACATCCAGCCGCGCATCGGCGGCGACCTGGCGCTGCTGCGCGGCATGGCCAAGGCGATCCTGGAGCAGTCCCGGAGCGACGCCGGGGCGCTGGACCAGCTGTTCATCGACCGCCACACGCACGGCTTCGAGGAGTACCGGGAGGTGTGCGAGGCCACGCCGTGGGAGGAGATCGAGCGCCAGTCCGGCGTAGAACGCACGGAGATCCTCAACGCCGCCCGGGTCTACCGCGAAGCCGACCGCAGCATCGTCAGCTGGTGCCTCGGCGTCACCCAGCACGAGCACGGCGTGGACACCGTCCGCGAGATCGTCAACCTGCTGCTGCTGCGCGGCAATCTGGGCCGCGAGGGCGCGGGGCCGTCTCCGGTCCGCGGGCACAGCAATGTCCAGGGCAACCGCACGTGCGGCATCGACCACCGGCCCACCGACGAGTTCCTGGACCGGCTCGGCGAGGTCTGCCGGATCGAGCCGCCGCGCGAGCACGGCAAGGACACCGTGGCCACGATCGAGGCCATGCACCGGGGCGAGATCAAGGTCTTCGTCGGGATGGGCGGCAACTTCGCGCTCGCCGCGCCGGACACCCCGTACACCTTCGCCGGCCTGCGCAACTGCGAGCTCACCGTGCACGTCAGCACCAAGCTGAACCGCAGTCACCTGGTGCACGGGCGGCAGGCGCTGATCCTGCCGTGCCTGGGCCGCACCGAGAAGGACGTGCAGCGCGGCGGCGAGCAGGCGACCTCCGTCGAGGACTCGATGAGCATGGTGCACCTGTCCCGCGGGATGAAGCGCGCCGGATCGCCGCACCTGCTCTCCGAGCCCGCCATCATCGCGGGCCTGGCGCGGGCCGCGCTGCCGGACAGCGGCACGCCGTGGGAGTGGTACGTCGAGGACTACGACCGCATCCGCGACACCATGGCCCAAGTCCTGGACGGCTTCGAGGACTTCAACCGCCGCGTGCGACTGCCCCTCGGCTTCCGCATCAAGCAGCCGGCCCGCGAGCTGGTGTTCCTCACCCCTTCCGGCAAGGCCGAGTTCTCCGCCGCGCCGCTGCCGGACGTCGTCCCGGCCCCGGGCACGCTCGCGCTCGGCACGATGCGCTCGCACGACCAGTGGAACACCACCATCTACTCGGACAACGACCGCTACCGGGGCGTCAAGAACCTGCGCACGCTGGTCTTCATGAACGGCGACGACATGCGCGAGCGCGGCCTCACGGAGTTCGACCCCGTGGACATCACCGCCACCGCCCGCGACGGCTCCACCCGTTCGCTGTCGGGCTACCTCGCCATTCCCTACGACATCCCGCGTGGCTGCGCGGCCGGCTACATGCCCGAGATGAACGTGCTCTGCGCGATCGGCGACTACAGCACCCAGAGCGACCAGCCCATCATGAAGCACCTCAAGGTCACCGTGGTGCGCTCCGGAGCGGTCTCCACCCCGCCCGACCGTGCGGAGCCCGCCCGCTCGGCATGAGGCGCCCCCGCGGTCAGCCGCCGTGGAGCAGGCGGTCCAGCAGGAGGTAGGCGCGCTGCTCCTCGGCGGCGAGGACGGCCGGGTCGACGCCGGACTGCAGCAGTTCGCCCGCCGCCGCGTCGTCGGCCTCGCGCAGTTCCACCACGGCCGCCGCCAAGCTGACCTGGGCGGTGTGACGGGAGAGGGCACCGGCCCCGAGGGAGTGCTCCGCGCGGTCCGAGGCGTCGCGGCAGCCGGCCAGGGCCCGCTCCACCCGTCGGGCGGCCCGGTCGTGGACCACCAGCAGCGCGCACAGCAGCCCGACGCCGGTGCCGAGCAGGCTGCCCAGGCCGCGGTCGAGGATCAGTCCCTCGGCCGAGGTGGGGGCGGCCAGGTCGCTCATCAGCAGCGCCAACGGCGTCACCAAGACGGCGCACAGCACGACGTACTCCAGCAGGAACTCCAGCAGCACGATCACCACGGCGAGCACCATCGGGCCCGGACCCGCCGCGAGGACCGCGAGGGCGATCAGCAGTCCGGCGAGCGTGCCGAGGGTCCGCTGGGCGGCGCGCTGCGCGGTCGTGCGCAGGTTCACCGAGTGGAGCGCCGCCGCCGAGATCGCCGCCCAGTAGCCGTGCCCGAGTCCCAGGGCCAGCACCAGCCCTCCCGCGACGCCGGTACCGAGCGTCATCCGCAGCGCCGGGACCGCCGCCACCGCAAGGCGCCCGGCGGCGCCGGGACGGCGTCCCAGGGCCAGCTCGGCGACCCGACCCGTCACCGGGAGCTCGCCCGGTCCCGCGCCGCGGACCGTCACCTCCAGGCGAGCCAGGTCCGGCAGGACGGGCGGCAGCGCCCGGCGCCGTTCCGTCAGCAGCCGGGCCTGCACCCGCAGGTGGTGCGCGGATGCCACGCCCGCAGGGCGAACGCCCGCGCCCCGTCCACCCGGCGCAGGACGATTGCCCCGCGGGGGGACAGCGCGTCCGGTGTCATGGCGGTCGACCGCCGCCACCAGGATCTGGCTGGCGTGCCGGGCGAATCAGGTGAGCTGGGCATGGCCACGGCATGCTGTCGGGCCCGGATGGCGCTGATTCGCATTGAGCAGCGATCGTTCTGCGGGTGGCCGCGGGCGTACCGCCGCGGCGGCCGCGGCCGCCCCGGGACAGGCAGCACGATCTGGCGGGCCGCCTGGGCCTCGGCCCGGCGGTCGGCGGCGAGGTCCTGGAAACGATGCGTTCACGACAGGTGAACTCTCCGGGAAACAAGCGGTTCCTAGCGTATCCGGTCATGGATTCGATGCTGTATACGCCGCCGGACACGACGCCGGATCCGGGTCCGACGCCCGCGACCTCGCTCCGCGAGACGACCTACGCGCAGTTGCGCACGGCCGTGCTGGACGGCGAGTTCGGCCCGCGCGAGCGGCTGGCCGAGATGCGGTTGGCCGCCCGGTTCGGGGTGTCGCGGACTCCCGTGCGCGAGGCGCTGGCGCGGCTGCTGGCGGACGGTCTGATCGAGCGTGGCGACGGCGGCTTCTACGTCACGATCCCCAACCTGCACCAGCTGAAGGACCTTTACGAGCTCCGGGTCACCCTGGAGTTGCGGGGCATCGCCCGGGTGATCGAGGACCCCTCGGCCCGGCACGACCCGGCGATCATCGCGGCCGAGTTGGAACGCTGGTACGCCATGCGCGAGAACCCGCCCGAGCGTGACCCGCGCTTCGTCATCCGGGACGAGCGCTTCCACGCCGAACTCTCCCGCGCTGCGGGCAATCCCGCGCTGACCGACGCCCTCGTGACGGTCAGCGAGCGCATCCGCAGCGTCCGGATGTACGACTTCCTCACCCAGGACCGGGTGGAGACGACCATCACCGAACACATCGAGATCATGGAGTTCGTCCGGGACGGCCGGCTCGGCGAGGGCTACCGGGCCCTGCACGCCCACGTCGGCGACTCGATGGCCGTGGTGCTGCAACGCGCCCAGCGCGCGATGACGCAGATGGCGCTGCACGCCGACCGCCCCTGAAGGCGCCCACCGCTCTCCGTACTTCCCTCCCCCGCCCGCACTCCAGAAGGGCACGCCATGACCACCGCCCGGTCACCGCAGCAGGTGACGACACCGCACGTCCCGACAAGTCAGGCGACCAAGGAGACGCTGGAGGACTACACCCTCCGTTTCGCGCCCCGCAGCTACCGTCGCTGGACCCCCATGGTCGTGGCCACCACGGCTCTCGGCGGCATCGCCTACATGGCCGACTTCTCGATCGGCGCCGGCATCGGCCTCACGCACGGCACCGGCAACGCGCTGGTCGCGATCGCCGTCGCGGCCGTGGTCATCTTCGTCACCGGCTTCCCCCTCGCCTACTACGGCGCCCGCTACAACATCGACCTCGACCTCATCACCCGCGGCTCCGGCTTCGGCTACTACGGCTCGGTCCTCACCAGCGTCATCTTCGCCAGCTTCACCTTCATCTTCTTCGCCCTCGAAGGCTCGATCATGGCCCAGGGCCTGCGGATGGGCCTCCACCTCCCGCTGTGGCTCGGCTACTTGGTCTCCACACTGATCGTGTTCCCGCTGGTGATCCACGGCATGAAGGCGCTCAGCAAGCTCCAGGTGTGGACCACCCCGGTCTGGCTGCTGCTGATGGTCGCCCCGCTCGTCTACCTGGTCGCCCGGGACCCCGGCACGGTCGACCGCTTCCTCGGTTACGCCGGTGGGGGCGGCGACGGCATCAACACCGCGTCGGTGCTGCTCGGCGCGGGCGTGTGCCTGTCCCTCATCGCGCAGATCGGCGAGCAGATCGACTACTTGCGCTTCATGCCGCCCAGGACCGAGGCCAACAAGCGCAGTTGGTGGACCGCCGTGGTCATGGCCGGCCCGGGCTGGGTCCTGCTCGGCGCGCTGAAGCAGGCCATCGGCGTCTTCCTCGCCGTCTACGTCCTCGCCGAGGTCGGACCGTCCGTCGCGACCGAGCCGATCCAGCAGTTCCGCGGCGCGTTCGACGCGATGATGCCGTCCTGGATGGTCGTCCCGCTCGCGCTCGCCCTGGTCGTCATCAGCCAGATCAAGATCAACGTGACCAACGCCTACTCCGGCTCCCTCGCCTGGACGAACTCCTTCACCCGCGTCACCAGGCACTACCCGGGCCGCACGGTCTTCGTGGTGGTCAACCTGGGCTTCGCGCTGGCCCTGATGGAAGCCGACATGTTCAGCTTCCTCAACAGCATCCTGGGCTTCTACTCGAACTGCGCCATCGCCTGGGTCGTCACCGTGGCCACCGACATCGGCGTCAACAAGTACCTGCTCAGGATCTCCCCGCTCCGGCCGGAGTTCCGCCGGGGCATGCTGTACGCGGTCAACCCGGTCGGCGTGGTCGCCTTCGTGGCGGCCTCGGGCCTGTCCATCGGCATGTACTTCCACGCGCTCGGCGACACCCTCCAGCCGTACTCCCCCGTCGCCGCCGCCGTCCTCGCCTTCGTCCTCACGCCCCTGATGGCCCTCGCCACCAAGGGCAAGTACTACCTGCGCCGCACCGACGACGGCATCGACGAGCCGATCCTGGACGCCGACGGCAACCCCAGCGCGGTCGCCCTCGACTGCCACGTGTGCCACCAGCCCTACGAGCGGCCCGATCTGGCCGCCTGCGCCACCCACGACGCGGCGGTCTGCTCCCTGTGCCTGAGCACCGACAAGGTCGGCGACCACGTCCTGCCCGCCGCGTGACCCCTTCGCCGCCGGCGCCGCGGGAGGCGCCGGCGAGCACCCGCGGCACGACCCGCCTTCCGAGGAGCTGACATCGTGTTCGACACCCTGCTGATCGCCAACCGCGGCGAGATCGCCTGCCGCATACTCCGCTCGGCGTCCGCGCTCGGCCTGCGGACCGTGGCGGTGTACTCCGACGCCGACCGCACCGCACCGCACGTGCGGATGGCCGACACGGCGGTCCGCCTGGGCCCGGCGCCCGCCGCCGAGAGCTACCTGCGAGCGGACCTGGTCCTGGCCGCTGCCCGCGAGACGGGCGCCGGGGCGATCCATCCCGGGTACGGCTTCCTCTCCGAGAACGCCGCGTTCGCCGCCGACGTGGAGGCGGCGGGCCTGGTCTTCGTCGGCCCGACGCCCCGTCAACTGGAGGTCTTCGGCGCCAAGCACACTGCCCGCGCCGCGGCCGAGGCAGCCGGGGTCCCGCTGCTGGCCGGTACCGGGCTCCTTTCGAACCTGGCCGAGGCCCTGCGCGCCGCCGAGGACATCGGTTACCCGGTGATGCTGAAGGCGACCGGCGGCGGAGGCGGCATCGGCATGCGGGCCTGCACCGGCGCGGAGGAACTGCGAGCGGCGTACGCCCAGGTCACCAGGCTCGCCCGGGGCAACTTCGGCGACGGCGGGGTCTTCCTGGAGCGGTACGTCTCCCGCGCCCGGCACGTCGAGGTGCAGGTCTTCGGCGACGGCGCCGGCCGGGTCGTCAGCCTCGGCGACCGGGACTGCTCCCTCCAGCGCCGTCACCAGAAGGTCCTGGAGGAGGCTCCCGCTCCCGGCCTCCCACCCGCGCTGCGCGAGCAACTGCACCGGGACGCACGGGAGTTGTGCAGCGCAGTCGGCTACCGCTCGGCCGGCACCGTGGAGTTCGTCTACGACGCCGAACGCGAGGAGGCGGCTTTCCTGGAGGTCAACACCCGCCTCCAGGTCGAGCACCCGGTCACCGAGGAGATCAGCGGCGTCGACCTGGTCGGCTGGATGCTGCGCCTGGCCCGCGGCGACAAGGACGTCCTCGACGGCATCGGCCCCGACGGCCCGCCCAGGCGCGGGCACGCCGTCGAGGCGCGCGTCTACGCCGAGGACCCGGGCCAGGACCACCGCCCGAGCGCCGGCCTGCTCACCCACGTCCAACTCCCCGGCGGTGTACGGGTGGACGGCTGGGCCGAGACCGGTCAGGAGATCTCCACCGCCTACGACCCGATGCTCGCCAAGATCATCGCCACCGGACGCGACCGCGACGAGGCCTTCGCAAAGCTGGCAGAGGCGCTGGACGCGACCCGGATCGACGGCGTGGAGACCAACCTCGGCCTCCTGCGCGCCGCCTGCCGCACGGAGGAGGTCACGGCCGCCCGGCACACCACGAGCACCCTCGCGTCCGTCACCGACGCGCGCCCGCGCATCGACGTCGTCCGCGGCGGCACCCTCACCACCGTCCAGGACTGGCCCGGCCGCACCGGCTACTGGGAGGTCGGCATCCCGCCCAGCGGCCCGATGGACGACCTCTCCTTCCGGCTGGGCAACACCGCCGTCGGCAACCCGGAGGGCGCCCCCGGCCTGGAGTGCACCTTGGAGGGTCCGGCCCTGCGCTTCTCGCGGCCCGCAGTCGTCTGCATCACCGGCGCCCCGGCCCACGTCACCGTCGACGGCACGCCCGCCGCCCAGTGGAAGCCCTTCGAGCTGCCCGCCGGAGCCCTGCTGGAGGTCGGAACCTCGAACGGCCCGGGCATGCGCACCTACGTCCTCATCCGCGGTGGCCTCGACCTGCCCGGCTATCTCGGCAGCACCGCCACCTTCACCCTCGGTGGCTTCGGCGGTCACGCCGGACGCGCCCTGCGCACCGGCGACGTCCTCCGCCCCCTCGCGCCCGCCCCCGGATCGCCGGCACCGGCCGCCGTACCGTCCACCGAACGCCCGCACTTCACCACCCACTGGCGGATCGCGGTCAGCGAGGGCCCGCACCCCGCCCCCGACTTCCTCACCCCGCACGGCCTGGAGACGATGTACACGGCCGAGTGGAAGGTCTCCGCCCAGTCCGCCCGCACCGGCGTCCGGCTGGTGGGCCCCCGGCCCGAGTGGGCCCGCCCCGACGGCGGCGAGGCCGGGCTGCACCCCTCCAACGTCCACGACACCGCCTACTCCGTCGGCGCCGTCAACCTCACCGGGGACACCCCCGCGATCCTCGGCCCCGACGGCCCCAGCCTCGGCGGCTTCGCCTGCCCGGTCACCGTCGTCGCCGCCGAACGCTGGAAGACCGGCCAGCTGCGCCCGGGCGACACCGTGCGCTTCGTCCCCGTCACCGAGTCCCGCGCGGACGACCTGCGCCGCTCGCCGGCCCTGCTCACCCTCCCCACCGAGGGACCGGACCCCGACCGGGGCGTGCTCGCCCGGCGGCCCGCCACCCGCACCACCCCCGAGGTCGTCTACCGGCGCGGCGCGGACGACAACATCCTCGTCGAGTACGGCCCGATGGCCCTCGACCTCGCCCTGCGGATGCGGGTGCACGCCCTGGCCCGGCACCTCGCCGCCCACCGTCCCGCCGGCCTCGTCGACATCACCCCCGGCGTCCGTTCCCTGCACCTGCACACCGACCCCGACACCCTCCCGCTGCGCACGCTGCTCGGCGCCCTCCAGGAGGCCGAGGACCAGCTCCCCGCCGCCGATGAACTGACCGTGCCCAGCCGGGAGGTCCACCTCCCGCTGTCGTGGGACGACCCGACCGTGGACGAGGCCATCTCCCGCTACCTCACCTCGGTGCGCGACGACGCCCCCTGGAACCCGTCCAACATCGAGTTCATCCGCCGCATCAACGGTCTGGACTCGGTGGACGACGTCCGCCGGATCGTCTTCGACGCCCAGTACCTCGTCCTCGGCCTCGGCGACGTCTACCTGGGCGCCCCCGCCGCCACCCCGCTCGACCCCCGCCACCGGCTGGTCACCACCAAGTACAACCCGGCGCGCACCTGGACCGCCGAGGCGGGCGTCGGCATCGGCGGCTCCTACCTCTGCGTCTACGGCATGGAGAGCCCCGGCGGCTACCAGCTCATCGGCCGCACGGTCCCCATCTGGGGCGGCCTGCGCCCCGGCCGTTCCTTCGCGGACGGCATCCCCTGGCTGCTGCGCTTCTTCGACCGGATCGTCTGGCACCCCGTCTCCCCCGCCGAACTCCTCGACATCCGGGCCGACCTGGCCTCCGGACGGGGACAGCTCGACATCAGGCCCGGCACGTTCTCGCTCGCCGACCACGAACGCTTCCTGCGCTGGAACGCCGACAGCATCACCGCCTTCCGCACCCGCCAGGCCGCGGCCTTCGCCGCCGAACGACAGGCGTGGGAAGCAGCGGGCGAACTCGCCGAACGGGCCGAGGCCGCCCCCGTGGAGGCCCCCGGGCCCGTCTCGCTGCCTCCCGGCGGCAGCCTGGTCGACGCCCCGCTCAGCTCCAGCGTGTGGAAGGTGGCCGCCACGCCCGGTACCCGCGTCGAAGCCGGACAGCCGCTCGTCGTGCTGGAGGCCATGAAGATGGAGGTCGTCGTCCGTGCCCCGGCCGACGGCGTCGTCGCCGACGTCCTCGTCTCCCCCGGCCAGCAGATCGAGGCCGGGACCCCGTT
Source organism: Streptomyces sp. TLI_171 (assembly GCF_003610255.1). GTDB lineage: Bacteria > Actinomycetota > Actinomycetes > Streptomycetales > Streptomycetaceae > Kitasatospora. Next base: position 7,776,679 of record NZ_RAPS01000001.1, on the reverse strand, counting down.
GGCCGTCGTCCTCCGAGAGGAAGCAGCATGAACCGGTCCCCCGTCGGCCCCGTGACGGCCGAGGAGCGGCTCGCCGCCGCCTACACGCGCATCGAGAAGGCCGAACGGCCGGAGATCTGGATCACCCTGCGCCGCTACGAGGACGTCCTGGCCGAGGCCCGCGCCCTCGACGCCCGCGTCGCGGCCGGAGCAGTCCTGCCGCTGGCCGGCCGGCTCTTCGCCGTCAAGGACAACATCGACGTCGCGGGCCTGCCCACCACCGCCGCCTGCCCCGCCTACGCGTACCGGCCAGAGGTCTCGGCCACGGCCGTGCAACGGCTGACGGACGCCGGCGCGCTGGTGCTCGGCAAGACGAACATGGACCAGTTCGCCACCGGCCTCGTCGGCACCCGCAGCCCGTACGGACCGGTCCGCAGCGCGGGCCGTCCCGAGAAGATCTCCGGGGGCTCCAGCTCCGGCTCCGCCGTCGCCGTGGCCCTGGGCATCGCGGACTTCGCGCTCGGCACGGACACGGCCGGCTCGGGCCGGGTGCCGGCCGCGTTCAACGACATCGTCGGCATCAAGCCCACCCTCGGCCTGGTCCCCAACACCGGCGTCGTCCCCGCCGCCCGTCCCTACGACTCCGTCTCCGTCTTCGCCCGCACCCTCGCCGAGGCCCAACAGGCGCTGACCGTCATGATCGGTCCCGACCCGGCCGACCCGCGCAGCCGGACCTGGCCCGACGCCGTACGGCTGGCAGCACCGCAACGGCCCCGCGTCGCCCTCCCCCGCGACGAGGACCTCGCACCCCTGTCCGACGAAGCCCGAGCCGCCTTCCACGCGGCGGCCGGCCGGCTCCGGGACACCGGAGCCGAGACGGTCGTCACCGACGTGTCGCCACTGCTGGAGTGCGCCCGGCTGCTCTACGACGGGGCCCTGGTCGCCGAACGCCACGCCGCCGTCGGCGAGTTCATCGCCCGCCACCCCGAAGCCGCGGACCCCGTCGTCGCCGGCATCATCAGCGCCGCAGGCACCCTGCCCGCCCATGCCCTCGCCGCGGACCAGGAACGCCTCGACCACTTCAGGGCGGCCGCCGCCCGCCTGCTGGCCGGATTCGACGCCCTGCTCCTGCCCACCACCACCGAGCACCCCACCATCGCCGCGGTCCGCGCCGACCCGGTCGGCATCAACAAGCGACTGGGCACCTACACCAACTTCGTCAATCTGCTCGACCTGGCCGCGGTCGCCGTTCCGGCCGGCGAGGCCGACGGCAGCCCCTTCGGCATCAGCATCATCACCCGCGCCTTCGACGACCAGACCGGCCTCGACCTCGCCGCCCGGCTCCTCGGTGAAGCCGGTGAATCCGCCGGCCGGGCCCGGGCTCCCCTCCCCGGCACGGGAGTCGACCTCGCCGTCTTCGGCGCCCACCGGCACGGCCAGCCGCTCAACCACCAGCTCACCGGGCTCGGCGCGCGCTACGCGGGCGACGTACGGACCGCCGCCGCCTACCGGCTGACCGCCCTCGCCACCGAACCTCCCAAACCGGGCGTGATCCGCGTCGGCGCCGACCGCGGCGGCGCGATCACCGGCGAACGCTGGACCCTCTCACCGGCCGCCCTCGGCCGCTTTCTCGCCGAACTGCCCGCACCCATGTCGCTCGGCCGCATCCAACTCGACGACGGCTCCTGGGTCCTGGGCTTCCAGTGCGACCCGCACAGCGCCGCCTCGGGAACCGACATCACCCACCACGGGGACTGGCTCGCCTACCTGGCCACGATCACCGATCCTGGCCGGCCGTGAACCCGGCAGGGGCGCGGCCGGGCGGCTCCGGTCGCGCATCCGGAGGCTGAGCAGCGCGGTGACGGTGAAGACGGCGGCCTCGTAGATCATGGCGTGCCGGAACGCCACGGCCGCTCCGGCCGCGGGTGCGAAGTAGACGAGCCCGGCCGCAGCCACCCCGATGGACCCGCCCAACTGCTGAGCCGTGGGCAGCAGCCCGGACACCGAACCGGCCGCGGAGCCGTCCACCCTCGCCAGTACCAGAGCGAACACCGAGGCGGTGAACGAGCCGAACGCGGCGCCGCCGAGAGCCAGCACCGGCAGCGCTGCCAGGCGTCCGGCCGCCGTGCCGATGAGCGGCGCGAGGGCCAGCGCCGTCCCTGCCAGCACCAGCGCCGAGACCGTGAGCACGGCAGGCCCGTGTCGGCGGGCCAGCGCGGGTGCGCCACGGCTGCCCAGCACGGCCGCGGCCGCGAAGGGGGCCGACGTCAGCGCGGCCGTAAGGGCGGAGTACCCGATGGCCGACTGCAGGTGCAGGAACAGCAGATAGGTGAAGGACGGCACCCCGGAGTTGAACACGAACACCAGCAGCACGCCCGCACGCGCCCTCCGGTCCCGGAACAGGGACGGATCCACCAGGGGATCCGGCCGGTGCGGGAGCGTCAGCGCGAAGCAGCCGAGGGCGGCCGCGGAGACGGCCAGCGCGGCCCACGTCCACCAGGGCCAGCCGACTTCCCCTCCGAGCGCGAGCGGCAGCACCAGCGCGCCGAAGCCCACCGTGGTCAGCAACACGCCCAGCCCGTCCACGCGGTGTCCGGCCGCGCCCCCGGTGCGGGGCAGCACGCGCGCGCCCGCGAGCGGGACGAGCGCCACCGGCACCGTGAGCAGGAACACCGAGCGCCAGCCGAGGCGGAACGGGTCGGCGCCGACGAGGAGTCCGCCGATCAGCGGCCCGGCCAGCGACGCGACGCCCATCGTGGCGCCGAACAGGCCGAGCGCCCGCGGACGCCGGGCCGCGGGGACGGCGACCTGGATGATCGACAGCACCTGGGGGGCCACCAACCCGCTGCACGCGCCCTGGACCAGTCGGGCCGCGATCAGGCACGCGGCATCGGGCGAACAGGCGGCGGCCACCGAACCGGCCGTGAAGACGAGCGTGCCCAGGACGAACAGCCGGTGGTAGCCGTACCGGTCGCCGAGGCGCGCGGCCGTGATGAGCAGGCAGGCGTACGTCAGGGTGTACCCGGCCAGGATCAGCTGCACGGCGCCCGGGCCGGCCCCCAGGTCGGCCCGGATCGCCGGGACGGCGATCTGCGCGACGGTGACGTTGAGCAACTGCACGAACGTCGCGCACAACACCACCGGCAGGACGAGCCGCCCGCCGCCGTCGGCCGCGAGCCGTCCCGGACTCGGGGACGGGCGACCCCGCCCGGGTCGACGCCGGCTCACGAGGCGAGGGCCGCGGCGAGCTCGCCCGGCCGGGCCGCGAACGGGCTGTGGCTGCCGGGCAGGGTACGCACGGTGAACGGGTTCCCGGGGAAGGCCCGGTCGGCTTCCGCGATCATCAGGTCCTGCGCGGCCGGGGCCAGCGCGCGGTCCTCGGCGCAGCGCAGGAAGGTGCGCGGAATTCGTCCCCACCGTGCCGCGGTCAGGGTGACCGGGGCGGTCGGGATCGCCAGCGGCAGATCGGGGCTCAGCGCGGACCGCCACCGGTCGAAGCGCTCCCGCGGGGTGTCGTGGTAGTGGGTTTCCCGCAGTTCGTCGAGGTAGGCGGGATCCGGTGAGAGCGGGTTGATCCGCACCGCGCCCAGGGCCTCGGGGTCGCCGAGGTTCAGGTTCCGGCCCAGCGCGGCGGCGTTCTCGGGTGAGCCCAGGTAGTCGAAGAACCGCGGCCGCCCGCCCGGGACGAACGCGGACAGGTAGACGATCCGGTCCACCAGCTCGGGCGCCCGCTCCGCGGCCAGGGACGCGGGACCGCCGCCCGCGCTGTGCGCGACGAGCACGACGGTGCGGTGGTGACGCACCTGGCGCAGGACGCTCAGTACGGCCGCGGCGCAGTCGTCCATCGTCACGGAGGCGAGCCGTGACTTCTCGGTCAGCAGGCCCGGCTGGCCGGGCAGCAGGTACCCGGTGGGCAGGGGTGCGTCGAAGCCGTGCCCCGGCAGGTCGACGGCGACGCTCGCGGCGCCCAGTCCTGCCAGCGCGCGCTGCGTCGCCGCCCACTGTCCGGAGCTGTGCCAGGCGCCGTGCACGAGAACGAAGACGGTGCCGCTCGGAGAGGTGTTCTTCATGGCTCCATTCCAGGCAGGAACCTCAGCCTCATCCATTCATAGATCTGGAAAGCGGCCTGGCGATATCTTTGAGGTCTTGCCGAAGCCGACGGGACCGACGGAACGGAGGGCGAGCCATGGAAGCGCGACACCTGCGGTACGCGGTTGCTCTCGCCGAGCACGAACACTTCGGCCGGGCGGCCGCCCACCTGGGCATCGCGCAGCCGCCACTGTCCAAGCAGATCGCCGACCTGGAGCGCGAGGTCGGGACCCGGCTGTTCGACCGGACACGTCAGGGGGTGTTCCCGACCGCCGCCGGTGAGGCCTTCCTCGCGCGGGCCCGCCGGGCGCTCGACGAGATCGCGGCGGCCGCGGTCGACGCGGGCCGGGCCGCGCGCGGCGAGACGGGGCGGCTGCGCCTCGGCTTCATCGCCTCGGCCCTGCTCGACCCGCTGCCGGGCGTCCTGAGCCGGTTCGGCCGGGAGCGGCCCGACGTGAGACTGGAACTGCACGAGATGGCGACCAGCCGCAGCAGCTCGGCCCTCATCGCCGGGGAGCTGGACGTGGCCCTCACCCTCGGCCCGCCGCGGGGCGCCGGAGCCGAGCGTCTGGTGTCCGTCCCGATCGGATGCGACCACGTGATCGCTGTGGTGAGCACGTCGCACCCGTACGCGGGTCAACGGTCGGTGAGGGCCGACCAGTTGCGGCAACAGCCACTGATCGTGTCGGCCGGCGGGGACGAACCGGCCGTCGTCGCCGGACTGCGCACCCTGCTGGGCGCGGACTCACCCGCTCTCGGCAGCGCGACCGTCGCGCGGGACGTGCACACGATCATCGGCCTCGCCGCCTCGGGCGTGGGCGTCGGGCTGGGGCCGTCCCGCATGCGGGCGGTCCCGCGCCCGGGGGTGCGGTTCTGTGACGTCACCCCGCGCACGCCCCTGCCCGATCTCGTGCTGTCCTTCGCGGGCCGCGATCACTCCCCGGTGCTGCACGCTTTCCTCGACACCGTCCGGAAGCACTGCCCCGATGTCGGTGCCGCACTCAACGAACGGCTCCGGCACCACGCGTGATCTACAGCCGGTCGACGGTCCAGGTGAGTACCACCTGTCCCGCTTCCGGGACGCCGCCGGCGCTGCGGTACGTCGCCAGGGCCGCCGGGTTCTCCTCGTCCGTGATCGTCCACACGCCGTAGCAGCCCCGCTCACGCGCCAGGTCCGCCAGCGCCGACACCAGAGCGCGGCCGACGCCCCGCCCGCGGAACGACTCGTCCACGCCCAGCTCGTACAGGAAGATCTCGGTTCCCTTGTCCGGATGGGTCATCTCGACACCGGTGACCATCCCCGCCGGGACCTCGCCCACGTAGGCGATCAGGAGGTGATGCCCCCCGTCCCGCAGGAACCGCTCAGTGGCCTCCCGCCGCGGCGCGGTGTCGAAGAGATGCGCAGCGGCGTCGACCGCCTCGACCTGGGTGACACGACGGATCTCCATCCGAGGATCCTGACACGTTCCGGCACCGGGCGTCGCAGAATTTCCCGGCACGATCGCCGCACGGGCCTGAGTACGAGTACCCAGGCACCCAGGTCGTCCTGAGTACGCGGGCCGATGCCCGCCGGGCGCGGTGCCGGAAGGCTGGACGCATGACGCGCCGACTGCTCCTGCTCGCCCCCCTGCTGCTGTTCACCGCCGGCTGCGGGGCGGTGCCGTCGTCCGGGGACAAGGCGGCGGACGCCGCCCGGGAGGAGGCCAGGAAGGTCGGCCAGGCGCTCTACGGCCAGCGCCCGCGCACGGCGGAGGACCTCGGCCGCGCCGCGGTCCGCATCCCCGGGGTGGAAGTACTGCGGCTGACGGGCACCTCGACCCACGACGGGGACGGCGTCGAGGTGGTCGTCCGCACGTCCGGGGCGGCGACCGGCGGGTGGCCCGGGTCCAGGGAGGCCACCGTGCGGCGCTGTTTCACCCTCCGGGTGTCGCCGAAGGCCGAGTGGCGCGAAGAGCCCCGCGCGGTGGACTGCCCCGACGGCCCGCCGCTGACCTTCGACCCGCTCCCCGCACCGCCCCGGCTGCCGTACGAGGAGCTGCGGGCGAAGCTCCCCCAGGTGCCCGCGGGCGGACGGGTGGACGAGGCCGAGGTGCGCCGCGCGCTCGCCGCCCTCGACCTGCCCCCGGCGATCCGCACCGAGGTGAAGGCGGACGGCGGACGCGTCGGAATCCTGCTGGCGGTGGAGGGCAACGGCTTCGACCCGCAGGACTGCCTGCTGGCTCGGGTGAGCCCCGGCGGCACCGACGTCTGGGCGCCGTCCGCGATGCAGCGGATGCCCGGAGAGGGCGGCTGCAGCGTCGGCAACGCGCTCGACCCGCAGCCGCCACCGCACTGACCTCGGGCCGCCCGCCCCTCGCGCGCGGCCCTACGATGCCCTGACGCCGTGTCACGCCGGTGGCGCCGTCCGGTCGGCACAGCCTCGCGAGCCCACGCCGCGAACCGCCACCAGAACACCGAGCAGACCACGAGCCCCGCCGGACTCCGTCCACTGGGCGATGAGTGATCCGTTGGCGAGCTTGTCGGGGTTGCGGGGTCGGCACGCGCCGGTCGGACCGGTCGCGCGACCAGGTGTGCAACAGGTTGGCTGCGGTCCGGAGTTCGAGGTACGTGATCACGCCGGTGGGGGAACGATGGCGGTCATGACGGGCTGGCAGCGGGCGGGTTGGTGGGGACTGGGCGTCGTGGGTGCGGGCGCGGCGGTGGGCGCGGTGTGGTGGGTGACGGCCGCGCATCCCGAGGGTGCCGGGCAGGCGTGGGGCGCGGTGGGCGCCGTGGCCGGGGTCGCCGCCGTGGCCGTCTCGCTGTGGCAGCTGCGCACCTCGTCGCCGACTCCGCCGACTGCGCCGGACGGGCCGATGACCGGCAGTGGCGGAGCGATCGTCGCCGACGGGGACGTGGCCGACTCCTCGACCTCCGCCGTCGGCCCCGCCCCGGCCTCCGGCACCGGACCGACGGCCGGGACCCACGGCAGCACCGGCGCCATCGTCGCCCGGGGCAAGGTGACCAACTCCCACACCGAGCACCGCCCGTGAAGTGGTTCAGGAAGTCGGCGCGGCAGCGGCAGGAAGACGCCGGGCCCCGGGAACCAGGCACCGCCCGGCTCCGGGAACCAGGCACCGAGCCGGAGGCGATCGGCGCCGGCCGGCGGGACGCCGAACCGGGTCAGCGGGGAAGCACGGGGGCGATCGTCGCGGCCGGCGACGTCGTCAACTCCTCGACCTACTCGGTGCAGTCGGAGTACGCCGTCGTGCTGCCGCCGGAGGCGTTCACGTCGATCCCGCCGGACGCCGCGCGGGGCGGGATCTCGAACGTGCCGGGCGGGCTGTTCGTCGGGCGTGCCGCCGAACTCGCCCTGCTGGACGAAGCGTTCGCGCAGGAGGGCGAGGTGGTGGTCCACGCCGTCCACGGCCTGGGCGGGATCGGCAAGAGTGCCCTCGCCGCCCACTGGGCCTCCCGCCGCCACGAGCCGCTGCGCTGGCGCATCACCGCCGACTCGGCGGCGGCGGTCCGGGCCGGCCTCGCCGAACTCGCCCGTACCCTCAAGCCCGTCCTCGCGGGCCTGCCCGAGGACCAGCAAGCCCAACGCGCGGTGGACTGGCTCGCCGGGAGCGAGGAATGGCTGCTGGTCCTGGACAACGTCGAGGAACCGGCCGACATCGCCGCCGTGCTGGAACGTGTTCCGCGGGGGCGGGTGCTGATCACCACCCGGCGCGCGGGAGGCTGGCACCGCCGTGCCACCGCCGTCCGTCTCGGTGTCCTCGAACCGGGCGACTCCGTCGGCCTGTTCGTCCGCGTTCTCACTCACGACGGCCGTCGGCCCTCGGACGGTGCCGCGGCGGTGTGCGAGGAGGTCGGCCACTTGGCGCTGGCCGTCGAGCAGGCCGCCGCGTACTGCGCGCAGACCGGCACCGTGCCGAGCCGGTATCTGGAGATGCTGGCCGAATTCCCGGCCGCCATGCTCGCCGCGGGCGCGGAGGACACCGACTCCGACCGGACCGTGGCCCGGATCTGGCGCCTGACCCTGGACCGCCTCGCCGACACCCCGCTGTCCGGGACGATCCTGCGGATCCTGGCCTGGTACGCACCCGACCGCATCCCCCGCCGTCTCCTCGACGACCTGGCGTCCCCGCCCGAGGTGGCCGCCGCGACCGGCAGGCTCCTCGCCTACAACATGATCTCTGACAACCTCGACGGCACCCTGACGGTCCATCGCCTCGTCCAGACCGTCGCCCGCACCCCCGACCCCACCGACCCGCACCGCCGGGCCGCCGACATCGACCACGCCCGTCACCAGGCCACCCGCCTCCTCGCGGACGCCCTCCCCGACGACAGCGAGCCGCCCGCCAACTGGACGCGCTACCAGGAGGTGCTGCCCCACGCCGACGCCCTCACGGCCAAGCACGTCCCGGAGCACGACACCGTCGAGACCGCCTACGTCCTCAATCGCACCGCTCTCTTCCGCCTGCGACAGGGGGCAGCGGCGACCGCTCTTCCCGCTCTCCTCCGGGCCCTCGTCGGCCGTGAGCGCGTGCTCGGCGACGACCATCCCTCCACCCTGACCTGCCGCAACGACCTCGCCGCCGGGTACGCGTCCGTCGGCGACCTCGCTCGCGCCGTCGAGCTGTCCGAGCGGACCCTCGCCGACCTGGAGCGGATCCTCGGCCCCGACCACCCCTTCACCCTGACCTGCCTCAACAACCTCGCCGGCTCCTACCAGGCGGTCGGCGACTTCGAACGCGCCACGCCGCTGTTGGAACGCGCGCTGGCCGTACACGAGCGCGTCCTCGGACCCGAGCAGCCCCGCACCCTGTTGTCCCGCAACAACCTCGCCAGCGCCTACGCGTCCGCCGGCGACTTCACTCGCGCCGTCGACCAGTACGAACGGGCCCTCGCCGACCTGGAGCGGATCCTCGGCCCCGACCACCCCTCCACCCTGACCTGCGTCAACAACCTCGCCCACGCCTACCAGGCGGTCGGCGACCTCGAACGCGCCACCCCACTGTTCGAACGCGCGCTGACCGAGCACGACCGCGTCCTCGGACCGGACCACCCCTCCACCCTGACCTCCCGCAACAACCTCGCCCACGCCCACCAGGTGGCCGGCGACCCCGAGCGCGCCGTCGAACTCCACGAACGCACCCAGGCCGACCTGGTGCGCGTCCTCGGACCCGACCACCCCGACACCCTGGTCTCCCGCAACAACCTCGCCCACGCCTACGCGTCCACGGGCGACCTCGCCCGCGCCGTCGACCAGTACGAGCGGGCAGTCGCCGACCTGGAGCGGATCCTCGGCCCCGACCACCCCTCCACCCTGACCTGCCGCAACAACCTCGCCCACGCCTACCAGGAGGCCGGCGAGTCCGAACGCGCCGTCGAACTCCACGAACGCACCCAGGCCGACCTGGTGCGCGTCCTCGGACCCGACCACCCCGAGACCCTGCTCTCCCGCAACAATCTGGCCCACGCCTACGGGGCCGCCGGGGACCTCACCCGCGCCGTCGAACTCCACCACCGCACCTGCGCGGGCATGGAACGCGTCCTCGGACCCGATCACCCCCGCACCCGGACCTCCCGCGACAACCTCGCCGGGCTGGCAGTGCTCCTGACACGTCGCGGCCACACCCTGCTGCCCCAAGACCCGGCCGGAGCTTGGCGGGACGCGTCCGCCGTGGTCCGGGCGCTCGGTCCCCACCTCACCGACGCCCCGCTTCTCTTCGGCCCGTTCCTGGCCCGCGGCTACCTGCTGGCCGCCGCCGCCCTGGACGCCGACGGGCAACCCGAAGCCGCCCGGGAGTACCGCCGCCGCGCCGCGAACACGGCGTAGCCGTCAGCACGAAGCGCTGACGGGTCGGCCGGCCGAACAGGCTGCGACCGGCTGATGCACCGTCAGCAGGAGCGACGGGCCTGCACCCACCGGGTGATCGGCGCAGAGCCACGGGGCGGCGGGCGGCGCGGCGCGGTCGCCGGTGGAGGCCGTGGCTCGAGCGATGCGGCGGCCGATGCCATCCTGGGAGGTGAGGGTGCCCCTCAGCAGCGTGACGCGGACGGACCGCTCGGCATCGTCGGCCGCAGCGGGAGGTGATCGACGCCTGCGAGTTCGTCGGTCCGCGGAAATCCGAATGTCCCCACCACCTTCGTGGAAGGTGTGATCACGATGTCCAGAACCATGTACGACGCGGTGACGGTGTCCAACATCCCGTCCGATGCCGAGATGGTCGCCGGGTACGTCGACGGCCAGTTCGCGAACATGACCGAGATGACGGCGAGGTTCCCGCAGGCGGTTCGGGTGCCGATCGCGGTGTTCGCCTCGACCGACGCCGGTGTGGTGCTCGATGTGGAGCCCGGCGACGCCGAGGTGGGCCAGGCGCCCGGTTGGGTGCAGCGCCGCCGCCAGGCCGGGGTGGATCCGACGGTGTACTGCGACTCCGGGCGATGGCCGCAGGTGCTGTCCGCGTTCGACAACGCGGGCGTCCCGCAGCCGCATTACTGGATCGCCCAGTGGGACGGCGACGCGACGATTCCGGCGGGGGCGGTCGCCAAGCAGTTCCGCACCACGGACGCCTGGGACAAGTCGGTGGTCGCGGACTTCTGGCCCGGCGTGGACTCGGCGGGGCAGGCCCCCGCCGGCGGCGGCTTCGCACCGTTCCCCGGCAAGTCGTTCTTCACGGCCGGCCGCCGGAGCCCGGTCATCGCGGCCATGCACGAGCGCCTGGTGGCCGTCGGCTGCAACCGTTACAAGTCGAACCTGGACAAGGACGTCTGGGGCAGCGGCGACGTGGCCTCCTACCGGGCGTGGCAGGAACACCTGGGCTTCAGCGGCGGCGACGCCGACGGGATCCCCGGCAGCACGAGTTGGGACCGGCTCCAGGTGCCGAACGCCTGACCGGAGCCGCCGGCGCGGGATCCGTCCCGAGGACGCCCCCGCCGGCGGCGTGCGCCGGGACAACCGGGCGGCCCGGGACGGTTCCTGGCGGACCGTCAGGTCCGCCCGGGCCCCTGGGGTCGAGGGCCGGCCAGGGGTGTTCGCGGTGCCGAACGCGGGGACGTCAGCCGCCGTCGGCCGGGCCCCGGACGGCCAGCAGGACGGCGGTGGCCGCACCCGCGACGGCGAGGACGGCGAGCAGCGGGGCCCAGCTGTCGACGGTGACGGGCAGCAGGGCGAGGGCGAGAACGGCGGCGGTGGCGGCGTAGGCCGCGACGGGGGCGCGCCGGCTGCGGAGTTGGCGGACGCCGGCCGGGCCGGCGGCGCGGGCGTCGGTGAGCAGCAGGTAGGCGAGCAGCAGGGCGGTGTAAGCGGCCGCGATCCACGGGCCGGGTCGGCCGAGGGCGGCGATCGCGACGGTGCCGGCGGCGAGCGCGGTGTTGCGGTGGTGGGCGAGTCGGCCGAGCCGGCCGGTGGTGGCGCGGACGGGGCGGCGGACGACGGTCGGGGCGGCCCACCAGGCGAAGGCGGTGACCGCGGCGGTCGCCAGCAGGGAGGGCACGCCGTGCCGGAGCAGGACGGGCGGGTTGCAGGCGGCGACGGCGAGTGCGAGTCCGATCGGCCGGCTGGTGCGGTCCTTGGGCGTCATCGGGACCTTCCCGGGATTCTGGCGCGCAGCAGGGGGGCGAGGGTCAGGTCGAGGCTCTCGCCGGGGTGGTGGGCGACGACGGGGATGCCTCTGCTGCGCACGGCGGCGCGCATGGCTTCGCGTTCGGCCTGCCACAGGTCGAGGGCGAGGGCCCCGGCCGGATCGTCGGCGGCGACCCGGGGGCTGCCGGTGGGGACCTCGACGACGACCAGCGGGGTGCCGCGGGCGGTGAGTTCGGCGAGGGTGTCGAGGATCCGGGGGTCGGCGAGCGGGGTGAGCGCGTACACCAGGGCGTCGGCGGGGACGGCGGCGGCCAGGCCCGCGGTGGGTGGGCGGTAACGGTCCCTGCCGCGTCGGTCGCTGGCGCTGCGGTCGGTGGCGCGCCGGTCCTTGCGGCGTGCGGCGAGCGGGTCGCGGGCGTCGAGGACGGTCTCGACGATGCGGTGGAAGTGGGCTTCGCCGCTTCCGGGGCGCAGCCAGCGCACGGTGGTGCCGACGGCGGCGACGCCGACCCGGTCGTGGCTGCGCAGGTAGGCGCGGGCGATGCCGGCGGCGGCGCGGACCGACTCGTCGAGGCTGGAGGTGCCGGTGGCGGGGTCCAGGTAGTCGGCGTGGGTGTCGATGAGGACCACGGTGTCGGCGGCGTGTTCGGCGGCGAAGCGGTTGAGCTGGAGCGAGCCGCGGCGCGTGGTGGAGGGCCAGTGGATGCGCCGCTGCCGCTCGCCCCAGGCGTACGGCGAGACGCCGACCACGTCGATGCCCTCGCCCTGGCGGCGGGCGGTGTGCTCGCCGATGGAGGCGGGCAGGTGGACGGGGACGGGCGTCAGCGCGGCGTCGCTCGGTACCGGGAACACCTGGGCGTGTCCGAGGTCGACGCGGACGGTGCTCCGGCTGAGGCCGCCGCGGTCGTGGACGTCGATGTCGACCGCGCCGAGGGCGGGGTGGCCCCAGCGTGCCACGGCGAGTTCCAGCTCCAGGACGGCGCCGGTGGTGGTGAGTTCGCGCAGTTCGACGCCGGGGCCGAGGTGGACGCCGGGATCGAGCCAGCTGGCCACGCCCGCGAACTGGACGCTGATCCGGGCGGTGAGGGTGTCGCCCTCGAAGCAGCGCCGCGGGGTGACCTCGACGGTGGCGGACGGCCGGGTCGGGCGGCTGCTGCCGGCCGCGGCGAGGGCGAGCAGGACGGCCGCGCCGGCGGCCGGGGCGAGCAGCCACGGTTGGCGCAGCAGGAACGCGGCGGCGACGGCGGTGACGGCGACGGTCGTCAGGCGCAGGGCACGGGCGGTGGGCCGCGGGCCGGCGGGCGGCTGCGGAGGGGGTTCGGCCGCGTCGGGGGCGTCCTCGCCGAGGGCGCGGGCGACGCTCACGCGTCGACCGTTGCGGCCGGGCGGTGCGGGTCGCGCTCCGGCGCGCCGCGCGGCACCGTCCGCGGGGCGGGGACGCGGGCGACCAGGGCGGCGACGACCTCGTCCGCGTCGATCTGGCGGACCCAGAGTTCGGGCCGGAGCGACACCCGGTGGGCGAGGGCGGGGACGGCGAGCGCTTTGACGTCCTCCGGGACGACGTAGTCCCGTCCGGCCAGGACGGCGCGGGCGCGGGCGAGTTGGATCAGGGCGAGGCCGCCGCGCGGCGAGGCGCCGACCTGGAGCTGCGGGTCGCTCCGGGTGGCGTCGAGCAGCGCGACCACGTAGTCGACCAGGTCGTCGGACACCTCGACCCGTTCCAGGGCCGCCCGCATGGCGAGCACCTCGCCCGGGTCGGTGAGCGCGGTCAGCTCGGCCTCGGGTGCGGCCCGGTCCAGGCGGGCGCGGAGCATCGCCGCCTCGTCCGCCACCGGGAGGTAGCCCATGCGCACCCGGAGCAGGAAGCGGTCGAGCTGGGCCTCGGGCAGGGTGTAGGTGCCCTCGTACTCGATGGGGTTCGCGGTGGCGATCACCACGAACGGGGACGGCAGCGGGTGGGTGGTGCCGTCGACGGACACCTGGGTCTCGGCCATCGCCTCCAGCAGGGCGGCCTGGGTCTTCGGCGGGGTGCGGTTGAGTTCGTCGGCGAGCAGCAGGCGGGTGAAGACCGGGCCGGGGCGGAACACCATCTCGCCGGTGCGCTGGTCGTAGAAGGGTGCGCCGGAGACGTCGGAGGGCAGCAGGTCGGGGGTGAACTGGATCCGCCGGAAGTCCAGGCCGAGTGCGGTGGCGAAGGAGCGGGCGAGCAGCGTCTTGCCGAGGCCGGGCAGGTCCTCGATCAGGACGTGGCCGCCGGCCAGGACGGCGAGCATGACCAGTTCGAGGGCCTCCCGTTTGCCGGTGACGGCCCGTTCGACCTCGTCGAGGACGGCGCGGGCGCGGGCGCCGGCCTGCTGCGGCGTCAGCGTGCCGGGGGCGGGGTGGGTGGTGGTCACGGTGCTCCTGGGAGGGATCGCGGTGGAGGGGTGCGGCCGGGCGGTCAGAGCCGGTGCAGCCGGTCGACGAGCAGGCGCAGGTCGGCCTCGGTGATCGGGCCGGGCGGGTCGGCGCGGGCCGGGTCGAGCCACGGCCAGACCTGAGGGCCGGTCAGTTCGGCGACCAGGTCGGGCTGGTGGTGGCGGGAGAGGCGGTGCCGCTCCAGCAGTCGGGCGTCGTACAGGCGCTGGATCCGGTGGCGCAGGACCGGCCCGTAGCCGTCCTGGCCGCGCAGGGACCGGTCGACCAGTTGCCGCCAGTCGCCGAGGTCGGCCCGCCGGGTGCGCATCCGGTGGGCGCTGTCCCGGTGGCCGCGGTCCTCGGCGTCGGCGCCGGCCACGTACCGGGCGATGGCCAGGGCGAGGACCGTCAGGGCCAGCGCGCCGCCGCAGAACGCGGGCATCCCGCCGACCAGGGCGAGACACGCCTCGGTCACCACGGCGAGGACGGCGGCGTACGCCAGGCTGTGGGCGACGCTGCCCGGGGCGGGAGGCTTCATCGGACGTCCTCGGGCAGCTGGGCCGCGGCTGCTGCCGGCCGGGCGAGGGCGGCGGCGAGGGCGTCCAGGGCCGCGGTGGCGCGGCGGACGTGGCCGCCGTCCATCGGGTGGGTGGAGTAGCGGGCCTCGCGGAACAGCTCCGCCAGGGTCTGCGCGTCGCGGGCCTCGCCCAGGTGGCCCGTTCGGGCGGCGCGGCGCAGCAGGTCGGTCGGGCTGTCGGAGTCCAGCAGGTCGACGCCGGCCTCGGCGAGCGAGACCTCCATCGCCTGGTAGCAGGCGATCACGGCGCTGCGCGGGTCCGAGCCGTCCAGCAGCGCGGCCCGTCCGGAGGCGACCGCGTCGGCCAGCACGCCGACGGTGGGCCCGGTCACCGTCCCGTCCAGCAGCGCCGGTGCGGGCCCGGAGCGCGCAATGCTGCGGCCCCGCCACCACCGGACGGCGACCACCGCGGCCCCCGCCACGGCCACGGCCAGAGCGAGCCAGAGCAGACCGGTACCGAGGTGGCCCGCCGAATGCGAGGCCGAGCTGTCCAGGTCGGCGACCGACCTGCCGGATCCGACCGCGCGCCCGGATCCCACGGGTGCCCGCGTCGGCGGCGGCGAATCAGGGACGAACGGAGCCGGGGCGGTGTCCCGGCCGTGGAACAGCAGAAGAGCGACCGGCACCAGGACCGTCCCGGCGACCAGCAGCCACCCCACCGCGTCGGCCAGCCGCCCGGCCCGGGCCGCGGGCGACGTCACGGACCTCCCCGCGGCGCGGAACCGCCGCGCGAGCACGCCGAACAGAACGGCAGTCCCGATCACCAGCAGGGCCACCAGCCCGGAATGGTGAGCCAGCGGCGCGACGCCGCGCGACGGGTGGGCGTCCGGGTGCAGGGCGAGGGCTGCCAGGGCCAGCCCGAGCACCGCCGCACCGGCCGCGGCCGTGCCCGCCGCTCCCCGACGACCGGCGCCGCCTCTTCGCGACATGGTGCTGACTCCCCCGTGCTCCCCCGCATCAGCCCGGTGCGCTGGTCGCGAACGCTCGGCCGACAGGCGGACAGCCTCGCACACCACCGAGCACTCTGTCAGCAGCCGAACGGCCCGACACAACTGACCCCCCGTCGACCGGAACCACCGGGCCGCAGCCCGTACCGGCTTCGCTCACTTCCCCGGACGGCGTCCGTCCCTGAGCCCGGCCGACCATCGGTGCCGCCGGGATCTGCTCGGCGAACGCCACTGCCCGAACCGGTCCTTCCCGCAGCAGGCCGCGGGCCCCGGGCGGTCAGGCGGTCAGGCGGTCAGGCGGTCAGGCGGTCAGGCGGGCGGTGCGTCGGTCGGGGCGGGGTGGCGGCCGTTCCAGTCGAGGCAGACGACGAGCGCGTCGTCGCGGGCGTCGTCGCCGCGGTGCGCGGCGAGGGCGGTCAGGATCGCCCGGGGCACCTCGGCCGCCGGCAGCAGCCGGGTCTCCTGGATGGCGCGCGCCAGCGCTCCGGTGCCGTACGCCTCTCCGGTCGTGGAGGCGACGGCGTGCACGCCGTCGCTGACGAAGATCAGCCGGTCGCCGCGCTCCACTCTGATGCGCTGCGCCAGGTACGGGGTGTCGTCGGCCAGGCCGAGCGGCAGCTGCGCCTCGAAGGGCACGTGCCGGACGGCGCCGTCCCGCAGCAGGAGCAGCTGCGGGGAGCCCGCGTCGACGATCTCGACCAGGCCGGTGTCGAGGTGGAACTCCAGCAGCAGCACGGAGACGTACGCCTCGCCCTGGTGCTGCCCGTACACGGCCTGGTCGGCCAGCGCGGCCTGGTCGGCGATGTCGACGCCGGCGCGGCGTGCGTTGCGCAGGGCGTTCACGGCGAGGTTGGTGAGCAGCGAGGCGTCGATGCCTTCGCCCATGCCGTTGGTGATGGTCAGGGTGAGCCGGTCCTCGGTGGCGGACCAGTCGAAGTTGTCGCCGCGGATGGCGTAGGCGGGTTCCAGCTGGGCGCCGATGGAGTACTCCTCCCGGGTGCAGGCGCGGGCCGGCAGCAGCTGCCACTGCATCTCGGCGGCCAGCGTGAGGCGGCTCTTGCGGCGGGCCTGCAGGTAGAGGTCGGTGTCCCGTTCGGCCACCACGATGTGGTGGCCGAGCACTTCGGCGATCTCGCGGAACTCCTCCTGTCGCTCTGGTGTGAGGCGGATGCCGTCCAGGCCGAGGCTCAGGACGCCGAGGCGGTCGCCGCGCACGGTCACCGGCAGGTGCAGCACGGCCGGGCTGCCGTCCGGCCCGGGTTCGGTGAAGGGCTGCTGGGAGCCGAAGGCCCGCCCGGGGGCGCTGCTGTGCACCGGGACCGGTTGGGCGGTGTGCGGCAGGTCGGTGACCCGTTGAAGCACCGTCAGGCTGTAGTCGGCGAGCTGCAGTTCGACCCTCGACACTCCGTACAGACGGGTGAGGTTCTCCCGTACGGCGTCCAACAGTGCGTAGGGGGCGGCGGTGCGCAGTGCGCGCTCCATGGCGAACAGGTTCTCCGTCACCTGGGTACTCCTTCTCCTCTTCGGTGTCGGCCGCGAGTGCCGACGGGTTGTCCTGCGCGGGGAGATGGGTGCCAGGATGGACCCATGGACCCCGTCTCGCCCTTCCCGAACCGCGCCGTCGACGCCTCCGTCGTGTCGTCGGTGGTGGAACTGCTGGAAGTGCTCTGGGGCGGCGGCCGCGAGACGGCTGCCTCGCCGGTGTCGGTGTCCCAGCTGCGCGTCCTCTACGTCCTGGCGGAGAACGACGGCATCAACCTGCGCACGCTCACCGAGACCCTGGAGTCGCGTCCCTCGTCGGTCAGCCGGCTGTGCGACCGGCTGGAGGCGGTCGGGCTGGTCCGGCGCGCGGCCAGCCCGACCAGCCGACGTGAGCTGGAGCTCCACCTGACGCCGACCGGGCTGGCCTTCCTGGCCGACCTGCGCGCCGCTCGGGAGCAGGCGCTCGCGGCGGTGCTCGACGACATGTCCCCGGCCGAGCGCGGCGCGCTGCTGACGGGGCTCAGTGCCTTCCGGGACGTCGCCGGCCGCCGTGCCGCTGACGGCGCCGACGTCGGGCCGGCCGTGCAGACGGCCTGAGCCGTCGGGGTTTTCCGGCCCCGCCGCGCCGGTTCGGTACGACGACCCGAAAATCGTTGCCGGACATGGAATGTTGTCGAAGCGCAAATGTTGCCTCTAGGGTGGAGGGACCGCAACGCGCGGTCCCGGGTGACGCCTTGCGTGCCGCCCGGTGAAGGGAGGCCTGTATGGCCGAACAACCGGCACCACGCGAGCAGCTGACCGCCACGGTCACGGTTCACGCGACCGTCGCTCACCTGCACCTGTCCGGCGAACTCGACATGGACACCGTCCCCGACGTCGAAGCCGCCGTCCGAACGGCCTTCCTGGGCCACCCCCGCATCATCATCATCGAGGCCTCCGCCCTGTCCTTCTGCGACTGCGCCGGGCTCGGCGCACTCCTGCGCGCCAGCCGGCGGATCACCGACACCGGCGGCGTCTTCCACCTGGAGAACCCGTCCCCCCGTCTGGTCCGGCTGGCGGCCCTCACCGGCACCAGCGCCGCCCTGGGCCTGGCGGCACCGCTCTCCCCGCCACGCCAGGAACCACGGGTCGACGCGCCCGCGATCGGCGCCGGGCGCTGAGGACCCGCCGACCAGCCCGGCCGCACCGGGGCAGGGCGCAGCAAGCGCGCTCATCGACCAACTCCTCTCCTCGGTCCGCCGTCAGGTTCGACGCCTACCCCGCCCGCGCAACCCCAGACCAGGCAATGTGCGGGCAGCACGCGACCTGTCGCGCCGGCGGGCCGCACCGTACGGTGTCTCCGGGGAGAGGGGGGCGGACGTGGAGTCGCCGCAACGGATCATCAGGCGGAACTGGGTCTTCTGGCAGCTTCTGATCTGCCTGGTCGGCGTCGCCGGGCTGCTCCTGGTCTACGCGGTGGTCCAGCAGAACCTCGCCCGGACGAACCCCGGCGGCGCGCCGATCCAGCTCCTCGACGTCCAGAGCGCGACCGCGGCCCTGCTCACCACGGGCAGCGGACTCCTGGCCCGGGGCCAGTACGCCACGGCGACCCGGCCGATCATCGGTTTCGACGGGCGGGTGATCCGGATGTCGCCGGGCTCGGACGAGCTGGTCTGGGGCTGCCAGATCCGCAACGGCGCGCAGGACGCGGCAACCGTCTGGGACCTCAGGTACTCCGTGCAGTTCGCCGGGGACGCGCCGTCCGCCCCCACGCCCTGGCTCGAGTTCGACGCCTTGGTGGAGGAGTTGGAGCGCATCGGGCTGCGCACCGACGTCGACTGCATGGTCAAGATGTGGGCCCGCGGGGCCCCGCTGGCCGGCCAGGAGCGTGCCATGATCGGCTGGTTCGGCCCGCGTGCGATGAGCACGATCCACGCGCTCCGGGTCCGCGTCCAGGTGGTCGACCGGGTGGGCGACCTGCACGAGAGGTCGCACAACCTCTTCAACGGGGCACGGCGGACGCCCGAGCAGGCCACCCTGGACTGGTAGCGCCACCGGCCGCCCGCCGTGCGGACGCAATTCGGTCGCCTCGACTCTCGTCGCCTCCCACCACACGGTGCGACCCCGCAGCCCGGTGGCTGCGGGGTCGCCGTTGCGGGTGTCAGCCGTTCGTCGGGGCGGGGAGGTCGCCGAACACCGCGTCGACCAGGCGCTGCGTGGCGGCCTGGAACGCGGGGCCCAGGGAGAGGGTGGTGTCGTCCACGTAGTTCAGCCCTGCGGTGAGGGTGGTGCTGCCGTCGTGGGAGCTGTACATGAGTGCGCCGTGGCCGGCGATGCCGCCGTTGTGCTTGACGAGGGTGCCGTGGCCGGTGTCCTCGACGAACACCCCGAGTCCGTAGCCGGTGGGCGAGTGCGGCGTCAGCATCTCCGCGAGCAGGGGGGCCGGCAGGAGTCGACCGCTCGTCAGGCCCGAGATGAAGAGGTGGAGGTCCCGGGTGGTGGAGATCATGTCGCCTCCGCTGGAGATCCAGGACGGGTCCTGGACGGTCACGTCGACGGTGGTCTCCCGACCGTCGTCGTCGTAGCGGTAGTAGGCGTGGGCGTGCGGTTCGGGGATCGCGGTGGTGTCCGGGACCTGGGTCCGGGTGAGCCCGAGCGGGGACAGGACGAGCCGGTGCATCTCCTCGGCGAGGGTGCGTCCGCTCACCGCCTCGATGATCAGCCGGGCCAGTACGTAGTTGGTGTTGGAGTAGCTCCAGTCCGTTCCGGGTTCGAACCGGGCCGGCTTGGACAGGGCCAGGCGGGCCAGGTCCTCGGTCGGGTAGTGCGTGAACCGGGACTCGACCCACCGCTTGCCCTGCCAGGGGATCCCCGGCACGAGGATCGCACCGTTCCACGGAATTCCCTCGACGTCCGCGTCCGCGGGGTGGATCTCGCCGGTGAAGTTGAAGACGCCGCTGGTGTGCTGCAGCAGCATCCGCACCGTGATCCGCGGGTCGATCGGGAGTTCGGGAAGGTAACCGCCGGCGGGCGCGTCGAGCGCGAGGGCGCCTTCGGCGACCATCTGCAGCACCGTCGCCGCGACGAAGGTCTTGGTGTTGCTGCCGATCCGGATGTGCCCGTCGGTCGGAGGCGGGGCGGACTCGCCCAGCACGCCCGTCCCGGCGCTGCCGACCCATTCGCCCTGGCGGTCGTTGACCCGCAACTGGATGCCGGTGAACCCGGACTCGACGATCTCCTGGAGCAGCCGGGCCAGGGCGGGCCGGTCGGGTGCGGCGCGGTCTTCGCCGGGGTTCTCGGGTGCGAGTACCTGATGCGTCGGGTTGGTCATGGAGCTGTTCCTCACTGGATTGGGCAGGTGTGTCGGATGGCGGCGCGGCTCGGCCGTACGAGGACGGGTCGCGCGGGTCACGTCGTGAGCGGCGATCGCCGCTCGCCCGGGCGGAGCCGGGCGGGTCAGGGAGGCCTGGGCGCGGGCGCGGCGTCGGCGCGGACACCGTCCCGAGGGGCGTTCGGGGCGTGGCTACCGGGGTGGGGCTGGCTGGGCACGGTGGACTCCCTGCGGAGAGCGGGTGGTGAGAGAAACGGTACGTGTCGTTTCTGGCGGTGAGTCTGCACCAGGCCCGGGATGCCGTCAATACGGAACGTGTCGTTTCCGGTAGGCTCCGTGCCATGGCAGACCAGAACGCACCGGCCCGGACGCCACACCGGCCTCGCAGCGAGGCGAGCCGCCGCGCCATCCTGAACGCCAGCCTGGATCTCTGCGCCGACCAGGGCTACGGCCCCGTGACGGTGGAGGCGATCGCCGCTCGGGCCGGGGTCAGCAAGAAGACCATCTACCGCTGGTGGCCCTCCAAGGGCGCGGTCGTCCTGGAGGCCCTGGACGACGCGGCGAACCCCGCCGCCGACTTCCCGGACAGCGGGGACCTGCGCACCGACCTGATCACGCAGATGGACGGTCTGGTCCGCGGGCTGTTGTCCGACCGCCGCTTCGGCCAGGCCTTCGTCGGACTGATCGCCGACACGCAGCACGACCCCCAGCTGGCCCGGGACACCGTCGACGACCTCTTCCGCCCCCGGATCGAGGACGCCCACCGCCGGCTGGCCAAGGCCCGCGACGCCGGACAGATCCGTCGGGACGCCGACCCGGCCCTGGTCATCGAGCTGCTCTACGCGCCGCTGTACTACCGGCTCCTGCTCCACCAGGGAGAGTTGCAGAGCGCCGACGAACTCCGGGTGCTCGTCGACCACGTCCTGCGATCCGTCGCACCCGAGCCGGACGCCGTCCCGGCAGCTCCGGACAGGTAGATCGGGGAAGGTTCCCCGGAGGTGCCGGCAGAGCGGGCGGCACGGTGGCGTGCGGGCCGGGAGGCGGTTATCCGAGCAGCCTGGTGTGCAGCCGGATGGTGGTGCCGGCCTCCGCTGTGGAGCGGATCTGAACGAGGTCGCAGAGCTGCTGGACGAGCCAGAGCCCGCGACCGCCGACCTGGTCCACGGTGGGCCGGAGCCGGCCGACCAGCGGGTCCTGGAGGTGGCCGGAGTCGTGGAACTCGCAGATCAGGTCCGCGCCTTCCACCCAGGTTCGCAGGACGCCCCGGCCGCCGCCGTGCTTGATGCTGTTGGCGGCCACCTCGGAGGCGGCGATCAGCAGTTCGCGCAGGCGGGCACCGTCCAGACCGTGCCGGGTCCCGCAGGCGGTGATGTGGTCGCGCACCGCCTGGAGCAGCCCCCGCTGGTAGAAGAGCTCCTGGGGCGTGTCGACGGCGGGGGCGAGCGCGGGGAAGGCGAACGGCTCGTCGAGGTACGAGTGGTTGGGGCCGTGGGCCCCTTCGCTGAGGAGCAGGGGGTGGCAGCGCCGCGCCGACTCGATCGCGGCGGGCTCCAGCACGGCGGTGTCGTACGGACACAGCAGCCACCAGGCGGGCGACTGGGCGAAGGCGAGGTTCAACAGCCACTCGTGGTACCCGAACTCGCTGCTCTCCGCCGGGGAGACCTCGTTCCACGCGGACTCGCTGATGCCGCGGACCGGATTGCCCTCCGCAGCCTTGGAGACCCAGTCGCGCCAGGCGGGGATCAGCCGCCCGGGGTTCCGGCCGAGGGCGGCGGTGTCCAGGAAGGTCACGCCTTCGGCGGCCTCCGTACCCTCCAGTTCGGTGCGCAGCATCCGCTCCTTCGGCTCCGCGACCGCCACCAGGACCAGCTCGCTTCCGGCGTGGGCGTCGTTGATGAAGGACATCGCACCGTCGAGGAACTGCGCGTCCCCGTCGTAGGGGTACAGCTCGTGCCGGAAACCGGAGTCCTGCGCGGGGGCTTCCGGGCGCGTCGTGCTGTTCTCGCTCACGGTGCCAGCTCCACGGGGATCTGCGGGACGTCATAACCGAGCAGCGACCAGCAGCGCCGGAACGTCTCGTCCGCGTTCTCGACCACGATCCGGCGGCCGGGGGTCTCGCATGCCGCGTCGACCAGGGCACGCATCCCTGCCGCGTCCACCAGTGCGAGGTCCTCGCAGCGCAGCCGCACGGTGGCGGAGCGGGCGACGAGTTCTTCGAGAGCGGTCCGGAAGGTCTCGGCGCCTTCGAAGTCCACCACGCCGCTCACGCTCCAGCAGTCCGTTCCCGCGCTGTACATCCGAAAACCTGGCATCTCCGCTCGTGTGCCCAGTCCGTGCGGATGCACTCCTACGGCCTGCTCCAGGGTGCCGGGCTGGAACCCGGAACGGTGGTAGGCGCACACGATGACGGCCGTTCTGGCCAACACCAGGTTGTCCATGTCCAGTTCGTGCCGGGCGATCTCCCGCGGGCTCACGCCACCGGGCCACACGCGGTCCATCCGGGCCAGTACCCGCAGTGCCCGGAAGCCTTGGCGGCTCGCGGCCTCCGCCTCCTGGCGCACCATGTCCAGCATGGTCGCCGCGCCCCACGCCGCCCCGCCCGCGCGCTCGGCGACGGGGTCGACCAGCAGACCCTGAGGTGCGCCGTCCGGCGACCACCGGGTGTCGGGCGCGCCGATGAGCAGCACCTTCTCACCGAAGAGGGCGCCGTCGGCGGCGAAGGCCCGGGCCGTCGCGGTGAAGTCGTCGTCGGGGCCGACCAGCCAACAGACGTGGTCGCCTGCCCCGACGGGATCAAGAGTCGGCACAGCACGTGCGTTCCTCACGCGCCCTCCCTCCGCCCCGACCTGCTGCGCAACCATCCTAACCGCCGCCGCCGACGGCACGGAGAAAGCGCCCGGCGCCGACCTACTCGGCCGTGCCGACGTCGACCCCGCGCCAGAAGGCGACCCGGTCCCGGACGTGCTCGGCCTCCGGCTTCGGCTCCGGGTAGAACCAGGCGGCGTCCGGGTTCTCGGCCCCGTCCACCGCCACCGTCCAGTAGCGGGCGGTTCCCTTCCACGAGCAGACCGTCGTGGTGTCGCTGGGACGGAAGTACTCCCGGTTCAGCGCCTCCGCCGGGAAGTAGTGGTTGCCCTCCACCAGCACCGTGTCCTCCGACTCCGCCAGCACCACACCGTTCCACACCGCGCGCACCATGCCTGCCCCGCCTTTCCCGTCCCGCTGATTCCGCTCTGACGCTCCGACAACTCCCCACGCTGCCCGAGCGTTCCGCCGGCGGACCGGTCACTGTCGAGGCATCGAAGCCCGGAAGACGGGTAACAGCGCTGGTGAAGCCGTACGTCAACGATCAGGGAGGCTGCCGTGGTTCGAGGAATCTGGGATTACGAGAGTGCGGAGGGGTACGCCGCGGGCGATGATCTGACGGGTTATCGGGTGGAGGCCTCGGACGGCCGGATCGGCAAGGTCGACAAGCACAGCGAGGACGTCGGCAGCTCCCACCTCGTGGTCGACACGGGTCCGTGGATCTTCGGCCGCACGGTCCTTGTCCCGGCGGGCATCATCAACCGGGTGGACCACAACGACAGGTCGGTGTGGCTGGACCGGACCATGGAGGAGATCCGGAACTCGCCCGCGTTCGATCCCGACGCGTCCGACAGCTCCGACCACCACCGGGCCGTCGGCGCCTACTACTTGGGAACCGTCTGAACCTCGGCGGCGCCGGGCCGTGCGGACCCCCGGGCGTTTTCGGTACGCCGTACCGGGCAGGCGCTGGAGCAGCCCGGCGTCGAACGGCCGGGGGGCCGTCGCGTCCGATTCGACGCTGCGGCGGCTCACGAGAGAAAGGACTCCCCCCGTGGCCTGGATCCTGCTCCTGATCATTGTGGCGATCGTCCTGGGCCTGCTCGGTGCTGTCGTCCACGGCCTCGGCTACCTGCTGGCCATCGGGATCGTCGTGTTCCTGGTCGCGCTCACGACGGGCGCGATCCGTGCCCGGAGTGCCCGCCGGAAGCCGACCCGCTGACCTGCCGGCCCGGCACCTGGACGTCCGCGGGCGAGGAGGAGTCACTGATGGCCTGCTCGATCAGGCCGAGTGCCGCTTCGAGGGTGCGCGGGCCGGCGAAGCGGCCGCCGCTCTCGTGACGTCTCCAGCCGGGGCCCGCCGGGATGACCCGGGGACCGCCGCGCGACCCGGCGGGTCCCCACTGCGCGTCGGCGACCTGCTGTGCCAGGGGCAGGTCGGCGGTGTGGTGGCTCTGCGACCAGAGCATCACCGCGGGCGGGCCGAGTCGGGCGACCGCGTCGAGCAGGGCCCGCGGCGGGACGGCGGCGCCGAGCATGCGGTACGGCAGTCCGCGCTCCGCCATCGCGGCTGCCACGGCTTCCAGCGGGAGCGTGTGCTCCTCCCCCGGCATGGCCGCGAGCAGCGCCGGCGGCGCCTGCACGAAGCGGGTGGGGGTGACGGCGGCGGTGCGCAGAGCCGCGGAGACGTGCCAGGACAGGAGGTGTTCCACCTCCACGTACTGCTCGGCGTCGGCGGCCCATTTGCGGCCGGCCGCGAACAGGGACGGCATCATGACCTCGGTCCACGCCCGGACCGCTCCCAGGTCGGCGAGGGCCAGGCGCAGGATCCGGGCGATCTCGGGCCCGTCGAGCCGTACGGCCGCGCGGGCGAGGCCGCGACAGGCGGGGCTCACGGTGCCCAGCGGGATGGCGCGGCTGCCGCCCGGGCTGCGGGCGGGCGCCGTGGCGGGGCCGCGTCGGCCGGTGGCGGATCCCGTGTCGTCGTCCGGGTGGCCGTGATCTGGAGTGCGGGTCCGGTCGCCGGCCGGGTCGCCGGTGTCCGGGCGGCTGGCCGAGCGCGCCGCCTTGGCGGCTTCGGCCGGCGGGATGCCGCGGGAGGTCAGCCGGCACATCTCGTCCAGCAGGGCGATGTCGTCCGGGCTCCAGCGCCGGTGTTGACCCGGGTCGCGGTGGGACGGTCCGATTCCGTAGCGGCGTTCCCAGGAGCGGATCGTCGTCGGCGAGACGCCCAGGCGGCGGGCGACCGCACCGGTCGAGACGCCGGCCGGCCCACCGGTCGGGGGCGAACCGCCTCCCGCCTGCGGGTTGTTCGCTGTCACGACGGCGGCCTTCCTTCGATGCGTGGGCAGGGTGACGTCATCCGGCGGGGAACGCGGTGCGGAGCCTCAGGAGCCCGTCGCGCATCCGGGTCTTGACGGTGCCCAGCGGGACTCCGAGGACGGCGGCGATCTGGCTCTGCGAGTAGCCGCCGTAGTAGGCGAGGACCAGTGCTTCGCGCTGCGCGGCGCTCAGCCCGGCGAGGGCGTGCCGGACGCGGGCGCTCTCCAGGATCCGTTCGGCCTCGTCGGCGGCCGATTCCGATCTCACCGGCTCCTCGCGGGTGACCCGTCGCTCGCGCTCGGAGGAGGCGCGGACCGACCTCACCCGGTCGACGGCCCGGCGATGGGCGATCGTGCAGATCCAACTGCGGACGGATCCGCGCTCGGGACGGTAGGCGCCCGCGGAACGCCACAGCTCCAGGAGGGCCTCCTGCGCCACTTCCTCGGCCTGGGCGGAGTCCCGGAGGACCTTCAGCGCGATGCCGTGGACGATCGGCGCGAGCGCCTCGTACAGGTGGGCGTAGGCGTCCCGGTCGCCGCGGGCCGTCCGCGCCGCGAGTTCCTGCAGCGACTCCGCGGCGGACGGCTCGGGGTGGGCCGGGAATCCTTCGAGGGTGATCGAGGTGGATCGCATAGGTCGAACGTGCCGCGATTCGACCGGGGCCTCCACTTGCAGCGTTCCTGCGTCGATTTGCCGGGGTCACCATCCGGCCGACCCGGGCATGCCCTTGAACGGCCCGACGATCTCGTCCGTGATCCAGCCGCCGTAGAAGTCGCCCTGCTGCGGTCGGACCGCCTCGCCGTCCACCTCGCACCGTTCGACCCGCTCCGGGTAGAACGCCAGGTGGTCCCGCAGGCGGCGGTAGTCCGGCAGCGGATCCGGGTAGCTCCAGGCCGCCCGGGGCGCGGCCCGGCCCCCGCTCTCCACGTCCCAGTACTGCGCGCGGCCCTTCCACTCGCACACCGTCGCGCCGCGCGCGGGCCGCAGGAGCGCGGTCCGCACGTCCTGCGGGGGGAGGTAGAACACCGGCGGGTGACTGGTCTCCAGGACGCGCAGGGCCCGCCGGCTGGACGCCAGGAGGCACCCGGCGAACCAGACCTCGACCAGGCGTTCGTCCGGAACCACGGCCGGTGGCCGCGGGTAGTCCCACACCGACTCGACGGCTCGTCCTGCGTGCTCCGCCATGATGGTTCGTCCTCTCTCGCTGGTGGGCGGTCAACCTCGGGGGTACGGCGGTGGCGCCGACCCCCCGTTGCGGCGCCGCCGTGGCACGGCGTCGGTGAGCTTGCGGTACTCGGCGACGAGGGCCTCCGCCATCGCGGAGGCGGAGAACCGCGCGCCGACGCTCCGCCGGCCCTCCAGGGCGATGCGCCCGAGCTCGCCGTCCTGCTCCCCCAGCACGGCGGCCAGCCCCTCCGCCAGCGCCGGGGTGGAGTCGGTGGAGAGCAGGAACCCGTTGACGCCGTGGCGGACGTAGTGCGGCACGCCGCCGCGCCGAGGTCCTGCGGCGGGAAGGCCCGAGTCCATCGCCTCCAGCACGGCGAGACCGAACTCCTCCTTGGCGCTGGGGCAGACGTACACGGCCCGGCCCGTCCAACGGCCGGATGCGAGGGCCGACTCGAGGACCCTGATCTGACGGTTCGGCAGGGCGGGCCACCGCGCCAGGTGCCGGCGGGCGTCCGGCCGGTCGGCGAGCAGTTTGTCGATGGCGTCCCGCATCTCGCGCTCGACGGGCGTGGAGGCGACCGCCGGCGATCCTCCGACCAGCAGGAGCGTGGTGACGCGGTACAGGCCGGAGTCGAGCCAGGCCTCCACCAGGCGGTCCTGCTGTTTGACGGGGTGCAGGCGTCCGACGCTCAGGATCAGCCGCATCCGGCGTGCCGCGGGATCGAGGCCGTCGGGGTGCTCCCCGCCTCGGAAGAGCCGGCGGATCAGGGCGCGGGCGTCCCTCTCGTCCCCCGAGCGCGGGGTGAAGGCTGGGATGCCCTCGGGGTGCGAGACCAGGCGGGGGGCGCCGTCGCCGGCGAGCACGGGGAAGTGCGCGGACAGCTCGGGTCCGCCCGGACGGCCGGGGATGGCGAGCAGCAGGTCGGCCCGGTCCACCAGGCGGTCGCCGAGGAAGATCCGGTGCAGGTCGAGGCGGAGGGCCGAGGCGGGTTCGCCGTGCGCTGCCGGTGGCACGCCGCGGTGGCGGTCGGCCATGACGCGATGCGGATCGGGCGTCACGGTGTACACGAATCGGGAGCCGCAGCGCCGTGCGGCGTCGGCCAGCGCCAGCGAGGAGTCGTCCGCGAAGCGGGCGTGCACCACGTCCGGCCCCGCTCCGGGGAGGCCGAGAAGACGGGCCGCCCACCAGGCGACGGAAGGACGGTGGTGCGGCGCGGAAGCCGGGTCGACGGGGTCGCCGCCGTACACCGGGATCTTCACCACCCAATGACCGGTGCCGAGTTGCTCGACGAGGGGTTGTCCGTGGCGGAGCTCGGCGACGTCCATCAGGACGACGGTCAGCACCCGCGCCACGTCCGCGGTGGCCGCCATGGCCGCGCCGAGTCCGGCGACCAGGACGCTCATTCCACCGCTGAGACCGGCTCCCGGCTCCCGCAGCCGTCCGGTCAGCATCGACTGGGCGACCACCAGCCCGGTCGCGGGCCGGGAGGGCAGGCCCCGGACGGCTCGCCGGAAGCGGGCGCCGACGGCCGAGCCCGGGTCGGCGCGCTCCCACGCCGCGGACAGCAGGATCTGCTCGTACGGGTCTGCCGCGGCGAACGGGCGCGCCGGGAGGACGCGCCACCCGTCGGGCACCCCGGAGAGGTACCGCAGGGCCGCGTGCCGCTCCTGCGGATCGCCGCTCCGTGCCCGGGCGGCGCACTCCGCGGCGCTCAAGGGGCGAAGGCGGTGGCTGTCCGCCAGGTCGAGCAGACACCCGGCCTCCGCCGCGGGCAGCGGCAGGACGAGTCGACTCCGCAGAGCAGCGGTGGCACGGTCGCGGTGGCCCGCGGCCACGGACTCCGCCCAGGCCTCGGCGAGCGCACTGCGCACGGCCGCCGGCCCGCCGGCGGCCGTCACCAGCCCGTACGGCGAGCCCGGGGCGCCGAGCCGGGCGGCCCGGCGCAGCGCGGCCGCCGAGCGATCGTCGGCGCCAAGGCCGTCGGCGGCGCGGCGGGCGGCTCCGTGCCCGTACTCCGCCCTCGCGAGCACCGACAGGAGGTCGTCGCCGGCCGGGAGCGGCGCACCGGGGTCCCACCAGTGGCGTCGGCACTCGGCCACCACGTCCCGCTGCGCCGCGGCGGCGCGGGCTGGGTCGGACGGGCTGCAGGTCTCACGAGCCATCAGGTGCGCCCTTCGTCGGTGGCACTGCCACTACCGGTTCGGAGCGGCTCGGCGGCCGGATGGAGCGAGTCGGCGACCGCCCCGCGCGAGGGCGCGTGCCATCATCGACACCAGCCGCGATCGCCCCGCAACGCGGTCAGTGGCGGCGCCGGCACCCCCGGCGGCGGACCGGGCGGGGAGCGGAGGATCTCGTGACCGACGTCGTGGTGATCAGCCCGCCGTTCCGCTCCCACGCCGCGCCGCTGAGCGTGCTGGGCGGGGCACTGGGCGCCGCCGGCGCCCGGGTCACCCTCGCCTGCGCACCGGACTTCACCGACCTGGCACAGCGGCACGGTTTGGCGTTCGCCGAACTCACCGTCACCCGCAACGCCAACAGCGGCGTCGCCGAGCGGACGGCGCAGGGACGTGCCGAGGCGGATCGGCTCCGGGAGTTCCTGGATGCGACCCGCGAGGGCGCCGTCCCGGCCCTGCTCACCCAAGCGCGGCACCGGGCCGCGGACATGCTCGCCGACCCGGACCGCATTCTGCGCGAGATCCGCGACCTCGACCGGACCGCGCGCCCCGACTGGTACCTGGTGGACCAGCTCAGCTATCCGGTGACCCTCGCCATGCACTGCCTGGGACTGCCGTACGCGACGTTCTGCCCGGGCCACCCCAGCTACCTCCCCGCGGGGCCCGAAGCGTACTTCGGGCTTCCGTACGCCTGGCCGGACCCGCTCCGCCCCGCTCCGGAACCGCTCGCCGAACTGCGGACCGCCGTGGAAGCCAACGACCGGGCGTTCACCGAGGCGTTCCGTCGCGTGTGCGCGCGGCACGCGCCCGGAATGCCGCCGCCCGCGCGCGCCTTCGCGCTCTGCTCACCCCACGCGGTGGTGTTCAACTACCTCGACCTGCCGTGGCTCCCGCCCGCCCCCGCCGGCCCCGAGCACATCTACGCCGGGCACTGCTCCGCCGTGTCCGGGACCGCGGGCCTCGACGACTCCTGGCAGGCCACCGTCGACCGGCTGACCGCCGGCGGACGCCGACTGGTCCTGGTCGCGTTCGGCACCTTCCTGTCGGCCCGCTCGGACGTCCTCGCCACCGTCGCAGAAGCCGTTCTCTCCCGCACCGACGCCTCGGTGATCGTCGCGGCGGGCGACCGGGTGGACGAACTCCTCCGTTCTCCGGGGCTGGCCCACGCCTCGCCGAACCGCCTCCGCGTGGCCGGAGTGGTGCCCCAACTCGACCTCCTCGGGCACACCTCCGTGATGGTCCACCACGGCGGCAACAACTCGTTCGGTGAATGCGTCGCGGCAGGCGTGCCCGCGCTCGCGCTCCCGTTCTCCAGCGATCAGTTCGCCATCGCCCACGACCTGGAACGGGCCGGCCTGGGCCTCGCCGAGGACCCGAACCGACTGGACGTCGAGACCGCGGGCTCCGCCCTGCGCCGGTTGCTGACCGCGGACCGGCGCGAGCACCGGACCAGACGCACCGAGGCCCGCGCCGCGGGACCCGAGTACGCCGCGGAACGCCTGCTCCTCGCGATGCAGGACGTTTCGCGCCCGCCGCAGACCCCGTAGGCGCCAGCCCGGTTCGGACCACTGCGGCATCAACTCCGCCGTCCGGCCGAGCAGTTCGCGGCCCGTCGACGCTTGCGCGGCACCGTCACCGGGTCCGGCGCTGCCCGGGCAGGCCGAGGCGGTTCATGGCCGCCTCCAGGCGGGCGAGCATCGGCTCGTCCGCGACCTCCTCCAGCGCGAGCAGGAGGATCTCGACCGTCACCGGGTCGTTGTTCGCCACGGCCAGCGAAATCCGGTCGACCAGGTCTCGCCGCGGGGCGCTGCACCGTATGGACACCGCTGTCAGATCCCTTCTCGTTCTTCCGGTTCATCCCGCCACGGGGCGCGCGGCGCCCACGACCACGGGCCGCCCCACGTCCTCGGGATCGGGCCGCACCAGCGAGGCGCCGCCGAGGAGGCCGTCCAGGATGGCGTCCGCCCACGGCCCCGGGTCGCTCCCCGCGGGCAGCCGCGGCGGCCGCCCGGCGACGGCGCGTTCGGCGAACCCCGTCCGGAGGTGCGGAGGACGCGCGTCCAGAACGGTGACCCGGTTCCTCCGCTGCTCGACCCGCACGGTGTCCAGCCATCCGGCCAGCGCGCTCTTCGACGCCCCGTACGCGCCCGCGGTGGCGGTGGGGCGCTCGACGACGATCCCCGTGACGGCGCCGACCGCGCCGCCGTCGCCCAGGACCCGCAGGGCGCCGCGCAGGACGGCGATCGGGGCGAGCGTGTTCACGGTGAACAGGTGCTCGTCGATCTCGGCGGAGGAGTCCTCGGCGCGCGCGAAGGCGGCGGACCCGACGGCGACGAGGACGGCGTCCAGACCACCGAGGCGGGCGGCCGCCTCCGCTGCGAGAGCGGTACAGCGCTCCAGGTCGTAGGCGTCGAAGGCGAGTGTCCGCGGGGCGCGGAGGCGGCGGCCGATCGCCGCCAGCCGTTCGGTGTCACGCCCCGCCGGAACCACCAGCGCTCCCTGCTGCGCCGCCCGGGCGGCGATCCGGCTGCCGAGCTCGCCGGTGGCGCCGACGACCAGCAGCCGCGCATCCGTGGCATCCATCGCGTCCCTCTTCCCGGTGGACGGCCGCTCGGTCCCGGGGACCGGACCAGCGGTGTGTCGAAGGGCTCTCTCAGGAATTTCGTTGCCGGCCGTCAGCCGGATGGCGCTCCTTCGCCGTCCGGCTGCGGACCTCGCGACCGGGTCGGTACCCGTCGAGTGCTGCGCTCATCGCGCCGGACCGGCGATCCCCGGGCGGGGGGCCGGACCGTGGACCTCCCCGGCCGGCAGGCGCTGTGCCGTTTCGGGGTGACGGTGCCGCCAGTAGGGGTTGTCGCGCGGGAGGTTCCCGCTGACCCTGCCGTACATTCCGAAGGTCGCGATGACGAAGCCCATGACGAAGCTGAAGATCACGTTGGGGATCCGGAACGCCAGCACGTTGGCCCCCGAGTCCAGCAGCGCCAGGTTGACGAAGCCGCTGAGGACGAACAGGGTGCCCACCACGATGTTGATCGTCGAGGCGGTGTTGCCGCCGACGACGGCGCCGGCGATCAGGACCACCGCGGTGACGATCGAGATGAGGCTCAGCAGTCCGTTGCTGGACAGCCCGGCCACGCGTTCGCCGGTGGTGCTGAAGAAGGCCAGACCGTCGGTCAGGCCGAGGCAGCCGAAGACCAGCAGCACCACGCCGCACAGGCCGGCGCCGATCCGGTAGACCCGTGCGAGACGGTGATCGACAGGAAGCTCGTCGCGGAAATCCATGACAGCTCTCCATTCGCTCGGCAGGCGGGCTCCCGCCTGCCCCTCCAGCGTCGGCAGCCGACCACCCGACCGACAGTCGCAGCGTTCACGCATCGCTTGGGCCGGCCGACCCGTCCGCCCGGCGCCCGCCGCTGCGGGGGCGGATCCGCTGCGGAACCGCTGCACCGTGCGCCGAGGCTCACCGGAACCGGACACTTGAGGCAGCCGGTGAAGCCGGTTCCCGAGCATCGGCTCCGCAGGTCGCAGGCTCATCGCCGCAGAGCGGAGGTTCCCATGAACCCGAACGACACGCCCGCACCGTCGAATCCCGTCCCCGCCGCCCCCGAGCGGCCGCTGCCGACCGAGACGCCGGAGTGCGAAGCCTCCACCAGCCACGGGATCTCGATCCCCGAACCGGTCGAACTCCGTACGGCGTGGCCGAGTTGGATACCCCTGCTGGTGATCGGAATCGTGGCCGCCAGCTTCCTCGGGTTCGCGGTCGCCCGGATCCTCGGCTGGGGCTCCTGAGAACCGGGCACCCGGCCCGCCGATTCGGCGGGCCGGTCGGCGTGTCCCGGAGGCACTGAATTCCGGGCGACGGGGAAGGTGCAGGCCATGAGGATCATCAGCGAGAAGTCCACGACCCCGTCCGGCCGCCGGTGGCCCGCCTACGCCGCCACCGCGGCGGCGGTGACGGCCACCGCGGTGCTCGGCGCCCGAGCGGTCGACCCCGACAGCACCTGGTACCGCTCGCTCGCCAAACCTCCGTGGCAGCCGCCCTCCTGGGCGTTCGGCGCCGTGTGGACACCCCTCTACGCCTCGATCGCCTGGGCCGGCGGCCGTGCCCTGGCCGCCGCAGAAGGTCGCGACCGGGCAGCGCTCGCCACGAGCCTGGGCGTCAACCTGGGCCTGAACAGCGCGTGGAACTGGCTGTTCTTCCGGCGACAGAGCCCGGCCGCGGGCCTGGTCGGCACCTCCCTGCTGGACGTCAGCAACGCCGAACTGATCCGACGCACCCAGCGCACCGACCCGACCGCCGCTGCAGCCCTGCTGCCCTACGCCGCCTGGTGCGTCTTCGCCACCGCCCTCAACGCCGACATCGCCCGCCGCAACTCCCGTTGACCCGGCGTCGCCCCCGCCCTGCGCCGGACAGCCATCGCAGTCGACGACCGGCGTCACCGTGCCCCGCATCGCCCGTGCGCACCCGGGCCGGTCGCGCGCGACACTGTCGCAGCAGCGAGCCGAGCGGCTGCCCACGGGCTTCGCCCGAGGCTGATGCCGAGCCGACTGCCGGCCTCTGCGGCAACCGCTCGGGCGACCTCACCGTTCGAACGCCAGGTCGCGTGGCCGCAGGTGCTCGCGTGGGCCCGCCGCCCGCAGGACCACGTCCAGCACCCGTGCCGGGTCGGCGGCGTAGGCGTGCGAGAACCACGCCATGTTGGCCTCCACCACGGCCCAGCGGTGGCCCGGGCGGTACGGGTCGAGGAGCTGCCCGACGTCCACGACGACGGCGCTCGGCAGGGTGTGTCCCGCAGTGGCGACCAAGTGGTCGGTGAACTCGGTGATTTCGGCGGCGGTGGCTCGGTCCCCACGGTCGGTGCCGAGCGGGCGCGGGTCGAGCCGGCCGAACACCGCGTACCGGGTCGCCGCGGCGATCCGGCCGTCCAGCAGGAACAGCCGGTACTCGGCCGCGAAGGTCACCACGTCGGACAGCAGCACCGGGGTCGCCGGGTCCAGGGCGGAGGACAGCCGGGAGCCGTCGGTGTGGATGTCGGCCGGGAAGGACTTGTCGCGGGGCGGTTTGACGAACGTCGGCCGGTCGATCGCCCGGGCGTCCGCGACCGTGGCCGCCCGGATCTGACGGCCGGTGAACTGCTCGGGCAGCTCGGCGAGCCAGTCGTCCGTGGGCTCCAGCAACGCGAAGCCCAGTCGGCCGGCCAGCCGCGCTCCCGCGACCGGCCCGCCGTACCAGTGGGCGGGGCCGGTCAGCCCGGCCTCCTCCGCGGCCCGGACCGGGATCCCCCGGGCTGCCGCCTCGACGGCCAGCAGTTCCATGGTCGACGTCCGGCGACCGGGCATGACCAGCACCGCGCGTCCCTCCCTCACGCCCTCGCCGCGTTCTAGTTCTCCGGCTCCCAGGCGCGCAGCAGGTCGAGCAGGCCGGCGTCGCCGTCGACGTGCAGGGAGTCGGCCTTGACGCGGTCGTACAGGTAGAGGACCAGTTCACTGGCCGTGCCGTGCACGGAGACGCCGGCCGCGTCCGCCTCGCCGGCCGCGGGGATGCGGGCGGAGCGTGCACCGTCGCCGTCGACGGTCAGCCGCCAGGAGCGGCCCTCGGCGGCCTGGAAGTCGAAGGTCGCGGGCTTGTGCGGCCAGGCGGTGCGCGACGCCACGCAGGTGAACAGGAACTCCTCCACGCCGTCGAGGGCGACGTCGCCCGGCAGCGGCTCGGCAGTGCCGGCGGCGAGCTGGGCGTCGTAGGTGTGCACCGCACTCTCCTGGACCCGGTGCCGGGCGACACCGCCGGAGCTCCGCGGCGTCTGCAGGTCGCTCCACCACGCCCAGCAATCGCTGTCCGGGCCCGCCTCGCGCAGGGCGCCCAGCAGGAGCTCCGTCGACGCGGCCAGCCAGTCCAGCAGGGCCTCGCGCTCCCGCGGCAGCTCCAGGGCGGCACGCGCGGCGGCGGCCTCGGCCGGCGGACCGTCGGCGGGCCCCGCGCCGACGATGGCGGCCCAGAAACGGTCTCCCCCGCCCAGGTGCTTCACCAGGTCGAACAGCGTCCACTCGGGGCAGCTCGGCACCTGCGCGTCAAGGCTCGGCGCGGCGGCGACCGCGGCGCGGAAGGCAGTTGACCGTTCGTCAATCAGCTGCAGCAGCGCGGGGAACTCAAGATTCTTTTCCACGTCGGATGTCTACCACCCTGCTCCGGTGATCGGACAGCGAATTACCGCTCCCGTCGGTGCGCGTCGCCTTCCGCGAACTCAGCCCTCCTTGGCCTGGGCCTCCTTGGCGGACGCCTCCAGCCGGTTCCAGTAGTCCTGGTACCAGGCCTCGTCGCCGCCGTCCATGTTGCTGCTGTCGGCCCGCATGCCGACCTTGCCGTCGATCAGTTCGCGGACGATGTCGGCGTGGCCGGCGTGGCGGTTCGTCTCGGCCGTCATGTGGAGCATGATCCGCTGCAGCGTCGCGTCTCCATTGTCACCCCACCATGCGACGTGGCCCATCGCGTCGAGCGGCAGCGCCTCGATCGTCGCGTCCGCGTGCGCCCAGGCGCGGTGGTAGAGGCCGACAACGTCCTCGCGGGACTCGTCGGCGGTCGCCCACATGTCGGAGTTGGGCTCGGCGCCGTCCTCGTGCCACGGGAGGGCTTCGCCGTGCGGGCGGCCGAAGGTCGGGCCGAAGTAGCCGAGTTCGACGCTGGCCAGGTGCTTGACGAGGCCGAGCAGGTTGGTGCCGGTCGGCGTCAGGGGGCGGCGGAGGTCGTACTCGGACAGTCCTTCGAGCTTCCAGACGACGGCTTCGCGGGCCGCCCTGAGGTAGCGGTGCAGGTCGTCCTTGGGATCATTCGGCTTCATGGGAGGGAGTCTCGCACCGTCACCGACGCCCCGTCGCGTGAGTTCACGACGAGCTGCCCGGCGGCCGCTCTGCGGACTGATCCGGCCCCTGGAAACGGGGAGCAGTCCCCGTTTGATAGGGTCGGCCACAACCGGGGACCACTCCCCGTTTCCACAGGGGGGAACGCCCGTGCCTGCTCCGACGCTCCAGGACCTGGCCCCCGCGGGCCTCGACGTCACCACCGACCCGTACCCGGTGTACGCGGCGCTCCGTGCCAAGGGGCCGGTCCACCGGATCCTCGTCCCGGGGGCCGGAGAGGCCTGGCTGATAGTCGCCCGCGACGAGGCCCGCGCCGCGCTCACCGATCCCCGGCTCAGCAACGACATCCGGCACTCCTCCTCGTGGGCCGACGACGGCGGCCACGCCATCGGCGTCAACATGCTCCAGAGCGACGCGCCGCGGCACACCCGACTGCGCGGGCTGGTCGCCCGGGAGTTCACGGCCGGCCGGATCCGGGCGCTGCGCCCGCGCATCCGGGAGATCGCCGGGACGCTGCTCGGCGCGCTGCCCACCGGAGGCTCCGTCGACCTCGTGGCCGCGTACGCGCTGCCGCTGCCGATGACCGTCATCTGCGAACTGCTCGGCGTGCCGGATCCGGACCGCGACGCCTTCCACGCCTGGTCGGCCGAACTGGTCGCGCCCAGCTCGGCCGAGGCAGCCGGCGTCGCGGTCGGTGCGATGACCGACCGTCTCACGGCGCTCGTCGAGGAGCGCCGGAGCGACCCGCGCGGGGACCTGCTCAGTGCGCTCGTCTCCGCGCCGGCCGACGGACTGTCCGCCGAGGAACTGCTCGGGATGGCGTTCCTCCTCCTCGTCGCGGGCCACGAGACCACCGTGAACCTCGTCTCGGGCACGGTCCTCGCCCTGCTCACCCACCCCGAGCAGTTCGCCGCCGTCCGCGCCGATCCCGGCCTGGTCGACGCCGCCGTCGAGGAGACACTCCGCCACGACGGCCCGGTGGAGTCCACCGCGTTCCGCTTCGCCACCGCGCCGGTGCGGATCGGCGACACCACCGTCCCGGCGGGCGACAGCGTCCTGGTCTCCCTGGCGGCGGCCTCGCGCGACCCGCGCCACTTCCCCGACCCTGACCGGTTCGACCTCCACCGCGCGCCCGTCGGCCACCTCGCGTTCGGCCACGGGATCCACCACTGCCTCGGCGCCCCGCTCGCCCGGGTCGAAGCCGCCGTCGCGGTCCGCACCCTGATCGAGCGTCATCCCGGCCTGGCCCTCGACGCCGACCCGACGGACCTGGAGTGGCGGCCGAGCACCATGCTGCGCGGGCTGACGCGCCTGCCGGTGCGGCTCCACGGGTGAGCGTGCGGGTTCGGCCGACCGCGTAGGGCAGTCCGCGGAACCCGCACGGACGACCCCAGGAGGTCACGGGCAGGGGGACGCCGCCGGTGGCGCGGGAGGGCCCGAGGATCGGCGAGGTCCCCATCGCGTGCTGGGAACGGCACGGGCCCGGAGCGGGGGCCGGCTCGGACCGAGCCGGCCGGGAACATCCCGCACAGGGTCGGCGTGTGGCGCAGCGCGCCCGACGGGGCTAGGCCGGTGCGGTCGCGGTGCCCAGCAGCTCGGCGAGCGCGGACCGGTGCCGTGCGGCCACCGATTCCAGCAGATCGGGGTGGCGCAGCAGCACGGCGGCTTCGGACTCGTGGGCGCCCGGGTGGGTCAGCCGCCGCAGACCGTCGGGGCGGGTGTCGGAGCGGCCCGCCGACTGCTGGTGGGCGCGGGCGGCGAGCGCGGGATCGGCGAGCAGGCAGGCGGCCCAGCTGACGACGGTCTCGTCCACCCAGGTGCGCCACGCGCTGTCCTCGGCGCCGCTGTCGTGGCCGGTGAGCAGGTCGAGGCCGTCGGAGCCGCCCGGGCCGAGCAGGTGCAGCAGTTCCACGTCCACGGCCGTGGGGTAGCGCAGCTGGGCGGCGAGCTCGGCGGCCTGGCGGGCCTGCGCTGCGGCGAGTGCCGCGTTCAGTGCGCCCGTCGGCGGCGGGTAGGCGGCCAGCAGCCAGCGGGCGCTGGCGGCTATGACGGGGGTCAGGTCGGTGGGCACGGCGATCGGCCCTCTCAAGGCGGGCTCGCCGGTGTCCGCGGTGGGGGCGGTGCGAGCTGCTCGGTGGCGGGGCCGCGCTGCCCCGCTGCTGGCCGACCAGTGTAGGCAGCAGGCCCCCGCGCGCGGAATGACGCGCGTCACGGCCGGCCCGACAACCCTCCGGGGCCGCCCCGCGGACGCGGGGCGGCCCCGGAGGGGAACGCTCGTGCGAACGATCAGGACTTGCCGCGCCCGCTGACGAAGTCCCGGGCCCGGTCGACCAGTCCCGCGCCCGGCGCGAGCAGCTTGCTGGCCGTCGGGCTGCTCGGGGCGGCCGGGTGCGGGCGGGTGGGAGCCATCGACTTGGCGCGGCGGACCTTGTCGCCGAGGTCGTTCAGCTGCTCCGGCGTACAGGCCATCGCCAGCATCGGGAACAGGTTCTGCTCCTCGTCCTGCACGTGCGCCGACACCTCGTCCATGAGCTGGTGCAGCAGCGGGGTCATCTGCGGGTCGCCGGTGTCCATCTGCTCCAGCTTCTTGAGCATCTTCTCGACCTTGGCGTGGTCCTCGATCTCCTTGTCCGCGAGCCCGTCCCCGCCCTGGACGTGCTCGCGCACCGCCGGGTACAGGTACTGCTCCTCGGCGACCGAGTGCCGCACCAGCTCGATGGTGACCTCGTCCACCACGTCGCGCAGTCCTTGCCCGCCGCCCGTCATCGTCCGGATGCGGGCGAACATCTCCTCCACCTCGCGGTGGTCGGCCTTCAGCTCCTCGATCACGTTTCCGCCGTGGCCCATCACGCGCCTGCCTCTCCTCGTGCCGGCCAGGACCCTCCCGGCCCGCTCGCGCAGTCGTCCCCGGCACGGGCCGGTCGGCCCGGCGCGCCGCCAAGACCTCACCTGATCGGCGGCGCGCGGGCGTCGGCGAACCCGCCCCCGCACACGCTGCGCCTCGTGCGTGTGCCCCGTTCACTCCACCGCACGCACGACACGACCCGCACGACACGACCCGCACGACACGACCCGCACGACACGACCCACCCGGCGCGGGCCGCCGACCCCTGTTTTCGAAGCCGCCGGCCGGGCAGCCGCCCCACGCAACAGCCGAACGGCGCGAAGAGCGAGCGAGGTGGCACTGATGAAGGCCCTGACCTGGCAGGGAAAGCGGGACGTGCGCGTCGAAACGGTGCCCGACCCGACGATCAAGGATCCGACCGACGTCATCGTCAGCATCACCTCCAGCGGCCTGTGCGGATCCGACCTGCACCTCTACGAAGTCCTCGGGCCCTTCCTGGAGGCGGGCGACATCCTCGGCCACGAGCCGATGGGCGTGGTGCAGGACGTCGGGCCCGACGTCACGGAGGTCGAGGCGGGCGACCGGGTCGTCGTCCCGTTCAACGTCTCCTGCGGAACCTGCCGCACCTGCAGCGACGGCCTGCACTCCCAGTGCGAGACCACCCAGGTCCGCGACTACGGCAACGGTGCGGCCCTGTTCGGCTACACCAAGCTGTACGGCCAGGTCCCCGGCGGCCAGGCCGAGCTGCTCCGGGTCCCGTTCGGGAACAACCTGCCCGTCAAGGTGCCCGACGGACCGCCGGACGACCGCTTCGTCTTCCTCTCCGACGTCCTGCCCACCGCCTGGCAGGCCGTCGCGTACGCCGACGTCCCCGCCGGCGGCAGCCTGGTCGTGCTCGGCCTCGGACCGATCGGCGACATGGCCGCCCGGATCGCCCTCCACCGCGGCGCCGGCCAGGTGATCGGCGTGGACCTGGTGCCCGAACGCCTCGACCGCGCCCGGGCCCGCGGAGTCACCGCGCTGAACCTCGCCGAGCACGGCAAGGACCTCGCCGAGGTGATCCGCGATCTCACCGACGGCCTCGGCCCGCACGCCGTCATCGACGCCGTCGGCATGGAGGCCCACGGGTCGCCCGGAGCCGGACTCGCCCAGAAGGCGACCTCGCTCCTGCCCGGCCGGCTCGCCGCCGCCCTGATGGAACGCGCCGGCATCGACCGGCTCCACGCCCTCCACCTGGCCATCGACATCGTGCGCCGCGGCGGCACCATCTCCGTCTCCGGCGTCTACGGCGGCCAGACCGACCCGCTGCCGCTGCTCACCATGTTCGACAAGCAGATCCAGCTGCGGATGGGCCAGGCCAACGTCCACCGCTGGGTGCCGGAGATCCTCCCGCTGCTCCTGGACGGCGACCCCCTCGGCGTCGACGACTTCGCCACCCACCACCTCCCGCTCGCCCAGGCGCCTGAGGCGTACGAGATGTTCCAGAAGAAGCAGGACGGCGCCGTCAAGATCCTCTTCCACCCCTGACCCGCACCGCCCACGACGGTGGAGGCCCACCCATGGCACACCCCTCCCGTCGGCGCCCATCCCGCCGACGCCCCGCCCCGGCCGACCGGCCCACGAGCACCGCGTCCCCCGGCCCCGCCCGGACCGCGCTGGTCACCGGCGCGTCCCGCGGGCTCGGCCTGCTCATCGCGCGGGAACTCGCCGGCCGCGGGTACCGGGTGATGCTCTGCGCCCGCGACCGGGACGAACTGCGCCGGGCCGAGCGGCGCCTGGCCGCTGACGGCGCGTCAGTCGCCTCCGTCGCCTGCGACATCACCGACCCCGGAGCGCCCGAGCAGCTCCTGGCCGCCGTCCACGACCGGTTCGGCCCGCTCGACCTGCTCGTCAACAACGCCGGCATCATCCAGGTCGGACCGTTCGACGCCCTGCGCGAGCAGGACTTCCGGCAGGCCATGGAGACCATGCTCTTCGCGCCGCTGCGCCTCACCACCGCCGCCCTGCCCGACCTGCGCCGGACCGGCCACGGCTCGATCGTCAACATCACCTCGATCGGCGGCCGGGTCCCCGCCCCGCACCTGCTTCCCTACGTGGCCGCGAAGTTCGCCGCAGCCGGACTCTCCCAGGGCCTCCGCGCGGAGCTCGCCGGAAGCGGGGTCTCCGTCACCACCGTCGTACCCGGTCTGATGCGCACCGGCTCCCACACGGCGGCAAGGTTCCACGGCCGGGCCGCCGCGGAGTACTCCTGGTTCGCCGCGGCCGCCTCCCTGCCCCTGCTGTCGATGGACGCCGAGCGGGCCGCCCGCGCCATCGTCCGCGCCGCCGAACGCGGCCGCCCCGACCTCGTCCTCACCCCCGCGGCCCGGATCGGATCACGCTTCCAGGGCCTGGCCCCCGCCACCACCACCAGACTCCTGACCCTCGCCGCCCGCCTTCTCCCCCGCACCGGCCCCCGTCCGGCCCACGACGTCCCCGGCGCGGAGGCCGCCCGAACCGCCCCCCTCCCGTCCTGGGTCACCACCCTCGGCGACTGCGCAGGACACCGCTTCGGCGAGCCCCCCGCCGCCACCTGACCGTCCTGCCGGTCGGTAAAACGATCGAGGAGGAGCGGCCGGGCGTGGCACCATCAGCGCCATCAACCGGCCCTGGAACAGGAAACGATGACGATCAGCAGCACCGCCGAAGAACTCTGCGCGGCCGTCCTGGAGCATTCACGGCAGTGCGCGGAAGACCCGTCCGACGCGGCGCGCGTCGTTCAGCTGGCCGAGCGGATCCGGAGCCTGGCCCTGGCATACGGCGAAGCCGTGCACGCCGAAGCCGGGTGGGGGAACCCGCTTCTCGCCATCAGCGCCGAGAGCACGGACGAGGACGTGCCCCTGGAGGTCAGCAACGAGACGGAACCGAACGACCGCCGCTGGATCTCCGTGGTGGAGAACAACGCGCTCCTCGTCAACGATCCGGACTCCG
This sequence comes from Streptomyces sp. TLI_171, assembly GCF_003610255.1. Classification (GTDB taxonomy): domain Bacteria; phylum Actinomycetota; class Actinomycetes; order Streptomycetales; family Streptomycetaceae; genus Kitasatospora. Next base: position 7,735,189 of record NZ_RAPS01000001.1, on the reverse strand, counting down.
TCGTCCGGCTGGCCCGGGAACGCACCGGGCGCGATCTCGAAAGCCTGGAGGAAGCCGTGCTCGCCCTGTGCGCCGAGGACGGATGGAAGCCCCACCAGTACCCCGGAAACATCATCGAGCTGGACTGGCGGTCGACCGACACCTGCACCGGCTAGGTGTGTTGACCTGAAGCGTTGTTGACGCGGCTGATCGGGGGTTGGCGGACAGAACCTAACAACGAGTGCATGCTTCCCGCTCCTATAGTGACCGCCATGCAATTGGATTTGAACCTGCTCACCGCCTTGGACGCGCTGCTGGAAGAGGGCAGCGTGGCCGGGGCCGCAGACCGGCTCCACGTCACCGCGCCGGCGATGAGCCGCTCGCTGGGCCGCATCCGCAAAGCCACCGGCGACCAGATCCTGGTCCGCACCGGGCGCCACATGACGCCCACCCCTCGCGCCCTGGCCATGCGCACCGAGGTCCACGTCCTGGTGCAGCAGGCCCACCAGTTGCTGTCCTCCCGTCCGGACCTCGACCTGGCGGGACTGGAGCGCGTGTTCACCGTCCGCCTGCACGACGCCCTCACCACCGCCTGCGGGACCGCTCTCGTCGCCGCGATGCACCGCCAGGCCCCGAGGGCGAAGATCCGTCTCACGGTCGAGCCCGGCCACGACACCCCCGAGCTGCGTCGCGGCGAGGTCGACCTGGCCTCCAGCGCCGCACCGCCGTCCCGGCCCGACATCCGGCACCGCCTCATCGGCCAGGACCGGATCATCCTCGCGGTCCGGGCGGGCCATCCGCTCACCGAAGGGCCGGTGACCGTCGCGAGGTACGCGGCGGCCGACCACGTGACCGTCTCCCGGCGCGGAAGCCTGCACGACCGGGTCGACGAGGTCGTCGCCGCCCTCGGCCACGAGCGCCGCGTCACCGTCTCCGCCCCCGCGACGGACACCGCGCTGCAACTCGCCCGTGACACCGACGTCGTGGTCACCCTCCCCGAAGCGGTCACCCGCTCCGCCCGCGACCAACTCGGCCTGGTCATGCTGGCGTTGCCGTTCGACCTGCCCCCTGTGCCGCTCTATCTGCTCTGGCACCAGCGCTACGACGACGACCCCGCTCACACCTGGCTGCTCGACCTGGCGACCCGGACCCTCCAGGACCTGTTCGCCGCTCCGGACGCTTCCGGCCAGTAGCGTCCCGGCGGGGCGTCCCCGGCTCGGGAAGGCGGCGGGTTCAGTTGCACGAGAGTCATCCCAGCAGTGAATGACATGCACTTGATGTTAATGATCGGTGTCTCTACCTTCGAAACGCAGGCGAGAACAGAGCACAGTTCGCCCAGTCCGCCTGATCCCGCTTCCACAGACAGGAGCACCACCATGCCCGAGCCGATCCGGACGGCCGAATCCGCCTCACCCGCCAACGCCAACGCCGCACCCGCCGGCTCCGCGTCCGGCGCCGACCTGCTCGCCCGGACTGCCGACGCCGTGCGCGCGGCAGGCGCGGTGCTGCGGGAGCGCTTCGGCGACGTGGTCCCGTACCGGACCCGCGAAGAGTTGATGGGTGCGCTGGCCGCCAACGATGCCGCGGCCCTGGAGGTCCTGCGCCCCGCCCTCGCGCGCCTCCGCCCGGACGCCCGCTTCGTGGAGGACGAGCTCGCGGGCGGAGCCCTGCCCTCCGGGGAGTGGTGGGTCGTGGACCCGGCCGAAGGCAACGTCAACCACCTGCACGCCCTGCCCGAATGGGCGGTGACCGCCACCCTCGTGCGCGACAACCGGCCGGTGCTCACCGCGGTCCACCTGCCCCTGACCGGCGAGACCTACACCGCGCTCGCCGGCGCCGGCGCCCACCTCGACGGCCACCCGCTGCACGTGTCCCGGACCACCGACCTCGCCCTGGGCCTGGTGGCCACGAGCCAGGCCAGGCCGGACGAGAACGAGGAGGTCGTGCGGCGCATCGGCTCCTCCATCACCGCGATGCTCCTCGACGCGCTCGTGGTGCGCACCTCCGTGCCCGCGACCCTGCACCTGCTGAACGTGGCGGCCGGCCGGATCGACGCGTTCTGGCAGTTCGCCGGCGCCCGGGCCGACCTGCTGCCCGGGGCACTGCTCGTCACCGAGGCCGGCGGGGCGGTCTCCGACGCCGAGGGCCGCCCCTGGACCCCGCAGAGCGACACCTTCCTCGCTGCCGCGCCCGGCGTCCACGCCCGAGCCGTCGCCACGCTCTCCCGCTGACCCCGCACCACCACCCGCACGCCCGGAAGGAACAGAACAACATGACCACGATCGCCGTTCTCGGAAACGGCCGCGTCGGCGGCAACCTCGCCCAGGCACTCGTCCGGGCAGGCCACGAGGTGACCGCAGTGGACCGCGAGCCGGGCGCCGCCGCCGACGCCGCCCGCACCGCCGAGGTCGTCATCAACGCCACCCCCGGCGCCGGCTCGCTGGAGCGTCTCACCGCGCTGCGCGAGGAACTGCGCGGCAAGATCCTCGTCGACGTCTCCAACGCCACCACCGACGGACCGGACGGACTGCCCGCCGACCTGATCCACCCCGGCTCCAGCCTGGCCGAGCAACTCCAGGAAGCGCTCCCTGAAACGCACGTCGTCAAGACGCTCAACACGATGCTCTTCCCGGTGATGACCGCACCCGCCGCTCTCGCCCAGGCGCCGACCGCCTTCCTCTCCGGCAACGACCCCCGGACCAAGAAGACCGTCCGCGAACTGCTCACCGACCTCGGCTGGCAGCAGGAGTGGATCACGGACCTCGGCGGGATCGAGACCGCCCGCGCCACCGAGGCCGCCGTCCTGTTCGTCCCCCACGTCATCCGCGCCAGCGGCTTCACGCCCTTCGCCGTCTCGATCAGCCGCTGATCGCCCGGAGCGCGGCTGCACTCGTCGCCGACCCGGTCCGCACCAGCCTCCCCGGCCTGCCCCCGCGTTCCGTCGCGTTCGGCAGTCGCCGCACCACCGGCGAGTTGGCCCGGGCCTGCGCGGCATCCAGCCGTGGGGAGGTGACTTCGCGTCGGCCGCCACGCCGGCGACGCCGTCCGACGCCTTCGCGCACGTCCCGCGAGAGGCGGAACCCACGGCATTGACCACCGATCACACGGCGATACGCCCGCGCGCTGGCGAAGGCTGCGGCGAGTCGCGGCAGGATCGGTGGCCACCGCGCTGCTCGGCACCGCCGCCGCGGTACTGCCGGCCGCACCCGCGCACGCGGCAGGGCCGGGGCAGTTGATCTACGTCACCAACCAGAACACCAACTCCGTCGCCGCCGTGGACTCGGCGACCGGCGCAACGGTCGCCACCGTCCCCGTCGGCACCTCGCCGACCAACCTGGGGCTCACCCCCGACGGCTCGCAGATCATGGGTCGCCAACAGCGGCAGCGCCTCCGTGTCGCCCTGTCCGGCATCGGCGAGCAGGGAGTACGGGCGGCCCAGGAGCTCCGCGGCGAACGCACCCGGCAACTGCAGTCCGTGCTCGACCGCGCCCGGGGACGCGGCGGGCCCACGGCAACATCGCGTGTCGGTCACCGACTGGGTGAGGCATGGAGGTGTCGGGACATGCCCTCGGAGGCATTCCTTGTCAGTCGAGTTGAACCACACGATCGTCCACGCCCGGAACAACCGGGAGTCCGCTGAGTTCTTCGCGGACCTGCTCAACCTCGAAACCACCGCCGAGTGGGGACCGTTCATCGCGGTCGGCCTGAGTAACGGCGTCACACTGGACTTCGCCACCGTCCCCGCGGACAGCATCACCCCCCAGCACTACGCCTTCCTGGTCTCCGAAGAGGAGTTCGACGCAGCGTACGCGCAGATCCAACAGCGCGGCGTGGAGCACTACGCCGATCCCCGACGGCAGCAACCCGGCACGATCAACCACAACGACGGCGGTCGCGGCGTGTACTTCATGGACCCGGCGGGCCACGCCATGGAACTCATCACCGTGCCGTACGGCGGCCGGCGGGCACCGGCAGCACCGAACACCGGGGCTCGGAGCTAAGCTCAGGCGATGGACATCCGGACGAGCATCGCCCAGCTGACCGAGGAAGCCGAGCGCGAGATCCACGACGGGGGGTGGGAGGTCGCGGAGGGGGAGCGGCTGCTGGCCCGCAAGGTCGCCGACGGCCTCACCGAGGCCGTCGACGTGCCGACCGATCGTCAGGACCTGTCGGAGACTGTGCGCCTGGAGGACCTGCGCGAGGCCATCGCCGTCGTGGCGATCACCCTCGCCCGCACCCACGGCCACCTCGCCTGGTTTCTCGGCAACGCCGGCACCGCACTCTCCCCCGTCCTGCACTGGCGCTCCCTGCCCGCCGACCCCGAGCATGCCTTCGGCACCATCGTCCCCACCCCCAGCCAGTTCACCGATGCCGAAGTGGCCGTCCGCCAGCTGCGCGACACCCTCATCCGCATCGCCGGCACCTGATCGGCTTCCCCCACCTGCTTCATCAGGCGCCGCCCGGACGGCGATCATCCGCGGGCGGAGCGGACCTCCACTGCGTCCAGCAGCAGGCCCATCACGAACTCGAACTGATCGTCCTGGTCGGCCTGCGCCAACTTTCCGCAATCAAGGCACCCGCACACCCTGCGCTTGGTCGAGTTCCCCCACGGCCGCACACGTGCCCGGCGCGACCGCGCGTGTGCACGACGTCCGGCGCCGCCCGGAACAGCCGGTCAGTGCTCCAGCATGTCCGCGCCGCGGTAGCCGGTCGGGACGCCCTCGACGAGGACGATGTCCGCGACCATCCTGCGGGTGCGCAGGGGCAGGATCTCCTGGTAGGCGGGCGAGTCCCACCAGGCGCGGGCCTGCGCGAAGTCGGGAAACTCGATGACGATCGTGCCGCTCTGTCCCCAACTGCCCTCCACCGTCTCCAACTTGCCGCCGTGGACGATGAAGCGCCCGCCGAAGGGCTCCAGGGTGGCGTCGATGCGCTCGAGGTACTCGATGATGTCGGGGCCGAACTCGACCGAGTGGACCTGGGCCAGCGCGTAGGCGGTCATCTGCTGCTCCTCGAAGCGTCGCGGGTCGTTGCTCTCTGACGCCTTGACGGTAGGCCCGCGGCCCCGCCGGGCGAATCAGTCACCTATCGGCAACTCGCTGAAAATGCCCGGCATGGAACGACGGACCGGGGGCAGGCGTCGAGTGCGGCGGACGAGGGCCCGGCCGATTCCCCCCTGAGGCCGGGCCCCCGCCGCACTCCCCCGTCCAAGTCCCGACGGGCGCGGCCACCGCCGCCGACGCCGACGCCGTTCACTGCGTTCCCGGGGCGAGTCCGGCCCGATGGGCGAGGACGACTGCCTGGACGCGGTCGCGCAGGCCGAGTTTCGCCAGGATGCGCGACACGTAGGTCTTGACGGTCTCGGGCGTGATGAACATCGCGGCGGCGATCTCCGCGTTCGACAGTCCCTCGGCGACCAGCCGGAACACCTCGAGCTCACGGGGGGTCAGCAGGCCGACGACGTCCGGCCCGGCGGCCCGGGAGGCGTCCGGCGGCCGCAGGTGCCGGGCGAAGTGGCCGATCAGGTGGCGGGTGACGGCGGGCGCGAGCAGGGCCTCGCCGCGGGCGACGGTCCGGATGCCGTTGACCAGTTCTGCGGGGCGCGCGTCCTTGAGGAGGAACCCGCTCGCTCCGGCGCGCAGCGCGTCGTAGACGTGGGCGTCGACGTTGAAGGTGGTGACGACCAGGACCTTCGGAGCGCCGTCGGCGTCGGGACCGGCCAGTAGGCGGGTCGCCTGGATGCCGTCGAGCAGCGGCATCCGGATGTCCATGACGACGACGTCGGGGCGCAGTTGGCGCGCGGCCCGGACGGCTTCGTGGCCGTTCTCGGCCTCCCCGACGACTTCCATGTCGGGCTGCGCGGAGAAGATGGTCACGTAGCCGGTGCGCACCAGGGCCTGGTCGTCGCAGACGAGCACGCGGATCGGTGGCGGCGCATCGTTCACGGGGGTCACTCCTGAACGGGGTCGGACGGAATCGTGGCGCGGACCTCGAAGCCGCCCGCCGGCCCGGGGCCGGCCTCCAGTTCACCATCGAGCAGCCGCACTCGTTCACGCAGCCCGGCCAGTCCGCGGCCGCCCGTCGCGCGGCCGGGTTTCCGCGCGGCCGGCACGGTGGCGGGCCCGTGCCCGGTGCCGGGCCCGTCCGTGGCGACCTCGATGCCGAGCTGCTGGTCGCCGTACCGGAGCAGGACCCGGGTCGGCTCTCCCGCCGCGTGCTTGAGCGCGTTGGTGAGCGCCTCCTGCACCACCCGGTACGCGGCCAGTTCCACGTCCACGCCGTGCGGCCGCCGCTCGCCCTGCTCGCTGAACTCGACCGGCTGGCCCGACCTGCGGGCCTCCTCGACCAGGTCGCGCACCCGCCCGAGGGCGGGCGCCCGGTCCGCCTGCTCGCCCGTCGCCCACTCCCCGGTCGCCGAACTGCCGGTCGTCGCCGAGTCGCCGGTCGCTTCCAGCACGCCGAGCAGGTACCGCAGTTCGGTCAGCGCCCGGCGGCCGGTGTCGCTGACGGCCGCCAGGCCCTCCGCGACGCGTTCCGGCGCGGAGGCGATCAGGAACTGCGCCGCGTCGGCCTGGACCACCATGGCGGTCACGTGGTGGGTGACCACGTCGTGCAGCTCGCGGGCGATCCGGGCGCGTTCGGCGGCGGTGGCGGCCTCGGCGGCCAGTCGCCGCCGCTGCGCCTCCTCCGTCCGCCGCGTGCGCACCGCGGTTCCCAGCAGCCGGACGGCGGCCAGGACCAGGAAGAACGCGAGGTAGTCCGGCACGGACTGCGGTGAACCGAGGCGGTGCAGCCCCACGGCCAGCAGGGCGTAGCCCGCGCCGGCCACCGCGACCAGGCCGCGCCGGAAGCGGACCTGGTGCGCCCCGGCCGAGTACAGCGCCAGGTACAGGCCCACGCTCGCGAACGTGGTAGCGAAGCCCAGCGCCTGGTGCGCGGCGAACGCGCCCGCGACGACGGCCAGACAGGCCGCCGGCCACCTGCGGCGGACCGCCAGCGGCAGGGTCTGGGCCAGGACCAGCCCGACGCCCAGCCCGCCGGCCGGCCGCTCGGGCAGGTCGCCGATCTGCGCGCCGATGCCGGCCAGCGTCGGCACGAACGCCGCCAGGGCGAGTGCCAGGGCGAGGACGCCGTCCTTGAGCAGCACGTCCCGCTCACGCCACCGGTCGAGCGGCGCCCGGAGCAGCGGAAGGCTCCAGGTCTCCTGACGGGACGTCATGTCCGTTTCCTCCAAGGGGCCGGCGTCGGCAACTTCAGCGGTCCGCGGGGCGGCGGGTCCTGAGCCCGCCGCCGCGGTGGGCGAGGACGAGCATCGGGACGGCGAGGGCCAGGGCGAGCAGGATGGGCACCACCGACGCCTCCAGGCCGAATCCCCCACCGGTCAGCAGCGCGGAACCGTGGACGCCGACGGTGAACAGGCCCTCGGGGGCGTGCCCGGAGACCGGGACGCCGAGCAGCTGCTCCGCGGCGTTCCAGGCGAAGTGCAGACCCACGACGAACCAGATGCTACGCCGCCACAGGAACGCGGCCCCCAGCAGGACGCCCGCCTCCAGGGCGATCGCCACCGCGCTCCACCCGTTCGCCGCCGGGGCCCCCAGGTGGGCGACGCCGAAGAACAGCGAGGTGATCACGAGGGCGGCCCCGCTGCCCCACAGCCGCTCCAGCGCCTGCAGGGCGAGGCCGCGGAACACCAGCTCCTCGGTGACCGCGGCGCCGATCTGCGCCGTGACCGCGCTCCCGACGACCGGCAGGACACCGTGTCCCGCCCAGGAGAACGAGTAGCCGCCGCACATCGTGATCAGGACGGCGGAGGCCAGGATGAAGGCCAGCCCGACCCCGCTGCCGAGCAGCAGCGCCCGGCCGGCCCCGTGCCGGGCGGTCTCCGGCGCGGGCCGTCGGGCCACCCGGTGCATGACCAACCGGTAGACGGCCACCGCGGCGGCCGCGCCCAGGATCGGCACCGGGCCGGGCCCGGTCGCGGTCAGCCCGGAGACCAGGCCGACGCCGACCGCCCCCGTCAGCAACCAGCCCAGTGGCGAGCGGGCGATCCGGACCAACCGGCCGCCGCCTACGGCGTGTTCCGCCCCCGGTCCGGTGTGGGTTTCGGTGTCGGCGTCGGTGTCGTGCGGTGCGGCGGACGTCGTCCCCATGATGGCCTCCCCTGTCGTGGTCGTCCCTGCGCCGACCTGACGACAACGGTAGGAATCCACCGCTCGCCGCGAGTCACCCGCGCAGGGACAACTGCGGTAGCTCTCACGGGGGATGCGCGCCCCCGCTGCGGCGTGGTCCGGGCCGGACCGAGCGCTCCCGGCGCGGGCCGGGCACCGCCGCGCCGCCGCGTGCCGAGCGCGTTGACCACCGCATTGTCAGTGGCGCGTGCCATGCTGACGGCAACTCAGCCGCCGCTCATCGATCCGGTGGCTCCCATTCACAAGGACGGACCGCCGATGTCCCGGGTCAGGGTGCACAACTTCTCCATCTCGCTCGACGGGTTCGCCACCGGAGAGGGGCAGACCGAGGAGGCACCCTTCGGGCACGCGGGGATGCGCCTGCACGAGTGGGCGTTCCGGACCAAGACCTTCCGCGCCATGCGCGGACAGAGCGGCGGCAGCACCGGCGTGGACGAGGCGTTCGCGCAGGCGACCGATCCCGGCATCGGCGTGGAGATCATGGGGCGGAACAAGTTCGGCCCGCAGCGCGGTCCGTGGCCGGACGAGAACTGGAAGGGCTGGTGGGGCCCGAACCCGCCGTTCCACACGCCGGTCTTCGTGCTCACCCACCACCCGCGCCCCTCGCTGGAGATGGAGGGCGGCACCACTTTCCACTTCATCGACGCCTCACCCGAGGAGGCGCTGCGCCAGGCCCGCGCGGCCGCCGGCGGCCTGGACGTCCGGATCGGCGGTGGCCCGACCGTCGTCCGCGAGTTCCTGGCCGCCGACCTGATCGACCATCTGCACCTGGTGGTGGTCCCGATCCTGCTCGGCCGCGGCGAGCGGCTCTGGGACGGCATGGAGGGCCTGGAGCAGCGCTTCACCTCGGTGGAGTCGGTCTCCTCACCGTCCGGCGTGACGCACGTGACCTTCCAGCGCTAGGTTCGCTGCCGGCGGCGTCCGCCCCCCGTCGACCCAGGAGCGCCTGTCATGTCCTTCCCCGGGTTGCCCGCGCTGCCCGCGCTGGTCGCGTGGCACACCGTGGACAGCAATGTCTTCCCCTACGCGGCGCGGCTGGACGGCCGCTGGCTGGTCCTGCGGCTCAACGACTTCCCCGAACATCCCCTCTACACCCTGTTCGTGGACGGCCAGGTGATCGGCGACCTCAACGACGTCCCGAGCACCTGGCAGCTGCGGCCCCGGGCCACCCTGCCCGTTCTCACCGCCCAGGATCGCCTGACGGTGCTCCGGCTGATGACCGGCCGCGGGCCCTACGGAGCCGAGGCCGACGCGCCGTGCACGGGCGACTGGTGCGGGTGCAGCATCCGCACCGACGACTACGCCGCCGGGCCGAGCACCTTTCCCCGCCGCGCCGCGGAGTAACTCCCCGCCCCGGCAGGTGCCGGGGAGTCGCGGGCACGCGCCCGGACCGGTCGGTTGTCAGTCCCGCGGGAGACAATATGTTTGCAGGTCAAGGTACTTGCTGCATTCACATCTCGGGGCATTTCCGCCACCGTTGCTCGCTCTGGAGGCTTGCTGTGAGTTTCGACATCGGCACGGCCCGCTACTTCCACCCCGTCGGCACCGACGGCGAGATCTGCCGCGCGCACTCGCGGGCGGCGCTGGCGACGAAGGCCGCCGCGGTCGCGCTGCGGCGCGGCCTGGACGACGGCCTGACGGAGGACCAACTGCTGGAGTGCGTCGCCGAGGCGCGGGAGGGCGTCCCGGCGCCGCTCCCGTCCGTGGAGACGCGGGCGGCGGTGCGCGCGGCGCTGCGCGCTCCGCTGACGCGGGACGCGGACCCGCAGGACGTGGCGGACGCGGTGTTCGAGATGCTGCCCGACACCCCGCTCCGGGTGGAGGGCCCGGGCGGCCGGGTCTTCTTCCTGGTCCCGATCGCCGCCACCTGAGCCTCCCGACCGCACCCCCACCGTCCGACTCGCCCGGCCGCGCCGCTGAACGCAGCGCGGCCGGTGACGTCTCGATCACTGCGAACAGCGGCTCCGCCTCACGATCACGAACAACCGCGGGGACCACCGCCACTGTCCCCGGCTCCCGAGCCGGTGCGGGTGGGGAGGGTGCCGCGCTTGGCGTCGGCGTTCCAACCCCGCAGCGCTCGCGCGGAGTCGGTGGACCGGGCAGGTGAGCGGAGCGGCACGGTCGGCTCGTGCCTCTCGCTCGGGATCCGGCACCGGCAGCAACATCGGCGGGAGAATTTCTCCGCTGCCCTGTCGGATTCGGCGACGGCCGTTCGTCGTTCCGGTGAACCGCTCGAAAGGGGACTGTCATGAGGTACGTACTGTTCATCGCCGCCGACCCGACCGGGGAGGCGACCGAGGAGGACCCGCAGGCGTGGGTGGAGAAGTGGAACGGGCGCGGGGTCCGGCTGGAGGGGATGCCGTTGAAGCCGGTCGCCGAGACCCGCACGATCCGGGTCCGCGGGGAGCAGGTCCTGGTCACCGACGGCCCGTTCGCCGAGACCACCGAGTGGATCGCCGGGTACGACCTGCTGGAGGCGGCGGACCTCGACGAGGCGATCGAGGTCGCCGCGTCGCACCCGATGGCGAGCGCCGGACGCATCGAGATCCGACCGGTCGATCCGCTCGACCTCGGCCCCGGCACCGACAGCGTCCCGCACGACGGCGACGCTCCTGCCGCGCGCTACCTCGGCATCTTCCGGACCGACCCGACCGCGCAGCCTGCCGATCCCGACCCGGCAGCGGTGGCCGCGTGGGTCCGCGACGGCCTCGCCCGCGGCCGCTACCTCGGCGGCGAGCACCTGCGCCCCGTCCACGACGCCACGCTCGTCCGCCGCCGGAACGGCGAGGTCCTGATCACCGACGAGGCGTACACGGACGTACCGCAGTGGGTGACGGGGCTGGTCTTCGTCGACGGCGAGCGGCAGGAGGTCATCGACTACCTCGCGCGTTCGCCGATGGCGCGGGCCGGGATCGCCGAACTGCGCGAGTTCTGGACGGACTTCGCGTGACCGCCGGGCCGGCGGAGGTACGGGCGGCGCTCGCCGCGGCGCACCGCGCCGAGTGGGGCGTCGTCTTCGGCACCCTGGTGCGCCTGACGGGGGACTGGGAGCTCGCCGAGGACTGCGCGCAGGACGCGTTCGCCCGTGCCCTGCCGGCCTGGGAACGCGACGGCGTGCCGGACCGGCCGGGGGCGTGGCTGACCACCACCGCCCGGCGCCGCGCGCTGGACGTGCTGCGCCGCCGGACGACCGAACAGGGCAGACTCGCCGAGCTCGCCGCGCTCGCGGAGGTCGAGGCGGTCCGCGAGCCGCAGCCCCGCGAGGACGAGCGGCTGCGGCTGGTGTTCACCTGCTGCCATCCGGCGCTCCCGCTGGAGTCCCGGGTGGCGCTCACCCTCCGGGCGGTCGGCGGGCTGACCACCCGCGAGATCGCCCGCGCCTTCCTGGTCGGCGAGGACACGGTGTCGCAGCGCATCCTGCGCGCCAAGCGCAAGATCGCGGCGGCCGGCATCCCGTACCGGGTGCCGCCGCCGGGCGCGCGCGCCGAACGGCTGGGCGGGGTCCTCGCCGTCCTGTACCTGGTGTTCACCGAGGGGTACGCGCCCAGCGACGGCAGCGCCGTCCGCGACGCGCTCGCCGAGGAGGCGATCCGGCTCGCCCGGCTCGTCGCCGCCGAGGTGCCCGAGGAGCCGGAGGCCCGGGGGCTGCTCGCCCTGCTGCTGCTCCAACACGCCCGGCGGGCCGCCCGGTTCGGCCCGGACGGGAGCCCGATCACGCTGGAACACCAGGACCGCACCCGCTGGGACCGCGCTCTCGTCGCCGAGGGCGCGGCCCTCGCCCGCGACGCGGCCGCGTCCGGCGGTCCGTACGCGCTCCAGGCGGCGATCGCCGCCGAGCATTCGCTCGCCCCGGTGGCCGCCGCCACCGACTGGGGCGCGATCACCGCCCTGTACGACCGCCTCCTCGCCCTCCGGGCGAACCCGGTGGTCCAGCTCAACCGCGCCGTCGCCGTCGGCATGCGCGACGGCCCGCAGGCCCAACTGGACGCCCTCGACGCCCTGGGCACCCCCAAGGAACTCGCCACCCACCACGCCCTGCCCGCCGTCCGCGCCGACGCCCTGCGCCGCCTGGGCCGCACCGACCAGGCCGTGCTGAGCTACCGGGCCGCCCGCGACCTCGCCCCGAACGCGGCGGTCGCCCGCGAGTACACCCGCCTCATCGCGGAGCTCGCCCCGCCCGACTGACCTGCCGTCACCCGGGGGCGACGGCCTGCGCAGCGGACCGGGGCAGAAGTTCTCCCAGGGACCGATGAGTTCGGGCGGCCTCCGCCGTCGAAGCCGGTGAGAGCAAGCAACGACCGCCGACTCCGGGAGACCCCCAGATGACCAGCACCACCCCCACCGCGCAGCCCACGCAGCCCGCGCAGTCCGCCGCGCCCGCCAAGAAGGCCGTCGTCCGAACGGTCTGGACCCTGCGGGTGCTGCTCGCGCTGTTCTTCGCCCTGGCCAGTGCCCTGCCGAAGCTGCTCGCGCTCCCGGCGGCCACCACGGTCTTCGACGCCATCGGCGTCGGCGACTGGTTCATGTACCTGACCGGGGCCGTGGAGCTCGCCGGTGCGATCGGTCTGCTCCTCCCCCGCTGGGCCGGACCCGCCGCAACGGCACTGATCGCCTTCCTGCTGTGCGCGTTCGTCACCCAGCTCACCGCCATGCACGGCGAGAACGCCGGCACCCCGTTCCTGTTCATGGTCCCGCTGGCCGTCATCGCCTGGCACTGTCGCACCGAGACCGTCCGACTCCTGCGCCGCTGACGACGCCCGGCGGCTGCCGCCACCGACGCCGCCGGAGCATCAGGAACGCCTGGTGCTCCGGTCGCCGCCGAGCGCGGCCGCGATGCCTTCGAGGATCGCAGCGAACTCCTGGGCCGGGATCTCCACCACGAAGACCGCACCGGCGTCCTCCGGATGGTTGACCAGGTGCTCCTCGCGCCAGAACTCCAGCGTGATCACCAGCCGGTCCCGCTCGCGGAACAGAAAGGCCGTCACACCGTCGGTGGTGGGCCCCCACGACAGGGCTCGGAACCGGCTCGGCAGCTCCCGCTCGGCCTCGGCCCCGTCGTCGCTCCCCGCACTTCGCGCGAGACGACGATGGGTGGCTTCGGCGGAGAGCCCGGCGAACGGCAGCGGAGAGCCTTCACCGGATCGCAGCCGGGCAGCGGCCATCGACACGTCCCGCCGGAACTGCGGGGTGTACGCCATGTTGTCGTCGCAGGTCAGCCACTTCCCGGCTGCCCAGAGATCGACCCGGCACAGCGGGCCCGGCTCGCCGACCTCGGCGGCGAACCGTGCCCTGTCTCCCAGCACCACATCCATGCCCGCGACCGTCGCAGGTCCACCCCTCCCCGGCAACCGAATAGTCCGCCGCCCCTTCTCCGCCGTGACCGGCAGAAGTCGCGCGCGCCTTTACGGCACGGGCCCGGACCGACAGAATCAACCCGCAGTCGTGCGAGGCGATTTGGGGGCGTCACCGTGGCCGGATTCCGCATCGGGAAGTTGGGCATCCTGATCGGCCCGATCGTCGCGCTGATCGGTGTCCTTTACTGCGTTCCGCTCGTCCACGTCCGTCACGACTACGCGGGTGCGACCCGCGTCGAGGCGACCGTCCTCGTCGCCGACTACGACCGGCACGTACGAGGGGCGTCCGCCCGCGCGATCGTCGTGGCCGCACCCGACCCGCTGCCGCTCGACGACCTCGCCGGAGCCCCGGACGACCTGGTGCCCGGCGAGCGGGTCACCGTCCTCACCCGCCCCGGCCGCGCCGTCCTTGCCGACCAGGTCGACTGGACGCTCTTCGCCCTCCCCGTGCTGGTCGTTCTCGTCGGGCTGGCGATCACCTGGCGCGGCGTCACCGTCATCCGCAGAGATCCCCCGCCCGGCCCCACCGGCCCCACCGGCCCCGACGCCTGGTTCTGATCCGTCCGGATGACGTTCCGTCAGCGCCGGGCGGTCTTGTCCCCGGGTGCGGCCGCTGCCAGCATGAGCGGGTCCGGCCGAGCCGGCGGGGTGTCTGTCGAGGCGGGTGCCGGGCAACGACTTTCGGGGGAACGTCTCATGCTGTCTCGCCGTACTCCGCTGCGCGTCGCCGTCGCGGCCCTGGGCGCCGCCGCCGCGCTCGCACTGACGACGTCCGCGCCGGCCTTCGCCGCCAATGAGGGCGATCACTGGCTCAGCACGCCGAACTGCACCGCGGACCAGAAGATCGAGCTCCACCTCTACACCGACGGCCTGTACCACGACTTCCAGGCCATCAACCCGACCCGGACCGACGGCCACTGCGAGTTCGCACTGCTGGACGGGCGGTTCGGCTGGGACTCGTACAGCGGCGCGGAGTCCCCCTGGTACTACGACGGCCCGGGCCACAGTTACCAGGCCTACGTCGTCGACCACACCGCCGGACAGGTCGTGTACGGCATCCGCAACTGAGCGGGCGCTCCCGGGAACGCCGAGGTGCCCCGGCCCGCTGTGGCGGACCGGGGCACCTCGACTGCGGGGGTGTGACTACCCGTCAGCTCTCACGGGGTCGGTCCCACGGCTTGTTCGGACCGTGGTCGCCCTTCGGCGGGCACGGCTCGGGCGGGCAGGGCTTCGGCGGGCGCGGCTTGGGCGGGCACAGCCGGGTGTCCTTCACCGTGACCTCGACGCAGGGGCAGTCCTTGGTGAGGACGACCTTGGTCACCGGGTCGGCCGGCCGGGCGTAGCCGTCCGGGGCCGAGACCTCCTGCCAGTAGTAGGTGCCGAGCGGGAGGTCCTGCGCGGCGCAGACGCCGTCGTCGCCGGTGGTGCAGGGCTCGCCGACCTTGGTGTCGGCGTTGGCGCCGAGCGTCTGCAGGCCGGGGTGGCCGTTGGTCTCGCGCCACAGCTGGAAGACCGCGCCGGCCAGCGGCTCGCCGGTCTCGGCGTCGACCTTGATCACCTTCGTCTCGCCCGGTCCCTCCTCCGGCGTCCTGGCGTCCTTGACCACGACCGGCACGTTCTGGCCGGCGGCGGCGATGACGACGGTGGTCACCGGCTCGGCGGGCAGGTCGAAGCCGTCCGGCGCCGACACCTCCTGCCAGTAGTAGGTGCCCAGCGGCAGGCCGGTCCCCCGGCAGACGCCGGTGGCGGGGGTGGTGCAGGGCGCACCGACCGCGGTGTCCGGGTTCGCCCCGGTGGTCTGCAGACCGGACACGCCGTTGGTCTCGTGCCAGAGCTGGAACACCGCGCCGGCCAGCGGTCGGCCGGTCCCCGCGTCCAGCTTGGTCACGCCGGTGGAGCCCGTTCCGGCCGGCGTCCGGGTGTCCTGGACGGTCACCGGGACGTTCTGTCCGCCGGTGGTGAGCACCACCGTGGTCACGTTCTGCGCGGGCAGCTCGTAGCCCTCCGGCGCGGAGGTCTCCTGCCAGTAGTACGTGCCCAGCGGCAGCCCGGTCGCCGAGCACTGGCCGGTGGCGGGGGTGGTGCAGGGCGCGCCGACCGCGGTGTCCGGGTTCGCCCCGGTGGTCTGCAGGCCCGGGACCCCGTTGGTCTCGTGCCACAGCTGGAAGACGGCTCCGGCCAGTGGCGCGTCGGTCGTCGCGTCCACCTTGGTGACGGTGGTGGAGCCCGTTCCGGCCGGCGTCCGGGTGTCCTGGACGGTCACCGGGACGTTCTGTCCGCCGGTGGTGAGCACCACCGTGGTCACGTTCTGCGCGGGCAGCTCGTAGCCCTCCGGCGCGGAGGTCTCCTGCCAGTAGTACGTGCCCAGCGGCAGGTTGTTCGCCGTGCAGACGCCGGTGTCACTGGTGACGCACGGGGAGCCGATCGCGGTGTCCGGGTTGGCCCCGGTGGTCTGCAGGCCCGTGACGCCGTTGGTCTCGTGCCACAGCTGGAACACCGCGCCTTCGAGCGGCGCGTTGCTCGTCGCGTCGACCTTGGTGACGGTGGTGGAGCCGAGCGGGACGGGCGACCGGGTGTCCTGGACGGTCACCGGGACGTGCTGCCCGTCGGCGTTCAGGACGACGGTGCTGACCGGCTGGGCGGGCAGGTCGTAGCCGGGCGGAGCCGCCGTCTCCTGCCAGTAGTAGGTGCCCAGCGGCAGACCGCCGGCCTCGCACCGGCCGTCGGCGGGCGTGGTGCACGGCGAGCCGACCTCGGTGTCCGGGTTGGCTCCGCCGGTCTGCAGGCCCGAGACGCCGTTGGTCTCCCGCCACAGCTGGAACACCGCGCCCGCGAGCGGCGCATCGGTCGTCGCGTCGACCTTGGTGACGGTGGTGGAACCCGTCGGTGCGGCGGTGCGGGTGTCCTGCACGGTGACGGCCTCGTTCTGGCCGTCGGCGCTGAGCAGGACCGTGCTGACGTTCAGGTCGGGCAGGTCGTAGCCGTCGGGTGCGGACACCTCCTGCCAGTAGTAGGTGCCCAGCGGCAGGTCGGTGGCCGAGCACCGGCCGTTGGCGGGCGTGGTGCAGGGCGAGCCGACCTCGGTGTCCGGGTTCGCCCCGGTGGTCTGCAGGCCGGTGACGCCGTTGGTCTCGTGCCACAACTGGAACACCGCACCGGCCAGCGGCGCGTTGGTCTCCGAGTCCACCTTGGTGACGCTCGTGGCGGCGGTCGGCGCGGCGGTCCGCGCGTCCTGCACGGTGACGGCCTCGTTCTGGCCGTCGGTGCCGAGCACGACGGTGCTGACGTTCTGCGCGGGCAGGTCGTAGCCGGGCGGGGCCGCGGTCTCCTGCCAGTAGTACGTCCCGAGCGCCAGACCGGTGGCCGAGCACTGGCCGTTGGCGGGCGTGGTGCAGGGCGGGCCGACCGCGGTGTCCGGGTTCGCCCCGGTGGTCTGCAGGCCGGTGACGCCGTTGGTCTCGTGCCAGAGCTGGAACACCGCACCGGCCAGCGGCGCGTTGGTGGCGGCGTCGGTCTTCGTCACGCTGGTCGAGGCGGTCGCCATCACCGTCGTCCGGGTGTCGCGGACGGTGACCGCCGCGTTCTGGCCGTCGGTGGTGAGGTCGACCTGGGTGACGGGCTGGGCGGGCAGGTCGTAGCCGGGCGGGGCCGCCGTCTCCTGCCAGTAGTAGGTGTCCAGCGGCAGGCCGGTGACCGAGCACTGGCCGTTGGCCGGCGTGGTGCACGGCGCGCCGACCTTGGTGTCGGGGTCCGCGCCGTCGGTCTGCAGCCCCGCGACGCCGTTGCTCTCCCGCCACAGCTGGAACACCGCGCCGGCCAGCGGCTGCGCGGTGTCGGAGTCGACCTTGGTGACCGAGGTCGACGCGGTGGGGGTGGGCGTGCCGCACTCGGGGAGGTCGCCGTTGAACGGGTAGGCGTGGATCTCCGTGCCGGTGCCGCCCGAGCCGCCGGAGGTGTGGTTCAGGGTTCCGGTGCTGAAGAAACGCCCGTTCAGGCCGGGCATGTTGACGGTGGTGGTGCTGGCCGGGTTGCCCACCAGGATGCTGCCCTGGAACTGGCCGGTGCCGGTGAAGGTGACGGAGCCGGCGGTCGGGACGTTCCACAGCAGGCGCTCGCGCAGCTGGTTGAGCGGGTCGTTGTCGTCCAGGCCGCCGCTGAAGGTGCTGACGGTGCGGGCGGCGCCGGTCAGGTTGACCAGCACGGTCGCGTTGGCGGGAATGTTCTGGAACGCGATGCCCTGCTGGGCGCCGCCGCTCGTGGTCAGGTCGAAGTCCACGTTGAACACCTGGAGCGCTGACGTGCCGTCACCGGTGAACAGGGTCTGGAAGCTCTGGTTGACCGCGGTCCCCGTGGCGGGCCGCGGCGCACCGATTCCGGCGTAGCACTCGCTGGCGGCCTGCAGTTGCCCGCGCAGCGGGGTGTAGGCGGCGACGGCCTGCGGGTCCTGGACGACGGTGCCCTCGACGGTGCCGCTGACCGTGCCGGCGTGGCGGACGACGCCGCCTTCCGCGATCAGCCGCTGGCCCTGGGCGACGGTGACGTTGCCGCCGGCGGCGAGGAAGTCCGAGCCGTCCGGCGGGGGAACGCGCGATCCGACGCCCGCGATGCCGACGTTGTAGACGGCGCTGCCGCCCGCTGCCTTGTTCTGCGAGAAGTTGCCGAGGGTCACCACTCGGCCCTCGGCCTCCGCGGCCGAGCCGGTGACGTTGAAGTCGCCGCCGACGAACACGTTGATGTTGGCGTCGCGGCCGGCGAAGGGCCCGTTGTTCACCGGCGGGAACGTCGCCGGGCATTCCGCCCCCAGGCACGGCCCGAGACCGCCGGGAAGCCCGGCCGCCCAGGCGCCGGGGCCGACACCGGCCAGTCCGAACGGCACGAGCGTCGCGGCGAGGCCGGCGCTCAGCATTCGGCCCAGCCATCGTCTTGTCCGTGCGGGCGACACACGCTGATCTGCTGCCACCTGGGTCCTTCCGGCGAGTGCGAACGATGAGACGCCCGAGTCTCGTCACGACCCCTCGTCCGCGAACCCACGACGCGCTGGCATCCCCTCGGACGGCCCCGCCCGCGGCCCTCCGATGGCCGAACGGGTGGCCGCCGAACGGACGAAGCCCGCCACTCCCCCGCCGCCCTCCCGGTGCCCGGTCAGGAACGGGGACCGCTCGCGGCAGCGGGCCGTTCGGGGCGTCGCCCGGAACCGGCCGCCGTCACCGCGGGCCGTGCCACGGCGCGGGCGCCGGCAGGGTCGCCCAGACGGCCTTTCCCGTTGGGGTGGGGCGGTGCCCCCAGGCGAGGGCGAGCCGGTCGACGATCACCAGGCCGTGCCCGTGGGGCAGCTCGGGGCGGTGCGGGCGGCGCAGGCGCGGCGGATCGGACGAGGGGTCGGTGACGGTGAGGGTGAGCCGGTCCAGGTCCCGGTCCAGATCGAGGTCGAGCCGGCGGGGGCCGGGGGTGTGCTGGGCGGCGTTGGCGAGGAGTTCGGCCGCGACCAGCAGCACGTCGGTGGCGGCGCCCGGGTCGCTCAGGCGCCAGTCGGCCAGGGTGCGGCGCGCGAAGGCCAGTGCCGCCGCGGTGCGGTCCCCGGGGAACATGTTGAGGTGGCGGTGCTGGTCGTGGGCCGGTGCCATAGCGGATCCCGTGTGCCCTGGTCGGCGGAAACCTGTCACGGCGCGTGTGCCCCCCGGCCCGGCCGCTACACCGCGCCGCGGCCGCCGGTCAGGCCGTCCAGGCCGCTCACCGCCTGCTCGGCGGTGTCGAAGGCGGGGAACAGGAACCCGGTCTCGGTGAGCTCGAGGACCCTGCGCACCCCGAGACTCGGAGCGATCAGCACCAGCGGGATCTCCGTCGCCGCGGCCCTCTTACGGACCTGGATCAGCACGTTCAAGCCCGTCGAGGTGAACAGCCCCACCCCGCTCAGGTCCACCCCCAGGACAGCCGGCTCCTCCGCGAGCGCCTTGTCCAGGACGTTCTCGGCGACGGCGGCGGCCTCCTGCACCACGTCCCCGCTGAAGCTGCACACCACCATCGGCCCCACCCGGCGCGTGCTCGCCTTCAACCGGTGTCCCGACACCACGGCCTCCTCGCCCACGAGCACAAACGACCTCCGCACCCGCACCACTTCACGCTACGCCCCGCCCCCGGGCCCGGGCACCGGAGACACCCCGGGCAGAGCGCCCACCTGCCCGTCGGCCCACTCGGGCGTGCGGTCCGCGGCCGCGGGTGAGCGAATCGAAGGGACGGACCGGAAGATCGCGGAGGCGGTGATGGAGTTCGAGCAGGTCGCGGACGGCCTCTACGCCGTGCGTCCGGGCGAGTTCACCGCGGCGCGCGACCAGGCGGCGGCCGAGGCCCGGCAGGCCGGCGACCGGGAGCTCGCCGCTCAGGTCAAGGCGCTGCGGAAGCCGACCCTCGCCGCGTTCGCGGTCAACCAGTTGGTGCGCCGCCACGGCGCGGAGGTCGGGCCGCTGCTGGAGCTCGGCCGTGCCCTGCGCGAGGCGCAGGACCGGCTCGCCGGAGCCGAGTTGCGGGCGCTGTCCGCACAGCGACACCGGCTGGTCGCGGCGCTGACGCAGCAGGCCCGCCGGTCGGCCGCCGACGCGGGCGAGCACCTCGGCGAGGCGCAGTTGCGCGAGGTGGAGCAGACCCTGCGGGCCGCACTCGCCGACGAACACGCCGCCGTGGCGTTGGCGGCGGGCCGGCTCAGTGCGGCGTTGGAGGAGGCGGGCGCTCTGCCACCGGCGTCCGACGGTGCCCCGCCCGGGCTCCGGGTGGGCGGCATGGCGAGGACGGCACCCGCACGAAAGGCCGGACCGCCACGGAGAGGGAAGGCGGTGCAGGCCGGGAGGTCCGAGGGGGCGATCCACCGGGCATCCGCCCGACAGGAAGCGGAAGGCCGGGTAGCCGAGGCGAAGGCGGCCCTGGCCGGGGCCGAGGACGTGCAGCAGGCCGCCGACCGCGAGGCCACGCGACTGGGCGAGGAGGTCGAGCGCCTGGCCGCCGACACCGCCACAGCAGCCGAACGCGCCGAGCGGGCCCGGGCCGCCCTGGAGCGGGCCGAGCAGCACCTCGCGTCCGCCCGCGCCGCCGAGAAGGCCCGGCGCGACGAACACGCGACGGCCCGGAAGCGGGCAGCCGAAGCCGCCGTCGCGACCGGCAGGACCCGCGAGGACCTCGACCGGCAACAGGCACGGTTGGCGGAGCTGGAGAGGCAGGGTGGCCGGTGATGGCCCGGCCCAAGAGCCACTCGGGGTTCACGACCCGCAAGGATGATCCCACCCAGCTTGCTCCCGGCCGAGGTGAGAGGCTGTTCGGCCGCGCTCAGGGCCGCTTCCGGAAAGGGGCGAGCGTGGCGCGCACGAGATCGGCGGCGCCCCAGTCCGGGTCGAACTGGGCGATCACGGCCAGGTGCTGGCGCAGTTGGAGGATCGGCATGCGTTCGCGCCAGTCGCTGTCGAGCCCGGTCAGCTCGGCGTAGCGGTCGAAGAACACGTGTGCCTCGGGGGGCGGCGCCGTCGTCCACAGGTGGGCCAGGTCGACCTCGGCCCAGGTGTAGGACACGGCCGGGTCGATCAGGGCGGGCCGCCCGTCGGGGGTGACCATGACGTTCATCGCCCACAGGTCGCCGTGGGTCAGGCACGCGGGCCTGACCGGCAGGAGCTCGGGCAGCCGGTCGCACAGCCGCTCCAGCGCGGCCCGGTCCCCGGCGTCCAGCGCCCCCTGGACGCGCCGCTCGCCGAGCCAGCGCAGCAGGCGGTGCTGGGCGAAGAACGCGAACCCGTCGTCGTCCCAGGTGTTGACCTGCCGTCGACGGCCGAGCCAGTTGTCCCGGTGCCATCCGAACCGCGGGTACCGCGTGGTGGTGTGCAGGCGGGCGAGCGCATGCGCGAGCTGCTCCCAGAAGGCCTCGGTGCCCGGACGGGGCCGCAGCAGGGTCAGCGCGAGGACGTCGCGGTCGGCGAGGACGATCTCGGGCGTGGCGACGCCCGCCTCGCGCAGCACGGTCAGCCCTTCGGCTTCCGCGGCGAAGACGTCGTCCGACGGCGGCTCGTCGAACGCCTTGACGAAGACCGACGTGCCGTCATCGCGGCGCGCCAGACCCGCGGTCGCGGCGAGGCCTCCGGTGGCCGGCTCGACCGCGGCGACGTCGGTCAGGCCGGCCGCGTGCAGGCGTTGGAGCAGGAAGGACGCCGTGTCCGTCAAGGGTGTGTTCCTGTCGTCCTGGTCGAGGTCAACGATGGCGGCCTGCCGGGCGCCCTGGCGTACTCGGGCGCACCGGTACGGGCTCGTACGGTCGGCTTCGACCTCGGCGCGTGGGGCACCAGGCCATCCTGCCCGGTCTGCCGCGCGGGCCGTGCGTCGCGGTGCGGCTGGGCCTCATCAAGGCACTCCAACGAGCCTTCGGCGGCAGCGGCCACAGGGTGTCGCGAGGAACCGGGTTGTCTCTCCTACGAGGTGTTCCGCTCCGAGGGCTCACCCGAGCGGTACGTGAGCATCGAGAAGTACGTCGACCCGGCGGCATTCGCGGCTCACCGCGCCGCCGACCACTTCCGCGAGATCGGCGCGGCCCGGCTGATGCCGCTGACAACTGCGCGCGACGTACGGATGTATGACCAGCCGTTCGAGATCCCGCCCGCGGGACGCTAAGCGGGCGCCGAGCGCCGCCGGCTGACCCTCGACCAGGGCTTCACCCGCGCCGTCGGGTCACCTCTGCTGTGCCTGCGGCCGTCGGAGCCAGGGCGGCCTGGCTCCGACGGCCGGGGATCGCACGGCGGCGAGCTGTGTCAGGCGGCCGGGAACCGGTCCCACACCCGGTGGGCGCCGAGGAAGCCGACGATGCCGGCCAGCACCTCGTCCATGTTCTCCCCCGTCAGGACGCCGGGGGCCTGCGGGTCGATGCCCGCCGCGGCCCACACGGCCCGCGCCGCCGGGTGGCCTCCGATCGGTTTGGCGTGCCGGTAGGCCTCGTTGACGAGCAGGGCGAGACGCGAGTCGACCGTCGAGGGGCCGTTGGACTTGGCGTCGCGCGCGCCGCGGTCGTCGGTCGCGGGCGGGACGGACGCGAGGACGACCAGCGCGTCGAACTCCACCGATCGGGCCGCGCCGAAGGTGCGTTGGACGGTGAGGCCGTCGGCCAGCGGGGCGCCGGTGGGCGCGATGACCAGGGCCGTCATCCCGGTGCCGCGCACCGCGTCACGGGCCGCCCGCACGAGCCCGGCGTCGCCGTCCGGGTCCGCGACGATGCCGACGACGCGCCCGTCGACCGGCCAGCTCCCGGCCAGCTGTGACAGCGCGGGACTCGGCGTGGACGGCTCGACCTGGACCGTGGCGGCCGGGGCCGGCAGGCCGAGCCCGGCCGCGACCTCGGCGCACAGGTCGGCGTCGATGTTGGCCAGCACCCCGAGCATCCGCTCCCTGATCGCCGGTTCGTAGACCTTCGACAGTTCGAAGGTGTAGGCGGCGATCACGTGCTGCTGCTCGACCGGGGTGAGGCTGCGCCAGAACAGCCGGGGCTGGCCGAAGTGGTCGTCGAACGAGGCCGGCGCCGCCCGGACCTTGGCGGCGGCGGCGATCGGCGTCGGGTACTCAACGAAGGCGTGCTCACCGGCGCCGGCGAAGAACGGGCAGCCGCCGTCGAGCGAGTTCGGCTTGTAGGGGGCGACGCCGGTGTGCACCGCGTCCTGGTGGAAGCCGTCGCGGAGCATGTCGTTGACCGGCGCGTGGGTGCGGTTGATCGGGATCTGCGCGAAGTTCGGGCCGCCGAGCCGGGTGATCTGGGTGTCGAGGTAGGAGAACAGCCGGCCGGACAGCAGGGGGTCGTCGGTGATGTCGATGCCGGGGACCAGGTGGCCCGGGTGGAAGGCGACCTGCTCGGTCTCGGCGAAGTAGTTCGTCGGGTTGGCGTTGAGCGTCATCAGCCCGATCGGCCGGACCGGCGCCAGCTCCTCGGGGACGATCTTCGTCGGGTCGAGCAGGTCGATGCCTTCGAAGGTCTGGTCCGGCGTGTCCGGGAAGGTCTGGATGCCGAGCTCCCACTGCGGGAAGGCCCCGGCCTCGATCGCGTCCGCCAGGTCGCGGCGGTGGAAGTCGGGGTCCATGCCGTTGATCAGCTGGGCCTCCTCCCAGACCAGGGAGTGGACGCCGAGCTTGGGCTTCCAGTGGAACTTGACCAGTGTGCTCGCGCCGTCGGCGTTGACCAGGCGGAAGGTGTGGACGCCGAAGCCCTCCATCATCCGGTACGAGCGCGGGATGCCCCGGTCGGACATGTTCCAGATGGTGTGGTGGGTGGCCTCGGTGTGCAGCGAGACGAAGTCCCAGAAGGTGTCGTGCGCGGACTGCGCCTGCGGGATCTCCCGGTCCGGGTGCGGCTTGGCGGCGTGCACGACATCGGGGAACTTGATCGCGTCCTGGATGAAGAACACCGGGATGTTGTTGCCGACGAGGTCGAAAACGCCCTCACCGGTGTAGAACTTGGTCGCGAAGCCCCGGGTGTCGCGCACGGTGTCGGCCGAGCCCCGCGACCCCAGGACGGTGGAGAACCGCACGAAGACCGGCGTCTCGACACCGTCCGCGAGGAACGCCGCCTTGGTGACCCCGGCGGCGGTGCCGTAGCCGCGGAAGACGCCGTGCGCCGCCGCCCCCCGGGCGTGCACGACCCGCTCCGGGATCCGCTCGTGGTCGAAGTGCGTGATCTTCTCGCGGAGGTGGTGGTCCTGGAGCAGGACCGGCCCGCGCGGACCCGCCTTGAGGGAGTGGTCGCTGTCCGCCAGGCGGACACCCTGGGCGGTGGTCAGGTATCCGCCGCTCTGCGCCCGCAGGTCCGCGGCCGCGCCGCTGCTCCGACCGGTCGCCGACACCACGCCGGGTCCGTCCTGGTCGGGCTTGGGCGGTAGCGGAGCGCGCGGCTCGGTCGGCTCCGCCACCGGCGGCGCCTCCACGCCGGGCGCACCCGGCACCTCCGGCCGGTCACGGCCCGTCAGATCGGACACCGCCTCGGCCACGGCGTCCACGACCTTGCGCACAGGGTTCGACTCACTCATTGGTCCTCCGGTTCGAACAGCGGCCCGGCCAACAGCGTTGGACAGGGCGGTTGCATTCACGCGGCCGACGGCGAGCCGACCGGCCCGGGCGGCGCGGCCCCCGCACCGCGGCTGCCGACGACCGCCTGCCCCCTTCGCGGCGGAGCACCCGTCCCGAATCCCGACCGTGGTGCCCGAGCCACGCGCGGCCACGCGTCCCACCAAGCTTCGGCGGCCGTCGGCGAGGTCGCGACGCGATGCGGCGTTCGGCCTACTCGCCACCACGCCGCACCGGCACCACATGCCCGCCGGACCGGACGCCTGGGTCAGCGGAGGTCGGTGAGGGCGGCTGCGACGGCGGCGCCCTGGCGGTGGCCGGCCCGGGCCGCGGCCGGGCGGCGGGTGTCGGCGGTCAGGTCGCGGCCCATCGCGCGGCGGGCCTCGCGGTCGGGGACGACCAGGGTGGTGCGGGTGCCGGCGGCGCGGAGTTCGGCGGCCTGGGTGCGGGCGTCGGGGTGCGGGCCGACGGCGGCGGGCATGGGGGTGATCGCCAGGACCCGCCGGTGGTCGGCGGCCAGCTGGAGGTTGCCGGTGGAGCGGGTCCCGCCGTCGATCCACTGCCGGCCCAGGGCGGTGACGGGTGGCCAGAGCAGCGGCACGGCGCAGCTGGCGGCGACGGCGTCGACCAGGTCGAGTCCGGTTCCGGCGTGGAACGCCTCGACCTGTCCGGTGGCGGCGTCGACGGCGGCGATCCGCAGGGGGCGGTCGGGCCAGGCGGTGTGGCCGCCCAGCAGGTCCCGCACGGTGTCGTGCAGGTCGCGGTCGGGCGTGGGCCGTGCGGTGCGGGCGGCGCGGGCGAGGCGTCGGATCGAGCGTTCCGGGTCGCGGGTGGGCAGGGCCGCCCACAGGAAGCGGGCGGTCTGCGCGAGGGTGACGTCCATCGCGACGCCGTCCAGGCCGGCGAGTTGACGCTCGTACAGGTCGCGGACGTCCTGGCCGCAGGCGAGCCGGGTGCCGTGGACGGCTCCGGCGGAGGTGCCGATGACGGTGCGGGCCGCGGCCGGGTCGACGCCGGCCTCGGCGAGGCCGGCGAGCACGCCGAGCGTCCAGGCGCCGCCGACGGGTCCGCCGCCGCCCAGGACCAGTGCGGTGTCGTGCACGGAACTCCCCTCTCCGCCGTGGAGACCAGAGAAACGGGGACCATTCCCCGCTTTACTGCTGTGGGACGATACCACCAGTACCGGGGATCGCTCCCCGCTTCCCCGGAGGCAGGCATGACCGACACCAACGACACCGCACCGCCGCGGCGCCGCGACGCGCGGCGCAACCGGGACCTCCTGGTGGACGCCGCCCGGCAGACCTTCGCCGAGCAGGGACTGGACGCCCCGCTCGATGTGATCGCCCGTCGCGCGGGCGTCGGCAACGCCACCCTCTACCGCCACTTCCCCAGCCGCGCGGAGCTGGTCGACGCGGTCTTCGGGGACCGCCTCGCCGCGACCTCGGCCGCGGGCGAGCAGGCGCGCGGCGCGCAGGACCCGTGGGAGGGCCTGACCCGGTACCTGGAGTACGTCTTCACCGCGCTCGCCGCCGACCGCGGCAGCAACGACCTGATGACCGCTCAACTTCCGGACAGCCGGGCCCTGCAGGCCGTCCACGCGCACAACCGACAGACCGTCGACCTGCTCCTGTCCCGCGGTCGCGACCTCGGCGCCGTCCGTCCCGACCTCACCCCCGAGGACGTCCTGCTCGCCCTCGCCGCCCTCGGCCGCACCGTCCCCGCGCTCACCGAAACCGCCGGCCCCGACGCCTGGCGGCGCCCGCTGGCGCTCCTCATCGACGGCTTCCGCAGCTCACCCGGCCACCACGCCCTCCCCTCCCCCACCCTCCGACCCGAACAACTCGCCGACGTCCTCCACCGCCTCGGCCCCCACCGCACCACCCCCCGCTGACCCCGCGGCACCGGCGCCGTGCGGCCGGGTTCGGGCGCCGGTGCGGGACCCCTTGACGGCCTCGGCGGCGGGCCGTACGTTCTGCGCTGCCGCAAATGTTTCCGGCAACTTTCAGGGAGTTTGCAGAAACATCACCGGCGGCAGCCACCCGCGCACCCTCGGCTCCCACCCCACCAGGAGACCTCCGTGGACCACCCCTCCCCGGCGCCCCGCCGCCGACGCCGCGTCCCGTTCACCGCCACCGCCCTGGCCGTGGCCACCGCGGCAGCCGGCCTGGCGACCGCCCCCACCTCGGCCGTCGCGGCCACCCCGGGCAGCAAGAGCGTGACGGCCACCCTGTTCGAGTGGTCCTACTCCTCGGTGGCGAAGGAGTGCACCAACGTCCTGGGGCCCAAGGGCTACGGCTACGTCGAGGTGTCGCCGCCGCAGGAGCACATCCAGGGCAGCCAGTGGTGGACGTCCTACCAGCCGGTCAGTTACAAGATCGCCGGACGGCTGGGCGACGCGACCGCCTTCGGCGCGATGGTCAGCACCTGCCACGCCGCGGGGGTGAAGGTGGTCGCGGACGCCGTGGTCAACCACATGAGCGCGGGCTCCGGCACCGGAACGGGCGGGACGGTCTACACCAAGTACAACTACCCGGGCTACTACCAGGACTGGGACTTCCACTCCTGCCGCACCGACATCTCCAACTACGCGGACCGCGCCAACGTGCAGAACTGCCAGCTCTCCGGCCTGGCGGACCTCGACACCGGCAGCGACTACGTCCGCTCCACCATCGCCGCCTACCTCAACAGCCTGATCGCCAAGGGCGTCGACGGCTTCCGGATCGACGCCGCCAAGCACATCGCCTCCGGTGATCTCGCCGCGATCAAGGCCAAGCTGAGCAATCCCGGCATCTACTGGGTGCAGGAGGTCATCTACGGCTCGGGCGAGGCCGTCCAGCCCGGCGAGTACACCGGCACCGGTGACGTCGACGCGTTCATGGGCGCCTACGACCTGAAGCGGATCTTCACCAGCGAGAAGCTCGCCTACCTGAACAACTGGAACGACTCCTGGGGAGCGGGCTACCTGCCGAGCGCCAACTCCCGGACCTTCACCGACAACTGGGACACCGAGCGCAACGGCTCCACGCTGAACTACAAGTACGGCAACACCTACACGCTGGCCAACGTCTACCTGCTGGCCTGGCCGTACGGCTCGCCCAACGTGTACTCGGGCTACGAGTTCAGCGACATCGACGCCGGCCCGCCGAACGGGGGGACCGTCAGCGCCTGCTACCAGAACGGCTGGAAGTGCCAGCACGCCTGGCGGCAGATCGCCAACATGGTCGGCTTCCGGAACGCCGTGAACGGCACCGCGGTCACCAACTGGTGGTCCAACGGCAACAACGCGATCGCCTTCGGCCGCGGCTCCAAGGGCTACGTGGCCATCAACCACGAGACCACCGCACTGACCCGGACCTTCCAGACCTCGCTGCCCGCCGGAAGCTACTGCGACGTCCAGCACGGCGACCCGAGCGCCGGCGGCGGCTGCAGCGGGCCCAAGTACACCGTCGCGGCCAACGGCACCTTCACCGCAACGGTCGGCGCGGGTGACGCGGTGGCCCTGTACGCGGGCGCGGGCGGCTGACGCCCACCCGCGAACGGCCTCCCGGGTGGGCGGCGGTCCGAGCCGATCGCCGCCCACCCGGGTCGGCCCGACGTCTCGTCAGTACCTGTGTCTCAGAGTGGCGGACACCACGCGGTCCCGGTCCGCCCCGCGGTGCTGTCCGGTGACCACGGCCCCACGGCCGCTGACCGCCCGGCAGGCTGTTCCGCGGCACCGTCTCCGACCCGATGATGCCGGAGACTCCCCGGGTCCGTCCGTCAGAACGACGAGTCGGGCCGAACAGGATCGGCCGCCCCGAGCAGCCCGGTCCGGACCGGCGCGAGCGACTTCCACCCGCGTGGTCAGTTGGTGTGGTGCCGGGCCGTCCGCGGCGAGGCCAGTCGGGCAACGGTCTGCCGGGCTGCTTCGCGGTGGTCCGGGCGCGGGGCCGGCCCCCGGGGGCCGGCCAGGTCACGGCCGGTGAGCGACTTGGCGCCGACCGCGGTCCAGTCGGCACGGCGCACCACGGCGATATGTCCTTCCACGTGGGCCTTTCGGTCCTGCCAGTCGTCGGGTGGCGCCATCAGGACGCGAAGGTCCTGATGGTTCAGCCACTCCAGTCCCAGGACCTGGCGCCCGAGGTGGTGCTCGATGAGCGACAGCGCGGTGCCGGTCTCCAGGTGGACGAGCAGGAGTTCCCCCGCGAAGAAATAGCCGCCGTCATACTCGCCGGATCCCACCGCGAGCAAAGGGAGGGTCGGGTGGAACGCCATCGCGTTCACCGGGTGGTGCGACCTCAGGAGCCAGCGCCGGCGGGCGCGATCGGTGACGTGGAAGACGCCGACCGTGTTGGCCTCGTCGTGCTCGCGCGCGCCGGCCACGGCAACCACGCGTCTCCGCTTGTCTGCGACGGCCACGACAGGATCGCCTATCTCGACGAACGGATCGTCGGAGCCGTTGCCGTCAGCGGGAGATGGGGTCATACCGAGGATCTTCGCAAGGATCCGGGCGACGTCGGCAACCGGGGCCCCTGGACCCTGTTCGCCTCCTGACCAGGTCTAACGCCGGCCGGCGGATCGACGACCGGTACTCAGAGCTCCAGCACCTCGCGGTCGAGCGGGTACTGCGCGCGGTGCTGGCCCTCGTACGGCTAGGGGTGATCGGGAGGAAGCCGGTGGGCCGGAGGCCCAGGTTGTCGTCCCAGAGCCGGGGTTCGACCTGTCCGAGGACGCGGAACCGGCGGAAGGCGAAGGGCGGGCTGGCGGTCGGTAAGAACCCGGCCGTGGTCATCACCTGGAAGGGCAGGTGCGGCGTGGCGGGGTTTCCGTTGTTGCCGATCAGCCCCAGGACCTGGCCGGGTTCGACGCAGTCGCCCTCCCGGACGTCGAGCGAGCCGGCCTCCAGGTGGGCGTGGAGCAGGTAGCGGGCCCGGCCCGACCTCCAGGGTGACGTGGTTGCCGACGGTTTCCTCGATCTGCGGGACGGGCGGGGTGACCGACGGCCCTGCCAAGGCGTCTGACGGTCCGTGAGCTGCCGGGTGGCGTCGCCGCCGCGGCCGACGGACGGCAGCGGGCGCCGCCGGGCAGGGCCGTGCCGCGCGGCCGGACAGGTGATCACACTGGGCCGCACGGGTGGCCGGGGCACGCCCAGGGCGGGTTCACCGTGGATCGCGGGCGGCGGCGGGGGACAGTTCGTGTCGGCCGAAGTGTCGGACGGGCATCCCCCGCCCGCCGCTCTCGGACGGATACGGGCCGTCGCTGCTGAGCCATGGGAATCGGAGACCGCTGGTGATCCTGCTTCGTCGCCTGCGCACCGGTCCGCCCCGGGCCGTGGCCGCCGGCCCGTTCCGGGCGCCCGTGGAGGCGCCCGTCCCCTGATCCCGTGCCGGGACGCACTCGTCGGGGTGATTCTGCACCCCGTCGGGCACGCCGCCGGCACGCGCACCCCGAATCACCGGTGCCGCCCCACCCGGGGCGGCGCCCCGCATGGAACCAAGGAGTCGACATGTCCCGCACCCGCACGTACCTCGCCGCCGTCGCCCTGGCCGCCACCGCTGTGCTCGGCACGGCCGGAGTGGCGTCCGCGTCCGCCGGCGCCCAGGGCGTGGCCGTCGGTTCGCCCGGCGTCCTGTCGGGCAACCTGATCCAGATCCCCGTGCACATTCCGGTCAACGTGTGCGGCAACAGCATCAACCTGATCGGCGCGCTGAACCCGGCGGCCGGCAACTCCTGCGCCAACATCGGCTGACCGATCCCCCGCCGACGGGTCCGCTCCGCGGCCCGTCAAGGCAGTGCGAAGGCCCTTCCCGTTCCGCGGGAGGGGCCTTCTCGCCGTCGAGCGGCGGCTCATGAGCCGCCGTCAGGAGGGCGTGCCCGCCGGCTCGGTGGGCCCGGTGGCGGCGGTGACCCGCAGCAGGAGTTCGGCCAGTCGGTCCGGCGCGATGACCATGCAGTCGTGGCCGCTGCGCAGTTCCCACACCCGCGACGGGGCGCCGTTGGGCTGCACCGCGGGGACGGGACGGCGGGGGACGGCCTCCGGTGCGCCGCCGACGCAGTGGATGTGGGTCCGTGGCACGGCGGCCGCGGCGGGGTTGGCCAGCCGGACCGGCTGCCGGAAGCACAGCGCGGACTGGTCTGAGAGCAGGGTGCGCAGCCAGGCCGTGTCCGCCGGGTCGGTGACGCCGAACAGGCCGGCGGGGGTAGGCCCGTCCGGCGCGGGGAGCATCGGCGGGATCCGCCAGGGGGTGTCGGTGGCCGCGGCGAGGTCGAGCAGGTGCCTGGTCGCGGGCAGGACGTCGAGCACGCTCTCGCCGTCGGCCGGGACCATCGCGTCGAGGTGGACCAGCGCGGCGATCCGCTCCGGGACTTGGTCGGTCACTCCCGAGACGACCATTCCGGCGTAGCTGTGCCCGACCAGCACCACGTCGGTGAGGTCCTCGTCGCGCAGGAGGGCGACGACGTCCGCGATGTGCGTGTCGAGGCCCACGTGCGGACCGAGCAGGTGCTGCCGCTCGCCGTGGCCGGTGAGCGAGGGGGTGAGGACCCGGTGCCCGGCCCGGGCCAGCAGCGGCGTCACCCGGTCCCAGACGCGCCCGCTGTGCCAGGCGCCGTGGACGAGGACGAAGGTTTCCGTTCGCGGTGTGGTCATGGCACTGGACGCTAACGAGCCGACAGGTACCTGCAGGTACCTGTCGGCCCGGGCGCGACTCGGCCGGAGACGCCTTCCTCGCCGACTGCCCGGCCCGACCGGCCGTCGAGATCATCACCAGCACGTGGGCGGCCTGACCGCCGGGCCGATCGCCGCCCTGGCCGACTGGGCGCGGACGCCCGGGGAGGCCGTGGTCGACGTCCGGGAAGCGGCGGACGACGCGTGAGCACGGCGGGGGCGGGCCGGGCGGAGTGACCGGCCGTCAGGTGCGCTCGGCCGGGTCACGGCGTGCTCGGCCCGGTCCGGCGAGGGCGCTCCAGCCGTGGTCGAGCAGGTCGAAGGCGCGGACCAGGGCGGCCCGGACGTCGTCGTGGGACAGGGCGGCGCGGGGTGCCTCCAGGGCGAAGTGGGCCAGTGCGGTGCAGGCGGCGTCGTCCGCGGGCAGGCCGCTCTGCTCGGCGATGACCGCGGCGAGCGCGTCGGTGTGGCGCAGCCACATGGCCTGCTGGTAGTCGCGCAGGGCCGGCGTGGAGTTCACCAGGGCGGCGAAGGCCGTGAACCCGGGGTCGCCGTCGGTCGCGGCCCTGCGGTGGCGCAGCGCGTGGTCGCACAGGGCGGCCGGGACGGACCGGCCGGGAGGGCGCTCGCGGACGGCGGCCAGCAGGTCGGCCTCCAGGTCGGCCTCCTCGTCGAAGACGAGTGCCTCCTTGACCGGGAAGTGCTTGAACAGGGTGGTGGTGGAGACGTCCGCGGCGTCCGCGATCTCCCGGATGCCGACGTCGTCGTAGCCGCGTTCCAGGAACAGCGCCAGCGCGGCGTCGGCGATGGCCTGCCGGGTGGCGGCCTTCTTGCGCTCGCGGCGCCCCGGCGGGGCGGGCGGCGGTGGGGGAGGTGGCGGCGGGGGCGGCGGGGTGTCGTTCCGGGGGGCGGGGTCAGCCATGGGAGCAGCCTACCCCGTGGGTTCACTCGTTTCAAAAGTTGACTCGTTGCACTTTTGTAGTCGTTGTGCTCTTCTGGACGGCACCTGCCCCGGCTGCGCGGCACCTCGCGCGCCGTCCTCGAAGGGAGCACCACCATGCCCACCCCGATCGACCCCCGCATCGCCGTCATCGGCGCCGGCCCCGGCGGCCTCACCTGCGCCCGCATCCTGCAGCGCCACGGCATCGCCGTCACCGTGTACGACCGCGAGCACGGCCCCGAGGCCCGCAACCAGGGCGGCACGCTCGACCTGCACGAGGACAACGGCCAGATCGCCCTGCGCGAAGCCGGACTGCTGGACGACTTCTTCCGCCTGGCCCGGCCCGAAGGGCAGGAGATGCGCCAACTCGACGCAAAGACCTGCGAGTTGGGGTTCCATCACGTCCCCGAGGAGGGGGAGCGGTGCAAGCCCGAGATCGACCGCGGCCAGCTGCGCGACCTGCTGCTCGACTCGCTCGCCCCGGGCACCGTGCACTGGGGCCGCAGCCTGCGTTCGGTCGAAGGACCGACCGCGGGCCCCCGCCGCCTGCGCTTCGCCGACGGCGCCGCCGTCGAGGCCGACCTCGTCATCGGCGCCGACGGCGCCTGGTCCACGGTCCGCCGCACCCTCTCCCCCGCCACGCCCCGGTACACCGGCATCAGCTTCCTGGAGGCCTGGTTCCACGACGTCGAGCACCGGCACCCCGACGTCGCCGCCCTCGTCGGCCCCGGCAGCGCCGCCGCGGCCGACGGCGAACGCGGCCTGTTCGCCCAGCGCAACAACGGCGATCACATCCGCGCCTACCTGATCCAGCGCGTCCCCGCCGACTGGATCGCCGCCGCCGGCCACACCGTCCAGGACACCGACGCGCTCCGTGCCCTCCTGCTGGAGCGCTACGGCGACTGGTCGCCGGCCCTGCGGCGCCTGCTCACCGACAACGACGGCCACTACGTCGACCGGCCGATCCACGCCCTGCCCGTCCCGCACACCTGGGAGCACAGCCCCACCGCCACCCTGCTCGGCGACGCGGCCCACCTCATGCCCCCGCTCGGCGTCGGCGTCAACCTCGCGATGCTCGACGCCTGCGAACTCGCCCTCGCCCTCGCCGAACACGACACCGTCGCCGCCGCCGTCCGCGCCTACGAAGCGACCATGCTGCCCCGCTCCGCCGACCTGCAGCGCCTCCTCGACGGCGCCGCCGAAGGCCTGCTCTCCGACGAACCGCACCACGGCGACGACCGGCCGGACCACTGACCGTTCCGCGAGACGGCCGCGCGGGTCAGTCGTGTTCGATGTCGCCGGACCGCGAGGGGACGGCGTCCAAGGCTGCCAGGGTGGCTTCGTCGAGGACGACCGCGCCCGCTGCGGCGTTCGCCCGCAGGTGCTCCGGGTCGGCGGTGCCGGGGATGAGGAGCGTGTTGGGGGCGTGGTGGAGCAGCCAGGCCAGCCCGACCTGGGCGGGGGAGACGCCGAGCGCGTGCGCCGCGGCGAGGACGGCGGGCTCGTCGGCGACCTTCGGCAGGCCCGCGAACTCGCCGCCGAGCGGGAAGTACGGGACCCAGGCGATGCCCTCGGCGCGGCAGAGCTGCAGGACGTCCTCGTCGTCGCGCGACACCAGGCTGTAGGCGTTCTGCACGCAGGCGATGCCCGCCGGGAGGGCCCGGCGCAGTTCATCGGCGCCGACGCTGCTCAGGCCGAGCGAGCCGATCTTGCCGGCGTCCCGCAGCTCGATCAGCACGGCGAGCTGGTCGTCCAGATCGACCACCTGGTCGCCCTCGGCGCGCAGCCCGGGGCCGTGGCCGGCGCGGCGCAGGTTGACGAGCGGGATGGTCTCCCGGCCGAGGCTGCGGAGGTTGTCCTCGACGCCGGCGCGGAGCTGTTCGGGGCGCTGGGCCAGTCGCAGCGGGATCGGGCCGGCTGCGGGTTCGGCGCCGACCTTGCTGGCCACCAGGACGTCGTCCGCCGCGCCGAGTGCGGCGCCGATCGCCTCGTTGACGGAACCCGCCCCGTAGAACTGGGCGGTGTCGACGTGGTCGATGCCCAGCTCGACGGCGGTGCGCAGCAGGGCGACCGCGGCGGCGTGGTCCAGGCGGCGCAGCTGCATGGCGCCGAAGCCGACGCGGGAGACGGTGCGGCCGGCCAGGGCGCCGGGCCCGCCGGCCCGTTCGGCACCGGCGGCGGTGAACTGCGGAGATCCGACCGTGGAGGGCATGGCGATCTCGCTCCCGTGAGACGATGGAGGTAAACGGAGGAACTCCGTTATCGACCACCGTAGCACTAACCGGAGGGACTCCGTTTTGACTTCCGCCGACTCCGCCGACTCCGCCGACTCCGCCGACTCTCCCGCCCCGGGCTCCTCCCCCGCCGCGCGCCCGGCCCGCGCCGACGCGCTGCGCAACCGCGCGCGGCTGCTCACCGTCGCCCGGGACGCCTTCGCCGCGACCGACGGAACGGCCACCCTCGACGCCATCGCCCGCGAGGCGGGCGTCGGCATCGGCACGCTCTACCGCCACTTCCCCACCCGCGAAGCACTCGTCGAGGCCATCTACGCGACCGAACTCGACGCCGTGGTCAGCAGCGCACCCGCCCTGCTCGCCGAACTCCCGCCCGAAGCGGCACTGCGCGCCTGGATGGACCGCTACGCCGCGTTCTTCGCGGCCAAGCGCGGCATCTCCGAGACCCTCCGGGCCGGCTGGGCCTCCGGTTCCATCGCGACCCCGGCCACCCGGGAGCGGCTCACCGCCGCGATCGACCTGATCCTCGCCGCCGGCGCGAAGGCCGGATCGCTGCGCGCCGACGTGCCCGCCGAGACGGTCACGATGATGCTCCTCGGCGTCTTCCTCTCCACCACCGCCACCAACGACCCCGAGCTGACCGGCCCCCTCCTCGACCTCGTCGCGGCCGCCCTACGTCCCCCCGCCTGACCGGCACGGCCTCACGGCCGGGTTCGGCGGCACCGGCAGGAGCGGGGCCAGGACGACCGAACGGCTGCTCAACCCGTGTGCCGAGGTCGCGACCTGAGCAGCCACCGACCGACCACCGCACGCATCCAGCTCCACTCCGGCCACCCGAGCCGCACCGGTGGCCGCACGCTCCGCCGCCCGAGCACCGGTGCGCCGGCCCGCGCTCCGCTCCGAGACCGAGCGCCTCCTCCGCACGTGTGCCCGCGGTGTCGTCGGACCGCAGCACCCGGCCTCCCCGACCCGCCTCGCCGGCAGTCCCCGGCGACGCCCGACAACCCGACCCCCCAGCTCCTGCCTCGGCTGGCACTCGCCGCCGGTACGCCGCGGCCGGTCGGTGCAACTCCTGCTCGTCGCACGCCAGCTGATGGCGTGTGGCCCCGCGCCGCGGGGCACGCCGAGCGGAGCCCCGCCGTGGGGGCGGGGCTCCGCGGGGGTCGGGCCATGGGTCAGGCGAGGGTGAACTTCTGGGCGCCGGAGCCGTTGCAGTCCCAGATCTGGAGGCGGGTGCCGTTGGCGGTCGCTCCCGACGGGGAGTCGATGCAGCGGCCGCTGGTCGGGTTCGACATCGAGCCGTCGCCGTTGGCGACCCAGTTCTGGTAGCCGCCGCCGTTGCAGGTGGCGAGTTGGAGCTTGGTCCCGGCGGCGCTGTTGCCGCCCGCGATGTCCAGGCACTTGCCGAGGGTGCGCAGGGTCTGGCCGCTCCAGGTCCACTTCTGGTCGAGCGAGGTGGCCTGCTGGCAGTCCCACAGCTGCACGGCGGTGCCGTCGCCGCCGTTGTCGTCCCCGGCCACGTCCACGCACTTGCCGCCGGGGCCGTAGATCGGGGTGCCGATGGCGAACTGCTGGGCGCCGGAGCCGTTGCAGTCCCAGATCTGGAGGCGGGTGCCGTTGGCGGTCGCTCCCGACGGGGAGTCGATGCAGCGGCCGCTGGTCGGGTTGCGCAGGGTGCCGTCGCTCTGGCGCACCCAGCTCTGGTAGCCGCCGCTGTTGCAGGTGGCCAGTTGCAGCTTGGTGCCCGCGGCGCTGTTGCCGCCCGCGATGTCCAGGCACTTGCCGAGGGTCTGCAGGGTCTGGCCGCTCCAGGTCCAGTGCTGGTCCTTGGCGCCGGACTGGCAGTCCCACAGCTGCACGGCGGTGCCGTCGCTGCCCGTGTCGTCCCCGGCCACGTCCACGCACTTGCCGCCCGGACCGGTGATCGTCTGGCCCGTGACGGTGCCGCCGCCACCGCCGCCGGAGCCGGGGCCCTTGTTGTACACGGCGACGGAGTCGATGATCAGCTTGCCGCCCGAGACGGTGGCCGCGTTCGGGCCGCCGCCGAAGGCGTCGGGAAAGCCGCCGCCGATCGCCAGGTCGTAGATGATGAAGAACGGGTGGTCGATCGCGTTGGCCCAGGTCGTCGCGTCGACCTGGTTGGCGTTGACGGTGTAGAAGTTGCTCCCGTCCAGGTAGAAACGGATCTGCTCCGGCGACACCGAGCGGTCGATCTCCACCGCGTAGTCGTGGAAGCCGGTCTGGCAGCCCGGGCAGGCGCGCTCGCCCGAGCCGATGCCGGTCGACTCGTTGCACGGGCCGCCCGGGTTCACCCCGCAGTGGATGGTGCTGAAGACCGAGCTGCGGCCGTTGATGTCCTCCATGATGTCGACCTCGCCGGACTTCGGCCAGGTCACCCCGTCGCGCAGCGGCGCGCCGAGCATCCAGAACGCCGGCCAGTAGCCTGCCCCGTTGGAGGTGTTGACGTTGGGCTGCTGCAGGACCGACTCCATCCGCACCACCCCGCCGGCCGGGGCGCCGAAGGCCGCCGACTGGGTCTCCACTCGCCCCGAGGTCCAGCCGGCCCGCGGGTCGGACCCGGAGTGCAGTGCCTGGAGCACCAGGTGGCCCTGGCCGTCGTAGTAGACGTTCGAGGTGCTGCTGGTCATGGTCTCGATCTCACCGGTGCCGAAGTTGCTGCCCGGCCCGGTGTCGTACTTCCACAGGCTCTGGTCGATGCCCGTCCCGGCGGCGCCGTTGAAGTCGTCGCTCCAGGTGAGCGAGAAGCCGGCCGGCGGCGCGGGTGCCGCCACGGCGGCGTCCGTCGCCGCAGTCATGGTGGCCGCCACCGTGAGGGCGAGGGCGGGGATCACCGAGAGCGCTCTCCTCCACCTCTGGTGTCGCGTCCATGCCAGCGTGAGTCGCATGTGTCCAACCTCCGAAGAAGGATCTGATCGCGTGGGGTCGATACGGAATTGCTGACCGCACCGTCATCGCCGGGCCGGCACGGGGCTGCTGGCGGAGCGACTGCCGCCCGTCGCGCCTTCGACGACCGCGCACGTGCCCGGCGCGCGACGGCGGCATGACGCGCAGCGCCGCGGATGCTCTCCAGGATCCGCGTGATGGGGCGTCAATGCGTGGGCGAAGCAGACGAGTTGGTCCGTGTGGAATTCTGCGCGGTGAACATATTGGACTGAACCAATGCCGTCAAGACTGCGCACCGCGCCCGATCCGCAGCCCTGCCGGAGCAACCAGGGACTTCCGCCAGGAGCCTGGACAGCGGCGGCCGTCGGTGGTTGCATGCCGTTCCGGGCACCCCTTCCAACGTTGCAATGGACCTCCCCGCCACGCTCTCCAGCACATCCGCACCGCCGCCTACCCCAGCGAGTCCCCCACCGCTCACCTGCCACCCCTCGCACCACCGCACCCGAACCGCCGTTGATCGCGCCTCCGCCCGGCCTGCCGCAGGGTCCCCAACCGGCAGGGCACCCCGACGAGAAGGGATCGGAGCTGCTCGCCGGGCACCGCGGATTGCCGGCCGAGGGGGCCGTGCGCACGGATGCGGCCACCCACCGAGCTGGGCGGCCCCGCCCCGGGACGGCCTGACGGCATCGCCCACAGGCGTGCACGCCGTGATCCTGGATCGGCAAGCACGGGGATTCGGAGGAGTCGCTGCAACGCATCGGGCCTTACATCGGTGGCCGGAGCCCCGTGGACCTGCCCGTCGGCGACTGGGCGGCGGGTGCCACCCGGGGGACGTACCGCAGTTTCACCCTCGGCCGACGGGATCACACCATCACCGTCATGGCGGTGCCGGCCGGCCGTCTCGGCGCGGACGACACCGGGAACGGCAAGCCCATCTCGGCCTGCGCCGACTCGACCACAGCCGGGTCGGCCGGCGGTACCGGCCAGCCGCGCCGTGCGTGCCCACGAGGCCCGAACCGCTGACTCCGTGAAGGACCTGCTGCCGCTTCGGGCACCCTGCGCGGCATCCCGCAGGCACATGCCCCGGCACCTCCACTCCGAACCGCACTCGAACGCTCAGCGACAAGCTGTGGACCTGCCGGGCGATCACGCACCCCCACCCCCACCCAGCCATATGCTCATTCCTGCGCACAAACTGCTCAATCCGAGCAGCTATTGACATGAATCCCCAACTAGGCTGCACTGGTGCGCAGTTGGCTCACAATCCGGACAGGTCCATACCAATGGGCCGACCTGCCGAAAAATCCCTCACGTCCGTCTCACACCCCAGGGGCATCCATGCGCCTGCTCAGACTCCTGCTCGCCACCCTCTGCACCGCGGCCGCCCTGGTGCTGCCCACCCTCGCCACCGCGCCACCCGCCCTGGCCGCGAGCAGCACCCCGCAGACCGTTCCCGCGCTGCGCCAGTGGACGGCGGGGAGCGGCACGTTCACGGCCACCGCCGCCACCCGGATCGTCGTCGACCCCGCCTTCAGCACCCAACTCGCCGACGAGGCAGCGACGTTCGCCGACGATCTCGGCGCCTTGCAGGGCCGCACGGTGAGCGTGGTCACCGGTACGGCCGCCGCCGGGGACATCTCGCTCGCCCTCGGTGACGGCTCGCTGCCCGCCGAGGGCTACCGGATGACCGTCGGGGCCGCCGTCGCGATCACCG
This sequence comes from Streptomyces sp. TLI_171, assembly GCF_003610255.1. Lineage (GTDB taxonomy): Bacteria > Actinomycetota > Actinomycetes > Streptomycetales > Streptomycetaceae > Kitasatospora. The sequence goes on along the minus strand of NZ_RAPS01000001.1, from coordinate 7,696,159 downwards.
CAGCCACCGACACCGGCGCCTTCTACGGGACCCGGACGCTGCTCCAACTCCTCCACCAGTCGGCCACCGTGCCGGCCGGGACCGCCGTGGACTGGCCGACCAAGTCCGAGCGCGGCCTGATGATCGACCAGGGCCGGAAGTTCTTCACCGTCGACTGGGTGAAGCAGCACATCAAGGAGCTGGCCTACCTCAAGCTCAACTACTTCCACTTCCACCTGTCGGACACCTTCGGCTTCCGCCTGGAGAGTTCGACCCACCCGGAGATCGTCTCCACCGACCACTACTCCAAGCAGGACATCGCCGACCTGGTGACCCTCGGTCAGAAGTACCACGTCACCATCGTCCCCGAGATCGACACCCCGGGGCACATGAACGCGATCCTCGCCGCCCACCCGGAGCTGAAACTGAAGAACAGTTCCGGCTCGGCCAGCGCCGAGTTCGTCGACCTCTCGCTGCCCGGCACCTACACCCTGGTCAAGGACCTGATCACCGAGTACCTGCCGCTCTTCCCCGCGCCCTACTGGCACATCGGCGCGGACGAGTACGTCACCGACTACAGCCAGTACCCGCAGCTGCTGACGTACGCCCGCGCCCACTACGGCGCGAACGCCACCGCCAAGGACACCTACTACGGCTTCGTCAACTGGTCCGACGCCCTGGTCCGGGCGGCCGGCAAGACCACCCGGATGTGGAACGACGGCATCAAGTCCGGTGACGGCACCGTCAGCCCGAACGCCGACATCCTGGTGGAGTACTGGTACAACTACGGCCTGACGCCCCAGCAGTTGGCCGCGGCCGGACACACCGTCGCCAACGAGTCGTGGACGCCCACGTACTACGTCCTCGGCGGCGCGAAGCCCGACACCAAGTGGATGTACGAGACCTGGACGCCCGACCTCTTCCAGGGCGGCAACACCCTGACCGACCCCACCCGCAACCCCGGTTCGCTGATCCACGTCTGGTGCGACAACCCGACCGCGGAGACCGAGGACCAGATCGCCGCCGGCCTCATGTACCCGCTGCGCGGACTCGCCCAGCAGACCTGGGGCTCCCCCAAGCCCGCCGCCACGTACGCCGGGTTCACCCCGGTCGTCGCCGCCGTCGGCCACAACCCGGCCTGGCCCGGCCTCGCCCAGCCCGGCAACCTCGCCCGCAACCGTCCCACCACCGCCTCCAGTACCGAGACGGCCTCCTTCCCCGCCGCTTCCGCCACCGACGGCGACGGCGCCACCCGCTGGTCCAGCGCCTACAGCGACCCGCAGTGGCTGCAGGTCGACCTGGGCTCGAAGCAGAGCGTCGACCGGGTGGTGCTGCGCTGGGAGGCCGCGTACGGCAAGTCCTTCCAGATCCAGGTCTCCGACGACACCACCGCCTGGCGCACCGTCTACACGACCACCACCGGCGCGGGCGGCGTCCAGGACCTCACCGGCCTGGCCGGCTCCGGCCGCTACATCCGGATGTACGCCACCCAGCGCGGCACCGGCTACGGCTACTCCCTCTACGAATTCGAGGTGTACGGAGGTTCGTTGAGCGGCACCCACACCCTCACCGCGAGCGGGAAGGCGCTGGACGACCCGGCCTCCTCCACCACCTCCGGCACCCAGCTGATCACCTGGACCCCGCACGGCGGCCCGAACCAGCAGTGGCAGCTCTCCCCGAACAGCGACGGCACCCACACGCTGCTGAACGGCGCCTCGCACCTCTGCATGGACGTCACCGGAGGGTCCACCACCGCCGGAGCCGCCGTCGTCCAGGCCGCCTGCACCGGCTCCGACAGCCAGCACTGGCAGCTCACCGCGGCCGGCAGCGGATACACCGTCACCAACAGGAAGAGCGGCCTGGTCCTCACCACCGCCTCCACCGCAGACGGCGCCCCGGTCAGCCAGCAGGCCCCCACCGGCGGGGCCCTGCAGACCTGGCAGCTCACCTGACCCCGCCCGCGGCCGCGCACGCCGGGCGGTGCGGTCGGAGCAGCACGCCGGTGCGGGCGATCTCGCTCGTGCTGGTCCACGGTCCGCGGTTGTCGGCGAACGCGCTGCTCACCACCGGGCCGCCCCACACGGTCGCGCTGGCCGAGAGGTAGATCTCGGACCGGCCGATCCGTTAATTGGGGCTGCCGCCCTGGCGCGGCGTGCAGGACAGGGAGTCGACGGCGTGGCGTGCCCCGAGGTCGATCCGGTGGCGCGCCCGTCCTCGCCCACGGTCTCCTCGCTGTCGGCGTGGACCGGCCGCCAGGCGGCGGGACTGGTGACGGGCGAGGTCACCGCCGGCCCGGCGAGGGTGGACCGGAGGGTGAGCGGCAGCGGGTCGACCTGGTCCTGGTCGAAGAGAGAGAACGTCTGCGGTCCATGGGTCCTCGGACGGGTCTGCTGGTCGGACGCCGGCCGGACGGGGAGCGGCATGCTGCGGCGGTGTGCGCCGGTCAGTGGGCGCGTTCCCAGTCCTCCTGAACGGCCGTCAGGAACGCGGTCGGACTGGTCTGCCGGGCGAGCAGGCGCTGGGTCTGCTCGGTCAGGGTGGTGTTCATGGTGGCGGTGCTGTTGTTGAAGAAGTTGACGAGGCCGTCGTCCTCGTTGACCCGGGCCCAGGCCCGGGCGATGTCGTTCATGACGCTTCCCGGGTCGGTAGTGACCTGGTCGGCGTGGGCGACGGGCAGGAAACCCGCGTTGAATTCGATCTGAGCGGCTTCCGGGCTGTTCAGGAAGTCCAGGAAGGCTGCGGCGGCGTCGGGGTGCCGGGCCCGGGCCGGGACGGCGTAGGCGACGGAGGTGCCGATGCCGGTGGCCCGGCCGTTGTCGCCCACGAACGGCAGGAAGCCGACCTTGCCGTGCATCGCCCGGTCGATCGGCTGGGCGTCCCAGGAGCCGTCGACGAGGTAGAGGCCGGCTCCGGCGCCGAACGCGGCGGCGGCTCCGGGCAGGTCGACGGTGTTGGCGTCGGCGGGAAAGCAGCCGCGGCCGGCCCACTCGGCCAGGGCCTCCGCTGCGTGCCGGCCGCCCTGCTGGAGGGTGGTGCCGGTCCTCCCGTTGACCCAGTCGGTGGCCCTGGCTGCTCCGTCGGCGCTGTCGGTGAGCGACTGGAACAGCAGGGAGGCGTGGCCCTGCTCGTTGCCGAGCTGGATGGGCAGGACGCCGGCGGCCTTCGCGCGGGTGCAGGCCGCGTCGAGCTGCCGGCTGCCGGCCGCCGCGGTGATGCCGAGCCTGCTCGCCAGTTCCTTGTTGTAGTAGGCGCCGACGAGCGAGAAACCGGCGGGCGCGGCCCACAGGTGGCCGCCGCCGAGCTGGTGCCCGTCGTCGGAGGCGCGCCACTGGTCGAGGAGGCTGGCGGGGTAGGTCCGCGTCCAGCCGTACTGGCGGGCGTGGTCGTCGAGGCTGCGGATGCTGCCCGGTGGTGCGAGGCCCAGGGAGTTGAGCAGGACGAGGTCGGGCGCGGCGTCGGACGCGAGCAGTCCGGGCAGCTCCCGGTCGTGGACGTCCCGGGGGTTGGAGCGGACCTCCACGACGACGTCGAGGTGGTGGGTGTGGAACGCGGCCGCGAGGACCGCGGTCATCCCGGAGCTCTCGGACGTGGCGATCGTGAGCGTGGTGTAGCTGGGCGGTCCCTCGGACGGCGCGGCGGCGTCACAGGCCGCGGATCCGAGGACGAGGGCGGCGGCGAGGGCCAGTACGGCCGTTCGGTCGGCCGCGGCGGACATCGGCACGGGGTCTCCTGGCTGTGGGCAGCTCGCGGGATCAGGGGGCAGGGCTCGGTGGGGCCCCGGATTCCAGGGGGTTCTTCCGGATCGCGGTGATCTTCCAGGCGTCGCCGGAGCGGGCGAGGCTCACCGTGCGGTGCTGGGTGTACGGCGTGTTGAGCGCGAAGCCGTTCTTCTCCAGGTAGCCGGGTGCGGCCGTGGTGAACTCGATGGTGCTGTCCATCTCGACGTTCGCGGTGGTCATGTCCTCGGGGAAGGTGGACACGTACCAGGCGAGGCTCACCTGCTTGGTGGCGAGGTGGTTGGCGCCGAACAGCTCGGCGACCTTGGTGTCGTAGTGCTGCGCGCGCAACTCGTCGGCGAACTCGGACGCGTAGAGCGCGAATTCCTGCGCGGTGCGGTCGCCGATGCTGTGCTCGTCCCGGTTGTCGACGACACCGGAGTGCAGCGCGACGGTCTTGCGGACGGCCGTGACGACCGGGTCGTCGTCGGGCAGTTGGGCGGTGGTCCGCCCGTCGGCGTCGATGACGTGCCACAGGCTCTGGCCGGAGTGGTCGGGAGCCCGGGGCCCGGTCGTGGCGGCGGGTGCCGGGTGCTGGGCGGTGCACGCTGCGACGGACAGGACGACGGCGGCGAGCAGCGGGGCGGTCCTGCGGAGCATGGCGGTTCCTGTGGGGATCGGGTGGTGCGGGCCGCCCGGCGGGGGCGGCCCGCGGCGGGTCAGCGGCTCAGGAGGCCGGTTCGAAGCTCCACTGGCTGGTCCACCAGGTGCTGGGGGCGGCGCCGTGCTGGAGGTTCCCGGTGAGGTTCTCGGTGTGCGCGTAGGTACCGGTGGAGCGGTTCTTCAGCCGCTTGTAGCCGTCCGCGGTCTCCTCGGTCCACTGACCGGTCGGGTCGGTGGCGGGGAGGCTTCCGTAGTGGACGATCGCGTCCGCGGCGGTGGTGTTCAGGTATTCGCCGGTCCAGCGGTTGCGGTAGCGGGTGTAGCCGTCGCCGGTGCTCTCCTTCGCCCACTGGGAGCTCCAGTACGTCGCGGGCACGTTGCCGTACTGGACGTTGCCGGTCTTGCCCTCGATGTTGAGGTACTGGCCGGTCTGGCGGTTCTTGATCCGCTGGTAGCCCTCGGGGTAGCCGGCGTTGTTCTTGAAGACCCGCACGTAGTCGACGTTCCAGGTCTTCGGCCAGGTGTCGTTGTGGACGCCGGAGCCGGCGTCGGTGTAGAGCCCGAGGATCATGCCCATCGGCGAGTTCGGGGCGTCGTTGATCGTCTTGTAGAGCTGGTTGTCGTAGTAGAAGTTCAGCTGGGTGGGTGTCCAGTCCATCCCGTACACGTGGTACTCGGTGGTGGGGCTGCCGCTGGGCACGGCCTGGTCGGAGAGGTACCAGCTGGACAGGAAGTCGGGGTCGTTCCAGCCGTAGGCGGCGATGCGCCAGTTGTTCGGCTTGGCGAAGAACGTCTCGATCATGTCGATCTCGGAGTTGGCGTTGGTGCTCGTGGTGTCGCCGGTGCCGACCAGCCAGAACGCCTGGTGGCCGCCTCCGCCGACGGCGGAGTTCTTCGCCCGGATCTCGAAGTACCCGTACTTCGTGGAGTAGCCGTTGAAGTCCGGCTCGTGGTGGTCGTTGGGCATCGAGGAGTTGAAGCGGTGCCACCAGTCCTTCTCGTAGGACTGGATGCTGGAGATCTTCACCGTGCTGTCGTACTGGGCGTTCCACGCGGGGGTGTCAGGGTCCAGGCGCTCGGTGAGGACGCCGTTGGCGATGGTGTACCGGGCCTTCGCGTTGGCGGGCGTGGAGGTCCAGTGCGGCAGGTAGGAGTCCAGCCACTTGGCGGAGTTCAGACCGGGACCGTCGAACTCCTCGTCGAAGTCCAGCGTGTAGCCGGACTTGGCGGTGGGGTTCGGCGGGAAGTCGGCCGCCCGGGCGCCCTGGGTCGGCAGCAGCACCGCTGCTGCCGCGGTCGCGCACGCCAGGAGGCTGTGGATCAGCGGCCTGTGCCGCCGGGTGGGGGCTCCGGTTCCGGTGCCGGGTCGAGATGCCATGGCGCTTGCCCTTCTGGAGGGAGTGGGGGTGGGGGTGCCGGGCGGGCTCCGGGCTGATGACGTGCCCGGAGCCGGTCGGCGGACCGTGCGATCAAGGGGTGAGGGTCTGCACGGTGTCGGTGTGGCGGGCCCGTTCGGCCGCCCAGGCCACCAGGTGGCTCTCCAGGCTGGTGGCGGGGTCGGAGAGGATGTGCGCCGGGTCACCGGTGGCCAGGGCGTCGAGGAAGGCGTCCACCAGCCGCTCGTCGCCTCCCCCGTGCCCGCTGCCCGCGTCGGGGCCGTCCACCCCGAGGACCACGGTCTCCTCGTGTCCGGTGACGAAGTCGGTGACCACGACGTTCACGCCGTCGCCGTCGAGCGAGCCGCGGCTGCCGAAGATCCGGGTCTTGCGGTGGGTGAACGGGGTGAACGCGGTCATCGTGAACGAGGCGGTCGCGCCGTTCGCGTACTCCAGGTTGACCACTTGGTGGTCCACCACGTCGTTGTCGCACGCGTACACGCAGCGCCCGTAGGGCCCTTCGCGCAGCGCCTCGACGACGCCTTCGGGGGTTCGCGCGTCGGTGACGGCGTTCAGCGGCCAGCGTTCGCGGTCGGGGTTGCCGAGGCAGCCCAGGTACAGGCGGGGCGCGGAGTAGGGGCAGGCGGCCTCCACCGGGCAGTCGAGGCAGTTGTCGGCGGCGGCGGCCGGCCGGTTCTCCGGGCGGAAGTGGCTGAGCGCGCCGAAGGAGGAGACCTTGGTGACCCGCGAGCCGACGACGTAGGACAGCCAGTCCAGGTCGTGCGAGGACTTGGCGAGCAGCATCGGGGTGGCCTCGTTCTCGCGCCGCCAGTTGCCGCGCACGTAGGAGTGGGCCTGGTGCCACCAGCCGACCGGTTCCAGGTGTTCGACGGTCATGACGTCGCCGAGGACGCCGGAGTCGACGATCGCTTTCACACCCTGGGTGTACGGGGTGTAGCGCAGGACGTGGCAGACCGCGAGCATGACGCCCGCCTTCTCGACCGCCTCGGCGATCTGCCGGGCGTCGTCCTCGCTGGTGGCCATCGGCTTCTCCAGCAGGATGTGGTAGCCCAGTCCGGCGAAGCGGACGGCCGGTTCGCGGTGCTCGGCGTCCTGGGTGGCGATGATGACGGCGTCGGCGTCGGGGGCGAGCTCGGCGAGGGTCCGCCAGTCGCCGTACAGGGCGGCGTCGGGGTGGCGGCGCAGCGCGGCGGCGGCGCGTGCGGGGTTCGGCTCGGCGACGGCGACGACGCGGGCGCGGCCGGTGGTGGCGGCGTAGTCGGCGTAGGTGGTGCCGCGGCCGCCGGCGCCGACCAGCAGCAGGCGCAGCGGTTGGGCGGGGGTGCGCGCCGGGGTGGCGGCGGGTACGAGGGCATGGCTCATGGCGGTGTGTCCTTCAGGACGAGGAGGGAGAGGTGTCGGGGCGCGGTGGGGTCAGCCCTTGACGGCGCCGGCGAGCATCCCGGCGATGAAGTGCCGCTGGAAGAACAGGTAGACGGCGACGACCGGTGCGATGACGATCAGCGTGGCCGCGGACAGCAGCGGGACGTCGATGTTGTGCGCGCCGACGAAGAAGCCGAGGCCGGCGGGGGCGGTGCGCCCGGCGGGGTTCTGGATCAGGATCAGCGCGAGGAGGAACTGGTTCCAGGCCCACAGGAAGTAGAGCAGCCCGAGGGTGATCAGGGCGGGCCGGGCGCAGGGCAGGAGCACCTTCCAGAGCACGGTCCAGCTTCCGGCGCCGTCGACGGCGGCGGCCTCGGTCATCTCCTTGGGCAGGGCCAGGAACTGTTCGCGCATCCAGAACGCGCCGAACGGCATGAACAGGCCGACCAGGGCGAGGATCAGGGCGAGCGGGGTGTCGGTCAGTCCGAGGGAGCGCAGGTCGTAGTAGAGCGGGACGACGGCGGCCTCGTAAGGCAGGGCCAGCCCCAGCATCAGGAAGGCGAACAGCACCTTCCGGCCGCGGAACTCCATCAGCGCGAACGCGTACCCGGCGAGCGAGGCGCAGACCAGGGCGAGCGGGACGACGCCCGCCGCGACGACGGTGCTGTTGCGCAGCAGCTGGCCGAAGCCGGCGTCCGACCAGGCCCGGCCGAAGCTCGCCAGGGTGGGGTGCTCCGGCCAGGAGATGCCGCCGACGACGGTGCCGGGCGGGTTCAGCGCGGCGAGCACGATGCCGGCGAACGGCACGATCACGGCGAGGCAGAACGCGGCCATCACGGCCCGGCCGGCGAGACCTTCGAAGCGTCGGTTCATCAGTGCTTCTCCCGGGTGATCCGGCTGATCGCGAGGACGACCAGGGTGATCAGGGCGCTGAGCACCACGGCCAGGGCACAGGCCGAGCCCACCTCGCCGTTGGTGAAGGCGAGCCGGTAGATCAGCACGCCGGGGACGGTGGTGGAGTCACCGGGACCGCCGCCGGTGGTGACGTAGACGACGTCGAAGCTGGCGAGCGCGGAGATCACCGTGATGGTCAGGGCCACCCCGATCTCGGCCCGCAGCCCGGGCAGGGTGACGGCGAGGAACTCGCGCACGGGGCCGGCGCCGTCGAGCCGAGCGGCTTCGTAGAGGCTGGTGTCGATCTTCTGGATGCCGGCCTGGAACACGATCAGGCACAGGCCGAGCATCACCCAGGTGCCGACCAGGCCGACCGCGACGTAGGCCCAGGTGAAGTCGCCCAGCCAGGCGCGGGTCACCGAGCCCAGGCCGACCGCGCGCAGGGCCTGGTTGACGACGCCGTCGGTGGAGTACATCCACTTCCAGGTGACGCCGACCGCGACCAGCGGGACGACCTGCGGCAGGAACAGGACGGTGCGGCTGACCGGGTACCGCCGGCCGCCGCGCCCGCCGATGACGGCCGCGAGCAGCAGGCCGATGGCGATCGGCAGCAGCGAGTAGAAGCCGATGAAGCCGAGCGCGTGCAGGATCGAGGACCGCAGGGCCGGGTCGGTCAGGACCTGGCGGTAGTTGTCCAGGCCGGCCCAGGTGCCGGGGGTGACGCCGTCCCAGGTGAAGAGCGACAGCCACATGGTGTGCAGCCAGGGCAGCGCGACGAACGCGGTGTACAGGGCGAGGGCGGGCGCGAGGTAGAGGTAGGCGGCCCGGTGGGAGCGGGGCCGGCGGGGCCCGGCGCGCAGGGTGCGCGCCGGCGCCGCGGCCCGCGGGGCGCGCCGGCCGTCGTCCGGCAACGGGGCCGGCCGCCGTGCCGCGGGCTGGTGCGGGTGGAGGGGGGCGCTGGTCACTGGTGGCCCTTGGTCCAGTCGTTCTGCAGGGCGTCGAGGTACTGCTCGGGGCCGGTCTTTCCGCCGATGAGCTGCTGGCCCTGCGACGTGAGGGTGTCGTTCATGGTGGCGTCGGTGTTGGCGAAGAAGTTGACCAGTCCGTTGTCCTTGTTGACGGCGGCCCAGCCCTTGGCGACCTCGTTCATGACGCTGCCGTCGGAACTCTTCACCGCGTCCGCGTGGGCGACCGGGAGGAATCCGGTGTCGAACTGGATCTGGGCGGCCTCGGGGTGTTCATGAAGTCGAGGAACGCGGCCGCGAGGTCGGGGTTCTTGGCCTTGGCGGGGATGGCGTAGGCGACGGAGGTGCCGATGCCGGTGGCCTTGCCGCTCTGGCCGGGGAAGGTCAGGAAGCCGGTCTTCCCCGGCGCCGCCTTGTCGATCTTCTGGGCGTCCCAGGAGCCGTCGAACAGGAACAGACCGTGGCCCTTGGCGAACTCGGCGACCGCGCCCGGCAGGTCGGTGCCGTTGGCCCCTTCGGGCAGGTAGCCCTTCTTGGCCCAGTCCGTGAGCGTCGCCGCGGCGGCGCTGCCGCCGGCGGTCTTGATGGTGGCGCCGGCCCTGCCGTTGACCCAGTCGCCGGCGCGGGCGGCGCCGTCGGTGGCGTCGACGATCGACTGGACGATGAAGGAGGAATGGCCCTGCAGGTTGCCGAGCTGGACCGGCACCTCGCCGGCAGCCTTGGCCTTGGCGAGTGCTGCGTCGAACTCGGCCCGGGTGCTGGGGGGTTGGATGCCGAGCTGGGCCGCGATCTCCTTGTTGTAGTAGACGCCGACCACCGAGAAGCCGGCCGGGGCGGCCCACAGGTGGCCGGCGCCGAGCTGCTTGCCGTCGTCCGACGCCCGCCACTGGTCCAGCTCGGTGGACGGGTACTTGGCGCCCCACCCGTAGGCCTGGGCGTAGTCGTCGAGGCTGCGGACCAGGTTCGCCTTGACGGTGGTGCCGAGCTTGTTGAGCAGCGCCAGGTCGGGCGCCCGGTCGGAGGAGAGCTTGAGGTTCAGGCTCTTGTCGTAGTCGTCCGGCCCGGTGTACTGGAAGTCGACGGTGACGTTCGGGTGCTTGGCGTGGAACGCCTCGGCCAGAGCCTTGGTGGTGCCGGAGTTCTCGGAGCTCACGATGGTCAGTGTGGCGTTCCCGGCGGGCAGGGTGGTGGACACCGGGCCGGAGGACGGCGCACTCTTGCCGCCGCCGGGGGTGAGGCCGCCACAGGCGGTCAGTCCGGTGGTGGCGGCGACGAGCAGCGCGCACGTCGCGGCGGTGCGGGCGGTGCGGCGGGGGTTCTTGCGGACATCGGGGGCTCCTCACACCAGGACACGGGATCCTGGGGGCGGTACGAGAGTCTCCGCAACCTATATGGCGCGGTGTTACGAAACTGATCGAATGCTAGGAGTGGCCTGCAACGTCGGTCAAGGACGTTATGCCATACTGTTACGTAAGTGGTTCGCGTAAGATGAGAGCAGGGACGCGCAGGGCGGCCCGGGAAGCGAGGTGCCGTGAACAGCCCAGCGCTCAGCGGTGGCGACCCCGCGCTGCTGCGCCGCCTGAACACCGAGGCCGTTCTCGGCGTGCTGCGCAACGCGGACCCGATGACGCTCACCCTGATCGGCCGTGCGGCGTCGCTGTCGCGCCAGACCGTCGACGCGGTGATCGCCGAACTCACCGACGGCGGCTGGATCGAGGAGGTCGCGCCCGAGCGCGGCATCGGGAGGCCCGCCCGCCGCTACCGGTTCCGCGCGGAGGCCGGCCACGTCCTCGGCATCGACGTCGGCGCCACCGGCCTGCGGCTGGTCCTCACCGACCTCGACGGAACGGTGATCGCCTCCGACCAGGCCGCGGTCCCGGAGGGCCTCGGCGGCAGCGCCCGGCTGGAGGCTGTCCGCGCCGGGGCCCAGGAGTTCCTGGCCCGCCACCCGGGCATCCGCCTGCGGGCGCTCTGCCTCGGCATACCGGGCATCCTCGACGCGCACGGCACGGTCCGCCTGTCGACCCCCCTGCCGGAGTGGAACGGTCTCGACCTCGCCGGCGCGGCGAGCACCTGGTTCGACTGCCCCGCCTACGCGGAGAACGACGCCAACCTGGCCGCCCTCGCCGAGCACTGGCTGGGGGCCGCCCGGCACGCGGACGACTTCATCCACGTCATCGCCGGCCACCGCACCGGCGCGGGGATGATGCTGGGCGGGCGGCTGCACCGCGGCCGCGGCGGCGCCGCGGGCGAGATCGGCGCGCTCGCCGTACTCGGCTGGGAGAGCTCCAGCATGACCGACATCCGGGAGGCCGCGGACAGCGCCAAGCTCTTCGCGGACGCCCAGGCGGGCGACAGCGAAGCCGCGGGCAAGGTCGACCGGTTCGCCCGCACCGTGGCGCAGGGAATCGCCGCCATGGTGCTGACCGTCAACCCCGACCTGGTGATCATCGGCGGCGGGCTGGCCCGGGCCGGCGAAGTCATGGTCGGCCCGATCCGCGCCCACCTCGACCAGCTCTGCCTCGACGCACCGCAGGTCGACGCCTCCGCACTCGGGATCGAGGCGGTCGCACTGGGCGCCGCCCGGATGGCGCTGGACCACCTGAACGACGCCCTGTTCGGAGCGAACGTCGGCACGGCCGCACCCGCCCCGCAGACGCAGCCCGCCAGGTCCGGCCGGCCGCTGAACCGTGACGCCTTCGCACCACTGTCCCGCTCCGCGGCCACGACCTGACACTCGCACCCCCCGGAGCGCTACGCGCCCGCGGCCCGCGTCGGTCGTCGCCGCGCGGCGGGCGGTCGCGGACCGGACGCCGGAGGCGCCGCACCTGCCCGGTCGCCCGCCGCCCGGGCCCCGGCCGCCCACGTCAGCCGGTCCCGCTGCGCAGCAGCGGCCGGGATCGCGCCGCGCGGCGCGGATCCGGCACCTCCTCCACCCGCCCGCCCAGGCGCTTCAGCCGCTCGGCCGTGGCCCGCGCGTCCCCGTCGTCCACCGAGAACACCCAGAGGCCCGGCACGAACACCACCTCGCACCACCCCGCCCCCACCAGCGCGGACAGCGCATCGAGTTGCGGCAGGGCGACACCCGACCGACGGCCGTTGTCGAGGAAGACCTCCGGGTCCCAGTAGCCGCGAGTGCGTGCGAAGGCGCGGATCGCGGCCTGGTGGCTCGCCATCTCCCAGGTGTCGAACGGGTAGCAGCGCAGGTAGACCGCGCCGATCGGGCCGATGGTGCGAGCGGATGGCGTACTCATGGCCGACTCCTTGCCGTCGGAGGATCCGAAGCCCCTCCCCTGCGCCTCCTCGACAACCACCGCCGCAGCGCCAACTCACCGTAGCCGGAGGCCGAGATGCCATTTCAGGCTAGGCAGCTGGATCAGACCAGGTCAAGAGCTTTTCAGTACTCCCTTACATAAATAACCTACGTTAATGGAGCGGTGACTCTCTGCAGCCGACGGTCTGCAAACCCCCGACGGCCAGCATCGACGACTGGCGGGGCAGGAGGCGGAGACGGTGGGCGGATCAGTGAGGGTGCGTCAGAGGGCTACCGGGCGGCGCGGGCACGGTGCTTGAATGTCCGCCACCAATCCAAAGCCCCACGACAGTTCAGGACACGCCTGTGACTACGCGCGTAAACCCCGTGTCGCGGTGGATGTTCGCACCGCTGCGCTGTGCGGCGATCCTCTCCGTACTGGCCTCCCTCGCGGTCTTCTTCGCCGGCGTCGGCGCCCAGCCCGCGCAGGCAGCCCCCGCCTGCGGAGTCCTCGCCCCGGGCGCCGCTCCCCAGGCCGCCGCCGCCGTCAACGCGGCCTGCGGCCAGATCGGCACCCCCTACTCCTGGGGCGGCGGCCACGGCTCCGCCCCCGGCCCCAGCTACGGCAGCTGCGACGCCTCCAACGGCGCCCCCAACGACTGCCACGTCCGCGGCCTCGACTGCTCGGGCCTGGTCCGTTACGCCTACTACCTCGCGGTCGGCGCCGACGTGATCAACGGCACCACCTACACCCAGTGGCCGAGTTCACGCGCCGTCGCCCGCTACTACCGCTCGGACGGGACGGCCCCGCTGCTCCCCGGCGACCTGGTGTTCTACGGCAACACCGCCTCCACCATCCACCACGTCGCCCTGTACCTCGGCAACGGCTACATCGTCGAGGCCCCGTACTCCGGCGGCTACGTCCAGGTCGCCACCCTGTCCTCGCACGGCGACTACTACGGCGCGATCCGCCTCTACGGTCCGGGCGGCGGCAGCACGACCCCGCCGCCGTCCTCCGGCGGCCAGTACTGGGTGGACACCTTCGCGAACGCGCCCGCCTTCGGCTCGCCGACCGGCACCGCGCAGACCGGCACGCTGTACCAGGGCACCAACTACGTCTTCTGCAAGGCCTGGGGACGCGAGATCGCCAGCGGCTCCTCCTACAACCACTGGTGGCTGAAGACCGACCCGGACGTCGGACCCGGCGGCCAATGGGTCTCCGCCTTCTACCTCTCCCGCTGGGGCAACGACGTCGCCAAGGACAACAACGGCACGGTGATCCCCGACTGCCCGGGCGGCGGCGCCCCGCCCAGCACCGGCAAGTACTGGGTGGACACCTTCGCCAACGCCTCGGTCTACAGCTCGCCGACCGGCACCGCGCAGACCGGCACGCTGTACCAGGGCACCAACTACGTCTTCTGCAAGGCCTGGGGACGCGAGATCGCCAGCGGCTCCTCCTACAACCACTGGTGGCTGAAGACCGACCCCGACGTCGGACCCGGCGGCCAATGGGTCTCCGCCTTCTACCTCTCCCGCTGGGGCAACGACGTCGCCAAGGACAACAACGGCACGGTGATCCCCGACTGCTGACGGATCGTCAGGGCCCGGGACCGTGCTCCGGCGGCCTCGGGCCCTGCGCTCGTCCGAAGGCTCCGGCCCCGCCGCTCCGCTTCCCAGCGACCTCGCCCCCCGCGCTCCCTCGCTCCGCGGCCGGCGCTGCCGGGGCGCGGGCCCCCGCCCGGGGTGCGAGGCTGGAAGGGCGGGTCCGTGGTGGCAGTGCCGCTCCGCGAGGTTTCACCGCGAGTGGCCGGGTACGCGTGGGGACGCGGCCCGGAGCCGCGCCCCCGCCCCGGCAGGACGAGGAGGAGCCGAGACCACCGGCGGGGACGACCGACAGCCGGCCGGGAGCCGAACGACGGCCGGCGCGCGCAGTGGCGCGAGAACGACGGAGAGCGTGGGGACATGAGCGACGAAGCGATGGGCGACGACGTCTACCAGCCCACCGGGGACATGGAGGAGCAGGCGGACGCGGCTCCCCTGGACCTGGAGGACGCCGTGGACGAACGCGACTACGACGACCTGCTGGACGAGGGCTACTCGCCGCCGGAGAAACCGCTGGGCGTGGACAAGGTCGGGGTGACGCCCGCCGAACAGCGCGACGGCGAGACGCTCGACCAGCGCCTCGCCCAGGAGGTGCCCGACCTCCCCTCCGACGAGCCCGACGGCGACGGCGACGGGATCGGCGACCTTCCCGGCGGGGCGGGCGAGCCCTTCGACCCGCAGGCCGCAGGCGCCCGTCGCGCCGGGCGCCTGGTGGCCCCGGACGAGGGCGCCCGGCCGGACACGGAGAAGGACCTGGTCGCGTCCGACGCCGGCATCGACGGCGGTGCGGCGGGCGCCGAGGAGGCCGCCGTGCACGTCGTCCCCGACCGACCGGACGAGTCCACCGAGTAGGACAGCCGTGTCACGGCGGGGCCCGGCCGCTGCGTGGCGGCGGCGGATCCGGGTAGGCGACGCTGCGGGCGGGGACGAGCGAAGAGGAGAGTTGACCGGCATGACCACCGTCTCTGCGGCGACCGCACCACTGCCCCCGGCACCACCCCTCCCGGGAAGGCCGCCACGCCGTCCGGCGCGGCTCCTGCCCGACCTCCCCCCGCCCAGAGGCTGCGAAGCCCCGCCGATCCCGACCCCGGCCCGGGAAGCGTCCGCCCCGCACTAGCGGTCCCCCGTCATGGGTGGCAGCGGCCCCGGCTCGACCTGGACCGGCAGCTCGGCTGCACGGCCCACGCGCCCTCGAACTGCCGCGCCGGGCAACGCGGATGGACGACTACTTCGCGTGCGCGGCGCGGCTCCACCCGATGTGGTGCTCGACGGAGGAGCACAGGCCGAGCGCGTCCCGCGGGTCGTCGGCCCGGTGGCTGAACCGCCGGATCAGCACCACCGATTCGAGGGTGACGCCTTCCCGGGCCAGCACGAACAGCAGGGTGAGCAGGGCGGCACGGGCGTTGCCGTCGTCGAACGGGTGGAAGAAGCAGACGTCCAGGTGGGCCCGGGCCGCTCGGGCGGCGAGCGAGAGGCGGCCGTCGTCCGCCTGCGCCAGGCAGGCGTCGAGGCGGGCGCGGGTGTCGGGGCCGATCCCGTAGCGTTCGGCGCCGCCCTTGGCGAAGGCGGGGTGGGTGCGCATCGGCGGCGCCCCGGGGGTGGCGAGGACGTGCCGCTGCCAGCTGCGGATCAGCTCGAAGTCCAGGGTGGCGCCGCGTGCGGCGTCGGCGCGCACCAGTTCGAGTGCGGCGAGCAGGCCGGCTGCGCGGGCGGTGTCCACCGCCGCGTCGAAGGCGCGGAACTCCTGGACGGCTCCGTCCCGGGCGGGCGCCACCGGACCGTTGTCCGCGGTGTCCTGGTGCTCCGGCCACGGCACGCTGTCGCGCGTCGCGAGCCAGCGCTCCAGGTGGTCGGGGAGTTCGGCGGCCTCGTCCTCGTCGGGGGTCCGAGCCGGCTCGCGGTGCCGGCGGGCGTCCGCCGGCCGCAGCGGTCCGACGAGCCGCTGCGCGATGTCCTCCACCAGGGCGGCGTCGGGCGCGGTCCAGCTCTTGAACCGGCCGCCGACTGCTCGGTCCACCAGCTGCGCGGCCCGCTCAGGGGCGACGCCCCAGTACGTGAGGAACCAGCCCAGGACCTGCTCGCAGTGGCCGTACCAGCCGCTCTCGGCGCCGGTGAAGTCCGCCACCTGGAGGATCAGGTGGTGGGCCGTGCGCTCCCACAGGACGGGGTCGCTCGCCAAGTCCTCGGGGTCGAGGGGGTAGGCCTCGAACCGCGCCGCGAGTCGTTCCAGCCACTCACGCCACTCGCGCACCGCCGCCACGACCCGGTCGAGGGTCTCCTGCTCGGTGGTGATGGAGTGCGAGGCGCAGCACCAGTTGCCGACCGGTCCGCCGTCGATGTCCCCTTCGCCGCGCGACCAGCGCCATCCGGAGATCCACGGGCCGTAGTGCTGGACCAGCACGTACGTCATGGCGTCGGCCCAGGGGCCCGCCACGTCCCACGCCCAGTTGACCCGGGTCAGGTCCAGGTCCGGATCCGTCCGGGACGGCACTCGCCGCGCCGGTCCCACGGTGTGAACGACCTGGGCGACTCGGTCGGGGTCGAAGGGATGGCCGGCGGGGTCGACGTCCTCCCAGGCCAGCCGGAAGGGGTAGGGCACTCTTGACACCCGGTCAGGCTGCCCGGACACCGGGGGGACGGCAAGGCGTTTTCTCCGGCCGCCGGGCCGCGGAACCGGGTCAGCGGCCCCGTCCGGTCCTCGCCGGGCGCGGTGCGGGCCCCGCCGCGAGCCTGGACAGCGCCGGCGGCCCCGGCTATAAAGTAACCCGAACGTAACAGGCGGTGTCACTTTCGACCCTGCACTCCCTCCAGGGATGTGCGGGTCAGTCGTGGCACCTTGCTTTTGGGCCGGATTGTTAGCGCTAACAATCCGTCGCCGCCGCTCCGCAGTCCGCTCCGCCGCGCCTCCCCACCTCATTCACCAGGCTTCCGGGAGTCCCCCATGCCCTCCTCCGTGCCCACCCGCCGCAGCGTCCTCCGCGCTGCCGGCGCCCTCGTCGCGGCCGCTGCCGCGACCCCGCTGCTCGGTCGCTCCGCCGTGGCCGCCGTCCCTCCCGTCCAGGCGGAGACCGGCGTCTCGACGTACCCGTTCGCCCTCGGCCAGGTCAGGCTGACCAGCAGCCGCTGGGCCGACAACCAGGGCCGCACGCTGGCCTACCTGCGCTTCATCGACGTCGACCGGCTGCTGTACGTGTTCCGCGCCAACCACAGGCTCTCCACCAACGGCGCAGCGGCGAACGGTGGTTGGGACGCTCCCGGGTTCCCCTTCCGCAGCCACGTGCAGGGCCACTTCCTCTCCGCGTGGGCCCAGGCGTACGCCGCGCTCGGCGACACCGTCTGCCGGGACAAGGCGGCGGCCGTGGTCGCCGAGCTGGCCAAGTGCCAGGCCAACAACGCGGCCGCCGGCTTCTCCACCGGCTACCTGTCGGGCTTCCCCGAGTCGGACTTCGCCGCGCTGGAGGCCGGCACGCTGTCCAACGGCAACGTGCCGTACTACTGCGTGCACAAGACCATGGCCGGTCTGCTCGACGTGTGGCGCCTGCTGGAGAGCACCCAGGCCCGCGACGTCCTGCTGGCCATGGCCGGCTGGGTCGACCGGCGCACCGCCGCCCTGAGCCGCAATCAGATGCAGGCGCTGCTGGGAACCGAGTTCGGCGGCATGGGCGAGGTGCTGGCCGACCTCGCCCTGCAGACCGGCGACTCCCGCTGGCTGACGGTCGCCCAGCGGTTCGACCACGCCGCGGTCCTCGACCCGCTGGCCGCGAACCAGGACCAGCTCAACGGCCTGCACGCCAACACGCAGGTGCCCAAGTGGATCGGCGCCGCCCGCGCGTACAAGGCGACCGGCACCACGCGCTACCGCGACATCGCCGTCAACGCCTGGGCGTTGACCACGGGAGCGCACAGCTACGCGATCGGCGGCAACAGCCAGGCCGAGCACTTCCGGGCCGCGAACGCGATCGCCGCCTACCTGACCAACGACACCTGCGAGCTGTGCAACTCGTACAACATGCTGAAGCTGACCCGCGAACTGTGGCTGCTCGACCCCGACCGGTCCGGGTACTTCGACTTCTACGAGCGGGACCTGTACAACCACACCATCGGCGGCCAGAACCCCGCCGACCCGCACGGGCACATCACCTACTTCACCCCGCTCAGGGCCGGCGGGCGGCGCGGTGTCGGGCCGGCCTGGGGCGGCGGCACCTGGAGCACCGACTACGACTCCTTCTGGTGCTGCCAGGGCACCGCGCTGGAGTCCAACACCAAGCTGATGGACTCGATCTACTTCTACAGCGGCACCACCCTGACGGTGAACCTGTTCCTGCCCTCGGTCCTGAGCTGGACCCAGCGGGGGATCACCGTCACCCAGAGCACCGACTACCCGGTGGGCGACACCACGACGCTGACCGTCACCGGCAGCGCCGCGGGCACCTGGTCGATGCGCATCCGCATCCCCGCCTGGGCCTCCGGGGCCACCGTCGCCGTCAACGGCGCCGTGCAGGGCATCGCGGTCTCCCCCGGCAGCTACGCCGTCCTGACGCGCTCCTGGTCCTCCGGCGACGTCGTCACGGTCAAGCTGCCGATGAAGGTGGTCCTCGCGCCGGCCAACGACAATCCGAGCGTCACCGCCCTGACCTACGGGCCGACCGTGCTGTGCGGGAACTACGGCAACACCGCCCTGACGGCGCTGCCGTCGCTGGCCGTCGCGTCCGTGACCCGGAGCAGCAGCACCGCGCTCGCCTTCACCGCCACCGCCGACGGAGCGAGCGTCAACCTGGCCCCGTTCTACGACGCGCAGGGCTACAACTACACCGTCTACTGGAACACCGGCGCCGACTTCCGCCTGGTCAACGCCGCCAGCGGCCTGGTCCTCGGGATCAAGGACATGTCCACCGCGGACGGCGGCGTCGCCCTCCAGTGGCAGGACTCCGGCACCGCGGACCACAACTGGTCCCTGGTGGTCGACGGCACGGCGGTACGGCTGCGCAACGCCAACAGCGGCAAGGTCCTCGGCGTGCAGAACATGTCCACCACGGACAACGCGACCGTCCTCCAGTGGGCCGACAACGGCACCGCCGACCACCGGTGGGAGATCGTCGACGCGGGCGACGGCACCCACAAGCTGCGCAACGTCAACAGCGCCAAGCTGCTCGGCCTCCTGAACGGCTCCACCGCCGCCGGCGCGCAGGCCGTGCAGCACCCCGACAACGGGGCCCCGGACAACCGGTGGCGGCTCGTGCCGAACGGCGCGCGCCGCATCCAGAACCTGGCCAGCGGACTGGTCCTGGGCGTGCAGAACATGTCGACCGCGGACGGCGGACTGGTGGTCCAGTGGGACGACAACGGCACCGCCGACCACCAGTGGACGGCGCTCGTGGACACCGACGGGTACCTGCGGCTGCGCAACGCCAACAGCGGCAAGGTCCTCGGCGTCGAGAACGGCGGGACCGCGAACGGCTCGCGCATCGTCCAGTGGACGGACAACGCGGCCGCCGACCACCGATGGCGGCTGCGCTACGGCTCGGCCGACTGCTTCCGCATCCAGTGCGGCAGCAGCGGCCGCGTCCTCGGCGTCACCGGCATGTCCACCGCCCGGGGAGCGCAGGTCGTGCTGTGGGACGACAACGGCACCGACGACCACCTGTGGCGCTTCATCTGACCCTGCCTCGGCGACCGCGCCCGGCCGTGGCCTCCTCGCGGGCTACGGCTGGTCGGCCAGCAGTCCGCCGGCGCCGTCGGGACGCAGCCGCACCGGACGGTGGCCGAGGTCGGCGACCGGGTCGGTGAGGTAGCCGCCCGCGGGCGCCGGGCGGGCGGCGAGGGCGAGCAGCCGCAGCACGTCGCACGCCCCGGCGGTGGGGTCGTGCTCGGCCGCCGCCGGGTCCAGGCCCAGCAGCATCGCCCGCAGGCCCAGCCACAGCGGCCCCGCGACATGGGTGACGGGCCGCCCCCCGAGAGCCGGGTGCGGCACCGGGTCCGGGTACGGCAGCCACCCCCCGACCGAAACGCTCGAACAGGACGTGGCGGCGGGTCGCGTGTCGATCATGGACGGGACGCTACCGCCCGCCGCTGACAGTCAGGACGCGTCGGCGCGTCGGGCGGACTTCCGGTTCGGCGGCTGGTTCTTGACGGCGCTGCAGGCGAGCAGCCCGGCGCCGGTGGCGTCGAAGCAGCGGGTGAAGAACCAGGACCGGTCCGGGGCGTCGTCCGCCGGGTGCCGGCGAACTTCCGCAGGTAGTGGGTCTCCTGCTCGTTGAGCGGCGGTTCGACGGCGATCCGGCCGGTGAATGTCGTGGTGTAGCCCGTGCCGGGCAGGCTAGCCACGCTGCCCGGGGCCGGTTCGGACCACCGGCCTGTGCGGACGGCGGGGAAGCGGGTACGGCGGTCGTTCGTCGGCGGGGAGGAGGCGGTCCCCGCGCCGGGCCCGGTAGGCCGGTCGCCGCTCTCAGCGCGCCGGCCGGGCGGCGAGGTCCGTCAGCAGTTCGCGGGCCGCCCGCGCGCCCGAGGCCAGCGCGCCCTGCACCGAGCCGGTCGTCCGGTGGTCGCCGCACACGTAGCGGCCCGGCGCCCACCGGCTGGTCCGGGTCAGCGGGTGCGGCGCGGGCATCGCCGGCAGCGCGCCGGCGATCCGGTAGGCGGCCAGCGGCTGCCAGGCGGAGGTGTCGCACCCGTAGAGTTCCGCCAGCCGGCGGCGGACCCCGGCCTCGTCGGCGGTCGTGCCGAGCACCGAGGTCGACACCAGGGACAGGCCCGGCGGCGCACAGTCCGGCGCCACTTCGGACAGCACCACCGAGTTGAGCACGGTCCGGTCGGAGTCGACCAGCAGCGTCGGCTCGGCCAGCGGGCTTCGCTCGGCGGCGTGGTAGAAGGTCGTCACCGAGCGCATCGCGGGCACCGGCAGGCCGGGCAGCAGCGTGCCCGCGGTCATCGGGTCGGTGGCGACGACCACGTGGCGGGCGGGGAGGTGGCGGCCGTCCGCCAGCTCGACCCCGTTCGGGGTGAGGCCGGACACCGGCGCGCCGAGTTCGAGTGTCCCGGCGGGCAGTTCGGCGGCGAGCGCCGCCGGGACCGCTCCGATGCCGGCGGCGGGCAGGGCGAGCGTGCCGCGCAGCATGCTGCGCCAGTAGAGGTGGAACACCCGGGCGGAGGTGACCAGTTCGTCCTCCAGGAACACGCCGGCGAGGAACGGGCGCAGCAGGCCGTCGACGGTCGGGCCGGAGATCCCGGCCTCGCGCAGTGCCGCGCGCGTCGTCACGTCCCGGGACCGCCGGAGCGTGGCGGCGGGCAGCAGGCCGTCGCGCAGGCCCAGCAGGGCGAGTGCCGCCGCGTCGCGTGGCGGTGCCACCCGGCCGGTCAGCAGGTCGACGGCCGTGCCGGGCCGCCGCAGCGGGTCGCCGAACCGGTAGCGGCCGCGCGAGCCCGCCAGCACGAAGCCCGGCGTGAACGGCTGCAGGCGGAGCGGGCGCAGGTCCAGTCGGCGCCGCACCTGCGGGTAGCGGGTGTTGAAGACCTGGAAGCCCCGGTCCAGCCGGAAGCCCTGGTGCGGATCGGTGCGCATCCGCCCGCCCACGGCGTCCGCAGCCTCCAGGACCCGGACCCGCCGCCCGGCGGCTGCGACGTCCAGCGCGCAGGCCAGGCCGGCGAGGCCGGCGCCCACCACCACGACATCCACCGATCCGTTCCCGGCCACCGGTCGACCTCCTCGATTCCGCGATGGCGATTCCGCGATCGCCCGTCCGTTGTTCGGAGCCGATCGCCGGAACGGATGGCGCCGCAGCCGAGCCCCCTGAGCCGCGACCGTGACCGTGACCGTGACAGCTGCCGCGACCGCGCGAACGCCCCGGTGGGACGGGGAGGTCCCAGCGGGGCGGTCCGGTCCGTGACGGAGGATCAGCCGAGTGCTTCGACGAGCTCTTCCTCGGCCGGGTGCTCCTCGGTGCTGTGCGAGTCGGTGAGGGTGAGCGCGCCGCCGGCCGTGACCAGGCCGACGATCACGGCCAGCACGGCGTAGGTGATCCGCTCGCCGTGGAAGAACGACGTCACGAGGCCGGTGTCCCAGGTGCCGCCGGGCAGTCGGGTGGTGACCAGGGCGGCGAACAGGGTGCCGACGACGGCGGTGCCGACGCTGCTGCCGACCTCCTGCGCGGTGTCGTTGAGGGCGGTGCCGATCGAGGTGCGGTTGCCGGGCATCGCCTCGACCAGGGCGACGGCGCAGATGGTCATGACGGTGCGCAGGCCGATGGTCATGACGACCATGCAGACGGCGATCGCGGCGTACCCGTGGGAGACGCCCCAGGCGAGGCCGGCCAGCGAGCCGGACAGGCAGGCCGCGCCGACCAGGCAGGCGACGCGGTGGCCGAAGCGCTTGGCGAGCCCCTCGGACAGCGGGGTCGCGGCGAGCATGGTGACGATGATCGGCAGGTTGGCGAGGCCGGCCCGGACCGGGCTCCAGCCGTAGGCGTACTGGAAGTGCAGGATCAGGCCGAACATCACGGCGGCCATCGCGATGGCCGTGCCGATCTGGGCGATGGCGGCGCCGCGGACGGTGCCGCTGGAGAAGAGCTTCAGGTCGAGCATGGGTGAGGGGGTGCGCCGCTCGTGCCGCACGAACGCGATGCCCGCGGCGACGGCGCCGAGGACGGACGCGATCGTGGCGGCGGAGAGCCAGCCGTGGTCGACGCCGCTGGTCAGCGAGTAGCAGGCGAGGCCGATGGCGGCGACGCTCAGTACGGCGCCGGGCAG
The DNA here is from genome assembly GCF_003610255.1 of Streptomyces sp. TLI_171. Taxonomy (GTDB): domain Bacteria; phylum Actinomycetota; class Actinomycetes; order Streptomycetales; family Streptomycetaceae; genus Kitasatospora. The sequence continues at coordinate 7,673,586 of NZ_RAPS01000001.1, read as the reverse complement.
GTCGAGCCGGTCGCGGGTGAGGTCCTCCGGCCGGTCGGCGGGGACGCCGAGGCGCACGCCGATGGCCGCGATCAGGGCGATCGGGGCGTTGACGAGCAGCAGCCACTGCCACTTCACGTGGGCCAGCGCGGTGCCGCCGAGCAGCGGGCCGAGGACGAAGCCGGACATGCCGACGACGATCATCACGGTCATCGCCCGCATCCGCAGCGCCGCGTCGTCGAAGAGCCGGAAGACCAGCGAGTTGGTGATGGGGGCCATGGCCGCGGCGGCGATGCCGAGGCCGGCCCGCAGGGCGATGAGCTGGCCCGCGCCGGTGACGGCGACGACGCACAGGCTGAGCAGGCCGAACACGGCGAGTCCGACCAGCAGGACGCGCCGGCGGCCGAGCCGGTCGGCCATCGAGCCGGCGGTCAGCAGCAGGCCGCCGAAGGTCAGCGAGTACGCGCCGGTGACCCACTGCAGTGCGGTGGTGCCGCTGCCGAGGTCGCGGCCGATCGTGGGCAGGGCGATCGACAGCAGCGTGTTGTCGACCATCTCGACGAAGAAGGCCAGGCAGAGCGCGGCCAGGGGTATCCACGCGGCGCGCAGGGACGGATAGGTGCGCTGGGCCGCGGGTGCGGGAGCGGTGGCGGTCATGGCGGCCTCCTCTCGGGACGGTGTGGGCACGTTATCGAACTGCGTTCTAGACTAGAACAAGGTTCGATAATCTTGCAATTGTGATTGGATGTCGGCCATGACACGTCCTCGATCGCGCCCCGCCGACCGCCCGTCCCGGGAACGTCAGCGGGCCTCGCACTCCATCGAGACCGTCCTCACCGCGGCCGTGGCCCTGCTCGACGAGGCGGGCGAACCGGCCCTGACCCTCCGCGCCCTGGCCGCCCGGCTCGGCACCGGCGTCGGCAGCATCTACTGGTACGTCTCCGGCCGGGACGACCTGCTCGACCGCGCCGTCGACCACGTGCTCGCCGGGGTGCTGGCCACGATCGAGGAGCAGTCCGGCAGCGGCGACCCGATCGAGGAGCTGCGCATGATGGCCACCACGCTGTTCGACGCGGTCGTGGACCGCCCGTGGCTGGGTTCGCGCTTCATGCGCAACATCGACGCCCCCGGCAACTCCCTGCGGCTCTACGAGGAACTCGGCCGCCGGACCCTGCGGCTCCCGCTCACCCCGCTGCAGCGGTTCCACGCCGTGACGGCGGTCGTCGGCGTGGTGGTCAGCAGCGCCGCCGACCTCGGCCAGGAGCCGCCCCAGGCGGTGATCGACGGCACGGTGGAACGCGAGGAGTTCCTCGGCCGCTTCGCCGAGACCTGGCGCTCGCTCGACGCCGAGGAATACCCCTTCCTGCACGACGTGGTCGACGAGTTCGACGGCCACGACGACCGGCTGCAGTTCCTCGCCGCGCTCGATCTGACGCTCACCGGCCTCCGCCTCCAGGCCTCGTCAGGCTCAGCCTCCGGCGACCGCTGACCACCCGTCGGCGGGCCCGGCGGTGCGGGCGGAATGAGTACCCGGACTCAGGACGGGCGTCCCGCCCTGCCGCCACCATGGGCGTGCCGCCCCGGGCCGTTGCGTCCGGCCGACTGCGCGGCACCCGACACCGACCCCTGAAGGCCCCTGATGCTGAGCGCCGTCGCCCGCACCGTCGTCCCGGTTCTCGGACGGCTCACCGTGACCACGGACGAGTCCGCGGTCCTGGCCCCGGGCAGCATCGTCGCGCCCAACCACTCCTCGCTGGTCGACCCGGGCGTGGTGCTCGCCGCCGTCCGCCGCCTGGGCGTCGAGCCGGTCGTCCTGGCGACCGCCGGGCTCTGGCGGATCCCTCTGCTGCGCGGCGCGCTGGTCCGCGAGGGCCACATCCCGGTGCACCGCGGGACCGAACGGGCCGCCCGGGCGCTGGAGGACGCGGCCGCCGCCCTGGCCGCCGGTCGGGTGGTCGTCATCTACCCCGAGGGCCGACTCCCCCGCCGGGTGGACGCCGCCGACAGCGCGCCCGGCCCCTTCCGCACCGGACTGGCCCGGCTCGCGGCCGACGGCGCGCCGGTCGTCCCGCTCGGCCAGTCCGGCGCCCGCCGCATCAGCTCGGGGTCCACCGCCAAACAACTCGCGGGCCTGGTCACCGCCCCCCTCCGCCGGCCTGCGGTCCACGTCCACATCGGGGCGCCCGTGACGCTCGACGGCGACGTGGAGACGGCCACCCGCCAGGCCCGCGCCGCCGTGACCGCGGCCTGGCGAACGGCCGCCGCCCACCTGACGGCCCGCCACTGACCGTGCGGCCGTCAGCCGGACGATCCTCCCGGCCGGGCGGGCCGGCCGGTTCGCGCCCGGGCAGCACGGCTCAGTGGCCGAGCACGCTGCGGATCCAGCCGTCCACCGTGCCGGTCAGGTCGTGCTGGCCGGCCGCGTGGTCGAGGACGAAGGTGCGGACCGAGTCGCCGCTGCGGAACATGCCGCGCTTGTCGAACTCCAGGACCACCTCGACCCGGTGCGGGTCGGTGACGAAGGACAGCTCGATCTCGTTGCAGCGGTGGGCGAACTGCGGCGCCGCCTTGTACTCGATCTCCTGGTAGAAGGGCAGCGTCTGGCCGGTGCCGTGGATCCGGCCGGCCTCCAGGTCGGCCCGGTGGAAGTGGAAGCCGAGTGCGCCCAGCGCTTCGAGCACCCGCTGCTGCACCGGGAGCGGCTGCACCGCGAGCGGGTCGGTGTCGCCGCGGTCCAGCTGGCCGGCGATGTCGACGTCGGTGCGGACGCCCAGCACCATGCCCGCGAGGTGGTGGCCGCCGATCGCGGTCAGCGGCGTCTCCCACGGGACGGGGAAGGCGAACGGGACGGCACGCTGCTCGCCCGCGGCCAGCCGGAGCGGGCCGGAGACCTGGACGCGGGCGAACTCCTTGGTGGTGTGGCCCTCGCTGTCCTCGTACTCGACCTCGACCCGGGCGGCCAGGCAGAGCGTGATGCCGTTGATCTCGGCGTCGCGGTCGCCGCCGACCAGGTTGACCTGGCCGTGCACGGTGCCGCCGGGGTGGACGGTCGGGGTGGACAGCACCGTGTCGACGGTGGGTCCGCCGACGCCCAGGGCGCCGAGAAGCCGCTTGAACACCATCCGGGGTCTCTCCTCACAGAGTTCGGGGTCGCGAGCGCACCGATCGTACTTTGCCTCCGCTTTGCCACCGATCGGCGGACCCCCGCAGCGGCGTGACCGCCCGTCAGCGCCGGGGACCGGCAAGCGGAGGCAAACACTCCCCAGCCGAATCGGCGACGGCTGACCAAGGGTCAGCGGTGCGGGGTAAAGGGCTGGTTCGGATCCGCGTTCGACGCTAGCCGGGCATGTGCATGCCCGGCTAGCGTCGAACGCCAGTCCTCGGGCTCCGCGGACTCACCCGGCCCGGCGGCGGCCCCATCCTCGCCGCCGAGCCTGCCCCGCCGTGCGCCCGGACACCCATCCGCCCGCACGGCGAGGCGTGCACGCTTCCGGTCACCCCAGCCACAGGAGGCAATCCCCCATGCGCATTTCCGCCGCCGCCCGCCGGACGGGCCTCGCCGTCACGGGCGCCGCCGCCCTCGCCCTCTCCGCCTTCGCCACCGCCGGACCGGCCGGCGCGGCGACCGCGCCGGAGGTCCACTCCAAGGACGGCACGTCCTGGGTCAGGGCGTGCGACACGCTCGCCAAGGGCGACACCATGGCCTGCCACGCGCTGCGCGTGACCAGCACGGTGGAGGCCGTGCAGCCGCTCGGCGTCACCCCGAACCTGACCCCGTCCGGCCTCGGCCCGGCCGATCTGCGCAGCGCGTACAAACTGGCGGCCAACGGGGGCGCCGGGATGACCATCGCGATCGTGGACGCCTACAACGACCCGAACGCCGAGTCGGACATGGCCACTTACCGGGCCCAGTACGGGCTGCCGGCCTGCACGAAGGCCAGCGGCTGCTTCAAGCAGGTGAACCAGACCGGCGGTTCCTCGCTGCCGGCGAACAACTCCGGGTGGGCGGGCGAGATCTCGCTCGACCTCGACATGGTCTCGGCGGTCGCCCCCAACGCCAAGATCATCCTGGTGGAGGCCAGCAGCGCCACCATGGCCAACCTCGGCACCTCGGTGAACACCGCGGTCAGCCTCGGCGCCAAGTTCGTCTCCAACAGCTACGGCGGCTCCGAGTCCTCCGCCGACACCTCGTACGACAGCTCCTACTTCAACCACCCCGGCGTCGCCATCACCGTCTCCTCCGGCGACTCCGCGTACGGCGCCCAGTACCCGGCGGCCTCCAAGTACGTGACCGCGGTCGGCGGCACCGCGCTCAAGAAGGACTCCAGCACCCGCGGCTGGTCCGAGAGCGTCTGGCTCACCAACTCCACCGAGGGCACCGGCTCCGGCTGCTCCAAGTACGACGCCAAGCCGACCTGGCAGAAGGACACCGGCTGCACCAAGCGCACCATCGCGGACGTCTCCGCGGTCGCCGACCCGGCCACCGGCGTCGCGGTCTACCAGACCTACGGCGGCAGCGGCTGGGCCGTCTACGGCGGGACCAGCGCCTCCGCCCCGATCATCGCCGGCGTCTATGCGCTGGCCGGCACCCCGAGTGCCGGCTCCAGCCCGGCGTCGTTCCCCTACGCCCACACCACCTCGCTGTTCGACGTGACCACCGGCTCCAACGGCTCCTGCTCCCCCGCCTACCTGTGCAAGGCCGGCACCGGCTACGACGGTCCCACCGGCCTGGGCACCCCGAACGGCACCACCGCTTTCAAGGGCTGACGCCCGGTCAGGGGCCGTCACCGGCAGGAGGCCGCCACCCGCACCACGGGGTGGCGGCCTCCCCGGCCGCACGGCGCCGGATCGACGTGCCGGTCAGGGCCGCCGCTACGTCCATGCGACGGCCACCACGGCCGCGGCCGCCGTGAACGTCGCCACCGCGAAGAAGGCCCACTGCTGCTTGTTGCGCATACCGATCAGGGCGGTCACCGCGACCAGGACGTCGAGCGCCAGCTTCACGCCCATCTTGGGGTACGACACCGGCAGGTCCTGCGCTGTGCGCGTCCAGATGAGGCCGGCGCCGGTGACCAGTTGGACGACCGCGCTGGTCACCATGTAACTGCCCGTCACGGGGTCCTTGCCCCGCAGTTGATAGAAGACGCCGCCCAGCAGTGCGGCGAAGCCGAACAGGTGGAACACCAGGAAGACGTGCCGAAGGATCTCCATGCCGGCGATCATGGTCCATGGACCGCGCGAACTGAAGGTCTTTTCCCGGCCCGCTCGCTCCGCAAGGGGACGCCTCAGACGGGGACGCGCGTGATGACGGCCTTGGTGAGGGGGCTGAGCCGGTCGACGAGCGCATTGAAGTCGGCGGTCCGGCCGTCGGACCACTGGGCCATGCCCACGAGCATCCCCTGCCCGTAGCTGGTGAAGTCCTGCACCATGCCGCTGTCGGCGGGCAGTTCGCGCAGGCCCGAGTCCTTCGGCGGGAGTTGCACGACGACCTCGTAGTCCATCGGGTCGGCGGCGAGGAACGTCACCAGGTGCATGGCGTCCATCGGGTCCTTCATGGTGAACAGCGCCAGGTTGTACTGGTTGCCGTCGGCATCCCTGTAGAGCGCCAGGTCGACGCCGAGGCAGCCGCCGCTCTGGGTGATCTTCCCGGCCAGGATCGGTCCCACGGTGTCCGCTCCGGTGCAGTCCGCGTTCGTCACGGCCGCCACCAGCGTGTAGCCCTTGACCTGTTGCGGGAAGACCGACAGCGGCACGGCCTGGGTGGCGGTCGCACCGGCGGCGGCCGCCTTCGACGACGGTCCGTCGGACGGCACGGCCGAACCGTCGGCGGCGGAAGGGGACGCGGAGGCGGAGGCCACCGGCCGCGCGGCGGCGGGTGCCGCGGGCTTCGACGGCTGCTGGAGCCGGTACCCCGCCACACCGGCGGCCACGACCAGTCCGACCATGAGCGGGACCACCCAGGACCGCGACCGGCGACGCGGTTTGGGCGGCCGGGCCCGCTCGGCCGCGCTGGGCTCGTGCTGGGCGTTGTTCTTCTCGAATTCGCGAACGAACTCTTCCCACAGGGCGTCGCTGGACTCATGTTCGGTCACAGCCGCACACCCTAATGATCTCCCATCCGCTTGGAAAGATCCGGTGTGCGGCGCCGGGGCGCGCGGTGCGGTTACCGCACGCCCCGGTCACGATCCGCCCGGTCCGACGCCCTCCGGCCTGCCGGTCGGCCGGGGAGGCGGTCAGCCGATGCCGGTGACGCTGAGGGCCGTGGTCCAGTTGTTCTTGATGGCGGCGCGCGCGGCGGACAGGGTGATCCGGCCGTCGCAGACGGCGTTCTTCAGCTTGGTCTCGACGCCGTCCTTGGTGGTGGCGGTCTTGGTGCCCGAGTACGGCTCCGGCCAGAGGTTCCTGGGGTCGCGCGGGGAGCCGCCGAGCTCCAGCGGGATGAAGTGGTCCTCCTCGTAAGCGGAGGTGGAGGTGTTCGAGTAGCCGTAGTCGGCGATGCCCTGGACCTTGAGCGGGTTGGTGTAGGACGTGGGCGGGCGGACGGTCGCCGTCCAGCCGGAGACGCAGATGGTGGAGTGGATCGTCGACTGGGTGACGTCCGGGTTGTACACGCCGGGCGTGCAACTCGGGTCGGGCAGCGGCAGGTAGGCCTGCGAGCAGGTGCTGGCGTGCGCGGTGCCGGCGCCGAGGCCGAGGATGAGACCGCTGAACGCCAGCGCCACGGCCGAACCGGCCGCGGCCGGTATCCGAGTGATCGAACGCATGGTGCCTCCCGGGACACAGGGCTCGGCGGGGCCCGCCGAGAACGCGTCCATGACACTCCTTCAGGGCGCTACACGGGTAGACCTCAGCAGATGAATTCGGCGCGATCGGCTGATTGCTGCTCGGTCAACACCCGATCCCCACCCGCCCCGAGAGGCCGGCCGGCCCGGTCCGGCTTGCCGGACACCCCGCCACGAGAGGTGATGGAGGGAGGACGCATCCCGCACCCAAGGAGGAACCCGTGGCACCCCACCAGGCGAACAAGCCGTCGGCCAAGGACGATCCGGACCCAGGCGCCGAACTGCCGCCGGGGCCCGAGGCGCCCGGCCCCGGCGACCGGACCGCGGAGGACCACGAACCGGACACCGACGCCGACACCGGAGCCGACGGGTTCGCCGACGCCGCAGGGGACGGGGACGGCGACGGGTAACCCGGCGGCCGTTGTTCGAACGGACCGGCCCGGCCACCGCGGGAGCTGCGGGCCCGAGGGCGGTGGAGTTCGGCGGGCTCAGGCCGAGTCGCGGACCACCAGGTCGGTGGGGATGACGAGGGAGCCGTCCGGCAGCGGTGTGCCGCCGAGCCCGGCCAGCAGCAGGCTGGCGGCCGCACCGCCCATCTCCCGCATCGGCTGACGCACCGTGGTGAGCGCCGGGTCGGTGCTCCGGGCCATCGGCAGGTCGTCGAAGCCGACGACGGCGACATCGTCGGGGACGGTGCGACCGGCGGCCCGCAGCGCGCGCAGGGCGCCGGCCGCGATCTGGTCGTTGTGCGCGAAGACCGCGTCGAAGTCCACCCCCTGCGCGAGGGCGTGCTCGACGGCGTCGCGTCCGGTGCGTTCGGTGAACTCGCCCTCCAGCACCAGGGTGGGCGGGAGCTGCTCCCGGAAGCCCTCCAACCGCTGCCCCACGCAGCCGAACCGCGGCGGACCGGTGATCACCAGCGGCCGGCTGCGGCCCACGGCGCGCAGGTGGGCACCGGCCTGGGCGCCGCCGGCCCGGTTGGTGGTCCCGACGGAGGGCAGGGCGGGCCGACGGTGGCCGTGGTCGTCGATCAGGACGACAGGCGTGCCGCGCCGGGCCAGCTCCGCCACGGCGGGCAGGCAGCGCTCGGGCACGATCGCCAGCAGACCGTCGCAGACCCGGGCCGAGACCTGCGCCGTGAAGTGCGCCATCGAGGCGGGACCCCCGCCGGAGGTGAAGAGCATCAGCGCGTAGCCGGCCGCCTCGACGGTGTCGGCGACGCCCTGGAGGACCTCGCCCATCCACGGCCAGGTGACCGAAGGGGCGAACATCGCGACGGTCCGACTCCTGCCCCGGGCCAGCTGGACCGCGCCGAGGCGCGGCACATAGCCGAGCGCAGCGATCACTTCTCGAACGCGGGCGGCGGTCGCCGCGTCGACGTCCGCGCCGGCGTTCAGCACCCGCGACACAGTGGTCTTGCTGACCCCCGCCTGACGTGCGACGTCAGAGATCGTGACCGGCATCCGGCAAGACCTTCCCCACCCGTTGGCGACCCGGCCCGGAACCGGTTCCGGAGGGACGGGACCGAGTCAACCGCCCGGCCGACCCCACCGTCAAGACTTCGAACCGAAACCGACGTATCGTCAAAGATCAAGCGGTCTCGGCGACTTGAGCCTTCAAGAGCCGAATGCGCGGGCTCTTGACGGGTCTGGTTCAGACCTTTAGGTTCCCGGCTCGGACGAGCGAGGCCCACGGGCCTCGAACCCGGCGCGCCACCACGCTCGGCCCTCGCCGCTCCGCGCCCACCGCCGAGAGTCCCGCCTGTCGAGAGGATCCCCCATGCTCCCTGGCCCCCGCCGGGGCAGCGGACGCCTGCCGCTGCGCCCCGCCGCCACCACCGCCCTGAAACGCGTGCTGACCAGTGCTCTGGCCGTGATCGCGCTCCTGCTCGGCACCACCGCCCCCGCTTCCCACGCCGCAGCCGCCGCCCCCGACTTCCGGGTGATCGCGTTCTACAGCGGCACCTGGGACGCCGCCCACATCGACTTCGACAAGGAAGCCAACGACTGGTTCCCGAAGACCGCGGCGGCGAACAACTTCACCTACACCGCCACCACCAACTGGGACCTGCTCGCCAACGGTGGCGTCGATGCCTACGACGTCGTCCTGTTCCTCGACGACGCCCCGCAGACCAGCGCCCAGCGCGCCGGCTTCGAGCGGTACATGCGCGGCGGCGGCGCCTGGCTCGGCTTCCACGTCTCGGCGTTCACCACCGACGCCTCGAGCTGGGACTGGTACTACAACCAGTTCCTCGGCAGCGGGAACTTCCGCTCCAACACCTGGGGTCCCACCACCGCGCTGCTGCGCACCGAGAACGGCACCCACCCCGCCGCGGCCTCGCTGCCGGCGACCTGGACCTCCGCGGTCAGCGAGTGGTACGCCTGGTCGAACAACCTGCGGGCCAACCCGTCGATCAAGGTCCTGGCCTCCGTGGACCCGGCTTCGTTCCCGCTCGGCAGTGACCCCGACCAGGCCTGGTACAGCGGCGACTACCCGATCATCTGGACCAACACGCAGTACCGCATGCTGTACGCCAACTTCGGCCACAACGCCATGAACTACAGCACCAACACCCGCACGTCCTCCACCTTCGCCTCCGCCACCCAGAACCGGATGCTGGTCGACGCGCTGAAGTGGCTGGGCAACGCCCCGGCCACCTCCGACCCCTGGTACAGCCTCACCTCGCAGGCCAACGGGCTGTGCGTGGACGCCCGCGCCGCCGCCACCGCCAACGGCACCGCGATCCAGCAGTACTCCTGCAACGGCACCACGGCCCAGCACTTCCGCCTCACCGCCACCGACAGCGGATACGTGCGACTGGCCGCCCGCAACAACCCCGACCAGGTCGTCGACGTCACCGGGGTCTCGACCGCCGACAACGCACCGCTCCAGCTGTGGGCCTACGGCGGCGGCGCCAACCAGCAGTGGCGCCCGGTCGCGGAGGCCAACGGCGCCCAGCACTTCGTCGCCCGCCACAGCGGCAAGTGCCTCACCGTCGCCACCACCGCGGCGACCAACTCCGTCCAACTCGTCCAGCGCACCTGCGACAACTCGGCCGCCCAGAGCTTCCGCCTGACCGCACAGCCCTGACCGCACAGCCCTGACCCGGCGGTCCTGACCGCACAGCCCTGTTCCGCCGGCACGCCGCCGGGGGCCGCACGCACCGTGCCCCCGGCGGCGCTGCCGCGCCCAGTGGACCGCGGTCAGATCCTCAGGTGGGACGCGCCGTTGAGGTCCACGACGGTGCCCGAGGCCCAGATCGCGGCGGGCGACGCCAGGAAGTGCACGGCGGCGGCGATCTCCTCCGGCGTGCCGACCCTGCCGAACGGGCTCTGCGCGCGCAGGCGTTCGCCTTCCGCTCCGGTCAGCTTCGCCGCCTGGCGCTCGGTCGCCACGAACCCGGGGGCGACCGAGGTGACCGCGATGCCGTGCGGCGCCAGCGCGACGGCCAGGGACTGGCCGAGTGCGTGCAGGGCGGCCTTGGTCGTTCCGTAAGCGGGGAAGTCCGGCTCGCCCCGGAACGCGCCGCGGGAGCCGACGTTGACGATCGCGCCTCCCGCGGCGCGGCCGATCAGGTGGTGGGCGACGGCCCAGCACAGGTCGGCCGGGGCCAGCAGGTTCACGTCGACCATGCGCCGCCACACCCGCTGCCACTCCGCGAGGGGCGTGTCGGCGACGAGGTGGCGGTTGGCCTCGGTCGGCGCCACCGCGGCGTTGTTGACCAGGACGTCCACCGCACCGAGCTCGGCGACCGCCCGGGAGACCAGCCGTTCAGCGGCGTCCGGCTCGCCGAGCTCGGCCTGCAACAGGACGTGGCCCTCGCCGGGCAGTTGACGCAGGGTCTCCTCGGCGTCGGCGCGGTTGGCCGCGTACTGCACCCCGACCCGGTCTCCGCCGCGGGCGAACTCCAGGGCCACGGCCCGGCCGATGCCGCGCGAACCGCCGGTCACCAGCACGGCCCTCATCGGGTGACCTCGGCGCATCCGCGGCGCGGCGACCATCCGGCTACGGGGCGGTGCGACATGGGGACCTCCTGCTCGGCGAAACCTGCGTCCACGGACAAACTAGCGCCCGCCAGGTCGGCCCCGGGAACGGGCAGAGAGCGTTCACCGGCATTCCATTGCAACGGCCACACCCCTGACGTTGCGTTAGTTTCAGAACCATTGCAACGATTTATCGGCTCCCACCTGCGCATATGTATGTCCGGTGCAACAAGGCCGTTGCCACTTCCCTGAACGCAACGTAGCGTTTCCATCGTCAGAAACGCAGCGGGCAAGAAACAGCCAAGGAGCACACCGTGCCGAAGTTCGCCACCACCACCGCCGTCACCACCGTCCTCGACATCCCCGCCGGCCACATCCGGCTGATCGCCGCCGACCGCACCGACGCCGTCGTCGAGGTCCGCCCCGCCAACCCCAACAAGAGCCGCGACGTCCAGACCGCCGAACAGACCGAGGTCACCTTCACCGACGGCGTCCTGCGCATCGCCACCGCCCCGCCGAAGAACCGCATCCTCGGCCACCCCGGCGCCCTCGAAGTCACCGTCCAACTCCCCCTCGGCTCCCGCGTCGAGGCCAAGACCGCCGACACCGAACTCCGCGGCGTCGGACGCCTCGGCGAGGTCACCCTCGACACCGCCCGCGGCACCGTCAAGCTCGACGAAGCCGCCGGCGCCACCCTCACCCTCCAGGACGGCAGCATCGAGATCGGCCGCCTCACCGGCCCCGCCGACCTCACCACCACGCGCGGCGACCTCACCGTCACCGAAGCCACCCGCGGCGCCCTCCGCCTCACCACCCAGTCCGGGTCCATCACCGTCGGCGTCGCCCGCGGCACCTCCGCCTCCCTCGACGCCGGCACCGCACTCGGCCGCATCCACAACGCCCTGCGCAACACCGACGACACCCCCGCCGTCACCATCCACGCCACCACCGCCATGGGCGACATCACCGCCCGCACCGCCTGAACCGGTCCCGGCCCGGAGCCGACTCCTCGTCAGCTTCCGGGCCGGGACCGCGCCGGTCGGCGGGTCAGGCGCAGGTGAGGTAGTCGTAGCCGGCCGCGCGGTCCGCGCCCGTGCGGTCCTTGAAGTGGTAGTGGCCGCTGCTGTCGCGGGTGACCCAGAACGAGTGGGTGGTGCCCGCGTACGTGGTGGGGGTGCTGCCGTACGAGGGGAACATGCCCTTGTCGCCGTCCTCGGCGGCCTTGAAGGTGGCCTTGCCGACGGCGCCGTCGGCGTTCAGGCCGTAGGCGCTCTGGAACTGCCGCGTGGCGGCGGCCGTGTCCGATCCGAAGACGCCGTCCACGCGCTCCTTGTGGTCCTTGAAGACGCCCATGTCGTTGGCCCACAGGATCATCTGCCAGAAGCAGGTGGCGTTCGACCGCGCGTTCTGAGTGGTGGACAGCACGCCCTCGTCGTAGAGGTCGTCGACCGCGTCCCCACTGCCGTTGATGTAGGCGGCGCCGTTGTAGCTGTTGCTGGCCGAGGCGGGCGCGGCGGTCAGACCGCCGAGGAGCAGGGCCGCCGCGGCGGTGGCCAGCAGGGTGGTCGCACGGGAGTTGAGCAGACGCATGATCGCTCCGGAAGGTTCGTGGTCTGTCGGGGACACCACAGAACCTAGGTCGCCGGACGGCCGCCGCTCATCCCGCACCGGGTTGAACCCCGCTACGGCCCCGGGCCCACCTGACGTCCCGTCAGCTCAACCTCTCGCCTCAGCCGCCCTCATACCCCCGCAGCAGCGGGCAACGCGCTGCGGGGCTCCGTTCCACCCGTGCCGCCGTCGACGACGGGCACCAGGCCCGATCCGTAGGATCGTGCCGCGCACCCCGCCGACATCCCTGGCGGCCGTGTGCTCCCGACCGGGCGGCGCTCGCCGGAGTTCTGTTCGTGCTGCGGACCGAGTTGCCCGGCGCGACGTCCCGGTGGAGACCGTGGGCTGCGCCGGGGCGACGGCCGCGCCGCCCTGCCAGCCGAGCTCCGCCGCGCGGAACCGTTGGGCCCGGGCGACTGCGCCGCGGACGGCTCGCATGTCCGGGCCCTCGGAGTGGAAGCGGGCATCGAGCCTTTGATCGCGCGGCATGATCGAACCAGCTGCAGCCTCAGATCTGTGCGCCGCCTGAAGGCTTCGTCCTGGCGCCGCCACCGGCGTCCGCGAGCTGCGGTGCGGATCGGCGCTTGATCCGCTGCTCGCTGTCCGGTGCCAGCAGCCACGGGCCCTCGCCCGGACCAGCCGGGCGCCGTGCGAGGGGTGCCAGCGGCCCCACGGTGACGGTGCCGTCGGGCGGGCGGATCGCGTTCACCCCGAGCGTCGAGACCTCCCACCACTCCCACGGGAGCGGTGTCCCCGCCGTCGCACCGTGGGACCCGCGGCGGGGTCCCGGCCGCCGATGCGTGGCTCCGCAGCAGCCGTACAGCGGCCGGGCATCCGCTGTCCGGCCCCGGCTCGCCGTGCCGTCCCGGACGGCTGGCAGGATGGCCGGATGGACGACGAACCCACCCGGGCCGACCGGGTCCGCCTGTACCTCGACACCCTGGCCACCCGGATGGACCCCGAGGAGTTCCGCGTGCTGGGCCGGCTCCTGACCGGTGCGGTCGCCTCCCTCGCCGCCCCGGGCGCCGACCACGTCATCGACATCGCGGACGCCGACCGGAAGTACCTCACCGGCGAGCTGAAGGACGAGCTCCTCGCGGTCCTGTCCATCGTCGCCACCGGCACGATGGAGCACCAGGTGATCGACCTGGGCGACGGCGCGACCACCGTGCTGGACACCGCCGCCGCCAGCAACCCGGAAGCCGTCCAACGCATGCGCGACTGGGCCGCCCAGCGCCGCACCGAGCGCAACCCCACCCCGGACCCCACGGTCGTACGCGACATCGAGCAGGCCTCCCACCACTGACCCCGAACGGGGCCGCGCGGCCGGCGAGGCCGGAACCGGCGGGTAAGCGCTCGCACCGCCGTGGAGCGGGCGACGCTCCGTCAGCTGGCCTGCCCGGGGCCCGAGCTCGGCTGCGGCCGGGGGGTTGGAAGGATGCGCGCATGGAATTCGACGACCCCGCCACCATGCACCGCCTCTGCGTCGAACGGCTCGGGGAGAGTGCCGGGCCCCGGTTCGCGGCGATGGCCCGCCGCGGTTTTCGCCTGGTGCCGTCCACCGCTGACGTGCCCGCCTCCGGGAGGTGTCGGCTCGGTGGCCCGGCGCTGCTCGAACCGGGCACGGCGTGGCCCGAGCTCGACGGCATGCCGCTGTCCCTGCTCGCCGTCCTCGACACCGACGCCCTCGCCGACTGGCTCGGCAGTGAACTTCCCACCCGGCCCGGGCTGTTGAACTTCTTCCAGCTCGATCCGGACGTCCCGTACGAGGAGTACCGGCGACTCGACACGTCCAGCCCCCGGATGTACCGGGTGGTTGCCGCCGACTCCGCGCGGGCGGTCGCGACGGTCGCGCCCCGGCCGGCGAGGAGGTACCCGTCGCGGCCCGTCCACGCGGCCGGGTCGTTCATGCTGCCGGACGCCTGGGACGTCGAGGACGACGACTTCGAGTTCGACCGGGACGTGCACTGGGGTGCGCCGTCGCTGATCCTCAACGCGCTGGACGACTTTGACGGGAACACCGCTGGGCAGCACGCTGCCTTCGGCTGGCCCGACACCTCCTACGCGACCGCGGTGACCACCCGGGACGCCGACGGGCCCGCGGTCCACCTGCTCCAGCTCGCCGAGGACACCGAACTCGGATGGGGCTGGGGCGACGCAGGATCGCTGTACTTCACCGTCCCGGCGAAGGCCTTCGCGGCGGGTGACTTCACCGCCACCGAGGCGGCGGGCCGTTGCTGTTGACCCTGCGCCGCACCGGCTTCCCGGGCACCCCGAAGGACCGCTTGACTTCAAGTCGGCTTCAAGTCACAGACTGATCGACATGCCGAACAACACCGCTGAAGACCGTCACTTCGCCCACGCCACGACAAATTTGACCGATAGTCGGTTCGCTGCCGCAGTGCTCGACGAGATCGCCGGGGACCTGGCCGCCGGGGCCGAGATCGTCGGTACCGGGGAGTCCACCCGCTTCGCCCGCGAGACCTTCGTGGCGCGGGATCAGCTGTTCCGCCGGCTGGTCCGGGACCACGGCTTCCGTGCGCTGGCCCTGCAGGACACGGCGGACGTCGGCGCAGCCCTCGACGCCCTCGTCCGCGGTGGCGACGGGACCGCCGAGTCCGCGCTGGCCGGTGCCTGGCGGCCGTGGCGCACCGCCGAGATGGCCGACTCCCTGGAGTGGATCCGGGCGTTCAACCGGGAGCATCCGGCGGACCCGGTCCGGATCTTCGGGGTGAAGCCGGTCCAGGCGGGGCCCGCCGACTACGACGCCGTCCTGGAGCACGTGCGGGTGGCGGCGCCGGAGCGGCTCGCCTCGCTGGCGGCCCACCTGGACCCGATCCGCACCGCCCACCAGCTCGACGAGCACGTCCAGCGCGCCCGCGGCGTCCACCCGGGCCGGCCGTTCGCCGAACACGCCCGCGACGCGCGCGCGTTGCTGGAGCCGGTGCCCGGCGCGGCGGAGGTGGCCGAACGGATGCGGCTGATCGTGGAGTTCCACGAGCGCAGCGTCGCCGGCCGCGGCAGCTACGCGGGCGAGGCCGAGGCGTGGGCGGAGGCCATTGCCGACCACCACGACCGCACCGGACAGCGCACCGTCTACTGGGACGGCATCGCCCACACCTCCGCGGCCGGGGCAACGCTGGGCGTGGCCTCGGGGCGCGGCACCCGGCCCACCGTCGGCAGCGTGCTGCGCGCCCGCTACGGCGCGCGGTACGTGTCCGTGGCGGTCGGCTTCCACCACGGCGACCTCGGCGTGGCGGTCGTCCCGGCGCCGGCCGCGGACCTGGTCGACGCGCGGCTCGGCGCGACGAACCTGCCCGCCCGCTGGCTGGACCTGCGCCGGGAGGACGTGCGCCGCCACTGGGACGGACCGGCGAAGGCCCGCGTCATCAGCGGCATCTACACCCCCGAACGCGACGCCGCCGAACACCTGGCCGTCGCCTCCCTCCCCGAGGCTTTCGACGTGCTCCTCCACCTCCGCCAGGTCTCCCCGGTCACCTGGCTGGCCTGACGCCCGAGCAGCCGCACGCCGACGCTCCGGCGGACGCCCCACCCGGCCCGCCGGCCCTCTCCGATCAGTCGAAGAGCCGTCCGAGGGCGAGGGCGGCGGCGCCCTGGGGGATCGCGAGCGGGGTGGCGCGGGTGAGGGTGACGGGCTGCCAGGCGGGGTCGGGCAGGCGGGTGGCGAGTTCGGTGCGGATGGCGGTCTCGTACGGGGTCGGGTCGGCGAGCAGGGTGGGGCCGCCGAGGGTGATCTCCTCCACGTCGAGGAGGCGGACCAGGTTGGTGACGCCGAGGGCGAGGGCCGTGGCGGCTTCGGCGGTGCGCCCGGCGCGGAGGGCGGCGAGGCAGATCGCTTCCAGGCAGCCGCGCGCGCCGCAGGCGCACCGCGGGCCGGCGGGGTCGAGGCACTGGTGGCCGAACTCGCCGGCGTTGGTGCGGGCTCCGCGCTGGACGCGGCCGCCGAGGACCAGGCCGGCGCCGACGCCGTCGCCGAGGTAGACGAAGGCGCGGTTCTCGGGCCCGAGGCGGCTGAGGACGGCGGCGGTGGTGTTCTTCTCGACCAGCACCGGGAGGTCGGTGCGGGCCTGGACGGCGTCGCGCAGGGGCAGGCCGTGCCAGCGGGGCATGCCGGTGACCTGGTGGAGGATGCCGTCCCGGGTGTCGAGCGGGCCGGGGCAGGCGAGGCCGAGGCCGAGGACCCGGTCGGCGCCGTGCCGGGCCGTCAGTTCGCGGACCTGCGCGGCGAGCCGGTCGAGGACCGGGCCGGGTTCGCCGTCCGGGTCGATCGGTGTGCGGGTCTGCGCGGTGACGGCGCCGGTGAGGTCGACCTGGATCAGGCGCAGTTCGTGGCGGCCCAGCTCGGCGCCGAGCGCCACGCGGGCCTGCGGGACGAGGCGCAGCAGGGTCCGGGGCTTGCCGGTCTGTCCGGCGACGCGTTCGCGGCCGGCTTCGGTGAGGAGTCCTTCGGCGAGCAGCCGTGCGGTGATCTTGCTGATGGCCTGCGCGGTGAGCCCGGTGCGGTTGGCCAGTTCGACCCGGCTGGTCCCGTTCTCGGCGGCGGAGCGGACGGCGCGCAGCACGGCGGCGTCGTTCCGGTCGCGGAGCAGCGCGAGGTTGAGCGCGCCACGACCGGAGCCGGACGCGCCGGAAACACCGGGAGTGCCGGGAGCGTCCGGCGAGCCGGGCGGGAGGTCGCGGGGGCCGGGGTAGGAGGTCACCTGTCGATTATGCGAGCTTGCGGGTTACTACACGCTGTTGTTTAACTTGTTCCATGGACTCCCAGCAGCTCAACGTGGGACTCATCGGCTACGGCATCGCCGGTGCGGTCTTCCACGCGCCCCTGATCAGCACCACGCCGGGCCTGCGCCTCGCGGCCGTCGTGACCTCCGACCCCGTCCGCCGCGAGCAGGTGGCCGAGCGCCATCCGCAGGCGGCACTGTTCGCGGACGCCGACGCCCTGCTGGCGGCGGCGCCGGAGCTGGGCCTGGACCTGGTGGTGGTCGCCTCCCCCAACCGCACGCACGTCCCGCTGGCCACGGCCGCCCTGCGGGCCGGGCTGCCGGTGGTGGTGGACAAGCCGCTGGCCGGCACCGCCGCCGAGGGCGAGCAGCTGGCCGAGCTGGCGCGGGAGCGGGGGCTGCTGTTCAGCGTCTTCCAGAACCGCCGCTGGGACGGCGACTTCCGCACCGTTCAGCAGCTGGTCGCCTCGGGCCGGCTGGGCCGGGTCAACCGCTTCGAGTCGCGGTTCGAACGGTGGCGGCCCGAACTCAAGGGCGGCTGGCGCGAGTTGGCCGACCCGGCGGAGGTCGGCGGCGTGCTCTACGATCTCGGCGCGCACCTGGTCGACCAGGCGCTGGTGCTGTTCGGCCCGGCGGTCCGGGTGTACGCGGAGGTGGACGTGCGCCGGGACGGCGCGCAGACCGACGACGACAGCTTCCTCGCGCTCACCCACGCCGACGGCACCCGTTCGCACCTGTGGATGAGCGCGACGGCGGGCGACCTCGGGCCCCGGTTCCGGGTGCTGGGCTCGGCGGGCGCGTACGTGGTGCACGGGCTGGACGGTCAGGAGGACGCGCTGCGCGAGGGCGGGACGCCCGCGGATCCGGAGTGGGGCGTCTGCGCACCCGAGCACTGGGGCTCGTTCCGGGCCGGCGAGGTGGTCGAGCCGGTGGCGACCCTGCCCGGCAGCTACCAGGACTACTACGCGGGCCTCGCACGCGCCCTGCGCGGCCTGGGGCCGGTCCCGGTCGAGGCGGCCGACGCGGTGGCGGCACTGCGTGTGCTGGAGGCGGCGCAGCGCTCCGCCCGGACCGGACAGGCGGTGGAGCTGTGAGCGTCACCATCGAGGAACTGGAGCGCCAGCACCGGGAGTTGCAGCTGCCTTCGGTCGACCTGACGGACGCCTGGCGGTTGGGGTCGCTGATCGTCGAGGTGGCCCGGGAACGCCGTCTCGCGGTGACGGTCGACCTTCGGCACGGCGAACAGCAGGTCTTCCATGCGGCGCTGCCGGGCACGAGCGCGGACAACGACGACTGGATCAGCCGCAAGGCCGCGGTGGTACGGCGGTTCGGCGAGGCCTCGTACCTGGTGGGTGAGCGCTACCGCGCCAGGGGGCGGGAGTTCGACCTCGACCCGGCGCGCTACGCCGCGCACGGCGGGTCCTTCCCGCTGCTGGTGTGCGGGACGGGAATGGTGGGCACGGTCACCGTCTCCGGCCTGCCGCAGTTGGACGACCACCTGCTGGTCACCGAGTGCCTGGCCCGCTACCTGGCCGAGCCGTCCCGGTGACCGACGCGCCGTCACCGGCACCGCCACCGAACGACCCCCGCTTGCTCACGACCTCCACCAGCGGTGACCCCGTTCACCGCCACGACCGGCTCGGACCCGGCTAACCTGGTTCGGGACGGGCGGAGTTGGGCCTCCCGGGCCTGCCTGCCGGACCGGAGTCGGGAGGACGGATGTTGGCGGAGTCACTGACGGCGCTCGCCGGCGCGGGGGCCAGCGCGCTGATCGGAGCCATGGCCACCGACCTGTGGCAGGGCGCGCGCGGCGGGGTCGTCCGGCTCTTCGGGCGGGGCGGCGAGGCCCGCGGGGAGGCGATCGGTGCGCAGCTCGACGAGGACGCCGTGCTGATCGCCCGCGCCGAGCCGGCCGACGCGGACGGGATCCGCGCCGACCTGCTGCCGGTGTGGCGGCGGCGACTGCTCCTGCTGCTGGAGGAACACCCGGACTCCGAGGACGAGTTGCGGGACCTCGTCGCCCGCGTGCAGGACGGCCTGCCCGCCGGACGCCAGGTGTGGACGCAGTCGAACACCGCCCGCGACCACGGCACCGTGTTCGCCGTGCAGGGCGGCAGCCTGCACTACCACCAGGCGCCCGAGGGACAGGTACCGCCGCCCGCGGACGAGGACGGCGCGGGCGGAACCGGCTGACCGTGGACCTCCCCGACGAGGTCCACCAGCAGGTGCGCGCCGTCGCCGGCTTCGCCTACGGTGCGGTCGGCGCCGACATCCACGTCTTCGGCGACGGCACGCCCGTCTACCTGCTGTACGCCCGCGACCTCCCCCGCGCCGCCGCCCTGCGGCGGGACTCCGCGTGGCTGCGCGCCCAGCCCAGTCGGATGCTCGACGCCCGCAGCGAGATCGTGGAGTTCACCGGCCGCGCGGCGGAGTTGGACCGGCTCCGCGCCTGGCGCGACCAGCCCGGGCGGACGGCCGTGCGGTGGCTGCACGGACCGGGCGGCGCCGGCAAGTCCCGCCTCGCGGCCCGGTTCGCCGCCGAGTGCGCCGCCGCCGGCTGGCTCGTCGTGGACGCCGTGCACGGCACCGACACCCACCCGCCCGCCGAGGGCAGCCAGGACCTGCGCACCGACCGCCGCGCCGGGGTGCTGATCCTCGTCGACTACGCCGACCGCTGGCCGGACGCCCATCTTGCCTGGCTCTTCCACAACGGTCTCCTGAACGGCGAAGTCCCGGCGCGGGTCCTGCTCATCGCCCGCTCGGTGCGGCCCTGGCCGGCCCTGCGCGCGCAGCTCGCCCGCCGGCGGGTCCCCACCGATCTCTCCGACCAGCCGCTCCCTCCGCTGGCCGACTCCGGCCGGCGGGGGGAACGCGCCCGGATGTTCGAGGCCGCCCGCCGGGGCTTCGCCGCCCACTACCCGGACCCGGGCGCCCTCGAAGCCGTCCGCCCGCCCCACCGGGACCTCGCCCGCCCGGACTTCGGGCTGACCCTCGCCGTCCACATGGCCGCGCTCACCGCCGTCGACGCCCGCGCCGCCGGCCGGGAACCACCCGGGGACCTCGCCGGGATGACCGCCTACCTGCTCGACCGCGAGCACGAGAACTGGCGCCGCCCCGACGCGCGCGACCGGGGCGACCCGGGCGCCCGGGTCGCGGACGCCGCCGCCGAGCACCGCCGCGGCCTGGACCTCGCCCGCACCGTCTTCACCGCCGTCCTCACCGGCCCGCTGCGCCGCGACGCCGCCCGCCCGCTGCTGGACCGCCTCCTGCTGCGGATCCCGGCCGACCGCGCGCTGACCGCGCACGCCGTGCACTACCCGCCCACCGACCCGGCGGGCGCCCACGTGCTCGAACCGCTGCTCCCCGACCGGCTCGCCGAGGACTTCCTCGCCCTCACCCTCCCCGGGAGCCCCGTCAGCGGATACCCGACCGACCTGTGGTCGGTCACCGGCGCCACCCGCATCCTCCAGCGCGACGCTGGCGCCGCCCCGCCCTGGACCCCGCGCGCCCTCACCTTCCTGATCGCCGCCGCCGAACGCTGGCCGCACGTCGGCCCCGCCGTCCTCTTCCCGCTGCTGCGCCGCGACCCGGCCCTGGCCGTCCGGGGCGGCAGTGCCGTCCTGGCCGCGCTCGCCACCCTCGACCCGGTGGACCTCGACGTCCTGGAGGCCGTCGAGCCGCTGCTGCCCGCGCGCGACGTACGGGTGGCGAGCGGCGCCGCCGTCCTGGCGGCGCGCCTCGCCGGCCATCGCCTCGAAGCGGCCACCGACCCCGCGGAGCGGGCCCGGCTCCTGACGGACCTGGTCGCCGCCCACCTCAGGACGGACCGCCGGCGCGACGCGCTGGAGCTCATGGAGGAGGTCGTCCGGCTCACCCGGGAGGCGGCCCGGCAGGATCCGGTGCACCGGCCCGCCCGAGCCGAGGCCCTCCTCAACCTGGGCGGCCTCTTCATCGGGGAGATCGCCGCCGAACGCCGGGTCGAACTTCTCCGCGAGGCCATCGGCCTGCTGGAGCAGGATCCGCCGGACGGCGCGGTCCTCGGCTCCCTGGCCCAGGCGCACACCCGGCTGGCCTTCGCGCTCCGGCGGACCGGGGCCGAGGCGGCCGCCCGCGCGTCCGTGGCCGAGGCGCAACGGCTCCTCGGGGAGGTCCTGGACCGCGACCCGCTGCGGTACCTGGCGATGGCCACGGACATCAACCAGTTGGAGATGGTGAACGGCTACCTGCTGGCCGAGTCCGGGCGTTCGGCGGAGGCCGCGGACGGCATCGGCCGGTCGGTCGAGTTCCTGACCCGGCTGGCAGGGCTCGACCCGGCCGGCCGTGGCGAGGAGCTCGCCGACGGCCTGCACACGCAGAGCCTGCACCTGTGGGACGCCGGGCGGCACGCCGAGTCCGTCGACGCGCTGCTGAAGTACATCCGCCTCTACCGCCAACTCGCCGAAGTGGAAGCCCGGTTCCGGGACCGGCTGGCCGCCCGGCTGGACGAGGCCGCGGGCAGGCTGGCCGCGCTGGAGCGGCACGCCGAGGCCACCGCGCTCGTCGAGGAGGGCCTCGCCCTGCGCCGGGAGCGCCTCGCCCGCCTCCCGGAGGGCGCCGACGGCGGGGACGCCGCCGAAGCCGAACGCCGGGCCGTCGGTGCGGCGCTGTGCTACCTGCGGGAGCGGCGCGCCGCCGACCGGCTGGCCTGGGGATCGCCGGCGGAGATCGACGCCGCCGCCGAGCAGCTGGTCCGGGCCGCCGATCCGGCGGGGCTCTGGGGCCTCATGCGGGCGGTCCCCGTCACCGACGCGCTGCGGATCGCCCACCGCCACCCGCCCGAGCACTGGGCGCCGCCCGAGGACCCTCGCGGTCTGGTCGCCCGGCTCACCTCGCGCCGCCACCGGCCGCCGGCCGCCGAGCGCACGGCCCGCGCCGCCGCCCGCGCGGCGGTGTGGCGGCTGCCCGACCGCGGGGGCCGCGGACCTGACGGTCCGTCGGCGGCCAACCTGCTGTCCTTCGCCCCCGGCGGGCCGGGGCGGTTCCCGGTGATGGCCCGGGTGGTGCAGCGGCCCGGCAAGGCGCGCGCCCACGGCGGGCCCGCGACCCGCATCGACGTGTACGACCTCCGCTCCCGCTCGGTGCTCTGGTCCGCCGACCACCCCGGCGGGACCGGTGCCGTGGCCTGCCTCGGCGCCGACGCGGTCCTCGCCGTGCGCCCGACGCCGTACTGGGCGGAGCCCGAACTGGTCCGCTACGGCCCGTCGGGGGCGGAGGTCCTCGCGTCCGGCCGGGCCCTCGACGGGGCGCGGATCTTCGCCACGTCGCGCGTGTTCGTGGTACAGCTGCGGGGCACCTCGGCTGCCCTGGTCGGCCCGCACGACGGCCGGCCGCGGCAGGTCGACCTGGACGGCCGCCTCGGTCTGCGGCGCATCACCGTCCAGGCCGTCGATCCGTCCGGCGAGCGACTCCTGTTGGCCGACCGGCATCGTGTGCTGCTCGCCGATGCGGTGCTGGAGCCGCTGTGGGCCGGCGGCTGGCGGCCGCTGCCCGAGCAGCACGGCGCGGTGGAGTCCGCGGTGTTCCTGTCCCCGGAGGAGTTCGTCACCGCCGCGTCGACCGGCGGCGTCTACCTGTTCCAGCAGGAGTCCGACCGCTCGGAGCTGACCGCCTGGCAGGTCGGGCCGCCGCTGGAGGAGTTGATCGCCGTCCCCGGATGGCGGGTCGTCGGCGGCCGGGCCCGCGGCGGGGCGACGACGCATTTCCACGACGCGGTCGGCCTGGACCCGGTGCCGGCGCCGCGCCCGCTCGCGACGGCGGCGCGCGGGGACCCGCCGCGCCTGCCGGCGGCCCCGCCCGGCGGCCGGTACGTGGTCCACGGTTCGGCCGTGCACGACCTCGGCGACCCGCTCTCGTTCGCCGGCAGGCCGGTCGCCTCGCTCACCTCGGCCGACCGGGAGCTGCTCGCGGCCCACCTCGACCGGGGGCGGTCCCCGTCCGCCGCGATCCGCGAAATGCTGCAGCTGGTAAGGGACTTGGCGTTCCCCGACGGACCGTCACCGCGGCAGGGAGAGTGACCACGCATGTTCCGCAGGAAACGCGCCGAGGGCAACCCGCCGACCCCCGGAGGTCCGGCGCCGACCGAGGCCCCGGGCCACTCGGAGCGGCCACCGGACCCGCCGCCGGAGTCCGGCGGCCGGGATGACCCGCTCGACCTCCGGCTGGGCGAGGACGACGAGGAGCCGATGCTGCTCCGTCCGGACTCCACCCTGCGCATGCGCGACGAGCTGCTCGACGCGCAGCGGAGGCTCGGCGCGGGCCACCCCGAGGTGCTGGGGCTGCGTCACAACTACGCCTTCTTCCTGTGCGTCTGGTCGGCCGCCGCCCCGCCCGGGGACACCGCCATGCAGGACCGGGCGATCCCGCTGTTCCTGGTCAACCTGGACCATCAGACGGCCACGCTGGGCCCGTACGCCCGTGACACCCTGCTGACCCTGGACGGGATCGGCCGCGCCCACCTGTCGGCGGGGCGCCCGACCGAGGCCCTGCCGTACCTGCAGCGGGCCCTGGAGGGCAGCGAACTCGGCCCCGACCGGGACGAGGAGCTGATCCTCGACCGCCGCGAGAAGCTGTCGGACGCGTACGCGGCGGTGGGTGACGCCGACCGGGCGACCGCCCTGCTGGCGGAGACCGTGGCGGGCAGCAGGCGGCTGCTGCCGGCGGGCGACGAACGGCTGGCCGCCCGGAAGCAGAAGCTGTTCGCCGCCCATCACGAGGCGGGCCGGCTGCCCGAGGCCACCGCGCTGTGCCGGGAGATCCTCGCCGACAAGGAGCGCTTCTGGGGCCCGGATCACCTGAGCACGTACATCTGGGTGGACAACCTGGCCCACCTGCTCCACGACGCCGGCGACCTGGACGGCGCCGTCGCCTGCTACGAACGGGCCGTCCGCGGCTTCGAGCAGGTCCACGGGGCGGACAGCGACGAGGTGTCCTACCGGTACCACAACCTGGCGATCGCTCACCTGGAGGCGGGTCGCCCGGAGGCGGCGCTGCCGTACCTGAAGGCGTCCCTCGCCGCGCGCGAACACAGCCGGGGCCCCGACGACCCGGGGACCCTGGACGCCCTGATCTCCCTCATCTCCGGCTACGACCAGGCCGGGCGGGCCGCCGAGGCGATCGCGGCGACCGAACGGCTGGTCGCGGACCTGGTGCGGGTCGGCGGCCCGCAGCACCCCAAGCTCCCCGAGGTGTACGCCTACCTGGCGGAGCTCAGGCGCGCCGCCGGCTGAGTGCGCCCGCAGGGCGTCGGGGAGGAGCCGGGGGCCGGTTCCGACGGCCCGTCAAGTGTCTTCTGAACACGCTCAATTGGGAGAGCGCTCTCCCGCTTGACACCCGTTCTGGCAGGTCATCACACTGCTGGTGCGAGAGAGCGCTCTCAGCAGCGCCGCCCTCCGTTCTCTCGCTGCGCGCCCGCACGCCCCGTCCCCCACCTGCACGCGCACCGAGGAGCCGACACATGCTCGCGCCACGAACCACCCCCGTCCGATGGAGTGCGCCGCTGTGCGCCCTCCTCGCCGTCGCCGGCCTGCTGGCGAGCCTGGTGCTCGCGCTCGCCCCGGCGCCGCCCGCCCGCGCGGCGGTCGTCCTGCTGTCGCAGGGCCGGCCCGCCACCGCCTCGTCCACCGAGAACGCCGGGACGCCCGCCTCCGCCGCGGTCGACGGCAACACCGGCACCCGCTGGTCCAGCGCCGCCGCCGACCCGCAGTGGCTGCAGGTCGACCTCGGCTCCAGCCAGGCCGTCAGTCAGGTCGTCCTGCAGTGGGAGGCCGCGTACGCGACGGCGTTCCAGGTGCAGGTCTCCAACGACGCCGCCGCCTGGACGTCCGTCTACTCCACCACCACCGGGGCCGGCGGCACCCAGACCCTGAACGTCACCGGCACCGGCCGCTACGTCCGGGTGTACGGCACCGCCCGGGCCACCCAGTACGGCTACTCGCTCTGGGAGTTCCAGGTCTACGGCGGGTCCGCGCCGGGCGCCTGCGGATCCCAGAACGCCGCGCAGGGCAGGCCGGCCTCCGCCTCGTCCGCCGAGAACGCCGGGACGCCCGCCTCCGCGGCCTTCGACGGCAACGCCGGCACCCGCTGGTCGAGCGCCTTCGGCGACCCGCAGTGGCTGCAGGTCGACCTCGGATCGGTCCAGACCGTCTGCCGGATCCAGCTCCAGTGGGAGACCGCGGCCGCGAAGGCGTACCAGGTGCTGGTCTCCAGCGACGGCGCCAACTGGACGCCGGTCTACGCCACCACCACCGGCGCGGGCGGCACCGAGACGCTGACCGTCACCGGCACCGGCCGCTACGTGCGGATGGCCGGCACCGCCCGGACCACCGCGTACGGCTACTCGCTGTGGGAGTTCCAGGTCTTCACCACCGCGACCGGCACCCCGACGCCCACGCCCACGCCGACTCCGACCGCCGACCCGTTCTGGGGCGACACCAGCAGCATCCCGCCCGCGACGAACGTGCTGACGGTGAAGGTGCTGAACCGCACCAACGGCGCCTACCCGGACAGCCAGGTGTACTGGAGCTTCAACGGCCAGGTCCACTCGATCGCCGAGCAGCCGTACCTCGACATGCCCGCCAACTCCTCCGGCCGGATGTACTTCTACCTGGGCTCGCCGACCAGCAAGTACGCCGACTTCATCGAGTTCACCGTCGGCCCGAACGTGTTCAACGGCAACACCACCCGGGTGGACGCCTGGGCCCTGCCGCTCGCCATGCGGCTGCACGCCGCCGACGGCTACGACGTGCAGGTCGGTGACGCGCAGTCGGTGTTCAACGAGAGCCGCACCCAGCTGTTCCAGGACTTCGCGAACGCGGTGCCGCAGGAGTTCAAGGTGCTGGCGCAGACCGAGGCGCCGTACCGGATCATCGCGCCGGGCAGCGACCCGAGCTTCCGGACCGGCGGGGTGAACGCCAACTACTTCACGGCGTACGCGAATTCGGTCGGTGTCAACGAGTCCACCTCGAACATCTTCGGCTGCGCGGGCACCCTCGCGAACGACGCGGGCATGTGCTCGGCGCTCAACCGGCACGTCGCGACGCTGCCGCAGAGCCAGTGGTCCGACCCGACGAAGTACTACGCGGCGGGCCCGGCCAACTACTACGCCAAGTTCTGGCACGACCGCGCGATCGACGCCCTGGCGTACGGCTTCCCGTACGACGACTACGCGGGCCAGTCCTCGTACATCTCGCACGCGAACCCGCAGTGGCTCGAAGTCGCCGTCGGCTACTGAGCGCCGCCGCCTCCCCCACCCGTCGTCTGCGAGGAGAACCGTGAACGCACGCGCAGCACGCCCGCCGGGCTCCGCCCCGGTGCACCGACGCACCGTCAGAACGCTGTGGACGGCGGCCCTCGCCGTCCTGGCGCTGCTCGCCGCCCTGCTGGTCTCCGGCGCACCCGCCGCGCAGGCCGCCCCCACGCTGCTGTCGCAGGGACGGCCCGCCACCGCCTCGTCCGCGGAGAACGCCGGGACGCCCGCCTCCGCCGCGGTGGACGGCAACGCGGGCACCCGCTGGTCCAGCGCCGCCGCCGATCCGCAGTGGCTGCAGGTCGATCTCGGCGCCACGGCGACGCTCAGTCAGGTCGTCCTCCAGTGGGAGACGGCCGCCGCGAAGGCCTACCAGATCCAGGTCTCGGCGGACGGCGCCAACTGGACGCCCGTGTACGCCACCACCACCGGCGCGGGCGGCACCGAGACGCTGACCGTCTCCGGGTCGGGCCGGTACGTGCGGATGTACGGCACCGCGCGCACCACCGGCTACGGCTACTCGCTGTGGGAGTTCCAGGTCTACGGGACCTCGGGCGCCGGCGGCGGGGCGACCTGCGGCACCCAGAACGCGGCGCTGAACCGGCCGGTCACGGTGTCCTCGCAGGAGAACGCCGCCTTCCCGGCCGCCGCGGCCGTCGACGGCGACGGCGGGACCCGCTGGTCCAGCGCGGCCGCCGATCCGCAGTGGATCGAGGTGGACCTCGGCTCCGCGCTGACGGTCTGCCAGGTCGCGCTGGTCTGGGAGGCCGCGTACGCCACGGCCTTCCAGGTGCAGACCTCGACCGACCGCAGCTCCTGGGCGACCCTCTACTCCACCACCACCGGAGTCGGCGGCACCCAGCGCCTGAACGTGGCCGGCACCGGGCGCTACGTCCGGGTGTACGGCACCGCCCGGGCCACCCAGTTCGGCTACTCGCTCTGGGAGTTCCAGGTGTTCACCGGCGGCCCGGGCGGCTCCCCCACACCCACCGCGTCCCCCACGACCTCCCCCACCGCTTCGCCCACCGGCGGCTGCGGCACCGTGAACGCGGCGCTCGGGCACCCGGCCTCCGGGTCCTCCACCCAGGACGGCAACCCGGCCTACGACGCCTTCTACGCGACCGACGGCAGCACGCTGACCCGCTGGTCGAGCGCGGTCGGCGACCCGCAGTGGGTCGACGTAGACCTGGGCGGGAGCCTGCCGGTCTGTCAGGTGGTGCTCCGCTGGGAGAACGCCTACGCCTCCGCGTTCCAGATCCAGGTCTCCGCGGACCGGACGAACTGGAGCACGCTCGCCACCGTCGCGGGAACGGGCGGCACCCAGACCGTGAACGTCTCCGGCACCGGGCGGTACGTCCGGATGTACGCCACCGCCCGGGCCACCGCGTACGGGGTGTCGCTCTGGGAGATGGCCGTCCGCACGGTCGGCGACCGGACCGTCACCATCCCGCCGCCGGCGCCGAAGCCCGCGCCGGGCGCCTGCCCGTGGCTGAACCAGCCGAACGTGCCGGTGGCGACCCGGGTGGCCCAGCTGATGGGCGCGATGACGCAGGACCAGAAGGACCGGATGCTGTACGGCGACGGCTCGAACGTCTACATCGGGCAGATCGCCGGCCAGCCCGACCTGTGCATCCCCGACGTCAACTTCGAGGACGGGCCGAGCGGCGTCGGCGACGGGCTCGGCGGGGTCACCCAGTTCCCGGACGGCGAGGTGTCGGCGGCCACCTTCGACACCGACTACGTGCACGAGTTCGGCGTCGCGGTCGGCCAGGAGTTCGCCGGCAAGGGCGTGCACGTCTCGCTCGGCCCGACCGTCAACATGGTGCGGGACCCGCGCTGGGGACGGGCCTACGAGACCTTCGGCGAGGACCCGTACCTGAGCGGGCAGATCGCCTCCGCGGACGTCCAGGGCATGCAGAGCCAGGGCGTGATGGCCGAGGTGAAGCACGTGGCCGCGTACAACGTCGAGCAGCCGTCGGCGCCCGGCAACGAGATCGTCGACACCCGCACCCTGCAGGAGATCTACCTGCCGGCCTTCCAGACCGCCATCGAGAAGGGCGGCGCGGCGGCGCTGATGTGCGGGTACAGCATGGTCAACGGCGAGTACTCGTGCCAGAACCCGGCGCTGGAGAACGTCGCGATGTACCAGCAGGCCGGCTTCCAGGGGTTCATCACCTCGGACTGGGGCGGCATCCACTCCACCGTGCCGTCGGCGAACGCCGGCGAGACGGTCGAGATGCCCTTCAACGGCTTCTTCGCCACCGCGCTGATGCAGGCCGTCGCCTCCGGGCAGGTCAGCCAGGCGACCTTCGACACCATGGTCTCCCGGGTGCTGACCCAGATGTTCCGCTTCGGCCTGTTCGACAAGGCGCCGAGCGGCTCGACCACCGCCATCGTCGCCACCCCGGCGCACCGGGCGGTGGCGCTGCGCGGCGCCGAGGAGGGCACCGTCCTGCTCAAGAACAACGGCGTGCTGCCGCTCGACCCGAACGGCGGCCGCTCGCTGGCGATCATCGGCGCCCAGGCCGGGCCGGGGACGCTGACCTCCGGCGGCGGCAGCGGCAACGCCACCAGCTCCGGCACCTACACCCCGCTGTACGGGATCCAGCAGCGCACCGCCGGAACGAACACCACCGTGGCCTACGACGAGGGCACCGACCAGGCCGCCGCGGTGGCGCTCGCCAGGTCCTCGAACGTGGCGATCGTCTTCGCGGCCGACAACTACGGGCACGAGACGGCCGACACCGCCACGCTCAACCTGCCGGGCAACCAGGACGCGCTGATCTCGGCGGTGGCCGCGGCCAACCCGAACACCATCGTGGTGCTCAGCAACAACTCCGCGATCATGATGCCGTGGCTGAACCAGGTCGCGGGCGTGTTCGAGGGCTTCTACCAGGGCCAGGAGTTCGGCGAGGCGATCGCGGCGCTGCTGTTCGGCGACGTCAACCCGTCCGGACACCTGCCGATCACCTTCCCGGCCTCGCTCTCCCAGGTGCCGGCGAACACGCCCGCGCAGTGGCCGGGCACGGGCGGCACCGTGCAGTACTCGGAGGGCCTCAGGATCGGGTACCGGTGGTACGACTCCAACAACCTGACCCCGCTCTTCCCGTTCGGCCACGGGCTGTCCTACACCGGCTTCGCGTTCAGCAACCTGCAGGTCGGGCCGCTGACCGACGGCCGGGCGACGGTGACCGCCACCGTCACCAACACCGGCAGCCGGGCCGGGACCGAGGTGGCCCAACTGTACGTGGGCGCCCCCGCCTCGGTCGGTGAACCGCCGCACCAGCTCAAGGGCTTCCAGCGGATCACGCTGAACCCCGGCGCCTCCGGCACCGTCTCGTTCACCGTGACCGCGCACGACCTCGCGCACTGGGACACCGCGAGCAGCAACTGGACGGCGACGGCGGGCACCTACCGGATCCTGGTGGGTGACAGCTCCCGCAACCTGCCGCTGGCCGCCGACCTCGCCAACCCGAGCACCGTGGTCGCCAACGCGATGGACTGACCGTCCGGCACGAGGGCCGGGGGCGCCTGCGGGCGCCCCCGGCCGCGTCTCCCGACGGACCGTCAGACGTTGGGGTCGAACAGGATGCCCGCGGGCATCGAGTGGGCCAGGGCGTACTGGAAGTCACCGTCGTCGATCTTGATGGTGGCCGCGCCGAAGTCGGCCTGCAGCAGCTTGTCGCGGTAGCCGGCCGGGTAGCCGTCCCAGCCGACCAGCCGCGGGTAGAACCAGTTCCCGGTGGCGTTCTCGGCCGGCTCGTCGTTGCCGTTGGCGAACCGGAAGTCGTGGGTGGACGCGCCGTCCTTGTGGTAGACGATCTTCGGGTGGGTGCCGTCGAAGCGGATCGCCGAGCGGGCGGCCACCTGGTAGCCGCTGTGCTGGGACACCGACACGTACTGCACGGCGTCGTCGTGGATCCACACCACCACGTGCTCCCAGTCGTGCCGGTGCCCGATCGCCGCCGGGCCCAGCGTCGCCTGGTCCTTCTCGAAGTAGCTGGCGTACATCACGGCGCACCAGCCGTTGTTGCAGGCCGCGCGCGAGTAGGTGTTGGAGTCGGCGAGTTGGGCGTAGTCGTGGCAGTGGCCGTTGACGTCGCCGCCGAGCTTGAGCCCCGGGTTCACGGTGCCGTCGAGGCCGATCGCGGCGGTGGCGTAGCAGCCGTCCTTGTCGTAGTCGTAGGCCGGGGAGAAGGTCTGATCCAGGCCGGGTGCGTTCTGCGGCAGGCGGGTCAGCACGTTCGCGTCGGCGGTGGCCGGGACGGCCGCGACGAGTGCCACCGCACCCGCCAGGCCGAGCAGGGCCCTGGACAGCGAGCTCGGCTTGCGCATGGTGACCCCTTGTCAGCCGACGGACCGTCACCCGGGTGCGGGCACCGCGAATCTAGGAGCGGACCCTGCCGCGGTCAAGGCCGCATGGCTTTCGACTGGCCCTCGAAACTTTCAGCCCGAACATTGACTCCTCGGAGCGGCCCGGTCGACACTCGTCGGAGTTCCTGCTGGCGAACGACGAGGAGTCGCACCCCCATGCGCTTGACGAAACTTTCGCTACGCCCCTTGATCGCCGGACTGGCCGTCGCGGCCACGGTCGCGACCGGCCTGGCGACCGCCACGGTCAACGCCGCCCCGGCCCGGGCCGCCACCTGCAACGGCTACGTCGGACTCACCTTCGACGACGGCCCCTCCAACGACCACACCCCGGCCCTGCTGAACGCGCTCAAGCAGAACGGCCTGCGGGCCACCGTGTTCAACGAGGGGCAGTTCGCCGCGGCCTACCCGGCCCAGGTCCAGGCCGAGGTCGCGGCCGGGATGTGGGTCGGCAACCACAGCTACACCCACCCGCACCTGATCCAGCAGAGCCAGGCCCAGATCGACTCCGAGGTGGCCTCCACCCAGTCGGCGATCGCCAACGCCGGCGGCGGCACGCCGAAGCTGTTCCGTCCGCCGTACGGCGAGACCAACGCGACCCTGAAGGCGGTCGAGGCCAAGTACGGCCTCACCGAGGTCATCTGGGACGTCGACTCGCAGGACTGGAACGGTGCGAGCACCGCCGCGATCGTGCAGGCCGTCGGCCGGCTCGGCAACGGCCAGGTGATCCTGATGCACGAGTGGCCGGCGAACACCCTCGCCGCCATTCCGCAGATCGCCCAGAACCTGGCCGCCCGCGGCCTGTGCGCCGGCATGATCTCCCCGCAGACCGGCCGCGCGGTGGCCCCCACCGACGGCGGCACCGGTGGCGGCACGGGCGGTGGCACCGGCGGGAGTTGCACCGCGACGCTGTCCGCGGGCAGCTCGTGGAGCGACCGCTACAACCTGAACGTCGCGGTCACCGGCTCCAGCACCTGGAAGGTCACCGTCAAGGTCCCCTCCCCGGAGAAGGTCAGCTCCACCTGGAACATCAACGCCGGTTACCCCGACGCCCAGACCCTCGTCGCCACCCCCAACGGCGCGGGCAACAACTGGGGCATGACCATCATGAAGAACGGCAGCACCACCTGGCCGACGGTGTCCTGCAGCGTGAACTGACCTGCGGCCGGCGCACCGCAGCAGGCATCGTGGTCGGCATGACGACACCTCAGCACCCGACCGCGTCCACCCGCCCCCGGTACGTCGAGGCGCCCGAGCGGTACGAACCCGCCGCCGGCGACCCGCCCGCGATCTTCCTCGCGGGCGGGATCACCGACTGCCCCGACTGGCAGGCCGAGGCCGCCGAACTGCTGCTCGCCGACGGCCTGGTGGTGCTCAACCCCCGCCGGTCCGACTTCCCGATCGGCGACCCCGCGGCCGCCCCGGCCCAGATCGCCTGGGAGTACCGCCACCTGCACCTGCCGCAGGTCCTCACCCTGTTCTGGTTCCCGGCCGAGGCCGTCCAGCCCATCGCCCTCCTGGAGTTCGGC
Organism: Streptomyces sp. TLI_171; assembly: GCF_003610255.1. Taxonomy (GTDB): domain Bacteria; phylum Actinomycetota; class Actinomycetes; order Streptomycetales; family Streptomycetaceae; genus Kitasatospora. Next base: position 7,641,309 of record NZ_RAPS01000001.1, on the reverse strand, counting down.
GCCGCCCTCGACACCCCCGCCCGCCCCCTCGCCGTCGGCGCCCACCCCCACTATCCCCGCCGCCTCGACGTCCTGCACCAAGCCCGCCTCGCCCGCCCCGCGCTGACCGTCCGGGACGACCTGCCCGCCGTACTCGCCGACGTCCTGGCGCTCGCCGGAGTCCGCCCGGCCGGCTAGCCGAGGTAGAAGAAGACGGTGTCCTGGGTGTACCAGTCGAGGTTCGCGGTGCCGTACTCCCAGCTCTCGTGCTCGATGTCCAGCAGCTCGATCAGCAGCTCCAGGTCGTACCGGAAGTCCGCGTCGATCCGGTCGAGTGCCGCCCGGTAGGCGTCGGCGGCCGGCTTGGTCAGCGACAGCGGCAGGTGGCCGAGCGCGGGGTAGCCGTCGGTGGAGCCGGGGATGTACGGGAACTCGTCCGGCGGGCCGCCGAACAGGTAGTGGCCGGGCAGCAGTGCGGCGGCGACGCCGGCCGCCGCGAGTTCCTCGTCGAGGCGGCCGAAGAAGGTGGCGGCCCGCGAGTAGGTGGCCAGCGTGCCCAGGTCCGATCCGCACTGGGCGGTGAGCAGTTGGAGGGCCCGCTGGTAGGAGTTGCCCGCGTACTCGGCGGTCGAGTCGGCGTGTCCGGCCACCAGGTGCTCCAGCGCCTCGGTGACCGGCAGCGGCAGCTCGCTGCGCCCGTAGGACCGGCGGGCCTCCTCCCTGGCCCCTTCCAACGCCCTCGCCTGACGCTCCGTCAACTTACCGCCCGCGCCGAGAAGTCCGAGGACGTGCGCCTTGTCGGCGGTCGAGTGGTTGATCGAAATGCTCATGCCCGCCATCCTGGCAGCCCGTTCGGACACCCCCGCACCCCGGGCCGTCCGCTTCCTCCCGAGCCCGGCCCGGCAAGCGCCGGGGCCGCCACCACGACCTCCGCGCCGCGCCGCAGCTCCCCTCGGGGCGGAAGAAGCCGGTGCCGGCGACCGTGACGACGGTCGCCCGCGGACAGGCGTTCAAGGTGCGCCGCTCGTCCGCGGTGAGGGCGCCGCCGCCCGGGTAACGGATTTGACAGCGGCGGCAGTTGCTGCGGGAGGCGCGGGAACCGCCAGTGGGCCGATCACAACCGGCTGCGTTGCCGTGCTCACCGTTCAGGAGCACGGGATCGACGCCGTGCGGCGGCTGGCGGAGCAGGGCCACGGACCGCAGGCCGCCTGGGTCGCCGAGGGGTACCCGACCGAACTGCGGGGCCGCCTCGCCTGGAGCCGGGCCAACCGGCACCTGCTGGAGTGCTCGACCGGGACGCGCCGGAGCGGCCCGTCCTCGCCCCGCACGGCGGCAGGCGCGGGGCGGACTCCGCGCACCCGTGTGCGGCGTCGGATCCCGGGTCTAGACTCGCCGTCTGACGCCGAATCAGGGTCGGCGCGGCTTCGGCCGCGGGGGCGGATGGCTGCGGGGGTGGCGGATGACGTCGGGTGCGGTACGGGGCGGCGCGGGGATCGGCGGGGTACGAACCACTGCCAAGTACGAGGTGGACGCACTGGTTCAGGATCTCGTCGCGCAGTTCAGCGGCGCCCGGCTGCCGATGCCGGTGGTGGTGCTGTACGCGCAGGACGACGACCCGGCGCTGGACGCGGAGGTCCGCGGCGTGGTCCGGGCGGTCCAGGAGGCGCAGGAGAACGGGGACCTGCCGCACCGGACGGTCCCCCACACCACGGGCGGGGATCCGCACCAGAACGCGATCGCCATCCTGGACGGGCTGGCGAAGGGGCCGTGGGCGCGCCGGGGGCCGTCCTGGTACCGCGGTTACGCCACGCCCCGGTCCCGGCTGGTCGCGGCGATCGAGGCGGCCGCCCGGCACGCCCTGGAGGAGTCGGACCCGGCGGGGCGTTCGCCCGACGACCTGGTGGACTCGGTGCTGGCCCGGCTGAGCGATCTGCACTGGCGGCCGGAGCCGCGTACCGCCGGCGGCGAGCTGCAGCGGCTGCTGTCGCCCGTGCTCAACTCCACCACGCTGATCGGCGCGTTCGTCCTCGCCGCACTCACCAGCCTGCTGACCCAAGCGAGTTGGCAGTTCGTCAGCGCGGTGCTGCTGGGCGCGCTGGCCGTGCTCGGCGTGACCGGCTGGGTGCGGCGCAACACCGCGCCGCTGTCCTGGCTGGGCTCGGCCAGCCGCTGGTTCGCCACCACCACCTTCCTGGCGGCGTCCGGACGGCAGGCCGCCGCCTGGTCGCTGTGGCGGCCCCGGATGTCCTGGGACGTCACCCAGGCCCGTGCCCGCGAGGTGGCCGGGGAGGTCCTGAAGGCCCAACTGCCGGACACCGCGCCGGAGGAGCGCGACCGGGCGCAGCAGTTCCACCTGCAGTTGCGCACGCTCGCCCTGCTGGAGGACCTGCGGTGGGCGCACCGCTCGTGGGCGCCGGACGCCCGGGGCCGCAAGCGCCGGGTGCCGCCGGTGGTGTTCGTGCCGCGGGCGGACGCGCCCGGGGGCGCTCTTCGGGTGCTCGGTGCGATCTCCGACGTGCGCAGCCGCCGCAGCGAGCAGGACCCGCTGCTGGTGCTGGCGGCGGTCGCGCACGCGGACGTGGCGGCCTGGCTGGAGGACGCTCACACCGCGCCGGTGACGGTGCACGCGGTCGGGGCGCGGCGCGGCCCGTACGAGAACTGGGTGAGCGATCTGCGGATCCGTCAGGCGCCGAGCCGGGGGCGGGCGTTGGCGTGGACGCTGCCGGTGCGGCTGACCCGGCTGCAGTTGGAGGCGGGGGCGACCACCCGGCTGGCGCCCGTCGCGGTGGGCCGGTCCTGGTGGTTCCTGTGGTCGCGCTGGTCGCTGCTGCTGGTCCTGGTGCTGGTGGCCGGCGCGGCCGGGCTGCGGGTGCAGCAGCTCGGCGACCGGTTCTGCGAGGCGCGGCTGGTGGGCTCCAACCCGGACGCGGTGTGGCGCACCGATCCCGGCGGCACCCGGGAGTGCGTCGGCGTCGCCACCGGGTCGGTGACCTTCGCCGGCGACGGCGGCATCCGGCTGAGCGGCGCCCTGCCGGGCGAGGGCGGCGACCGCACCGGTTCCGCGCTCGGCCTGGCGGACCTGGAGGCGGCGATCCGCACCGAGAACGCGCGGGTGGACGCGCTGCCGGACGTCCGCTACATCACCGTCGTGTACGCGGGCTCGCTCACCACCGCCGCCGGGCAGCAGGGGCGGGCGCTGAACAGCCTGAAGGAGCTGACCGGCGTGCACCTGGCGCAGGTGCGCAACAACGCGGGCGATCCGCTGAAGATCAAGGTGCTGGTCGCCAACGGCGGGCAGGACATGTACTTCCAGACCGACATGGTGCACCGGATCGTCGACCTCGCCGCCCGCGACCGGTCGATCGCCGGCGTGGTCGGCCTCGGCCGGGACACCGCCGACAGCGACTCCACCCTGACGCTGCTGCAGCAGGCCGGCCTGGCCGTGGTCAGCACCACCAACTCGGCGAGCTACCTGGCGCAGAGCCACGTCAACTACTTCGGCCTGGCCGCCACCGACCAGGAGGAGGCCGCGGCGCTGCGCCTGATCGTCGACGGGCTGGCCACACCGCCGGAGGACCGCTGGGCGGCGGTGCTGACCCGCACGCCCACCCCCGACGACCGCTACAGCCCCGAGCAGGCCAAGTACGGCTCGGCGATGCTCACCGAGGCCGGCTACCGGCTGATCGGCGGCCACCCGATCGAGTACGGCCTCACCAGCAACGGCGACCCGGACTACGAGACGGCGCTCGCCACCACCTGCCACGGCGACCACCCGCCGGCGGTGCTCTACCTGGCGGGCCGCGCGGACGACGTGAACCAGCTGATGCGCCGCCTGTCGGACGACAAGGGCTGCGCCCGGCCGCTGACCGTCCTCACCGGCGACGACCTGACGAAGGCCCAGTTCCGCACCGGCGGCACCGCGATCGCCCCGCAGGCCACCCTGTACTACACGGCGCTCAGCGACCCGGCGGCCACCGCGCGCGGCTCCGACCTGTCCGACACCGCCGCCGCGGTGTTCCACCTGCTGCCGCGCACGCCGAACCCGTACGAGGACGACGTGTTCTCCGACGGCTCGCTGGCGCTCGCGTACGACGCCACCGCCGCGCTCCAGGCCGGCGCCGCGAAGGCCGGGGCCTCGCAGCGGACCGGAACGGGCTCGGTCATGGCGGCGCTGCGCGCGGTGCAGCTGAACAACCGGGCCACCGGCACCGTGGACTTCCGGGAGGTCCGCCCACTGGCCACCGCCCCGCAGCCCGGGCACGGCCTGCACGTCATCCGGGTCCGCCGCGACGCCCAGGGCGCGCCCGCCACGGACCACCTGTGCGGCCGCCCGGCCGGCGACACCGGCCCGCTGACCGGCTGCACGCCCTGACGCCGGGTTCCCAGGCGGTGTGCCGGGTCGGGTTGAATACGGTTCATGAGCGAGAGCGGGCGTGCGGCGAGTCGGACGGCGGTGCTGGTCTGCCAGGGGCGGGCGGTCGCGGACGGGCGGGCGGCGGTCGGACGGTTCGCCGATCCGGTGGCGGTGCGGCTGCTGGACCCGGCCGAGCGGGCAGCCGTGGACGCGGTGCGGGCGGGCGCCCCGCCGCAGGGGTGGCAGGCGCGCACCGGGTACGAGAGCGTGCGGGCCTGCGCCGAGGTGGTGGTGCCGCGCACGGTGGCCATCGACGAGGCCCTGCGGGTCCGCGCGCCACGGCAGGTGGTGATCCTGGGCGCCGGTCTCGACACCCGGGCCTGGCGGCTGGCCGAGCTCGCCGGCACCGACGTGTGGGAGGTCGACCATCCGGCGTCGCAGCAGGACAAGCGGGCCCGGCTCGCCGCGGCCGCGCCGCCGGAGCTGGCGCGTTCCGTGCGGTTCACGCCGGTCGACTTCGCCGTGGACGACCTCGGCACGGCCCTGGACGGCGCCGGGCACGACCCCGCCGCGCCGACCACGTGGCTGTGGGAGGGCGTGGTGCCGTACCTGAGCCGCGCTCAGGTGCGGGCCACGCTGGCCGCGCTCGCCGCCCGGTCGGCGCCGGGCAGCGCGCTGGTCCTCAACTACCAGGCGCCCTCCGCGAAGGCGACCGTGGGGCGGTGGCTGACCCGGTTGCTGGGCAACGCCATCACCGCCGGCGAGCCGTGGCGCTCGCTGTGGCAGCCGGCGCGGATGGCCGCGCTGCTCGGGGAGTTCGGCCTGCGGGTGGTGTCGGACCGCGATCTGCTCGACCTCGCCGAGGCGCTCGGCGTCTCCTCCCGGGGCCGGGCGTCCCTGCGGTCGGGGCGGGTGGCGGTCGCGGAGCTCGGCTGAGCCGCCCGCCGGGGCCGGCGGGTTCACCGGATCACCACATCCGGGCCGCTCACAGGGGTGGTGACGGCTCGTCAGCGGTTGACCGCGGGCCCCTCGCCACGGGCCCGGAGTTGCTATGGTGCCCGTTGGTCCAAGGGTCCTGGCGCCGCCTCGGCAGCGCCACCACTCCACTCTCGGGGGAACACCGTGCAGCACCCGTCGCCGTCCGAACACCAGCCCGTGCCGTCGCGCCCGGCCGGCCCGCCCGGTCCGCCCGTCGCGGCCGGAAGCACCACGGGCGACGGGAGGTCGCACGCGAAGCTCTGGGGCGTGGTCGCGGCGGTGGTCAGCGCGGCCGCCGGTGTGGCCAGTGCGATCGCCGCGTTCACCGGCGGCGGGTCGTCCTCCCCCGCCGCCGCCCCGCCCGCCTCGGTGACCGTCACGGCGGCGCCGCCCGCCGCCCCGGCCGGAACGGGTGCCACGGCGGGCGCGGGCGCCACCGGTCCGGCCCCGTCGCCCGCCGCCGGTGCGGCCGTGCGCTGGTCGGGCAAGTGGGTGCTCTCCCAGCAGGGCATCGATCTCACGAAGCGGCCGCCGGAGCGGTCCACCGGCAACTTCTTCTACCGGCCGTCGGCGGGGCGCACCGGTGAGAACGGGTTGGAGATCAAGGGCACCGTCGCGCTCTGGACGGCGTCCGAGGCGCCCACCGCGGAGGGCTGCCGGGAGCTGCTGCGGACCCAGCCGCACGATCGGGTCACCGTGGTCCCCGGCGACCTCGTCTGCGCCGTCGACGACGCCTCGCCGATCGCCCTGTTCAAGGTCAACGACACGCACTACGAACAGGGCAGCTACGGCGAGGTGGACACCGAGGTGACCATCTGGGAGCTGCGGATGAAGGGCTGATCACCGGCCGCCGACCCGGAGCTCCGGCGGGAGTCCGGTCCAGCGGAGCTCGGCGGGCAGGTGGCCGGTGTCGTTGAGGACGAGGAGCGCGGGCGGCCGGTCGGGCGCGTAGCGGATGACCGTCAGCGCCGCGTTGGCGTGGTTGATGCCCAGCCAGCGCCACTTCGGTGCGTCCAGGGCGGCGCGGACCAGCCAGGCCGCCAGGAAGTTGTGGGTGACCAGGAGTTCGTGCCGCGGTTCGTCGCCGGTCACCGGACCGGTGAACTCCGCGAGCGCCGCCGTGGCGAGCGACGGCCCCTGTTCGCGTTCCTCGGCCGTGAACCCGCTCAGGAACCCGGTCCAGGCGTCGGCCGCCTCCGGGGGCAGTTCCGCGCGGGTCGGCAGGTACGGCAGGTAGTCGCCGGCCTGTTCCGCGCACCGGCGGGGTACGCCGTCGAGCTGGTCGCCGATCAGCCGCGCCGTCTGTTCGGCCCGGCCGAGCGGCCCGTGGTGGATCGCCGTCAGCGGGACGCCGCGCAGCCGCTGCCCCAGCAGCACGGCCTGCCGGCGGCCCGCCTCCGTCAGTTCGCTCTCGTCGGCCGTCGCCTGGGCGTGCCGGACGACGTAGAGGTGGCGGGCGGCGGTGGCGGGCATGGCGTGTCCTTCGTGCTCGGATCCTGCGTGTGCCTGGACGGACGCCGACCGCCGCGGGTCGGTTCCGCCCGCCCCGCTCCCCCACTCCGGCCACCAACGATCGAGCGACATTGCGAAAGTTTCGGATATCGATGGCCTCCCCGGGCCCGCCGGCTCTGAAGCGTTCGCCGATCAACACCTGCTCCAGGTCGGCCAATTAGGTGGGTGACTATCCATCAGTAGCCGGTGAGCTGCGAATATTTTTGACCGCCGGAGTCCGAAGCTCCAGCAGACATTTCGCAAGTGTGTCGAAAGTGTTGACAGCCTGACAGGTGCGGGCCAGCATCATCGCCATCGGCAGGCCCCATGACTGCCGATCCAGGTCGACCATCTCGACCCGGTCCCCCGGGTGTTCGCCGGCCGCCGACCCTACGGCGTCCGGCCACCCCGCCGCGTTGCCACGACACCCGCACGCGCCGGCCGCCACCGCGGCTGCGGCGCCGCGCCGGGTCGGGCCGCGCCACACCTTTCCGTCCGCCCCCACCGAAGAGGAAGCAGGCACGTGAAGCCCACCCGTCCCACCCGACGCGGCCGCCTCGCCCGGATCGCCCGCAAGGCGCGCATCCTTGCCGTGGCCGTCGCAGCCGTGCTCGTCATCCCGACCGTCGCGAGCGCCGACACCACCATCTCGTCGAACGGAACCGGCACCAACAACGGGTACTTCTACTCGTTCTGGAGCCAGAACAGCGGCCAGGCCTCGATGACCCTGGGCTCCGGCGGCCAGTACAGCACCACGTGGAACAACGTCACCAACTTCGTCGCGGGCAAGGGCTGGAACCCGGGCACGACGGACGCCGTGACCTACTCGGGCACCTTCAACTGCAACGGCAACTGCTACCTGTCGCTGTACGGCTGGACCACCAACCCGCTCATCGAGTACTACATCGTCGACAACTTCGGCAACTACAACCCGAGTTCGGGTGCCACCAAGCTGGGCTCGGTGGTCAGCGACGGCAGCACCTACGACCTGTACTCGACGCAGCGCACCGACGCCCCGTCCATCGAGGGCGACCACTCGAACTTCACGCAGTTCTGGGCGATCCGCCAGGCGAAGCGCACGGGTGGCACCATCACGGTGTCCAACTTCTTCACCGCGTGGGCGAAGGCGGGCCTCAACCTCGGCACCCCGAACTACGAGATCCTGGCCACCGAGGGCTACGGCAGCAGCGGCAGCTCCAACATCACGGTCAGCCACGGGACCGGCACCAACCCCTCTCCCAGCCCGACCGGCGGCACCACCAGCCCGTCGCCCAGCCCGTCGCCCAGCCCCTCGTCCAGCCCGACCGGCGGCACCGGCAGCGGCTGCACCGCGACCTTCAGCAACGCGTCCGACTGGGGCTCCGGCTACACCGGCGCGGTGACCGTGAAGAACAACGGCTCCACCGCCACCAACGGCTGGAAGGTCACCATGACCTACGCCGGCAACCAGACGGTCACCAACCTCTGGAGCGGCACCTACACCCAGTCCGGCAAGGTCGTCACGGTGAACAACGCCGCCTACAACGGCGCCATCCCGGCCGGGGGCACCACCAACTTCGGCTTCAACGCCAACTACAGCGGCGCCAACGCCGCACCGACCCTCGCCTGCACCGCGAGCTGATCGGAGGCCGCCGGGCCACCGATCGTCCGGCCGCCCCCGAGGGGCGGCCGGGCACCCCGGCGCTGTCGCCCGTCTCCGGGGGGACGGGCGACGGCGCCGCTTCCGCCCGGGGCCGACGGCGGGTCGGATCCCGGGCTCAGGGCGCGTCGACCAGGCGCAGCGGCATGGCGATCAGGAGCAGCCGACCGTCCGCCGCCGCGGCGGGGAGGTCGAAGGCGCTGCCGAACTCCCCGGTGACGATCAGCAGGGTGCGGTGGGTGCGGGCGGCCCGGGTCCATTCGCGGGCGGCGGCGATCGGGCCGTCGAACCAACGGGTGCCGTCGGGGCGGTGGACGGTGAGCCGGGTGCCGTCGAAGACGGCCGACCAGTCCGGGTGCGGGGCCGGGGCGCAGCCCGGGGTGGTCCACCCGTCCTGCGGGCGGACCGGGCGGGTGGGGTCGGCGGGGGCGACCAGGGCTGGTCGGTGACCGGGCATCAGCTCGGGCCAGGGCGGCCAGGCCCGGCCGGTGCCGCTGATCAGTTCCATCCTCTCCCCCTTCCCCGTTCCGGGGCCGCTCAGTTGCGTGTCCGCGGTCAGCGGACAACATCATCGAGCATTCGGAGCGGCGGGGCAGCCGGATGGGTCGATCCCGTCCCGGATCGCGCGACTCGGGACGGGCCCGACGCGGGGCGTCCCCGGTGGTGCCGGGGACGCCGCGCGGTCGGGGTCAGGCCCAGGCGGTGGCGGTGAGCCAGGACGTATCCTCGCTCCAACTGGCGGCGCTGTCCCAGGTGTTGCCGCCCACGCCGTCGCCGGCCAGGTAGCCGACGTAGCTGTAGTGGCGCAGGTAGCGGCCGGGGAAGTTGGACGACTGGAAGGAGTAGCCCTGACCGCTGTGGCCGGCCTGCAGGCAGAAGGTGGCGTCCTGGTTGAACAGGGCGGTGCCGTTGCTGGCCGCGGTGTAGAGCCGGTAGCCGGAGTGGCGCAGGTACTGGCCGGGGGCGGCGGCGGATTCGAAGGACAGGCAGGAGCTGTTGGCGAGGCCGGTGTGGACGATCCAGGTGGCGTCGCTCTTGTCGGCCGCGGAACTGCCGGAGGTGATCGCGGAGATGGCGACCGTGCTGTCGGAGTTGTGGCGCAGGTAGTCGCCGGTGCAGCAGGCGGTGGTGGCCTTCAGCGAGACCCGGGCGCCGGCCGTGAGGGCGCTCGAAGTGACGGTGGCGGCCTGGTAGTTGGCGGCGGTGATGTTGGCCTGGACGGCGTTCTCGGTGGCGTCCGAGGGGTAGCCGGAGGTCATCACGCCCTCGTAGAAGGTGCCGCTGGAGGACTTGCTGTTGTCTCCGCCGATGCCGAGGATGATCGCGCCTTCCTTGTGCATCGGGTTGTAGCCCGAGACGTTGGGGCGGGCGCCGCTGTAGTACGTGGAGAGGCCGCCGGACTGGGCGTTGCCGGCCCGGATCGCCCACAGGTTGGGGGCGCCCTTGACGATCGCGGTGAGGAAGCGGTGGCTGACGCTCGGGTCGTTGGCGTTGTTCCCGGCGTTGACGCCGGAGAACAGGCCGTTCTCGAGGTCCGCCATCACCCAGGGGCCGCTGCCGGTGCCGGAGCCCCAGATGGTGCTGTCGCCGAAGTAGATGGCCTCCATGTGGCCGTTGCCGGTGTCCAGGTTGTTGGTCTCGGCGTTGCCGTAGTCGAAGCAGCAGCCGCCGCCGAAGTGCGTGCCGTCGAAGATCGCGTACATCCCCTCGGGCTGGTCGCCGGTGGCGATGCCGTTGGTGCTGTTGTTGCGGTAGCCGGTGCCCGCGGCCACGTACACGCCGTAGGCCCGGTGCCCGGCGACGGTGACGGGGGCGGCGGTGGCCGGGGCGAGGTTGTCGGGGCCGCCCGCGGCGCCGCCGCCGGGGGCCTGGGTGAGCTTGTTGCCGCGGCCGGACTGGTCGTAGATGACGGTGATCACGCAGGTGGTGCCGGCGCAGAAGCTGTCCTGGGCGGCGGCGTTGGCGTAGCCGCCGGCGGCCAGCACGCCGATGTCCTTGGTGGCGCTGTCGGAGGCCCGCCGGACCTGGTACAGCGCGCCGTTGTACGCGCCGTACAGGGCGCGGGTGGTGGAGTGCGCGGCGACGCAGGGGGTGCCGCCGGAGGCGTAGATGTCGCACGGTCCCTGGGTGGCGGCCTGCGAGGTGGCCGAGGTGCCGGTGATCAGGGCGGCGGTCAGGACCGCGGTGGTCCCGGTGGCGAGGAGGGCGCGCCGTGCGCGGCGCAGCCAGCTCTGAGCAGTCAAGGGTGGGCTCCTTGCTGGTGGGTGGGGGTCGGGGTACGCCGAGTGAGTGGCCGTCCCGCTGCCTCGGGCGGCCCGCTGTCGACGCCGTACCGTGGCCGCCAACTCTCTGTTAGCGCTAACAATTCGCCTTGGCGGAAACTCAACCATGCTGGGGCGAAAGGGAGTTGGGCTCAATGACGGCCGGGGATCACTATCCGGATCCGCCCGGTCCACGTCAAGGCTTCGAACCGGATCCGTTCCGCGACATCCGGCGCGGGGCCCGGCTTTCAGTACGCTGCCCGGGTACGCGCGGGGCGCCGGGGCGCCGGGCGGGCAGCAGAGGCCGGGAGGACATGTGGGCGAGGTCGGCGATCGGCACGCGCCAACGATGGAGGACGTGGCCAGGCAGGCGGGGGTGTCGCACCAGACCGTGTCCCGGGTGCTGAGCGACCATCCCAACGTGCGCGAATCCACCCGGGAGCGGGTGCGGGAGGCGATCGCGCTGCTGGGGTACCGGCCGAACTCCGCGGCCCGGGCGCTGGTCACCCGCCGCTCGCGGACGCTGGGCGTGGTGGCGGCGAACACCACGCTGTACGGCCCGGCGAGCACGCTGGCCGGGTTGGAGCACGCGGCCCGGCGGGCCGGCTACCTGGTCGCGACGGTCAGCCTGGACGAGCTCGGTGAGCACGCTCTCAAGCAGGCGCTGGACCACCTGGCCGCCTGGGGCGTGGAGGGCGTGGTGGTGATGACGCCGCACCAGGGCGCGGTGGCGGCGCTGGCGCGGATGTCGCAGCCGTTCCCGGTGGTGACGGTGGAGGGCGGCCACGACCTGGACGTTCCGGGCGTGGCGCTGGACCAGTTCGCCGGGGCCCGTCTGGTGACGGAGCACCTGTTGGCGCTCGGCCACACCTCGGTGTGGCACGTGGCGGGCCCGCGGCAGTGGATCGAGGCGGAGGGCCGGTTCCAGGGCTGGCTGGCCGCGTTGGAGGCGGCGGGGCTGCGCGCGCCGGAGCACCTCAGCGGAGACTGGAGCGCGGCCTCCGGGTACCGGGCGGGCAAGATGCTGGCCGCGGCGTACCGCGGCCTGGACGACGATGCCCGGCCGACCGCGGTGTTCGTCGCCAACGACCACATGGCCCTGGGCGTGCTGCGGGCGCTGCGCGAGGACGGGCTGCGGGTGCCGGACGACCTGGCGGTGGCCGGGTTCGACGACCTTCCGGAGGCGGCGTACTTCACTCCCCCGCTGAGCACCGTCCGGCAGGACTTCACGGCGATCGGGCAGGCCGGCATCGACCTGCTGCTGCGGTGCGTGGAGGATCCGGGCGCGCCGGTGCGGCAGGTGGTGGTGGCACCCGAGCTGGTGGTCCGTCAGAGCACGGGCGCGGGGCCCGAACGGTAACGGGTCGCCGGGCGGCGCTGGGCGTCCGGTCACGGGGCCGTCCGGTCCGGCGTGCGCGGGTGGGCGGTCGGGTGGGCGGCCGGGTCGGCGGTCGAGTCGGCGGTGGCGGCGGGGGTGTTGGTGGTGCGGAAGCGGTAGACGGTGGTGGAGCGGTACGTCTCCCCCGGGCGCAGGACGGTGGAGGGGTACGTCTCGGGGTGGTGCGGGCTGTCGGGGAAGTGCTGGGTCTCCAGCGCGATGCCGGCGTGCCGCCGGTGGGGCGCGTGGGCGGGGCCGGTGGCGCCGTCGAACAGGTTGCCGGTGTAGACCTGCAGCCCCGGTTCGGTGGTGAGGCACTCCAGGCGGCGGCCGCTGGCGGGGTGGTGGAGTTCGGCGACCGGCCGCAGCCGGTCGGCGGGGGCGGGGCGGAGGATCCAGTTGTGGTCGAAGCCGCCGCCGGCGAGCGCGAGTTGGGGGTGCCCGGCGCCGAGCGGGCCGGCCAGCAGGGTGGGCCGGGTGAGGTCGAAGGGGGTGCCTGCCACGGCGGCCGGCGGGCCGAGCGGGATCAGGTCGGCGTCGACCGGCAGGTAGGCGTCGGCGTGGACGTGCAGCAGGTGGTCGCCGACGTCGGCTCCGCCGGTGCCGGCCAGGTTGAAGTAGGCGTGGTTGGTGAGGTTGACGACGGTGGGCGCGTCGGTGGTGGCCTCGTAGCGGATGGTGAGGTCGCCGTCGGCGTCGAGCAGGTAGCTGACGGAGACGTCGAGGGTGCCGGGGAAGCCCTGGTCGCCGTCGGGGCTGGCCAGGTGGAAGCGGACCCCGTTGGCGACGGGGACGGCGGCCCAGCTGCGGGTGGCGAAGCCGTCGGGGCCGCCGTGCAGGGTGTGGCCGGCGGGCTGGGTCCTCAGAGCGTGCACGGCGCCGTCCAGCGGCAGCTCGCCGCGCGCGATCCGGTTGCCGTAGCGGCCCACGGTGGCACCGAAGTACGCTCCTGCGCCGAGCAGTTGGGCGCCGTCCGCGGCGCCGAGCACGACCTCGGCAGGGTGACCGTGCCGGTCGGGCATCCGGACGGACTGGAGCCGGGCGCCGAGGTCGAGGAGTTCGACGGTGATGCCGCCGGGCGCGGCCAGGGTCCAGCGCTCGGTGCTGCGGCCGTCCGGGAGCGGTTCGCGTCCTGCTCGGTGCACGGTGGTGGCTTGGCTGGTCATGGCGTCCCTGCGGAATCGGGGTGGGGCCGTCCGGGTCGGGGTTCCCGGTGTCGGGCGGGCCGGCCCGGACGGCGGTCAGGGGGTCGGGCCCGGGTCAGAGGCCCTGGGCGAGTCGGTAGTACGCCTGGTTCCAGCGCAGTTCGCGGGTGAACTGTCGCATGGTGGTGTCCTGGTCGATCAGCACGAGTTCGACCCGGAGCATCTCGGCGAGGTCGTCGAGGTGTTCGGTGTCGAGGGCGCGGGTGAGCACGGTGTGGTGCGGTCCGCCGGCGGTCAGCCAGGCCTCGGTGGAGGTGCGCAGGTCGGGGCGGGGCTGCCAGACGGCGCGGGCGACGGGGAGCTTGGGCAGCGGTTCGGTGGGGGCGACCACGTCGATCTCGTTGGCGACAAGCCGGAAGCGGTCGCCGAGGTCGGCCATGCCGATGACGACGGCGGGGCCGGGTTCGGCGTCGAAGACCAGCCGGACGGGGTCCTCGCGGCCGCCGATGGACAGCGGGTGGATCTCGCAGGACGGGGTGCCGGCGGCGATGGTCGGGCAGACCTCCAGCATGTGCGCGCCGAGGATCAACTCCCGTCCCGGCTCCAGGTGGTAGGTGTAGTCCTCCATGAACGAGGTGCCGCCGGGCAGGCCGGTGGCGGCGGTCTTCAGGGTGCGCAGCAGGACGGCGGTCTTCCAGTCGCCCTCGCCGCCGAAGCCGTAGCCGTCGGCCATCAGCCGCTGGACGGCGAGCCCGGGGAGCTGGCGCAGTCCGCCGAGGTCCTCGAAGTTGGTGGTGAAGGCGCCGAAGCCGCCAGCGGTGAGGAAGCCGCGCAGGCCCAGTTCGATCCGGGCGGCGTAGCGCAGCGAGTCGTGCCGGTCGCCGCCGGAGCGCAGTGCGGGGGCGAGGCGGTAGGCGTCCTCGTACTCCTTGACCAACTCGTCCACGTCGCTGTCGGCGGTGGCGTCGACGGCGGCGACCAGTTCGCCCACGCCGTAGGTGTTGACGGAGACGCCGAGGCGCAGTTGGGCCTCGACCTTGTCGCCCTCGGTGACGGCGACGTCGCGCATGTTGTCGCCGAAGCGGGCGAGCTTGAGGGCGGCGAGTTCGGCGCGGGCGGCGGCGGCCCGGGCCCAGGTGCCGATCCGGCGGGTGACGGCGGGGTCGCTGACGTGGCCGGCGACGGTCTTGCGGGTGACGCCCAGCCGGGACTGCAGGTAGCCGAACTCGCGGTCGCCGTGGGCGGCCTGGTTCAGGTTCATGAAGTCCATGTCGATGGTGGACCAGGGCAGGTCGCGGTTGGCCTGCGTGTGCAGGTGCAGCAGCGGCTTGCGCAGGGCGTCGAGCCCGGCGATCCACATCTTGGCGGGCGAGAAGGTGTGCATCCACGCGATCAGGCCCACGCAGGTGTCGTCGGCGTTGGCGTCCAGGCAGATCCGGCGGATCGCGGCGGCGTCGGTGAGCACGGGCTTGCGGACCACCCGGACCGGCAGGCCGGTGCCGGCCAGCTGGTCGACGACCTGTTGGGACTGCTCGGCGACCTGCTGGAGGGTCTGCTCGCCGTACAGGCCCTGGCTCCCGGTGAGGAACCAGATCTCGCGCCCGGTGAATACCTCGGTCACTGGTGTTACTCCTTCACTGGGCAGCGGGCTGCTGGCCGTAGACGTTCTGGTAGCGGAAGTTCAGGCTGTCGATGTCGGCCTGGGCGATCGGCAGGGGTTCGCCGAGCTGGCGGGAGATGTGCACGGTGCGGGCGACGTCCTCGCACATGACGGCGGCCTTGACGGCGGCCCGGGCGTCCTTGCCGATGGTGAACACGCCGTGGCTCTTCATCAGCACGGCGGGCGAGCGGTGGCCGGCGAGGGTGTCGACGATGCCGCGGCCGATGGAGTCGTCGCCGATCAGGGCGAACGGGCCGATCGGGATCTCGGCGCCGAACTCGTCGGCCATCGCGGTCAGCACGCACGGCACGGGCTCGCCGCGGGCGGCCCAGGCACTGGCGTAGGTGGAGTGGGTGTGCACCACGCCGCCGACGTCGGGGCGGTGGCGGTAGACGTAGGCGTGCGCGGCGGTGTCCGAGGAGGGTGAGTAGTCGCCCTCGACGACGTTGCCCTCCAGGTCGCACAGGATCATGTTCTGCGGCGTCAGGTCGTCGTAGTCGACGCCGCTGGGCTTGATGACCAGCAGGTCCTCGCCGGGGACGCGGGCGGAGACGTTGCCGGCGGTCCACACGACCAGGCCGTAGCGGACGAGTTCCCCGTGCAGGTCGGCGACCTGACGGCGGATCAGGTCGATGGTGTCGCTCATCGGTGTCAGTCCTCGTTGTCGGAAGGGCCGTCGACGGGGGCGGCGCCGGTCAGGGCGGCGTTGCGCAGGCGGCGCAGGCGGTGCAGTTGCTTGTCCGCGCCGGTGCCGAAGTGGTCGTGCAGGACGCGGTACTCGGCGTACAGCGCGTCGTAGGCGTCGGCGCGGGCCTGGTCGGGCAGGTGGGCGTGGCGCTCGACGCGGCCCATCGCGGCGGCGGCGGCGCGGATGTCGGGGTGGGCGCCGGCGGCGACGGCGGCGTGGATCGCCGAGCCGAGCGCGGGGCCCTGTTCGGAGACGGCGAGCGAGACCGGGCGGCGCAGCACGTCGGCGTAGATCTGCATCAGCAGCGCGTTCTTCTTCAGCCCGCCGGTGACGACGAACTCGGTGACGGGGACGCCGCCGTTCTCCAGGGCTTCGACGATGGTGCGGGTGCCGTAGGCGGTGGCCTCCAGCAGCGCCCGGTAGATCTCCTCCGGCCGGGTCGCCAGGGTCAGCCCCACGATCACGCCGGACAGGTGGTGGTCGACCAGGGTGGAGCGGTTGCCGTTCATCCAGTCCAGGGCCACCAGGCCGTGCGCGCCGACGGCCTGGCCGGCGGCCTTGCGGGTGAGCAGCTCGTGGGCGTCCTCGCCGGTGGCCGCGGCCTCGGCGAGGTAGTCGGCGGGCAGGCCCTGGCGCAGCCACCAGGCGAAGATGTCGCCGACGGCGCTCTGTCCCGCCTCGTAGCCGAACGCGCCTTCGGCGATGCCGCCGTCGACGACCCCGCAGATGCCGGGGACGTCGGCCAGGGCGGGGCCGTTGACGACGTGGCAGGTGGAGGTGCCCATGATGGCGAGCAGCTTGCCGTTGTCGACGGCCTGCGCGGCGGGCGCGGCGACGTGCGCGTCGACGTTCCCGGCGGCGACCGCGATGCCCTCGGGCAGGCCGGTCCAGGCGGCGGCCTCGGCGGTGAGCGAGCCGACCCGGGAGCCGAGCGGGGCCAGCGGGTGGCCGAGCGGGTGCTCCAGGCGGGTGCGGGCGAAGTCGGCGAAGTCGGGGTGCAGGGCGGCGAGGTAGTCCTCGCTCGGGTAGCTGCCGTCCTGGTGGATGCCCTTGTAGCCGGCGGTGCAGGTGTTGCGGGACTCGGCGCCGGTGAGCTGCCAGACGATCCAGTCGGCGGCCTCGATCCAGCGCTCGCAGGCGGCGTAGACCTGCGGGTCCTCCTCCAGCACCTGCAGGGCCTTGGCGTACTGCCACTCCGCGGAGATCTTCCCGCCGTAGCGGGCGATCCACTTCTCGCCGCGGGCGTGGGCGAGGGCGTTGATCCGGTCGGCCTGGTCCTGTGCGGCGTGGTGCTTCCACAGCTTGGGCCAGGCGTGCGGGCGCTCCGCCCACTGCGGGACCTCGGCGAGCGGCGTGCCGTCGGCGAGGGTGGGCAGCACGGTGCAGGCGGTGAAGTCGGTGGCGATGCCGATCACCAGGCCGGGGTCGATGCCGGCTTCGGCGAGTGCGCCGGGGACGGCGGTGCGCAGCACCTCGCGCCAGTCCTCGGGGTGTTGCAGGGCCCAGTCCGGGGGCAGGAGGCGGCCGGTGCCGGGCAGCCGCTCCTCGATGACGGCGTGCGGGTAGGGGTGCACGGCGGTGCCGAGTTGCTCGCCGTCGCGCACCCGGACCACCACGGCGCGGCCGGACAGGGTGCCGAAGTCGATGCCGACGACGTAGCGCTCGGCGTCCTGGCCGGGGGCGTGGGGCAGGTCGGTCACGGTGTCGTCCTTCGCGCAGGGAGTGGGAGATCCGGTCCGGGGTGGGCAGGCCGGGGCCGGGAGGCCGGGTGCGGCCGCCGGCGGTTTCCGCGCCCTTGCGGGCCGGCGGCCGCCCTGTGCGTTCCGTGCGCCCCCACCCTCGTCAGGGGGCCGGAACAGCTACCGCAGGCCGGGCGAGCGGAAGCGGGTGTGCCGCGCGGCCTGCGGAAACAGGGGTGGATGGTGCGGCCCGCGGTGCCGGCGCGGCCGTGGTGGCGCGGCCGCTCCGGTAGTGCCGGGGCGGCCGGGCAGCGAAATGTTAGCGCTCACATTCCTGCCGGACAAGAGGTTCCGCACGCCGGCCGTCCGAGCCCGGACGCCTGCGCGCCGCCGCGCACCGGATCTGCCGCAGCCGTCGCGGCCGGCCCGCCCGGCCAGGGGCAGGTGGGGGCGGGCGGGGGCGGGCGGGGAACCCGGGACACCGCACCGCCGGCCGCCGGATCCCGCCCGCACCGGCTCCGGTCGGGCCCACTGCCGCCGAACCCCCTCCGGCCGCCGACCCGCCGACCCGCCGACCCGCCGACCCGCCGACGCGGCGCGGCCCGGCGGCGCCCCTCCCCGAGCGACCCGCCGCGCGCCGGCCCATCGCCGCCCCTGGCGCTTGATCCGTCGGCGGTCAAGATTCGATAAAGCACTGCACCGGTCTTGCCCCGCCAACTTGTTAGCGCTAACAATCTTGTCGGGTCGAGGCCGAAGGCATCGCTCCCCACCCCTCTGCATGCTCCTCTGCAGCGAACTCCGCGCACTGCCAAGCACTCTGGCGCTCCGTCAGATTGGCCCGTCTGCCCTGTTCCCCCCGTTTCCCCCGCAGCGACCGGTCGTGTCCGGTCGCCCGGTGCACCCACCCCTTCCGTTGCCGCCGGCCGCCCAGCGCAGCCGGCGGCGACGGGAGAACCACCGAGAGGAAGACCCAGATGTCCAAGAGAGCCGTCGCCGCTGCCGCCCTCGCCGGCGCCATGATCCTCGGCCTGTCCGCCTGCTCCTCCGGCGGCGGTTCGTCGGACAGCAAGAAGTCGGACGGCAAGCTCGTGATCGGCTTCGCGCAGGTCGGCGCCGAGAGCGGTTGGCGCACCGCCAACACCAAGTCGATCCAGGACGCCGCGAAGAAGGCCGGCGTCACGCTGAAGTTCTCCGACGCGCAGCAGAAGCAGGAGAACCAGATCAAGGCGATCCGCTCGTTCATCCAGCAGAAGGTGGACGTGATCGCCTTCTCGCCGGTGGTCGAGTCCGGCTGGGACACCGTGCTGAAGGAGGCCAAGGCCGCCAAGATCCCGGTGATCCTGACCGACCGCTCGGTGGACTCCAAGGACGAGTCGCTGTACGTCTCCTTCCTCGGCTCGGACTTCGTGGAGGAGGGCAAGAAGGTCGGCGACTGGCTGGTGAAGGAGTACCAGAACACGCCGGGCGACGTGAACATCGTCCAGCTGGAGGGCACCACCGGCTCCGCCCCGGCCAACGACCGCAAGTCCGGCTTCGCCGACGTGATCAAGGGCGAGCCGAAGTTCAAGATCGTGGCCTCGCAGACCGGCGACTTCACCCGCGCCAAGGGCAAGGAGGTCATGCAGGCCTTCCTGAAGTCCCAGCCGAAGATCGACGTGCTGTACGCGCACAACGACGACATGGCGCTCGGCGCGATCCAGGCCATCGAGGAGGCGGGCAAGAAGCCCGGCACCGACATCAAGATCGTCTCGGTGGACGGGGTGAAGGACGCCTTCACCGCGATGTCCCAGGGCAAGATCAACTACGACGTGGAGTGCAACCCGCTGCTCGGCGACCAGCTGATGGAACTGGCCAAGAAGGTCAAGGCAGGCGAGACGGTGGAGCGCCGGATCAAGACCGTCGAGGGCACCTTCACCCCCGAGCAGGCGACCGCCGCCCTGCCGAACCGCCAGTACTGACCCACTGCCCACCCGTCAGTACCGACCGACGCTCCGCCGGAACCGACCGGCGAAGCCGGTGCACCGCCGGCTGCGGACGGCCGTCCCCGGCCGGCTGACGATCCGTCGGTGCTGACCGGTCCGGAACCGGTGGGAGTCCGCGCCGCGCCGCCCCCGCGGTGCGGACTCCCGCCCGCCCCGACCGACCAAGAGAGGAGGGCCGATGCAACCGCCGGTCCTGGAGGTTCACGGGCTCCGCAAGGAGTTCCCGGGTGTGCTGGCGCTCGACGGTGTCGACTTCCGGCTCTTCCCGGGTGAAGTGCATGCGCTGATGGGTGAGAACGGCGCGGGCAAGTCCACCCTGATCAAGGTTCTCACCGGTGTGTACCGGGCGGACGGCGGCCGGGTCTCGCTGGCCGGCCGGCCACTGCGGATCGCCGGGCCGCTGCAGGCCCAGCAGGCCGGCATCTCGACGGTCTACCAGGAGGTCAACCTCTGCCCGAACCTGTCGGTGGCGGAGAACCTGTTCATCGGCCGCGAGCCCCGCCGGCGCGGCCTGATCCACTGGTCCGAGCTGCGCCGCCGGGCGGCCGCCTCGGTCGCCGCGCTGGACCTGGACATCGACGTCACCGCCCCGCTGAACAGTTTCTCCATCGCCGTCCAGCAGTTGGTGGCCATCGCCCGCGCGGTCGACATCGACGCCAAGGTGCTGATCCTGGACGAGCCGACCTCCAGCCTGGACCGCGACGAGGTCGACCGGCTGTTCGCGGTGATGCGCCGGCTGCGCGATCGCGGCACGGCGATCCTGTTCGTCTCGCACTTCCTCGACCAGATCTACGAGATCTGCGACCGGATGACCATCCTGCGCAACGGCCGGCTGGAGGGCGAGTACCTGACCCGGGACCTCACCCAGGTCCAGCTGGTCTCCCGCATGATCGGCTCCGAGCTGGCCGGCCTGGAGAGCCTGGCGGGCGAGGTCCGCCGCGAGCACTCCGCCGACGCCGGGCGCGAGCCGTTCCTGGTCGCCGAGCAGCTCGGCCGCCGGGGCGGCATCGAGCCGTACGACCTGACGGTGCGTCCGGGTGAGGTGGTCGGCCTGGCGGGCCTGCTGGGCTCGGGCCGGACCGAGGCCGCCCGGCTGCTGTTCGGCGCGGACCAGGCCGACAGCGGCAGCGTCCGGGTGGACGGCCGGGCGGCCGCGCTGCGCGGCCCGCGCGCCGCGATCGGCCACCGGATCGCGTTCTGCTCGGAGAACCGCAAGGCGGAGGGCCTGGTCGGCGAGCTGACGGTGCGTGAGAACATCGTGCTCGCCCTGCAGGCCGAACGCGGCTGGCTGCGCCCGATCTCCCGCACCGAGCAGGACGCGCTGGCGCTGCGCTGGATCCGCACCCTCGACATCCGCCCGGGCGACCCCGAGGCGCTGGTGCGCAACCTGTCCGGCGGCAACCAGCAGAAGGTGCTGCTGGCGCGCTGGCTGATCACCGACCCGAGGCTGCTGATCCTGGACGAGCCGACCCGCGGCATCGACGTCGGCGCGAAGGCGGAGATCCAGAAGCTGGTCGCCCGGCTCGCCGAGCAGGGCATGGCGGTGCTGTTCATCTCCGCCGAGCTGGAGGAGGTGCTGCGGCTCAGCCACAAGGTGGGCGTGCTGCGCGACCGCCGGATGGTCGCCCAGCTCGCCAACGACGGATCGCTCACCCCGGAGCACATCATGGAGACCATCGCGAGCGGAGCCCGGCCATGACCAAGCACCGGCTGTTCTGGCCCGCCGCCGTCCTCGTCGTCATGCTGCTGGCCAACCTGTTCTTCACACCGGACTTCTTCGCCGTCCGGATCAAGGACGGCCACCTGTACGGCAGCCTGGTCGACATCCTGCACTTCGGCGCGCCGCTGATCCTGGTGGCGCTCGGCATGACGCTGGTCATCGCCACCGGCGGCATCGACCTGTCGGTGGGTTCGACCGTCGCCATCGCGGGCGCCCTGGCCTGCCTGCACATCAGCGAGGCCTCGGACCCGGGCAGCGTCTCCACGGTGCTGGTGGCGGTCGCCCTCGCGCTGGCCGTGGCGCTGGTCCTCGGCGCTGTCAACGGCCTGCTGGTGTCCCGGATCGGCGTGCAGCCGATCGTGGCGACGCTGATCCTGATGGTGGCCGGCCGCGGCGTCGCCCAGCTGATCACCGACGGGCAGATCATCACCATCACCTCCGACCCGTACCGGCTGATCGGCGGCGGCTACTGGCTGACCGTTCCGTTCTCGGTGCTGCTGGCCGGCGCGATGGTGGGACTGGCGCTGCTGCTGACCCGTTCCACCGCGCTCGGCCTGCTGCTGGAGTCGGTCGGCGGGAACCCGGTCGCCAGCCGCCTGGTCGGCATCCGGGCGCTGCGCCTGCTGACCCTGGTGTACGTGGTGAGCGCGGTGTGCGCGGCCGTCGCCGGGCTGATGATCAGCTCCAACGTGTCGGCCGCGGACGGCAACAACGCCGGTCTGTGGATCGAGTTGGACGCCATCCTGGCCGTGGTCATCGGCGGCACCTCGCTGAACGGCGGGCGTTTCTCCATCGGCGGCACGGTGATCGGGGCGCTGGTGATCCAGACCCTGTCCACCACCATCTACACCATCGGCATCCCGCCGGAGACCACGCTGGTCTTCAAGGCGGCCGTGGTGATCACCGTGTGCCTCGTCCAGTCCCCCCAGTTCCGTGCCAAGGTCGCCCACCGCCGCAGCGTCTCGCGCGCCGGCCGGTCCTCGGAGTCCGCGGCCGCCGCCGACCTGAAGGCAGGCGCATGAACACCACGCTGACCGACCGGCTGCGCGGCCAACTCCCGCTGCTGGTCACCTCGTTCCTGCTGCTCGTGATGTTCGCCGGCGGCTCGGTGCAGTACGAGGGCTTCTTCTCCGGGCAGGTGCTGCTCAATCTGCTGATCGACAACGCCTTCCTGCTGGTCGTCGCGATCGGCATGACCTTCGTGATCCTGACCGGAGGCATCGACCTGTCCGTGGGCGCGGTGGTGGCGCTGTCCACCATGGTGTCGGCGTGGCTGGTGGAGCAGCACCACTGGCCGATCGCGGTGGTGATCCCGCTGGTGCTGGTGCTCGGCACGGGGCTGGGCTGGGTGATGGGCTGGGTGATCCACACCTTCGAGATCCAGCCGTTCATCGTCACGCTGGCGGGCATGTTCCTGGCCCGCGGCCTCTGTTACACCATCAGCGTGGAGTCGATCTCCATCACCGACTCCTCGTACACGACGATGGCGCAGACCCACATCTCGCTGCCCGGCGGCACGTTCCTGTCGCCGAGCGCGCTGATCGCGGTGCTGGTGGCGGTGGCGGCGTTCGTGGTGCTGCACTTCACCCGGTTCGGCCGCAACGTGTACGCGCTCGGCGGCAGCGAGCAGTCCGCGCTGCTGATGGGCCTGCCGGTGGCCAGGACCCGGATCGCGGTCTACGCGGTCAGCGGTTTCTGCTCGGCGCTGGGCGGTGTGCTGCTCACCTTCTACATGCTGTCCGGGTACGGGCTGCACGCGGTGGGGCTGGAGTTGGACGCGATCGCCGCGGTCGTCATCGGCGGCACGCTGCTGACGGGCGGCTCGGGCTACCTGGTCGGCACGGTGCTGGGCGTGGCGGTGCTGGGCCTGATCCAGACCATCATCAGCTTCCAGGGCACCCTGAGCTCGTGGTGGACCCGGATCGTCATCGGCGCCCTGCTGTTCGTCTTCATCGTGCTGCAGCGCCTGATCACGGCCCGCCGCCGGACCTGACCCGGTCCCGGTCCGTGCCTGCGCCCGTGCCGGGCCTCGCAACTCCGGCACGGGCGTTCGCCGTTCGTGCCGTGGCCGAGGCTGGCGCGCCCGGTGGGGCGTACGCGATCATGACCGGATGAACACTCGTTTCCTCGGCATCGGCGAATTGGACGAAGTCCCCGCGGTCGCGGTGGTGGTCGACGTGATGCGGGCCTTCACCGTGGCGGCCTGGGCCTTCGACCGCGGCGCGGAGCGGATCGTGCTCGCCGGCTCGCCGGCCGAGGCGCTGGCGCTCAAGGCGCGGCATCCGGGGTGGGTGGCGCTCAAGGACGGTCCGCCCGCGCCGGGGTTCGACGCCGTCAACTCGCCCGGCCGGCTGCGCTCGCTCGACCTGGGCGGCCGGACGGTGGTGCAGAAGACCACGGCGGGCACGGTCGGCGCGCTGGCGGTCAGGGACGCCGAACTGGTGCTGTGCGCCGGGTTCGTGGTGGCCGGGGCGACGGCCGGGCTGCTCCGGGCGCGCGGGTGCGACCGCGTCACCTTCGTGGTGACCGGCGAGGACGGCCGGGCGGAGGAGGACCTGGCGTGCGCCCAGTACATCGCCGAGCTGGCCGCGGGCGGCGGGGCGGACGCCGCGGGGTTCCTGCGCCGCGCGGCCGGGTCCCGGGCAGCCGCGGAGCTGGCGGCGGGCGTGCGGGAGGGTTCGCATCCGGACGACGTGGCGCTCTGCCTGGAGCTCGACCGGTTCCCGTTCGCGATGGTCGCGGCCCCGGAGGACGGCCACATGGTCCTGCGGCCGTTCGCCGGCCGGGCCGCCGGGGGCTGATCGGGGCGCGGCGGGGGCTTCTCACCGGACGCTGAGCCGCGGCTCATCGCCGGCCAAGGAACGCGGTCGAGCATCGTCCGCATGATCGCACCATCGAGTTCCCGGGCAGTCGCCCGCAGGCGGCAGCGTCGTTCGCGACGGATCGGCTGGGCGGTGGTGACGGTGGTCGCGCTCGCGGCGCTCGGCGTGTGGCCGGCCTTCCCGCGCGCGGCGACCGGTGCCCCGATGGCGGCCTCCGCGGCCGCCGCCCCGGACGCGAGTGCGTCGGCGAGCGCGACCGTGGCCGCCGGGGCGGCCGCGGAGGCGGCGCTCTCCGGTGCGGTCGGCTCGCTCGACGGGCACTTCGCGGTCTCGGTGACCGATCCCGACTCCGGGGCGGCGGCCGGCTGGGGCACGGACTCCTTCGTGACCGCCTCGATCGTGAAGGTGTACATCCTCGCTGCGCTGCTGCTGCAGACGGACGGCGTGCTGACGGGCGGTCAGAAGGCGACGGCCGCGCAGATGATCGAGAACAGCGACAACTCCGCCGCCTCGACGCTGTTCGAGGCGGTGGGCGGCGCGGCGGGCCTGGACGCGGCGAACGCGCGGTTCGGGCTGACGGACACCGTCGCGGGGACGGACGGCTACTGGGGCCTGACCTCCACCACTGCCGCGGACCAGGCCCGGCTGCTGCGGGTGGTCTTCACCGACGACTCGCCGCTGGGCTCGGCCTCCCGCGCCTACCTCGGGAAGCTGATGGGCCAGGTCGCCGACGGCCAGGACTGGGGTGTGTCGGCGGCGAACCGGAGCGGTACGGCGCAGTTGAAGAACGGCTGGCTGCCGCGGGCGTCCACCGACCTGTGGGTGATCAACAGCATCGGTCGCGTCGAGTACGCCGGCCGGACCCTGCTGGTGGCGGTGCTGAGCGACGGCTCCGCCACCCAGGAGCAGGGGGTCGCGCTGGTCGAGTCGGTGGCCACGGCGGCGGCCCGGGCGTTCACCGCCGCCCGGGGCTGAACGCCGGGCGCGGACAGCTCAGTCGGCGACGGCGGCCCGTGCCACCACCCGCAGGTAGCGTTCGACGGCGAGGTGCTGCAGGAGCAGGGCGACCGGCCGGCCGAGTCGGGCGTACCAGGCGGCCAGCCGGGAGAACGCGGTCACCTCGAACCACACCTCGCCGTCGGCGTCCGTGCTCACCACGAAGGACTCCTCGCCGCACTCGGGGTGGCCGGGCAGCGTGCCGTACGCGAAGCCGATCCGGTCGGGTTCCTCGACGGTCCAGACCACCCGGCAGGGGATGATCACCCGGGGCACCCGGAGCCCGGGCAGGGTGAGCCGCAGCAGCACGGTGCCGCCGGTCTCGACCGGGGCGGCCGGCGGGTGGAGCGCGAAGCCCGAGCCCAGTTGGGTGCCCCAGGAGAGGACGTACGCGCCCGCCCGGGCCAGGACCTCCGGGCCGTGTCCGAGGTGGGTGCGGCGGCGGAGCCAGGCGTAACCGGGCGGCAGCGCGGCACTGCGGGTGGCGCCGACCTCCGGGTAGCTGGGCGCGGCGGCGCAGGCGGCCCGGTGGCGATGGCGCAGGTCGGTGGACGGCATCCGCCAGTTGTACGACGGTGCGACCGGCGCTGCCAACAGCGGGTGGGGGTCAGTCCTCGATCCGGACCAGCGCGAGGGTGATGTTGTCGGGGCCGCCGGCCCGGATCGCGGCGCGCCAGAGTTCGACGACGGCGTGCTGGTCGTCCTCGTCGCCGTCCGGGTCCACGATCAGCTCCGGCCACTCCTCCGCCGGGACGGGGTCGCTCAGGCCGTCGGTGCACAGCAGGTAGCGGGCGCCGGTGCGCAGCGGCAGGCGGCGCAGGTGCGGGTCGAGGGCCTCGCGGTCGGTGGCGCCGCCGAGGGTCCGGGTGACGAGGTTGGTGGTGCGCCAGCCCGGCGCGAGCGGCGGGCTGTCGTCGGTGCTGAGCAACTCCGGTTCGCCGTCGGTGAGTCGGTAGACCCGGCTGTCGCCCACGTTGAACACCAGGACGGCGTCGGCGGTCACCGTCAGCCCGGCCACGGTGGTGGCCATTCCGGCCAGCCCGGGGTCGGTGGCGGCCGCGTCGTGGACGGCCGTGTGACAGGCCAGCAGGGCGTCCTCGACGGCCTGCTCGTCGCCCAGTTCGGCGCTGGTCGCCGCCAGCTGACTGACCACCAGGGAGGAGGCGAGGTCGCCCCCGGGGTGCCCGCCCAGGCCGTCGGCGACGGCGACCGTCACGGGCGTGTCGCCGAGCGGGAAGTACAGCGTCTGGGGGCTGTCGGCGGACGTCGCGCAGAGCGTCCACGGCCCGGCCGACACGCTGTCCTCATTGCGTCGACGCACCACACCGGTGTGGCTGAGCACGCTCACGGCAACGATCGGCATGTCCGCCCACCTCTTTCCGGTCCGCCTGGCCGCGACAAGCGAAGCACATCCGGCCGCGCTGCTCGCGCCGGGGTCCGCGATTCGCCTGCTCCCGCCGGGTGACCGCCGCGGCCCACCGGCCGTCCCGGCACCGGGCTTCGGAAACCCGGTGAACACGTGCGGTCACCGCACTAGCCTGATGAGGTGACGAGTCGAAGTCGTACCTCTCGTACCGGCGCGGCCGCCTTCGCGGTGGTCGCCCTCGTGTTGCTGACCGGCTGCGGAGGCGGTGACAGCGGCAGCGGCGACAGCAAGGCGAAACAGGTCGGCTGGTACCGCACGGTCGACGATCTCTGCGCGGTGGTGGGCGATCCCGGCCTGCCGGGGGAACTGCGCAGCACCATTCCGGTGCGGACCGACGGGATCGCGGGCGACCCCTCCAAGTCGCTCAGCTGCAGCTTCGTCGGCGGTCCGGCCAGGGAGGACTGGCGGGTGAACATCACCGCAACGGTCTTCGAGGCGGCTCGCGGCTGCCACTGGCTGGAGGTCTCGGCGGCCTCGGCCAGGTCGCCGATCGGCGGGCCCAAGCCGGCCGAGACGCGGAAGTTCGAGCCGACCGACGGCGGGGGGCTCGGCCAGGAGGGCTACCAGGTGGCGGTCCGGCACCCGCTCACCGACACCATCCCCGGGCCGGTCGACCAGCTGAGCTTCACCTCGGCGGTCTGCGACGGGAATCTGCGCCTGACGGTGGTGGTCGACTACGGCGCGGGCTCGGGGATGTCCGCGGACTACCCGGGCGCGCTCGACAGAGCGGAGCAGGCGTCGCGGAAGAAGGCCGCCGAACTGCTCGGGCGGACCCGGGAGAAGCTGTACGAGCGGGCGATGAGTCCGCAGCCGACGGCTTCCTGACGGCCCGGCAGCCCGGCCGCGCACCGGCTGTCAACAACTGTGCACTGCACACCTGTTGACGTCCTTTACCAGCCCTTGGGTAGTCTCTCGGCGGGCGGCCGGAGCCGCCCTGCGACGGGCGAGCGCGAGGGAGGGCCGGGGTGGACGCGGTGGTGGGGGCGCGGGTCGATCCGGAGCTGGCGGATCGGGTGACCGAGGCGCTGCTGCTGGCCGGTCTGCCTGTCGCGTACGGGGGGCACGGGCCGGGGGTGCTGCTCTGTCCGACCGGGCCCGAACATGCCGCGGATCCGTGCCTCGGGGCGATCACGCTGCGCTGGGTGGCGTCGGCCCGGTTGGAGGAGGCCGCGGCGGCAGGCGGCCCGGACGGTCCGTGGCACCGGATGCGGGAGTCGGTCGCCGACAGCATGGAGACGGCGCTGGCGGAGTTCCTTCCCGCGCTGGGCATCCCGGCCGAGCGCCTGCCCTCCTGCGCCCGGACCCGGGTCGGCCCGCTGCCGGAGCCGTCCGGCGAGCGCCCGCGCGGCGCGGCGGCCCCGGCCGAGCCGTCACCCGCGGAGGCGGACGTGCACCCCCAACTGGCCGACGCGGTACGGCGGATCGCCGTGCTCGCCGGAGTGCCGGTCGCGGCCGGGGGGCACGGCGCGGGCATCACCGTGCGGCCGCACGCGTCGGAGGACGACCCGCAGGCGGCGGGCACCGTCGACCTCGACTGGCAGCCCTCCCGCCGCCTGCCCCGCGACCACCGGCCGGACAGTCCTTACACCGCGGTCCGCAGTGCGATGCGCCACGCGCTCGGCGCCACGCTGAGCGCCTGCGGCCTGCCGACCAGCTGGCACCGGCCGCAGCACCGGCCCGCGCACCTGCACGCCCTCCCACCGGCCGCCTGAGCCGACGGGGCGTCAGGGACGAGCCGTCAGGGCGTCCCCTCGTGCGTGGCTCCGGTGACGACCGGGAGGAAGATCAGCGCGGCGGGGATGAACAGCAGGGCGATCGGCGTCCCGATCGGGATCATGCCGAGCACCGGGGAGCCGGCGGCCGGAGCGGGCCCCGGAGCGACGGCCACCGGAACGGGCGGGGTGGGTGCCCCGGCATGGGCGGCCTGGGGCGCGGCGGCCAGGAGAACGGCGGTGGCCGCTCCCACGGCGAGGCTTCGCAGCACGTCGACTCCTTCGAGTTCGCGACGGTCCGAGTGGGGTCGGAACCAGTCAAGGCGGCTGCGGCCGGGCCGGCCAGCGGCGGCGGCCGAGGGGGTGACCGCCGCCGCCCGCCAACCGGTTGACGATCCGTCGGACCGGCGGGCCGTCCGCCTCCGCTACCCGCCGACCGCCGCGCCGACGGCGCGGCGGGCGAACCAGTCGATGGTCACCGCCAGGCCCTTCCCGACGTCGACGGCGGGCTGCCAGCCGAGCACGGTGCGGGCCAGGGTGATGTCGGGGCGGCGCAGCATCGGGTCGTCGCCCGGCCGTTCGACGAACCGGACGGGGGACGGGGAGTCGCACAGCTCGCGGATCCGGTGGGCGAGTTCGAGCATGCTGAGTTCGACGGGGTTGCCGAGGTTGACCGGTCCTGGGTGGTCGGCGGCGGCCGCGGCGAGGATGCCGGCGACGGTGTCGTCCACGTAGCAGAGCGACCTGGTCTGGGCGCCGTCGCCGGCGACGGTGAGCGCCTGTCCGGCCAGGGCCTGGGTGATGAAGGTGGGGACGGCCCGGCCGTCGGTGGGGCGCATCCGCGGACCGTAGGTGTTGAACAGCCGGACGATCACGGTGTCGACGCCGAGGGTGGTGCGGTAGGCGGTGGTGAGGGCTTCGGCGTAGCGCTTGGCCTCGTCGTACTGGCTGCGCGGGCCGACCGGGTTGACGTTGCCCCAGTAGCTCTCGGGCTGGGGGTGGACCTGCGGGTCGCCGTAGACCTCGGAGGTGGAGGTGAGCAGGAAGCGGGCGCCCTTGCGGCGGGCCAGTTCCAGGGCGTTGAGGGTGCCGTGGGCGCCGGCCCGCAGGGTTTCGATGGGGTGGCGGGCGTAGTCGTGCGGGGAGGCCGGCGAGGCCAGGTGGACCACCAGGTCGACCGGGCCGTCGACGTCGAAGGGCTCGCAGACGTCGGTGCGGTGCAGGGTGAAGCCGGGATCGCCGTCCCGGTCGGCGAGGTTGTCGAGGGTTCCGGTCAGCAGGTTGTCGAGGCAGACGACGCCGACGCCCCGCTCCCGCAGCCGGTCGCACAGGTGGGAGCCGACGAAGCCCGCGCCGCCGGTGACCACGGCCCGCCGAATGTCCATCAGGTCCTCCTTCGGGGCGGCCGGGCCGCCGTTGTGAGCGTTCGCCACGGTCAGGACTCCCGCAGCGAGCGGCCGGTGCGGGCGAGGAAAACGTCGTCGAGGGTGGGGCGGTGCAGTTCGATGGTGGCGGTCTCGATTCCGGCGTCGGCGAGCGTGCGCATGATCTGCGGCATCGCGGACTCGCCGGCGTCGACGGACAGCCGCAGGCTGCCGTCCTCGCGGGACTCGGCGGTGCGCACGCACGCCTGGCCGGCCAGCACGTGCAGGGCCTTGTCGGCGTGGTCGGGTTCGGCGACGCCCACGGTGACGACCTCGCCGGCGATGGAGCGCTTGAGGGCGGCCGGGGTGTCCTCGGCGACCACGGCGCCGCCGTCGATGATGGCGATCCGGTCGCAGAGCACGTCGGCCTCGTCCAGGTAGTGCGTGGTGAGGAAGACGGTCAGGCCCTGGTCGCGCAGCCGCCGCACCTCCGCCCAGAGCCGGGCCCGGCTGGCCGGGTCGAGGCCGGAGGTGGGTTCGTCGAGGAACAGCACCTTGGGGCGGTGGACGACGCCCATGGCGAGGTCGACCCGGCGGCGCTGGCCGCCGGAGTAGGTGCGGCAGTGGCGGTCGGCGTACTCGGTGAGGTCGAAGGCGGCGACGGCGGCCTCGGCGCGGCGGGCGGCCTCGGCCTTCGGGAGGCCGTGCATCCGGGCCTGCAGGACGAGTTCCTCACGGGCCGTCACCTCGTCCCAGGTGCCGCCGCCCTGGGCGACGTAGCCGATCTGCTGCCGCACCTGGTCGGGGCGGGCCAGCAGGTCGGCGCCGGCCACCGTGGCGGCGCCGCCGTCGGGGCGCAGCAGGGTGGCGAGCATCCGCAGCGTGGTGGTCTTGCCCGCGCCGTTCGGGCCGAGGAACCCGAAGATCTCGCCCTCGGCCACGCTGAGGTCCAGGCCGGTCACCGCGTCGACGGTGCTGGTCGTCCTGCGCCGTCCGGTGCGGTAGGACTTCCGCAGTCCGCTGGTCTCGATCATCCGGGGGTCCTTGTCTGGGAGGTGGTGACGGGGTGTCAGCGGACGGCGCGGGCGAACTGGCGGGCCGACCAGATCAGGGCGGCGAGGGCGACGGCGGCCATCAGGGCGAGGCTGCGGCCGACCGCGGCGTCCCCGGGGTGGCCGGCGAACAGCTCGCGCATGCCGGTGACGGCCCAGCTGAACGGGTTCCAGTCGGCGACGCGGCGCAGCCAGAGCGGGGCGAGGGCGAGCGGCAGCAGGGTTCCGGAGAGCAGCATCAGCGGCTGGGCGAGGTTGTTGACGACCTGCCCGAGGGTGTCGGGGTTGCCGATCCGCAGGGCGAGGCCGTACGAGATCGCGGCGCTGCTCAGGGAGATCAGGGCGAGCAGCAGGTAGGCGAGCAGCAGGTCCTGGAGGCGGACGGCGAGGCCGAGCGGCAGCGCCAACACGATGATCATGGCGGCTTGGACGGCGAGCGTGACGACGTCGCGCAGCGACCGGCCGAGCAGCAGGGCGACCCGGCTGACCGGGGTCACCCTGGCCCGCTCGATCACGCCGGAGCCGAGTTCGGCCAGCAGGCCGAAGCCGACGTAGAGGCCGCCGCCGAGGGCGAGCGCGACCAGCATGCCGGGCACGTAGATCCGGTACGCGTCGGCCATCGAGCCCGCCCCCATCGAGGACAGCGCGGGCTTCAGCAGCGGGGCGAACAGCGCCAGGTAGACGACCGGTTGGGCGATCCCGAGAGCGATCTGCAGCGGCGACCTGGCCATCAGCAGCAGGTGGCGCTGAAACACCAGCCACGTGTCGTGGAGCGTCTTCATGTCCGGATGTCTCCCTCGTTGGACGGTTCGGTCGGTACGGGGTCCGCCACCCCGAGCGGCGCCTCCGCCCGCGCCGCGGCGGTGAGCGGTGCTTCCAGGTCGTCCGGCCCGGCGCACCGGGTCTCCGGCCCGTCGGCCCCGGCGCGGAGCGCCTCCGCCCGCGCGGCGGCGGTCAGTAGCGTCTCCAGGTGGTCGGCGGCGGTGGCCGCTCCACCGGCGGCGGCGAAGGAGGCGGCGATCCGCCGGGCGGCCGCGGCGTAGCCGGGGTCGTCGAGGACGGCCAGCAGTTCGGCGCGCAGCGGTTCGGGGCGGACGCTCGCGAAGCGGACGCGCCGGCCGGCGCCGGCGGCGACGACCTGGGCGGCGTTGATCGGCTGGTCGCCCTTGATGGGGGCGATCACCAGCGGTACCCCGTGGGCGAGCGTCTCGCAGACGGTGTTCAGGCCGCCGTGGCTGACCACGGCGTCCAGTCGCGGCAGGAGTTCCAGGACGGGGACCCGGGGCCGGACCAGGATGTGCGGGGGCGGGTCGGGGACGGTGCCGTCCGGCGCGGCGATGATCGCCTGGACGCGGTCGCCGAGCGGACGCAGGGCCTCGACCACGCGGGCGTGGAAGTCCTGGGCGAGGTCGAGCGACAGGGTGCCGACGGTGACCAGGACGTGGCGGCGGCCCGGGTCGAGCCACTGCCAGGGGAAGTCGGGGTCGGGTGCGCGGGGGGCGAGTGCGGGGCCGACCAGGGCGGCGTTGTCCGGCGGCCGATCGGCCCGGTGAGCGCGCTGCCGGTGAAGGCGATCAGCAGGTGCGGGGAAAACCGCAGGTCGTGCGGCGGTTCGCCGGGCAGCCCGGCGGCGTGCCACATGGCGGCCATCCGTTCGCCGATCCACGCCTCGACCTTGGGCACCGCCCGGTAGGGGCGGGTGAGTTCCATGGTGGTCGGGGCGAGCGAGGCCCAGGGCAGGCCGAACCGGTGGGCGGCGAGCGCGCCGGCCACCGCGTGCTGGTCGACGGCCAGCGCGTCGGGGCGGAACGCGGCGACGGCTCGTTCGATGCCGGGCAGGGTGTGCCTGGCGTGCGGGACGATGTAGCCGTCCCAGCGCGACTTGGCGGCGGCCATGCCGCGGTCGGCCTGGCCGCGGTGGGCCCGCAGCGGGATCGGATGGATCGGCGTGTCGGGGCCGAGCAGCGGGCGCAGGAAGGACTCGGAGCCGGCCCAGAGCACCTGGTGGCCGCGGGCGCGGAGTTCGGCGGAGACCGCCGCGAGCGGGTTGACGTGGCCGGTCAGCGGTAGCGAGACGAACAGGTAGCGTCCCATCAGGGGCCGTCCCCCGGGGCGGGGTCGGCGGCCTCGGCCACGTGGGCGGCGACGTCGCCGACGGTGAGCGCGATGATCCGGTCGATGTCGAGTTCGGCCAGCTGGCCCACCAGGTCGACCCGGCCGCCGAAGCGGGCCCGCAGCGCCAGGCTCCACGCTGCCAACTCGTGGCTCTCGATCAGAAGTTCGCCGTCGACCAGGGTGTCGGGACGGATGGATTCCAGCCACTCGGCGTCCTCGCCGACGATCTCCCGCAGCAACTCGGCGACCTCGCGAACCAGCGCGGGCTCGCTGGCCGAACCGCTCGTCACCGCCGCAGTGGCGGCTCCGCTCCGCCCCGGTTCCGGACCGGCGGTGGGCGCGCTCATTGCTGCGGGCCGGCGTCCGACTGCGGCTTGGTGGCGCGCAGGGCGCCGTAGGTGATGACGCCGGTGTCGAAGCCCTTCTTCATCAGCGGGCCGGCGTGGAAGAAGCGGAGCACGTCGACGCCGCGTTCGCGGGCCAGGTCTCGCATCACGCCGGGGCCGCGGTCGTACTGCGGGATCTCGGCGAAGCCCGGGTCCCAGGAGTTGGCGACGTTGGCGCTCCAGTCGGCGGTGGCGACGTCGGTGAATCCGGCGGCGCGGGCCAGGCGTTCGTGTTCCTCCAGGGACGAGAAGTCGGGCATCACCTGGTGGATCAGGATCTGCCGGACGAGTTCCTGCTCCGCGGGGTCGAGGGCGCCGTCGCGGACGGCCCAGGTGGCGACGGCGAGGATGCCGCCGGGGCGCAGCAGGCGCAGTGCCTCGGCGAAGAAGGCGGGCCGGTCGGCGATGTGCATCAGGCTCTCGACGGCCCACACGGCGCCGAACGAGGCGTCGGGGAACTCGGTGTGCAGGGCGTCGAGTTGGTGGAAGCGCGCGCGGTCGGAAAGGCCGGCGGCGCGGGCCTTCTCGGTGGCACGGGCGGCCTGCCGGGCGCTGAGGGTGACGCCCTCGACGGTGCAGCCGAGCGGGCCGGCCAGTTGCAGGGCGGGTCCGCCGATGCCGCAGCCGACGTCGAACACCCGCGTGCCGGCCGGCAGTTCGGCGTAGTCCACCAGTTCGCGGACCAGCCGGTCGGTGGCGGCGTGCCGGTCGACCCCGTTCCGGGCCGGGGCCTCCCCCCGGTCCCAGAATCCGTGGTGGACGTGTTCGCCCCACAGGTCCTCGTACAGGTCGAGGGTGATGTCGTAGTAGCGCTCCACGGCGGTGTTCAGGCCGGAGCCGTTCGCTGGGTCCACTGGGCCGATCCTCGAAAAGTTGACATGAATGCGCAGAAGAAGGCAGCCGGAAAGGTGCCGGAAATGCCACCTGGGGACCGGACTGGTCTGATCCACTTGGGTTTCGCCCGTCGGATGAACGACCCGTGGGCATGCGAAAGACGCACCGTCATTGCAGGTGGCGCCGAAAGGGCGAACGGCCGGGCCGGGGCGGGCGGCGCGGCTGAGGGACCGTCAGCAGACGGACCGTCAGGTTTGGGCAACAGGTCCTTGCACCAGGCAAGTTGACCATCAGGTGGTCGAACCGGCGACCAACCGGCGGCCACACTAGCGAGGGGCCGCAGGCGCGTCAACGCACCTGACAAATCCTTTCGGGCGGCCGGAACCGTACGCTCCACGGACACCGAAATGCCGGAGCGGCGCGAGGTCTTGACACCCGGGCAATTCAGCGTTGAAAGTTCGGCGTGGGAATTCCGCCAGTTCCCTCCGGCCTGACCAGGAAGAGGTTCTGGTACTCCATGAAAGACACCGCCGCAGCACCGCCGAGCAGCATGGGAGCGCTCCCATCCAGCTCTCGCAGCTCACCGGGCTTACCCGGCCCCCCGGTCGTGCCGGACCTGCCGGCCGGGCGGGAGCTGCCGGACCTGCCGGGCCTGCTCGATCCCGGCTGGGTCGACGAGATCCTGTTGCGCGGCCCCGACGCCGAACCCTGTCTGTTCTTCGAAGAACCCGTCCGCCGTGCCGAGTTGCGGCAGTTGGTCCGCGATCGGCAGGCCGAGCTGGCCGCGGCCGGGCTGCGCCGGGGCGGCTCGCTCGCCCTCTGCCTGGCCCCGTCGCTGGCGCTGGTCGCCAACCTGCTGGCCGGCTGGCGGATCGGCGCCCAGGTCGCCCTGCTCGACCACCGCCTGACCGCGTTCGAGACCGAACAGGCGCTGGCCCGGCTGGATCCGCAGGTGGTGGTCTCCGCCGCCGATCCGGTGGTCGGTGGCCCGGCCCGCGGCTTCCACACCCAGCGCGAACTGGTCACCGCCCGGCCCGGACGTCCCGCCGCCGGCCCGCACGCCCTGGTGCAGCTCAGCTCGGGCTCCACCGGCCCTTCCAAGATCATCGGCCGGACGGCGGCCGACCTGGTCGCCGAACTCGACCGGTACGCCCGGCTCGACGGCGTGCCCCGCGCGGGCGAACGGATGGTCTCGCTGGCCTCGACCGTGCACGTCCTGGGCCTGGTCGGCGGTCTGCTGCACTGCCTGCACGCCCGGGTCCGGCTGGCCTTCCCCGGGCGGGTGACGGCGGACGGCATCCTGGCCACCGTCGCGGCCGCCCCCGAGCCGACCACGCTGCTCGGCGTGCCGTTCCACCTCGAACTCCTCACCTGGGCGGCCGCGCCGCCCCGGCTCCCCCAGCTCACCGGCATGACGACCGGCGGCGAACTCGTCCGCGCCGAGGTGCACGAGGCCTTCGTGGACCGGTACGGCGTCCGCCTCGGCAGCATGTACGGGATGACCGAGGTCGGCGTCATCGCCACCGACCTGTTCGGCGCGCACCGGCCCGAACTCACCCCGGCCCCCGGCATCCGGCTCCGCGCGGCGGACGGCGAACTGCTGATCGCCCGCGAGCACTCCCCCTACCTCGACCTCGGCGCACCGCCGACCGCCGCCGGCCCCGCCCGGTGGGCGGACGGCTGGCTGCGCACCAAGGACAGCGGCGCCGTCGACCCCCGCACCGGGCGGGTGCGGGTCCTCGGCCGGCTGGACTCCCAGGTCTCCATCGGCGGCCTGAAGGTCGACCTCACCGAGGTCGAACACACCTTGGCCGCCCTGCCCGGGGTGAGCGCGGCCGTGGTCCTCCTCGGTTCCTCGATCGAGGCGTACTTCGCCCTGGACGAGGACGCCGGGGCGGGCGGTCCGGCCGGGCGGGCGGCCCGGGTCGCGCGGATCGAGGCGCAGCTCGCCGAACGGCTGGCGGCGTACAAGCGCCCGCGGCTGCTCCACCTGCTGGACCGGCTGCCGCGCACCGCGACCGGGAAGCCGGTGCGCGACCGGACCGTGCTGGCCGCGGCCCGGGCCGAATCCCGGGATCCCGCCGACTGAGCTTTCCCGAACGGCTGGTTGAGCCGTCCGGAGTCCTTCGTCCGACCCGAAAGGAAGCTGCAGCGATGTCCACCGAGGTGCCCTCGATCGAGGAGATCCGCGCGTTCGTGCTGACCGCGCTGAAGGAGATGAACTACGACATCGGCGGGATCGACGACGACACTCCGCTCGGCCCGGCCGGCGCCGACCTCGAGTCGCTCTCGCTGGCCGAGCTGGGTGTCCGGGTCGAGGAGCGGTTCACGGTCCGGTTCGACGACGACGAGGCGGAGCAGCTCGGCACCATGACGGTGGGCGAGTTCGCCTCCGCCGTCGCCGAGCGGGTCGGCTCGGCCTCCGCCGCCGGCCGGTGACCGGGTCGGCCGCGTCCGGGCGGGACGAAGTGCTGGCCCTGCTGGCGGAGTTCGGCGGTCGGACGCCCGAGGAGGTCCCGGAGCGGATCGACTCGATGGAGCTGGCCTGGCTGGTCCACGTGATCGAGGAGCGCCACGGCTGCCGGTTGAGCGACGAGACGCTGTCGCGGGTGGCCACGGTCACCGACGTGGTCGAGCTGCTGGCCGCGATCCGGGGCGGGAGCCGGATCTGACCTCCGGCAGCGCCGCCCGCAGGGCGGACCGGTCCGCCCTGCGGGCGGCGCCGGGGCCCGGCGGCCACGGCGGGCCGTTGCGCCCGCGCCCCCGGCTGCGACGGACGGCGCGTCGGCGGCCCTCCCCCTTCGCGCCGCGCGACCACGCACCCCGCCTGCGGCGCCCGAGCCAGCGTCAACTGTTGTATTCCGCGTGCCAGTTGGAGGTGATCGAGGCATGACCGACACGGTGTCCACCGCCCGCCGCGGCCCTCGCGCCGTCGTGGTGACCGGGGCGGGAGTGTTCAGCGCTTTCGGGCGGGGTGTCCGGCCGTTGCTGTCCGCCGCCCTCGACGGCGCGGAGGCGTTCGCCCCGGTGCGGCGCTTCGACGTCTCCGGGCGCCGGGTGGACCGGGCCGCCACGCATCCCGGGGACCCGTCGCTGGAGCGGGAGTTGGACGGGGTGGTCGCCGCGGCCTGCGCGGAGGCGGGGCTGTCGGCCGCCGCTCGCGCCGGCTGTCCGCTCTTCCTCGCGCTGCACGGCGACCCGGCGCTGCCGAGGGTTGCCGCGGCGGCGCGCCCGGCGCACGGCGCGCAGGTGTTCGCCGCCGAGCGGGCCCGCCGGGGCGGGTTGTCGGGGAGGTCCGGGCGTACACCTCGGCGTGCGTGGCCTCGGCGACCGCGGTCGCCGACGCGGCTGCGGCGGTGGCGCGGGGGCAGCTGGAGCGAGTGGTGGTGGCAGCCGGATACCTGGTCGAGGCGGACCAGTTCGCCCTGTTCGACGCGGGCGGGGCGCTGGCCCGGGACGGACGGGTGCGGCCGTTCAGCTCCGGCCGGAGCGGGCTGCTGCTCGGTGACGGGGTGGCGGCGGTGGTGGTGGAGGCGGCGTCGGCGGCCCGCACGCGGGGGGCTTCGCCGCTGGCGGTGCTGGCGGGCTGGGGTCGGGCGGGCGACGCCCACCACGTCTGCCGGCCGCGGCCGGACGGCGCCGGGTTGGCCCGGGCGATCACGGACGCGCTGCGGCGCGGCGGCATCGGCCCGCAGCGGGTCGGCTATGTGAACGCGCACGGCACGGGCAGCCCGGTCGGGGACGCGGCGGAGGCGGCGGCCTTGCACCGGGCGCTGGGGCGGCATGCGGCGACGGTTCCGGTGAGTTCCACCAAGTCGGTGCACGGCCAGGCGCTGGAGGCCGGCGCGCTGCTCGAACTGCTGGTGGCCGTCGGCGCGTTGCAGGCGGGCCGGCTGCCCGTCAACGCGGGCTGGCTGGGTCCGGACTCCGACTGCCCGCTGAACCTGGTCGTGGCCGGCGCGCGCACGGGCGCCGATCACGCGCTGAGTCTCAGCACCGCGTTCGGCGGGGCGAACACCGCGCTCCTGGTCGGCGCCCCGTGACCGCCGTCCACGCGGCGGGCGCCGCCCTCACCGGGCCGTCGGCCGCGCACACCGGGACGCCCCTCCCGGCCCACGCCGAGACGCCCGTCCCGGCGCAGGCCGAGGCGTCCGTCCCGGCGCTGGTCTCGGCTGCCGCCTCGGCCGGTCTGCACGTGCTCGCCGCCGCGCAGTGGCCGGAGGTGGGGGACGGGGCCGCCCCGCCGCCGGTGCCCGGGTTCGTCGGGTCCTCGTTCAGCCCGCTGGCGGCGGAGGTCGCCCGGCGGTGTCTGGAACGGGTGGGCGGGGCTCAACTGCCGATGACCGCCGTCCTGGTGGCCAGTGCGCTGGGGGACCTCGCGGGGGCGGTTCGAGTGGCGGAGGGCGTCGACGGCGGGGCGCGGCTGGGGCCGTTGCTGTTCTTCCAGGCGGTGCCCAATGCCGTGGCGGGGCTGGTGGCGTCGCGCTGGGGACTGACCGGGCCGGTGGTGTGCGTCGGTGACACCGCCGGGGCGCTCGCGGTGGCCGCGCTGCTGCTGGCGGACGGGGATGCGGAGGCGGCGTTGCTGCTCCGCGTGGATCAGGCGTACGTCCCGGGCGGCGTGGATCGCGCCGCCGCCGTCCTGCTCGGGCCGGAACCGGCCGGGGACGGATCACTGCCGCACCAGGAGGGAGTTCGACCGTGAGTGCCACAGCCGGAGCGGGTGGATCGGGTGGAGCCGGCGGGGCGGGTGTCGTCGTCACCGGGATGGGAATGGTGACGCCGGTGGGGTGCAGCGCCGACGAGGTGGTGTCGGCGATGTGCGAGGGTCGCTCGGGGCTGGCCCGGCCGGTGCCGGGCGGGCCGCTGGACGGCTCGTTGGAGGTGGCGGGGTTCGCGCCGCCGATCGATCCGGCGTCGGTGCTGCCGGGGCC
Source organism: Streptomyces sp. TLI_171 (assembly GCF_003610255.1). Taxonomy (GTDB): domain Bacteria; phylum Actinomycetota; class Actinomycetes; order Streptomycetales; family Streptomycetaceae; genus Kitasatospora. Next base: position 7,602,714 of record NZ_RAPS01000001.1, on the reverse strand, counting down.
GGAGAGCCGGGTGGTGGACCGGTACATCGTGCTGGCCCTGCGGGCGGCGGAGGACGCGATGGCGGACGCCGGGATCGAGGTGGGCCGCGACGTGGACCCGCACCGGATCGCGGTGGTGCTGTCGGGGACGGGCGGGCTGGCCACGCTGGAGGCGCAGGTGGTGGTGCGCGCCGCGCGCGGCCGACTGGGCGTCAGTCCGTACCTGCTGCCGGGGATGCTGCCGAACATGGCGGCGGCGCGGGTGGCGATCCGCTACGGCATCCGCGGCTACAGCTCCGCGGTCGCGACGGCGTGCGCGGCGGGGGCGCAGTCCGTCGCGGAGGGGTTCCGGCTGCTGCGCGAGGACCTGGCGGACGTGGTGGTGGCGGGCTGCGCGGAGGCCCCGCTGTTCCCGACGCTCGTCGACACCTTCTCCAACGCCCGTGCGCTGGCGCGTGGTTGGGCGGACGATCCGACGGGGGCGAGCCGGCCGTTCGACCGGCGCCGCAACGGACTGGTGCTCGGTGAGGGCGCCGGGGTGCTGGTGCTGGAGCGGGCGGCGCACGCGGACGGGCGGGGCGCGGCCGGGTACGCCGAGGTGCTGGGGTGGGGGGCGAGCAACGACGCCCACCATCCGACCACGCCGCGTCCGGACGGCGGGGGCGCGGCGGCGTGCATGCGGATGGCTCTGCGCAGTGCGGGGATCGGGCCGGCGGAGGTCGGCTATGTGAACGCGCACGGCACGGGCACCAAGGTGGGCGACGCGGCGGAGGCGGCGGCGATCCGCGAGGTGTTCGGCCCGGCGGGGCCGCCGGTCAGTTCGACCAAGGCGGTGACGGGCCATCTGCTGGGCGCCTCGGGGGTGGTGGAGTCGGCGGTGTCGGTGCTGGCGCTGCGGCGCGGGCTGCTGCCGCCGACGCACAACCTGGACGATCCGGATCCGGCGTGCGAGCTGGACCACGTCCGCAAGGGGCCGCGCCCCGTGCCGGGGATCGGCCACGTGCTGTCGAACTCGTTCGGCTTCGGCGGCCACAACGTCAGCCTGGTCCTCGGCCACCCCGGCACCCGCCTGGTCCGCCCGGTCTGACCCGTCCCTCCCCCGGGCCCTTTCGTACCTGACGCACCGTCGACTCAGAGAAGGAACAGCTGTCGTCATGAAAATCCTCGGCGTCGATCATGTCGAGTTCTACGTGGGTGACGCGCGCCAGGCGGCGTACGTCCTGTCCGCGGGTATGGGTTTCCGCCTGCTGGGGCAGGGCGGTCCGGAGACCGGTCTGGCCGGGCAGCGCACGCTGCTGCTGGGGCAGGGCGGCTGCCGGGTGCTGCTGACCTCGGGCCTGACGGCGGATCACCCGGCGGCGCGGTACGTCGCCCGGCACGGTGACGGCGTGGCGGTCGTCGCGTTCGGGGTCGCGGACGCGGCGGCGGCGTTCGACGCGGCGGTGGCGGGCGGCGCGGCGGCGGTGGAGCGCCCGGCGGTGCACGGGCGGTCGCTGGTGACGGCGGCGGTGTCGGGGTTCGGCGACGTGGTGCACCGGCTGGTGGAGCGCCGCGGCGACGGCGAGGAGTTCCTGCCGGGCCTGCGGGCGGTGTCGCAGCCGGGCGACCCGGAGCCGGGGGGCCGTCCCGAGCTGGTGGACGGCATCGACCACGCGGCGGTGTGCGTGCCGCACGGGCAGTTGGGCGTGACCACGGAGTTCTACCGGCGGGCGTTCGGCTTCGAGGTGATCTTCGAGGAGTACATCGAGGTCGCCGACCAGGGGATGTTCTCGCAGGTGGTGCAGGCGCCGGGCGGCGGGGTGACGTTGACGCTGATCCAGCCGGACCCGTCGCGGGCGCCGGGGCAGATCGACGACTTCCTGGCCTGGCACGGCGGCCCGGGCGTCCAGCACCTGGCGCTGGCGTGCGCGGACGTCGCGGGTGCGGTGGACGCGATGGCGGCGCGCGGGATCGGGTTCGCGGCGACCCCGGACGGCTACTACGACACGCTGCCGGGCAGTCCGCCGGAGCGGCTGCGCCGGCGCGGCATCCTGCTGGACCGCGACCACTGGGGCGAGCTGTTCCAGATCTTCGCGACCTCGATGCACCTGCGGCGGACGTTCTTCTGGGAGCTGATCGAGCGTCACGGCGCCCGGACCTTCGGCACCAGCAACATCCCGGCGCTGTACGAGGCCAAGGAGCGCGAGCTCGCGGCCGTCCGGGTGCCCGCCGAGGTGGTCCGCTGATGGCCGGGGAGGTGCGGTTCGAACTGACTGCCGAGGAGTCGGCGCTGCTCCCGGACGCCGCGGACGTCGCGTTCTACGCCGAGCACGGCTGGTACCTGTCGAAGCAGCTGTTCACCGACGCGGAGGTGGACCGGCTGGCGGCCGCGAGCGAGGCGTACTACGCGGGCGAGCGCAGCCGGGCGCTGCCGGTGCGGCCGCCGCGGCTGGCGGCGTGGCAGCCGTCCGACGGGCCGGTGCAGCGGCACAACGACTACGTGCACTACGAGAGCGACCCGATCGCGAAGGTGCTGGGCAAGCCGCTGCTGGGGGCGGTGGCGGCGCTGCTGGCGGGGGCGGCGGAGATCCGGGTGTTCCAGTCGACGCTGATCCTGAAGCCGCCGATCGCGGGCGCGCCGAGCAACATCGTGCCGTGGCACATCGACAAGCACTACTGGTCGACGTGCTCCTCCGAGCGGATGCTGACGGCGTTCGTGCCGTTCCACGACTGCGACGAGGAGATGGGCACGCTCACCGTGGTGGACGGCAGCCACCGTTGGCGGGAGGTGGGCCGGGAGGATTCGGTGACCCGGCACTTCGCGGACCGGGACCGGGGCGACCTGGAGCGGCTGCTGGCGGTGAACGCTCGCCACAACGGCGCGGAGATCCGCAAGGTGCCGCTGGTGATCCCGAAGGGGCACGTGAGTTTCCACCACTGCCGCACGTACCACGGCTCGGGTCCGAACCGCAGTGCGCGGCCGCGTCGGGCGGTCTCCTTCCACCTGCAGGACGGGGCGAACGAGTACCGGCCGTTCCCGCTGGCCGACGGCAGCCCAGCGGTGTACAACCACGACGTGCTGGTGCGGCGGCTGCCGGACGGCCGGCCGGACTACGCGGACCCCGAGTTCTGCCCGGTGCTGTGGCGCTCCGAGGGGGCGGGCGGCCGTGGCTGACGATCCGTCGGACCCGGCGGCGCTGTACCGCACGGTGGCGCTGATCCGCGGTTTCGAGGAGCGGGCGGTGCAGCTGGTCCGGGCGGGCGTGGTACCGGGCGGCATCCACCCGTACACCGGGCAGGAGGCGGTGGCGGCGGGCAGCTGTGCCGCGCTGCGCCCGGACGACGTGGTCACCAGCACCCACCGCGGGCACGGCCACGTGCTGGCGAAGGGCGCCGACCCGGCCCGGATGATGGCCGAACTCGCGGGCCGCGCCACGGGGTTGAACCGGGGCCGGGGCGGCTCGATGCACGCGGCGGACTTCGCCGTGGGGGTGCTGGGGGCGAACGCGATCGTCGGGGCGGCGGTGCCGATCGCGGCGGGCGCGGCCTGGGCACTGCGCCGGGCTGGTTCGGACCGGGTCGCGGTGTCGTACTTCGGCGACGGGGCGGTGAGCCAGGGCGTGCTGCTGGAGGCGTTCAACCTGGCGGCGCTGTGGCGGACGCCGACGGTGCTGGTGTGCGAGAACAACGGGTTCGCGACCTCGATGCGGACGGCGGACACGGTGGCGGGCAGCATTCCGGGCCGGGCCCGGGCGTTCGGCATCCCGGCCCGCACGGTGGACGGCACGGATCCGCAGGCGGTGCGGGAGGCGACCGCGGAGGCGGTGGCGCGGGCCCGCGCCGGGGACGGACCGACGCTGCTGGAGTGCGTGGTGTACCGCTGGGACGCGCACCACACCTGGGAGCACGCGGCGCGTCCGCGCTACCGCTCGGCGGCGGAGGTGGCGGAGGGCCGGGCCCGGGACCCGCTGGAGGTGCAGGGCGCCCGGATCCCGGCGGCGCAGCGAGCCGCGATCGATGCGGAACTGGGCCAACTGCTGGACTACGCGGTGGAGTTCGCGCTCACCAGTCCGCACCCTGATCCGGCCTCGGCGCTGGACGGCCTCTATGCGTCGGGGCTGCGCGGCCGGTCGGGCGCGGGGGTGCGCTGATGGCGAACCTGTCGTACCTGAAGGCGTTGAACCGGGCGGTCGCCGACGAGATGGCGCGCGACGCGGACGTGTGCGTGTTCGGCGAGGACGTGCGGGTGGCGGTCAGCAATGTCACGGCGGGGCTGCTGAAGCGGTTCGGCCCGGAGCGGGTGCTGGACACGCCAATCTCGGAGCAGGCGTTCACCTCGTTCGCCACGGGCGCGGCGCTGGCGGGGGTGCGGCCGCTGGTCGAGTTCCAGATCCCGGCGCTGCTGTTCCTGGTGTTCGAGCAGATCGCCAATCAGGCGCACAAGCTCGCGCTGATGACCGGCGGTCAGACCCGGGTGCCGGTGACCTACCTGCTGCCGGGTTCGGGCTCGCGGGAGAGCTGGGCGGGCCAGCACTCGGACCATCCGTACAGCCTGTTCGCGCACGTGGGGGTGAAGACGGTGGTGCCGGCCACGCCCTCGGACGCGTACGGGCTGCTGGTGTCGGCGCTGCGCGAGGACGACCCGGTGGTGGTGTTCGCGCCGGCCGGGTCGCTGGGGGTGCGGGAGGACGTGGACCTGGCGGCCTTGGCGCCGGTGCCGTTGGGGGTGGGCCGGGTGCACCGGGCGGGCACGGACGTGACGGTGGTCGCGGTCGGGCACCTGGTGCAGGAGGCGCTGGCGGTGGCGGAGGAGGTGGCGGGGCGGATCTCGGTGGAGGTGTTCGATCCGCGGTCGCTGTTCCCGTTCGACTGGGACGGGCTGGCGGCGTCCTTGGAGCGGACCGGCCGGCTGGTGGTGGTCGACGACTCCAACCGGTCCTGCGGGATCGGGGCGGAGGTGGTGGCGACGGCGGCCGAGGAGATGCGGCTGCTGGCCCCGCCGCGCCGGGTGACCCGCCCGGACGGGGCGGTGCTGCCGTTCGCCCCGGCGCTCGACCTGGCGTGCCAGCCGAGCCGGGCGCAGCTACGGGCAGCGGTGGAGCAGGTGGTCCGACGACCGGTCGGCGACGGGTGGAGGAGAGCAGAGTGACGGACACCGGCATCAGGGCGCGGCTTGCCGCGGACCCGGACCTGGGCACGGGCAACGTGCTGTGGAAGCTGCTGGAGCACGGCGCGGACCCGGACGGGCCCGGCGCGGCGTTCGACGTCCCGGTGGACGGCTTCCCGGCGTGGCAGCCGTTGACGCTGGGCCGGTTGCGGGAGCGGGTGGCGGCCCGGGCGGCGTGGTGGCACGGGCAGGGGGTGGGGCCGCGGGACCCGGTGGCGCTGTACGTGTCGGGTTCGGCGGACTGCCTGCTGAACTTCCTGGCGCTGGCCTGGCTGGGGGCGGTTCCGGCGCTGATGAACCGTCACCTGCCGGGCGACGTGGCGGCCGAGTACCTGCGGCGGCTGCGCGGCGTGGCGCTGCTGACCGATCCGGAGCTGCGGGCGCGGCTGGCGGGCGAGGAGCTGCCGGCGGGTCTGCACGCGGACGCGGCGGAGCCGGGCACGGGCGATCCGGCGCTGGCTCCGGCCCCGTACCGGCATCACGCGGACGACCCGGTGGTGATCACGCACTCCTCGGGGACGACCCGGATGCCGGCGGCGGTGGTGCATTCGCACGCCAGCCTGTTCGCGGCGACCCGGCTGTTCCGGTTGGCGGCGCCGCGGGCCCGCGGGGTGGGGCGGATCCTGAGCGCGCTGCCGGCCGCGCACGCGGCGGGCGTCTCGACGTTGAACCTGGCGCTGTGCAACCGCAGCGAGGTGCTGTTCCTGTCGACGCAGGGCGACGGCGCGGCGGTGCTGGCCGGCATCGAGCGGTGGCGGCCGACGGGCGTGTTCGGTTTCGCGGCGGCCTGGGCGCAGTTGGCGCGCCTGGACCTGGGCGGGGGCCGGCTGGATTCGGTGGAGCTGTGGTTCAACACGGGTGACTGCGCGCACGAGCCGCACATCCGGCGGCTGGTGGCGTCCGGTTCCCGGGTGACGGTGACCCGGGAGGGGGTGCGGCGGGTGCCGGGGTCGAGCTTCGTGGACGGCCTGGGCTCGACCGAGATGGGCCATTCGGCGTTCCACCTGACCCACCGCCCCGGCACCGAGCGGTACGGGCGCTGCGTCGGGGTGCCGCACGGGTTCGCCGAGGTGGCGCTGCTGGACCTGGCGACGGGCCGGGAGGTGCCGGTCGGCGAGGTCGGCCACTTCGGCCTGAAGGCGCCGACGCTGGCGCCCGGGTACTGGAACGACTCGGCGGCGACGTACCGCAACCGGTTGGACGGCTGGTACCTGACGGGCGATCTGATGTACCGCGACGAGGAGGGCTACTACTTCCACGTGGACCGGGCGGTGGACGCGGTGGACCTCGGCGGCGGCGAGTGGCTGTACACGGCGCTGAGCGAGGAGCGGATCCTGGCGGCCTGCCCGGACGAGCACGACTGCACGGTGGTGTCGCTGCAGGTGGACGGGCGGGTGGTCACCGACGTGCTGCTGGCCCTGCGCCCGGACGCCGATCCGTCCGCGGACCGCGTTCCGGCGGTGCGGGCGGCGCTGACGGCGGCCGCGGCGGCGACGCTGCGCGAGGTGGTGGCGGTCTCGGAGCGGGACCTGATCGTCGGCCCGACCGGCAAGGTCCGCAAGTTCCTGATGCGCCAGCGCCACCGGGCCGCGGCGGCGGCGATCTGATGGCCGGTCAGGGAACGGTGGTGGTGGCCGAGCGGGTGACGGTGGAGTTCGCGGGCCCGGGCGCGGGCGTCGACGAGCTGTCCTGGGGCATGTGGGAGATCTGGCACGCGATGGTGGCGCAGCGCAGTGCGCTGCCGATCGGCGGCCGGACGGCGCTGCCGGCCGGGTCGACGGTGGCGGGGGTGGCGGAGGAGCTGCGGTACCTGATGGGCCGTTTCCCTTCGATGCGGACCAGGCTGCGTTTCGACGCGGCGGGCCACCCCACCCAGCAGCTGTTCGACTCCGGCCGGATCGGCCTGGAGGTGTACGAGGCGGCCGGGGGCGCGCCGGAGGAGCTGGCGGCGGAGGTGGAGGAGCAGTACCGCGCCACACCGTTCGACTACGCGGAGCAGTGGCCGGTGCGGATGGCGGTGGTGTGCGACGGCGGCGTGCCCACGCACCTGGTGTCGGTGATGCACCACCTGGTCGCGGACGCCGCCGGCGGGGCGATCATGCTGCGCGAGGTGGCGCGGCGGGCGAGTGGACCGGTCACCGGCCTGCAGCAGTTGGAGCAGGCCGCCTGGCAGCGTTCCCCGGCGGGCAGGCTGCAGAACGAGCGGGCGCTGCGGCACTGGGAGCGGATCCTGCGCGCGGTCCCGGCCCGCCGCTTCCCGCCCTCGGCGGCCCCGGAGACGCCCCCGCACTGGACGGGCGAGCTGCTCTCCCCCGCGCTGCCGATCGCCCTCCGGGTGATCGCGGAGCGAACCGGGTCGGACTCCCGGTCGGTGCTGCTGGCGCTGTACGGGGTGGCGCTGCGCCGGCTGGGCGGCAGCGGCCCGGTGGTGGTCCGGCCCGTCGTCAACAACCGTTTCCGCGCGGCGCTCGGCGACGTGGTGTGCATGGTCGCCCAGGCCGGGATCGCGGTGCTGGACGTGGACGGCGGCACCGTGGACGAGGCGGTCGGGCGGGCGGCGCGGGCCGCGCTGGCGGGCTACAAGTACGCCTACTTCCACCCGGAGGACCTGAACGCGCTGGTCGCCCGGGTGTCGGCGGAGCGCGGCGAGCAGGTCGACGTGCAGTGCTTCTTCAACGATCGCAGCGCGCACCGGCCGGAGCCGGTCGCGGAGGCCGAGCTGCCGCGGCGGCTGCGGGCGGCGCAGGCCATGGGCGAGTTCCGCTGGGTGCGCCGGGCGGAGCTGTCGATGAACGTGCTGCAGGTGCAGTTCGAGGACCGGCCCGGCGGCCTGCTGGTGGAGGTGCTGACCGACACCCGGCACTTCTCCGCGGCGGACGCCGAGGCGCTGCTCCGCGGCATCGAGGCGGTAGCGGTGGAGGCGGCCCTGGACCCGGCGACGACCGTGCGGGGTGTGCGGTGACGGCGCTGCTCGCGGTGGCCGACCACCTGCCGGCGGGGCGGGTGCCGATCGAGGAGCTGGCCGACGGGTTCGGCCTGACCGCGATGCAGGTCAAGATCTTCCGCCGCTACCACGGTCTCGGCGAGGTCTCCCGCGACCCGGGCGGCACCCTGCTGGACCTGCTGCGCGGCGCGGTGGCCGCGCTGCCCGCGCTGCGCGGCCGCGAGCAGCGGATCCGCTACGTGCTGCACGCCCGCTCGATCCCGACCGTAGCCCCGTACCCGCACCACCCGGTCCGGGAGCTGTGCGCGGAACTGGGCCTGGACCGGGCGGCGGTGCTGGCGGTCGGTCACCACGCCTGCGCCTCGGGCCTGCTGGCCATCGACGCGGCGGGCCGGCTGCTGGCCGCCGACGGCGACCCGGACGGCCTGGCGCTGGTGCTGGCCGGGGAGAAGGCGTTCACCCCGGAGGCCGGCATGGTCCCCGACACCTCCTTCTTCGGCGAGGGCGCCGGGGCCTGCCTGGTCGCGCCCGGCGGGGACCGGGACCGGGTGCTGTCGTACGCGGTGGACCTGCGCGGCGAGTTCGACACCGACGCGGTCGAGCAGGCGTCGGAGTTCCAGCGGATCTACTCCGAGGCGCTGGCCGGAGCCGTCCTCGCCGCCGTCGAACGGGCCGGCCTGGCGATGGACGCGATCGGCGCGATCCTGCCGCACAACGTCAACCGGGTGGCCTGGCACCAGGTCTGCCGGACCCTCGGCTACCCGCGCGAACGGGTGGTGCTCGACAACGTCGCGGGCGTCGGCCACGTCTTCTGCGCCGACCATTTCGTCAACCACCGCACGGCGCGCGAGCGCGGCCTGCTGCGGCCCGGCGAGCCCTACGTGATGGCCGCGGCGGGCGCCGGACGCGGCGCGACCTTCGCGGCCATGGTCCTGCGCCACTGACCGTCCCCTCCCGCCCTGCCCGCCTCCCTCCACCCTCCACCCTCCATCCGAAGGACCGGACCCGCATGTCCCTCTCCCCCGCCGACCCCGCGCTGCGCGCCCAACTGGTCTACTCCGTCTGCGCGTTGCTCCCGAAGGTGCTCAAGCGCGAGGTGACCGGCGCGAGTGCCGACACCGCCCTGATGTCCGCGCTCGGCGTCAACTCCACCACCGGCCTGGAGCTCGTCCTCGAACTGGAGGAGCAACTGGGCCTGGAGATCAGCGTCGAGGACCTCGGCCGCGAGAACTTCGAGACGGTGGGCTCGCTCGCCGACTACGTCGCCGCGAACCTGCTGGCGGACGAGTGACCGTCCGCACCCTCCTCCCACCCGCCGACGCCCACCTGGACACCTGGGGTCTGCGCCGCGCCGCCCGGCTGGCGTTCCCCGCCCCCGCCGCGCTGGCCGCCGACCCCGTCCACGCCGAACGCCTGCACCGCTACCTGACCGATCTGCTGGCCCCGTACGGACTCCCGCTCGCCGAGCGGGACCTGACGGGCTGCCAGGGCCAGTCGTACGGCGAGATGGCCGAGGCGCTGTTCCGGGCCGCCGTCCCCGCCGGCGAACAGGTCGACCTGCTGGTGCTCGCCCACGCCGTCCCCGACCTCGCCCCCGGCCGGGCCACCGCCTGCTGGCTCGGCCACCTCTGCCCGGGCCGCCCACTCGCCCTCGCCGTCACCGACGAGGACGCGCCCACCGGGACCACGGCCCTGCGGCTGCTGGAGGCCTACGCCCGCTCGGGCGGCCTGCGCCGCGCCCTGCTCCTGGTGGTCGAACAGCACTGGCTGCCCTACGACCCCGGTCTCCCCGCCCCCGTCCCCGCCACCAGCCGCGGCGTCGCCCTCCTCTTCGGCGACGCTTGCCCCGGCGAACCCCTCCCCCGCCCGGTCCAGCCACCCCCGCACCCCGACCCGACCCACCCGGCCACCTCCGGCTGGTGGGAACTCGCGGGCGCACCCGGCGACGGCGAGCCGCCCCGATGACCCCCCTCCCGGAGGCGGCCCCGTCGCCGCAGGACGATCGTCCCGTCCCCGCTTCGGCGTCCCGCCCCGCCGGCTCGTCGCAGCTCCTCCGCGCCGAACCCGGCGACGCCGCGGCCGTCCTCCGCCTCGACGACTACCGGGTCCTCGCTCACCGCCGACTCCCCTCCGAGGTGACCGACTTCATCGAGGGCGGCGCCGGCGGCGAACGCACCCTGGCGGCCAACCGCCGGGCGTTCGACCGGGTGGTGCTGCGGCCACGCGTCCTGGTCGACGTCTCCGCCGTCGACACCACGACGGAGCTGCTGGGCGCCCGGCTGGCCACCCCGATCGGCGTGGCGCCCACCGCGTACCACCGGCTGGCGCATCCCGACGGCGAGTCGGCGACCGCCCGGGGCGCCTCGGCGGCCGGCGCGCTGTACGTGGTGAGCGTGTTCGCCAGCCGCACGCTGGAGGAGATCGCGGCCCTGTCCACCGCACCGCGCTGGCTGCAGCTGTACTGGCTGCGCCGGCGCGACGTCCTCGCGGGTCTGGTCGACCGGGCCGCCGCGGCGGGCTACCGGGCGCTGGTACTGACCGTGGACGCCCCGCAGTTGGGTCGCCGGCACCGTGACGCCCGCAACGGTTTCGCGATCCCGCCGGGCGTCGCCGCGGTCAACGTCGACCCGGCGCTGATGGCGTCCGCCCACCGCCCGGGCGCGGGCCGCTCCGCGCTCGCGGTGCACACCGCGGAGGCCGTCGACCCGTCGGTGACCTGGGCCGACCTGGCCTGGCTGCGCGCGCGCAGCGAACTGCCGCTGGTGCTGAAGGGCGTTCTGACGGCGCAGGACGCGGCGCTGGCCGTCGAGCACGGCGTGGACGCGGTGCTGGTGTCCAACCACGGCGGCCGCCAACTGGACGGTGCGGCGGCCGCGCTGGACGCGCTGGCGGAGGTGGTGGACGCGGTCGGCGGGGCCTGCCCGGTGCTGTTCGACGGCGGGGTGCGCAGCGGCGGCGACGCGTTCGCGGCGCTCGCGCTGGGCGCCCGGGCGGTGCTGCTGGGCCGTCCCGTGCTCTGGGGGCTGGCGGCCGGGGGCGCGGCCGGGGTGGCCGGGGTGCTGGGCCTGGCCACCGGGGAACTCGCCCACACCATGGCGCTGGCGGGCCGGCCGGCGCTGTCCGCAGTCGACCGCTCGGCGGTCACCGTGCTTCCTGCGAACGGGAGTTGACGATGGAACTCGCCCTCGCCGACCTGCACGTGTCGGTGTCCGACCCGGCCTCGGCGTCGATGAACTTCCTGAACGAGGTCGCGGCGCGCTTCCCGGACGCCGTCTCGCTGGCGGCAGGCCGCCCCTACGAGGGCTTCCACTCCGCCGCCGACCTGCCCCGCTACCTGGACACCTACCTGGCCCACCTGGAGCGGCTCGGGCTGGACGCCGCGCAGCGGGACCGCCACCTGCTGCAGTACGGGCGGACCAACGGCCACCTGGGCGAGCTGATCGCGCGGATGCTGGCGAAGGACGAGGGCGTCGAGGTGCCGCCCGAGGCGGTGATGGTGACCTCGGGCGCCCAGGAGGCGATGGTGGTGGCGCTGCGCGGCCTGTGCGCCGGCCCCGAGGACGTGGTGCTCGCGGTGGACCCGTGCTACGTCGGCTTCACGGGCGCGGCCCGGCTGCTGGGCATCGAGGTGGTCCCGGTACCGGAGACGGCGAGCGGCCTCGACCCGGAACAGGTCCTGGCGGTGGCGCGGGCCGTGCGGGCATCCGGCCGCCGACCCCGCGCGCTGTACCTGGTGCCGGACTTCGCCAACCCGTCGGGCGTCTCGCTGCCGCCCGCGGCCCGGCGGCGACTGCTGGAGGTCGCGGCCGAGGCGGACCTGCTGGTGCTGGAGGACGACCCGTACGGTCTGTTCGGGCTCGACGGGCGGCCGGGGTCCTCGCTGAAGGCGCTGGACACCGACCGGCGGGTGCTCTACCTGGGCTCGTTCGCCAAGACCTGCTTCCCCGGCGCGAGGATCGGCTTCCTGGTCGCCGACCAGCGGGTGACGGACCGTCGGGGCGCCCGCACCCTGCTCGCCGAACAGCTGTCGACCGTGAAGAGCCTGCTCACCGTGAACAGCTCGCCGATCGCGCAGGCCCTGGTCGGCGGGTTCCTGCTGGAGTCCGGCTGCAGCCTGCGGACGGCCGTCAAGCAGAAGGCCGCGTTCTACCGCCACGGCCTGCGCACCCTGCTGGCCGCCCTGCAGCACTCCTTCGCCGACCGGCCGGACGTCCGGTGGAACGCGCCGGACGGCGGGTTCTTCGTCGTGGTCGAGGTGCCGGTGGACGCGGACGAGGCGCTGCTGGAGGTGTCCGGCCGCGACTACGGGGTGCTGTGGACACCGATGTCCTTCTTCCACTCCGGCGACGGCGGGCGCCGCGCGCTGCGGCTGTCCTGCAGCGCGCTGGAGCCCGCGCAGATCGAGGAGGGCGTGCGCCGCCTGGCCCGGCTGCTCGCCGACCGCGCATGACCCGGCCGTCCGTCGACCGCGCGCCCGGTCCCGACACGGTCCGGCTCTGGCTGGTGCCCGACGAGCTGCCCGCCCCCGCCGTCGCCGGCCTGCTCGCGGTGCTGGACCAGGACGAGCGGGCCCGCGCCGCCGGCTACCGCTCGGCCGTGGACCGGCGGCGTTTCGTGCTGGCGCACGGCGCGACCCGGCACATCGTCGCCGGGTGCCTCGGCGTCGTGCCGGCCGAGCTCCGGTGGCGGCACGGCCCGCACGGCAAACCGGAGCTGACCGGCCGACACACCGGCGCGGAGGTGAACCTCTCGCACTCCGACGACCTCGCCCTGGTCGCAGTATCGGCCACCCGCGCGGTCGGGGTCGACATCCAGCGGGTCCTGCCGGAGCGGCTCGCCACCGCGCTGGCAGAACGCCACTTCCCGCCCGAGGAGGTCCGCTTCGTCCGCGCCGCCACCGACCCGGACCGCCGGGCCGAACGCTTCGCCCGCCTGTGGGCCCGCAAGGAAGCCCTGGTCAAGGCCCACGGTGGCCGCCTCACCCAGGGCCTGCGCATTCCCCTGCTCCACACCCCGACCGGCGCCCCCACCCACCCGGACGACGCCTGGTCCCTCGCCTACCGCGTCCTCGACCTCCCCGCCCCACCCGGCTACCGAGCCGCCGTCGCCCTGGCCGGCGCCTCCACCTTCCGAGCCACCCTCCACCACTGGCCGGAACCCCCCACCTGACCCCTCGCCCCGCCCCGCTCTGCCCGTCGCCCTCCTCCGCCCCCCTCTTGGCCCCCCAACCGTCCGCCCCGCTGCCCTCCCGTCCCCTCCACCTCCCGTCCCCTCCACCTCTCGGAGCCTGCTGCGATGCCTCTGCACCCCCACCTCCGCGCTCTGCGCGCCGAACGCGCCCGCACCGGCGCGGCGCCGCTGTACACGCTGACCGTGGAGCAGGCCCGGGCGGCCGACCTGGCCGCGATCCGGGCCGATGCCGCCCCGCCCCGCACCCTGCACGAGGTGACCGACCGTCACCTGCCGGGCCCGGGTGGCGAGCTGCCGGTCCGGCTCTACCGACCCAGTGCCGGACGGTCGCTTCCCGCGCTGCTGTACTACTTCGGCGGCGGGTGGACGCTCGGCAGCATCGACACCGCCGACGCGCTCTGCCGAGACCTCGCCGCGGCGGCCGGCTGCCTGGTGGTGTCCGTCGGCTACCGGCTGGCGCCCGAGCACCCGTTCCCGGCGGCGGTGCACGACTGCCACGCCGCGCTGCGCTGGGTCGCCGGCCACGCCGAGGAGTTGGACGTGGACCCGGCCCGGCTGGCGGTCGGCGGCGACAGCGCGGGCGGCAACCTGGCGGCGGCCGTCACGCTGCTCGCCCGTGACCTGCCGCTGGCGGCCCAGCTACTGATCTACCCCAACACCGACCAGCTGGCCGACGACCCCTCGCTGCGCGAGAACACCGACCCGTGGCTGTTCAACCACCACTCCGTCGCCTGGTACCGCCGCCACTACCTCCCCACCCCCGAGGCCGCCGCCCACCCCCTGGCCTCCCCCTGCGCGCCCCGGACCTGACCGGTCTCCCCCGGCCCTGGTCCTCACCGCCGAGTACGACCCGCTGCGCGACCAGGCGGAGGCCTACGCGGCCCGCCTCACCGCAGCCGGCGTACCCGTCGAACTCACCCGCTACCCCGGCATGGCCCACGGCTTCTTCACCATGACCGGCCCCCTCGCCGCCGCCCGCACCGCCAACGCCCAGGCCGCCGCCTTCCTCCGCACCCGCTTCGCCGCATAGCCTCCGCCCATGGTTGACACAGAAGTCCGGTTCGTGGTGCGCAAGTTCGACGGCGCCTTGCACTGGCACCACACCATGCGGCACCTCGGCGAGGACGCGCACGGAGTCTGGCTCGGCGCCCCGATCGGCACGGTCTACGGAAAGGGCGACCGGCCCGCCGTCTACACCACGCGGGAGCCTCGCGTCATGCTCGTCCCTCGCAACGCCTGGTGGACCGCCCTCTTCCAGGGGCCGCCCGCCCACCTGGACGTCTACTGCGACGTCACCACCGCGTCCAGCTGGCCGACCCCGCAAGAGGTGACCATGGTCGACCTCGACCTGGACGTCTGCCGCGCCCGCAACGACGGCTCCGTCCAGGTCCTCGACCACGACGAGTTCGCCGAGCACCGCACTCGCTACGCCTACCCCCCGCACGTTCTCGCCCACGCCGACCACGCCGCTCGGTGGCTGACCACCGCTCTGCGCGACAGCGCCGAGCCGTTCGCCACCCACTACCGGTCCTGGCCGGCCCGCGTCGGCTGAGCCCGGCCGCCGCTCAGAACCCGGCCGGCCTCGGCTCGTCGCGCACCGACCGCCACACGTGCAGGGCCCAGGCGGTGAGGTACGCCGACGCCCGCCGCGCGGGGCCGGTGGGGCCGGGTGCGGGCGGGCGTGGGGCAGGGGCAGCGGGTGCCGGGGCCCTGCGGGTGGGTCACTTGGAGATGGACGCCCAGAACTCCTCGAAGGACAGGCGGCCGTCGCCGTTGGCGTCCTTGGCGTTGATGATCGCCTGGGCGACCGTCTCGGTGACGTGGAAGTCGCCCAGCTGCGCCATGACCGACTTGTACTCGCTCGCCGTCACGCGTCCATCACCGTCGACGTCCAAGCGCGCGAACGCCGTCCGTGCCGCCTCGATGTCAGCCACGGGGGCCTCCCCTTTGTTTCTCGATAACTCGTCTGGCGGCAGTCACCCTATCGGCCCACCGCCCGGTCCTGTACCCCGCCCCGGTTTCCGGGGAGCCCGGCTCAGTCGCGGTCCACCCGCACGCCGCCGACCAGACCCCACGCCGCGACGTGCACGGTCGGCCCGTTCGGCACGGTCGGCCCGTCGTCGCTGACGCCGCCCAGCCGGATGCCCGTCACGACGACCTTGACCTCCGGCCGGACCCGCAGGTGGACGCCGCCGACCAGGCTCAGCTTGGTGATGCGCAGCTCGGCGCCGTCCGGGATCTCGACGTCGGTGAGGTCGATGTCCGCGCCGCCGACCAGCGAGGCGGTGAGCGTGCGGCTGTGGATCTCCTGCCCCTCCAACCGGGTGCCTCCGATGAGGCTGATCCGGACGTCGGTGCGCTCGCTGTCCTCGGCGTTCCCCGTGTTCGTCATGGTCCTCACCTTAGGAGTCGTCAGATCCCGTGCAGAAGTGCGGCCTTGCACCGCTTCGGCATGACGGTTGTCACGACGACCGACCGTGCCCCGGGTCAGCCGTGCAGTCCGGTCAGCAGCCGGGCGATCTCCAGTCCCGAGCGCAGGTAGTCCCGGAAGGTGTCGTTGTTCAGCGCCCACGGCGACCGCTGCCGCTGGACGAGCCGGATCGCCTCCTCGGCTTCCTGGCCGAGGTGGACGAGTGCCTGGGCCACCACCAGCCCGGAGCGGTTGTAGCCGGAGTGGCAGCGGACCAGCGTGGTGCGTCCCTCGCCGACGGCCCGGGCTGCGGCGAGCGCGACCTGCTGGACCGCACCGAGCTGGTCGGAGGTCAGCGGCCCGTCGGGGACCTCGGCGACCAGCTCTTCGACGCCGGCCTCCGGACCGTGCCCTGCCCGGCTGTACAGGCTGACCACCAGGTCGAACTCGCTGCCCACCACGACGGGTTGGAGCTCTCCCGCCGGATCGGTCCAGTAGTGGCCGCCCATCCAGAGCCCGGGCACGATCTCGTCCCACGGCGACTGCGGCCCCTGCATGTCCCGATCGCGCTGACGCGTCTTCCTCACCGGACCCCTCTCTCCAGCAACTCCAACGCAGCACCGGCCCACCGCAGTTCCACCGCGGGCCATCGTGATCGCACGCCCGACGGCCGCCGACGCCCCACCCTCGACGACGGGCCCTCACCTGCCGGTGCTTGGCGAGGACCGTACGCCACGCCATGCGTCAGGACCTGAGCATGGCGAGCGGGTTGCAGGGTTCTCGGGTGCGGAAGGCGGGGTAGCCGGGCAGCGGGTCGACGTGCCACGGCGCGGCGACCTGGTCCAGCAGTCGGGCGAAGGTCTCGGCGAGGGCCGGGACTCCGTCCAGCCGGGCGGCCTGTTCCCAGCGGTGGCGCAGCAGTTGACGCCGGGTCGGGACGGGGCGGCGGGTGGGGTGCAGCGGGCCGTCCTCGGCGGTGCGGGGCAGCAGTCGCACGGTGGCGTCGATCGTCCAGACGGCGACGGCGTCGCGGATCCCGCTCTCCCAGCGCGTGTCGTCGGCGAGGGCCGGAAAGGCCGGGACCACCTCGGCGCGGTAGGCGTCCTCGATCCGCCGGGCCAGGCCGGGCGGGAGGGCGAAGACGCACCAGCAGGAGGAGAACGGCATCCGGCAGTACGCCGCGGTGAGGAAGACCGACTGGAAGCAGGCGGCCTCGAAGTCGAGCAGCCGCAGGCCGTCCGCGGTGAGCAGGTTGTTGTCGGGGCAGGTGTCCCCGGGCGTGAAGGCCGGGTACGACTCGCCGCCGGCGGTGCCGATGCCGGCCAGTTCGTCCGCCAGCCCGGCGGGGAGGGCGATGCCGGCCGTGGCGAGCGTGTCGGGGAACCGGACGGCGTTGTCCGTGATCCACGGCTGCTCCGCCCAGGTCGGCATCCCGCGGTCGAACCGCTGCCACAGGGCTGCGAGTTCGGGCATCCGGTCGACCGAGGCGGCCGCCAGCCGGCCGAGTCCGCGGGCCCAGGCCAGCAGGCCCGCCTCCGCGGCCTGCGGGTCCGCGCCGAGCAGCAGGTCGGCGAGGGTGGGGGCGGTGCCGAGGTCCCCCAGGACCAGGAGCGGCATCTCGGGGTCGACCGCGAGCAGCGGCGGCCCGGCCAGCCCGAGGGTGAGTCCGGCGGCCTCGGCGGTGAAGCTGCGCAGGGCGTCCGGCCCTCCGGTGTACGCCTTGACGACGACGGTGCCGCCGTCCTCGGTGCGGCAGCGCAGCACGGTGGTGCGTCGGCTGCCGCCGAGGTCGACGGCTTCGGACAGCCCGGTGCCCAGCAGCCGCGCGGCGGCCGCGGTGATCTCGTCCATCCGGGCATCCTGCCACCCGACGCCGCCCGGCCGGGGAGCGGCTCCGCGGGCCGGGTGCGGGGCGCTACGGGCAGACGGGGGCGACCTCGGCGTCCCACCGGTAGCGGCCGTCGGCGCCGTAGAGGGCGAGGTTCCCGTCGGTCTGCAGTTTGAGCTGGACGGCGGAGGGCCGGCCGGGGACCGGGGCGGTGTTCGAGGACCACCGGATCCGGGTGCCGGTGACGTACTGCAGGTTTCCGTCGGTGGTGAGCCTGAGGTGCGCCACCCCGGCGCCGCCGGAGTTCGGGGCCTGCGTGTAGGGCCACAGCGATTCCACGTAGCCGCCGCCCGCCGCGCCGATGGCGGTGAAGTCGATCCGGGTGACGCCCGGGGGGACGGTGAACTGCTGGTTGGTCGCCCCGGCGTCGAACACCACCGTGACGGGGGTCGCCGCCCGGGCGCGGGCCGGCAGCAGCGCCTTGGCCCCCAACCCGACTTTCATGCTTCCGCGATATTCAGCACGGATTTCGCCGGCTGCCCGAACGGGGCGAAAGCAACCCCGCAGGCATGTCGAAGGCAGCGGCCGTGCCGATTCTCTCGAAGGCGAGTCGAGGAATTCCCGAGCACCTGCCGGAGGGTTTGTCCGAGGGCCGCCGCATCCATTTCGCCACCACCGCCTTGACGGGCCGTCAGTCGCGCAGCTCCGGCGGGAGGAGGTCGTGCGGAACGTCCTGGTAGGCGACCGGGCGGAGCCAGCGGTCGATGGCGGCGGTGCCGACCGAGGTGCCGGTGGAGGTGGCGGCGGGGTAGGGGCCGCCGTGGTGCATGGCGGGGGCGACGGCGACGCCGGTGGGCCAGCCGTTGAGGATGATCCGGCCGGCGAGCGCGCCGAGGCGGTCGAGCAGGGCGCGGGCCTCGGCCGGCGGCTCGTCGTCGCCGAGGTGCAGGGTGGCGGTCAGGTTGCCGCCCAACCGGTCCAGCACACCGTCCAGTTCGGCGCCTGAGCGGTAGCGGACCAGCACGGTGAGCGGGCCGAAGCACTCCTCCAGCAGCTCCTCGTGCAGCTGGGCGGCGGAGACCGCGAGGATCCCGGGGCGGACCGCCAGCGGGGCGGCTCCGCCGGGCGCGGCGGGCAGCAGCACCTCGACTCCCGGCAGTGCCGCCCGGGCCGCCGCGCCCGCGAGGAACGCCTCCCGGATCCGCGGGTCGAGCAGCGCCCCGCCGGGCGCCTGGGCGGCGGCCGCGACGACGGCCTTCTCGAGCGCCGCGGAGTCCGCGGGGACGAGCACCAGGCCGGGCTTGGTGCAGAACTGGCCCT
Organism: Streptomyces sp. TLI_171; assembly: GCF_003610255.1. Classification (GTDB taxonomy): domain Bacteria; phylum Actinomycetota; class Actinomycetes; order Streptomycetales; family Streptomycetaceae; genus Kitasatospora. The sequence continues at coordinate 7,583,897 of NZ_RAPS01000001.1, read as the reverse complement.
GGCCGAGGGTGAAGGAGGCGGCGAGGCCGGCGCCGATCTCCTCGCCGCGCCGGGCGGCGGCCCGGTCGGTGACGATCACCGGGTTGAGGCTGCCGAGTTCGCCGTGGAAGGGGATGGGACGCGGGCGGGCGGCGGCGAGGTCGTGCAGGTGGCGGCCGCCGCGCAGGGAGCCGGTGAAGCCGACGGCGGAGATCAGGGGGTGCCGGACCAGAGCGGGGCCGGCCTCGAAGCCGTGCAGCAGGGTGAGGACGGCGGCCGGGAGTCCGACGGAGGCGGCGGCTTCGCGGATCAGCCGGGCGCAGAGTTCGCCGGTGGCGGGGTGGGCGGGGTGGGCCTTGACGACGACGGGGCAGCCGGCGGCGAGCGCGCTGGCGGTGTCGCCGCCGGGAACGCTGAAGGCGAGCGGGAAGTTGGAGGCGGCGAACACGGCGACCGCGCCGAGCGGGGTCTTGGTGCGCCGCAGGTCGGGGCGGCCGAGTGCGGGGTCGGCGCGGTCGATCCGCACGTCGAGGTACCGGCCGTCCTCGACCAGCTCGGCGAAGGTCCGCAACTGGTAGGTGGTGCGGGCGAGTTCGCCGGTGAGTCGGGCCTCGCCGAGGGCGGTCTCGGCGTCGGCGGCGGCGAGGATCTCGGGGCGGGCGGCGTCCAGCCGGTCGGCGGCGGCGCGCAGCAGGGCGGCCCGCCGGGTGCGGTCGGCGAGGGCGGGCAGCGCGGCGACGGCGGCGGTGACGGCGCGGTCGACCTCGGCGGGGGTGGCTTCGCGGGCGACCTGGGCGCGGACGGCGCCGGTGCGCGGATCGACGCTGGGGACGGGGGCGGCGGTGGTCATGGGCACGGGCCTCCTCGCGGGGTGGCGGGTCGGGTAGCGTCCGCTGCACGGCGGCGTGCGGGTCGACCGTTGGGGGCCGACGGCCCGCCAACCCTCATCTGTTCAGTATGCTGAACGCCAGACAACTATTTGAACCTCGCGGGACGATACGCCGCGTGACAGAAGGGGTCAAGGATGCCCTCGCCGACCAATGCCGCCCACGGCGCTGCCAGCCAGAGCAGCGCCCAGGGCGCCCAGGTGAAGTCCGCCGTGCGGACGGTGGAGCTGCTGGAGTACTTCGCGGGCCGCCCCGGGATGCACAGCCTGGCGGAGGTTCAGGAGCAGACCGGCTACCCGAAGTCGAGCCTGTACATGCTGCTGCGGACGCTGGCCGAGCTGGGCTGGGTGGAGACGGACGCGACCGGCACCCGGTACGGCATCGGGGTGCGGGCCCTGCTGGTCGGCAGCTCGTACATCGACGGGGACGCGGTGGTGCTGGCGGCCCGGCCCACGCTGGACCTGCTGGCGGAGGACACCGGGGAGACCATCCACCTGGCCCGGCTGGACGGGGCGAACGTGGTGTACCTGGCGACCCGTCAGTCGCAGCACAGCCTGCGGCCGTTCACCCGGATCGGACGCCGGCTGCCGGCGTACTCGACCTCGCACGGGAAGGCGCTGCTGGCCACCCTGGGCGACGACGCGGTGCGGCGGCTGCTGCCGGAGCGGCTGGAGCCGCTGACCGAGCACACCCACACCGACCGCGAGGAGCTGATCCGGGAGCTGGCCGAGGTGCGGGCGCGCGGGTACGCGGTGGACCGGGAGGAGAACACGCTGGGGCTGCGCTGCTTCGGCGTGGCGATCCCGTACCGCACGCCGGCCCGGGACGCGGTGTCGGTGTCGGTGCCGGTGGCGCGGCTGACCCCGGGCCGCGAGCAGACCATCCGGGACGCGCTGTTCGACGCCCGGGACCGGCTGACACTGGCCACCCGACACCTCTGACCCCGGCCGGTCCGGCGGCCCCGAGGCGGGCCGACGGATTCGCCGACGCCTCGTCATGTACCTTTCGGCGCCCCGCACCGGACGTGCGGGGCGCCGTCGTGTCCGGCGCCGGACGCCTTGACACGGTCGCGTCGCGCTCCCTATCGTCCGGCCATGGATGCGACCGGCGTCCACGGTTGTGAACATCGCGAAAGCTTTCGAACGCGGACAGGGGCCCGTCGCCCCGGCCGGTCGGTCCCGCACTGCGCGCATGCACCCCCACCCCGACAGCTCGACGAGGAGCCTCGCCATGCGTCTGCCCCGTGCCGTCCGCGTCGCCGGACCGCTGTTCGCCACCGCCGCCATGTGCGGCTCGCTCGCCTGCGTCCCCGCCCACGCGGCCGACCTCGGCCACGGCGTGCTGGCCGCCAAGGACGGTTGGGCCTCGGCCACCACCGGGACCACCGGCGGGTCGAAGGCCGATGCCGCGCACACCGTCACCGTCTCCACCCGCGCCCAGCTGGTGGCGGCGCTCGGCGGCAAGAACTCCAGCAACGGCTCGAACGCCACCGCCAAGATCATCTACATCTCCGGCGTGATCGACCTCAACACCGACGACTCCGACAAGCACCTGAACTGCTCGGCGTACGCGACCGGCGGCTACTCGCTGAGCTCCTACCTGGCCGCCTACGACCCGAAGGTGTGGGGCACCTCCACGGTGCCCTCGGGCGCCCTGGAGGACGCCCGCGCCGCCTCGCAGAAGCTGCAGGCCGACAAGGTGCAGATCAACGTGGGCGCCAACACCACGCTGATCGGCGTCAACGGCGGCACGCTGCGCGGCGGCGGCCTGGTGGTGAAGAACGTCGACAACGTGATCGTCCGCAACCTGTCCTTCGAGAACGCGGCGGACTGCTTCCCGCAGTGGGACCCGACCGACGGCTCCACCGGCAACTGGAACTCCGAGTACGACGCGATGACGGTCTACGGCGCCACCCACGTCTGGGTCGACCACAACACCTTCTCCGACGGCGCGGTCCCGGACTCCAGCCTGCCGAGCTACTTCGGGCGGCTGTACGAGGTCCACGACGGCCTGCTGGACGTGGTCAAGGGCGCGGACTACGTCACCGCCTCGTGGAACGTGTTCAAGGACCACGACAAGACCAACCTGATCGGCAACAGCGACAGCGCCTCCGCCACCGACGCGGGTCACCTGCGGGTGACCTTCCACCACAACCTGTGGCAGAACACCGTGCAGCGCGCGCCGCGGGTGCGCTTCGGCCAGGTGGACACGTACAACAACTACTACGTGCCGGGCGCTGCGGAGTACGAGTACAGCATCGGCGTCGGCAAGTCCTCGCAGATCGTGGCGCAGAACAACTACTTCGCGCTGCCGTCCGGCGTCGCGGCCTCCAAGGTGCTCTACAACTGGGGCGGCACGGCGCTGACCGCGAGCGGCAACTCCGTGAACGGCGCCGGCACGGACCTGATCGCCGCCTGGAACGCCGCGAACTCCGCCAAGACGCTGGGGACCAGCGCCGGTTGGACGCCGACCCTGCGCACCGGCCTCGACGCGGCGAACGCCGTCCCGGCGAAGGTCCGGGCGGGCGCGGGCGTCGGCCACCTCTGATCCTCACCCCCCGCGGGCCCCGGCGACACCCCCGCCGGGGCCCGCTCCGGTCCTGACCCCAGCCCAGGAGGAGCCGTCATGCCCAGCCGCCGCACCGTCCTGTTCTCCGCCGCCGCCACCGTCCTCGGCGGTCTCCGCGCCGCCCTCGCCGCCTCCCCCGCCGCCGCGGACACCGCCCGGTTCGGCCGCTACGGCTCGCCCGCCGCCCGGCTCGACTCCCGGACGCTGTACGTCGATCCGGCCGGCGGCGGCGACCACCGGACGGTCCGGGCGGCGGTCACCGCCACGCCGGCCGTCGCCTCCGCCGCGGCCGGCTGGACGCTGGTGCTGGCCGCTGGGACGTACCGCGAGACGGTGCTGGTGCCCGCCGACCGGCGGTTCCTGACCGTGCTGGGCGCGACCGGCAGCGCCAAGGACACGGTGCTGGTGTTCGACAACGCCGCGGGCACCGCGAAGCCCGGCGGCGGCACGTACGGCACCAGCGGCAGCGCCACGCTCACCGTGCTCGCCGACGGCTTCACGGCCGTGGACCTGACCGTCGCCAACGACTGGCTGCGCGCCGACCACCCGGGCTGGACGGGCACCCAGGCGGTGGCGGTGAAGGCCGCCGGCGACCGCACCGCCTTCCTGCGCTGCCGGCTGCTGGGCCACCAGGACACGCTGTACGCCGACTCGGCCTCGCTCGCCGCCGTCGCCCGGCAGTACTACGGGCAGTGCTACGTGGCCGGCGACGTGGACTTCGTGTTCGGGCGGGCCACCGCCGTGTTCGACCGGTGCGAGCTGCGCACGCTGAACCGCACCGACCTGGCCTCCGCCCCGCTGGGCTTCGTGTTCGCGCCGAGCACCGCCCGGGCGAACCCGCGCGGCTTCCTGGCCTCGCAGTGCACGTTCACCACCACCGCGGCGGCGGGCGCGTTCTGCCTGGCCCGGCCGTGGGTGCCCAGCAGCGACACCACCGCGTGGCCGATGCTGACGGTCCTCCGGTCGGTGATCGGGGCGGGCATCAACGCGACCGCCCCGTACGCGAACATGTCCTCCGGGTACCCGTGGCAGCAGCAGCGCTTCGCCGAGTACGCGAACACCGGCGCGGGCGCGGCCGTCCCGGTGCCCGCGAACCGGCCGCAGCTGACGGCCGCGCAGGCCGCGCTGCACACCCGGGAGAGCTACCTGACGGGCGCCGACGGCTGGCGGCCGTGGGCCTGACGGCCGGTCAGCAACGCGCGGACGGCGCGCAGGTCGGCGTCGGAGGCCAGGCCAGCGTGGTAGAGCCGCAGTTCGTCCGCCTCGGGGACGGGCTGCGGCGCCCGGCCACCGAGGCCGGCCACCACGGGCAGGTTGGCGGCCAGGACGGTGCCGGGCCGGCGGTGCGGCAGCGCGAGCGGCAGCAGCTGGTGCGGGACGACCAGCCCGTCCGCGTGGCCGAGCACCCGGTCGGCCTCGACGCCGGGGTTGGGGCCGCTGCGGTGCGGCACCGGGTCTCCGTGCAGCAGGATCCGGAAGCCGGGCGGCGCGGCGGCGCGGACGGCGGCGACGGCGGCGACCTGCAGCCGGTGGGCGGCGGCCAGGCGGTGGGTGCGGGCGGCGGCGGCGAGTTCGGCGCCCAGCAGCCGTTCGACCGCCTGCCACTCGTCGGCGGCGGCCGGTTCGGGCGCGCCGCGCCAGAGCGGTTCGAGGGCGGCGCGGACGGCTTCGCGCAGCGGTTCGGCGGTGGGCCCGTAGCCGGTGCGGCAGGCGGGGCAGAAGCACAGCGACATCAGGAACTGCCCGGCGGGGCCGAGCGGGACGCCGCCGATCTTGTCGTGCGCGTGCAGGTGGGCGAGGCCGTACCAGCCGCAGGACTCGAGTTCGGTGCCGCTGGCGCCGGGGCGGACGGCGGCTTCGGCGGCGAGCGCGGCGCAGTAGTCGGCGACCTCCTCCTGGGCGATGCACAGCGCCCACGGGTAGCGCTCGCCGTACGCGTTCTGCACGGCGCAGCGCGGGTTCTCCTCGCCGAGGCGGGAGTTGTGGGCGAGCACCACCCAGGAGTGCACCTCGATGCCAGCGGCGGTGAGCGCGTCGGCGGCCTCGCCGTAGGGGTCGGCGCCGGGCAGCCAGTGCTGGGCGTACGGGCGCAGCGTCCGGCCGCGCCAGTGGTCGGCGGAGGCGGGGTAGTAGGCGGCGGCGTGCGGGGCGGTGACGATCCGTCGGGCGGGGTGGCGGGGGTCAGGGCGCGGGTGGAGTGGTAGGCGGCGGCCAGGGTGGCCCGGCGGAGTCCGAGTCCGGCGAGCAGCTCGGGGGCGGCGGGGTCACCGGCCACGTCCCACGGGTAGAGGAAGGCGGAGGCGCGCACGGGGTCTCCTGGCGGGCCGGGCGCCCGGCCGTCACGGCCGGGCGCGGGGTGGGCGGGTCAGATCAGGGTGCGGCCGTGGGCGATCAGCTCGGCGAGCGCGGTGACGTGTTCGGGGTCGGGTTCGGCGAGCGGGGCGCGGACGGCGCCGACGTCGAGGCCGCCGAGTCGGACGCCGGCCTTGACCAGCGACACGGCGTAGCCGCTGCCCTGGTTGCGGAGTTCGACCAGGGGACGGAAGAAGCCGTCGAGGAGGCGGTTGGCCTGCTCGTCGTCGCCGCCGGCGAGGGCCTTGTGGAAGGCCAGGGCGAGGTCGGGGGCGAAGCAGAAGACGGCGGAGGAGTAGAGGGTGACGCCGAGTCCGCGGTAAGCGAGGCCGGTGAGTTCGGCGGTGGGCAGGCCGTTGAAGTAGCGGAAGTCCAGGCCGGGGTGGGTGGTGCGGACGGCGCTGATGACGCGTTGCATCAGGTCGAGGTCGCCGATGCCGTCCTTGAGTCCGATGACGTTGTCGACGGCGGCGAGGGCGGCGACGGTGTCGGGTTCGAGGACGGCGTTGTCGCGGGCGTAGACGATGACGCCGAGGTCGGTGGCTTCGGAGAGGGCCGTGTAGTGCCGCAGCAGGCCCTGCTGGGAGGGCTTGACCAGGTAGGGCGGCAGGGCGAGGACGCCGTCGGCGCCGGCGCGTTCGGCGCGGCGGAGGAAGTCCAGGGCGAGGGCGGTGCCGTGGCCGACGCCGGCGACCACGGGGACGGCGCCGGCGGTCTCCTCGACGGCGGCGGCGACCACGGCGGAGTACTCGTCGAGGTCCAGGGCGTGGTACTCGCCGGTGCCGCAGGCGGCGAACACGGCGGCGGCGCCGTCGTCGAGGCGGGCGCGGACGTGGGCGCGGAAGGCCGCGAGGTCGAGGCGGCCGTCGGCGGTGAAGGCGGTGACGGGGAAGAACAGCAGGCCGTCGAGGCGGTCGCGCAGGCGGGCGGGTGCGTCGGGCACGGGGGTTCTCCTGACGGGGCGACGGGAGGGGGCGGCGGGTCGGGTCGGCGCCGAACCGGCGCCACAGCAGCGTTATACATGATGCTGACCGCAGTACACATCTGTGAACGCGAATCGAAACTGTTGCCCTGCAAGGGGGTTGACGCCCCATCAAGCCCTCCTTAGGGTGTCCACACATGTGAACGGCGTCCATGAACATAGAAGGAGGGGTGCTCCCCGTGGCGCTCGCCCGACTCGCCCGACGCCCCCGCGCGCTCACCCCGTACGCACTGATCGCCCCGACCGTCCTGCTGCTGATCGGCTTCCTGCTGGTGCCGCTCGGCAGCGTCGGCTACTACGCGCTGCAGCACCGGGTGGTGAACGAGCCCTACGACGACGCGTTCGTCGGCCTGGACAACTTCACCCGGATGTTCGGCGACCAGCAGTTCTGGCACAGCCTGGCGTTCTCCGCGAAGTGGGTGGCCGCCGAGGTCGGACTGCAACTGCTGCTCGGCCTGGTGCTCGCCCTGATCGTGAACGAGACCTTCCTCGGCCGGGCGGTGGCCAGGGCGCTGGTGTTCTCGCCCTGGGCGGTCTCCGGCGTGCTCACCACCGGCATCTGGATGCTGCTGTACAACCCCGCCACCGGCGTCTTCCACCACCTCTCGGAACTCGGCGTCGGCAGCGCCGGCACCTCGGTGCTCGGCAACCCCGACACGGTCTTCCCGGCCGCGGTGGTCGCCGAACTCTGGCGCGGCGTGCCGTTCTTCGCCATCCTCATCCTCGCCGACCTGCAGTCCGTGCCGAAGGACCTGTACGAGGCCGCGGCGATCGACGGCGCGGGCCGGGTGCGCAGCTTCCTGCACGTGACGCTGCCGCACCTGCGGGACGCGATCGTGCTGGCCACCCTGCTGCGCGCGGTGTGGGAGTTCAACAACGTCGACCTGCTGTACACGCTGACCAACGGCGGCCCGGCCGGCGCGACCACCGGACTCCCGCTGTACGTCGCCCAACTGGCGCGCAAGTCCTACGACTTCGGCTACGGCTCGGCACTGACCACGGCCGCCTTCGTGCTGCTGCTGTTCTGCTCGGTGCTGTACCTGCGGCTCAGCCGGTTCGGCGGCCAGGACCCGAAGCCTCGGCGATGACCACCCACCCGCCCCTCCCGGAGAGCCGACCCGTGACCACCCACGCCGTCCGCCTGCCCGCCCGGGCCCGGCGCACCGTCCCCGCCCGCGAGGGCGGCGGCCGCCTGCTGCGCCTGTTCCTGCCGCTCGGGCTGTACCTGATGTTCACCCTGGTGCCGTTCTACTGGATGCTGCTGTTCGCGCTCCGCCCGGCCGGCTCCACCTCGCTGGTACCCTGGCCGGTCACCTTCGAGCACTTCGACACGGTGTGGAACGGCATGGGCTTCCGCACCTACTTCACCAACAGCGTGCTGATCGCGGTGCTGACCCTGGTGTCCGTCACCTGCTTCGCCCTGATGGGCGGTTACGCGCTGGCCAGGTTCTCCTTCCGCGGCCGCCGGGTGTTCATGCTGGCGCTGCTGTGCACCCAGTTCGTGCCCGGCGCGATGATGCTGATCCCGCTGTTCAACATCTTCCGGACCCTGCAGCTGATCGACACCCGGTGGAGCCTGGTCATCGCCGAGACGGTCTTCCAACTCCCGCTCGCCATGATCCTGATGAGCGGTTTCGTGAAGAACGTGCCGGTGGAGCTGGAGGAGTCCGCGATGGTGGACGGCTGCGGGCGACTGCGGGCCTTCCTCGCCGTGGTGCTGCCGCTGCTGCGCCCGGGCATCGTCGCGGTCGGCTCGTTCGCCTTCATCGGCAGCTGGAACAACTTCCTGTTCGCGCTGATGTTCCTCAACGACCCCGAGCTGCAGACCGTCCCGGTCGGCCTGCAGACCACCATCGGCGAGAACACCGTCGACTTCGGCGCCCTGGCCGCGGGCGGCGTGGTCGCCGCCGTGCCCGTCGTGCTGGTGTTCGCCTTCGTGCAGAAGTACCTGGTCCAGGGCATGAGCGCCGGCGCCGTCAAGGGCTGACGCCCCCTCACCCGAGCTCCCCCCACCCGTCACAGACAGGACTCCCACCCATGGCCCGCACCCTGCGCACCGCCGCCGCGGCTCTCGCCGCGCTCGGCCTGCTCACCGCCTGCAGTTCCGGCTCCGGTTCCGGCGACGCGGCGAAGACGACCGTCATCACCTTCTGGGACAACAACGCCGGGCCCGCCCGCACCCCGCTGTTCCAGCACCTGATCGACGAGTTCGAGAAGGCCCACCCCGAGATCGAGGTCAAGTACGTCGGCGTCACCAGCTCCGAGGTCGCCGAGAAGTACAACACCGCGATCGCCTCCGGCTCCACTCCGGACCTCGGCGGCGTCACCACCGCCCTGCTCGCCTCGCTCACCGCGCAGAAGGCCCTCGTGCCGCTGGACGACCGCCTCGCCAAGAGCCCGCTGAACGGCAAGTTGTCGAACGCGATGCTGGAGACGTCCAAGGCCGCCGCGGGCGGCAAGGGCCTGTACCAGCTGCCGTCCTCCGGCAACCAGGACGTGATCTGGTACCGCGCCGACAAGTTCAAGGAGGCCGGCGTCGAGGTCCCGAAGACCTGGGACGAGCTGTTCGCCGCCGCCGCCAAGCTCACCGACAGGTCCAGGAACCAGTACGGCTTCACCCTCCGCGGCGGCGCCGGCTCCGGCTTCCAGGTGCTCGCCGAGGCCTACGCCTACTCCGGGCTGACCGCGATGTTCGACGCGAGCGGGAAGTCCACCGTCGACGACCCGAAGAACGTCGAACTGATCGCCAGGATCGCCGCCCAGTACAAGGCCACCACCCCGGAGGCCGACGTCTCCAACGCCTACCCGCAGATGCTCGCCCAGTTCCAGGCCAACCAGGTGATGATGGTCCATCACAACCTGGGCTCCACCAAGGACGTGAAGACCGCGCTCGGCGACAAGGCGGCCGGCATGCTGCTGCCCGCCGGCCCGGACGGCACCGCGACCCTCGCCAACCCCGTCGACGGCTTCGGGGTGTTCAAGAACTCCAAGCACCAGGACGCCGCCTGGACCTTCCTGGAGTACCTCGACTCGCACCGGGCCAACTCGTACTGGAACGAGAACGTCGGCCAGATCCCCGCCAACACCGAGGCCTACGCCGACGCCTGGTACGCCGAGTCCGGCATCACCAAGCGGGCCGGCGACGCGCTGAACAGCGGCAAGCTGGTCCAGCCGCCGGTCTACCTCCCGCAGTACTCGAAGATCACCAAGACCGATGCGGAGCCGAACTTCCAGAAGGTGCTGCTCGGCAAGATGTCGGCCGCCGACTTCGCCAAGTCACTGGCCGACGCCTTCACCAAGGCGCAGGCCGACTACAAGGCGAAGAACGGCTGACCCGCGATGGCAGCCATCGAGTCCGTCGAGGTCTCCTTCTTCACCACCGTCGCCCGCACCGCCGTCGACCCGCACGGCCACCGGCACCCCGCCGAGCCGCACCAGGTGCGGGAGGCGCTGCTCACCGTCACCGACGCCGACGGCGTCGCCGGCCGGGTCCTGGTGCAGCCCGACCACCTGCGCCCGCACGTGCTGGACAGGTACGTGCGACCCGCGCTGCTCGGCCAGGACCCGCTGGAGCGCGAGCGCCTGTGGACCTCGTTGGGCCGCCGCCAGCGCGGCGCGGGCGGCTCCTTGACGGACCGGGCGCTGTGCTTCGTCGACCTGGCGCTCTGGGACCTGGCCGGCCACCGGCTCGGCCAGCCGGTGTGGCGGCTGCTCGGCGGAGCCCGCCGCGAGGTCCCCGCGTACGCCTCCACCATGTGCGGCGACGAGCTGCCCGGCGGCCTGGCCACGCCCGCCGACTACGCCGCGTTCGCGGTCCGGCTGGTCGAGCAGGGCTACCGGGCGATCAAGCTGCACACCTGGATGCCGCCGGTCGCGGGCGCGCCCAGCGTGGCCCTCGACATCGCGGCCTGCACCGCGGTGCGCGAGGCCGTCGGCCCGGACGTCGAACTGATGCTGGACGCCAACCACTGGTACGCGCGCACCGAGGCGCTGCGCCTCGGACGGGCGCTCCAGGAGCTCGGCTTCTACTGGCTGGAGGAGCCGATGGAGGAGGCGTCGGTGTCCTCCTACCGCTGGCTGGCCGAGCAGTTGGAGATCCCGGTGATCGGCCCCGAGACCTCCTGGGGCAAGAACTTCACCCGCGCCGAGTGGGCCGCGGGCGGCGCCTGCGACATCCTGCGCACCGGCACCACCGACGTCGGCGGCATCACCCCCGCCGTGCGCACCCTGCACCTCGCCGAGGCGTTCAACCTGGACTGCGAGGTGCACGGCAACGGCTCCGGCAACCTCGCCCTGCTCGGCGCCACCCTGAACGCCCGCTGGTACGAACGCGGCCTGCTGCACCCGCTGGTGGACTTCGACCTGCTGCCCCCGCACCTGGGCTCGGCCGTCGACGCGATCGACCACCGCGGCGTGGTGGCCTTCCCCGAACGCCCCGGCCTGGGCGACGATTTCGACCTGGACTACATCAAGTCCCACACCGTGGAGGTGTCATGACACTCGTTCTGCTCACCGGCGCGGCCGGCGGCATCGGCACCATGCTCCGCGAGCTGCTGCCCCCGTACGGCTACCGGCTGCGGCTGGCGGACCTCAAGCCCGTCGACGGCGCACCGGACGCGCTGGCCTTCGACCTGCGCGACGCCGAGGCCGTCCGGGAGGCGGTGCGCGGCGTGGACGCGGTGGTGCACCTCGGCGGGATCTCGCTGGAGGACACCTTCGCCAACATCCTGCACAGCAACATCGACGGCACCTACCAGCTGTACGAGGCGGTCCGCGCGGAAGGAGTGCGCCGGGTGGTCTTCGCCAGCTCCAACCACGCCGTCGGCTACACCCCGCTGGACGGCGACCTGCCCATCGGCGTCGACGTCCCGCCCCGGCCCGACACCTACTACGGCCTGTCCAAGGTCTTCGGCGAATCCCTCGCCTCGCTGTACCACGACAAGCACGGCATCGAGACCGTGTCGCTGCGCATCGGCTCCTGCTTCCCCGAGCCCCGCTCCCCCCGGATGCTCGCCACCTGGCTCAGCCCCGCCGACTGCGCCCGCCTGGTCCACGCCGCCCTCACCGCCCCCGACGTCGGCCACACCGTGGTCAACGCCATCAGCGCCAACACCCGCGCCTGGTGGGACCTCGCCCCGGCCCGCGCCCTCGGCTACCACCCGCAGGACGACGCCGAGCGCTACGCCGCCGAGATCCTCGCCACCCACGGCGACCTGCCGCCCGACAGTCCGGACGCCCGCCTGCTCGGCGGGTACTTCACCACCCTGTGAGCCGCCGCCTCACCCGCTCCAGGTCACCAGCAGGGCGGCGGTGCTGACGCCCGGGCCGAGGCCGAGGACCAGTCCCTGGTGGCCCGGGCGGGGCGGGGTGCGGTAGGTGCGGTGGAGGACGGATAAGACGGTGGCGCCGCCGAGGTTGCCCTCCTGGGCCAGCACGTCGCGGGAGTGGCGGACGAACTCCTCGTCCACGCCCAGCACTTTGGCCAGCCGGGTGAGGATGGCGGGCCCGCCGGGGTGCAGGATCCCGAAGTCGAGGGGCCCGTCGGCGTGCCGGCCGAGCCAGTCCAGCAGCGCGGGGGCGAGGTCGGTGACGGAGCGCAGCGAGTCGCGGGTGGAGGAGAAGTGGTCGCCGCGTTCGTCGGTGAGCTTCCGGTAGCGCTCGACGGTGTGCGGCAGGGTGTACTCCCAGGTGTGGTCGATCCGCAGGGTGGGCGCGCTGCCCAGCGGGCGGGCGGCGACCACGGTGGCGGCGACCAGGTCGCCCCACAGCGCCTTGTAGATCTGGTCCTCCAGGGAGCGGGCGCTGTCCTGGTACATCGCGGAGAGGAACTCGCCGACCAGTACCAGGACGGTGTGCTCCGGGTACCGGGCGAGGTGGTTCTCGGCCATGACCAGCGCCAGCGCCCCGCCCGCGCAGGCCGCCTGGGTCATGCTGCGGATCCGCACGTCGGGGCGGAGCCCGAGGTCGTTGAGCAGGTGCACGGCGAGGCCGGGCACCTTGTCCGCGGTGGCGCTGGAGACGACCACGCAGTCGATGTCGCCGGGGGCGAGGCCGGTGTCGGCGAGGGCCGCGGTGACGGCGTCGCGGGCGGCCCGGCGGACGGCGTCGAAGGTGTCGTCCTTGCGCTGGACGGTGCTGCGCTCGCCGACGATCTGCTCGTAGGGCGCGAGGTAGCGGCGGGTGCCGGGCAGGTTCCCGAGCGCTCTGCGGATCGCCTCGCGCTGGGGATGGTCGGGGTTGCGGGCGAGGATGTCCGCGCTGATCCGCGCGGCGTCGACGGTGTGCGGCCCGAGGACGAGCGCGGGCCGGGCGACGTGGGCGGCGGTGCTGGTCATCGGTGGCTCCCTCGGTGCGGATCGATGACCCGTCAGTTTCGGCCGACCGGGCTGAGGACGAGCCGTTCGCGGATCAGGTCGACCTCGACCACCCGGGCGCCGATCCGCTCGCCGGGCGCGGCGGCGACGGCGCCGCGCAGCAGCGCGGCCAGCCCGGGCAGCCCGTCGAGCGCGGCGGTGGTCGCGTCGAGGACGGTCGCCCGCACCGGGTCACCGACCCGCAGGGCGCGCAGCCGGGCCCAGTGCGCGTCACCGGGGGTGGGGTCGGTGCGCCAGCGGGCTCGCAGCACGCCGTCGGCGTCGGGGAGGGCGGCGGTGAGCAGCGGGTGGCGCTCGTCGGTGTAGATGGACAGCACGGCGGCGGCCCGGGCCGGTGGGAGGGCGGCGAGTTCGGCGGCCTCGCCGACGGTGGCGGTGATCCGCCCGTCGGGGTGTTCCAGCACGAGTTCGACCGTGTCGTCGGCGGGCCGTGCGGCGAGTTCGGCCGTCACCTGCGCGAGGTCGGTGCGGGGTTCGGGCCACCCGGCGAGCAGTGCGCGCGGCGCGAGCGCGGCCCGGACGGTGTCGATCGCGCCGCCGGTGAGCCGGTGCCAGCGGCTGGCGTTGTGGGCGTACATCTCCTCCAGCAGCGCGGCCTCGCCCTGCTCGACGCACCAGCGCAGCCGGGCCCAGAAGGTGTCGTCGGCGGGTCGCTGCTCGCCGGGTTCGTCGTAGTCCGGGTGGTAGGGGGAGGCGTCGATCCGCTCCGGGAACAGTCCGAGCGCGGCGGTGCGGGCGACGGCTTCCTCGCACGGGAGGTGGCTGCCGACGTACAGGTACTGGTCCCACCCGATGTGGACGAAGAACCGTTCGCCGTCCTCCAGCCGGCACCAGACGCCGTGGTCGCGCAGCATCGCCCGGACGAGTTCCTGCCCGACCGCGAGCGGCACCCGCACGCCGTCGTACAGCCCGGCCGCGCCGCCGGGCAGCAGCCCGTCCAGCCCGAACCCGTCGATCACCGGCTCCAGCCCGAAGTGCACCGTTGCGGCAGGCAGCTGCGGCTCGCGGAGCTCCAGCTCCCGGACGCCGGAGGCGGCCGCGAACGCGCCGACGGCGGCCAGGTAGGCGGCTTCGACCGGGCCGTGGTCGCTGACCGGGTCCTCGGGGCCGGTGTAGTGGCCGTGCTCGTTGCGGTCCGCCGGGTCGTACTTGGTCACTCGGTACACGTACGGGAGCATTCGGCGATCATTGCAGCCCGCCCGGGCGTCGCGTCAACCCTCCGGTCCGTCAGCAGGCGGCCGCCGGGTCCGGGTTCCGCCCGATGTCGACGCTGCCGACGCGGGCGGGCGGGATCCGCGGCCCGTCGAGGGCGCGGTGCCACCGCTCCGGTTCCGCGAAGGCGCGTTCCTTGCGCACGCCCTGGTCGTAGGCGGTCGACTGCAGGGCTTCGTCCAGTCGGCGGCTGTCCTCCCGCACGCGGCGTCGGAGGTCGGCCGGGCAGGTGACGCCGACGTCGAGGAACACCTTGACCACCTCGGGTCGACTCAAGTCCTCGTGCAGATCCGAGAGTCGGGCTATGCCGAGCAGCTGGTTGGCGCGCAGGCCGGAGACCCCGAGGTAGCTGGCGAGCTCCTGCCGGTCGGCGCCGCCCCCGGTGCTCGCCAGGAGGGCGGCGAAGCTCGTCAGACCGATCTCGCGGAGCCGGTCGGCGAACGGGAGGAACGGCGGGAGTTCGAGCATGCCGACCCGGTCCTCGAAGCCGATGACCCGCATGGTCCCGGCCGACCGATCGTGCAGCATGGCGACGAAGGACGGGTCCTCCTTCAGGGTGCGCCGGTCCTTGGTTCCGGCGATGGCGAGGGCGAGGTGGTCCTCGGGTTCGCCGAGCGGGCCGGGGTCGAGTTTGCAGGTGCGCACCAGGGCGGCCAGGCGGGCGTAGGAGTAGGCGAGTTCCGGCGAGGGCGCGGTGTCGGGTTCCGGCGACGTCCACCGGGAGGGCCGGTGGCCGCGCTGGTGCTTCTGGTCCTTGATCAGGCCGAGCATGGCGCCGATCAGCTCGGCGCGCTTGCTCATCGCCTCGATGTAGCGGAGCAGTTCGCCGGTGTCGAAGCGCCGGCTCTCCTGCTCGCAGCGCGCGTGCAGGGTGGCGCAGGCGGCGGACAGCTCGTCGGCGCACGCCTCGACGTCCGCGACCAGGGTCGGCTCGGCCTCCATCAGGAGGGCGATCTTCCGGCGGTCGGGCCGGCCGTGTTCGCCGAGGTAGCCGCCGAGCCACAGGACGATCCGGCCGTACAGCGCCTCCAGGTAGACGGTCTCCCAGCCGAACCGGATCGTCCCGTCGTCCTCGTCCTTCGCGAGTTCGACGAGGGGGGCGAGCAGGCGGGCGAACCGGAGCCGGTCGTCGAGCGTGCGTCCGGTGGCCATGAACTGGGCGCCGAGGTAGTCGAAGCGGGCGGGTCCGTAGCCCGGCTGGAGGTGGACGGCCTGCCGGAGCAGGGCCCTTTGCAGGGGCGGGTCACCGGCCATGGCGGAGTCGGTGGCGATCACGTGCAGGGCGACGGCCGTCCACTGCTCCGCTCCGCAGAGCCCCTGGCTCAGTTCCCGGTGGCCCTTGCTGAGGCTGACCAGGATGCAGGCGGCGGCACTGGTCAGGAGCTGCGCGCGGGCCTGGTCCCTGCACCCGGTGAGGGCGGGCTCGGTGGTGTCCGGGGGGATCGCGGGCAGCCCGAGTTCGGGGCGGCTGACCAGTGCGGTGAAGGCGTGCAGTCCGTTGCGGGTGAGCGTGACGGTGACCCGGTCGCTGTCGATGGTGGTCACCCGGGCCCGCCAGGTGAGGCCGGGACGGATGGCGTAGAGGACCTTGGCGATGGATCCGGCGATGTTGCCGGCCGGGATCGCACTGAGGTCCTCGCTGAGCAACTTGCTGAGTTCGGACGCCCGCGAGATGCCCACCCGGTCGATCGACTTGGTGCTGAGGTGCTGCAGCCGGCTGAGCACGTAGTCGGACGCGGCGGCGTCGGCGGCGCCCGTCGCGTCCTGCGCCTCGATCTGGATGCGCAGGCTCTGCCCGAGGGCGGTGGCGACCGCCGTGATGCCGAGGACGGCGAGGCCGGCGTCGGCGACGATCAGCCGGCCCTGGTGTCCGGCGACGAGGAAGTACGTGAGCAGGCCCGCCCAGAGCAGTGCGAGGGTCACGGCCGTCCCGCGCGGCATGACGAGCCGTCTCCGGTCGTACTCGAGGCGTCCTGCGCGGCTCCAGTGCAGTCCGGACGCGAACACCGGCAGGGCGAGGCCGGGGAGCACCACCCCGAGCGGGAAGGCGAGGGCCAGCCAGGCCGCGTCGTGGAACGGAGCGAACATCGGGTACACGGTGGCGAGCACGCCGACCGCCAGCATGGCGGCACCGCCCAGCGCGGTCCAGCAGCGGATCGTCGGCGCCTTCCACGCCTCCGCCCGGCAGGACACCATCGTCCGGGTGAGCAGCCCGCTGAGGGCGGTCATGACGGCCAGCACTATCGCGGCGACGATCACGACCTGGCCGACGGGTCTGACCCAGTCCGCGAAGAACTTGTCCCAGCGGGCGGTGTCGGCGGCGATCGTCGATGCGACCGGCGCGGCGAGAAGCACCATCACGTCACCTCGGGGTCTCTCCCCCCTTCCTCGACGGTAGGCCCGAGCGGGTCAGCCCGTCGCGGTGGCGCGGCGCGGCGGCTGCGCGCGTCAGCGCCGAGGCGGCGCGCGTCTCCCGGAGGAGTCCCTGGGCACCGCGGCTTCCGCCTGCCGGTCCTCGGACGCCGCTGGTCGACAGCACCTGACGGCGCTCCCTGATGGTGCGTCAGGGCCGGTCGGCTCCGACCGGTCGCATGCCGCCCGCCAGCGCCGCGGCGGATGCCTCGGTCGAGACCAGCAGGTCCAGCAGGGTGCGGGCGGCGACGGGGCGGGGAGCCGTGGTGAGGACGGCGGCGGCGAAGGTGGAGGTGATCGCGGCGTCGCCGGGCAGCGGGCCGAGGACGCGCACGCCGGGCAGGGCCGCCAGTTCGCTGCGCTGCTGGACGGCGACCGTGGCCCGCCCGTCGGTGACCAGGGCGCCCGCCGGGGTGCCGGGCGGCGCCTGGACGAGCCGGACGTGCGCGGTCAGGCCGAGGCGGTCGACCAGGGCGCGCAGGGCAGTGCCGCTGGGGCCGGTGGAGTGGGCGACGGCGGTGGCGGAGCGCAGCAGGGCGCGCAGGTCGTCGACGGTGGCGAGGGCGGTGGGCGGGGCGGCGGCGGGGACGGCGGCGACGGTGTCGGAGTCCCACAGCGGCACCGGCGGGGTGACCAGGCCCTCGGCATGGAGCGCCGCGAGGGCGTCGGCGGCGAGCACGGCCAGGTCCGCGACGGCGCCGTCCCGGATGCGGCGGGCGACGTCCACTCCGCCGCCCGCCTCGAACCGGACCCGGAGGCCGGCCTGCCGCAGCAGTGGGGCGAGGCCGGCGAGCGCGGGGCGGACGGCCATCGAGCTGAGTGCGGTCAGGTCCATCAACGGGGTCCTCCGGGAACGGTACTGGTCAGGTGGGGTCTGCGAGACTGGCGGGATGAGCGATTCGCGGGTGTCGGCGGCCGGCAAGGTCCTTCAGGTGCTGGCGGCGTTCGATCGCGAGCACCCGTCGCGGACGCTGTCGGAGATCGCGCAGTGCACGGGTCTGGCGATCAGCACGGCGCACCGGGTGGTGGCGGAGCTGGCGGCGTGGGGTGCGCTGGAGCGGGCCGAGGACGGGTCGTGGCACGTCGGGCTGCGGCTGTGGGAGATCGCCTCGGGGTGTCCGCGGACGCAGATCCTGCGGGACGCGGCGCTGCCGTTCATGCAGGACCTGTACGAGGCGACGCACGAGAACATCCAGTTGGCGGTGCGCGAGGGCGCCGAGTTGGTGTTCGTGGAGCGGATCGCGGGCCACCGCTCGGTGGACCTGCTGACCATGGTGGGCACCCGGTTCCCGGTCGGGTCGACGGGGATGGGCCGGGTGCTGCTGGCGCACGCGCCGCGCGAGCTGCAGGAGGAGGTGCTGGGCGCGCCGCTGCGGGCGTGGACGGCGCACACCGTCACCGATCCGCGGACGCTGCGGGCGCAGCTGGACCTGATCCGCCGCGAGCAGGTGTTCGTGAGCGACCGTCAGCTGTCGGAGAGCACGGTGGCGGTGGCGGCGCCGGTGCGGATCGGGCGCACCGGGCCGGTGAGCGCGGCACTCGGCATCGTGGTCGCGGCGCGCGGCGCGGATCGGGCGCGGGGGCTGCGGGAGCCGTTGCTGCGGGCGGTGCACGGGATCTCCGAGGAGTTGGGGCGGCGGGCCCGGACGGCGCTCTAGGGCCGGTCGGAGTGCGGGCCCCGGGGGCTGCCCAGCAGTCTGGGCGAAGGGGCCGCCCGGCGGCCGGGGGTTTCCGTCAGGCGGAAAGGGTGGCGACGGGGCCCGGGGCCGGGTGCCAGCGTTCGGGGCGTACCCGAATCCCCTTGCCGCCGTGCCCTGGAGTCGCCATGCCCGAATCCGTAGTCGACACCGTCACCGAGGTGCCGGTCGCCGTGGTCGGCGCCGGGCCCGCTGGGCTGATGCTGACTCATCTGCTGGGCCGGGCGGGCGTCGAGGCGGTGGCCGTCGACCTCAGGACCCGGGAGGAGATCGGGACCACGCACCGCGCCGGGATCCTGGAGGCGGACGCGGCCCGGGACCTGGTGGAGACCGGGGTGAGCGACCGGATCCTGCGCGAGGGCCACGAGCACGAGGGCACCGAGCTGCGCTTCGGCGGCCGCCCGCACCGGATCGACTTCCGCGCCCTGGTCGGCGCCTCGGTGTGGCTGTACCCGCAGACCGAGGTGTTCGTCGACCTGGCGAACGCCCGGGCGCGGGACGGCGGGACGGTGCACTTCGGGGTGCGCGACACCGAGGTGCTGGACCCCGGCACGGAGGCTCCCCGGGTCCGTTTCACCGCCCACGACGGGACCAGGCACGAGATCCGGGCCCGCTTCGTGGTCGGCGCGGACGGCTCGCGCAGCATGTGCCGGGGCCTGGTCCCGGAGCGGCAGCGGACCAGGTACGCCGCCGAGTACCCGTTCGCCTGGTTCGGCGTGATGGCCCAGGCCCCGGCCAGCGCACCGGAGTTGGTGTACGCGCACTCGGCGCACGGGTTCGCGCTGATCAGCCGGCGGACCGAGTCGGTGCAGCGGATGTACTTCCAGTGCGACCCGGCGGAGCGGGTGGCGGCCTGGTCGGACGAGCGGATCTGGGAGACCCTGCAGGCCCGGGTCGCGGGCGAGGACGGCTTCCGGCTGACGGAGGGTCCGATCCTGGAGCGCACGGTGCTGCGCTTCCGGTCCTTCGTGCAGGAGCCGATGCGCTGGGGTTCGCTGCTGCTGGCGGGCGACGCGGCGCACACGGTGCCGCCGACCGGGGCGCGCGGGCTGAACCTGGCGCTGCACGACGTGAAGGTGCTGGCGGGCGTGCTGCTGCGGGCCCTGGGCACGGAGGGCGAGGCCGCACTGGCCGACTACCAGCCGCAGGCGCTGCGCCGGATCTGGCGGGCGCAGCACTTCTCGTCCTGGATGACCCGGCTGCTGCACACCGCGCCGGACGCCTCGCCGTTCGACCTGCGCCGCCAACTCGGCGAGCTGGACGGCCTGGTGGGCACCCGCGCGGGCCGGACGTACCTCGCCGAGCAGTACACGGGCTGGCCGACCCGCTGACCCCCCGGGACCGAACGACCCCTCAGGAGCACACATGATCATCGACTGTCACGGCCACTTCACCACCGCCCCGCCGCAGCTCGCCGACTGGCGCGCCCGCCAGGTGGCCGCCGCCGCCTCCGGGGCCGCCGCCCCCGATCCGGCCGATCTCACCGTCTCGGACGGCGATCTGCGGGCGGCGATCGAGACGAACCAGCTGCGTCTGATGGACGAGCGCGGCACCGACCTGACGGTCTTCTCCCCGCGCGCCAGCTTCATGGCCCACCACGTCGGCGACCTCGCGGTGTCGGCCGCCTGGGCGCGGATCTGCAACGACCTGGTGCACCGGGTGAGCGCGCTGTTCCCGGAGCGGTTCGCGATGGGCGCGATGCTGCCGCAGTCGCCCGGCGTCGACCCGGCGACCTGCCTGCCGGAGCTGCGGCGCGCCGTGGAGGAGCTGGGCGCGGTCTCGGTGAACCTCAACCCCGATCCGTCGGGCGGGAGGTGGACGGCCCCGCCGCTGACCGACCGGAGCTGGTACCCGCTGTACGAGGCGCTGGTGGAGTACGACGTCCCGGCGATGGTGCACGTGTCGACCTCCTGCAACCCCGCGTTCCACACCACCGGAGCGCACTACCTGAACGCCGACACCACCGCCTTCATGCAGCTGCTGCAGGGCGACCTGTTCGCGGACTTCCCGACCCTGCGGCTGGTGATCCCGCACGGCGGCGGCGCGGTGCCGTACCACTGGGGGCGCTTCCGCGGGCTGGCGCAGGCGCTGGGCCGGCCGGAGCCGGAGCAGCTGCTCGGCACCAACGTCTTCTTCGACACCTGCGTGTACCACCAGCCGGGCATCGACCTGCTGACCGCGGTGGTTCCGGCCGAGGGCGTGCTGTTCGCCAGCGAGATGATCGGCGCCGTCCGCGGGGTCGACCCGCGCACCGGGCACCACTTCGACGACACCCGCCGGTACGTCGACGCCACCGCGAACCTGACTGCCGAGCAGCGGGCCGCGGTCCACGCCGGCAACGCGCTGCGCGTCCACCCCCGACTGGCCGCCCGCCTCGCCGCGGCCGGCCGCTGAACCCGAGGAGAACCGATGCACACCGAACTCGGTGTCGTCCACACGAAGATCGAGCGGGCCGACGCGGCCGCAGTGGCCGCGCTGTCGGCGTTCGGCACGGCGACGGTGCACGAGGCGATGGGCCGCACCGGCCTGACCCGCCCGTACCTGCGGCCGGTCTACCCGACCGCGCGGCTGTGCGGGCCGGCCGTCACCGTGCTGCTGCAGCCGGGCGACAACTGGATGCTGCACGTGGCGGCCGAGCAGGTCCGCCCGGGCGACGTGGTGGTGGCGGCGTGCACGACGGAGAGCGAGGACGGCTTCTTCGGGGAGCTGCTCGCCACCTCGCTGCGGGCCCGGGGCTGCGCGGGTCTGGTGATCGACGGCGGGGTGCGGGACGTCGCGGACCTCCGGGCGATGGACTTCCCCGTCTTCTCCCGTGCGGTGAACGCCCGCGGCACCGTCAAGGCCACCCTCGGGTCCGTCAACGTCCCGGTGGTGTGCGCCAACGCGCTGGTGCGACCGGGTGACGTGGTGCTGGCGGACGCCGACGGCGTGGTCGTGGTGCCCCGCGAGCGGGCCGCGCAGGTCGCCGAGGCGTCGGCGGCCCGGGAGGCGAACGAGGCGGGCAAGCGGGAGCGGCTGCGCTCCGGCGAACTCGGCCTGGACATGTACCGCATGCGCGGCCCGCTGGCCGAGCTCGGCCTGCGCTACGAGGACTGAACGGCTGTGACTGACACTCAGAAGACCCCCGGCTGGCTGGACTGGCACCCCTCCCCCAGCCGCCCGGCGCTCGACCTCCCGGCCGGCGCGGTGGACGCGCACTGCCACGTGTTCGGCCCGGCCGCCGAGTTCCCGTACGCGCCGGAGCGCAAGTACACGCCGTGCGACGCCTCCGCGGAGCAGCTGTTCGCGCTCCGCGACCGGCTGGGCTTCGCCCGCAACGTGATCGTCCAGGCGACCTGCCACGGCGCGGACAACCGCGCCCTGGTGGACGCCCTGCACCGCTCCGAGGGCCGGGCCCGCGGCGTGGCCACCGTCCGGCCGGGCATCTCGGCGCAGGAGCTGCGGGAGCTGCACGCGGCGGGGGTGCGCGGGGTGCGGTTCAACTTCGTGCGCCGGCTGGTCGACGTGACGCCGCGCGCGGACCTGTGGGACGTGGTGGAGCGGATCGCCCCGCTGGGCTGGCACGTGGTGCTGTACTTCGAGGCGGCGGACCTGCCGGAGCTGCGCGAGTTCTTCCTGTCCGTGCCGGTGCCGCTGGTGATCGACCACCTGGGCCGTCCGGACGTCGGGAAGGACGTGGACGGGCCGGAGTTCGCCGGATTCCTGTCCTTCCTGCGGGCCCGCGAGGACATCTGGTGCAAGGTCAGCTGCCCGGAGCGGCTGTCCCTGACCGGCCCGGCCGCCCTGGACGGCGAGCGCGCCGCCTACCGGGACGTGGTGCCGTTCGCCCGCCGGGTGGTCGAGGAGTTCCCCGACCGGGTGCTGTGGGGCACCGACTGGCCGCACCCCAACCTGAGGGACCACATGCCGGACGACGGCCTGCTGGTCGACTTCCTCCCGCACATCGCCCCGACCCCGGAGCTCCGCCGGCGGCTCCTGGTCGACAACCCCAACCGCCTCTACTGGCCTTCGCCGGAAGGGAGTTGACCGCATGACGATCGACCGCACGTACCGGCTCGTGCCGGGCACCACGATCTTCGACGCCGAGCAGTCCGCCAAGGGGTACCACCTCAACCAGTTCTGCATGTCGCTGATGACGGCCGAGAACCGGGCCGCGTACCTGGCCGACGAGCGCGCCTACCTGGACGCCTGGCCGCTGCGCGAGGCGCAGAAGCAGGCGCTGCTGGACCGCGACCTGAACGCGGCGATGCGCGAGGGCGGGAACATCTACTTCCTCGCCAAGTGGGGTGCCACGCTGGGCTTCTCGTTCCAGCAGATGGCCGGCTCGATGACAGGGATGACCGAGCAGGAGTACCGGGACATGATGGCCGCCGGCGGCCGCTCGGCCTCCGCCGCGGCCAGCCGGATCGACCACGCGGTGCTGGAGGCCGCGTACGCCGACCAGGCGCCGCCCGCCGAGCACGCCGCCGTGTCGGCCGCGGTGTTCACCTCGCACGTCCCGGCGATCGGCGCGGCGATGGACCACGGCAAGACCGACGAGCCGTACTGGCAGCCGGTGTTCGCGGGCTACCAGCACTCCCGGCAGTGGGCGGCGCGCAACGTCCCGGACGTGGTGCTCCTGGTCTACAACGACCACGCCAGCGCCTTCGACCTGTCGCTCGTCCCGACCTTCGTGCTGGGCACCGGCGCCGCCTACCCGACCGCCGACGAGGGCTACGGGCCGCGTCCGGTGCCCGGCATCGAGGGCGACCCTGACCTGGCGGCGCACATCGCGCACTGCCTGATCCGGGAGGACTTCGACCTCACCCTGGCCAACGAGATGCCCGTCGACCACGGCCTGACGGTGCCGCTGTCGCTGATGTTCGGCGAGGTGGAGCGCTGGCCGTGCAAGGTCATCCCGTTCCACGTCAACGTGGTGCAGTACCCGGTGCCGTCGGGGGCGCGCTGCTTCGAACTCGGGCGGGCGCTGCGCCGGGCCATCGAGTCCTACGACCGGCCGCTGAACGTGCAGGTCTGGGGCACCGGCGGGATGAGCCACCAACTGCAGGGCCCGCGCGCCGGGTTGATCAACCGCGCGTGGGACAACGCGTTCCTTGACCGGCTGGTCGCCGACCCGGCGGGCCTGGCCCGGGTGCCGCACCTGGAGTACGTCGAGGAGGCCGGCTCGGAGGGCATCGAGCTGGTGATGTGGCTGATCGCGCGCGGCGCGCTGAGCGACGTCGACGACGGCGGCGCGGTCGAGGTCGAGCACCGCTTCTACCACGTGCCGGCGTCCAACACCGCCGTCGGCCACCTGATCCTGCAGAACCACCCGCGGGCGGCAAACGCCGCAGAGGAGAACTGAGATGACGAAGCAGCAGACCCTGCGGATCGCCCTGGCGGGCGGCGGGGCGTTCGGGGCCAAGCACGCGGCGGCGCTGCGCCGGATCGAGGGCGTGGAGCTGGCCGCCGTGGTCTCCTCCAGCCCGGAGAGCGGGCGCCGGTTCGCCGCGGAGCAGGGCGTCGCCCGGGCCGCCGCGGACCTGGACGAGGTGCTGGCGATGGACGACGTGGACGCGGTGGTCCTGGCCACGCCGACGCCGATGCACGCCGCGCAGACCCTGGCCTGCCTGGCGGCGGGCAAGCACGTGCAGGTGGAGATCCCGGTGGCGGCGTCGCTGCCGGACGCCGAGGCGTGCGTCGCGGCGGCCGAAAGCACCGGCCTGGTGGCGATGGCCGGGCACACCCGCCGCTTCAACCCCAGCCACCAGTGGATCAACCGCCGGGTGCGGGCCGGGGAGTTCGCCCTCCAGCAACTGGACGTGCAGACCTACTTCTTCCGCCGCTCCAACCTGAACGCGCTGGGCCGGCAGCGCAGCTGGACCGACCACCTGCTGTGGCACCACGCCGCGCACACCGTCGACCTGTTCGCCCACCAGACCGGTTCGCCGATCGTGCAGGCCAACGCGGTCCAGGGCCCGGTCCACCCGGAGCTGGGCATCGCGATGGACATGTCGATCCAGTTGAAGGCGGCGAGCGGCGCGATCTGCACCCTCTCGCTGTCCTTCAACAACAACGGCCCGCTCGGCACCTTCTTCCGCTACATCGGCGACACCGGTACCTACCTCGCTCGCTACGATGACCTGGTGACCGGAGAAGACGAACCGATCGACGTCAGCGGCATCGACGTCTCGCTGGACGGCATCGAACTGCAGGACCGCGAGTTCGTCGCGGCGATCCGCGAGGGCCGCGAGCCGAACGCCTCGCTCGCCCAGGTGCTGCCCTGCTACCGCACCCTGGCCGGCCTGGAGCAGCAGCTCGCGGCCGCCCCGGTGATCGCGTGAGCTCGCTGCGGCGGCTCGGGCCGTTCGAGGTTCCCGCCGTCGGCCTCGGCTGCATGAACCTCAGCCACGCCTACGGCGCGGCGCCCTCCGCCGAGGACGCCGCGAAGCTGCTGCTGACCGCGCTGGACGCGGGTGTCACGCTGTTCGACACCGCGGCGCTGTACGGGTTCGGCGCCAACGAGGAACTGGTCGGCAAGGTCCTCGCCCCGCACCGCGAGCGGATCGTGCTGGCCTCCAAGTGCGGCATGACGGGCGTGGACGGACGGCGCGTCATCGACGGCCGCCCGGAGACGATCCGGCGCACCGCGGACGCGGCGCTGGCCCGGCTGCGCACCGACGTGATCGACCTGTACTACCTGCACCGCCTGGACCGGGACGTCCCGGTGGAGGAGAGCGTCGGCGCGCTGGCCGAGCTGGTCACGGCGGGCAAGATCCGCACCATCGGCCTGTCCGAGGTGTCGGCCGCGACGCTGCGCCGGGCCCACGCGGTGCACCCGGTCACGGCGCTGCAGAACGAGTACAGCCTGTGGACCCGCAACCCGGAGCGCGGCACCCTGGCCGCGGCCCGCGAACTCGGCGTCGCACTGGTCGCGTTCAGCCCCGTCGCGCGCGGCTTCCTGACGGACGCCCCGCCGGTCCCGGCGGAGCTCCCGGCGGGCGACATCCGGCTCGGCATGCCGCGCTTCGACGCCGCCCACTACCCGGCGAACCTGGCGCTCCGTCAGCGGCTCGCCGAGCTGGCCGCCGCCGCGGGCCTGACGCTGCCGCAGCTGGCGCTGGCCTGGGTGCTCTCGCGCGGCGAGCACGTCCTCGCCATCCCCGGCACCCGCTCGGTCGCCCACCTGCGGGAGAACATGTCGGTGCTGGACCTGGCGGTGCCCGCCGAGCTGCTGGAGCAGGCCGGGCGGATCCTGTCGGCGGACACCGTGCACGGCTCCCGCTACGCGGCGGCGACCCTGCCGGAGATCGACACCGAGCGCTGCGGCGCGGCCGGCTGACGGCCCGTCACAGCGCGGTGCCGATCAGCGCCACGGCGCCGATGCAGGACACCGCGAGCACGCCGGTGCGGGTGACGGCGGGCGACAGGCGCGGCGAGAGCGCCATGCCGGCCGCCGCGCCGACGGCGAGCGCGGCCACCGTGGGCCAGGGCGGGCGGACGAAGCCCAGGGTGGTCGCGGTGGCCACGTTCTGCACCAGGAAGAACGCGTACAGGGTGGCCCGGGACTCGCGGGGCGCCCAGCCCGCGTTGGCGGCGTAGAGGCCGATCGGCGGGCCGCCGACGCCGCCGACCACGTTGAGTCCGGCACTGGCCAGCCCGCTCACCCACGCTCCGGCGGGGCGGCGAAGGAACGCCGAGCGCAGGCCGCAGGCCAGCAGCGCCACCCCGATCAGCACCCCGCAGCCGGCGGCGGCCGCCAGCACGCGGCTGTCCACCGACCGGGTCAGCCACGCGACCACGGGGATGGCGAGCAGCGCGGGCAGCAGCAGCCGGCCGGCGTCCCGGGCGCGGGCGTGCCGCCAGTCCCGGGACAGCGGCAGCAGCGAGGCCAGCACCGCGAGCAGCAGCACGGCGGGGACGCCGCGGTGCGGGCCCAGCGCGGCGATCAGCGCGGGGGCCGCCACCAGCGAGAAGCCCATCCCGGTGACGGCCTGCGCGAACCCGCCGAAGCCGACGGCCGCGACGGCGAGCGCCTCCGCGCCGGTCATCCGGCCCGCCCGTCCAGGGCGCAGCGCCGCTGGAACCGCAGCGCGGTGGCCATCAGCACGGCGGGCAGGACGGTGAAGCCGAGCAGCAGCGCGGTGAGCGCCGTCCCCGACTGGGCGGCGTGCTCGTCGCCGGTGCTGGAGACGAAGCCGCCGAGGGCGAGCACCGTCGAGTACAGGTAGGGGCCGACGGCGGTGCCGGTGGCCTCGGTCGCCGTCCACACGCCGGTGTACGCGCCCGCTTTGGACCCGCCGTCGGTCTCGGCCGCGGCCACCGCGTCGGGCAGCATCGAGAAGGCGAACAGCTGGAGTCCGGAGAAGGCGACGCCCATCGCCGTCACCACGGCGGCGGTGACGGCGACCCGGGCCGTGCCGTCGAGCGCGGCGGCGGCCAGCAGGGCGAGCGAGCCGGCCGCGAACACCGCCTGGGAGAGCAGCAGTCCGCGCTGCTTGCCGTTACCGGGGCGCCGCGACCAGGCCGTCCAGGCCGGTCCGGCGAAGATCGCGGGCGCCAGGAACAGGCCCATGAACAGCGCCGTCAGCTTCGCGTCGTGGAAGACGTACTCGGTGACGTAGGGCAGGGCGGCCAGGAACAGGTGAGTGGTGGCGCCGGTGAACAGGTAGGACAGCACCAGCGCCCGGTAGTCCCGGTCGCGCAGCGCGACCCGCAGGTCGGCGAGGGTGGAGTGCCCGGCCCGTTCGTCGGGGGCCCGGAAGCCGCACTCGGCGGTGAGCCGGCGGACCCCGAGCAGCGCGACGGCCGCGGACAGCGCCATCGCGACGGCCAGCAGCACTGCCATCCGGGTGTAGTCGCCGCGGGAGCCGCCCGCCGACAGGGCGGGCGCGGCGACGCCCGCGCCGAGCAGACCCACCGTCAGCAGCGCCATCCGGTACATGAAGACCCGGGTCCGCTCGTGGTAGCCGACCCGCAGGTCGGACGGGGTGGTCAGGTACGGGACCTGGAAGGCGGCGAACAGCAGGTTGCCGAGCACGAACCAGCCGCCGGCCCAGAGCGCCGCGGCCGGGCCGGTGAGCGCGGCGGGCACGCTGAACATCGCGGTCATCGCCACGCCCAGCAGCAGTCCGGCCCGCATTATCCGCCGCCGGTCGCCGCGGCGCCGGGCCTGCCGGTCGGAGCGGGAGCCGAGCAGGGGGTGCACGACGATGTCGACGGCCCTGGGCAGCAGCAGCGCGAGTCCGGCGAGCGCGGCGGGCACGTCGAGCACGTCGGTGAGGAAGTACAGCAGCAGCAGGCCGGGCACGGTGACCCACACGCCCATGCCGACCGACCCGGCGGCGTACAGCGTCAGCGCGCCCCGGCCGGGCCGCCGATCGGCCGCCGGCTGCCGGGCCGAGGCCGTCCCCCGCCCGTCGCCGAGGTCCGGTCCGGCGGCCGCTCCGCGCTCGCCGGCGGGCTCCCGTCCGGCCGTCATCTGCCGCTCGCGTTCCGCGCCACCACGCCGGCGGCGAGTTCGGCGCCGTCGAACGCCCCGGCGGCGGCCCGGGCCCGCAGGGTGCGGGCCACGATCCGGTCGGTCAGCGCGGGCAGGTGCCGGGCCAGGAAGAACTCCACGGCGCCCTTGCGGGTGGTGGTGATGTCCCGGCGCGGCCGGACGGCGAACGCGCCCAGCTCGATCGCGTCGAGCACGCCCTCCAGCGGCTCGTACACGCTCATGCCCTCCAGCGAGAGGCCGGCGGCCCTGGTGGAGTCGTGGATCGGGCTGCGCACCGCCGACGGGTACACGCAGCTGACGCCGACGTGGGTGCCGAGTTCCAGCCGCAGCGCGTCCGCGTAGGCCACCATGGCCCGCTTGGACGCCCCGTACGCGGCGGCCAGCGGCAGCTGCATGACGGCCATCCGGGAGGTCACCATGACGACCCGGCCGCGGGCGGCGACCAGCGCGTCCACGCAGGCGGCGGTGACCCGCCAGGTGCCGAGCAGGTTGATCTCCAGCTGGCGGCGGACCTCGCCGCCCGGCGGGTACTCGGCGGGGGCGGGGCCGCCGATGCCCGCGTTGTTGACCAGGACGTCGAGGCCGCCGAGGAGTTCGAGGGCCCGCGCGACGCCCGCGCCGACGCTGTCGTCGTCCGTCACGTCGCACCGGACGACGGTGAACGGCTCGTCGCCGGTCGGGCGCAGATCGAGTCCGACGACGTGCGCGCCGGCCGCGGTGAGGCGGGCGCCGAGGGCGCGGCCGATGGTGCCGGAGGCGCCGGTGATCAGCACCCGGCGACCGGTCGGGTCCTGACGGCGGTTCAGCGGGCTCACTGCGCCGCCTCCTTCTTCTTGGCTCCGGCGCGGCGGGCGCCGGCCTCGAGTTCGCGCGGGACGGCGGCCACGTACTGGTCGAAGTCGATCCGCATCATCGGGCGCTTGCTGCCCCACCGCCGGACGGCGGCGGCGTGCGCGCGGTCGACGGCGGCGCGCTGCCGCTCGGCGTCCGGCAGGGCGTAGCGGCCGGCCAGGTGGGCGGCGACCAGCTTGGCCTGCGCCTCGACGACGGGGAGGGCCGCGCCGGTGGACTGCATCAGCCCGACGAACGCGAGCGTCGGGTCGTCGAGGTGGAACACCCGCTGGTAGAGCGGGAGTTGCTCGGGGTCCGGCCCGGTCCACCGCTCGTCCAGGAACGGGACGGTGACGTGGTAGCCGGTGGCCCAGACGATCACGTCGACCCGGTCCTCGCGACCGTCGGTGAAGTGCACCGTGCGGCCGTCCAGTCGCTCGACGCCGGGGCGGGCCTCGATCGCGCCGTGGGTGAGCCGGTGCAGCACGGTGTCGCTGATGGTCGGGTGGTTCTGGAACAGCCCGCCGGCGGGCTTGGGCAGCCCGTACTGCTCGGGGGTGCCGACGGCCAGCCGCAGCACCGTCTGCGCGACGGCCTGCCGGATCCGCCAGGGCAGCACGGCGAGCGCCCCGCCGGTGGCGTCGGCGGGGCGGCCGAACAGGTACTTGGGCACGATGTGGGTGCCGTGCCGGGCGGAGAGCAGGACGGGCCCGGCGGCGACGTGCGAGGCGTCGACGGCGATGTCCATCGCGGAGTTGCCCATGCCGACCACCAGCACCCGCCGGCCGCGGTACGCCTCGGCGGTGCGGTGGTCGTGGGCGTGCAGCTGCTCGCCGTCGAAGGCGCCCGGGTAGCCGGGGGCGGGCCACTTCGGCTCCCGGTTGTGGCCGTTGGCGACCACCACGGCGTCGTAGGTCTCGGCGCCGGCGGCGGTCGTCACCTCCCAGCCGCCGTCGACCCGGCGCACCCGCTCGACCTCGGTCCTGAACCGGATCCGCTCGCCGACGCCGAAGGTCGCGGCGTAGTCGGCGAGGTATCCGGCGACCCTGGTCGCGGACGGGAAGTCCGGCCACTCCTTCGGCATCGGGAAGTCGGCGAACTCGGTGCGGCCCTTGCTGGTGTTCAGGTGCAGGCTGTCGTACGCGGGGGACGTGCCCGCACCGTCGTCGCCGGCCCAGAGGCCGCCGGGTCGCTCGCCGCGTTCCAGGACGGTGACGTCCAGGCCGTCGTCGAGCAGTGCCTTCGCGGCGGCCAGTCCGGCCGCGCCGGCGCCGACCACCGCCACCCTCGTCGAGCCCATGCCGGGGTGCTCCTCTCGTGGTCCCCCTGGAAAGGCGCTCATTCAATCGAATGATGGAGTCGGGCGCAATCCTTTCTGACCTGCTGCTTCCTCCTCCAGCACCTGATTGAGCCCGGGCTGCCCGGTCCGCTATCCTCCGACTCCATGAGCAGCCAGCCCGAGGACGGCCCCCGCGAACGCATCCTGGCCACCGCCACCCGCCTGTTCGCCGAGCGCGGCTACGACGCGACCAGCACCCGCGCGATCGGCGACGCGGTCGGCCTGAACATCGCCACCGTCGCCTACCACGTCGGCGGCAAGCCCGAGCTGTACCGCGAGGTGATGCGCCGCGCCCACCTGGCACAGCGTCAGGTCGTCACCGAGGCCCTGGCCCGCCTGCACGCCTGCGGGCCCTCCCCCGCCGAGACCCGCGCCGCGCTCCTGGACTTCGTCGACGCCTACCTGTCCTTCTGCCTCAACCACCCCGAGGTGCCCGCGCTCTGGATGCGCCGCTGGCTCGCCGAGGGCGCCGACCAGTCACAGATCGAGACCGAGTTCGCCGGCCCCCTGGTCGCCGAGGTCGCCACCGCCGTCCGCACCGTCCTCGACCGCGCCGGCCTGGGCCCGCACGTCGACGTCGAGATGCTGGTCTTCACCATCGTCTGGACCTCCCACTCCTTCGGCCAGGCCGGCGTCATCGACCCCGCCGGCACCCGCCGCGGCCCCCTCGACCTCCCCGTCCTCACCCGCTTCCGCAACCACCTCCACACCGTCGTCACCGCGGTCCTCACCCACCAGCCCTGACGGGACGCCACCACGGCCACGGAGTCGCCCACTGCGCGGTCAAGCCACCGGCCGCGCCGGCCAGTTCGGGTCGCGGCCGAGGAGCCGGAGCACCCGGTCCAGCGGGGTGGCGTCGGTGGGCACGGCCAGAGCCGGCCGGAAGGCTGCGTTCGGGCGTTCCCGGGCGGGGCCGGTGGGGACCTGTTCGGCGATCGGGAGGACGGCCGCGAGCAGGTCCGGGTCGAAGCGCGGCCGGGCGCCGATCGAGACGGCGACGTCCCAGCCGTGGACGAGGTAGTCCAGGAAGTGGAAGCCGATCGCCCGGGTCGCGGGGAACAGCACGGTGTCGTGGATCTCCGGGAGCCAGAACCCCCGCTCCGTCGCGGCGTTCTCGGCGAACGCGGCGGTGACGTCCGCGGCCGAGGCGGCGAACACCCCGGCCGGGTCCGTCCCGACCGGCCGGTCGTCCCAGACCCCGCGGTCGCGGGTCTCCCCCCGGGCGGCCGCCGCGAACCCGTGGTTCTGTCCGACCATGTGCGCCAGCAACTGCCCGAGGGTCCACGCCCCGCAGGGCGTCGGCAGGTCGAGCACGGTGACGTCGACCCGGTCGACGAAAGACCCGGTGATCCGCAGTACGCGTGCGTCGAGCTCCTGAATGTCCGTCATGCGCCCGATGCTACGCGACTTGTCAGCACGGTCGTGCGAATTGTTTCCTCGGAACGCGCAGCACCCCTGGGCGGCGGCCGTCCGCGTCAGCCGCCGGGACCGGACAGTTCCGGCCAGACCGGCTCGCCCCGGTCCGACCGGACGCTCTGGACCTCGCATCCCATCGCCTCGACCGCGGCCAGCAGCCGTACCCGGGCCACCGCCCGGTGCTCCGGAGGGAACGACGCCCTGATCGCATGTCCGTACGCGGTCTCGTAGGTCAGCCGCCAGTCCAGGTCAGTGGCGGCGAAGCGGTCCTGGCGGACGTCCCTCTCGTAGGGCGAGCGAAAGCTGCCGCGGCCCTCGGTGGGCGCCAGCGCCTCCCGCAAGCGTTCCAGCTCCCGGCAGGACGTGAACCAGGGGCGCTCCCCCGGCTCCGTCCTGCCGAGGGCCCGCGAATCGATCTCACAGCCGCTCCCCCGGTGCGCCAGCACAGCCTGGTGCTCTCCGGGGTCCAGCCCCAGATCAGCAGGGCGCCCGGCGCGGGGTGGATCGGATATGGGGCGCAGGTCGGCTGCGGGAGCGGGAAGGTCGACCGGGCGGTCGGCGTCCTGCCAACCGAGACGGTGTTCGTGGTCGCCGAAGGGGGTGCAGAAGAAGATCTCGCCGCAGAACTCGCCCAGGCCGTACCGGGCCACCAGCTCCCGGTAGTCGGCCGGGAGTTCCGACGCCCATTCGTCCTCGACGACGGACCGGTCCCGGTGCCCGTCCACCGGTTCGGCCGGCGCCGGCACCAGTCGAAGCAGTCCGTCGATCGCGTTCCTCATGGGGTCGCAGGGTAGACCACCGCACTGTCAGCCCTCCCGGTCGGGCCGAGCGTTCCACCCCCAGTGTGGCGGCCGCGCGGCGGCGGGAGGTGGGGGTAGCGTCGGCGGGGTGAGCGATGTTGCTGCCGACCGGCGGTGGTCCCGGTCCATGCCGGAGGCGTACGAGCGGTATCTGGTGCCGGTGCTGTTCCGGCCGTTCGCGGAGGACCTGGCGCGGCGCGCCGCCGTGCTGCGGCCCCGCACGGTGCTGGAACTCGCGGCGGGGACGGGCGCGTTGACCTCGAGGCTGGTGGTGGCGCTGCCGGGCGCCGAGGTGGTGGCGACGGATCTCAACGAGGCGATGGTGGCCTTCGGCGGGGACCGGGTGCCGAGCGCGTCCTGGCGGCAGGCCGACGCGCAGCGCCTGCCGTTCGCGGACGGGGTGTTCGACCTGGTGGTGTGTCAGTTCGGCGCGATGTTCTTCCCCGACAAGCCGGGGGCGTTCGCCGAGGTGCGGCGGGTGCTGGCGCCGGAGGGGCGGTTCCTGTTCAACACCTGGGGGCCGGTCGAGTCGCACGCCTTCGATTTCGCGGTGCAGGCGGCCGCCGAGCGCGCCTTCCCGGCCGACCCGCCGGACTTCCTGCCGTCCCTGCCGCACGGTTACCACGACCCGGAGCAGGTGTCGGCGGACCTCGCGACGGCCGGCCTGGAACTGGAGTGGCACCAGCCGCTGGTCCTGGACGGCACCGCGGAGTCGGCGGCGGCCGTCGCCACGGGTTTCCTCACCGGCACGCCGCTGCGGGCAGCGGTCGAGGCCCGGGGCGGCCGGCCCGACGATCCCGCCCTGCAGGCTTTCTTCGCGGAGGAGATGACGGACCGTCTGGGTTCCGGTCAGGTCACCGCCCCGATGGCCGCCCAGCTGTTCCGCGCCCGGCCGGCGAACGCCTGAGCCCCCGACCGTGAGCGCCTGAGCCCCGGCCGCGCGGAAGCGGCCGGGACCGGTCGCGGGTGACGCGCGGTCAGGCGTAGAAGCGGGAGACGCTCTGCAGCACCGCGGCCGGCTTGGGCGCGCCCTCGATCTCGATGGTGCCGTCGACGGTGATCTGCAGCCCCCCGGGGACTTCGTCGACCTCGGCGAGGCGGGCGACCAGTCGGATCCGGGAGCCGACCCTGACCGGCGAGGGGAAGCGGACCTTGTTCAGCCCGTAGTTGACCTTGGTGCTGACGCCCTCGACCTCCAGCAGTTCGGTGAACAGCGGGATGAACAGGGACAGCGTGAGGTGGCCGTGGGCGATCGGGGCGCCGAACGGGCCGGCGGCGGCGCGCTCGGGGTCGGTGTGGATCCACTGGTGGTCGTCGGTGGCGTCGGCGAAGGTGTCGACGCGCTGCTGGGTGGCGTCGAGCCAGCTGCTGGCGCCGAGGTCGGCGCCGGCGAGGGCCTTGAGGGCGTCGAGTCCGTTGACGGTGCGGGCCATGTTGTACCGGCTCGGCCTGCGTTCGGGCAGCCTGTTCGACGCCGCCCTGGAACAGCACGGCCTGCGCCTGCGCCACCACGCGATCCTGCGCTACCTGGCCACCGTCGACGGTGCCCGCCAGCGCGAACTCGCGGACCGCCTCGGCTACGACCCGAGCGCGATCGTCGCCCTGCTCGACGACCTGCAGCGCCTCGGCCTCGCCGAGCGCCGCGCCGACCCCGCCGACCGCCGCAGCCGCCAGGTGGTGCTCACCGAGGCCGGGCGCGAGCTGCTGCGCACCGCGGACCGGGACAGCCGCCGGGTCACCGAGGAGCTGCTGGAGCCGCTCGACCCCGCCGAGCGGGCCACCCTCAACGAACTGCTGCAGCGCGTCGCCACCCTCTGACGGCCGCTCAGCCGGCTTGCCCGGCGCGCCGGTTCGCTGGCAGCCTGGCTTCGTGATCGAAGCTTCCGCCGACGCCACCGAGGTGTTCGCCGCCCACCGGCGGCTGCTGTTCGGCACCGCGTACCGCCTGCTGGGCAGCGTCGCCGACGCCGAGGACGTGCTGCAGGACGCCTGGATCAAGTGGGCGACGGCGGACCGGACGGACGTCGCCAACCCGCGCGCCTACCTGGTGCGCACCGTCACCAACCTGGCGCTGAACCGCCTGACTTCGGCGCGGGCGGTCCGCGAGAGCTACGTCGGACCGTGGCTGCCCGAGCCGCTGCTCACCGGGCCGGACGTCGCGGAGCAGGCGGAGCGCGCGGACTCGGTGTCGACGGCGCTGCTGGTGGTGCTGGAGAGCCTGGGCCCGGTGGAGCGGGCGGTGTTCGTGCTGCGCGAGGCGTTCGGGTTCAGCCACGCGGAGATCGCCGGCTTCCTGGACCGCAGCGAGGCGACGGTCCGCCAGACCGCGCACCGGGCCCGCGCGCACGTGCGGGAGCGGCGCTCGCGCTTCGACAGTGATCCGGAGCAGCGCCGCGAGGTGACGGACCGTTTCCTGGCGGCCTGCACCGGCGGCGACCTGAACGCGATGCTGGAGCTGCTCGCGCCGGACGTCACCTGCTGGTCGGACGGCGGCGGCAAGGTGACCGCGGCGCGCCGCCCGCTGCACGGCACCGACCACGTCGCCCGCTGGCTGCTGGGCGTGCTGGCCAAGCCCGAGGTGCAGGGCGTCGTCGGGCGGTCGGCGCGGATCAACGGCGAGGAGAACGTCCTGTTCACCCTCGCCGGTCGGCCCGTCGGCGCGCTGACCTACGACCTGGTCGACGGCCGGATCCACCGCCTCCGCCTCCAGGTCAACCCGGACAAGCTCGCCGGCCTGCGCTGACGGGCCGTCGGATCGCTCCGCGGCCCGGGCGCCGAGATCGAGCACTCGGGGCCCGGGCGCGTGGTCGGGGCGGTCAGGGCCGGTCGCGGGGGCGCTCCCACTCCTCCGGCTCGTCGGGGCCGTACTCGGCCTCGGCCTGCTCGCGGAGCTTGACGGCGCGCTTCTCGGACGCGGCCCGCTCCTCGGGGGACATGTTCTCGGCGGCCTCGCGCATCTCGCCGAGCCGGTTGCCGATCGCGGACAGGTAGCGGTCCGACTCGACGATGTCGCGCATGCCGATCCGGCCGGTGAGCACGTCCCGGGCCATCTGCTGCAGCTCGGGGCCGACCGAGTCGGTCTTCGCCAAGGTCCGCAGGGCGCGGTGCAGTTCCGCGGCCTGGTGCGGGTTGTCGGCGACGTCGAGCAGTTCCTCGTCGGAGATCTCCGGACCGTCCAGGTCGCCGTTGTCTGCTGCGGCCATGGCCACTCCCTCGGGTTTCGGTGCCGGTCGGTGCGCCGGTCTGCGCGGGCGGTCTGCCCGGCCCGCGCCCGGTCGGTGTTGACCATCGGATCATAAGGCCGTTGCCGAACGGTCGTCATACCGCCCGCGCATCGGCCGGAGCGGGGCCGCCGGGCGCGGCGCTACCACTCCGCGGACTGCTCGGCGGCGTCGGCGGCCCCGCTCTCCACGACGGCCGGCTGCCGCTCCAGGCGGTGGCCGAGCTCCATCAGGTAGCGGGCCGCCCCGGCGACGTCCGGCACCCCGATCAGGCCGCCCAGCACGTCCTGGGCCAGCTGCCGCAGCGCCGGGTCGGCGGCCTCGCTGGCCGCCAGGACGCGCAGCGCGCGGTGCAGTTCGACGGCCTGCCAGCGGTCCTCGGTGACCCCGGTCAGGTCGTCCGCGGTGATCTCCGGGCTGCCCCTGCCCCTGTCCCGGTCCTGCGCTGCGGCCACGGCCGTCCCCCTCCTCGCTCGCCCACGGCGCCTCGCACCCGCGCCCTCCCCTGCGGCCCCGGCCGGGCCGGTGGTCCGTCGGTCCGTCAGCTCGCCCGTACCCGAACGGAGTTGACCGATCGAGCATATCCCTTTCCCATGAAAAGGTAATGTCCTGCCCAA
The DNA here is from genome assembly GCF_003610255.1 of Streptomyces sp. TLI_171. Classification (GTDB taxonomy): domain Bacteria; phylum Actinomycetota; class Actinomycetes; order Streptomycetales; family Streptomycetaceae; genus Kitasatospora. The sequence goes on along the minus strand of NZ_RAPS01000001.1, from coordinate 7,547,729 downwards.
GAACTGGTCGAGGCATGCCGCTTCTCTTCACATCCGGGGCCACCGGACGGGACGGGCGGCGGGTCAGATCGCGGCGCCCAGCCGGGCCGCGGCCTCGGCGCTCGGCGCTCCCCAGCGTGCCGCGCCGGCCGCCAACCGGTCGCGGACGCCGCGCAGTTCGTGCCGGACCAGGGCGGGCAGCGGCGGCGCGTCCTCGGCGTCGAGCAGCGGCGCGAGGGCGGCGAGGGCGGCCTGCGGCTCGTCGGCGCACAGGTGGCAGTCGGCCACCCGGACGCCCAGCATGGCGCGGGCGGCGGGGAGTTGGCCCGCGCCGAGCAGGTCCAGGGCGGATCGGGCGGCGATCAGCGCGCGGCGGGCCAGCCGGGGGTCGGCGGTCGCGGCGGCCAGGTCGCGAAGAGCGGCGGCGGAGCCGGACTCCACCCGCAGCCGGAGGGCGCCGGGCGCCAGCCAGGGGACCCGGGGGTCGGTGCTGTCGGGGCCGTCCAGGTGCCGGTGGGCCCGGCCGATGTGGCGGACGGTCGCGCGAACCTCGCCGGCCAGCGCGCTCGCGCGGGCCTCGCCGAGCCGGGACAGCGCCTCGGCCCAGGGGCGGCCGGGGGCGGCCCGCCCGATCTCCCGGGCGTAGTCGCCGGAGCAGGCGGGATCGTCGTCGAGCAGGCCGAGCACCGCCATGTCGCTGAGCGCGGCGACCTGGGTGGCGGGGTCGCCGGCCAGGACGGCCCAGCCGAGGGCACGGTCGAAGCAGGCCATCGCGGTGGCGGGTCGGCCGCCGTGCAGGCGCAGGCTGCCGGAGGCGTGCCCGTACTCGGCGGCGAGCCGGGCCAGCACCCGGCGCTGCCGGGCGGGGGCGCCGGCCAGCCGGGCGACCACGGCGCGCAGCGTGCCCTCGATCACCGCGCCGGGGCCGGGTTCGCCCATCGCCCGCTGCGGGCCGGGAAGTTGGGCGGCTCGGAGCTGGGCGGCGAGCACTGCGGCGAGGGCGTGCACGGTGTCGGTGTCCAGGGCGGCAGCGGGGTCGGCGCAGAACGCGGCGTGCAGGGCCGACGCGGCGTCGGGGGGCGGGAGTTGGCAGCCGGCCGCGCCGTGCAGCGGGCACTGCAGGTCGTGGTCGGGCAGCCGGCCGGGCGCGCCGTGGGCGGGGGCGGCGCAGGGCGCAACGGGGTGCGGACCGGGGGGCAGCGGCGGGCGCAGCAGGTGGGCCGGCAGTGCCGGGCGGTGGCCCTCCGCGCTCTCGGCCCGGCCGTAGCTGCGGCTCAACTCTCCTCCTGCGGAGAGGAGTTCGTCGAGACGGCGGACCAGTCGGGGGGTGGCGCGGCGGGCGCCGTGTTCGAGCCGGCTGACCGCGGTGTGGTCGTAGCCGACGGCGGCGCCGAGTTGGGCCTGGGTCCAGCCGGCGTGGCGGCGCCAGTGGCGCAGCAGCGCGCCGAACTCCTGCCAGCTGCCGTCCGGCGGTCCGGCCGGGTCGGTCGTGCCCAGCATGCGCCGACACCTCCCCGAAGGCTCCGGTCATCCACCTGTACCGCGAAGGTACCGAACCGAACCGCGCCCCGTACATGGTGTGGTCTGTACCTCTTCTTTGCCAAAGCCCTTGTTCAGCCCTACCGCACCGGCTCCGCAACCCTTGCTGACGCTCCGCCAACTCCGCTCTGGGTCACCGACTTTGACGGAACTTGCCACTCGGGTCCCGGGCCTGTCAGGTCCGTTGACCGGGCCATGGCGGCGGTGTGAGGGTTCCGGGCACCCCCACACCCGAGGAGCTGAGGAGCTCTGATGAAACGCAGACTGCTGACCGCCGGCACCACCCTGGCCGTGCTGGGAGGCATGCTCGGTGGATTCGCCGGCCAGTCGTCGGCCGCCACCTCCGGGCCGTCCCCGCTCGCACCCACCCCGCTGGCCGCTGCCGTCTCGGCGGCCGACCTGGCCGCCTCGGCCGGGCTGGACGCGCTGGCCAAGGGGCCGGACGAGAGCTACGAGCGCAGGTCCGTCACGCCCTTCCTGAACGGCCTCTACTCCGTCTCCTACGAACGCAGCTACCGGGGCCTGCCGGTGGTCGGCGGCGACGCCGTGGTGCTCGCCGACGGGCAGGGCAAGGTCCGCGGCGTGCAGAACGCCGCCTCCGGGCCGGTCGGCGTGCCGACCAAGGCCAAGGTGGGCGCGGCGGCCGCGGAGCGCGCCGCACGCGCGAAACTGGCGCGGGTCGACTCGGCCGAGGCTCCCCGCCAGGTGGTCCGGGTCAAGGACGGCACCTCCCGGCTGGCCTGGGAGTCCGTGCTGACCGGTTCGACCGGCAGCGCGCCCAGCCACCTGCACGTGTTCGTCGACGCGGTCACCGGCGAGGTCGCCGACAGCTACGACGACGTCCGGGCCGGCACCATCAACAGCAAGTACAACGGCCCCGCGGGGCTGACCATCTCCACCACCGGGTCGGGCAGTTCGTACTCGCTGCGGGACCCGCAGCGTCCCGGCCTGAGCTGCGCGGACTACTCGACCGGGCAGGTGTTCTCGAAGTCCTCCGACTCCTGGGGCAACGGCAGTGCCACCTCCAAGGAGACGGGCTGCGCCGACGTGATGTTCGCGGCGCAGAAGGAGTGGGACATGCTCCGCGACTGGCTGGGCCGCAACGGCCACAACGGCAACGGCGGCAGCTGGCCGGTCAAGGTCGGCCTGAGCGACGTCAACGCGTACTGGGACGGCTCCTCGGTCTCGATCGGCCACAACAACGCCAACGAGTGGATCTCCTCGATCGACGTGGTCGGCCACGAGTTCGGTCACGGCCTGGACCAGTACACCCCGGGCGGCGCCAACAACGAGGCGGGCCTCGGCGAGGGCACCGGTGACATCATGGGCGCGCTGACCGAGGCGTACGCCAACGAGCCTGCGCCGTACGACAGCCCGGACTACACCGTCGGCGAGATGATCAACCTGGTCGGGCAGGGCCCGATCCGGGTGATGTACAACCCCTCGCAGATATCCGGCAACCCGAACTGCTACTCCGCCTCGATCCCGAACACCGAGGAGCACGCCGCCGCCGGCCCGCTGAACCACTGGTTCTACCTGCTGGCGGAGGGCTCCAGCCCGGGCGGCGGCAAGCCGTCCAGCCCGACCTGCAACTCCTCCGCCGTCACGGGCGTCGGCGTCCGGGACGCGGGCCGGGTGTTCTACGGCGGCATGCTGCTGAAGACCAGCGGCATGACGTACAAGAAGTACCGGACCGCGACCCTGACCGCCGCCAAGAACCTCGACTCCGGCTGCACCCTGTTCAACCGCACCAAGGCCGCCTGGGACGCCGTCAGCGTGCCCGCCCAGGCCGGCGACCCGAGCTGCACCTCCTCCCCGAGCAACGACTACTCGCTGGCGCTGAGCCCGTCCTCCGGCACCGTGCAGGCGGGCAGCTCGACCAGCGCGACCGTCTCCACGGCCGTCACCTCGGGCTCCGCCGCGAGCGTCGCACTGTCCGTCGGCGGCGCGCCGACCGGCACCACCGCCACCGTCTCGCCGTCCACCGTCACCAGCGGCGGCTCGGCGACGCTCAGCGTGAACGTCGGCGCGAGCACCCCGGCGGGCGTCTACACGCTGACCGTCACGGGCTCCGGCCCGGCCACCCACACCGCGCAGTACCAGCTGACGGTGAACGGCGGCGGCAACAACGGCGGCACCGCCCCGGACATCAACGTGGCCAACGTGCAGACCCACCTCGGCCAGCTGTACAGCATCGCGCAGCAGAACGGCGGCAACCGCCGCGCCGGCACCGCGGGCTACACCCAGTCGCTGGCGTACCTGAAGGGCAAGCTGCAGGCGGCGGGCTACACCGTCACCGAGCAGACCTGCACCTCCTGCACCTACACCGCCAACAACCTGATCGCCGACTGGCCGGGCGGCCCGGCCGACCAGGTCACCATGCTCGGCGCGCACCTGGACTCGGTCTCGGCCGGCCCGGGCATCAACGACAACGGCTCCGGCTCGGCCGTCCTGCTGGAGAACGCGCTCGTCCTGGCGCAGCAGAACCCGACCATGAGCAAGCACGTCCGGTTCGCCTGGTGGGCCGGCGAGGAGCAGGGCCTGCAGGGCTCCACCTACTACGTGGGCCAGCTCTCCTCGACCCAGCGCAGCGCCATCAAGGGCTACTACAACTTCGACATGGTCGGCTCCCCCAACGCGGGCTACTTCATCAACAACGTCAACTCCGCGACGGCCGCGCCGCTGAAGGCGTACTGGGACTCGCTCAACCTCCAGCCGGAGGAGAACGTCGAGGGCCAGGGCCGGTCCGACGACTACTCCTTCCAGCAGGCCGGCATCCCGACCTCCGGCTACGCGGCGGGCGCCAGCGACACCAAGAGCTCCTCGCAGGCCGCCAAGTGGGGCGGTACGGCGGGCGCCTCCTACGACTCCTGCTACCACTCCTCGTGCGACACCACGTCCAACGTCAACGCGACGGTGCTGAACCGCAGCGCCGACGGCGTGGCCTCGGCCATCTGGAAGACCTCGGTGTCCGGCACCACGACGCCCACCAATGACTTCAGCGTCTCGGTGAACCCGTCCACCGGCACCGTCCAGGCCGGCTCCTCGGCCACCGCCACCGTCTCCACCGCCACCACCTCCGGCAGCGCCCAGTCCGTCGCGTTCACCGCGAGCGGCGCGCCCTCCGGCGCCACCGTCTCCTTCAGCCCGTCCAGCACCACCAGCGGCGGCAGCACCACCCTGACGGTCGCCACCTCCGGCTCCACCCCCGCCGGCACCTACAGCATCACGGTGACCGGCACCGGCTCCTCCGCCACCCACACCACCAGCTACACCCTGGTCGTGAACGGCGGGGGCGGCGGCACCACCACCTGGGCCGCCGGCGTCGCCTACAAGGTCGGCGACGTGGTGACCTACAACGGCGTCAGCTACCGCTGCCTGCAGGCCCACACCTCGCAGAGCACCTGGACGCCGGACGTCGTCCCCGCGCTCTGGCAGCAGCTCTAGCCGACGGACGCACCATCAGGGGCGGGCGCCCCGCGGCCGGTTGGGGGACAGGCCGCGGGACGCCCGCCCCGCCCGCGTCGGCGGCCGCTTCCCCTTACGCCGCGCACACCGGTGGCACCCGTACGCTGGCTGCCGTCCGGGGGCGGCCGCGCCGCCGGCCTGCCGTCCGGGGGGATCCGTTGTCCGCTTCAGTCACCGCCTCGCCGTCGGAGGAGGCGGCCGTCCCGGCCGTGGGCCGCCCGCTCCGGTCCCGGCTGCGGGGCCTGCTGCTCGTCGCCACCGTCGCGCTGCTGATCGCCTTCCTGATCAAGACCTTCCTGGTGCAGATGTTCGTCATCCCGTCGGGCTCCATGATGGGCACCCTGCAGAAGGGCGACCGGGTCGCGGTCGACAAGCTCAGCCCGTGGCTGGGCGAGCAGCCGCACCGCGGTGAGGTGGTGGTCTTCCGCGACCCGGGCGGCTGGCTCCCCGAGGAGCCCGCCCCCGGCGGCTTCTCCGGCGCCGTCCAGGGCGTCCTCAGCCACCTCGGCCTCGCCCCCGGCGCGGACGAGAAGGACCTGATCAAGCGGGTGATCGCGGTCGGCGGCGACACCGTCGAGTGCACCGCGGGCCAGCCCCTGAAGGTCAACGGCGCCCCTCTGGACGAGCCCTACCGCTACCCGGGCGCCACCCCCTGCGACGACGACCCGGTCGGCACCGTCACCGTCCCGCCCGGCCACCTCTGGGTGATGGGCGACCACCGCAACGACTCCCACGACTCCCGCTACAACCAGCTCCACAACCCCGCCGGCGGCTTCGTCCCCACCGACCACGTCGTCGGCCGCGCCCGGCTCCTCGTCCGGCCCTTCTCCGACTGGGCCACCCTCCCCGTCCCCAGCACCTTCACCCACCTGCCCTGACGCCCCGTCACCGCCACCGGCACGCCTCGCCCATGGCGGGCAGCCGCGCCGTCCCCGGTCCGGGCGGCGCGCCGAGCACGGACCCGACGTCCGGGTACCGGCGCAGTCGCCGCGCCGCCGCCGGCCGCACCACCTCGGTCCGGCACGGGTCGTCCGGTTCGACCGCGGCGACCCGGGCCCCGGCCCCGGAGCGGAGCGCCGCCCGCGGCGTCTCGCCCGCCGCGACCGGCCCGCCGGGCACCGTGTACTGCTCGTCGCCGGGGCGCTGACGCCGGATCAGGCACGCCCGGCCGTCGGCCGTCAGCAGCGCGCCGGCCCGCACCGGGACCGCGGGCGACGGCTGACGTCCCGTCACCCGGTGCCCGTGACGTACAGGCCGGCCCGGGCGGCGAGGGCGGCGGCCGCGGCGGCCCGGTCGGCCTCGGGTTCGCCGACGGGTTCGCCGGTGATGTACATCCGCAGGTAGAGCGGGGCGACGGTGGCCCGGATCACCTCGTGCGGGTCGGTGCCGGACGGGACCTCGCCGCGGGCCAGTGCCTCGGCGACCGCCACCGAGGTGAGTTCCCGGCGGTGCGCCAGCACGTCGGCGAGCGCGCCCTGCGCCTTCGCGGAGCCCGCCGCGGCGGAGACCATGGCGCGCAGCCAGGCCCGGTGCGCCGGGTCGCCGTGCAGGGCGACGACGGCGCGGGCGACGGCGCGCAGGTCCTCCTCCAGGGTGGCGGCCGCGCCGAGCGAGATGCTGACGGCCAGGTGGTCGGCGAGGTCGACCACGATGTTCTCCAGGCTGCCCCAGCGCCGGTAGACGGTGGTGGCGGCGACCCCGGCCCGGTCGGCGATCCGGTCGATCCGGGTGTCGGCGTAGCCGTGCTCGACGAGTTCGGCGAGGGCGGCCTCCAGCACGGAGGCGCGGGTGCGGGCGGTGCGGCCGCCGGGGCGCTGCGTGCCGGGCGCGGGTCCTGACGCCCCGTCGGTCTGATCGGTGGTCACATCGGCGGCCAAATCGAATTCCTCTTGCGTTAGTGGCGGCGGGTCCGCCAGGATCGAGCCTAATGCAGAATCAACTGCATTTGGCCCGTTCCAGGGAGAGCCCTGCATGCACCTGCCCCGCGTGGAGCACCGCTTCGTGGAGGTCGACGGCGTCCGTGTCTTCTACCGCGCCGCCGGACCGGAGACCGCCCCGGTCCTGTTACTGCTGCACGGCTTCCCGTCCGCCTCGCACCAGTTCCGCCGCCTGTTCGACGCCCTCGGTTCGCGCTACCGGCTGATCGCCCCGGACTACCCCGGTTTCGGCCACACCGAGGTCCCGGAGTCCTTCGTCTTCTCCTTCGACGCGCTGGCCGAGGTCGTGGAGGGCTTCGTGCTGGCCCTCGGCCTGGAGCGCTTCGCGCTGTTCGCCTTCGACTTCGGCGGCCCGGTCGGCTTCCGGCTGGCGGCCCGCCGGCCGGAGCGGATCACCGGCCTGATCGTGCAGAACGCCAACGCGTACACCGAGGGCCTGTCCGAGCCGGCGCTCGGCGCGATCGCCCACCGCACCGGCGAGCCGGGCGCCGCCGAGGCCGTCCAGCCGCTGTTCACCCTGGAGGTGACGCGCGGTCAGTACGAGGGCGGTGCCACCGACCCGTCCCTGATCTCCCCGGACGGGTGGACGCTCGACCAGCACTTCCTCGACCTCCCCGGCCGCCGCGCCGCCCAGACGGCACTGGCCCTGGACTACCACAGCAACGTCGAGCGGTACCCGGTCTGGCAGCGCTGGCTGCGCGAGCACCGCCCGCCGACGCTGGTGCTGTGGGGCCGCAACGACGCCTTCTTCCTCCCGGCCGGCGCAGAGGCCTTCCGGCGGGACGTGCCGGGCGCCGAGGTGCACCTCCTCGACACCGGCCACTTCGCCCTGGAGGAGTGCCTGCCGGAGATCGCCCCGCTGATCGAGGCCTTCCTCGACCGCCTGCCCGCCCCGCGCCCGCTGCGGATCGCCGTGCTCGGCGCGAGCGGCAACCTCGGCGGCGAGCTGGCCCGCGAGGCCGTCCGCCGGGGCCACCAGGTCACGCCGCTCGGCCGGGCCGACGCCGATGCGGCGGACGCCGCCGCGCTGGCCTCCGTCCTGGCCGGTCACGACGCGGTGGTCGCCGCACTCAAGGGCCCCGACCGGCTCGTCCCGCGCGCCGCCGAGGCCCTGCTCGCCGCCCTCCCCGAGGCCGGTGTGGCCCGCCTGCTGTTCGTGGGCGGCGGCGGCAGCCTGGAGTACGCCCCGGGCCGGCGGTTCGTCGACTCCCCCGGGTTTCCCGCGCAGTACGTGGAGACGGCCCGCGACCAGGCCGCCGCCCTCGACGTGCTCCGGGCCGCCGACACCCCGGTGGAGTGGACGTACCTCAGCCCGCCCCCGGTCCGTCTGGAGCCCGGCCCCCGCACCGGCCGCTACCGGGTCGCCGCCACCGACGCCCCGTTGACGGACGCCGCGGGCACCAGCCGCATCACCACCGGCGACTTCGCCTCCGCCGCCCTCGATGCCCTGGAGCAGCGCACCTTCCCCCGCACCCGGATCACCGCCGCCACCCCCTGACCCCACCACGCCCCCACCGAACCCCCGGCCGGCCCCACCCGGCCGGGCCCTCGACCACCCTCGCCCCGGGCCACCCGGCCGTGCGAGGATCGCCGACCATGGAGATCATCGACAGCGGACGGTTCCGGCCCGCCGCGGACGGCTCGCCCGACTACGCGGAGCACCTCCGGGTGCCCTCGCTCAGTTTCGGCACGTACTCCCTGCCCGCCGGGTCCGTTGACGACCAGTCACCGCACCTGGAGGACGAGATCTACGTCGTCACCCGGGGCCGGGCCCGCTTCACCTCCGGCGGGCGCACGGTCGAGGTCGCCCCGGGCAGCTCCCTGTTCGTCCCCGCGCGGGAGTCGCACCGCTTCCACGACATCACCGAGGACTTGGTCGTCCTGGTGTTCTTCGCCCCCGCCTACAGCGGCGTACCGAGCCCCGAAGCGCTCGGCTAGGCCGGCCGGGCGTGCTCGCCCTCGGGAGCTCGAAGCCCCGCAGGGGGCGGAAGGTCCGCTCGGCCTCCGCCCTCGTCCCGTCCCTGATCCTCACCGCCGCGCGGGCGTCCCACCACCGGCCCCCGGCGGCGAAGACCCGGTGCCGCGACCGATCCCGGTCTGCTACGTTCGCCCGCGCCGGAGCGGCATCAGGTCGATCCGTCACCGGGAGGGTGAGGTTCTCGGCCGCCGGGACGGAGTTCCGTCAGTGTCCTCGACCGGGACTGCGCAGCCGTCAACCGGGTGGACGTCTCCCGCGCGCTCGCCGCCGGGCTGGCCCTGCGCCCACTCGCCGACACCGGCTCCGCCACCCTGTCCTGACACCCCGTCCGGTGCGGGCGCGCTCGGCGGCCCGGACGACCGGCGAACCGTCCGGCCCCGCGCGTACGACGTTCTCGGACCGCTACAGTGGCGCGCCGAGCCACCCGTCACGCCCGTTCGAGAGTTCCGGAGCACGTTCCGATGACCGCCAGCTGTCCCGCCTGTGGCACGGCCGACCACACCGTTCTCGTCTCCGCCGCGGTCCTGGACCCGCAGTCCGCGCTGGACGCGTCCGTCCGCGAGCAGCTCGACGTGCCGCGGGAGCCGAAGCTGCTGAGCCCCGCGTCCGCGGTGCTGTTCACCTTGGCGGGGCTGCAGATCCTGCCGCTGCTGATCTTCCTGATCGGGTTGGGGTCGGACGACCACCGCGTGGTCCTCGGCTCGCTGGCGATCTGCGTGCTCGTGCTCCTGCTGGCCGGGGTGTTCGGGGCGACCGGCCGGGCGGTGCTGGTCGCGGCCCGCCGCCGCCGGCTGGCGGAGGGCGGATGGCCGGTGCGCTACGAGCAGTGGCAGCTGGTGCACGGGGTCTGGCGGGCGGCCTGGCTGTGCCGGGGCTGCGCGGTGGCGTTCTTCCCGCAGGGCTCGCTCCGGCCGGACTTCCCCGCCTCGCCGCCGCTGCGCCTGGAGCACTTCCAGGACTGGTTGACCGAGACCGCGAAGCAGACGGAGTACGCGGGCGGCATGACCGCCGCCACCGCTTGACGCCCGCCGCCGGCCGCCCGTTCTACGCTCGCTCCATGGAGACTCAGGACGGCTACGTCGTGGTGACGACCACCCACGAGGACGAGACGAAGGCGCGCGACCTCGCCGCGGCGGTCGTGCGGGAACGCCTGGCAGCCTGCGCGCAGGTGCACCCGATCTCTTCGGTGTACTGGTGGGACGGCGAAGTCCGGTCCGGCGACGAGTGGCGGGTGGACTTCAAGACCCGGGCCGGCCTCGGCGACCGGCTCGCCGCGTTCATCGGCGAGCGGCACTCCTACGACACCCCGGAGATCGTCGCCGTCCCGGTGGTCGGCGGCGACCCCGCCTACCTGGAGTGGATCACCGCCGAGACCACTGGCTGAAACGCCCCCGGCTCCACGCCGGACATGGTTGGCTTGATCCCGCTTGACGACCTGTCATGTCAGGCGGAGTCATGGGGGAACGTGATGTGGGGACGGGGCACCGTGCTGGGCGGCCGCTACGCCTTGGGCGAGCGGCTGGGCAGCGGCGGCATGGGCGAGGTCTGGCGGGCCGAGGACTCGGTGCTGGGCCGGGCGGTCGCGATCAAGGTGATGCACCCGGGGCTGGGCGACGAGCAGGACTTCATCGAGCGGTTCCGCCGGGAGGCCCGCATCCTGGCGACGGTGCGGCACCCGGGCATCGTCCAGGTGATCGACTACTGCGAGCCGGCCGCGGACACCGAGGTCCGCGCCACGTACATCGTGATGGAGCTGATCGAGGGCCTCCCGCTGCACCGGGTGCTGGCGCAGGACGGCCCGATGGTGCCGTCCCGGGCGCTGGGCCTGGTCGCGGACGCCTTGGACGCACTGCACGCCGCACACCGACGGGACATCGTGCACCGGGACTTGAAGCCGTCGAACCTCATGGTCCGCGACGGCGGCGGCACGGTGGTCACCGACTTCGGGATCGCCCGGGCGATGGCCGGCACCAAGCTCACCACCACGCACTCGGTGCTGGGCACGGCCCTGTACGCGGCGCCGGAGCAGGCGGCCGGGCAGGCGGTCACGCCGCGCTCGGACCTGTACTCGATCGGCGTGGTCTGCTTCGAACTGCTCACGGGGCAGCCGCCGTTCACGGGTGACACGGTGCTGGAGGTGGTGGTCAAGCACCTCCAGCAGGCCCCGCCCCGGCTGGCGGAGGAGTTCCCGGAGCCGGTGCGGGCGTTCGTCGAGCGGGCCCTCGCCAAGGACCCGGCGGACCGCTTCCCGGACGCGGCGGCGATGGCCGCGGCCGCCCGGGCGGCGGCCGAACTCCCCTCCGCGGCCCGGCCGGTGACAGCCCGGACACTGCTCGCCACCGTTGCCGAGCAGCCCACCCCGCTGGGCGCGCCCGCCGCCGCGGCCACGCCGACGGCGGGGGCCGACCCGGCGGCCCGTACCGCGGAGACCGCCCGGCCGGCCGGGCGCCGCCGTCGGCTGCTGGTGCCAGTGGTGATACCGGTGGTGATCTCGCTGGGCGCGGGCGGTGCGGTGCTGTACGAGACCGTGCCGTGGAAGAAGGAGGCCGCGCAGACCTCGGGCACCGGATCGACGCCCGGCGCCACCGGATCCACCGCCCTCTCCCCCGCCACCGGCGCCGCCACCACCTCCGCCCCGCCCACCGATCCGGCCTCGCCCTCGGCGCAGCCCCAGCAGTCGACGTCCGGTCAGCCCGCCACCGGCGCCCCGCCCGCCCAGACCAGCGTCGGGGGTTCCGTCGGGGGTTCCGTCGGCGGCTCCGGCAGCGGCGGCCAGCAGCCGGGCGGCGGCAATCCCGCAACCACCCCGGCGGGCAGCGGTGCGGGCGGCACGGGCTCCACCGGGTCGACCCCGGCCGGCCCGCCGCAGGGCTGCGGCGGGCAGGGCTGGGGGTACATCACCGCGGTGGGCTCGGGACAGCGCCTCGGCCTGGCGGCGAACAACCTGGCGGGCGGCACGGCGGTGGTGATGGACCGCAACACCTCCTGGGGCTGGTACCGCTCGGCGCCCGACCCGGGCGGCTGGTACAAGCTGTACCCGTGCAACCAGAGCAAGCCGGTGCTGGTCCAGGAGAACGACAAGAGCATCGAACTGCAGTCCGACTTCAGCGTGTTGACCAGTTGGAGCGTGACGACGGCCTCCACCCAGGGCGCGGTCTACCTGAAGGACTACATGGGCAGCACCTGCCTGACCGACAACGGTTCCGGCAACCGCGTCACCATGGAGACCTGCACCCCGGGCAACACCGCCCAACAGTGGCGCGTCCCGGCCTCGGGCTGACCGCCCGTCAGCCCGGCAGCCCGCGACGTGCACCGGCAGCCCCCGCTGCCGCGGAACCGGGTCGTCCTCGCCCCGCCGCCCGTGCCGCGAAGGTCAGTTCGCCGGGGAGTAGACCCGCTCGATCTGCTGGGTGCCCGCCTTGGTGCGGTAGGAGCGGGCCCACGTGCTGGTCGCGTCCGCCCGGGTGCGGTCGGACAGCACGTAGTAGTCCATCTGGGCGCGCTCGGCGGTGATGTCCAGGACGCCGTAGCCGTGCGAGTCCAGGTCGGTCCACTTGACGTGCCGGTTGGCGGCCTGGATCGCCGCGGAGGCGACCAGCGACAGGGTGCCGGGGGCGACCTTGAGGATGTCGTCGATGTTGTCGGAGGTGACCGAGGTGACCACGAACTCGGTGGCGGCGCTGCCGGAGGCCGGGTAGGTGGCGGCCTCGAACGGCACGTCGCAGGCCCAGGCGGAGTGGATGTCGCCGGTCAGGAACACCGTGTTGGTGATGTGATGGTCCTTCAGGTGGCCGAGCAGCTCACGGCGGTCGTGGGTGTAGCCGTCCCACTGGTCGACGTTGACGGCCAGGCCCTCGCCGGGCAGGCCGAGCAGCTGCGCGAGCGGGCGGACCAGGTAGTCGGGCAGCGAGAGGAACGCCACCGGGGAGATCATCACCTCGTTGCCGACCAGCCGCCAGGTGGTGTCGGAGGCGGCCAGTCCGGCCTTCAGCCAGTCGAGTTGGGCCCGGCCGGTGATGGTGCGGTCGGCGGAGTCGACCTCGCCGTTACCGATCGACGCCTGCTGCGAGCGGAACGAGCGCAGGTCGAGAAGGTGCAGGTCGGCGAGCTTGCCGTAGCGCAGCCGCCGGTAGGTGGTGCCGGCCACCGACGGGCGGACCGGCATCCACTCGAAGTAGGCCTGCTTGGCCGCGGCGACCCGGGCCGCCCAGTCGCCCTCGGCGCCGGGGGTGTGATTCTCGGCCCCGCCGGACCAGGCGTCGTTGGCGAACTCGTGGTCGTCCCAGATCGCCACCGTCGGGACGGCGGCGTGCAGCGCCTGCAGGTCCGCGTCGGTCTTGTAACGGCCGTGCCGGGTGCGGTAGTCGGCGAGCGTGACGATCTCGTTGGCGGGGGCGTGCGGGCGCACCACGGTGCCGCGGGTGCCGTACGCGCCGGAGGCGTACTCGTAGATGTAGTCGCCGAGGAACAGGAACACGTCCAGGTCGCCGCGGGCGGCGAGGTGCCGGTACGCGGAGAAGTAGCCGGCCTCCCAGTTCGCGCAGGACGCCACGCCCAGGCGGAGCCGGGCCACCGCCGCGTCGGTGGCGGGGGCGGTGCGGGTGCGGCCGACGGGCGAGACGGCGTCGCCGGCCAGGAAGCGGAACCAGTAGGCGGTGTCGGGGCGCAGGCCGCGGACGTCGGCCTTCAGGGTGTGGTCGGTGGCCGCGGTGGTGGTGACGGTGCCGGTGGCGGCGATCGCGGTGAAGTTCCGGTCGGTGGCGAGCTGCCACTGGACGGCGGTGTCGGCGCCGAGGCCTGAGCCGGGGGTGGCGTCGGCAGCGGGGGTGACCCGGGTCCACAGCAGGATGCCGTCGGGCAGCGGGTCGCCTGAGGCCACGCCGTGCAGGAACTGCGGGCCGGTGGCGGCGGAGGCGCTGCCGGCGGCGCCGGTCAGCGGCAGCGCGAGGGCGCCGGCGGTCAGGGCGGCGGCCTGGATGACCCGGCGGCGCGGCGGGCGGGCGGTGGACGCGGTGGCGGTGGATTCGGTCACAGCTCACGAGACTTACCCACCGGTAATGACTTGTCCAGACCCCGGCCTGACTGTTCGTCAGGCCTTCACCCCGGTAACGTACGACCCAACCGGATCGTCTCCGAACCATCCAGGGGCGAGCAGCCCCGCCGGGGGGCGCCGCCACGCTCAGGGGGGCACCGATGCACACCACCGAACCGACGGCCGCCCGCAAACGTCCGGGCTGGGCCTGGCTGCTCGCCTCGCTCCCCCTCTCCGCCTGGGGCGGCTGGGCCCTCTCCGCCCTGGCCTTCCGCCCCTGCGGCGACACCGACGGCATGGACGGCTTCCGCCTCGCCTACGCCACCGTCCTGGCCGCCGTCCTGACAGCCCTTCAGCTCCCCCTCGACTTCGCGCTCACCCCTTGCCACTGAACGGATGAGCAGTGGAGACCCGACCGTGGCGGTGACAAGGTGGGGCGCCGAGCGTCCGGAGGCACGGACTCGCGCGGGCGGCAGTGCTGTTCAGCAGCGTGCCGGACCTTCCGGACGACGCGGGCGGTGATCCGGCGGGCGGGCGAGGAGATCGGCCGCTCGTACGGGCAGAACGACCTCGGCACGGACCGCCTGAACCGGAGCGAGCGCGCGGCGTCGGGGCGCGGGGAGATGTCCGAACGCCAGTACGACAAGCGTTTCCGGCTGCTGCGCCGGATGGAGGCCAGACTGGCCCGGCTCGTCCACGAGCAGCGCCGGCGCGAGATCACCGTCACCGGCAAGGGCGCCCTCGCGCACGTCCTGCCGTACGAACCGTTCGCCGCGGACCCGGACACCGCGGCCTGCGGAGGAGCGCCCGGCCCTGTTCCCGGGTGGACGCAGGGTCGAATCCTGCCCTCGTCGCCTCTCCGTCGTGATCGCCCCGCCGGGGCCCGCCGACCTGGCGGCCCCCGGGCGGAGTGCGGTCAGCAGCCGTTGAGGATGCTGGTGAGGGCGGACTTCTCGGCGGTGTCGACCGAGAGGTTGTAGTAGTGCTTCACCTGGACCCAGGCGCGGACGTAGGTGCAGCGGTAGCCGGTGACGGAGGGGAGCCACTCGGCGGGGTCCTTGTCTCCCTTGGCCTGGTTGACGCTGTCGGTGACGGCGATCAGCTGGGGGCGGGTGAGGTCGTTGGCGAAGGCCTGGCGCTGGGCGGTGGTCCAGGCGGAGGCGCCGGAGTCCCAGGCCTCGGCGAGCGGGACCAGGTGGTCGATGTCGAGGTCGGAGGCGGCGTGCCAGGTCGCGCCGTCGTAGGGGGAGAACCAACTGCCGGAGGTGGCGGCGCAGGCGGAGTCGGTGACGACGCCGGAGCCGTCGCGCTTGAGGACGGTCTCGCGGGTGTTGCAGGCGCCGGAGACCGTGATCCAGTGCGGGAACAGGTCGCGGCTGTAGCCGGTGCGGTTCTCGGCCTTGACGGTCAGCTGGCCCAGGTAGGTGCGGGCGGTCGCGGCGGAGACCGGGGTGGGCAGTGCGGCCTGGGCGGTGCCGGTGCTCGCGGTGACGGCTCCGAAGGCGAGGACGGAGGTGGCGGCGACGGCGGCGAGGCGGCGGACGGAACGGTTCGGCACGGGGCGCTCCTGGGCTCGGCGAAGAGGCGTGGCGGCGGTGCCGAGCCAGACTGGCAGTCAGGAGTCTATGCGGGTAGATACCGAGCCGTGAAGATTTCATTACCGTCACATGACCGTCCGGGCCAGTGATGTGAAGGTTCGTCACCGGCCGGACTCCGCCCGGGCGGAGTCCGCGTCAGCCGCGCCGCCAGTCGCGCTGCCAGTCGCGCTGCCGACACGTCCCCCGCGCCGGGCGACGACCCCGTCCAGCACCTCGACCGCCCCTGCCCCGCCTCCGGTCGCCCCGGCCCGGGCCCGCACCACGGCGACCGCCGTCAACACCACGCCGTCCGCGCACCCGGCGGCCGCGCCGGGTGCCAACGGGCCGTCAGGAGGCGGCGGCGAGGGCCCGCGCGACGGTGTCGGCGAGCGGGGTGGTCGGGCGGCCGATCAGGCGGGACAGGTCGCCGCTGCCGCCGGCCAGCAGGCCGCGGGCGATCGCGGACACGTCGACGTCCACCAGGATCTCGGCGAGCTGCAGCGGCAGGCCCGCGCCGGTGAGCACCCCGAGGTTGGCCTCCGCCGGCAGCTCGTGGTGGAGGACCTCGCGACCGCTCTGCCGGGACAGTTCCGCGGCGTACTCGGCGAGCGTCCAGGACCGGTCGCCGCTGAGCTCGTACGCCCGGTTCTCGTGGCCCTCGCCGGTCAGCACGGCCGCGGCCGCCGCGGCGTAGTCGGCGCGGCTGGCGGAGCCGATCCGCCCGCCGGAGGTGCTGCCGGCCACGCCGTGCTCCAGCTGGACGGGGATCAGGGCGGTGTAGTTCTCGGTGTACCAGCCGTTGCGCAGGAAGGTGTACGGCAGGCCGGAGTCGAGGATCAGCTGCTCGGTGGCCCGGTGCTCCTCGGCCAGCCGGAAGTCCGCGGCGGGGCCGCCGAGCACGCCGGTGTAGACCAGTCGCGCGGCCCCGCCGGCCTTCGCGGCCTCGATGACGGCGGTGTGCTGGGCGACCCGGCGGCCGACCTCGCTGCCGGAGATCAGCAGCACGGTGTCGCCGGGGCGGATCGCGGCCGCCAGCGTCTCCGGCCGGTCGTAGTCCGCCACCCGCAGCTCCACGCCGCGCGCGGCCAGGTCGGCGGCCTTCCGCTCGTCGCGGACGGCGGCGACGACCTCGGCGGCCGGGACGCGGGCCAGCAGCTCCTCGACGACGAGGCGGCCGAGCTGACCGGTGGCGCCGGTGACGACGATGCTCATGGTGATGCAACTCCTGTGGTGGTACGACGGCTGTCGCACCAACCGTAGGAAAGTCACTAACGAATCGGAAGTACCCACTTTCGGGTAAGCTACTTCCATGAACCTCAGGGTGAAGGAACTGACCGGCGGCCTCCCGGCGGACGTCAACTCGGCGGGCTGCGCCTCGCGCGGCATCCTCGAACACGTCACCAGCCGCTGGGCGGTCCTGGTGCTCGCCGTGCTGCTGGA
Organism: Streptomyces sp. TLI_171; assembly: GCF_003610255.1. Taxonomy (GTDB): domain Bacteria; phylum Actinomycetota; class Actinomycetes; order Streptomycetales; family Streptomycetaceae; genus Kitasatospora. The sequence goes on along the minus strand of NZ_RAPS01000001.1, from coordinate 7,530,779 downwards.
CAGCACCCACCGGTTCAGCGAGCTGCGCCGCGCGGTGGGCGGGGTGAGCGAGAAGATGCTCGCCCAGACCCTGCAGACCCTGGAGCAGGACGGCCTGGTGCTCCGCGAGGCGCACGCCGTCATCCCGCCGCGCGTCGACTACTCGCTCACCCCGCTCGGCGAGGAGGCCGCCCGGCAGGTCTGGGCGCTGGCCCGCTGGGCGGAGTCCCGCGTCCCCGAGGTGCTGGCCGCCCGGGCGGCCCACGCCGAGGCGAAGGCCGCCTCCCCGGCCGCCTGACGGCGCGTCGGCCGCGCGGTCAGCCGCCCGCCACGTCCTGCGCGTGTGCGGCGGCGAGCAGTTGGTAGCCCGCGCCGTTCGCCGTGATCCCGGCCTTCTCCTCCTCGGTCAGCTCGCGTCTGACCTTCGCGGGCACACCGGCCACCAGCGAACCGGGCGGGACCTGCATGCCCTGCGGGACCACCGCACCGGCCGCGACCAGCGAGCCCGCGCCGATCCGCGCCCCGTTCAGGACGGTGGCGCTCATCCCGATCAGCACGTCGTCCTCGACGGTGCAGCCGTGCAGCACGGCGTTGTGGCCCACCGAGATCCGCTCGCCGAGCACCGCGGGGAACGACGGATCGGCGTGCACCGTGCAGTTGTCCTGAATGTTCGTCAGCGCCCCGACGACGATCCGCTCGGCGTCCCCGCGCAGCACCGCCCCGTACCAGACGCTCGCGCCCGGCCCGACGGTCACGTCACCGACCACCACCGCCCCGGGTGCGACGAACGCGCCCGGGTCGACCTGCGGATGCCGACCGCCGACGGCCGCGATCAAGGGTTCGGCCACAGCTCGCTCCTCCTCGTCCCGCACGGCACCGCGCCGCGCCCGGCCCAGTCTCCCCTACCCCCGGGTGGAGCAGGTCGGCCCCGGGGCCCGGCTGCTGCCACAACTCCTCTGCCGGCGCTGCGTCACCGCCCGCCGCGTCCGGCCGGCCAGCGGTCCAGCGGGAGGGGGCCGCGGGAGCGGACGGTGCGGATCGCGAAGGTCGACCGGGCGTCCCGGACCGGGCCGATGGCGAGGATGTCGTCCAGCAGCACCTGCTCGTAGGCGGCGAGGTCGGGCACGGCCACCTCGACCAGGAAGTCCGCCTCCCCGGAGACCACGTGGCAGGCCACCACGGACGGGATCGCGCACAGCTTCTCCTCGATGTGCCGCGAGGTCTCCCGGGAGTGCTGCTCGACCCGCAGCGCGATGAACACCGTCAGCCCCAACCCGACGCTGTCCCGGTCGAGTTCGGCCCGGTACCCGGCGATCACGCCGTCCGCCTCCAGCGCCTTGGTCCGGCGCAGGCAGGAGGACGGGGAGAGCCGGACGGCGTCGGCGAGGTCGACGTTGGCGGTGCGGCCGTTCCGCTGGAGGTGCTCCAGGATGGCACGATCGATACGGTCGTACGAGTTACTCGGCATATCGTGCACCCTAGCGGGCCGGTCGCGGCACGATCTGCCGTTCCGGGGCTCCGGCGGGGCGGAATTCGCCAGCGCGTGCCGCGCGATCCGGGCCATGATCGAGCCATGACCGACACCGCGGCAGCAACCCGCGCCCAGCCGTCCTCCTCCCGGCCGACCCCGTCCCAGCTGTCCACCGCCGGGGCGTCCGCGCTGTACATCGGCGCCCTGCTCGGCCCGAGCCTGCTGCTGCTCCCGGGCCTGGCCGCCCGGGCGGCCGGCCCCGCCTCGCTGCTGGCCTGGCTGGCCCTGCTCGGCCTGTCCGGCCTGATCGCCGCGGTGTTCTGCGGGCTCGGCACCCGCCTCGGCTCGACCGGCGGCGTGGCCGGGTACACCGCCGCGGGCCTCGGCACCCGGGCCGGGCGGGCCGCCGGCTGGTGCTTCCTGGCGGGCGTGGTCGCGGGCGCGCCGGTGGTCTGCCTGATCGGCGGCAGCTACGCGGCGGCGGCGATCGGCGCCGACGAGGGGACGGCCGTCCGGGCCGGCATCCTCCTGCTGGCCCTGGTGCTGGCGATCCGACTGCTCGGGGTGCGCACCGGCGCGGGTCTCCAACTGGTGCTGGTCTCCGCCCTGGTGGGCCTGGTGCTGTTCGCGGTGCTCGGCTCCGCGCCGGCCGCGAAGGCCGCGCACTGGACGCCGTTCCTGCCGCACGGCTGGACGGGCGTCGCGCAGGCCGCACCGCCGCTGATGTTCGCCTTCGTCGGCTGGGAGGCCGCCGCCTCGCTCACCACCCGGCTGCGCGACCCTCGCCGGCAGCTGCGCCGGGTGGTGCTGATCGCCTTCCTGGTCACCTCGCTGCTCTGCCTCGGGCTGGCCGCCGCGACCGTCGCCGTCCTCGGCCCCGGCGCGGGCGGCTCGGTCCCGCTCGCCGACCTGATGCGGGCCGCGATCGGCGGCCGGGGCGCCCTGCTGGCCGCGGGCGCGGCCCTGGTCCTCACCCTCGCCGCCACCAACACCTACCTGACGGGGGCCGCCGCGCTGCTCGACGCCCTGCTCCCGTCCGGCGCCGCCGCCGGCCGCCGCGGCTCGCCGGCCGTCGTCGCCGCGACCGCCGTCACCGGCATCCCGCTGGTCGCCCTGGTCGGCTCCGGCGTCCTGACCACCTCTCAGCTGGTGTCCGTGCCCACCGCGCTGTTCCTCAGCGTCTACCTCGGCTGCCTCGCCTCGGCCGTCCGCGTCCTGACCGGACCCGCTCGGCTCGCCGCCGCGATCTGCTGCCCCGCCGTGCTGGCCCTGCTGCTCGGCACCGGCTGGCCGGTCCTGGCCGCCGCCGCGGTCGCCCTCGCGGCTGCCGCGCTCCCCACCCGACCGCGCCGGGCCGCCGCCACCGCGCCGGCACCCGCGGATCCGAACTGACGCTCGCTGCCCGCTCGTCCGTCCCGCCAGCGAGCGGAACCTTTCACCGCCGAGTGGGGTTTGGGTGCGAACCGCCACCCGGTCCCACTCGGCTTTCGGATCATCGGCCCATGGACCATGCCTCCGGCGCATTCCCGCTGCCCCTGCCGCAGCTTCCCCAACTCCCGCACCTGCCCCACCTCCCGCACCTTCCGCACGTCCCCCTGCCGCCTCGGCCGCCGCACCCCCACCCGCCGCCATGGCCGTGCCCCTCCCCTACGCCCACACCCACGCCCATGCCCACACCCACGCCCATGCCCACACCCACGCCGACTCCGCCACCCCCGTCCCCCTCCCACCATGCGAGCGCGCCACCGGCGCCGGCACCGACGGCCAGCTCCGTGGGGCATCCGACGCCACGTCAGACCCCGTCCCACGCCCAGCCCCCGGCGCCCGCGACCACCCTCCGGGCCGCACCCGCACCGGTACCACCGCCGACCGTCTCCCCCTCGCCCGCGCCCGCTGCGCTGCCGTCGGCCACTGCTTCGACCGCGGTGGCCGCCCCGCCGCCGGACCTCCCGGCCCGGCCTGGCGTGATCGAACCCTCGGTCTGGGCCACCGTCATGATCGTCACCGTCCTGCTGCCGGCCGCGCTCGCCGCGCTCGCGGGCCAGCACTTCGTGCACTCCAGGAGGAGCCGATGAATCCCGTTCCCCTGCTCGGGGCCCTCGCCGCGATGGCGCTGGCGGTCGGCTCCCTCGCGGTGGCCCACCGCGTGCGGCCCGAGGTCCCGGAGGGCGAGCCGTACCCGGAGCCGCACCCCACCCTGGGCGCGATCGGCTCCGGCCTGCTCTCCGGCTTCACCCTGCTCACCGGGTTCCTGATCGCCACCGGCTGGGCCGCGCACAGCACCGGGATCGTCCCGCCCGACGGCCTCTACCTCGCCGACCTGGCCGCCGGCGCCGCCGTCCTGCTCTACCCCGCCCTCGCCGGCCTGCCGTTCACACCCCGGTACGTCACCTCGGTGTGCCTGTTCGGGCTGCTGGTCGGCTACGTGATGGTGACGGCCGTTCAACTCCGGCCGTGAATCCCGCCGCCCGTCCCGCCGGCGCCGTCTGCGATCCTGGCGGACGTGAGCGAACCGGTGGAGCGGGTGGACGAGCAGGATCGCGTCATCGGCGTGGTGGACCGGGGCGAGGCCATCCGCGAGGGGTGGCTGCACCGGATCGCCACCATCGTCTGCCGCGACCCCGCGGCCGGTTCCTGGTCCACCGCCGCCCCGACGACGTCCCGCTGTTCCCGGGGCGCCTCAACTGGATGTTCGGCGGCGCAGTGGGCGTCGGCGAGTCCTACCAGGACGCTGCCGCACGGGAGTTGGCGGAGGAGCTCGGCATCGTTGCCCGGCCCCGCCCGGTCTTCACGTTCCGGTGCCGGGGCGCGGTCAGCCCGTACTGGATGGGCGTCCACGAAGTCCTGGTCACCACGCCGGTCCGGCCCGATCCGTCCGAGATCGCCTGGTGCGACTGGCTGACCGAACCCGAACTCCTCGCCCTCGCCCGCGACCCGTCCTTCGTCCCCGACGCCCGCGAGGCCCTCACCCGCTACCGCGCCCGCTGAGCCGACGGTCTGCAGCTCCCCCGGGGCGCGGAAGGGCCCCGCCGGCCCACGGGTGGGGGTGGCCGGCGGGGCAGGGGGAGGATGGCTCAGGCAGTGGTGCAGGTGCTGCCGTTGACCGTGAAGGCGGTCGGGGCGGTGTTGTTGGAGCCGTAGGTCGCCTGCACGCCGAAGCTGGTCGACGCGCCGGCCGCCAGGGCGCCGTTGTAGCCGAGGTCGGTCGCGGTCACCACGGCCCCGCTCTGGCTGACCTTCGCGTTCCAGCCGCTGGTGATCTTCTGGTCACCGGGGTAGGTCCACTTGACCGTCCAACCGGAGATCGCCGCGCTCCCGGTGTTCTTCACCGTGACGTCGGCGGTGAAGCCGCCGGCCCACGAGTTCGCCCGGTACGCGACCGAGCAGGAGGCGTTGCCGGTCGGCGGCTGCGAGGTCGGCGGCTGCGACGTCGGCGGCTGGCTGGTCGGCGGCTGCGAGCTCGGCGGCTGGGTCGACGGGGACGGCGAGGAGACCACCGGGTCGGGCGCGTTCACCGCCAACTGGTAGGCGATGTCCGGCACGAAGGTTCCGGCCGCGGCGGCGCAGCCGTCGGCCTCGCCCGGCGGCTTGATCCACAGGAAGGCGTCGATCGCGGTGTCACCGGTCGCGGCGCTGGGGTAGTTGCCGATCTTCCGCCCGGACGGGTCGCACCAGGCGCTGCCCGCCGGGCCGTTGCCGTTGCGGCTGGTGTCGATGACGGCGTGCAGGTTGCCCGGGTTGCCGAGGGAGCTCAGCACGTTGTGGGCGAAGGAGCTCTCGCTGGAGGTGGTGTTGAAGTTGGAGACGTTGGTGAAGAAGCCGTCCGAGTTCAGCACGCCCGCGCTGCGCAGCCGATTGGCCTGCTCGCCGGGGGAGTTCCAGGTCGAGTGCCCGCCGTCGAGGTAGACCTTGGCGTTCGGGTTGGCGGCGTGGATGGTGCCGACGGCGCGGGACAGCGAGGCGAACCGGTCGTTCTGCTGCTGGGCGCTCAGGCAGGTGGTGAGCGCAATGGAGTCCGGCTCCAGCACCACGACGGCCCGCGAACTGCCCAGGCCGGCCGCGAACTTGGTGACCCAGGCGTCGTACGAGGCGAGGTCGGGCGCGCCGCCGGCGGAGGCGCCGCCGCAGTCCCGGTTGGGGATCATGTAGGCCACCACCACCGGCACCTGGCCGGCCTGCGCGGCCGCCGAGGTGACCGCGCGGACGTCGGAAGTGACGGTGTCGGGGCGGTAGTTGGCGAACCAGATGCCCTGCGGCTGGCTGGCGATCCGCTTGGAGATCACCTGCGTCCGGGAGTCGCCGGGGTTGGCGGCGACCCACCTGACGGCCTGCGAGGTCGGGTCCCTGTAGAACTGCGTGTCCGCGGGCAGGCTGCCCTGCACCGCGGCGCCGGCACCGCTCTGGGTGGCCACGACCAGGCCGACGGCCGAGACGGCTGCCGCGAGGGCGAGGGCGGTGGCGCGGCGGCCCGGCCGGGCGAGCGCCGCGGCGGTGCCGCGGTGGGGGTCGGGGGTGTGCACGGTGTCCTCCGTGGGGTCGCTCTCGGGTGGGAGAGACGGCCGGCCGCCAGGTGGGGGCGGGCTGACCGGGGCCGATGCGGGAACCGAAGCGTGGGAGCGCTCCCGCAGCGAACCGCGGCCGATGCTAGCGCCCCGAACCGCTTCAGCGGCAGGCTCCGCGCACCACCAACCTGCCGTCGCCCCGCTGCGCCCTGCCGCCGCCGCCGTACCGCGCCCTGACGCCCCGTCCACCGCCCCACCTGGCCCCACCCCAGTGCTTCGTGGACGCCCGAACGCCCTCCCGACACCCCCTCCCCCGCCCGGCCGAGCCGCGAAAGTTTCACGAAAGCCGTCGAATTCCGGGCTCCGCCGCAGCTCCGCCCATCGAACGGGTACGTCTTCCGCGGCCGTTCAGGTGACCGCCACCGCCCGGGCGTGCCTTCCGCCCCGACAGCTCGGTTGGCCCTGCGTGCTGAGTCTCCCCCCGCCCGTCCCGCTTGCCCCGTCGACCGCTCGCCGGCGGTGGTGGCGGTGACCGACCGGGTGGTGGTGGGCCGTCGGCTGTCGGCCGACGCGGTGACGGACGCGTACGACGCGGTGGTGATCGGGTCCGGCGCCGGCGGGCTGACCACGGCCGTCTGCCTGGCCCGGCAGGGGCGCCGGGTCGCCGTGTTCGAGCAGCACTACACGGCGGGCGGCTACACCCACGCCTACCGGCGGCGCGGCTGGGAGTGGGACGTCGGCATCCACTACGTCGGCCAGTTGACGCCGCGTGAGCCCGTCCGGGTGCTCTCCGACTACCTGACCGGCGGCGTCCTGAAGTGGGCCCCGCTCGGCGACCCGTACGAGGAGTACCGGCTGGCCGGGGAGGTGCACCGGGCACCGGTCGGCTTCACCGCCTACCGGGCCGAGTTGCTGGCCCACTTCCCGGCCGAACGGGCCGGCATCGAGGCGCTGTTCAGGCTGGTCGGGCGCTGCCGAGCCGTGCTGCCTGCGCTCGCCCTGGGCCGGCTCTCCGGCCCCGTGGTGCGGCGGCTGGCCCGGCTGCTGCGGGCGGCGGCCGTACCGGCCGAGGCGATGGACCCGGCACGCGAGGTGGTCGAGCGGCTGATCGGCGACGAGCGGCTGCGACAGGCGGTCCTCACCCGCAGCGCCCTGCTGCTGGCCGACTCCACCGCCCGACTCCCGTTCTTCCTGCTCGCCGTGATGTTCGACCACTTCCGGACCGGCGCCTGGTACCCCGTCGGCGGCAGCGCCGCGATCGCCCGGTCGATGCTCGCCCCGATCCGGGCCGCGGGCGGCGAGGTCTTCGTCCGGGCACCGGTCGCCCGGATCGAACTCGACGGCGCCCGCGCGACCGGCGTGACCCTGGCCGACGGCACCCGCGTGCACTCCCCGGTGGTGGTCAGCGCGGCCGGGGCGCACCACACCTACCGCACCCTGCTGCCGCAGCGGGCCGCCGCCGACGCGGACCGCCTCGACGCCATGCGGCGGGGCTTCCCGTTCGTGGTGCTCTTCCTCGGCCTGGACGGCGACCCGGCCGAACTCGACCTCCCCCGGCAGAACCTGCTCGTGACCGACGGCGACTGCGACGCCTTCTTCGACGGCACCGGCGGCCGAACCAGCGGGGCGTTCCTCTCCTTCGCCTGCGCCAAGGACCCGACCTGGACCGCCCGCCACCCCGGCCGGTCCACCGGCGAGATTCTCGCCTACGTCAACCCCGAGCTCTTCGCCCCCTTCCACGGCTCCCGCTGGCGCGACCGCGACCCCGCCTACCTCGCCCTGAAGGCCGAACTCACCACCCACCTCCTCGACCGGCTCCACCACCACCTCCCCCGCACCCGGGGCCGGGTGGCCTTCCACGAACTCGGCACCCCCCTCTCCGCCGAACACTTCACCGCCTGGCCCGACGGCAGCCTCTACGGCCTCGCCAAGGACACCACCGCCTTCGGCACCCACCGCCACCCCGGCCTCGCCGACTGGATCCGCCCCCGCACCACCGTCCCCGGCCTCTACCTCTCCGGCCAGGACTGCCTCGCCGGCGGCTTCCTCGGCGCAGTCACCGGTGGCCTCCTCGCCGCCCACGAAGCCCTCGACCGCCCGGGCCGCACCAGCCTCTGGACCGGCCTCCTCAAGCAAGGCCTCCGGCCGTCCCGATGACACCGCGCTTCGGCTTCGGCGATCAGCCGGAGATGCGGCGCACCCATTGACTGTTCGTCCGCGGCGCAGCGGCCGACGGCAGTCCCTCGCGCGCAGCGGGCTCGGTCTGTGGCGCCGCGGATGCTGACCTGTGCAGACCGGTGCATCAGCTTTCCGGGTGTCCAGTTTATCGGCCTGCCTGGTGCAGGACGGGTATTCGGTGGGCGTGGGCGTGTTCGTGGGCGGCTGAACTAGTCTCCGCCGGGTACCGATCACTACCGGGGAGACCAGCCACTGTGACCAGGCCACCGATGCCGCACGACTTCCAGCGTCCCGTGCCGGCGTTCACCGTCACCAGCGCGGACCTGACCGAGGGCGGCACGCTGCGGCCGGCCCAGGTCTTCGAGGGCGGGAACCTCTCGCCGCACCTCGCCTGGTCGGATGTCCCGGCGGGCACCAAGAGCTTCGCGGTGACGTGTTTCGACCCGGATGCCCCGACCGGCAGTGGGTGGTGGCACTGGGTGCTCTTCGATCTCCCGGCGGGTGTCGGCGAGTTGCCCGCGGGAGCGGGGAGCGGCGGCTTCCCGGGTCTGCCGGCCGGGGCGGTGCACGGCCGGAACGACTACGGGACCAAGGACTTCGGGGGCGCTGCGCCGCCGCCCGGGCACGGGCCGCACCGGTACGTGTTCACGGTGCACGCGCTCGGCGTGGAGACCCTGGGGCTGGACTCCGACACTTCGGCGGCGGCGATCAGCGGCACGCTCGGCTTCTTCGGCGTCGGCCGGGCCGTCCTCTGCGCGCGCTACGAGAACCCGTAGCAGCAGGGCGATCGGCCACCCGCCGCGCGGTGTTCGAACTACACTCCGCGCCATGACCAGCCCTGGACCCGACGCAGCGGCCGAGGCCGCGGCCCTCGGCGCCGAAATCGCGCGGGCCGCCGCCGAGGCGGGCGTCCGGCTGCCCGAACCGACCCGACTGCACCGGCGCTCGGCCGAATTCACTGGCGGCCCGCAGGATCCGAGCGCCGGTCAGGCCCAGCTCAGGTGGTGGGGGCCGGTGCCGGGGGTGCACGTGACGCTGCGGCGGGGTCTGGCGACGCTCGCGCAGGGACGCACCGAGGATCTCGTGGCGGCGGTCCGGGCCACGGCGGCCTGGCTGGCGGGGACGGACCTGGCGGGCACGCGCGAGGTCGCGCCGTTCCTGGAGGTCCGCGACTGGGCGTTCGCGCACGAGCGGGAGCCGCTCGGCCGGGTCGAGTTGAGGTGGCGGGTGCGCCTCCAGCACCTCGACAGCGACCTGGCGCGGTTCCCGCAGAGCGCACGGGCGCTGTGGGAGGCCGCGTTCGCCGAGCCGCGACTGCGCCGGCTGTTCCCGGTGACCAGCCATCACGTCCTCTGGTTCTCCAGCTCGGCGACACTCCCGTTCGAGCGGGTCGGCGGAGCGGTCGACCCGCTGCACTCCGGGGCGTACTTGGTGCACCAGCGGGGCGGCGAGACCGTCACCGTCGACACCGCCGAGGAGGCGGTCGCGCTGGTGGTGGCCTCGCTCCCGACCGTCCCCGGCGGGGCTGGGCCTTGACGGAGCGTGCCTGTCCCCTGCCCTGGGGGTCGCACCGCGCACCAGGGCCTGGACCTGACCGATGCCGACCTGGCCGGCCGTGCGGTCTCCTCGCTGCGGGGAGGACTGCACGGGCCGGCCGGTACGGCGTCAGAGCAGGCCGTCCCAGAGCTGTTCGACGATGACGGCCCACCAGTTCTCGGGGTCGGTGAACACGGTGCCGTCGACGGCGGCGAGTTCGCGCTGGAACGCGTCGACGGCCGCTCCGGCGGCTTCCGGGGTGAGGCCGCGGAGGGCGGGGTGGCGGGAGGCGAGCAGGGCGAGGCAGCGCAGGTAGGACGCGAGGTCGCTGTTGAGGTAGCGGCCGCTGCCGGTGTCGGGGTCGACGGCCCAGATCCGGCCGATGCCCGCGCCGGTGCCGGTGCCGCCGTCGCCGCACTGGACGGCGATCAGGGCCCGGCCGTCGGTGCCGAGGACCCGGTAGTAGGCGAGCAGGGCGCGGGTGCGCTCGGGAACCCGGGCGCCCCGGCCGGTGGCGGCCAGGTGACCCGCCGCGTCGGGCAGTTCGGACAGTTCGGGCAGGGCGTGGAAGAACTCGGGGACCTCGACGGGCAGTCCGGCCGCCGCGAGGGTGGCGGGGACCCCGGCAGGGAGGTCCCCGACCGGGCGTCGGACGCCGTCGGGGCCGAACTGCTCGGCCAGTTGCTGCGCCAGTGCCTGGTCGGTCACGGTGGGGGCAGCGGGCACTGCGCGCGGGAAGGGCACCCGGTTGGGTCGGGTGGGCAGCGGGCGGCCGGACCGGCGGAAGGTGGCCTCGGTGGTGTCGGTGAGGGCGCGGACGGCGGCGGCGCGGCGGTCGTAGCGCGGGCCGTAGTCGTGGCCGTAGTCGAAGGTCGCGACCGGGAGTTCGGCGAGCAGCACGGAGGCGCAGTAGCCGCCGGGGAGTTCACAGGGGCGCAGGTCGGTGTAGACGGAGAGCACGTCCTCCGGGCGGACGCCCTGCTGTTGGAGGGTGCGCCAGGCGCGCAGTTCGGGGTGGCCGAGGCCGGGGGTGGAGAGCTGGAACAGGCTCTGCTGCTCGCCGTCGGCGTCCCGGTAGGTGAGGACGGCGGAGCCGCCCGGGCCGGTGGCCGGCGGGCGGCTCGGGTCGTGGCTGCCGGCGCCGAGCTTGTCGCGGTAGAGCTGGACGACCTCGTCGACGGGGACGGAGGGCCAGTGGGTGAGTTCGCCGGTCTCCCGGTCGACGACGGCGCACGCGGTGCCGATGTCGGCGGGGGCGCGGCGCTCGCCGACGGGCCGGTCCTGCTCCTCGGCGGCGGGCGCCGGCCAGAGCACCCAGCCGAGGTCGAACTCGTGCACGCCGATCCGGTGCCACTGCTCCTCGGGCCGGGCACCGTTGATCCAGCGGTGGGCCGCCTCGATGGCCTGCTCACGGGTCGTCACGCGGTCGTTCTCCTTCGGGGCACGGTGGTCGGTGTTCACGGTAGTCGACGGGCGCCGGTCAGCGGCCGGACGGGTCGGCCTGGGCGGGCACGAGGGCTTCGACCGGCAGGTCGACGGCGGTGACGCCGCGGCTGTCGGCGAGCAGCAGCAGTCCGGAGGGGGTGAGGTCGGCGCCGGCCAGCGGCCCGTCGGTGAGCACGGCGGCGATGGGTCCCCGGGCGGTGCCGTCGGGGCGGCGGCGCCAGACCCGGACGTAGTCGCCGCCGGTGCTGAGGGCCAGCGGGGTGGAGCCGCGCTGCTCGTCGTCGGGGCGGGCCAGCTGGGTGGCGTCGCCGTCCCAGGGGGTGCCGGTGAGGGCCTCGAAGGCCACCAACTCGGCTTCTGTGCCGGGTCGGTGGGCGACCAGCAGGTGGCTTCCGTCGGGGTGCACGGCGGTGGTGACCGCGGTGACGCCGGCCAGCGGGCGGGTCCACCGGGTGCGCCAGGGGAGGTCGAGGCCGGCGAGGTCGAGAGCGGCGAGGCCGTCCTGCCGGGCGCCGTGGTCGAGCAGGGCGGCCCGCTGTTCGAGGCCGAGCTCGTGACGGGCGAACAGCGGGGCGAGGCGCTGCCAGGTGCGGCCCAGTGGCGGCAACTCGGCTCCGCTGGCGGCGAGTTTGTCGACGGCGGCGCGCAGCCGGTGCGGTTCGGCGTGCAGCAGGAAGCCGGGGTCGGCGAGCAGGTCGGCGAGCAGTCCGCCCTCCAGCGCGTGACCGGCGAGCTGTTCGCGGACGTAGGGCGCGGCGTCGGCCCAGTGCTGCCGGTCGACGGTGGCGAGCAGGGCGGCGGCGATCCGGCGCTGGACCTCGCGGACGGTGCTGGTGAGGCGTTCGCGGATCTCGTCGGCGACGGCGGGGTGGACGATCCGGACGGCGGGCGGGCGGCCGTCGGCGGTGACCAGGTCGAAGAACGGCAGCAGCAGGTCGCGTCCGGCGGCGAGTGCGGGGGCGAGGTTCTTGCCGGCGACGGCGGTGGCGACGGGGGCCCACAGGTCGAGCGGCAGGGGTTCGCCGGGGCCGGCCATGGCGAGCGGGGCGAGCAGGCGGCGCAGGGTCAGCTCGTCGCTGCCGCAGTGTTCGGCGTGCAGGTCGAGGGCGTCGCCGGGGGTGCGCGGCAGCGGCACGGGGTGCGAGGGTGCGGCGAGCGCGGACCAGGTGGCCAGTCGGATCACCAGCGGGCTGCTCGCGACGGCCGCCAACTGGCGGGCGACGGCGGGCTGTTCGATCCGGAGTTGGGCTTGGCGGAACAGCGCCTCGGGGTCCCGCCAAGGGTCCTGGTCGAGGTCGATGACGAGCAGTCGGTCTTCGGGGACGTCCTTGGCGAGGCGTTCGGCTTCGGCGCGCGGCAGGTCGGCGAGCAGCCGGACGCCGGGGGCGAGGGCGAGCGGCAGCAGGACCTCGGTAGTGACCCGGGCGGGTTCGTCGGTGCCGGGCAGGGCGCCGGCCCGGTCGGTGTCGGCGAGGACGACGGTCTCGGGCCGCTCGGGGGTGCCGAGGCCGGCCAGCAGGGCGGGCAGGTCGGCGGCGCGGTCGGTGCCGGGCGCGTAGTGGTCGGCGAGCAGCCAGCGGAGTTGGACGGCGGTCAGTCCGGTGGCGTCGAAGACCGGCGGGGCGGGCAGGTCGGCGGGCGGGACGGTGGCGGGGTCGAGGGCCGCCGTGTCGATCCGGTCGCGGTGGGCGGGGTCGCAGAGCATCAGGAAGCCGGTGAGCAGCCGGGTGCGGCCGCTGCCCCGGTCGCCGGTGAGCAGGACGGTGCGCGGGGCGCCGGCCGTTCCGGCCCGCCAGGCCGCCAGGGCGCGCAGCGCTGCCGTCCGTCCGCCGAGGTGCGGGTGGGGCTGGTGGACGGTGGTGCCGGTGTCGCTCACTTCTGGTCTCTCCGGGAGGGTGGGGTGGGTCAGGCCCAGGTGTCGGGTTCGAGGACGTGCTGCCAGCTGTCGGTGGCGACGGCGGCGGGGTCGACGCCGGCGAGTCGGACGGCGAGTTCGGCGAGCAGTTCCGCGCGGTCCAGCTCGCCGGGCCGGTACACCGTCAGGTACTGCTGCTGGAGGGCGACCATGGTCAGGAAGGCGTGCAGGCCGGTGCCGATCAGCGGTTCGCGCGGGAGGGCGCGTTCGGGCCAGTCGGCGGGGATCATCCGCAGCACCCGGCCGTCGGCGCCGTCGAGCACCAGGTCGGCGCCGACCCAGCCGCCGATCAGGTGGAACGGGCCCGCGCCGGGCGGCTGTTCCGCGCCGGGCCAGGGCGACCAGGGGCGGGCGGGCAGGCCCTGGTCGGGGGCCAGCCAGTAGCCGCTGCGGCTCTCCACGGACGGCAGGCCGACGGTGGCGAGCAGTTCGCGGGCCGAGGCATCGGCGATCCCGTCCGGCACCGGGTCGATCCGGTGCAGCCGCTCGGCGCCGAAGGTCCGCGCGAGCAGGTCGGGGAGCGGAGGCAGCGCGGCGGGGTCGAAGTGCCGGGCCCGCAGCCGGACGTAGCGGCCGACCCGGGTGGCGGGCTGCCGGGGGTGCGGGTCGAGCCGCGTGGGGTCGAGGCGGACGGCGTACGCGCCGCGAACGTCGGCGAGGACCAGCAACTCGCCGACCGCACCGGCCCGTTCGGCGTCGGGGTGGTGGAAGGTGCCGAGCGGCTTGGCGGCCTCCGCGTCCGCGTCCGGGTCCAGCACCTCGGTGCGGCGCACGGCCGGACGGACCGTCAGCGTGGCTGCCCCGGTGCGCCGCAGGTCCTCCGGGTCCTCGGTGAAGGGGCCGCCGAGCAGTTCGCCGGTGGCGGCGTCGCGGACGAACCGGATGCCGTCCTCGTCCTCGGTGAGCACGGCCGGCGCGCCCCGGTACTCGGCGGCGACGACCTCGCACACGTCGGCGCGGTGCCAGGGCTCGATGGGCGGGGCGAACTCGCCGTTGGGACGCCAGTGCGCCCAGGCGGTGCGGAACAGCAGCGGCTCGGGGCTGGCGGCGGCCAGCGTCTCGGCGCGGTCGAACTGGCCGCGGGTGCAGGCGTCGTGCGCCAGCCGGGCGACCCATTCGCCGTGCGGCGCGCCGGCCAGGCCGTAGCCCGCGAGGTAGCTCAACTCGGCCGCGCGGGTGCCGTGTTCGGCGGCACGGCCCCCGTTCGCGCCCTCGCCGTCCCGGTACGCGGCCTGCAGGCCGTCGACCAGGGCGTCCTGCGGGATCCGGGCCAGCGCGCGGGCGTCGGCCAGCAGTTCCTCGAACTTCCCGGCGGCCGCGGCGTGGCCGGGCAGCGAACGGGCGGCCCAGTCGGCGGGCTCGGCGGCCAGCAGGCGCTCCGTCATCCGGGCGTGGAAGGCGACGGACTGCTCGGCCGGGTAGCGCAGCGCCTCGGCCAGCGCGGGGCCCTTGACGCCCACCCCGTCCGCGTCCTGCACCACCCACCGCGGGTCTGCCGCCCAGTCCGTCAACTGCCGCCCCGCGACCGGCAGTTGAGCGGCCTTGCAGAGCGCCGCCCAGCCGTCCAGCGGGACCCGGCGCAGCCGGGCGTTGGCGAGCGCCCGCACCGCCGCGACCGCGTCGGACGGCAGTGCCGCCTCCAGCGCGCGCAACTCCTCCGGGCCCTGGCCGTCCGTCAGCCGGAGCACGTCCTCCCAGTACTTCGGCGACGGCTCGGCGGGCAGCTCAGGGGTCCGGGTCTGCTCCACCACCAGCCGCAGCCGACCCTGCCGGGTGGCGGCCGCCAGGCCGTCGATCAGTGCCTGCAGCCGGACCGGCTCGTAGCCGTCGACGTACCGGCCCGCCCGCTCGGCGTTGGCGATCAGCAGGGTGCGTTCCTTCTTCTCCTTCAGCAGCGCCTGCCGCAGCACCGGCCAGCCGCCGTCCGGGCGGCGGCGCAACAGGCCGGTGCGGTCGGCGAGTTCGGCCACCACGGACTCCATGGTCCGGCCGGCCGCGTCGATCAGGACCGCCTCCGGGTCGGCGGCCGCGATCCCGGCGAGCACCGCGGTGCGCCCGCTGCCCGCCGGGCCGCACACGTGGAGCAGGCCGCGGCCGGCGTCCCGCAGGCGTTCGGCCCCGGCGGCGACCGCCGCCCGCACTGCCGCCTCGTCCTGTCCGGTCATCCGGCCACTCCCTTGCTCTTGCCCGTCGTTCCCGTGCGGCCGCCGCTCAGTGCTGCTCCATCTCCAACCAGATCCGGCCCACCTCCGAGACGTGGTTGCCGAAGTCCTGGTCCATCTGCTGCTTCGGCGTCAGACCCGTGCTCGGGTCGGCCACGTCGGAGCCGTCGCCCTTGCGGTACCCGGTCGCATAGTAGACCGGCACCCCTTCGTGATCCCGGGACAAATAGCCGGAACAGTCGGCGTGGCCTGCACCGATACCGCACGGCTCGCGCTCGGTGTACAGGCTGAGCACCTCCGGCTGGTCCGCCTGCTCCCGGGTGCTCTTCAGGTTTTCCATCCACCCGCCGAGGTGGGTCTCGGAGTGCAGCGGCGAGATCCCGGCCCGCGCCTTGCTGGGCGGCACCGAGCTGTCCACCACGAAGCTGACCTCATTGGTCTTCGGGTCGTACACCTCGATCACCGCGTAGTTGCGGCCCGTGAAGTCCGGACGGTGCTCCGCGTCCTTGGTGACGGCGGCGGAGATGCTCTTCCGGTCGAACGCCTCCTTGATCGCGTCCTTGACCTCGTCGTGGTCCTCGGCCGCCTTCAGCGCCTCCGTGCCCTTCGACTTGGCGTGGTCGACGCCGCCGCGCGACTCGGTGTCGGCCTCGCCGGGCGCGGTGCCCGGCTCGGTCGGCGGGTTGTGGTACGGGTGCGCCATCGCTTCCGGGCTGGCGCCGACGCCGTGGTTCATGTGGAACTCGTGGCTCATCCGGCCCATCGCCGCGACCACCGCGCCCTGCTCGCCCGGGTGCATGTCCGAGAAACCCGGCAGCGCCGTCTCCAGCTGCGCCCGGTTGAACGTGGTCGGGTTGCCCGCCTTGCTCCGGTCCAGGACGTCGCCCAGCTGGCCGTTCTCCGCCCAGCCGTGCAGCGAGTCGTACACGTGGTCCATGTCGACCTGGCGGACCTCGTTGCTGTCGCGCAGGTCGGCCTGGTGGGCGTCGGGCGCGACGCCCAGGATCTCGTCGGTGCGGTCCTCGCGGTCGGGCAGCCGCTCGTGGTCGGTCCGGGAGTCCTCGTGGATCGGGTGGTCCGGGTCGTTGGCCCGGCGCTCCTCGATGACCTCCTTGTCCGTCTTCTTCGGCTCGGAGTCCGAGTCCGAGTCCGAGTCCATCTCGGTGTCGGAGTCGTCCTTCTTCGGCTTCTTGCTCGACGACCCCCCGTTCGCCTCGTCGTCGGACTCGTTCAGGCCGTGCTTCTTGCCCGCCGGGTCCTCGGGCCGCCGCTCCGACTGGTCCGGGCGGTGGTCCGGGGCCCCGTCGGACGGCAGCGGACGGCGGTCGCCGTCCAACGGGATCGCGAACACCCCGTGCTCGCCGTCGTGCAGCGGCTTGTCGCTGCGCTGACCGGTCTGGTTGTCGAGGTAGGTGATCTTCCCGTCGTGGTTCACCACGTTCCAGGCGTGCGCGCGCCCGTTGGCGTCCTGCGTGATGATCACCGCCTGCGAGCCGTGCCCGGCGTCCCGCAGCTGGTCCTCGATCCGCCGGAACGCCGGATCCCCGTTCCCCATGTCCCGGAACGGCGCCCCGAGCTGACGCTCCGCCCGGTCCCGCCCGCCGGCCTCGCCGTCCGGCCCCGCCTCACTGCGCGGAGCCGCCGCCGTCGGATTCCCGCTGTACGTGTCCGCCGTCGAAAGCGCCACGTCCAGACAGTTGTTGTCCCGCCCCGGAGCCCGGTGCCCGTCCCCGTTGACCGCCCCCGGCCAGTCCCCGTTCGGATCCGGATGCCGCTGCGGCGACCCGTCCGCATTCCGCGGCACCCGGCTCTCCAGGTCCGACTGATGCTGCGGATCCGGCCGCTCCAGCCCACCCGGCGTGTCGTACGGCCGACTCTCCGCGAGCGGCTGCCGCGAATCCCCGGACCGGTGGTCGTCCCCACCCGCGTCGTGCGACTCCGACGGGCCCTGCTGGTCGCCGTCGTGCGAGCGCTCCGCGTCCGCCGGGGCAGGGTGGTCGTCACCACGCGAGCCATCCGCCCGCCCCGAATCGCCCCCTGGGGCATCGGAATGCGTGCCGTCCGAGTGCGCGCCTTCGGGACGAGCACCATCAGGACGCGCACCATCAGGGTGAGCCCCATCCGGACGAGCACCGTCAGGACGGGTTCCATCCGGACGCGTGCCGTCGGGCCGCGCACCATCAGCACGCGTGCCGTCAGGACGGGTCCCATCAGGGCGCCCACCGTCAGGACGGGTCCCATCCGGACGCGTGCCGTCGGGCCGCGCACCATCAGCACGCGTGCCGTCAGGACGCCCGCTGTCTGGACGAGTTCCATCGGGCCGAGCACCATCAGGCCGCGCACCATCAGGACGCGTGCTGTCAGGGCGCGGGGTGGTGGGGCCCGGTGTGCCCGGGCGGGTGTTGTCGGGGTTGCTCGGGCGCTGGCCGAAGGCGGCGCGCGGGTCGGGCCGGTCGGCGGCGGGACGCGGGGTGAAGGTGGAGTTCCCGTTCGGCTGGTGGTCGGGCCGGGACGGGGTGGCGTTCGGTGCGCCGTGCGTCGGGCTCGGTGTGGCGGACGGGCGGCCGCCGGTACCGGGTCCGGCGTTGCTGCCGCCGGGCATCGCGCCGCCGCCCGTCGGAACGGGGCCGCCGCCCATGCCGCCGGGCGTACCGCTCGGCGCGGCGCCGTCCGGGGTCGTGCCGGGCGTGGGGACCGGGCCTTGACGGTGGTCGGAGCCGGACTGGCTGGGGCTCGCCGTCGCAGTGGCCCCGAGACCGGCCACGTCCAGGCGCGGCACGCGGGGGTTCCCGGTCGCCCCGGAGTCGCTGCCGGACGATCCGTCACCGGCCGGTGCGCCTGCGGGAACCCGCGGATCCGCACCGGCAGGCCGCTCGTGCCGCGGCCCGTCCGAACCAGCCCCACCGTGCGACCCGCCACCACCCGACGACCCCTGGTCAGGCGCTGACCCGCCGTCAGAGCGCTCGTGGTGCGGCCCGCCCGCAGGCTCGTGCCGCGGTGCCGGGATCTCCGAAGCGGCCGTCTGCGTCCGGTCCGGGCCCGGCACCCCGTCCCCGCCCCGGGGCGGATTCCCGTGCCCGTGCCCGGAAGAAGCCCCAGCCTCGTGCTCGGGCCCCCGCGGAGCAGAGCCCTCGCCCTGCCCGGCCGGACGACCCGCGTCGTGCTCCGGCCCCCGCGGAGCAGAGCCCTCACCCTGCCCCGCCGGACGACCGTCGTGCGCGGGAGCACCGTCCGGAGCCGTCCGCGACGGACCGTCGTGCGACGAACCGCTCTGCTCGGACCCCCGCGGACCCTGACCCTCGCCATGACCACCCGCACGACCCGCATCATGCTCCGGCCCCCGCGGAGCAGAGCCCTCACCCTGCCCCGCCGGACGACCGTCGTGCGCGGGTCCACCATCCGGCGCGGTCCGGGACGGACCGTCGTGCGACGAACCGCTCTGCTCGGGTGCCTGCCCGGCCGGACGGCCGCTGTCGTGCGCGGGAGCGCTGTCCGGAGCCGTCCGCGACGGACCGTCGTGCGACGAACCGCTCTGCTCGGGTGCCTGCCCGGCCGGACGGCCGCTGTCGTGCGCGGGAGCGCTGTCCGGAGCCGTCCGCGACGGACCGTCGTGCGACGAACCGCTCTGCTCGGGTGCCTGCCCGGCCGGACGGCCGCTGTCGTGCGCGGGAGCGCTGTCCGGAGCCGTCCGGGACGGACCGTCGTGCGACGAACCGCTCTGCTCGGGTGCCTGCCCGGCCGGACGGCCGCTGTCGTGCGGCTGTGCGCTGTCGGGGGCGGTCCGCGACGGACCGTCGTGCGAGGACCCGGCGTTGCCCGCCGAGGTGTCGGGGCCGTCGGAGCCCAGGCGGGTGCCGAAGGGGTCGAGCGCCGGGGCGTTGGTGGTGTCGGGGCGCTGCGGCCGGGGGCTGCTCGGGGCGTCGTTGCCGACGCGGGTGTCACCGTTGGAGGTGGGCGACGGACCGGCGTCGGGGCCGCTGCTGTCGCTACGGGTGTGCGCACCCGGCCCGCCCGACGAACTGCCGCCGCTGGTAACCGAGTTGCCACCGCCACCGTGCCCGGTGGCGCCGGTACCCCCGGCGCTCGAACCGCCGCTGGTAACCGAGTTGCCACCGCCACCGTGCCCGGTGGCGCCGGTACCCCCGGCGCTCGAACCGCCGCTTCCGCCCGATCCCGTACCGCCACCCGAGCCCGCCCCGGACCCCGAGCCCGACCCAGACCCAGACCCCGAGCCCGTGCTCCCCGCCCCGGAGGTGCCGCCCGATCCCGTGGTGCCGCCCGAACCGGTGCTGCGGTCACCGGAGTTGGAGGTGCCGTCGCCGCTGTTGGAGGAGGACTCGTTCGAGCCGTGGTTGCCGGAGGACTCGTTGCTGCCGTGGCCGGCGGCGCTGTCGATGCCGCTGCGGGCGTGGCCGCCGGCGCGGGAGCCGAGGCCGTCGCGGAGGGACTCGGTGAAGGTCTGGCCGGAGTTCTTGACGGCGTCCTGAAGTCGTCGGCGCCGCGCTTGGCGGTGCGTCCGAGGTCGTAGCCGTTCTGCGCGCCGAAGCTCTGGTTGACGGTCTGCGCGATCAGGTCGCTGATCATGCCCTGGATCGCCGAGACGGCGGGTTCCTTCAGGGTCTCCATGATCGCTTCCATCAGCGCTTCCCGGAGTTCCTTCAGGAGGCGTCGGACGATCATCTTGGTTGCGGCGGTGGCTCCGGCCGCACCGAGCTCGGAGAGGCCGAGGGTGAACGGCGCGGCGGCCTGCGCAGCAATCAACTCGACGGCGAGTGCGATGAGTTGGGCGATGACGGCGATCTTGCAGGTGACCACGATGACGGCCGCGGCGTCGAAGGCGACGGCGATCAGCCGAGCGGCCATGGCAGCGTCGGCGAGGTAGCCGTCACTGCCGCCGCCGGAGAACTTCTCCCAGGTCTTGCCGAAGGCGTCGATCGAGTCGCCCTGGTTGGAGGCGAGCACGTTGTTGGCGGCGCTGGCCCCGCGCTGGTGCAGCTGGTCGACCTGGTCGGCGAAGTCGCGCCAGACCTGTGCGGACTCCCGGAGCTTGTCCTCGTCGGCGGTCGGCCAGTCGAAGCCGAGCATCTCCAGGACCCACTCGACACTGTCCGGCAACATCAGCGACACTTCGCCAAACCCCCAGCACAACACGTGAACGAACGAACGAACGAATGGACCATCAGCGGTGCAGCGGCGTCCGGGCCTCGATGCCGGACGTCCGCCGTGGTGCGGCGGCGGCGCGCGCAGGGCCGGTGGCCCGGGCCCGCGCCGGGGTCAGTAGCCCTGCGGCCCGCGCAGCGCCCTGACCTGGGTGCCGACTTCGCCCTCGCGGGCTTCGAGGGTGTGGATGTCCTGGCTGGTGAGGCTCTCGTTGGCCTCGTGGTTGTCGGCCATGCCCTGGAGCTTCTGGCCGATCTCGCCCATCCGGGTGCCGAGGGAGTCCATCGACTCCTTCATGCCGTCGCGCAGGCCCTCGTAGACGATGCCGAACTTCTCGCCGAGGTCGTCGTCGCCCCAGGGGGGCGTGTCGCCTTGTTCGAGGGATTCCAGGCGGCCGGAGAGGGTGTTGAGGGCGGACAGGAAGTCCTGTCCGACGGCCTCCATGTTCCTGCCCTCGGTTCGCAGGCTCTGGGAGTCCACCACGATGCTCTGCGCCATGCCCGCCCCCGGTTCGGACCATCGGGGGTCGCCGACCGTACACCCCGTGTGTGCTGCCCCCGGGCCGGCTCCGGCCTCCAGGGGGTCATTCTGGTCATCGAATCATAGTCAGCGACCGTTTGCCCAGCGCCGATCCCCACCGACCTCGCAAAAGGCCGTCACCGATCCTCCACCGGAGTTGGGCTGACGGCCCGTCAGATCGAGGCGTCCGGGGCCAGTCCGGCGAGCTGTCCGGAGCGTTCTACGGAGCGAGGCTGCCGCCGCGTCCCGCCGAGTCGCCGGTGCCGGCGCGCCCCGGCAGGGCGGGCTGGGCGGGCTGGGCGGGCTGGGCGGGCTGGGCAGCCGAATCGATCAGGCCGGGCGGGCAGGGCTGGTCGGGCAGGTGGAGGGTGGCGGTGTCGCGGCCGAGGTCGAGCATCCGGTTCAGCACCCAGCGGCGGTTGAGCAGCGCGTCGCGGGCCCGCAGCCCCCACCGGGTGCGCGGGGCGAGGAAGGGGCCGGTGCGGTCGCCGCCGCGCTGGCAGCGTTCCGCGTAGGGGCGGACGGTGCGCTCGTACGCGGTGAAGGCGGCGCGGTGGTCTCCCTCGGCGCGGGCGAGTTCGGTGGCGAGGACGTAGGCGGCGACCAGGGCGGTGCCGGTGCCCATGCCGCCGATGGTGGCGCCGCAGGCGGCGTCGCCGAGCAGGGCGATCCGGCCCGTGGACCAGGCGGGGACGTCGGCCCGGCTGATCGAGTCGAAGTAGACGTCCTCGGCGGTGTCGAGGGTGTCGAGCAGGTGCGGGACGGGGCCGCCGAGGTCGGCGAACCGCTCGCGGAGCAGGGTTCTGACGGCTTCGGCATCGTGCCTGTCGTGGTCGAGAGCCGGGGAGGCGAACAGCAGGAAGGCGCCGGCCAGGTCGGGGTCGCGGGGGTCGGCTCCGGCGGCGGCGAGCCGGCCGGGGGTGTTGATGCCGGTGCTGCCGGCGGGCAGGCCGAGCCGGTTGGGGAAGCGCCAGGTGGCGGCGTAGTAGCCGAGGTGGCGGACGTAGCGCTGTTCGGGGCCGAAGGCGAGCGCGCGGACCCGGGAGTGCAGTCCGTCGGCGCCGATCACCAGGTCGAAGTGGCGTTCGGGGCCGGTGCGGAAGGCGGCGCGCACGCCGTGTTCGTCCTGCTGGAGGGCATTGATCGTGTCGCCCCACAGGTATTCGGTGGTGTCGGCGCTGTGCTGCTGGAGGATCCGGGCGAGGTCGCCGCGCGGGAGTTCGATCTCGCCGCCGGCGAAGTCGGCGGGCAGCCGGAGCCGGGTGCGGCCGTTGCGGTCGGTGAAGGTCATCGGGCTGCCGCCGGTGCCGTGGGTGCGCAGTTCCTCCAGTAGGCCCATCCGCTGAAGCACCGTCAGGTGGGTGGGGCCGCGGAAGTCGACGGCCTGCCCGCCGCCGCGCGGGGCGGGGGCGAGTTCGACCACGGTGGGGCGGTGGCCGTGGCGGCCGAGCCAGTGGGCGAGTGCGGGGCCGCCGATGCCGGCGCCGGAGATCAGGATCCTCATGATGTTCCCCCTGTGTTCGGGCCGCCAGGGGCCCTGGGCCGAAACTGTGTCTCGCGGACACTGTTCGTTGCTGTGTACGGTAGACACAGTTCCGGGGCGGGCGCAAGGCCGCCCCGGTCGGGACATTCGGCGGATCCACGGCACCAGGAGAGGCGGCTCGGTGGTCGAGCGGACGGAACAGGACGCGGCGCTGCGGCTGCTGTGGGGTCCGCCGGCGAGACCGACCCGGGGTCCGAAGCCGGCCCTCAGCCTGGAGTCGATCGCCCGCGCGGGGGTGGAGATCGCCGACACCGAGGGCCTGGCCGCGGTGTCCATGCAGCGGGTGGCGGGCCTGCTGGCCTTCACCAAGATGTCGCTCTACCGGTACGTGCCCGGCAAGTCCGAGCTGGTCGCGCTGATGGTGGAGCACACCGTCGGCGCTCCCCCGCCGCCGAGCGACGCCCCGTGGCGCTCCCAACTGGCCGAGTGGGCGCGCCGGATGGCGGCGGTGTTCGCCGCCCACCCCTGGCTGCTGGACGCGCTGGCCGGGCCGCGCCCCACCGGCCCGCGCGAACTCGCCTGGCTGGAGCGGGTGGTGGCGGCGCTGGACGGTCTGGGCCTGACCGGCGCCGAGCGGATGGACGCGGCCGTCCTGCTGGTCGGCCACGTCCGCAGCATCGCCGCGCAGGAGCGGCAGTCCCGGGACGGTTCGCCGGAGGCCGAGCTGCTGCGGGCGCTCGGCGGGCTGATCCGCGAGCACGGGGAGCACTACCCGGCGCTGGCGGCCGCCCTGGACGAACCGGGCGGCGGGCGCGACGACGCCTTCGACTTCGGCATCGAGCGGATCCTGGACGGCCTGGCCGCGCTGATCGACCGCCGGGCCGCCGGCGCCCCGGGCAGCGGCCCGGCCTGACGGCCCGTCAGGACGGTCGGCGGCGCGGGTCGGCCCGGTGGCGGCCGCGGCGCGGCGTGGTGCGCGTCGCGGTGACGGCCGCGGCGACGATCAGCGGGGTGAGCAGCAGAACCATGGTCAGGTGCATGTGGTGCCTCCGGGTGGTCCGGTTCCTGCTGGTGCCGTTCCCGTGCCGGGCCCGGACATGTGGGTCGGCCTGCCGGATCACCCGCCCGGACCGCGCCGCGGCCCGGGTTCCGCCCGATCGGTCGTCCACCATCGGTGGGTCTGCCCGGGCCGACGATCCGTCAATCTGCTTCGCGGGGGCGCTCGGGCAGCACGATCGGCGCGCCCCCGCGCGGGTGCGCCAGCACCTCCACCGGGTGCCGATAGACCTTGCTCAGCAACCCGGCCTCCAGCACCTCGGCGGTCGGGCCGAGGGCGACGGTGCGGCCGGCCTCCAGCAGGGCGATCCGGTCGGCGTGCGCGGCGGCGAGCGTCAGGTCGTGCAGGACGACGATCACACCGGCGCCGGCCGCGGCGCGTTCGCGGGCGATCCGGAGCACGAGTTCCTGGTGGCGCAGGTCGAGGGCGGCGGTGGGTTCGTCGAGCAGCAGCAGCGGGGTGTCCTGGGCCAGGATCCGGGCCAGTGCGACCCTGGCGCGTTCGCCGCCGGACAGCGCGGTGAACGGGCGGGCGGCGAGGTGCGCGCAGTCGGTGGCGGCCAGCGCGGTGGCCACCGCGCGGTCGTCCTGCGCGGCGGCGGTGCCGGTCCACGGGGCGCGGCCCATCCGGACCACCTCGCCGGCCGGGAACGGGAACGACACCTCGTGGGTCTGCGGCAACAGGGCGCGCCGGCGGGCCAGTTCGGCGGGCCGGTACCCCGTCAGCGGGCGCCCGCCCAAGCGGACGTGGCCTGCGCTCGGCCGCAGGTCCCCGGCCAGTACCGACAGCAGGGTGGACTTCCCCGCGCCGTTGGGGCCGAGCAGCGCCAGGATCTCCCCGGCCCGCACGCCCAGCCGAACGTCCGTCAGCAGCGCGCGCCCGCCGAGCCGGTAGCCGATCCCGTCGGCGACGAGCAGCTCTTCCCCGTCGTCGCCGGCGAGCCGCGCCGACGTGGCCCGGCCGGCCTGACCGGCCTCCTCGGCGGTGCGCGGTGCGGTCATGCCCAGCCTCCCTGGCGGCGTCGGGTGCGGCGCAGCAGCCAGAAGAAGAACGGGCTGCCGATGAGTGCGGTGAGGACGCCGAGCGGGAGTTCGGCGGGTGCGGCGAGGGTGCGGGCGGCGAGGTCCCCGGCGACCAGCACGAGGGCGCCGCCGACGGCGGAGGCGGGGAGCAGGAAGCGGTGGCCGGGGCCGGCCAGCATCCGCAGCAGGTGCGGGACGACCAGGCCGACGAAGCCGACGATGCCGCTGACCGCGACGGCCGCGGCGGTCAGCAGCGCGACCACGGTGATCAGCACGATCCGCATCCGTTCGACGTCCACGCCGAGGTGGCGGGCGGGGCGTTCGCCGAGCGCGAGCAGGTCGAGGCGGCGGGCGTGGCGGGGGGCGACGGCGAGTCCCAGCGCGGCGAACGGGAGCACGGCGAGCACCTTGCTCCAGCTCGCCTGGGAGAGCGAGCCGAGCTGCCAGAACGTCACCTGGCTGATGGCGGCGGTGTCGGCGGTGAACAGCAGCAGGCCGATCAGTGCGCCGCAGAACGCGTTGACCGCGACGCCGGTGAGCAGCAGGGTGACCACTTCGGCGCGGCCGCCGCTGCGTGCCACGGCGTAGACGGCGCCGACGGTGAGCAGGCCGGAGGCGAACGCGGCGGCGGTGACGGTCCAGGAGCCGAGGGCGTCCAGGCCCAGCACGATGCAGGCGACCGCGCCGACGGCGCCGCCGGAGGAGACGCCGATGACGGCGGGTTCGGCCAGCGGGTTGCCGAACACGCCCTGCATCAGCGCGCCCGCGCAGCCGAGCGCGGCCCCGACCAGCAGGGCGAGCGCCACGCGGGGCAGCCGGACGTTCCACAGCACCGATTCGGGGACGCGGTCCAGGGCGTGGCCGCCGAGGTGGGCGCGGTGGGCGAGCGAGGCGAGGATGTCGCCGAGCGGGATGCGGTACGCGCCGGTGCCGGCGGCGAGCAGTGCGCAGGCCAGCAGGGCGGCGCACAGTCCGGCCAGCAGCAGCGGTCGCCGGGCCCGGACCGGCCGCGCGCTCGCCAATGTTGACGTGGTCTCGGGGGCGGCGGCGGTCACCGGGCGGCGCCCCGGTGGAGCTGGGCGGCGATGTCGTGCAGCACCTGGGGGGTGCGCGGGCCGTAGGAGAGCAGGCGGCCGTCGTCGACGGAGATGATCCGGCGGTCGAGTCCGGCGGGGGTCTGGGCGACGCCGGGGAGCTTCAGCAGTCCGTCGACGCCACCGACCGAGTCGAGTCCCTTGCGCATCACCAGGATCGCGTCGGGCGCGGCCTTCACCAGGGCTTCGCTGGTGAGGGGGGTGAAGTCGCCGGTGAGGTGGGCGGCGGTGCCGGCGTCCTTGCCCCCGGCGGCCTCGATCAGCGAGCGGGCGCCGGAGTCGGGGCCGCCGAGCAGGAAGACCGAGGCGCTGCCGCGCAGGTAGAGGAAGGCCACCGTGGGACGGGTTGCACCGGCGGCGGGGAGCTGTGCCTGCACCTCCGCGATCTGCTGCCGGGTCCGCTCCTCGAGCCGGCCGCCCGCCTCGGGGACGCCGAGCGCGGCGGCGACCCGGTCGATCCGCGCGCCGATGTCGGACAGCTGCTTGGCGTCGTCGAGGACGATCAGCGGGACGCCGGCGGCGCGGATCTGCTCGACGGCCTCGGCAGGTCCGGTGCTGCGGTCGGCGAGTACCACGGTGGGGCGCAGGGAGAGCACACCCTCGGCGGAGACCTCGTGGGCCTGGGTGATCACGGGGAGGTGGGCGGCCTGCTCGAAGGTGGTGGAGACGTCCCGGGCCACCGCGTGGTCGCCGAGGCCGAGGCTGAAGACCAGTTCGGCGAGGCTGCCGTTGAGCGGGATGATCCGCTCGGCGCTGGTGACGGTGACCTGCCGGCCGTCCGCGGACGGGACGGTGACGGGCAGTCGGGGCGCCGGCCGGTCCGGCAGGGCCTCGATCCGGTCGGCGCTCGTGCCGGCGCTCGCCTTCGACGGAGCGGCAGGGGCGGCTTCACCGGTGGCGCAGGCGCCGGCGGTCAGCAGGAGTCCGAGGACGGCGAGCAGCGCGGCGGGGGCGGTTCTGGTCCTGGTGCGGAGGGGGCGGCTCAACCTCGGGCCTTTCTGGGTGCGTTGACGTTCCGTCGAGGCCGACCCGAGGGGGTCGTGGGCGGAACACTTGACCCATATATTAGGTTAGCCTTACCTCAATTCGGCAAGCGGGGTCGCTCCCCCGCACCCCGTGCCACCTGCCCACTTCCCCTCCGCCGAGGAGTGATCCGCCATGCCCGTCCCCGGACGGCCCCCCGTTCCACCCCGCCGCCCGGCCGGCCCGCTGCGGACCGCCCTCGCGCTGCCGCTGGCCCTGCTGCTGGCGCTGCTCTGCCTCCCCGGCCGGGCCGCGGCGGCCGACCCGACGGTCTCCGGCGGCCGGCTCGACTGGGGCATCAAGCAGTCCTTCCTCAGCTACGTCACCGGCCCGGTCGCGAACGGCAAATGGGCCCTGACGGGGGGCGCGGCGACGGTCGGCGGCTCGGTGTTCCGGTTCCACTCCGCGACGGGCAGCTACGACCCGGCGACCGGTCGGCTCTCGGCCGCCTTCCAGGGCGGGGTCCGCTTCACCGGCCACCAGGAGAACGGCGTCAACGCGCTCGACCTGAGCATCTCCCGACTCACCGTCAAGGCCGGGGCGGACGGGGACGCGGCGCTGTACGCGGACGTCAGCTCGAAGTCCCGGCAGACCGGTCGGACCTCCAGCACCAGCCAGACCCGGCTCGCCGACCTCTCGCTCGCGGGCGTGAACCTCAAGGCCGCGTCCGGCACCGTCACCCTCAGCGGAGTCCCCGCCACCCTGACGGCCGCCGGGTCCACCGCGTTCGGCGGCTTCTACACCGCGGGCACCGCGCTCGACCCGCTCACCTTCTCGGTGACCCTCAAGTCGGCCGCACCGTCGGCGACTCCCACCCCGACGGCCACCCCGACGGCCACCCCGACGACGGCCGCGACGGCCGCCGCCGCGACCGCCGCCTTCGACCGGGGCGTGCTCGACTGGGGCGTCCGCCGAACCTTCCGCGACTACGTCACCGGGTCCGTCGCCCAGGGCGGTTGGCAGCTCGCCGACGGCGCGGCCGACGGCGGGGCGTTCTTCCGCTGGACGCCCGCCCGTGGCGGCTGGGACGCCACCGCCCGCACCCTGGACGCCGCCTTCACCGGCACCGTCCGCTTCACCGGCCTGCGCCAGGGCGACACCCTCGGCCTGGACCTCGCCCTGGCCAACCCGCGCCTCACGGTGGCCGGGAACCGGGGCAGGCTCACCGTCGACGTCTCCGGCCGCACCCCCGACGGCAGCACCCGCACCGCGCCCGGCACCGAACTCGCCACCTTCGACGCGAGCGCCCTCAGGTCCGAGAACGGCCTGCTCGCCGCCACCGACCTGCCACTCACCCTCACTTCCGCCGGATCGCAGGCCTTCGGCGCCCTCTACCCGGCCGGCACCGAACTCGACCCCTTGACCTTCGCCGTCGCGCTCACCCCCGACGCCACCCTCCCCCCGCTTCCCGACCTCGGCACCACCGCCACCCCGAGCCCGTCCGCGACCGGGCCCGCCACCCCGGTCGCCGCCTCGACCGGGTCCGCCGGCCGCACCACGGCGCTGGTCGCCGCCGCCGGCCTGGTGCTCGCCGCCGCGATCGCCACGGTGCTGGTCCGCCGCCACGCCTCGTAGCACACAAACCCCCTCCCCCGACCCCCGACTCCTCGACCCCGGAGCAGCTCACCCATGTCCCACTACCGCAACCGCACCCGTCTCGCCGCCCTCGCCGCCGCCACCGCCGGCCTCGGCCTCACCGCCGTCGGCCTGCCCGCGCTCGCCTTCGGCGCCGACGCCCCCACCACCGTCAGCTACGACACCGGCGCACTCGACTGGGGCGTCAAGGCCGGCTTCCGCAGCTACGTCACCGGCCCGGCGGGCGGCGGCAGCGTGGAGCCGACCGGCGGGGCGAGCGTCAACGCGGACGGCTCCTACCACTTCAACCTGGCGTCCGCGGGCTACGACCTGACGACCCACCGGCTGAACGCGGCCTTCGACGGCGGGGTGCGCTTCCTCGCCCACGCCGGCGCGCTGGACATCGCCCTCAGCGACCTGAAGATCACCACCTCGGGCACCACCGGCACCCTCACCGCCGACACCGCGGCCAAGGAGAGCATCGGCTCCGCCGCCCCGACGCTCCGTCAGGACGTCGCCCTGGCAACCTTCACCGTCGCCCGCGACACCACCAACGGCACCGCCACCCCGGCCACCCTGACCGAGGACGGCGCCAAGGCCTTCGCCGGCTTCTACCCGGCCGGCACCGCCCTCGACCCGCTGTCGATCGTCCTCAAGCAGACCCCCGCCTCGCCCTCCCCCTCCCCCTCCGCCTCCACCTCCCCCTCCGCCTCCACCTCCAACTCCCCGGCGCCGTCGGCCTCGCCCTCGACTTCGGCCCCGTCGCCGTCCTCCCCCTCTGCCTCCGCCTCGGCCCCCACCACCGCCCCTGCCACCAACGCGCTGACGATCGTCGACGGCCGCCTGGAGTGGGGCGTGAAGGAGAAGTTCCGCAGCTACGTGACCGGACCGATCGCGGCCGGCAGGGTGGAGTTCGGCGGCGGCGCGGCCGACTGGACGTTCGGCTCCGGCTCCGGCAGCTACCGCACCGACACGCACGCGCTGAACGCCGGCTTCGCGGGCTCGGTCCGCTTCCTCGGCCACCAGGCCGCGGACGGTCACTACGAACTCGACACCGCGCTGTCCGACCTCGCCATCCGGGTGGACGCCTCGGGCGCCTACCTGGTGGGCAACGCGACCGCCAACTCCCGCACCGGCGCGCCGGTCCGACTCAGCGGCGTCCGGATCGCCGAACTCGACCTCGCCCACGCCGACTTCACCCCGGTCGGCGGCGTGGTGACGCTGCGCCAGGTGCCGGCGAAGAT
Organism: Streptomyces sp. TLI_171; assembly: GCF_003610255.1. Lineage (GTDB taxonomy): Bacteria > Actinomycetota > Actinomycetes > Streptomycetales > Streptomycetaceae > Kitasatospora. The sequence continues at coordinate 7,501,413 of NZ_RAPS01000001.1, read as the reverse complement.
GACCGCCGACGCCGTGCCGGTGTTCGGCCAGTACCGGGCCGGCGAGGAACTGGACCCGCTGACCGTGGTGCTGTCCCTCGACCGCGCCGCCACCCTCCCGTCCGCGTCCACCGCTCCGACCGCCGCGGCCGGCACCACCGCCGCGGCCACCGCCCCCGGCGGCGCCGCCCTGACCACCTCCACCACCGCCGACGGCGAGCTCGCCTCCACCGGCGGCGGCACCGGCACCCTCCCCGTCCTGGCCACCGCCGCCGGCCTCCTCCTGGTGGGCGGCGCCACCACCGTCCTGGCCCGCCGCCGCGCCTGACCCGGCCCCGAGGCCCGTACGGAACTCCCGTGCGGGCCTCGGGCCTCGGCTACCGCTCGCCGGCCAGTTCGGCGAGCTCCCGCAGCCGGGTGAAGTAGTCGGCCGCCTCGGCGTCGTCGGCGAGTTCGGGCAGCATGCGCTGCACACTGGCTATGCCGTTGCGCAGCGCCTCTCTCCGGCGCTGGTCGAGCGCGCCGGCCAGGGCGGCGGACACGCAGCCGGCGAGGTGGCTGTCGAGCAGGACCAGGTCTTCGCCGGCCGGGGACCGCCGGTAGCAGCTCTGCGGGAACGGCAGGTCGAGGAAGTCCTGCCAGAGGTCGGCCAGCCGGTCGTTGTGCGTGTCGCTCATGCGGTCGATGATGCCCGAGCGGGCCGCCCGGCCGTCACCCGGCCCGCCCTTCTCACCCGGCCCCGGACTCGTTCCGGCGGTGTGTCAGGCGCTCAGCGGGTACCGTCCGCCGAGTTCGGTGAATATCGCGCCGTTGAGGACGAAGGCGCGCCTGCACTCCTCAGCGACCCGGCGGCGCTCCACCTCGTCCATCAGCTCGCCCGCGGCGTCCAGCCCGGCGCGGTAGTCGCGCTTGAAAGCGGCGGGGTTGTCGATCTCCTCGAAGACGTAGAACCGGACGCCGTCGCCCTTGCGCTCGAAGCCCCAGGTGCGTTCGGCGACGCCGCGGATGATCTGACCGCCCGACAGGTCGCCGAGGTAGCGGGTGTAGTGGTGGGCGAGGTAGCCGGCCGGCCAGGTGCGGGCGAGTTCCTCGATCCGCTCGGCGAGCGCGGTGGTGGCGGGGAGCGGGGCGAGGGTGTCGCGCCAGTCGGGTCCGGCCAGGTGGTCCAGGTCGCGTTCGATCGCGGCGGTGCGCAGCAGGGCCCGGTCGGTGAGCAGGCCGGCGACGGGGTGGCCGGCGAGGGTGTCGAGGTGGGCTTCGAGGGCACGGTAGACGTACCGGAGCTGGCCGGTGAGGTCGGTGTAGGCCTGGACGCCGAGCCGTCCGCCGAGGAGGTCGCTCATGAACGAGGACTGTTCGGCCGCCCGGTGCTCCTCGGCGCTGGCGGTGCGGAGCACGGTGGAGAACGGGACCGGCTGCCGGTCGGTGCTGGACATCGGGGTGGCCTCCAAAGATCGAATCATCCCGATTATTTAGGCAAGGCTCACCTTAGTCAAGGTCTTGCCGACGCGCTGTCGGGAACCCTCGACGGGCCGTTAAATCCCTCGTCGCACCGGTACCGAGGTGCTTGGATACCGGTCATGAACCGATCCTTCGACGCCCTGGTCGACGAGGCCGCCGCCGCCTCCGTCGACGGGTGGGACTTCGCCTGGCTCGACGGCCGGGCCACCGAGCAACGCCCGTCCTGGGGGTACCAGCGGCTGCTGGGCGCACGGCTGGCGGCCGCCGCCTCGGCCTTGGACCTGCAGACCGGCGGCGGCGAGGTGCTGGCCGGGGCGGGGCCGGAGAACTTCCCCCGCACCCTGGTCGCCACCGAGGGCTGGCCGCCGAACGCCGCGAAGGCGACGCGCCTGCTGCACCCGCTCGGCGTCGTCCTGGTGGCCTCCCCGGAGGGGACCCCGCTGCCGTTCGCGGACGGCGCGTTCGACCTGGTGACGAGCCGTCACCCGGCCAGCGTGGACTTCGCGGAGATCGCCCGAGTCCTCGCCCCGGGCGGCACGTACTTCGCGCAGCACGTGGGCGGCCGGACCAACGTCGAACTGGGCGCCTGGTTCCTCGGCCCGTTCGAGCCCTCGGACGTGCGCAACCCCGAGGTGGAGTCGGCCCGGGCCCGGGCGGCCGGGCTGGAGGTCGTCCAGTGCCCCAACGAGCGGCTGCGGCTGGAGTTCTTCGACATCGGCGCGGTGGTCTGGTTCCTGCGCAAGGTGATCTGGACGGTGCCGGAGTTCTCGGTGGAGCGCTACCGCGACCGGCTCCGCGAGCTGCACGAACTGATCGAACGCGAGGGCGTGTTCGTCTCCACCATGTCCCGCACCCTGTTCGAGGCCCGCAAGCCCGCCGCCCGGTCCGGGCGCTCCGACCGCGTCTGACGGCCGCTCGGCCCAGGCCGTTCACCCGTCCCGGGGAGCGGCCCGGTGCCGGGCGCCCGGAACGGCTATGCATCTCGCCGGACAGTGACGAGAGGCGGTCGAGGTGGCACAGGAGGACGGCCCCCCGGACGGGCACGCGGAGGTGGACCGCAAGGGCGGCCCGGGGCACACGGTGCTGTTGGCGCTGCTCGCCGCGGTGCCGCTGGTGAAGATCGCCTGGACGGTCGGCGGGGGCTCGCACGCCCGCGAGGTGGTCACCACCATGGGCGTGCCGAACCTCGGCGAGGTGCTGGTCGGCATGGTGACGACCCGTCCGCTGCTGGGCTCCGTCGTCGCGGTGGTCACCTCGCGGGTGGTGTTCGCGGTGTTCGCGGCCCGGGGCGCCGTCCCGCGCGGGCGTTCGGCCGGAGCGGTGGCCCGGACGGTGGCACTCACCCTGGTCAACCCGCTGGCGATGGGCGTCCTGTGCTGGGTGTTCTACGGTCCCTGGTGGGGGCTGGCCGTGACGCTGGCTTCGCTGGCGCTGCGTCAGGGCCTCGTCCGGGAGTACCGGGCCGGGCGCCGCCACCACCGGACCGGGGCCGCGGCCCCGGTCGCGCTCGCGCCGTGGAAGGTCCGCTTCGTCGCCGCCGAGCAGTGGGCGGCGCTGGCGCTGTCCGTCCTGGTGCTGCCCCTGACGGCGTTCGCCGCCGCACTGGACGGCCTGGCCTGGGACACCGTGCTGCGCTGCGAGGTCGCCGCCGGGCCGCACACCGAGGAGTCCCGGCTGATCGAGCTCGACCGCAAGGGCAACGGCGTGGTCGGCTGGGACCTGCACGCCGAGGAGGTCGTCAACGGTCTGGGCTGCGTCAAGGAGGAGTCGCTGCGGGTCCGCCCGGCCTGGTGGAACTCCTGACCGGCCGTCGGCCGGCGGGCCACCGCACCGGGTGGCCGGTGTCGCCGGCGGTGAGCCGGCTGCCCTCGCCGAGCGGCGCCAGGTCGCAACGTCGGCCGGGTGCGCGGCGACCTCGCCCAGCATCCGGCCGGTGCGCGTCCGCCCGTCCGCCGACAATTCGCAGGCCGAGCGGCCACTCGTTCCCGCCGGTCAGAGCGTGGTGACGGCGAACACCCACAACCGCCGGGCGGGATGCACGATCGCGTAGTGCGCTATGGCGTGGTCGGTGGTGATCACCCGGACCGTCTCGTCCAGGTCGTAGCGGTCCGCCTGCGGCCAGGCGTACGGGTCGGCAGCGGCCCGCAGCAGCGCCTCGTGCAGTTCGGCCCGGGCTTCCGCGGGCAGGTCGCGGACCGCCTCGGCGACGGGTTTGGCGATCCGGACGCGGTGCGGGAGGTTCACGGGCCGAAGACCTCGTCCAGATCGAGCCCGTCCTCGGTGGGGCGACCGTCCGCGTCCCACTGCTGGTAGGCGGGGGCAGCGAGCCGCGCGGCCCGCTCGGCGGCCGTCGCCCGGCGGTCGGCCTCCACCAGCGCGGCCAGGTACTGGGCGGTGCTCAGCCCCGCCTTGGCGGCGGTGGCCTCCGCCCAGGCGGCAAGGTCGGCTTCCATGAGCACCGGCGCGAGCTGACGCACAGACATGCCCGGCAGTGTACCCAGGCCGCCCCGCCCCGAACCGACTCGCGGGGCGCACCACCCCGTCCACGCTCCGGGGCCTTCAGGAGTCTGCCGGTGCGTCACATTCGTTGCAGAGACGGCACCTGACGGCCCGTTCGCCCCTCGGGCGCTACTGGTCCACGGTGAACACCACGGCGCGGCCCTCCGCCGCTGCCCGCCCGTAGAACTCCCGCAGCCCCGGCAGGAAGGCCGCCGTGTACGCCAGGTCGTCCGGCCCGCGCACCCCCTGGTAGTCCTCGAACTCCAGCTCCGCGTACCGCGCCCGCAGCCAGTCCTCGTCCAGCCCGCGCAGCGCCTCGGCGACCGCCCGCACCTGCGCCGCGTCGACGAAGCAGACCAGGTAGTCCTCGCCGGCCGGCAGCGGCTCCCCGCCGAGGATCGCGTGCGAGAGCGGGAACTCGCCGTTCTCGTACAGCAGTCGGCCGTCGGTCAGGCATCGGTGCAGCGCGTCCCACGCCTTGTCCAGCTCGTACAGCCGGTCGACGTCCCAGGCTTCCTCGACCGCCTCGACCAGCGCCGGCACCTCCTCGTCGGCCTCCGCCGCCAGCAGCCGACCGGAGTCCGCCTCCGCCAGCGCGAACAGCACTCCGCGACACGCCATCTGCGCGCCTCCCTTCCGTCTCCGCCGCCGATCCAAGCGCACCGCGCCGACAACGACCGTCCCGCTCCCGGGCCGGTCCACGCCGGAGCGCCCATGATCGCCCTTGCTACCCTCCCCGCATGACTTCCTCCACCCCGGGCCCGGTCACCGCCGACGACGTCACCCTCGCCGTCCGGTCCGCCCTCGCCACCCTGCGCACCGCCACGGCTTCGGACTGGACCGTCAAGGCCGGCTCGCTGGACTGGGACTGCTGGGAGACCGTCGAGCACCTCGCCGACGACCTGTTCTCGTACGCCGCCCAACTCGCCCCCGCCGACCCGCCGCAGGACACCCACGTCCCGTTCGGCTGGGCCCGCAAGCGGCCCGGCGGCCCCGCCAACGCCGTCACCGCCGACCCCGAGGGCGGCCCCGCCGGACTGCTCCAGGTCCTGGACGCGTGCGGTGCGATGCTGGCCGCGATCGTCCGCACCGTGCCGCCGACCGTCCGCGCCCACCACGTCTTCGGCGTCTCCGACCCGGAGGGCTTCGCCGCGATGGGCGTCGTCGAGACCCTGGTCCACACCCACGACGTCGCCACCGGCCTGGGCCTGCCCTGGACCCCGCCCGCGGACCTCTGCGCCCGCGTCCTGCACCGCCTCTTCCCGGACGCCCCCACCGGCGCCGCCCCCTGGCCCACGCTGCTCCACGCCACCGGCCGCGCCGACCTCCCCGCCCGCCCCCGCCCCACCACCTGGCGCTGGCACGGCGAGCCCCGCCCCGCCTGACACCCCGGGTGCACCGCCGTCCGGCTCCCGAAATCGGGTGACGGACAGTCGCACTCCTGTGCTCCAATGTGGCGTCATACCGTCCACGCACCACCTGCGGGTGCGTCAGAACCGGGAGCTGTACGGGCCGATGAACGCTGAATGCCCCCGGTGCGCCACGTCCGACCGGACCGTGGGCGTGCCGCACGCCCTGAACGACCCCGGCCACCCGCTCCGGGCGCCGGAGGCCGGCCGGCTCCTGCCGCCGCCACCGCCCGCCCCGCCCGTCGTCGGGCGCAGCAACCCCGCCATCGCGCTCTACACCGCGGCGGGCCTGATCGTCGTCTACTGGATCGCCACCGTCAGCAAGGGCCTCGACGCCGGATGGGCTACCTGTTCGGCCCGCTGATGTTCGTCGTGCCGCTGGCCCTCGGCGGCCTGATCGTGCAGCTGACGACCAGGCGAGGGCGGATCCGGGTCGCCGAGGACACGGCCGGGGTCCAGCACGCCGTCTGGGAGCGGCGCCACCGGGTGTGGCAGGAGGCCCATCTGTGCCGGCAGTGCCGCGTCGCGTTCTTCCCGAAGGGGTCGCTCGGCCCCGACTTCCCCGGCTCCCCCGCCATGGAGGTGGCCCAGCTCCCGGGCTGGGTGACGACGACCGCGGCCAGCCTCACCCTCGACGCCCCCTCCCCGACCGCCCCACGCTGACCCGCGAACCCCTGACGGGCCGTCACCCGCTTCACTCACCGCCGTCGCCGAACACCGCCACCTGCACCCGTGCACCGGGGCGGTCTGAGTACGAATACTCTGGTGCTCGCTCCGGCGCCACCGCCATCATGATCGTGACGGCGGGTCGGTCGGAGCCCGCCCCAGCGGAATCGGAGCGCTCGCCGTGAATCGTCCCGCCCTGGCCGTGGCCGCCGCCGTCCTGGCGGCGGGCGCCCTGCTCACCGGCTGCGGCTCCAAGCACGTCGGCGGCCCCGGTGCACAGGCTCCGGTCGATCAGCCGTCGGACGGTGCGACGCAGGCGCAGCAGCAGGCCGAACAGCGGGTGGCCGAAGCGGCGGCGGACCACGACCGGGCCTTCCCCGAGGTGGCCGCGGCCTGTGCGGGGAAGGCGACCGCCGTGCCCACGGCCGTCCCCGCTGCGAGCGACGGCCCGGTCCGCGAGAACCCGAAGTACGACGAGAACCACGCCTTTCAGCAGACCGCCCGGCTGAGTCCCGTCCAGCAGTGTCGCGGCGACGCCCACGCCGCCCGGATCACCGCGGAGCTCGCCAGGGCCGGCCGCCCGACCGGTCCGGGCCCGGCCCGGGCCGCCCTGGAGCGGCTGGGCTACCGGGACGCCACCGTCACCGAATCCACCGACGGCCTCCACTTCACCCTGGTCGTCCCGGGCGTCGGCCCCTGCCTCTCCGGCGTGCTGTCGGCGCCCCCGAGGATCGAGGTGCACGGCCCGTACCTGGAGGGCGGCTGCGAACGCCCGAAGGGCGGCCACTGAGCCCGGCCGCAGCTCGGCCCCTTGCAACGCTCACTCCGCCCGGCATTTCTGACGGTTCGTCAGAAACGGCGAACAAACGGGGTGCCGGACGGCGGCCGGCCCGGCAGGATGGCGCGATGACGAACGATCTGCTGCTTCAGCGGGCGCAGGAGCTCTGGGCGGCCCTGGCCGGTGTTCCGGTCTCCTTCCCGCGGCCGGGTGCGGCGACCGTGGCGGTCTCGCCCGACGCGGGGACGTGCCCGCGGGGGTGGGTCGGCGTGCTGACGCTGGGCGGCGCGGTGCTGGCGACCGCCCCGGACCAGCGGCGGGCCGAACTGGTCCGCGCCGCAATGCTGGTGTGCCCGGACGCCGCTCGTCTGCCGGAGCTGCTGTCGGTCGGCCGGGTCCTCGGCCCGGCCGCCCTCGCCTACCTCGCGCCCGACGGCCTCCGCCCTGCCCGCCCCGACCTGAAGGTGCGTGACCTCGCGCGCGACCACCCGGCGGTGCAGGCGCTCACGGCCCGGGTCGCAGCGGCGGAACGCAAGGAGGCCGACCTCGACGAGATCACCTCGCCCGCGTTCGTCGTGGCCCGGGGCGGCCGTGTCCTCGCGGCCTGCGGCTACCGCCACTGGCCCTGCGCGACGGCCCAGTTCAGCGTGCTCACCGCCCCGGACCACCGCGGCCTGGGCCTGGCCGGCGCCGCCGCGACGGCCGCCGCCCGGCACGCCCTGGCCGCCGGCCTGCTGCCCCAGTGGCGCGCCCGTCCCACGGCCTCCCGCCGGGTGGCCGCCCGGATCGGCTTCCGCGAACTCGGCGCCCAACTCTCGCTCGAGGTCCCCCGGCCGGCGGCGCACGGGTAGCCATCCGGCGACCAACTCTTGCCGCTGCCATGTCACTTGACGGCCCCCGCCACAGGGGCGGGAGTTCACTTCGGCCCGCGAGCATGGCCCGCCATGAGCAACCTCAGTCGCCGCATCTTCATCCTTGGCGGGCTCACCACCGCGAGCGCCGCCGCGCTCCAACTCGGGGCGATGGCCCAGCCGTCGGCCGCCGCCGCCACTCCCTTCCCGTTCACGCTCGGCGTCGCCTCCGGGGACCCGGACGACTCCAGCGTGGTGCTCTGGACCCGTCTGGCCCCCACCCCCACGAACGCGGACGGCCAGGGCGGCATGCCCAACGCCGACGTCGCCGTCGACTGGCAGGTGTCGGCCGACCAGAACTTCACCACCCTGGTGGGCTCCGGCACGGTCACCGCCCGCTACGCCCAGGCCCACTCGGTGCACGTGCTGGCCGGTGGCCTGGCCCCGGACGCGGAGTACTACTACCGGTTCCGCGCCCAGGGGTTCATCTCCCCGGTGGGCCGGACCCGCACCGCTCCGGCGCCGACCGCCGTCGGGCGTGACTTCACGATGGCCTTCGCCTCCTGCGCCCACTACGAGAGCGGCTACTACACCGCCTACCGCCGGATGGCCGACGACCGTCCCGACCTGATCCTGCACCTGGGCGACTACATCTACGAGGGCGGAGCCACCACCACCGGGGTGCGCCAGCACCTCGGCAGCGAGATCGTGTCGCTGGCCGACTACCGGCGCCGCTACGCGCTCTACCGCACCGACCCGGACCTGCAGGCCGCGCACGCGATCGCGCCGTGGCTGGTGGTGCCGGACGACCACGAGGTGGAGAACAACTACGCCAACATGGTCCGCGCCGACAGCAGCCCCGTGCTGACGGCGGCCCAGTGGACCGCGCGCCGCACCGCCGCCTATCAGGCGTACTTCGAGAACATGCCGCTGCGGGCCGCCGCGACGCCCTCGGGCAACAGCATCCAGCTCTACCGCCGGGTCCGCTGGGGCACCCTCGCCACCTTCCACATGCTCGACACCCGCCAGTTCCGGGACGACCAGGCCTGCGGCGACGGGACGAAGGTCTGCGCGGACGCCGACCTGGCGAGCCGCTCGATCACCGGCGCGGCCCAGGAGGCCTGGCTGCTCGACGGGCTCGGCCAGCACCTGAGCACCTGGGACCTGATCGGCCAGCAGGTCTTCTTCGCCCGCAACGTGAACTCGGCGGGCGCGATGAACATGGACGCCTGGGACGGCTACCGGGCCAGCCGGGCGCGGATCCAGCAGGGCATCGTCGACCGTTCCGTCCGCAACCCGGTGGTGCTCACCGGCGACGTGCACGCCTCCTGGGGCAACGACCTGAAGGCCGACTACGCGAACCCGTCCTCGGCGACGATCGGCTCCGAACTGGTCTGCACCTCCATCACCAGTGGCGGCAACGGCAGCGCGACCACGGCGATCCCCAACGGGTCGCTCAACCCGCACCTGCGCTTCTACTCCGACCGGCGCGGCTACGTCCGGACCCGCATCACGCCGTCGCAACTCACCGCCGATTTCCGGTCGGTGGCTTCGGTGACCGAGCACGGGGCCGCGGCGACCACCGCCCGGACCTTCGTCATCCACGACGGACAGCCGGGGTTGGCCGATGCGTAAGCTCTCCGTTCTCGCCGCGGCCGCCACCGGCTTCGCCGCGGCCCTCGCCCTGGTCGCCCCCGCCTCGGCGGCCGGGCCCTCCTCCTGGGTGACCGCGAACAGCGTCGCCACCGGCGACCAGGACTCGTCCGCCATCGCGGCCAACCGCCTCGGCGACGTCGCCGTGGTCTGGGAGGACGACCGGGACTCGACCGACCCGGGCGACGACGCGCACAGCGACGTCTGGGTGCGGATGTTCCGCAACGGCGTCCCGGCCTACGAGACGAAGCTCTCGGCGGGTGGGACGGCAGGCACCGCCTGGCGGCACCTCCAGCCCGACGTGGGCCTCGACGACCGGGGCAACGCCGTCGTCGTGTGGGCGGAGGACCCGGACGGCAACGGGTACGACAACATCGCCTACCGGGTGCTCTCCCCGGCCGGCGCGGTGCTCGGCTCCGGCCAGGCCAACGCGAGCGCCGACGGCCAGCAGATCCACCCGCGGGTCGCCGTCGACCCGGACGGCGCGCCGGGCAGCACCACCGCGGTCGCGTTCTCCGTGGTCTGGGAGGACATCCAGGGCACCGCGGCGGCGACGGTGAAGGCCGCCGGGTTCACCGGGACCACGACGAAGGCCTACGAGGTGACCGTCAACGCCACCGGCGGCGCGCACCACAACCCCGACGTCGCCACCTCCGCCTCGGGCGACGCCGTCGTGGTCTGGGACGAGGACACCGACGGCAACGGCTACTACCAGGTCGGCCTGGTGAAGCTGGCCAAGGCGAACGGGGCCGTCACCCTCACCCGCCGCAGCGCCAACAGCATCAGCGGCGGGCAGCAGCAGCGCCCGGCCGTGGCCGCCGACTTCAACGGCGACTTCGCCGTGGCCTGGGAGTCCGACCACACCGGCACCCGCGGCGTCTGGGCCAGGTCGTTCACCGCGGCCGGCGCCGCAGGCTCGGCCGAGGTCGAGATCTCCAGCGGGACCGGAGCCGGCAGCCCCACCGTCGGCATCGACGACCAGCGCGACGCCGTGGTCGGCTGGAGCGTCGCCGGCACCGACCCGGCGGTCCGGGCCCGGGGCCTCAACCCCGACGGCACCTTCACCGGCCGGCTGGCGGCCCAGTCCGTCAGCCAGGTCACCACCGGCCGGCAGGAGCAGCTCGCGGTGGCGTCCTCCCCGTTCGGCACGCTCGCGATGTCGTACACCGACGACAACGACGGCAACGCCTTCGACCAGGTGCTGATGAGTCTGGGCGCGTCCAACTCCGACTGGTGACGGTCGGCCGGTCCGGGGCCGTCCCCGGACGGCCCCGGGTGGGGTGATCCGTCCGACGGTTCCGGAACCGCACGAGCACGCGGCCCTCCGGAACCCGGCCGGATCACCTCCGCCCGGACACCAGCAGGGCCGCGTGCGGCAGTGCCAACTCCCCGTCAGGTCCCCGGAATTCCTCCGCCAGGCGCTCGAACTCCCGCTTGACGGCGGCGCGCATCTCCGGCGTCTGGGAGTGCAGCAGTTCGCCGATGAACGCGACCCGGCCGGCCGGGCCGGCCCACCAGTCCTCGGCGCTGGTGCGGTGGTTCCAGCGCAGGGTGCGGCAGTCGGCGTCGCGCAGGCCGGCCCCGGCCACCAGCGCGGTGAGGCCCTCCGGCGTGCCGGTCGCCTGCAGGGCGGCGGGGGCCGGCGGCAGATGGGCGGGGCGGGGCGCACCGGCGGCCTCGACGGCGCGGCCGAGCAAGGTCTGCCCGGGCAGCGGGGGTTGGGCCCAGACGGTGAGGGCCAGCCGTCCGCCGGGGCGCAGCACACGGCGCAGCTCGGCGACGGCCGCCCCTTGCCGCCCCACGTGGTTGAGCACGAAGTTGCCGACCACGGCGTCGAACGTGCCGTCGGCGAAGGGCAGTTCGGGCAGCGTCGCGGCGTGCACCGCCGCCTCGGGGGCGTTGCGCCGGGTCGCCGCCAGCATGCTCGGTTCGGCGTCCACCGCGGTCACCCGGGCCCCGCGCGCACATCCGGCAGCCGCGGCGGCGCCCGTTCCGGTGCCGACGTCGAGCACCGCTCTGCCCGCCTGGACGCCCGCCGCGTCGAGCAGCGCCGGCACGGGATGGGCGCAGAGCCGGGCGAAGCTTGCGGCGTAGGCGTCGGCCCGCCCGTCCCAGATCCGGCGTTCCAGCGCGTCGTACGCGTCGGCCTCGGCAGCCGCCCCGACCCCTGCCATCCGTGCCCCCGTTCGCCGAACGGCCGGTGCGGCCGCGGTGGTTCGCACCCTACTCCGGGGCCCGGAGCGCTCTGCCGGTGGCTCAGCCGGCCGCCCCGCCCCGCACCTTGTCCAGGAAGGCGACCAGGTTGCCGCGCATCCGCTCGATCCGCTGCTCCTGCGTCAGCGACTCGTGGATCTTGGTGCCGGTCTCGCGCAGATCGCGGACGTACAGCGAACAGGCGAGGTCGCTGCACATGTACGCGCCGACCGAGTTGCCCTGCCGCCCGGCGGGTCCGGCCAGCGGGGCGACCAGCAGCGAGACGCCGCCGGTGTGCGTGGTGACGCAGAGCGAGCAGATGCTGCGGCGGGGCTGCCAGGAGGCGCCCGAGGAACTGCGCAGCACCACGGCCTCCGGGCCGTCGCCGAGCTCGGTCACCAGATAGGCGCGGTCTGGTGCCTGCGGGTCGCGCCAGCCGAGGAAGTCCAGTTCGCTCCAGGGCTGCTCGGCCAGGTCCCGGGGCAGGTTGAGTCGTTTCGCCTCGCCCTTGGAGCAGTTCAGGAACGCGGCGCGGATCTCGGGGTCGGTCAGCTCTCTCACGAAACGCCACGCTAATTTGCCTAAGTCGTTTAGGCAAACGGATAATCTCTTCAGGAACCCTCAGGGAGATTCGAGCAACAGAGGAGGCGGCACCCGGTGGCACGTGCAGGACTGACCCCCGACGTCCTGGCCAGGGCGGGCGCGGAACTGGCCGACGAGGTCGGCTTCGACCAGGTGACCGTCACCGAACTGGCCCGCCGCTTCGACGTGAAGGTCGCCAGCCTGTACTCGCACGTCAAGAGCTCGCACGACCTCAAGGTCCGGATCGCGCTGCTCGCCCTCGCCGAACTCGCCGACCGCGCCACCGACGCCGTCGCCGGCCGGGCCGGGCGCGACGCCCTCGCCGCGTTCGCCGAGGCCTACCGCGGCTACGCCCGCGAGCACCCCGGCCGCTACGCCGCCGCCCGCCTCCGCCTCGACCCGGCCACGGCCGCCGCCGGCGCCGCCCCCCGCCACGCCCGGCTCACCCGAGCCATCCTGCGCGGCTACCACATCCCCGAACCCGACCAGACCCACGCGGTCCGCCTCCTCGGCGGTGTCGTCCACGGCTACATCGAGCTCGAAGCCGCCGGCGGCTTCGCCCACACCCCCGTCGACCCGCAAGCCTCCTGGGACTGGATCGTCGACTCCCTCGACACCCTCCTCCGCAACCCGCGCACCCCCTGACCGCGGGGCCGGCCCGACCGGCCGCAGGGCGCAGCTTTCGCCCCTGCGGCCGGCGGCCGTCAGGCGCCTTCGCGGACGGGCAGCTTCCAGCCCGGGCGCGGGTAGTGGCAGGTGTAGCCGTTCGGGAACTGCTGCAGGTAGTCCTGGTGCTCGGGCTCGGCCTCCCAGAAATCCCCGAGCGGGGTCACCTCGGTGACCACCTTGCCCGGCCAGAGGCCGCTCGCGTCGACGTCCGCGATGGTGTCGACCGCGGTGGCCCGCTGCTGCTCGTCGGCGTAGAAGATCGCGGAGCGGTAGCTGCTCCCGATGTCGTTGCCCTGCCGGTCGACCGTGCTCGGGTCGTGGATCTGGAAGAAGAACTCCAGCAGCGCCCGGTAGCTGGTCCGCTCCGGGTCGTAGATGATCTCCAGCGCCTCGGCGTGGCCGGGGTGGTTGCGGTAGGTGGCGTGCGCGTTCTCGCCGCCGGTGTACCCGGTGCGGGTCGACTGGACGCCGGGGAGTTTGCGGATCAGCTCCTGCATTCCCCAGAAGCAGCCGCCGGCCAGGACAGCCCGGTCCGTGGTCATCTCGTTCTCACTCCTCGCGTGGGACGTCGGCTCGGCCCGACCGGAGCGCCACCTCCGACCCGGACCATCCGGTCCAACCTCCGCGACCCCCGCGGTGTTCCCGCTCCGGGTCCCCGCTCAGCCCGCGACGTCCGCAGCGCCCGCGCCGGCCACGAGGCCCGCCAGCCCGGCCAGCACCTGAGCCCCGGGCAGCGCCGCGACCGCCGTGCCGGGCAGCAGCAGCTTGCCGCGCCGCCGTCCGCTGCCGACCAGGACCCAGGGGGTGGCGGCGACCGCGGCGTCGATCAGCAGCGGCCAGTGCGCGGGGAGGCCGACGGGGGTGATGCCGCCGTACTCCATGCCGCTCTCGCCGACGGCGGTGTCCATCGGTGCGAACGAGGCCTTCCGCGCGCCGAGATGGCTGCGGACGGCCTTGTTGACGTCCAGGCGGGTGGTCGCGAGGACCAGCCCGGCGGCCAGCGTGGTCTCGCCGCCGCGCTTGGCGGCGACCACGACGCAGTTCGCCGACGCCTCGGCCGGGACGTCGTACGCGGCGCAGAACACCGCGGTGTCGGCGAGTTCGGGATCGGTGTCGACGTACAGCACGGACCGGGCGAGGTCCGCGTCCCAGTTCTTGAGCGCCTCGGCCACGGGGCCGGCCAGTTCCGCGACGGTGTCCACCGCGCGCCGCACCTCGGGGAAGTTCCCGAACGGCGTCTTCACCTGCTCGTCCATGGGGCCGACTCTAGCGAACCGCGGTGACTGGCCCGTTGGGGTGAGGCTCGCCGGTGTCGCGCGGGGTCGCGCCGCGCCCCGGACCTATCGTCGTGGGGGCGCCCGGCCGGGGGCCGGCGGCGACGAGTCGGTGGAGTGCCATGGCGACCGGGATCCCCCCGCAGGTGAATGCTCGGCAGGCCCGCGCGGGGCGGGTGCTGCGCCGGTGGAAGCTGTGGCTGGTGCCCGGCGTGCTGAGCGCGCTGGTCGCCCTGGTGCTGTCGCTGCTGTACATGGGCGGCATCCTGACCCCGGCGGACGACCTGCACCGGATGCCGATCGCCCTGGTCGACGCGGACACCGGGCCGCCGCTGCCGGGACAGTCCGCACCGCTGGGCGCCGAGCTGACGGACGCGATCGCGGCCGGCACCCCGCCCGGCCAGGTGCAGTGGCGGCGGGTGTCCAGGGCGGAGGCCCAGGACCAGCTGTCCTCGGGCAAGGTGTACGGCGCGCTGGTCGTCCCGGAGGACTTCACCCGGAGCGTGGCGGCGCTGACGACCGATCAGGCCTCGGCCCGGCCGGTCCTGTTGGCGCTCACCAACCCGGGTGCCGGGTCGCTGGCGTCCTCGCTGGCGGGGCAGATCACCCAGCAGGCCGCCCACCGTTCCTCGGAGGCGCTCGGCAAGCGGCTGACGGCGGCCGCGCCGGACGCCCCGGCGACCTCGAAGCTGCTGCTGGCCGACCCGGTGGAGGTCCGGGTGGAGCCCGGCCATCCGATCGGGCGGCACACGGGGCTGGGGCTGAGCGCCTTCTACTACACGCTGCTGCTGGTCCTGGCGGGGTTCCTGAGCGCGAACCTGGTGCACAACGGCGTGGACACCGCGCTCGGCTACGCGGACAGCGAGATCGGCCCGTGGCACACCCGCCGCCCCACCGTTCCGATCAACCGCACCCAGACCCTGCTGGTGAAGATGGCGATGACGGCGGGACTGGCCGCCGTCACCACCACCATGATCATCCTGGCGACGGTCGGCATCCTGGGCATGGACGCCCCGCACCTGCCGCTGCTCTGGGTGTTCTCCTTCTGCGCCTGCGTCGCGGTCGGCCTCGGCGTCCAGGCGATCAACGCGGCGTTCGGCACCCTGGGCCAACTCGTCGCGATGTTCGTCTTCATCGCCCTCGCCCTCCCCTCCTCCGGCGCGACCGTGCCCCTGCAGGCCACCCCGTCCTTCTACCGCTTCCTCGGCGCCTTCGAGCCGATGCGCCAGGTGGCCGGCGGCGTCCGCGCCATCCTGTACTTCAACGCGCAGGCCGACGCCGGCCTCACCCGCGCCTGGCTGATGATCCTGCTCGGCTTCGTCGTCGCGCTGGTCTTCGGCTTCGCCATGACCTTCTACTACGACCGGAAGGGCCTGCACCGCATGGTCCCCTCCCCGTCCTGACCCCCGACGCACCGTCAGCCGCGCGCCCGGGCCACGGGTCTACAGGTAGGGGCGGGTGAGGAGTTCGATGCCGTGGCCGGACGGGTCGAGCAGGTAGACGCCGCGGCCGCCGTGCTCGGTGTTGGTCTCGCCGAGGCGCTGCATCTGCGGGTCGGCCCAGTGGTCGATGCCGCGCTCGCGCAGCAGGGCGTGCGCGCGGTCGAAGAGTTCGTCGTCGACCAGGAACGCGTAGTGCTGCATCTGGATCTCCACCGGCGGCTCGGCGAACTGCAGGAGCACGCCGTCGGGGAGCGTCAGGTTGGTGAACGGGCCCCAGGACGGCGCCTGTTCGGCCTCCAGCAGGTCCAGGAAGAAACGGGCGGAGGCCTCGCGGTCCTTGGAGGCGATGATGGTGTGGTTGAAAGCGGCAGGCATGCCGGGCGAACCTCTCGGGTCGGGTTGTTCGGGAGACGTGTCGAGGTACTGCTCGACGACACGGCGGCCCGCGCACCCGACCGACCGGATGCCCACCCGGCGCCCGGGGCGGCCTCAGCCGCCCACCGGGTCACCCGTCCGTGCGTGGCCGAAGGCCGTTCCGGTGTTCACCCGCGTCACGCTACGCGTCGCCCCGCCCGCCCCACAACCGGTTTCGCCCACCCCACCACGAGCGCTTGCCCACGTACCGACCCCGGCACCGACCCGCGTGCCGACCCGGGGTCAGAAGGTGCCGCGCTCAGCGAGGCTGCCGTACCCGCCGGCTTCCCACACCTGCGACCGGAACTCCTGGAGCGTCAGCGCCCGTGCCTTCTCGCCCGGCCGGGCCCGGAAGTGCACCGACCCGCACCGCCGGCAGTACCAGCCCTGCGACCAGAGCCGTTCCGCCTCCGCCCGACCGGCCAGCAGCAGCTTCCGGGCGGCCTGTCGCCGGCCGGCCCGGACCAGCAGCGTGATCGCCGACAGCAGCGCCAGCGCGGAGATCCAGCCGAGGAACGCCAGCGAGGAGTGGTGCGCGGGCGCGGCGTCCTGCTGGGTGTAGTACCAGCCGCCGGTGGTCGTCCGGCGGGTCGGCTCGCTGTCCTCGCTGAACCAGTGGCCGCCCGCGGCGCCGCCGATGAACGTGCCGATCGCCACCAGCACCAGCAGCACTCCCCCGGCCACGTCGCCCGCCGCCGTGAACGGCAGCAGGGTCGGCGCGGGCGCCAACGCGCCCGACAGCGAGGTGGTGACCGAGCGGGTCACCGTCTCCTCGCCCTCGTCGTGGCGCGCCGGGCGGGTGACCCGGACGCTGTCCCGCCCGGCGTGGTAGACCGCCGGCACGCCGCTCACCTGGTCGCCGAGTCCGCAGCTCGGGCACGGCTGGAGCACCGCCGGCCCGGCATCCTCAATACCCGTCATGGTTCCCCCCGAGAGTGCGCCCCTTCACAGGCGGGCCCATGCTGGCAGACCCCGCCGCCCCGCCGACACAGGTCTGAGCAAACCCTGAGGATCCCGCCGGGGGTCCGGGCCGGGATCACCCCTCCCCGGGGTCCTCCGGCACCGGAACGCAAGGCGACGGCCCGGCTTCCACCTGCCCGGTCACCACCCCGCGCACCATCCGGTTCCCGAGCACCGTCCGGACGAGCACTCCGACGGCGAGACGGACCAGCGCACAGGTCGGGCGTCGCGGGGCGCAGCGCCCGTTCGGCAAGCCCGACGACCGGTCCCGGGTGCCCACCACCGACCTGACGGGCCGTCAACGGCGCTGCAGCCAACGGCTCGCCGCACTGCCGGGCCGCTTCGGCCCTTCTCGGTCCTGGCTCTCGAGCTCTGCCAGGTGCGCCAGCGCCGGAAGCGCCGCCACCTGGGCCTCGACCTCGTCGTCGGCGAGCTCGTCGACCAGCCGTGCGAACGCGTCCACGCCCGCCTGCCGCCGGGCCCCGACGTACGCCGCGCCGGCCTCGGTCAGCGACACCAACGTGACCCGCCGGTCGGACGCGTCGCCCTTGGCTCGACCAGACCGGACTCCTCCATCACCCGGACCAGGACGGTCATCGCGGGCTGGGTGACGCCCTCGATAGCGGCCAGCTCGGTGATCCGTCGCAGGCCGGACCGGTACAGGGTGGCCAGGGTCGAGGCAGGTGGCCGGCCCGTACAGTGCCGACCCGGCTGCTGCGGCGAGGCGGGTTCGGCAGCGGGCCGAACGGCGGGCTCGGCGGCAGCCTTCGGGCCGGCCAGGAACGCGGCCCGCGGCTCCGGCTTCGACTCGGGTCCAGGCGCCGACGCCGGCTCCGGCCCGCGCTCCGGCTCGCGCTCGGCCGCCGTCTCCGCTGCCGCGTCGGCGAGTTGCGCGGCGACGCCGTCCGGCAGCCGGGCGTACGCGGCGCGGCCCTCGCCCTGCGGGTCGCGGCGACCCTGCTCCCACGCGGTGAGCGTGGCGGGGCTGATGCCGAGCGCCTGGGCGGTCTCGGCCTTGCCCAGCCCTTACTCGGTGCGCAGCCGCGCGTCCGCCCGCCCCGGCTGCGCTTTCGGCTCACGCCTCCACGGTCGGCGCGAGCGTCGGCGCCGGTGGGACGTCCCGCATTCGACGCAGCGGGGAGAGCAGCACGAACAGGCCGGCGGCCGAGGTTCCGAGGAGGGCGATCCAGAGGGTGGGGCGGACGCCGATCAGGGTGCCGAGCGTGCCGCCGAGGAGGCCGCCGAGCGGGAGGGTGCCCCAGACGATCCAGCGGACGGCGGCGTTCATCCGGCCCATCAGTTCGGGCGGGGTGACCGACTGCCGGTAGCTGATCTGGGCGACGTTGTAGAGCATCGCGGCGAAGTACCCGACGGCCATGCCCAGCGGGACGAGCAGCACGCTCCAGCCGGGCCGGGCGGCGGCCGCGACACACTGCGGGGCGCCGAGGACCAGGATCGACAGCCAGATGATCCGCGCGGAGCCGATCCTCCCGGCGAGCCGCCCGGCGAGCGCGCCGCCGAGGATTCCGCCGATCGCCCCGCCGGCCATGACCAGGCCGGTGAACGCGGGGCGAACGTGCAGTTCGCGGACCAGGAAGACCATCCACAGCGCGGAGGCCATGCCGGAGAACAGGTTGGAGGTGCCGGTGCAGGCCACCACCTTGCGCAGGATCGGGTGGCGGAGGACGAACCGCAGGCCCTCGGTGACCCGCCGCCGGAGCGGCTCGTCGGCGGGCGGCGGTGGAGGGGCCGGTTCACGGGTGCGGATGCCGAGGACGGAGAGCACGGAGACGCCGAAGGACAGCGCGTCCACGGTGATCGCGGAGGCCGCGCCGAGCACGCCGACCAGTCCGCCGCCGAGGCTCGGCCCGGCGAGGTTGGCGAAGCCCTGCGTGGTGCCGAGCCGGCCGTTGGCGGCCAGCAGGTCCTCGGCCCGGACCAGCGAGGGAAGGTAGCTCTGGTAGGCGACGTCGAAGACCACCGTGCACACGCCGGCCGCGACCGCGACGACGTACAGCTGACCCATCGTCAGCAGGTCGAGCGCAGCTGCCACGGGTATCGAGCCGAGCAGCAGCAGGCGCAGCAGGTCGGTCACGATCATGATGGAGCGGCGCGGTCGCCGGTCGACGACCGCCCCGGCGGGCAGCGTGACCACCGCGAACGCCAGGGTGGTGGCGGCGGACAGCAGTCCGACCTCCAGGGTGCTGGCGTCGAGTGCGACGACGGCCAGCAGCGGCAGCGCGATCTGGGTGACCGCGGCGCCCATCTCGCTGACGGTCTGCCCGCCCCACAGCAGCAGGAAGTCGCGCTGGCGCCACACGCTCCGCCCGGCCGGCCCCGTCGCGGCCGTGGCCGTGGCCGGCCGACTCCCGGTCGTCCCGGTCAACGCGTCACCCCTGGATCCCCTCGCACTGCTCGCCTTCCCGTGTCCCCGCGGTACGACGTTGATCGTCCACGCCCGGTTCCGCCCGCTGAAACCGGCGGGTCGAAGGTGATGCTTCAACACCGCGCCGTTACGTGATGTAGCCAAAGCCGCCGCCCGAGTGACGGACCGTCACGAAATCCGGGCGCTCGCGTACCCGGTCGGGCGGGGTGTCGTTGGGTGGGACATGGAGAAGATGATCATTTGCGCCTCGGCCGGGCTGCTGTTCCTGACTGCGGCCACCACACCGGCGAGCGCGACGACCGCTCAGCGCTCCGGCATCCACCTCACCCGCGGGCACGGCGTGGCGGCCTGCCCCGCGGACGCGTTCTGCCTCTACGAGCACGAGGACTACAACGAGCCGGCCGTCGGCCAGGTCTGGGTGTTCCAGCAGGAGAAGACCCGCAGCACCCCGAGGCTGGACCTGACCAGGACCGGCGCGGTCGGGTTCGGCCGCTCCGCGGTGGCCAACGACACCGACTTCACCACCGTCCGGCTGTCGCCGAACAGTTGCGGCACCGTCCACCACCCGGCCCGGGACTGGGAGTACCTGATCTTCCTCCCCGGCAGCGGCAGCCCGGAGCGCACTGCACGCCGCCCGGACCTGAACGGCGCGAAGGGCATCCACCACGCCGCGCGGGACGTAGACGGCCAGGGCCGCCAGGTCGTCTCCGGGCGCGCCCTCAACCTGGACAACCGGGCTCGCTGCGTGCTGTTCGACGAATCCACCCCCGGCCTGTGATCTCGCCAGGCATTCAAAGATCGGCATGAGCCGAAACGATTCTCCCGGCCGGACGACCCCGGCCGGGACACCGATCGCCGGCCGGCGGCGCCCTCCGGGGCGCCGCCGCGTCACTGGCCGCCGTGGTGGACGAAGACGTAGCTCTCCCGGTCGAGTTCGGTGATCTCCACCCCGAACGCGGCAGGCACCCGCACGTGCGCGCGCAGCAATTCGGTCACCCGCGCGGAGAGCGTGGCGCGGGCCTCGACGCTGCGCCCGGCCAGGATCTTGATCTCCACCAGCACCACCGCCTCCGCCTCCGCCGACGAACCGTCACCGACCAGGTGCTGGGCTGCCGGTCGCACCAGGGTCTTGCAGTCGCCGACGGTGGTGTCGATGACCGCCGGGATCAGCGCGTGCACCTCCTTTGCGAACGCGGTGGCGTCGAAGTCCAGGCCCGGCGAGTGGTCGATCAGGATCTGCGGCATGGCAGGTGCCCTCCCCGGCCGGCGGGACCTCCCGGGACCTTCCCGGCGGTGGCCGTCCGTGATCCAGAACATAGCCCCCGCACGGACACCCGTGACAGGCATACTGGCGCAATGTCCGACCACCGCCAGGCCGACGCCGTCGAGCCCCCGGACCCGTTCGAAGGACTGGTCCTGGACGAGCAGTTCGTCCGCTCCGCCACCCTGAGCGAACCGTCCGCGCGGGCCCGGATGCTGGCAGAGCGCTGGCGGCGGGAGCCCCCGGTCGACCCGGGCGGTCGCCGCTGGTCCGCCGACGGCCCGGCCCGGCGACCGGAAGGCCGGCTCGGACGGCTGCGCCCCCGACTCGGCCGTTTCGGCTCGCTCAGCCGCGGCGAGCGCTGGACGGCGGTGCTGGGCCTGCTGATCGTGCTGCTGGTGGTCGGCGGCGTGCTGTTCGGGCCGAACCGCGCCCACACCCCGCAGATCGCCTCCCCTCCCCCGCAGCCGGGCAGTCCGCGGCCCACCGCCGACCGGGCGCTCGCAGGCGGCGGCACCTTCGTCGGCAGCGCGTGCGGCGGGCACGGCTACCACCGCTTCCCGGACGCCCCCAAGTCGCTCACCGCCCAGGGAACTTCGGGCCCCTCCATCGCCTTGCAGGCCTACGGATACCAGAAGCCCGGCGCCGAACCCGGTGAGCTCGTCTTCGACCTGCTGCTCAGCTCGGGCGGCTCCACCCCGCTGGCACTGGCCGCGCCGCTCGGCAGCGAGGGCGTCGCCATCGAGATCGAGGGCCCTGACGGTGTGGTCGCCGCCGCGTACGGGCTGCCCGCCGAGGTGACGGGTGCCGAGCGCCTCCCCGACGGCCGCGGCTGGCTGGTGTCCGCACCCGAGTCGAGCGCCCACGTGGTGCTGCCGCCGACCGCGCTCTGCCCGGGCGTGGACGGTCAGGCCCTGGCCCGGAACCTCATGCCGCCGACCGACGAGCACCAGACGATCACCGGGCCCGCGCCGTACACCGTCACCGTGTCGGTGTCCGACCCGGAGGTCCGCGAAATGCGCCGCACCCTGGGCGCACAGGCCGACGGCGAGGTCATGGCGGCGGACAACCACCTGGACGAGGTGGCCGTAAAGCCGGTCTGACACGGCAACCGGCCGGCCGTCGTCACGGGGGTTCGAGGCAGGCACCAGCAGGACGTCTCTTCCTGCGCGAGGCCGAACCCGGCGTCTACGTCGTCGGCGGCGGACCCAACGGCCGCTTCACCGTGCTCGGCGCGCCGCCCGGCCAGACCGTCGCCGGCACCTCCGATGACGCCTTCGTCGTCCCCTTCTACGAGGAGGCCGCACGCTTCACCGGAACCGTCCGCGCCCTCGTCGCTCTCCTCGACCAGTCGGCTCCCGCCCCCGCGCCGTCAGGGGCGGCCGAGTAACTGGGTGCCGGCCGCGCTGCCCCCTCGGGTGGTGAAGAACTCGGTGAAACCGTGGAGGAACTCCTCCTCGGTGATCCGGCCGTCGCCGTCGGTGTCCAACTGCTGGAAGCCGTGCGCCAGTTCGGCCGGGTGAACGCGGGAGCCGCCGAACAGGGTGCGGTACTCGTCGGCGCCCAGCTCGCCGCTCCCGTCGAGGTCGGCGGCGCGGAACATGGCGCGGACGGCGACGTGCAGGCCGTCGCGCAGGTAGTCCGGGTCGCCGTCGATGCCGGCGAGCATCGCGGCGACGAACTCCTCGCAGCTGATCGCGCCGTCCCCGTCGCCGTCCGCGCCGGCCCGCAGGTGGTGCCACCAGGTGTCGAAGGCCGCGTGCACGGCGTCCTCGCCGGCCTGGTCGAGCTCCAGCGGCCAGCAGACGTTGTGCGCCATCGCCGCGAAGTCGGCCGCGGTCAGCCGGCCGTCCCCGGTCTGGTCCATCACCTGCCGGTAGAAGGCTGCCAGCCGGGCGGGGCGGTCGTCCCGCCGCGGGACGCGCGGCGGCTTCGCCGCGGGCGTCGGCGGCCGGACGGTCCGCTCGCGGCCCCGCTCGCCGCTCGGCAGGGTGCGGTACCGGAGCCGGTCGGGCAGCTGGGCGACCAGCAGCCGCGCCCCGCGGTGGACCGTCCAGGACAGCGCGGCGGCGGCCCGGCTGCGGGGCAGCCCGAACTTGGCCCGGAACTCGGGCGGCAGGTCGGCGAGCGTGAGGGCGGTGAGAAACCCGGCGACGAGTCTCCGCAGCAGGGGCCAGGCGGGGCGGAGCCGCCCGAGGCGGCGGGGCGCGGGCGCCCGGGTGAGGACGGTGAACAGCATGTCCTGGGCGGCTTCGGTCAGTTCGAGGGTGTCGCGGACGGTGTCGCGGAGGTAGCCCGGCACGTCGGCGGCGGTGGCCGGGAACAGCTCGCCGGGCAGCTCGAAAGCCGCGCAGACTTCCCGGAACTCCCCGTACAGCCGGTCCAGTTGATCGGGACTCAGCGGGCGGCCGGAGAGCGCGTGCAGCGCCGTCATCGCCTCGTACAGCGTCACCAGCACCCAGACCTGCACGGCGGGGTCGAGTGCGGTGTAGGGGCGACCGGCGCCGTCCACTCCGTTGATCCTGCGGTGGCTGCGTTCCAATCGCCGGATCTCGCGGTGCAGCGCCTCCCGGTCGGAGAAGAACAGACGTCGACCGCTGTCCATGGTGTGCTCGATCCGCCGCCACGGGTGCGTGCGGTACGTGGAGAGCTGGCCCACGCCGGCCCCGACCGCGGGATGGGCGTTCTGCAGCACGAGCAGCCGCCAGGCGACCAGCACGATGCGCTGCTCGCCCAGGGTGCGGCGCAGCATCGAGCCCGCCCCCGGCAGTGCGGTGTTCCCCATGGTCTGCCCCCTTCGGACGTCCTCCGGTCTCCACGGCCGCGGCTTCGTTCCTCCACGGCCATGGCCCACCCTAGGAGCGCCCGAGGCCCGAACTGGCTTGCGAACGATCCAAACCACCCGGCGGAGCGAATCGGCAGGCCGTTCTCCGCCCGCACGGGTGGTTCGGGTGCGGTCCAGGTTGACGGACCGTCAGTCCCACCAGAAGTACCAGTGCCCGGAGCCGATCAGGTCGGGGGCGTACTCAGCGAGGGTTCCGGCGCCCTGGAAGATGTTGTCGGGGCAGAAGGCGAGGTGCTCGGCGGCGACGTGCAGCGCGCTGTCGAGGTCGGCGGGCGGCGCCGCGACGCTCACCTCCAGCTCGGCGAAGCCGACCTGGACCACGCGCGCCCCGTAGCGACGCTCCCAGTCCAGCAGCACCGCGGAGACCTTGGCGACGTCGTCCTCGTGGTTGACGGGCCCGGTCCAGCCCATCACGGTCAGCGCCTCGGCGCCGCTCCCCGCGGCGACCAGGCCGATCCGCGGGCGCAGCGGCCCGCCGAGGGCCACCAGGTGCTTGGCGAGCGCCCGGGCAGCCTCGTCGGGGTCGCCGGAGTAGGCGGCGGCGGGCGCGGTACCGGGCCAGCCGCCGGTGAACGGGACGATGCTCCGGCCGAGTTCGGTCAGCTCCTCGGGGTCCAGCGGCTCCCCGTCCTGGTCGAGGGCGACGCAGTACTGCCAGCCGGTGCGCAGCAGCGCGGCGGGGTCGTACCAGTCGGGCTCGCTGGCGGATCGGGTGTCGAGCTCGCCGGTCTCCCACGGCCGGAACGGAGCCTCGGCCCGCAACGGTACGAGCAACAACGGCCACAACCCGGTGGCCGGGTGGGCCCGGTGAAGCTCCTCCCACAGCCCGACCGGGGCCTCGCCCTCGCTCATCCAGAGCACGGGCGCGGCCTCCGCTTCATTGCCGGGACTCACCAGCCGCCCGGGCGGCAGCAGTCCGGCCACGGCGGACGGGTCGCCACTGGGCGCCAACAGGCGTAGATCGTGCCATGCATCGGTCATGCGAACACGCTAGCGAGCCTCGCCGACACCTGGTCAGCCGTCCCGCCGCGCACCCGCCGAGGCCGCCCCGCGACGTCCAACAGCCCACCGGCCATCAGCCTCCGCGCCGCCGCACGTGCCGAGCGCCCTCACCCGCGCCCGTCAGGCGCCCCGGTCCCGCACCGCACCGCGCCGTACCCCGTACCCCGCACGTCGCGCTGGACAACTCAGTGCCCCGCGAGCCCCCGAGGGCCGCAACCTGTTCCGCGCCGTCAGGCGGTCCCCGCTCCGCGCTGCGCCGCTGCGTCCAACAGCCGGTACTGCAGACCGAGCCGCCGGTAGAGGCGGATCGCGGGCTCGTTCCAGGCGTGCACCATCAGCGCGGCCCTCGGCGAGCGCCGCAGGATCCTGGTCAGGACGAGCCGGCAGGCGGCCTCGCCGTGTCCGCGGCCGCGGCCGTGTTCGGGGTCGGTGACGACGCCGGCCAGCAGGCCGACCCCGGGTGCGGGCCACGCGTCGGCAGCCAGCGCCGTCAGCCTTCCGCGGCTGTCGCGCACGCCGGCCCAGGCCCGGGTGCCGGACCGGTGCGGGTGGGCGTGGGAGTCGGGGAAGTGCCGGTCGATCAGGTCGGCGGCCTCGTCGAGTTCGTCCGCGGCGAGCCACCGGGCTACGGCGGGCGTCCGGTCGGAAGTGGGCACGGCGAGCGGCCCGCTGCGGTGCATCCACCCGAACCGGCCGCGCAGTTCGAGCCCGTCCTCGCGGGCGACGAGAGCGGCGAGCAGCTCGGCGTCGCCGAGCGGCCGGTAACTCGGCCCGACCAGGGCGAGCACCTGGCGCAGCAGTGGCGCGAGCTCGTCCACGGGCCCGCGAACGGCGACCCGGTCGCGTCCGGACAGGTCGGGCGCGGCCACGGCGACGGCCCGTCCGCGCATCCAGGCGCGGGTCTCTCCGGCGAAGCCCTGGGCGGCCCAGCTCAGCAGGCTGTCGTCGTCGGTCGCGGCGCGGAGGTCGGCCTCCGTGGTCAGTTCGAGCACGGTCCGATTCTCGCCGATCCGTCGGACCGTCCCGCCGTCGGGGTACCGGGAGCACACCCCGCCGCCCGGAAAGCCCGCCGCCCATGACTGACGGACTGTCAGTCGCCTACCAGCGCAAACGAATTCGGTGACCGGCGGGAGTGGACGGGAGGCCGGGACTTCATTACGGTCTGGCATCAAACCTATATTCGGACGATCGCTCGAACGAGTGGGGTCCGACAGGAAGAAGGAGCCTCCCTTGGCCTCCCACCGCCGTCCCAAGCAGCCGAGCCGCGCCCGGGTCACCGTGCTCACCGGTGCCGCCGTGACCGCGGTCGCCCTCACGGCCCAGGTGAGCGCGTACGCCGCGCCCGCCAAGCCGACCAAGGACGAGGTGAAGGCCCAGGTCGACAAGCTCACCGCGGAGCAGGAGCAGGCCGCCGAGCGTTACAACGGCGCCAAGGAGCGCGCCGACCAGCTGCGCAAGCAGGCGGGGCAGTTGCAGGACCAGCTGGCCCGCAGCCAGGAGCAGTTGACCGAGCTGGCCAGCGGGCTGGCGGCAGTGGCGGGCGACCAGTACCGGCAGGGCGGGGTCGACCCGTCCATGCAGCTGATGCTCTCCTCCGACCCGGACCAGTACCTGGCGAAGGCGTCCTCCTTCGACCAGGCCGCCGGCACCCAGGCCGACACGCTGAGGTCGCTGAAGGACCAGCAGCGCCGCCTGGACCAGCAGAAGCAGGAAGCGGCGGACGTGCTGGCCGAGCTGGACGGCCAGACCCAGGCGCTGAACGCCGCCAAGAACGAGGTGCAGAACAAGCTGCAGGAGGCCAACCGGCTGCTCGCCCAGCTGGGCGCCGCCGACCGGGCCGCCATCATGCAGGGCTCCGACGGGGCCGCCTCGCGCGGCGCCTCCCGGATCGATCCCGCCAGCCTGCCCCCGGCCAGCGGCGCAGCGAAGATCGCCGTCGAGACCGCACTCGAACAGCAGGGCAAGCCGTACAAGTGGGGTGCCACCGGCCCGAGCACGTTCGACTGCTCCGGCCTGATGGTCTTCGCCTACGCCAAGGCGGGGGTGTCGCTGCCGCGGACCTCGCAGGAACAGGGCAACGCGGGCGTCAACGTCGGCACCGACTGGCACAACGCCCAGCCCGGCGACCTGGTGGTCTACCACTCCGACCGGCACCACGTCGCCATGTACATCGGCAACGGCCTGGTGCTGCACGCCCCGCAGACCGGCGACGTGGTGCGGACCATGAAGGTGGACGCCATGACCATCAACACCATCCGCCGCATCTGACCCCGGATCTCGCTCCGGATGTGACTTCGGATCAGCCCCGGCGGCCCGCGACCCGGCGCTCCGGTAGCTGCCCGGCGACGATCGAGGCCAGCGCGAGGGCGAAGCCCACCAGCTGCACCGGGCCGAGGGTCTGGCCGAGCAGCAGTGCGCCGAGCGCCGCCGCCACCAGCGGCGAGAGCAGCCCGAGCACCGCGACGTTGCCGACCGGCAGGGTGGCGATGCCCTGGAACCAGAGGGCGTAGGTGAGCAGGCCGCCGACCAGGCCGAGCCACAGGTAGCCGAGCGCGGCCCGTCCGTCGATCGCCGGGGGCGCGCCCTCGAACAGGAAGGTCAGCGGGAGCAGGAACAGCCCGCCGGCGGTGAGCTGCCAGCCGGTCAGCGCGAGCGGGCTGACTCCCTCGGGGCGGCCCCACCGCTTGGTGAGGGTGACGCCCAGCGCCATGGTGGCGGCGCCGCCGAGTCCGGCGGCGACCCCGACCGCGTCCAGTGCGGCGCTCGGCCCGATCACCACCAGCCCGACGCCGACCACGCCCACCAGGCCCCACAGCAGTCGTCGGCCGGAGAGCCGCTGACGGAGCACCAGCACCGCGAGCAGGGCGACGATCATCGGCTGGACGGCGGTCAGGGTGCCGGCCACGCCGCCGGGGAGCCGTTCGGCGGCGGTGAACAGCAGCGGCAGGAACAGGCCGATGTTCAGGATGCCGAGCGCCGCCGCCTTGCCCCACCAACTGCCGTGCGGGAGCTTGCGGGTGAACGCCACGGCGATCAGCCCGGCGGGCAGCGCGCGGAGCAGGGCGGCGAACATCGGATGCCCGGGCGGCAGCAGTTCGGTGGTGACCACGTAGGTGGTGCCCCAGACGGCCGGGGCGAGCGCGGTCAGCGCGGTGCGCGGCAGGGTGCCGAGTCCGGTGCGGGGCCGGGGAGTCGGGGTGGTGAGCGGGGTGGCGGTGGTGTTCGCACTCATGACCGGAAGTCTGGCTCCGGGGCCATTGATGAGTCCAACACATGTTTGTCAGCACATCGATCTCCATGCACGATGGATCCCATGGAGCTCCAGCAGGTGCGCTACGTCCTCGCGGTCGCCGAGACCCTCAACTTCACCCGCGCCGCGGAGCGCTGTCTGGTGGTGCAGTCGGCGCTCAGTCACCAGATCGCCCGGCTCGAACAGGAGCTGGGCGCCCGCCTGTTCGAGCGCACCAGCCGCCGGGTCCGGCTCACCGCTGCCGGCGAGGCCTTCCTGCCCGCCGCCCGCCAGTGCCTGGAGGCCGCCGAGCGGGCGGCCGCCGAGGTCGCCGCGGCGGTAGGCGAGGTACGCGGGCGCCTGGCCGTCGGCCTGATCCCGACCGTCACCGCCGTGGACATCCCGGCCGGCCTGCGCGAGTTCCGCGGCCGCCACTCCGGGGTGCGGATCGGCCTGCGTGTCGGCGCCAGCAACGACCTGGTCGAACTCGTCCGCCAGGGGGCGCTGGACGTCGCCTTCCTCGGGCTGCCGACGGCCCTGCGCCCGCAGGGCGTGACGGCCCGTGAACTCTCCCGCGGCCGCCTGGTCGCGGTGGTCGCCCCCGACCACCCCCTCGCCGCCCGCGAGCGGGTGTCACTGGCCGAACTGTCCGCCGAAACCTTCGTCGACCTGCCCGCCGGCACTGCCGGGCGCGCCCAGACCGACCTGGCGTTCGCCGCCGCCCGCCTGGTCCGCGACGTCGCGTTCGAGGTCGACGACGCCGCCTACATCCCCCGCCTGGTCGGCCCGGGCCTGGCCGTGGCGATGCTGCCCGCCGCGTACGTCCCCCAGTTGACGGGCGTGGTCACCGTCGAGGTCGAGGACGCCCCGACCCGGGTCGAGACGGTCGTCTGGCCGCGCACCGGCCGCTCCCCCGCGACCGCCGCTTTCCTCACCCTGCTGGGCATCCCGTCCGGAACGCCGTGAACCCCGGAACGCCGTGAACCCCGATCCGCCCGACGCCGTCCGGCGCCCGGTCGATCCGTCGCCTCAGGCGATGGAGGCGGCCACGATCGCGGCCGCGGCCAGGTTGCAGCTGGCTGACACCCACACCGCGGGGTGCGGCTCGTTGGAGACCAGGATCGCGCCGAGTCGCCCCGGGGTGAGCAGGTCGAGCAGCCAGAACGCGAGGGCCATCAGCAGCAGGCCGAGCACCCCGAAGCACAGCGTGGACACCAGGCCCTTGCCGAAGTCGTCGTAGGTGTAGCGGATCGCGGTGTACACGATGCCGCCGACGCCCAGCAGCGCCGAGCTGAGCAGCACCGCGGCATTGCGGTTGCCCTCGGCCCAGATCAGCCGGCCGAGCTTGCCCGGGGTGAGCAGGTCGATCAGCCCGTAGCCGAGCAACAGGAGCAGCAGGCCTGCCAGGCCGTAGACGGCGGCCGCGCCGAGGCCGTGGAGTATGTCGTGCATCTGCGGGGCTCCCCCGGGGATCGGGCGGCCGTCCGGGCCGCGCCGTGGTCAAGGATCGGCAAAAGATATCCCATGTCCCTGGCGTCCCGTCAGGTTCCAGGGGCACCTGCCGTATCATCCGGTGCCGCGCGTAGCATGGTCCGCCATGACACCGCCGCCTTCCGCCACCGCCGGACCGGACCAGTCGACGCCGGGCGACCGCCGTCGTTCGGGCTTCGTCACCCTCGGCATGGTCGGCACTCTCGCGCTGACCCTCGCCGGCTGCTCCTCGTCCTCGGGCAGCGCGCCCAGCCGCTGCGTCGACCCGACCACGCTGAAGGTCCTCGACCGGCACTCCTGCTCGGCCGGCACCACCGGCGCGGGCGCGGGCCGCTGGTACTACTGCGGCTACGGCACCGACACCGCCAGCGGCGGCACCTTCGACAAGGCCGCCACCAAGCGCGGCGGCTTCGGCTGCCCCAAGGGCAGCAGCAGCGGCTCGGGCGGGGGCTGACCCTGATGCGCCGTCACACCATCGCCCCCAGGCCGGACTGGCTGGCGACCGTCGAGTCCCAGGGCCTCGTCTACGCGATGTGCTCCGACCCGTGCAACCAGGGCGGCCCGCACCCCTACTGGGACGAGAGCGCCTACTACGAGTTCTCGCTCCCCGAGGTGGAGGCCCTGGAGGAGGTGGTCGAGGAGCTGCACGAACTCTCCCTGGCCGCCGCCGACCACATCGTCCGCACCGGTCGTTTCGCCGACTTCGGCATCACGGATCCGCGGCTCGCCGGCGTGATCGCCGAATCCTGGCGCCGCCGCGACGAACAGCCCAGCGTGTACGGCCGGTTCGACCTCGCGTACGACGGCACCGGCCCCGCCAAGCTGTTCGAGTACAACGCGGACACGCCCACCTCGCTGATCGAGGCCGCCGGCCCGCAGTGGTTCTGGTTGGAGGAGCGCTTCCCCGCCGCCGACCAGTGGAACTCCCTGCACGAGCGCCTCATCGCCTCCTGGCAACGCCAGAGGCAGCTCCTGCCGCCCGGCCCCGTGCACTTCGCGCACTCCCGCGGCGACACCGAGGGCGAGGACTGGCTCACCACCCTCTACCTTCAGGAGTGCGCCGAGCAGGCGGGCCTGGAGACCGTCGGCATCGCGATGGAGGACATCGGCTGGGACGGCCTGTCCGGCCGCTTCGTCGACCTGGAGCACCGCTTCATCCGCTCCGCCTTCAAGCTCTACCCGTGGGAGTGGCTCGCCGACGACGAGTTCGCCGACCAGCTGCTCGACGTCATCGACCTCGGCGGCGGCACCGGCAGCACCATGTGGATCGAACCCGCGTGGAAGATGCTGCTCTCCAACAAGGCCCTGCTGGCCGTCCTGTGGGAGCTCAACCCCGGCCACCCCAACCTGCTGCCCGCCTACCTCGACGGGCCGCGTGAACTCGCCGACCCCGACGGGCCCGGGTACGCCGCCAAGCCACTGCTCGGCCGCGAGGGCGCCGGCATCCGCATCGTGGAGGCCGACGGCAGCCAGACCCGCCTGGCCGACTGGGCCGGCGACCCCGACCGGTACGGCGCCGAGGGCCACTGCTACCAGCAGTACCACCCGCTGCCCGACTTCGACGGCAACCGCCCCGTCCTCGGCACCTGGGTGGTCGACGGCGAATCGGCCGGACTCGGCATCCGCGAGACCGACGACAGCCCCATCACCCACCAGGGCGCGCGCTTCCTCCCCCACCTCATCCGCTGACCGACCTGCGGGCGGGCGGCCCGCGCCGCCCGCCCGCCCTCCGTTGACGCTGCCGAAGCCCGGTCGGCGTTCGCGGCCTTCTCAGCCGTCCCGGTCTTCTCAGCTGCCGGCCTCCTCAGCCGTCCCGGCCTTCCGTCCGACCGGCGCCGTCCTGGCAGGTCCGCTGAGCCGGAATCAGCACGGCGCGCCCGAGCGGCCGACACTGACCGGACACCGGCACCTCGCGCCCCGCCGCGAACGGCGGCACCGCGTGCTGCGGGGCGATCCGCGCGAGCGAGGCCAGCCGGGACCGGCTGGTCTGCCGCTCCACCGTTCCCCGGCAGCGCGGGAGTCCGACGGCGGACTCGTCCGGGGCGGTGAAGTGCTCGGCTGCGTACAGGCGGAAGCGTTCACGGCGGGTCATCGAAACCTCCTGGGGCGGCCGGCGTCCGGCTCCGGCCGTCATCGGGAACACTCCCAGCAAACCCCCAGGCGCACCGGCCGAACAATGCGTATCCGCTACCCAACGTCCGCCCCGAACGCTGGGTACCCCCGCTCCCGCGCGGCCACTACCCACCCTTCGCCCGCCTCGATGGGTACCGCTACGCATTGATCACCACACCGGTCCACTGCTTGGCTGGTACCCATTCCCGCCCCCAACCCTCAGCCTCGGAGGACCGGATGACCCGCCGCGAACGCTTCCGCCTCTACGCCACCGAGCACTTCACTGCCCCCGTCGAGCCCGCCGCCCCGAACCGCCGCGGCACCGTCGAACGGCAGACCCGCCGCGCCACCCTCTCCCGGCTCGCCCGTCTCCCCCACCGACCGCGCCCCTGAACCGACCTGACGCCCCATGACCCTCACCGCCACCGCGGCCGCCCCGGGCCCGCTGCCCTCCGCCGACCTGCCGCTCTGGCTGGTCACCATGCCCACGACGGGCCCCGCCGGCGCCCGCGGCGAACAGACCTTCGCCGTCCGCGCCACCAGTCACAGCGCCGCCCTCGCCCAAGCCGCGACCACCGCCTTCGCCCACCCGGCGTTCCGCCACCGCCGCGGCGCCCACATCGACACGGCCGCCGCACACGCCACGCTTCACCGCTGACCCGGCCGCCCCCTGCTCCAGACCGGGCCTGACCGACCGTCACCCCCCGGAGCCACCGGTCGCACGACGGCCCGCCGACCGCGTCGCCCCCTCCCCCCCCGGACCCGCCGCCGACTCCCGCTGCTGCGCGGGCACCTGTCTCCCGCTTCGGACCAGGAACCACCCCACCCCTGGTCCGCGCGGTGCACCACCCGCCGCCCGGAGGCCCTCCGCCGCGGTGACCTTGCCCGTCCCGTCAGTGTGCCGGACTTCCCGACGCCGCGTCAGTTCTCCGTCTCCGCCAGGGCCTCTGCCACGTCCTTCCGCCCGACCCCGAGCTTGCGCAGCACGCTCGCCACGTGGTGCTCGACCGTCCGCGGCGACAGGAACAGCGCCTGCGCGATGTCCTGGTTGCTGGCCCCTTGCCCGACCAGGTCCGCCACCTGCCGCTCGCGCGGCGACAACGCCTCGCCGTAACCGCGCCGCCCCGGCGACGCCATCCGCCCCAGCCCGAGATCCCGCCGGACGTGCTGGCAGCGGGCCGCGTCGGACGCCGCCCCGAGCGTGGTGTACGCCGCCTCGGCGGCGGCCAGCCGCTCCGCCGCGGTCTGCGGGTCGCCGTCGGCGAGGATCCGGGCGAGGCGCTCCTCGGCCCGCGCCACCTCGTACGGGCGCCCGATCACCCGCCAGGCGTCGCGGGCCCGCCGGTAGCACTCGATCGCGCCGCTTCGGTCCGCCGTCTCCAGCAGGACGCCGCGCGCCACCTCCAGCCCGGCCTGCGCGGCCGGCGCGTCCACCCCGCCGAGGGCCTCGGTGGCCTCCTCGATGAGGTGCTGGGCCGCATCCTCGTCGCCCACCGCACGCGCGGTCTCCACCGCGACCGGCAGCAGTTCGGCGCTCCGCGCCCACGCCCCCGCCTGCCGGAGCATCGCGACGGCCGGGGCCAGCACCTCGGCGGCGGCCTGCCCGCCGCGCTCGACCAGATCCAGCGCCGCCAGCCCGGTGGCGGCCCGGATCGCCGCGGTCACCTGAGACTCCCGCTCCCCGTACCGGGCGGCGGAGGTGAACTCGGCCCGCGCCACCGCGAGTCGACCCCGCGCGGCGGCCAACCGGCCGAGCAGCATGGCTCGTTCGGCGCTGGCCATCGCCACGTCCGGGAACTCGGTGCCGAGTGCTTCGAACCGCTCCTCCAGCCCCTGCCAACGGCCGGCCAGCCCGTCGAGGCGCAGCAGCGCCACCCGGCTGTACGCCTCCAGGTACGAGATCGCGGCCTGCCGGGCCAGCGCGCGGCTCTCGGCGAGCAGGCGCCCGGCCCGCTGGTCGTGGCCGGTGTCCAGCGCGATGTCACCGACGTTGTACAGGGCGCGAGTGGTCTGCCGGACCAGTTCGGGACTGCGGGCGTCGCGGGGCAGTCGGTCGAGTTCGGGCCAGAGCTCGGGGTCGCCCTCGCGGGCCTGGAAGGTGAGCCTGGTCGCCCGGTAGGCGGCGGCGACCTCCTCGTCGGGTTCGGCTTCCAGCGCGGCGGCGGCCCTCGCCATCCGTTCCCAGCCGGCTGCCGCACCGCCGTCGCGTTCGTTCATGGCGAGCGCCACCAGGGCGCGGGCCGCCCGGGCCGGACGCTCGGCGAGCTCGTCGGCGGCCTGCTCGATCTGCGCGAACCCGGCCCGGTCACCACCCTGGACGGCCATCCGCAGGCCCAGCGTCATCCTGATCTCGCCCCGGTCGGCGACCGGCAGCCTGGGGTCGGCGATGATCCCGGCCAGCGCCTCCGTGCTGGCCGTGTCGTCGGCGGCGTTCGCGGCGATCCCGGACAGGGCACGGGCGGCCCGCCCGCGGCGCTCGGGCGCCAGGTCCGCGTCCGCGAGCAGCTCGCGCAGCAGCGGACCGGCCGCCGCGGTGTCGCCCTGCTCGACCGCCTGCTGCGCCGCGGCCTCCGCGGCCTGCTGCCAGGCGTCCCGGTCGCCGAGGGCACGGGTATGGGCGGCGATCCTGGCGAGCGGCTGCGGGTCTGCGGTGCGCAGCGCCGCGATGGCCCGCCGGTGCAACGCCGACCTGATGGGGCCCGGTATCCGCCGGTACGCCACCTCGCGGGCGGGTGCCCACCGGAACGCGTACCTGGCCGGCTCGGGCTCATTCAGCAGTGCCGTGCGCAGGGCCTCCACCAGGCCGGCGGCGACCTGTTCGGCGGAGAGCGCCGCGACCTCGGCGAGCTGCTCCTCCGTCGCGGGTTCGTCCAGGACCGCGGCGGTCTCCACCACCGCACGGGCGTAGGGACCGAGCGCGGCCAGCCGCTCCGCGACGGTGTCGCGGAGGCCGCGCGGCAGCTCGGCAGCGGTCAGTACCGCGACCGGGTCGGCGTGCGGGCCGCCACCCCGCAGCCTCTCCAGGTCTTCGAGGACGGCCGCCGGAAGCCCACCGGAGCGGGCGTACAGCACCGCCGCCAGCGCGGGTGCGGTACCCGTACCGGCGCCGGCACCGGTGCCGCCCCCAGTGCCGATGCCGAGACCGAGCACGGCGCGGGCGAGTTCCAGCACCTCGGCCTCGTCCAGCGGCTCGACCTGCAGCAGCCCACCGGCCACCCCTGGCGGGCATCGGTAGGCCGACCCGAGCACCGGAGCCCCGTCGGGCAGCTCCTCCGCCCGGTACGTCACCACCAGCGCCAGTCCTGGGTGCGGATCCCGGGCGAGCAGCAGCAACAGCTCGCGGGTCGCCCGATCGGCCCACTGCGCGTCCTCGACCAGCAGGACGACCTCGCCGACCGCACCGAGCAGCGCCCGCACGCCCTGGACCAGCCGATACTGCTCGTCCCCGCCGCCGACGTCCGCCGGTAGCCGGTCGCCCAGGTCCGGCAGCCACGGCCGCAGCGCGCCCGCGCTCGGCGGCACTTCGTCCACCACCGCGAGCAGCGGCCCGCTGCCCCGCAGTGCATCGAGCACCGGTCCGTACGGAGTCGGTTCGGCCATCGGGTGGCAACGGCCGGTCAGCACCCGCTCCGGCGCCACGCCTGCCGCGGCGAGCGCCCGAGCCACCAGGGAGGACTTCCCGCTACCCGCGTCGCCCTCGACCAGGACGGCCGCCGGGGCGGCCCGCAGCGCCTCGACCAACCGCGCCAGCTCGCGCCGCCGTCCCACGAACCCCGGCGGCCCGCCGCCCTTCGTCACCACCGCGCACCCCATCCGTACACCCGACCCGACCGCACCAACCGGCGAGAGCACGTACCGTCCATGCGCCCCATCATGCCGTGCCGGCCGACCGCCCCGATCGCCGCCCGCCGCCACGCCGGCCGACCGCATTTGCACCTGCTGCACCACCTCCTTCCCACTCCACGGTCCCGCTGCCCGCCCTCCTGCCACCTGCCTACTCGACGTACCCCATCCGGTGCCGGCACCCGGCGACCTGCTGCCTCGACGGGTCCTCAGCGCGCGCCTCCCCGGACTCCGCCACCTGTCCTCGCAACTGCCCCGACCCGGCCCCTGACCCTGGCCACGGCCCCGCCAGCACCTGGCTCCTGCCTTCCGTGCCGCGCCCGGGAAGCAGTTCCTTCGTCTCCGTCACCATCGGGTTCCTCCGTCCGTTCGCTCCGCGCCTGCACCTCTCACTCCACCGCGGTCGCCAGCGGCCTTCGCTGCCTTTGACGCCTTCGCTACGCCCCCGGCGGCCTCGCTTGACACATCCCTGAGGCGGTCGCCCCCAGCTGCCCTGCCACGCTTCTGCTCGCCGCCGCCGGCCAGCCTCCCGGCTGCCCGGAGCCGTGCCCCTCGGTGTCCGCCGACGGCCGTACCGTGACCGGCCGCCGCCGCGCCGTGTTGCGGTGCAGGTGGCTCCCTGGCGAGCATGAAGAAACTGCGTGTGAGCTCACCCGAGCGACGAGGACAGGTGCTGTCATGACCGACTGGGACGCCCAGGACCCGGAACCCGCCGAGGACGACGGCGTTCTCGAACCTGCCGACTCCCTCCTCACGGACCAGCTGGACGACGACCCGCTGGACACAGGAGTCATCCCCCCGGACGGCTATCGCGGCGCGACTGCGTACGGCACCACCCCGGAGGAGGCCGAGCGCGGCGAGTCCCTGGACCAGCTGCTGGCGGAGGAGGAACCCGACGTCAGTCCTGATGAGGTCGACGACCGCTGGTCCGACGGCCCCTCGCCCAGGGCTGGGCGCCTGGTCGAGGACGGCATCGACACCGAGGGCACTGACGTCGGCCCCGACAGCGGCGCCGCCAGCGCCGAGGAGGCCGCCGTGCACCTGGTCTATCCGGACGAGGACGCCGAGGCCGAGTTCGCCGACGCCAGCCCGGACGAGCCGCTGCGCGAAGCTGTCCGTTTCACCGTGCTCGACGACCTGGCCGACCGGGTGCCGGACGACGACTACCGCTGACCGCCCGCACGTCGGCGGTCCCGCCCCCTCGGCCTTCCGACTCTGTCATCAGCCCGCTCGCTCTCCCGTGGCCCCGCTCATCCGCGTATCGGTACCTCCAGGTCGGCCAGCAGAAGCCGCGGCCCGCTCTCGTCGGCCTCCGCCAGCACGGACCCGTCCGGTGCCCAGGCCGCACTGCCTCCGCATCCCGTCCAGGGGCCGGCGCGGCCGACATGGTTGGCGAGAACCGTGAACATCCCGGTGGCCTTGGCGATCCCCGGGTACAGGGTCCGCCGTTCCTCCCGTCCGCTCCCGGTTCCGTAGAGCGAACTCGCGAGGTGCACCTGGCAGCCCTGCGAAGCATTGCGGGCCGACACTTCGGCGAAGTGGTTGTCGTAGCAGGTGCCCAACGAGTAGCCGACCCCGTCCAACCAGAATCGCCCCCCACCGCTACCCGGCTCGAACAGCTCCTGCTCGTTCTCGTACAGGTGCTCCTTCGCATAGGTCGTCAGCACGGACCCGTCCGGCCCGTACACGATCGTGTCGATCTGGGGCTGCCCGCCCGGGCCCCGCCGGGCGCCATTGACCACCACTGCGATGCCCGCGCGGCGCAACGGTTCCAGGCGGACGTCGTCCGGTTCGGTCCACAACTGCCGGTCACCCGCGATCAACTCCGGCTCGTACCCCGTCAGCGCCAGCTCCGGACAGACCAGCATCGCCGCACCAGCCGCGCGCGCCTCACCCGCCAGCTCGGCGATGCACTGCACATTGGCGGACACATCTCCTACGGCACACTCGAACTGAGCCGCCGCCACTCGTACCTGCCCCATCCGCTTCCCCTCTCTCCTGCACGCATGACCTGGTCAGCCCGGGCCCGCACCATTCCGCGTCACCCTGCGCAACCTCCCACATCCTCGACTCACGCCCCGACCCACGCCGATCGCGCCCGGCTGTCACGACCGATCCTCACCCCACCGTGCCCAGTCGCCAGCACAGCCCCTGATGTCCCGCCCTACGCCATCCACCACTCGCTCTCGCATCCCGGAGCCTGGTCTGCGCCACCTGCCCCGACGCTCCTGAGCTTGAATGCGGGTTGTCGGCCAGTCGTCCATGATCAGACCGGTCGCAGTCATCCCGCCGAGGGCTGACCCGGTGCGGTCCGTAGACGGATGACCTGGGCGCGGTTGCGGGCCCGGACAGCCTGGCGTTCCCTGGCCTCAGCGAGTACCGCGGCCCTGGCTTCCTCTCCGGCATCGAACGCGGCAGGAGAGAAGCGGTCGCTGGCTCTGACGTGCCGTTCCCACTCGTCCTGCCAGAACTCCACCGTCCAGCCCGGCCACAACTCTGCTACCTGGTGAGCCTGTGGCGAGGAGTAGAGGGACCACCAGCTCAGACGGCGGCGTTCCGGGTCGAGGTGGATGCCGGCGTTGACGTGCAGGCGGCACACTCCGTGCTTGGGAGCGTCTGCCAGGCGGTGGAGCAGGGCGGCGCCCTCGCGGACAGGGTGGTCGAAGGCGTCAGAGGCGACGTGGCAGCGGCCGGTGCTGACCGTGATCACCACACCGCCCGGGTCGGGCCCGGCCAAGTCCTCGTCGTCGGGGGCGAGGAACGGGGCCAAAGACAGGTCCGAATCGCGGCAGCGGACGTACTCCGGGTCCAGCCCGACATACCCACGCAGTTCGGCCGGGCCGTCATACAGCCAGCGGACCTCCCAGCCCGGCCACGCAGCTCGGATCAGCCCGAACATCGCCGCGCGGTGACGGAGCTCAGTGCTGGGCCCTTCCCAGGCGAATAACAGGAGAACCTTCCGGCCGAGGTCGAGCAGTATCCCGCCCTGGGCCATGATGTCGTCCAACCACCAGCCGTCTTGGCGGAGTTCGGGAAGCATCGCAAGCACCGGCGTCGGCCCTTCCAGCAGGTCGAGATCGATTCCGACCGCCCAACCGGTCCGGTACAGCTCATGTATGCCGTTTTCACGGACCACGATGACATTGGCTCTGTCTCCCATTGGGTCAGGATGACCGGGCGCGAGGCTGTCGGCCATCCGTTTTCGACGGCTTCGAGGCTCCGGTGCCCAGGCGTGAAGGCGTGCCGACAGGGCAGATGGCCGGGCTCGTGGTTATGCCTCTTGGAGTGCAGGGACCACCGCATACCGGTGGAGCACGGGGGACGGTCGATTCGGGGCATGAGGTCTTCCGGCGGGAATGCAGCCCACATCCACCGACCCGGTTCGACCTGAATACGTTCACACACCTCCTCGCCGAAGCCCGAACCTGCCAGAGGCTGGCGAAAACCTCCACCACCATGGCTGCTCCAATCCGCCATCAGCACTCATCCACCACCGCCGAGGAATTCAGTGAGCCCGACCATAGTCAGATCGCCCGAGAATCAACAATAAATTCTCCATAAGGGCTGACAGATTAATATGAATATCTCCTCTTCGGCCTTCAGTTACGGTGCCGCTGCCGCGCGCCCGTGATCCGACGCCGTCCGGAGCGCCACTCGATGGGGGCAAAGGTCGGCGTGTCCCGAAGCCCAGCCCCGACCCGGTGCGTTGAGCTTTACGGCGACCCTCGGCCGCCCGAGCGGCCAACCCCTGGCCCGACCCGCCCACGGAGGTACCTCAATGTCCACCACCGCTGTCTTCACCGTCGAGGGAATGAGCTGCGGCCACTGCGAACGGACCGTCACGGCCGGCTTGACCGCACTGCCCGGCGTCACCGACGTCAGCGCCGACGCCCGCTCGGGCCAGGTCACCGTCGAGTCCGCAGAGCCGTTGAATGACGAGGAGATCCGCTCCGCCGTCACCGGCGCCGGTTTCGCATTGGTGGGCCGAGTCTGACCGTCCGTCGCACTGAAACCCAGCCCTGCCGCGACGGGCAGCAGTCGCACCTGGTTCACCAGGCCGCCAATAACGCCGGACGGCGGTCCGCATGGCAGACCGCCGTCCGATCAGGGCTTCACCGCCCAGCGCACAGCTCAGAACTGATACGGGCCGAACCGTCCCCACGCCACCGCCGCGGCAAGAATCAGCAGCACCACGCTGGGAGCCGCGGTCTTCAGCGCCCCGTCCTGACGTGTACGACAACCGCACCGAGCATCGTCACCGCCAGCCTCACCGCAGCCCAACCCACCAGGCCGGGCGCGGTGTTCACAGCGACCCGCAGCACCAACCCGAGCGCGCCGAGCGCCTTCAGCGCCTTCGGGGACACCTCTGCCGCCCACCCCGTGCCGGCTGCAACCAGCCTCTCGCGAGGCTGGACGCCGTTCGACAGGCCAGAGGCGAGGAAGGCGACACAGAACAGGACCA
Source organism: Streptomyces sp. TLI_171 (assembly GCF_003610255.1). Taxonomy (GTDB): domain Bacteria; phylum Actinomycetota; class Actinomycetes; order Streptomycetales; family Streptomycetaceae; genus Kitasatospora. The sequence goes on along the minus strand of NZ_RAPS01000001.1, from coordinate 7,461,952 downwards.
GGGCGGCTTCCCTGAGCGCCGACGAGCCCCGCTGGCTGTCAGGACGAGGAACAGCAGACCTGCCTGTCCATGGGCAAGCATGCCCGTACGCCTCCCCGCCGCGCTGGACGCCCAGTTGCAGCCCGCCGCGGGCATGTCGCACTTCGGGTACCAGGTGCTGGCCGGCCTCTCGATGACTCCTGGACGAACACTGCGGATCAGTGACCTCGCCGAATTCGCCGCCTGTTCGCTCTCCCGGCTCTCCCACACCGCCAAGCGCCTGGAAGCTGGGAGAAAGTGGTGGCCACGGCACCGGGGCACGTCGCCGAGGTGCGGCGGCTGCTGGTGGACCAGCTCACCAAGGAGCAGCACAAGCAGCTCCGCGAGATCAGCCAGCGAGTGAACGACGCAATCGGGGTCTGCCCCCCTGCCCAGGACCGAGCACCTGACGGCTTCGCTCCCCCTCGTCTCCTTGAGAGCAAAAACGATTCCCCGCCACATCCGGGTGATGCGTGGTGCCGAAGGCTTCTCAAATATCGACCTCAATAAATGATTTGCAAGCTATCCACCGCCGGTTCTAACCTCTGGAATCACTGACGATGGATCAGTTCCAGATCCGGCGCCACGCGCTTGCTCTACGCTCTCGACTGCCCTGCATTGACGTAATCGGAAGGAGGCCCGTGATGGTCCCGATAATCGACATCCGCTCCACGGCGCCCCCGATCTCCGCCGATTCCGGGCGGTCCGTTCCCGCGTAGTCGCGCCGGACCGTCACGATCGGGTTCCGCGCCTCCAACTCACCGTTCCCGGAGGCACTGTGATCTTCCGTCCGATCGTTCTGCAAGAACTCGACGCTGTCCTGGCCCACGTCCGGCCGGATTCCTCGACCGCAGTCTCTGCGGATCTGGTTCGCTCCCGCCTGGCCACCGGCGAGTACCGACCTGGCTGGATCTGGGTAGCGGAGCCGGGCCCGGGCCGGGCACCAATGGCGCTCGCCATCTGGTGGGGTCGGCCCTGGGACACGTTCCCGAGCAGTCTCGATGCCCTCTTCGCGGCACCCTCACCCGTTGCGTCGCTCTCCGATTCCCGTCGCCGTACGCCGTGGGCGGCGTCGCACTCCGCCGATCCTCGCACCGCGATCGCCGCCGCCCTGCTCACCGCCGCGCACCAGGTCTTCGCCGCGGGTGGCCTGGCAGTCGCGCCGCCGTTCCACCTGTTCCTCCCACCCGACTGGCGCGATCGGTCGGACGTGGCAGCCGCCGTGGCCTGGCGCCGGAGCGCGGCAGCGGTGGCCGGCCTTCGGCTCACCACCGAGCGGCTCCGCTTCGAGTGGGCGACGGACCGGCGTGTCCCTGCCCTGTCGGAGCGGCTGCGCTTCACACCGGAGCCTGCTGACGAGATGTTCGTCGACCTCGTCCGCCGCGTCCTACCGGGCAGTCTGGAGTCCGGGTGCGCCCGTGAGTCCCTGCTCGTGGGCGCGGACGCGCAGGCTCGGAGCGAGGTCGCTTTCTACCGGCAGGAGATGCTCGGCAAGCGTGCCTGGTGGCGAATAGCTCGAACGACCACCGGCCAGGTCGTCGGTTTCGGTATTCCGTCCCGCAACTCCGCTGTGCCGACGGTCGGTCACCTCGGCGTACTGCCCGAGTTCCGCGGACGCGGCTTCGCCGCCGAGATCCTCGCCGAGGTGACCAGGATCCTGGCCGTCGAGACGGACTCGCCGGTCATCCGCGGCGACACCGACGCCTCCAACCACCCCATGGTCGGCGCCTTCGAGTTGGTCGGTTATCGCGACCACGCGCGCCGTCTGGTGCTCTCCGCCGACTGAGCGGGCCCCTCACCCGGAAAGGACTCCACCATCAAGTACGACTTCGAGTACCCCGGTCGACCGCGCACCCGGTCCCGTTCAACTCAGCGAGAACGCACCGGCCGGTGGCGGCGGCGAGTCCTCGGCCGTCGCATCGGTGACCGGTTCTACCGCCTGCTGCGGAGATTCCGTCAGCCTGGCAGGGAACGGGTCCGCGGCGAGCAGCCGGGTCAACTCCTCGGCGGGGAGCGGCCGGTCCGAGCCGATCAGCAGCACGTTCCCGTACCGGCGGCCACGCAGCACGGCAGGCTCGGCCACCAAGCAGACGTGCGGGAACACTGCGGCGAGTGTCGCGGTCTGGGCCTTGGCGAAGGTGAGCGGCGGCCCGTCCGCAAGGTTCGCCGCGTAGTACCCGCCGGGCCGCAGCGCGGCGGCAGCCAGCCGCACGAACTCGACGCTGGTGAGGTGCGCCGGCGTCCGCGAGCCCCGGAAGACGTCGGCCACCACGACATCGACGCTCGCCTCTGCGACGGATTCCAGCACAGCCCTGGCGTCGCCTACGGTCAGCTCGATCCCGGACGGCCACGGCAGGTTCTCGGCGACGAACTCGGCCAGCGGACCGTCGACTTCGACCACCTGCTGCCGCGAGCCCGGCCGTGTCCGGGCCAGATAGCGCGGCAGAGTCAGCGCACCGCCGCCCAGGTGCAGGACCTCCAGCGGCTCCCCCGGGTCCGCGACCACGTCCAGCAGATGAGCGATCCGCTGCACGTACTCGAACTCGAGATGCGTGGGGTCCTGGAGATCGACGTAGGACTGGGGCGTGCCGTCCAGGGTGAGCAGCCAGCCGCCCTCGTGGTCGATGTCGGGCATCAGCTTCGCCGTGCCCAGCGCGACCTCCCGCTGCACCGGGCGGGGATCCTCCGCACCTGCTGCCGTTCCGGTCATCGCCCCGGCCTCCGGAAAGCGACGGGACGAGGAACGAACGACGAAGGGACGACCATGCGGGCAGCTTAGGCCCCACCAGGGCGGTCCTCCCAAACGAAGGGGGCTACTGACCGGTATGGTCACTGGCATGGTCCCGCCCGGGGTGGTCCCTGGCGGCGCAGCGGAGCAGGAAATGGGTGTGGCTGGCGTGGAGTTCCGTGAAGACATCCTGGGTGCCCCGTACGAGGCGACGGAGCTCCCGCTGATCCCGGACGAGGAGGGCGAGGTCACCGCGACTCTGGTTCGTCGGTTGGTCACGGGGTCTCGCCAGGCGGTGCTGTACTTGCACGGCTACAACGACTACTTCTTCCAGACCCACCTCGCGGACCACTACACCGCCGCCGGTTTCTCGTTCTACGCGCTCGACCTCCGCAAGTACGGCCGATCGCTCCGGCCGCATCACTCGCCCAACTTCGTGGCCGATCTCGCGTCCTACGACGAGGAGTTGGACGAGGCCGTCCGGATCATCCGGGAGGTCGACGGCCACACCCGACTGCTGGTGAACGGACACTCCACCGGTGGCCTGGTGGCGGCGCTGTGGGCGGCCCGGCGTGGCGAGCGGGCGGTGGTCGACGGCCTGTTCCTGAACAGCCCGTTCCTGTCGATGCCGGCCGGTCCGGCGGTTCGGACACTGGGTGCCCCGGCGCTCGACGCGCTCGGGCGGGCAGCACCCACCCGCAAGTTGCCGGCCCCGTTGAATCCGCACTACGTCCACAGTCTCCACCGGAGCCACCGTGGCAGCTGGGAGTTCGACCTCGCCCTGAAGCCGGCCGAGGGCTTTCCGCTCTTCGCGGGTTGGCTGGCGGCGATCCAGCGGGGGCACCGCACGGTCCGCCGCGGACTGGCCGTCGACTGCCCGATCCTGTTCATGGCGTCGACCGCCTCCACCGTCACCAACCGCTGGGACGAAGCACTGACGCGCACCGACGCGGTGCTCCGTGCCGATGACATCACGGCGCTCGCACCGCGCCTCGGGCGGCACGTCACCACCGTCCGCATCGAAGGCGGCCTCCACGACCTGGTGCTGTCAGCAGAGTCGGCCCGCACTCAGGTGTTCACCGAACTGGACCGCTGGCTCACCGCCTACTTCGCCGCCCCCTGACCCCTGCCTCCTGACTCCTGACTCCTGACAAGACCATCGGCCTGACCGGCCCACAGGATCCTCGACTACCTCTTGGCTCCGCTCGGCCGCCCGGGCGCCGCCAGCACAGTCACGCTCCCGCACGGTTGCGCTTGCGGCGGTTCCCGGGTGCACCGGGCTCCCCGACCCTGCCTTGCAGAACCGACACCACGCCGAGACCTGCGGCACTGACCGGTACGGCCAGCAAGGCGCCAATGATTCCGGCGATTCCGGCGCCGGCCACCACGGCGATCATGATCGTGGCGGGATGGAGCTCGACGGTCCGGCTCTGAATGACGGGCTGCAGGATGTTGCCTTCGATCGCCTGAACCGCCAGCACCACGCCCAGGGCCCAGAGCGCGGTGCCGAGACCCCCGTTCGCCAGCGCCACGAGTACGGCGACCGTTCCCGAGAGAAAGGCACCGACGAAGGGAATGTAGGCACCCATGAAGACAAGTGCGCCGAGACCGGCCGCACCCGGCACACCGAGGACCAGCAGTCCGATGGAGATGAACGTGGCATCGATCAGCGCGATCAGGGTGGTTCCGCGCATGAAGCCGGCCATAGCTGTGAAGGCCTGCTGACCGCACGCGATCACCGTGTCGGAATGCCGACCCGGGATCATCTCGTGAATGGCGTCGCCGAACCGGTAGCCGTCGCGCAGGAAGAAGAAGACCAGGGCGAGGGCAAGCACGCCACCGGTCAGCAGCTGCGTGGCCAAGCCGAGCCCGGACAGTACGCCGTTGGCCAGCGAGTCCACCAATGTGCTCCCGGAACCCGAGCTCTGCTGCAGCGCGTACTGGATCTTGTCGCCGAGCGGGCCGAGCCACGAGGCGATCCGGTCCCCGGCCTCCTGCAGACCCGAAGCGATCTGCGGGGCGCTGCTCACCAGCGAGTTGACCAGCAGTGCGATGCCCCCGGTGACCGCCAACACCAGGATCGTGCAGGTCAGACCGGCCGCCGCACCGCGGCTGACGCCCCGGCCCACCAGCCACGGCATGACCGGGTACAGCAAGGCGGTGGCCAGGAGCGCGATCACCATCGGGATCGTCGCCGCCCTGAGTTCCACCACCACGAATACCGCGAACGCCGCAACAGTGATGAACAGGATCACCGCAGCCGACCAGGCGGCGGCCGAACGGATCGACGGCGGCAGCATCTGCGCAAGCCGGCGCTCGTCCACCGCGACACTTCCTGCGGCCACTACCGACCCCGCACTCGACACGCCCTCAGCACCTATGAAGGAGCTTTCCGTTGACGCCGACCCCCCTACGCCCCCACCGCCAGGCCTAGCACCGGCGGCGGCCGAAGCCGACTGCCCCTCACCCGACCCCGCGCCACTCGATCCCGATCCCGATCCCATTCCCGGACCCGAGTCCGAGTCCGGGTTCGGGCTCGGGTCCCGGCCCGAGTCACCAGAAGCGGATTCGCCGGCGCGGCGATACGGGTCCTGCGGTTCAGGAGAGCCTCCTGCCGTCACCGCCACCTCCGCGCCGCCGCACCGTCATGATCGTCTTATTTCAGCACATAACGGTCATGTGGCCGGAGACGTCGGACGGCGTGGCGTGCCGCCTCCGATGCCCACTCCACGCTCACACCGCCCGCCGCTCGGCAGCCGCACTCGACGAACGGAGACGCCATGACTCGATCCACCGTCAGTTTCCTGCTGCAGCAAACAGCGCACCGCTCCGCGGGCGGGCCAGCGGGCCACCACCCCGGCGCCTGCCGTCAGTCAGCCGATCGCCTGGTCGATCGTCCGCCGCAGCAGACCGATCCGGTTGGAGGTCAGCGAGTCGACGCCGAGTGCGAGCATCTTGCGCATGGTCCGACGGAGGTCGACGGTCCAGGTGGCCAGACCCATGCCAGCATCGTGCACGGTCGCCACCAGCCGTTCGTCCACCAGCCCGAACGGCGGGTTGAGGTAGGAGGGCCGCAATTCCTCCAGCAGCCGCAGCTTCGGCAACTGCAGCCTGTTCCAGGTCAGCGAGATCTGCGTCTCGGGCGCGAGCTCTCGCACCGCGAGCATGGCTGCTACCGGCCCGCAGAACGCGACACGATCTGCCATCCCAAGGTCGTTGGCGGTTCGCCAGGCCGCCGCGGCCGGGCCCGCCTCGTCCAAGTCGATCAGCAGCTGTCCGGCCTCGGTACCTTGCAGCGTCTTGAGCGTCTCGGCCAGCGTGGGGATCCGCAGGCCAGCGGTGGCGACATCCTCGAGTTGATCGAGCGTCACCCGGTCGATCGGACGCGGGTCGTTCCAGAGGCGTTCCAGCGTGCGGTCGTGGAGCAGTACGGGCACGCCGTCCCGGGTGAGTTGGACGTCGACCTCCACGGCGTCGGCCCCGGCCGCAAGGGCCGCACTGACCGCCGGCAGGGTGTTCTCGCGGTGCAGGTACGGGTCACCCCGGTGGGCGACGGCGCGCACGCGGCTCTTCAACGGAATCGTCCTCTCGCACGGTCGGTCAACTCACTGCCCGGGCCGTCCCGCTACCAGTCGGCCGCAGAACTTCGCATCCTAGGCGGCGTGGAATCCGGGCCACGTCCGGGCCGCCGAATCCCGCCCGCTAGGGTCTGTCCGGCGCATCATCTCGGGCTGGTCCGGGCACGGCCGGTACGGCTGAGTTGTCGTGGACCGCAGCAGTCACGCGAACGACGGCCACCGGTCGGCGGCCCACTCCAGCCAGTCGACCCACCCGGGCGGCGGGCCGGCGCCCCTGCGGCCCTCCAGCTCCGCCGCGTCGGGCTCCTCAAAGTGCGCGCGCCCGTGCAGGATGTCGGCCTCGGACATCGGCAACGTCTCCTCGGGGGCGGTCGCCCAGCGGTGGGCGATACGGGTGCGCTGGGTCTCCTCGTCCACCGGCAGGTAGACCATGCGGAAGCACGCCCCCTCGGCCTGCACCAGCCAGCGGATCGCGGACCGTTCGTCCCGTGACCAGCAGCCGTAGTCCACAACCACTTGGTGCCGAGTCTGGCCGCCTCCAGGGCGAGCCAGAGCATGCGCCCCTCCAGCACATCGCGCTTCCCGTCCGCCGCCGCCTCGCCGAACAGGGGAATCATCCAGTCGTCGGGCGTCAGACGCAGCGCGCCCTGCTCTGCGGCGAGCTGCCGAGCCCGTGTGGTCTTTCCGGCCCCTGGCAGGCCGACCATCAGGAACACCGTGGTCACCACCGGATCGTGGCAGGGAAGCGAATCAGTAAGCCACCGTTTTATCCGCCCCGATCACGGGCTGACCCACAGGCAACGGGAGGCCACGGTGACAGTGCCGTGGACGACGTGGGCGCACTCGTCCTGGCGCGTAGCCACGGCGCGGAAGCGCTTGAGTCGGCTGAGGGTGCGCTCGACCTCCTTGCGGCGCTTGTATCGCTCCTCCCCGCGAAACCGGACACCATTCCTGCCCCGCCGGCCCGACCTCGCCCCCAGCCACCGGCCCAGTCACGGCATGGTCGACCGGCGGCCGCCCACCCACCGCTGGTCGTCCGGTGGCCGCCGGACGATCCGTCAGCGCCGCTCGATCACGACATTGGTCGACTTGATCACCGCGGTGGCGGGTGCGCCCGGGACCAGGCCGAGTTCCTCCGCCGAGTCCCGGCTGATCAGCGAGACCACCCGGAACGGACCGGCCTGGATCTCCACCTGCGCGGCCACGTCACCCAGCACCACAGCGGTCACGATGCCGGGGAACCGGTTCCTGGCGGACGATCGCCCCTCCACCTCACCGTTCTCCGGCCGGGCCAACTCACGTGCGAACGAGGCGAGTTCTGCGCCGGCGATGATCCGGTGGCCGTGCTCGTCGCGCATCGCCTCCAGTCGCCCGGCGTCCACCCACCGCCGCATGGTGTCGGCGCTCACGCCCAGCATCGAAGCCGCCTCGCCAATGCGGTACGGGTGGACAGGCCGGTCGGACGTGGCCATCGGTGCAGCTCCCGGGCAGCTCGAGAAAGGACGGGCAGACCCCGCCATCCTGCCGTACCGATCACTCACCCGACGCACACCCCACCGACGCCGCCCGGACTGGCACACCCCCGCACTCCGCACCCCGCACCCCGGCCAGGTGCGGGCCACACAGGACACCACCACGCACCGCACCACCACACGCAGTCGCAGCACACACCGCCGCTGCCGAGAGACCGCAACGCTACTCAGCTCACCGCACCCCAGCCCATCTCAGCTCAACGGCGCCCCCACCCGGCCGCCTCACTCGCCGCCGAACACCTCGCGTCGCGCCGCATCGCCCGCGGTCAGCACCGCCCCGGCCAGAACGGCACTGCCGCCCGCCGTGCCCGCGCGCACCTCCGTGGCGAGCGGCGACAGGCCGGCGAGGTGGCGCTCCACCCTCGCAGCGAGGTCGGGGCCACCGGCCTGGCCGGTCTCACCGCCCAGCACCACGCACCCGGGATCCAGCACGACGCAGATCGCGGAAACGCCGACGGCGATGCGGGCGGCGAGCTCCTCCAGGAAGGCCTCCGCCCCGGTCTCCACCGCCAGTCGCACCACGGCGGCGGCTGCGGGCGCCAGCCCACCGGGGGCGGCCGTCAGGCCGTGTCGCGCCGCGAGCGCGCAGACGGCCACGCTCGACACCAGGGAGTGGAAGCCGCCGTCGCACTGGGTGGCACCGGGCAGGCCGACGGTGCCGGGCACGGGCAGGAAGCCGATCTCGCCGGTACCGCCCGAGGCACCGCGGCGCAGCCGGCCGTCCAGCACCACGGAGGCACCGGTGCCGTGCCCGAGCCAGATCAGGGCGAAGTCCTGTCGGCCGCGCGCCGCGCCGATCCGATGCTCGGCGATGCCCGCGAGGTTGACTTCGTTCTCCAGGATCACCTCGGTCCCGGGGCGGGAGCGAAGGGCGGCGAGCAGCTTGGAATGCCACTCGGGGAGCTTTCCGGAGTTGTTGAGCGCCCCGGTCGCAGGGTCGACCAGCCCGGGCACGCCGACCGCGACGGTGTGCAGTTCGCGGGCCCCGACCTCCGCAGCGGTGGCGAGCAGCGCCTCGACGGTCCGTTCGACGAGCCGGTCACCGTCCGACACACCGTCAGCAGCGCCCTCGCCCTCCGCCACGCCCGAACCCGCACTCGAGCCCGCACTCGAGCCCGCACTCGAACCCGCTCCCGCACCGCCCGCACCATCCACCCCGCCCGCACCACCCGCACCGGTCGAACCGTCCGCACCACCCACGCCGCCCACACCGCCCACACCGCCCACACCGGCGGCATCGGGGTCGGTGGCGGCGATGGTGGCCGTGCCGAGAGTTCGGCCGGTCAGGTCGGCGACCACCAGGCTGACGCCGGTGGAGCGGACGTCGATGCCGGCGAGGTGGGCCCGGTCGGCGACCAGTCCGTACAGGCGCGCGTTCGGGCCGCGGCGCAGCGCGGCGCTCTCTCCGGCGTGAGCGACCAGGCCGCCGCGCTGGAGTCGTTCGAGCAGGTCGGCGACGGTGGGTCGGGAGAGCCCGGTCAGCGCGCGCAGGTCGGATGCGGTGAGCGGGCCCCGTTCGAGCAGCAGGTCGAGGGCAAGCCGGTCGTTGATGGCCCGGGCGGTGCTCGGCGTCGCGGTACGAGCGGTCGTCATGAGCCTGCATCCTTCCAGAGGTTTCTATCAGGCAGGGTCCCTGATAGTTTATTGCCATCCGACCGACCCAAGGGGGAGCCCAGCATGGGCGAGACTCTGAAGGACGTCCAGCGCGCAAGGGTGAGCGTGGCGCTGGTCTTCGCCGTCCACGGTGCCGTCACCGGCACGTTCGTCACGCGCATCCCGTGGATCAAGGACCATCTCGATCTGAGTGCTGGTCAGCTCGGTGTCGCGCTGGTGTTCCCGGCGGTCGGCGCCTCCGTGGCGATGCCGCTGGCCGGCCGGATCGTGCACCGCTTCGGTGCCCGCGCGGCGCTCCAGGGCCTGCTGACGCTCTGGTGCCTGTCGCTGGCACTGCCGGCGCTCGCGCCGAACCTGGTGACGCTCTGCCTCTCGCTGTTCCTCTACGGCGCGACGGCCGGTATGTCGGACGTGGCGATGAACGCCCAGGGCGTCGAGGTCGAGGAGCGACTCGGCCGGTCGATCATGTCGGGCCTGCACGGCATGTGGAGCGTCGGTGGTCTGGTCGCCTCCGCGTTCGGCGTGCTGGCGGCCCATCAGCAGGTGGACGCCCGGGTGCAGTACGCGGTGACCGCCGCCGTACTGGTGGCGCTGGCCCAGGTGGTCACCCGCGGTGTGCTGGACGTCCGGCCGACCGCCGGCGAGGAGGCCCCGCCGCGGTTCGCGCTGCCGCCCAAGGAAGCGCTGGTGATCGGCCTGGTCGGGTTCTGCGCGGTGTTCGCCGAGGGCGCCTCGATGGACTGGAGCGGCGTCTACCTGCGCGACATCACGGGAGCCTCCGCCTCCACCGCCGCCGCATGCTTCACCGCCTTCGCCGCCACGATGGCCGCCGCCCGGCTGGCGGGTGACGCGGTGGTCCGCCGGCTCGGTCCGGTGCGCGCGGTCCGACTGAGCGGGCTGGTCGCCACGGCCGGCGGCCTGCTGGTGGTGTTCGCCAGCAGCCCGTACGTGGCCATCCCCGGCTTCGCCCTGATCGGCGTCGGCATCGCCGTGGTGGTGCCGCTCGCCTTCGCGGCCGCCGGCCGGGCGGGCACCAACCCGAGCCAGTCGATCGCCGGCGTGGCCACCATCACCTACACCTCGGGCCTGGTCGCCCCGGCGGTCGTCGGCGGCATCGCCCAGGCGAGCTCGCTGACGATCTCCTTCATCGTGGTCACCCTGCTGACGGCCGCACTGATCCCCTCGGCCGTGGCGATGCGCCACCGCAAGACGGTGGACGTCCCGGTCGCGTCCGGTTCCCTGGAACCCACACACTGACCGATGCCGCCGCGGCGGCACGAGCGCGGAGTCCGGACGCGCACAAGGGGCGCGGGAGAACACCTCCTCCCGCGCCCCTGCGCGCGTTCCGAGAGACAGCCGACCCGGTCAAGCCCCCGCCGTGAAGCCCCACCCACTCCGGTCCCGACTCAGATCCGATCCGATCCGTCAGTCCGATCCGTCAATCAACCCGGCGCTGGGTCACCCGCCACAGTCGACGCGGCAGTCCCCCCTCCTCGAAGGACTGGACCTGCGGTTCGGTCCAGCCTTCCGCGAGCCGCTCGACCAGCTCGCGAGAGAAGAAGTGCACCGCGAAGCCGCCGTGCTCCCAGATGTTGTCGCCGTGTCCGGTCCCGGCCTCGTAGTGCGCGTCACCGACGTGCCGCACGGTGTACACCAAGGCGCCGTCGGGGCGCAGCACCCGCCGGACCTCACCGAGCAACGCCACCAACTCGGCCGTCGACAGCGCCATGCAGAACAGCATGTGCGCGTACACCGAATCGACCGACCCGTCCGGCAGGCGCAGCGGCTCGCGGACGTCCTGCACCAGCGTGGCCACCGCCAGACCCTCGGCGGAGGCCCGGGCCGAGAGTTGCTCCAGGCCGACGGGGCTGAAGTCGGCGGCGGTCACGTCGAAGCCGCACCGGGCGAAGTGGAGCGCGTCGCGGCCGTGACCCGCGCCGAGTTCCAACACTCTCCCGCCGGGCCGGAAGACCCCCACGGCGTACCCGGCGGCCTCGGACGGCTGCTCACCGTACATGCCGGGTTGGCGGCGTACGTCCGTTCCCAGTGCTCGCGCTGGGACCGTGCCAGTGACTCGCCCATCCGTCCTCCACCTCATCCAGCCGGAAACCGCGAGACCGCGAGACCGCGATCCCACGAGACCACGAGGCCGCATACGTCGCCGAGCGACCCACAGCGGCCAGGTGGCCGGCGACCGTGCACCACCCCGCCGAACTGCGGTTCCATCCTGCCGTGCGATGCTTCCGGGCATGGATTCCGCCCCGCGCAACCCGATCGGCGCCCACGTCCCCGTCGCCGGCAAGGGCCTCGCGGGTACGGGGCTGGCCTACGCGGACAAGGTCGGCGCGGAGGTGGTGCAGGTGTTCGTCGCCAACCCGCGCGGGTGGGCGACTCCGGCCGGGAATCCGGCACACGACCTGGCGTTCCGGACCGCCTGCGTCGAGCGCGGCATCCCGGCGTACGTGCACGCGCCCTACCTGATCAACTTCGGCTCCGACTCGGCCGCCACGGTGGAGCGCTCCGGGGAGTCGCTGTCGCACTCACTCCACCGCTCGGCGGCGATCGGAGCACTGGGCACGGTGGTGCACACCGGGTCCGCGCTCTGCGGCACCCGGGCGGACGCGCTGGCCCAGGTGCGGGAGCAGGTCCTGCCGATCCTCGACGGCCTGGACCGGTACGGCGCGGCCGCCCCGTGGCTGCTCCTGGAACCGACGGCGGGTCAGGGCAGCTCGCTCTGCGCCCGGATGGAAGACCTCGCCGCCTACCTGGACGCGCTCGACCGCCACCCGCTGGTAGGCGTCTGCCTGGACACCTGTCACGCCTTCGCGGCCGGCCACGACCTGGCCGCACCGGCCGGGGTGGCAGAACTGTTCGACGCCCTGCACGCGGCGGTCGGCCCGGACCGGCTGCGGCTCATCCACGCCAACGACTCGCAGGACGTCGCGGGAGCCCGCAAGGACCGCCACGAGAACATCGGCGCAGGCCACATCGGCACACCCGCGTTCAAGGCCCTGCTCGCACACCCGGCCACCGCAGGCGTCCCGCTGATCATCGAGACCCCGGACGGCCGCCACGACCCGGCCCGCGTCGAGGGTGCCCGGCACGCCGCCGACATCGCCCTCCTCAAGCGCCTCCGCCCCTCCGCGCCCTGAGCCACCCACCGCCGCCGACCCCACAGCCACCGCCGGTTAAGCTCCCCGGGTGTCCGCCCCGCACCCGACCGCCGGTCCCTCCGATCCCACCGGCCGCACCCAAGCCCCCAACCTCCCGGGCCCCACCGAAGCCCCCGGCCCCACCGAATCCCCCGGCCCCACCGAAGCCCCCGAACCCGCCGAAGCCCCCGAACCCGCCGAAGCGCACCTTCTCGCCGACCCGCCTGGCCCCGCCGAACCCGCCGAAGCCCCCGAACCCGCCGAAGCGCCCCTTCTCGCCGACCCGCCTGGCCCCGCCGAGCCCACCGGTCCCACCGAACCCGCGGGCCCGCACGCCGCCGACCAGCACCCGAACGCCCCGCACCCTGACGCCCGCCCCTCCACCGCCGAGCACTCCGGGCCCGGCCACCGCCGCGCACTGCTGCGCCTCGGCGCCCTGGTGGCGGTGCTCGCCGCCGCCGCAGCCTCGCTCCTCCTCTGGGATCCGACGGCCGTGCTGTCCGCCGCGTCCGGTCCGTGGCGGATGCCGATCGCCCTGGCGGCGTACGCGTTCGGAACGGTGGCGTTCCTGCCCCGGCCGGCGCTCAACGCGGGGATCGGCCTGCTGTTCGGTTCGTTGTGGGGGGTGCCGCTGGCGGTCGCGGGGTCGGCGGTCGGCGCGGTGGTCGCGTTCGGCCTCGGCCGGTCGCTGGGGCGTGAGGCGCTGCGCCCGCTGGTGCGCGGCAAGGTGCTGACGGAGATCGACCGGAGGCTGTCCGAGCAGGGTTTCCGCAGCGTGCTGCTGGTCCGGCTGTTTCCGGGGGCACCGTTCCAGGCGGGCAACTTCGCGTGTGCCTTCTCGGGTGTCCGGTTCTGGCCCTACCTGGCGGGGACGGTGCTCGGCGTGGTGCCGACCACGGCCGCGTACGTGATCGCGGGCGCCAGCGCCGGGTCCCCCACCTCGCCCGCGTTCCTGGTCTCCGCCTCGGTGATCGCCGCCATGTGCGTGTTCAGCGCGGTGTCGCTCTGGCGGGCCCGCCCCAGCCCCTCGAACTGACGAACGGACCCTGCTCCCCGACGCCCCCGACCCCGCCCCCGCCCCGCCCCCGCCCCGCCCCCGCCACCCAACACGACCCGACGCTCCCCACCACCGCCACTTACCGCTTACCGCTCGATCGCGGGCGACCACTCCCCGAGCGACCGCAGCACGACGGTGTTGAGGACCATCAACACACCGAGCCCCGTCGCCCAGGCGCCATGGCCGGCCGCCGCAAGCAGGGCGACCGCCCCGCCCCAGATCAGCACCTGCACGCCGTACCAGGCCACCGCCGAGTCCCGCACGGGCCGTCGCGGCGCCGCGTACCGGCCCCACAGCACGATCGCGACCGCGACCAGTGCCGCCGCGATCAGGCCGCGCAGCACCGTCGGGCCGCTTCGCCACACCCCGTACCCGCCGACGGCCAGTGCCACCAGCGCGGCCAGCTCCAGCAGGAACCGGAGCGCCAACTGACTCCCCGTCATCACCTTGCGCAGGCCCCCCGCGCCGTCCGTGCCCGTCATCCCGCGCCCACCCCGCCCGTCCCCGTTCCCCGCCACACCCGCCACCCCCGCATGGCCCGCCGCACCCGCTCGGGCGGTTGGACAGTTGGACGGTTGGACGGTCGGCCCTTCCTACCACAGCAGGACCGGCCCGAAAACGGCTCGCCCACCCGCCTCGCCGTCCCCCACCATGTCCGCATGACGAACGAGGACTCCACCATCACCCGCACCAGCCCGCCCTTCGCCTCGGACGAGGCGACCATGCTCGGCGCCTGGCTCGACTTCCACCGCGCGACCCTCGCCATCAAGGTCGAGGGGTTGACGCCCGATCAGCTCCGCGAGCGTTCCTGTCCACCGTCCTCGCTCTCCCTGCTCGGCCTGGTGCGCCACATGGCGGAGGTGGAGCGCCACTGGTTCCGCCGGGTGCTGGCCGGGCAGGATCTCGGTCCGGCCGGTCGGTACTGGTCGGAGAAGCATCCGGACGGCGACTTCGACCTGGTGGACGACGCCGACCCGGTGGCCGACACGGCGGCCTGGGAGGAGGACGTGGCTTTCGCGCGCACCGCGGTTCAGGGCCTGTCGCTGGACACGGTCGGCAAGGGCAAGTGGCGGAACAACGAGGTGACGCTCCGTTGGATCCTGGTCCACATGATCGAGGAGTACGCCCGGCACAACGGGCACGCCGACCTGCTGCGGGAACGGATCGACGGCGCCACGGGCGAGTAGCGCGCCCCCGGGCGCCGACCCGCCACCCCGCTCCGAAGCCGTTACATGATTGTTGACACTCAGTCAACTAAGGTCTGATCGCCGCCGATAGGGTCGTCGCGCGCAACCGTTCACCGATCATGTGCGTCATAGCGGATGTCCGGAAAACCGCGGATTTTCCCCCACGCCACAACCCGTCCGGTGGGCGTAAGCGGGCACATCTGCGGTGATCAGTGCGATACTCGGACAGTTCCAACAAGTGGATGACGTGTCAAAACGACACGTCGTCCCCCCGGGGGACGAGTACGGAACGAGACAGGGAGGCGCGGCTAATGGGAGCACTTCGCGACGAGCACCACAACGGGTGGCTGATGCCTTCCGGAAGCTACCCGGCCGCGATGTACGAGGAACCGTGGGAGGGCGAGGACACGCTGCCGAGCGTCCAGATCGGCCCCTCCAAGATCGTCTCGCTGCGCCCGACCGGTTTCGAGGCGGCCCGCACCGTGGGCGAGCACATCCGCGCCGCGACCCCGGTGGTCATGGACCTCACCGAGATGGACGACGCCGAGGCCAAGCGCATGGTCGACTTCGCCTCCGGTCTGATCTTCGGCACCCGCGGCGGCATCGAGCGGATCGCCCGCCGGGTGTTCCTGCTCACCCCGGCGGACGTCGAGGTCATGGTCATCGACCGCCCGCTCGACGAGACCGGCTTCTACAACCAGAGCTGACCGCAGCCGACGCCCCGCCGCCCACGGCGACCCCAGCACCCCGAAGACCCCGTGCCCCCACCGGCCCGGGGTCTTCGTCATACCCGCCCCCAACCCCCCACCCTGATACCCCTGCCTCCAAAATGAGACATCAATGTCTCACTTGCGCTATGCTCTTCTCATGGCAACCGACCGCGACGCCGTCCTCGAGGCGGCCGTGGGCGTCCTCTCCCGGCGCCCGACCGCTCATCTCGACGAGATCGCCCGCGCCGCCGGCATCAGCCGTGCGACCCTGCACCGGATCTTCCCGGGGCGCGATGCCCTGATCCGCGAGGTGGGCGCCCTCGGCCTGCGCCGGTTCGCCGCCGCGCTCGAGACCGCGCGGGTGGAGGAGGGCAACGCCGAGGCCGCGCTGCGCCGGCTGGTGGATGCGGTGGTGCCGGATGCCGCGCTCTGCGCGTTCCTCGCCGGCGAGAACCAGCTGTACGACGACGAGGAGATCAACGACCTCTGGGAGCTCCAGGACGCCCGGGTCCGCGCACTGTTCCTGCGCGGTCAACAGGAAGGGGTGTTCCGCGTCGAGCTCTCGGCCGGCTGGCTCAGCGAGGCGTTCTTCGACCTGGTGGCCGGCATCGGTTGGGCCGTCCAGGAAGGCCGGCTCGCACCGCGCGAAAGCGCTTTCTCGCTCGCCGAGTTGTTTCTCGGCGGCGCTCTACGGAGATCTACGGAGATCTGATACACCATGAGTTCCACCCTCGTCGTCCGGTCCGGCCACCGCTGGACCGGTCTCGGCGTCCTCGTGCTCGCCGTCACCCTGGTGGCGGTGGACGCGACGGTGCTCTCCCTCGCGATCCCTTCGATCACCGAGACCCTCCGCCCGTCCGGCACCCAGCTGCTGTGGATCGGCGACGTCTACTCCTTCGTACTGGCCGGCCTGTTGGTGTCGATGGGTGCGCTCAGCGACCGGCTGGGCCGCAAGCGGGTTTTGCTGGCGGGCTCGGCGGCGTTCGGCGCGGCCTCGCTACTGGCGGCGTACGCGCCGACTCCGGGCTGGCTGATCATGGCTCGCGCGCTGCTGGGCGTGGCCGGCGCGACGATCATGCCGTCGACGCTGTCGCTGATCCGCACGCTGTTCCCGGACACCAGGGAGCGGGCCACCGCGATCGGCATCTGGGGTGCGGGCGCGGCCGCCGGTGCGGCGCTCGGCCCGCTGGTGGGCGGTGTGCTGCTGGAGCACTTCTGGTGGGGGTCGGTGTTCCTGCTGAACCTGCCGGTGATGGTGCTGCTGCTGGTCCTCGGCGCCTGGCTGCTGCCGGAGTCCCGTGACCCGCGGCCGGGCCGCTGGGACATGCTGAGCGTGCTGCTGTCGATGGCGGGTGTGATCGGCGTGGTGTTCGGCGTCAAGGAGTTCGCGGCGCACGGCGTGGAGCAGTGGACCACTCCGGTGGTGTTCGTGCTGGGTGCGGCGGCGCTGGTGCTGTTCGTGCGGCGTCAGCTGCGGCTGGAGACGCCGCTGCTGGAGGTCCGGCTGTTCCGGAACCCCCGCTTCACGGCGGCGGTGCTGTCCTCGCTGATCAGCCTGATCGGCCTGTCCGGTGTGATCTTCTTCATGTCGCAGTACCTCCAGCTGGTCCGCGGCTACTCTCCGCTGGACGCGGGCATCGCCGAGATGCCGGCCTTCGTCGGCTCGGTGGCGGGCGGTCTGCTGACGGCCCGCCTGGTCCGTCGGGCGGGAGCCCACCGGGTGCTGACGGCCAGTCTGTTCGTGATGGGCGCGGGCATCGGCGTGCTGGGCTTCGTCCGGGTGGACAGCACCTACCTGCTGCTCGGCTCCTCGTTCCTGGCGCTGGGCACCGCGGAGGGCGTGGTGTACACCCTCGCCTCGGACCTGGTGCTGGGCGCCGCCCCGGCCGACAAGACGGGCGCCGCCTCGGCGGTCTCGGAGACGGCGTACGAGTTGGGTGCGGCGCTGGGCATCGCGCTGGTCGGCTCGATCGTGACGGCCCTGTACGCGGGCTCGCTGGCCGTCCCGGTGGGCACCGATCCGGTGGTGGCCGAACAGGCGGGCCAGTCGCTGGGCGGCGCCCAGGAGGCGGCGGCCACCCTGCCGCAGGGCCTCGCGGAACAGTTGCTGAACAGTGCGAACACCGCGTTCGTGCACGGCATCACGGTTGCCGCGGGCGTGTCGGCGGCTCTGCTGCTGGCGGCCGCAGTCCTGGCCCACCGCCTGCTGCGGCGCACCGCCGGCAGCACCCCCGACGCCGCCAGCGCCAGCACCACCACCACTCCCGCCGTCGCCTGCACCGACAGCAGCACCAGCACCAGCGACGGCACCAGCACCGCCCCCGACGCCGACAGCCCCGCCCGGGCCCACGCCCACCGGTAGTCGGGGCCGCCCGGTGACGCCCCGTCAGGCGAGGCGGTCCGCCAGGTAGGCCACCAGTCGGTCGGTGTCCTGCGCGGTCCACCCGTCGGGCGGGGCGATCCGGGCCCACGCCTCGGCGGGCATCAGCCCGTAGCGGTGCCCGTGCCCCTCGGGCACCGCCTCGGAGGCGGCCAGGTCGCAGGTGACCTGCCAGAACGTCACCAGGGGGTACCAGCGCATGGTCGGCGAGACGTCGTAGGCGCGTTCGCCGTTCAGCCAGGCGGGTTCGCGCCAGATCAGGGTGGGCTCCCACCACACCACGGGATCGGTGCCGTTCTGCAGGTAGACCACCCGGGGGCGGCCCCACCCCGCGGCCGGGACCGCGAAGTCGCCGGGCCGCTGGGCGAACCGCACGGTCTGCCCGTCCTGGTAGAGGGGCCGCCAGACGGGGCTGCCGGGCTCCCGGTGGTCCGTCACCTCGGCGCGCAGCGGGTTGTCGGGGGTGGGTCCGACCAGCAGCGCGCCGCCGGTCTGCTCGGCCAGTTGGGGGACGCCGCCGGGGAAGGCGCGTTCGGTGGCGTAGGAGCCGAGGCTCTCGCCGGCGACCAGCAGGCGGGGGCGGTGGTCCGCGGGCAGCTGCGACCAGTGCGCGCGGACCGCGTCGTACAGCGCCCGCCCGGCGTCGGTGGCGTCGCCCTCGGTGAGGAAGGAGATCCAGCTCGGCAGGTACGAGTACTGGTAGGCGACCTCGGCGCTGTCGCCGCCGTACAGGTACTCGACGGGTTGGGCGATCCGCTCGTTGACCCAGCCGCTTCCGGTGGTGCCCAGCACCACCAGGACCTTGCGTTCGAATCCGCCGGCCCGCTCCAGTTCGGCGACCGCCCGCCCCGCGCGTTCCTTCAGTCCGGCACTGGTCCGGGCGCCCTCGGCGAAGCCGCTGCCGTCGCCCGACCGCAGTCCGACGTAGGCCCGCACCGGGTCCTGTGCGGGGTGGCCGGTGAAGGCGCTGATCTCGGCGGCCGTGGGGGCGCTGCCGACGAAGTCGCGGCCCTTGGCGCCGAGGCTGGCCCAGCTCTCGTACGAGTCGGGGCTGCCGGAGAGCGTGCTGCGGGTCGGCCGGACGATGCCGGGCGAGGTCGAACGGTCCGTCAGGGCGGCGCCGCGTTCGGCGAGGTCGAGCAGGCTGCGCAGCAGGAAGCCCTCGACGAAGCCGACCACCAGCACGGTGGCGAGCGCGGCGGCTCCGGCAGCGGCGGCCCAGCCGGGCACGGCGCGGCCGAGGATGCCGCGCACCCACCGGGTGCCGAGCCGCACGGCGCGGGCGGCCAGCACCAGCAGGGCGCCGAGCAGCAGGGCGATCGGCAGCACCAGGGCCCACTGCCACCAGCCGATCCGCGGGTCCATGCCGACGGCCCGCCGCAGGTCGCCCTGCCAGCGCACGCTCCACGCGGTGACCGTCAGCACCGCGCCGCCCCCGGCGACGGCGAGCAGCCACCATCCGGCCCGCCGCACCCGGTCCGGGGGCAGCAGCCGGCACTCCCGCGCGACGAAGCCGAAGAACGCCCCGAACCCGTACCCGAACAGGGCGGTGATCGCCCCGGCGGCGGCCTGCAGGTACCAGGGCCGGGGCAACAACGACGGGGTGAAGGACAGGCAGTAGCACACCACCGCGCCCACCAGCGCGCTCCAACTCGGCCACCGCCGTACGATCCGCGGCGCGGTCTCCTGCTCCCCTGCCGTGTCGACCTGCTCCCCCACTGTTCCGACCTCCTCGCACGGGTCCGCCCGCACTCGACCTGGCTGCATACGTATCTCGCGTGCACCGCCGCGGATCTGACGGACCGTCGGGCTCGCTCCAATGGCGCAGCGCCCCAATGGCTCAACGCCGCTGGCCAGGGGCCCGGGCGGGCTCGGACGATGGGAGCGTGGGCGCGGAGGCGGTCTGCCGGTTCCGCACGACCGAACGACCGAGTGACCGAGCGAGCGGAAGGTGCAGCGCGATGCGAGACGCGGAGCGGAACGGTTCGGACCGGAGGCCGGTGCGGCAGGGCCCGGTGGAGCGCCCGTCGCAGCCCGGCCCGAAGGGCGGGCGCGGCGCTCGGGTGGCGCTGGCGGCGGGCGCCGCGGCGGCGGGCCTCGCGGCGCTGGCGGCGTGCGGCGGCACCTCGGGCGAGAACCCGGTGCAGGCGGCGATGTCGACGTTCACGGTGGGACCGCCGGAGGTGACGAACTTCTCCGGCGAACCGGCCTCCCCGTTCGCGTCGGCGCACGAGTCGGCGCTGGCCTCGGTGTCGGCGGCGTCGGCCTCGGCGGAGGCCCGCGCCTCGGCGTTCGAGGCTTCGGCGAACGCCCAGCTGGCGGCTGGCCGGGAGAAGGCCAAGCAGGTGCTGGAGAACGTGCCGGACGCGGGCAACGCGATCACGGACGTGACGCTGACGGGTGTGCCGAACTCGGTGTCGGGCGATCTGACGGCGGCGGTGGTGACCATCACCAACAGCACCGCGGAGACCCGGAACTACGCGGTCCAGGTCGACTTCACCGACAACGCGGGCAAGACGGTGGACTCCACGGTGGTCGGCGTGGAGAACCTGGCGCCGGGCGCGACCGCCAACCCGGTGGCCTTCTCCCGGCAGGGCAAGGACGTGAACGTGATCCCGATCGTGGTGAAGGCCTACCGCTACTGACGCACCGCTGCTGAGGTCCCGTCAGCCCGGCCGCCGACCCCCACCCGCCCGCTCAGGTCCGGTTGAGCGCGCGGGTGACGCCGGCCACGGCGGCGGTGGTGAGCACCCAGCCGGCGGCGATCAGCAGGTAGCCGACGCCCTGCCGGTAGTCGGTCCAGTACCAGCCGGAACGCTGTCCGAAGCCGCCGATCGGCACCAGCAGGTCGAGGGTGTACACCAGCGGGTTGAACGGCGTGCCCTGCCCGGACGGGACGGGCCGCGGCCCGGTGCCGAACAGGGTGGTGCCGATGGCCGTGAGCACCAGCAGCCAGACGCCGGCCTGCCAGGGGCGGTAGCCGTAGCCGACGGTGGCGTCCAGCAGCCGCCCCCAGATCCGGCCGGGCAGCGCCAGGGTGCGCCGGCGGCGGCGCTGCCGGGCGAGCAGGACCCGGCGGGCGTCGTCGTCGTGGCCGATCTTCCGGTACCAGGTGGCGAGTTGCTCGTACGGCTGGGGGGCGTAGCCGGGAAGTGCGGCCAGCCAGGCGAGGCGGTGGGCGAGGCTGTTGGCGTCGCTCTCGGGGTGGATCGAGGTGTAGGTGAAGCCGTCGAGGCGGGTGTCGGCGGGCCAGCTGCGGGCGTGGTCGTGCAGCACGGTGACCTGCGCCTCCTGCAGGTCGACGGCGCCGACGGGGGTGGTCGCGGTGGTGAGCCGCAGTTCGCCGGCCCGCAGGCGCTGAGCGTCCAGTGCGACCTCCGCCCCGCCGCGGTCGCTGCGGTCGCCACGCCGGCCGCCGTCCAGGGTGGCGTCGTGCAGCGAGAGCCGGCTGCGGACGGTCGCGCCGGGCAGCCGGATCGGGCCGTGGGCGCGGAAGCCGTCGGCGAGCACCATGGTGCCGGTGCTGAGGTCCTCGCCGCTGAGCGCGTCGCCGCACGGGTTGTGCAGTTCGGCGCCCTCCAGGAACAGGCCGCCGCCGAGCTGGGCGCCGACCAGGCGCAGGCCGCCGCGCACCCGCAGGCCGTGCCGGCCGAACAGGCCGCCCTCCATGACCAGGCCGCCGGCCCACAGCGCCCACACGTCGCCGGCCGGCTGCGCCGCCGGGTCCTCGGGGTCGACGCCGACCAGTTCACGGGCGGTCAGTTGCACGCCCGACAGGCGCAGCTCGCCGGTGATGTGGGCGCGGGTGAGGGTGAGCCGGCCGTCGATGACGGAGTTCTCGAAGAACAGGTTGCCGTCCACCCGGAGCAGCCAGCCGTCCAGTCCGGGCAGCCAGCAGCCGACCAGGCCGGTCGAGCGCAGCTGGGCGCCGCGCAGCACCACCGGCCGGTCGAAGTGGCAGCCGTGCAGGTTGACGGCGTGCGGGACGGCCGTGTCGGCGAGGTCGAGGCGGCCGGTGATCCGCGCGCCGGTCAGTCGCAGGGCGCCGCTGCCGCCCGCGGTGAGCATCGCGTGCAGCGCCTCGGCGCGGACGGTGCGTTCGGCGCCCCAGGCCACCCCGTCCCGCGGGTCCTCCAGCTGCGCGCCGTCCGGCCGCAGGTCCACCGGGTCGCCGGCCGTGAAGCCGTCCCAGACCCGCTGTTCGATCTCGCTCAGTTCGGCGTACGCCAGCACTACCGCTCTCCCCGCCCCGTCGGTCAGCGCACAGCGTACCGGGGCGGCCGGAGCGGTCAGTTGACGGAGCGGAGGATGACGTCCTCGTAGTCCCAGGCGGGGTCGTCGGCGGCGACCGCGACGCTGTCGGCGGCCACCGCGGGTTCCTGTGCGGCGAGTTCCTCGAGTTCCTGGTCGAGGCGGTACTCCTCGCTGCGCTCCCGCTCGGTCCGGTAGTGGTCGGCGGAGGAGGGCTCGGCGGGGAGGTGGGGGGCCCGGCCGGCGCCGGTGGGGCGCAGTTCGGTCGGCGCGGCTTCGGTCTGCTCGGCGATACGTCCACTCTGCATGTCCATGGGTCCAGTGTGGTTCGGACCGCCGGTCGCGGCCCGGTGCCCGGCCGGTGAGCCCCCCGATCGGGTGTACGGGTGGTACCTGCCACCTGTTTCCGGCCGTCGGGTGCGCCCTGAGTCGCGCTGCCACCCGGTCGGCGGGTGTCCGCAACCCGTGCGTCCGAACCCGGCTGGCCGCGGCCGGGCCGCGACCATAGCTTCGAGGCGGCGGGCGCGCCGACGCCGTCCGCGACCGCGACTTCTGGAAGCCGGCTCCTTTCGATGACTGCTCTCTTCGCCCCGGCGCGCCCGCGTACCCGCCTCGCCGCCGTTCTGCTGTCCTGCGCCTGCACGGTGCCCGCCCTGCTGGCCGTCGCCCCCGCGGCGGCCGCACCGACCGGGCCGAGCGTGCACCGGGTCGCACCCGGTTCCTCGGTCCAGGCCGCGGTGGACGCGGCCCGCCCGGGCGACGTGGTCGAGCTCGCCGCGGGCAGCTACCCCGGCAGCGTCACCCTGACCACCGACCGGGTGACGCTGCGCGGGCAGGGCGCCCGCACCGTGCTGGTCCCCGACCCGGCCGATCGGAGCGCGTGCGCGGCGGCCGGCAACGGGCTGTGCGTGTCCGGCAGTTCGGACGCCCAGGGCGCGCCGGTGCGCCGCCTGTCCGGGGTGCTGGTGGAGGGTCTCGCGGTGGCGGGCTTCGCGCACAACGGGATCACCGCGGCCGTCACCGACGGTCTGACGGTGCGCCAGGTGGTGGCCCGCGAGAACGGGCTGCAGGGCATCAGTGTCGAGATGTCGACCCGGACGGTGCTGACCGACAACGAGGCGCGCGACAACGGCCAGGCGGGGATCTTCGTCGCCAACTGGTACGACCGCAAGGGCGGCGCGCTGGACACCCTGGGCACCGAGGTGTCCGCGAACCGGCTGACCGGCAACCGGATCGGCCTGCAGCTGCGCCGGGTCCGCGACCTGACGGTGCAGGCCAACCTGGCGTCCGGGAACTGCGGCGGGGTGTTCGTGGTCGGCGACGACGGCGTGCCGCGGGCGGGTGCGCTGACCGTCCGGGACAACGTCGTGCGCGCCAACAACCGGTACTGCCCGCCCAATCCGCGCCTGGACTTCGTGCAGGGCACCGGCATCCTGCTGACCGGCACCGAGGACGTCACCGTCACCGGCAACCAGATCTCCGACCACACCGGTGCCTCCCCCATGTCGGGCGGCATCGTGCTGTACCCGAGCGTGGTCGGCGCCCCGAACGCCCGGGCCACCGTCACCGGCAACGCGCTGCGCGACGACCTGCCCGCCGACCTCGCCGACCGCGACCCCAAGGGCACCGGCAACGTCTTCACCGACAACGCCTGCCGCACCTCCGAACCCTCCGGCCACTGCTGACGCCCCTTCAGGCTCCGTCCCCACGGCCCCCCGACGAAAGGCCGCCGCACCATGACCTCCGCTCCGACCGCCCCCACCACCGCGACCTCCGCGACCTCCACCTCCGCACCTCCGCTGTCCGTGCCGCCCGCGATGCTGCTGCGCGAGCTGGTGTTCGGCGCCGCCTGCGCGGGCGCGGTCCGCGCCGCCGCCAGCCTGCGGCTGCCCGACGCGCTCGACGAGCAGCCCGCCACCGCCGAGCAGCTCGCCGAGCGGCTGGGCGTCGAACCCGGCCCGCTGCGCCGCCTGCTGCGGGCGCTGGCCTGCTACGAGGTGTTCGCCGAGGATGCCGACGGCCGCTACCGGCACACCCCGCTGTCGCGGCTGCTGCGCGCCGACGAGGCGGGCAGCCTGCGCGACATCGCGCTGTGGTGCACCGAGCCGTGGACCTGGCAGTCCTGGTCGCGGCTGGACGACGCGGTGCGCACCGGCCGCAGCGTGTTCAGCGACACCTTCGGCAAGGAGTTCTTCCAGTACCTGCACGACGACGCGCCGGAGAGCGCCGCGCTGTTCAACCGGGCGATGACCCAGTCCAGCCGCCAGTCCGCGCAGGACCTGGCCGGGTTCCTCGACCTGACCGGCATCAGCTCGGTCGCGGACATCGGCGGCGGCCAGGGCCAGGTGGTGGCCGAGCTGCTGGAGCGGCACCCCGACCTGCGGGGCACCCTGCTGGACCTGCCGAAGGTGGTCGAGCACGCCGATCCGCGGCTGCTGCCGGGCGGCGCGCTCGCGGACCGGGCCAGCCTGGTGCCGGGCGACTGCCGGGTGGCGATCCCGGTGCAGGCCGACCTGTACCTGGTGAAGAACATCCTGGAGTGGGACGACGAGTCCACCCGCCGCACCCTGCGCAACCTGCGCGACGTGGCCCGCCCCGGCGCCAAGGTGGTGATCGTGGAGAACCTGGTCGACGACTCCCCCTCGATGCGGTTCACCACCGCGATGGACCTGCTGCTGCTGCTCAACGTCGGCGGCGCCAAGCACACCCGCGGCAGCCTGACCGGCCTGATCACCGAGGCCGGCCTGCGGCTGGACGGCGTCGCCCCGGTCAACCCGTACCTGCACGCCTTCTCCTGCACCGTGCAGTAGGCCCCGGGCCGAAGCGGCGGGCCCCGAACGACTCGGTCGTTCGGGGCCCGCCGCTTCGGTCGGCCGGGGTCAGACGGTGGCGGCCAGCTCCGCCACCAGGCCGGTGGTGTGACGGCCGGCCCGGAAGCGCGGGTCGGCGAGGACGCGGCGCAGGTAGCCGGTGGTGGTGCGGACGCCCGGGCCGTCGATCCGGAACTCGTCGAGCGCGCGGTCCAGGCGGGCGATCGCCTGCTCCCGGTCGGGCGCCCAGGCGACGGTCTTGGCCAGCAGCGAGTCGTAGTCGGGGCCGATCAGCCAGCCCGGGTAGGCGTGGGTGTCGACCCGCACGAACGGGCCGCCGGGCGGGACGAACTCGGTGAGCAGCCCGGGGGTGGGCAGGAAGCCCCGGTCGGGGTCCTCGGCGTTGACCCGGGCCTCGACGGCGACCCCGCGCGGGCGGACGGCGTCCTGGCGGAGCGTCAGGCGCTCGCCGGCGGCGATGGTGAGCTGCTCGCGGACCAGGTCGATGCCGGTGACCATCTCGGTGACGGGGTGTTCGACCTGCAGGCGGCAGTTGACCTCCATCAGGTAGAACGAGTCGTCGGGGGCGAGCACGAACTCGAAGGTGGCGGCGCCGACGTAGCCGACGGCGAGCGCACCGCGCACGGCGGCGGCGCAGATCTCGCGGCGCAGCGGGTCCGGCAGGTTGGGCGCCGGGGACTCCTCGATCAGCTTCTGGTGCCGACGCTGCACGGAGCAGTCGCGTTCGGCGAGGTGGACGGCGTTGCCGTGGGTGTCGCACAGCACCTGCACCTCGATGTGCCGGGCGCCGTCGACGTAGCGTTCCAGGTAGAGCCGTTCGTCGCCGAACACGGCGCGGGCGTGCGCGCGGGTCTCCTGGTAGGCGCCGGCCATGTCGGAGGGGTCCCGGACGACGGCCATGCCGCGACCGCCGCCGCCGGCCACCGCCTTGAGGATGACGGGGTAGCCGACGGCGGCGGCGGTCTCGCGGGCCTCGGCGGGACTGCGGACGGCGCCGACCGAGCCGGGCAGCACGGGCAGTCCGGCCTCGCCCATCAGGCGGCGGGCGACGGCCTTGTCCCCGAGCTGTTCCATCACGTGCGGCGGCGGCCCGATGAAGGTCAGGCCGTTGGCCTCGCAGATCTCGGCGAAGTCGGGGTCCTCGGAGAGGAAGCCGTAGCCGGGGTGGACGGCCTCGGCGCCGGTGAGCCGGGCCGCCTCGATGATGGACGGGATGTGCAGGTAGCTGGCCTTGGCGGCGGACGGTCCCAGGTGGACGGCCCGGTCGGCGAAACGGACCACCGCCGAGTCGCGGTCGGCGGTGGAGTGCACGGCGACGGTGCGGATGCCCAGCTCCCGGCAGGTGCGGGCGATCCGCAGGGCGATCTCGCCGCGGTTGGCGATCAGCACGGTGGAGAACATCCCGCGCCCCTAGACCGGCTCGACGGCGATCAGCGGCTGCTGGAACTCCACGGAGGCCCCGTCGTCGACCAGGATCTCCACCACCCGCCCGGCGACGTCGGCCTCGACGGGGCTCATCATCTTCATCACTTCGAGGATGCCGATCGGCTGGCCGGGGGTCACGGTGTCGCCGACGGCGACGAACGGCGGAGCGCCGGGTTCGGGCGAGCGGTAGAAGGTGCCGACCATCGGCGCGCCCACGTGGTGGGCGCCGTCCTCGGCGGCGATCAGGCCGCCGGCGGGTTCGGCGGCGGGCTGCTCGGCGGTCAGGTGCGCGGCGGCGGTCGCCCATTCGACCTCGACGGCGGTGCCGAGGTGTTCCAGCCGGATCCGGCTGGGCGGCCGGGTGGTGGTGCGGGCGAGTTCGGCGACGCTGCGGCACAGCGCGGTGAGGTCGGCGACGGGGTCGCCGGTGCTGCCGTCGCCGATCAGGGTGATCCGCCCGCGCGGGGCCTCGGGTTTCACCTCGACGGTCATGACTGGCTCCAATCTGCCGCGGCCGGGCCGGTGTCGGTGCCGAAGCGGTGGAAGCGGGCGCGGCGGTCGGCGAGCAGCCGGGCCGGGTCCCAGGGGATCAGTTCGGCCAGGGCCGCGGTGACGGCGGCCTCCAGCAGGTCGGCGGCGGCGGCGTGGTCCTGGTGGGCGCCGTCGGGCGGTTCGGGGACGATGCCGTCGACGACGCCGAGGCTGAGCAGGTCGCCGGGGTGCAGCCGCAACGAGGCGGCGGCGGTCGGCGCGGCCTGCGGGTCCTTCCACAGGATGGCGGCGCAGCCCTCGGGGCTGATCACCGAGTAGGTGCCGTTGGCGGAGACCAGCACCCGGTCGGCGACGGCCAGCGCGAGGGCGCCGCCGCTGCCGCCCTCGCCGATCAGCACGGCGACCACGGGGACGGGCAGCCGGGCCATCAGCCGGAGGTTCTCGGCGATCGCGGCGGCCTGTCCGCCGGTCTCCGCGGAGGGGCCGGGGTTGGCGCCGGGGGTGTCGATCAGGGTGACCACGGGCAGCCCGAGCTTCGCGGCGAGCCGCATCAGCCGGGCGGCCTTGCGGTAGCCGGAGGGCTGGGCCATGCCGAAGTTGCGGCGGCGGCGTTCGCCCAGGTCGGCGCCGCCCTTCTGGTGGCCGATCAGCACCACGGGGGTGCCGGCCAGGCGTCCGGTGCCGGCCACGATGGCGGGGCAGTCCTCGGCGAGGCGGTCGCCGTGCAGTTCCTGGAAGTCGTCGACCAGGCGGCGGATGTAGTCGAGGGTGCTGGGGCGTTCGGGGTGCCGGGCGAGCCTGACGTTCTGCCAGGGGTCGCGGCCGACCAGGTCGTCGGCGGCGCGCAGGATGGCGGCGCCGTCGCCGGGCGGCAGCGGCTCGCCGTCGGGGGTGCGCAGGCCGAGCAGCCGGCCGAGCACGGGCCGCAGGCCGACCCGGGGGACGACGTCGTCGACCATGCCGTGGGCGAGCAGGAACTCGGCGGTCTGGAAGCCCTCGGGGAGTTTCTCGCCGGTGGTCTGTTCGATGACGCGGGGCCCGGCGAAGCCCATCCGGGCGCCGGGTTCGGCGAGGATGACGTCGGCGAGGGTGGCGAAGGAGGCGGCGACCCCGCCGTAGGTGGGGTCGGTGATCACCGAGACGGTGAGGATGCCTGCCTCGTCGAGTTCGGCCATCGCCTGCGCGGTCTTGGCCATCTGCATCAGCGACAGCACGCCCTCCTGCATCCGGGCGCCGCCGCTGGCGGTGACCAGGACCAGCGGGACGCGCCGCTCCAGGCTGGTGCGGGCGGCGTGGGTGATGAGCGCGCCGACGGCGCAGCCGAGGCTGCCGCCGAGGAAGCGGAAGTCCATCACGGCGACCACGCACGGCTGGCCCTCGACCGTCCCGGCGGCGCACAGCACGGCGTCGCTCAGGCCGGTGTCGGCGCGGGCCTGGTCGAGCCGGTCCTGGTACGGGCGGCTGTCGACGAAGTCCAGCGGGTCGTGCAGGGCGGGCACCGCGTCGATCTCCTCCGCGGTGCCCGGGTCGAGCAGTTGGTCGAGCCGCTGCGCGGCGGAGAGCCGCCCGTGGTGCCCGCAGTCGGGGCACACGTGCAGGGCGCGCGTCCAGCGTCTGCCGTAGACCAGGGCGGCGCAGCCTGCGCAGCGCACCCAGTCCGCGGGTTCGGTCCGCTCGGCCACGGCGGCTCTCCCTTCCCTGCGTCTCAAGAGGCGGTTCAGCGTTCCCAGCGGTAGAACTCGTGCGCCATGGCGTCCTTGGGGCTGCGCCAGGTCGCCGGGTCGTAGGCGTCGACGTAGACGGCCAGGCGTTCGCTGATGTCGCGGAACTCGGGGTGGGCGGCGTACTTGGCGACCTCGGGTCCGGCGGGGCGCTCGGACTCGATGAGGTGCAGGTAGACGTCGCCGAACTGGAACAGGCTGCGGCTGCTGACGCCGATCAGGCCGGGCAGTTCGCCGCGGTCGGAGTCGGCGAAGACGCCGGCGATGTGGTCGGCGGTGCCGGGTTTCATCCGGGCCACGATCAGGGCGCGGTGCATGCCGGTCATCCGGCCGCTCCGGCGCGGTGCTCGACCTTGGCGCGGATGAGTTCCATCTGGACCTTGGAGTTCTGGTTGATCCGGTCGGTCATGCCGAGGTCGTCGACGGGCGCGGTGGGCTTCATCGCGAAGTCCTGGATCCAGCGCATCCGGGTGCCCTGCGGCACCTCCTCGTACTCCCAGCGGATCTCCATGAACTCGAACGGGCCGGGTTCGACGCGGCGGGCCCGGACGGCGAGCTTGTCGCGGTCGGTCTCGCGCTCGGAGACCCAGCTCCACACCTGGCCGTTCTCGTCGGGGTGCATGGTGAGCCGGAACCGGACCAGTTCGCCCTGCCGGTCGAGGACCTCGACGGAGGCGTACTCGCTGAACAGCTGCGGCCAGTTCTCCAGGTCGTTGGTCATGTCCCAGACCAGGTCGACGGGGGCGTCGATGACGATCGTGTTGTCGGTGTGTCCGGGCATCTCAGGCACCAGCCTTCACGGAGGAGTTGACGGTCTGCAGGAACTCGGCGACGGGGCGGCCGAGCAGGTCGGAGGAGTCGATGGCGACGCCGTAGCGGTTCTCCAGGTCGGAGAGGACGCCCAGCACGCCCAGCGAGTCGACGCCGAGGTCCAGGAACATGCAGCCGGGGTCGGCGAGTTCGTCGACGGTGACCTGCACGCCGGCCCTGGTCTTGATCAGGGTGGCGAGTTCCTCGTAGGAGATCTCGGGGTTCATGGCTTGCTCCTTGGCGGTGTGTCAGGCCCGGCGCAGCAGCAGGGCGGTGTTGGAGCCCATCAGGCCGCGGCTGAGCACCAGGGCGGTGCGCAGTTCGGCGGAGCGCGGGTGCCCGAAGACCAGGTCGAGGCCGTGCGGGCTGTCCGCGGTGTGCGGGGTGGGCGGGATCAGGCCGTTCTCCAGGGCGAGCACGGCGGCGGCGACGTCGAGCGCCGACGCGCCGCAGTGGGCCCGGCCGAGGCCGGCCTTGGGGGCGGTGACGGGGACCCGTTCGGCGTGTTCGCCGAGGGCGTCGGCCAGGGCGAGGGCCTCGGCGCGGTCGGCCTCGGGGACGCCGAGAGCGTCGGCGAACACCACGTCGACCTCGTCGGGCGGGCAGTGCGCCTCGGCGAGGGCGCCGCGGATCGCGTGGGCGAGGCCGGCCCGGCTGTCGGCCCATTGGGCGGCGCCGGTGAAGGTCGCGGTGTGGCCGGCGATCCGGGCGCGGGCCCGGGCGCCGCGCCGGCGGGCCGCGGCCTCGTCCTCGACGACGAACATCGCCCCGCCCTCGGCGGGCACGAACCCGGCGGCGTCCGAGCCGAACGGGCGGTAGGCGCGTTCGGGGTCCCCGGTGGTGGACAGCCCGGGGTAGCCGAGCTGGCAGACCATCGAGTAGGGGGCGATCGGCGCCTCGGCGGCGCCGGCCAGCACGGCGTCGGTGCCGCGGGCGACGGCCCGGGCGGCGTGCGCGAGGGCGTCCAGGCCGCCGGCCTCGTCGGAGGCGACCACCCCGCAGGGGCCCTTGAAGCCGCCGCGGATGGAGATCTGTCCGGTGGAGGCGGCGTAGAACCAGGCGATCGACTGGTACGGCCCGACGTGGTGCGGCCCCTCGGCCCACAGGTGCTGCAGTTCGCGCTGGCCGAACTCGCCGCCGCCGGAGCCGGCCGCCGTGACCACGGCGACGCCGAACGGGTCCTCCGGGTGGTCCGCCAGGTCAGCGTCGGCCATGGCGAGTTCGGCGGCGGCCATCGCGAAGTGCGTGAACCGGTCGGTCTGCACCAGGAACCGCGGTTCGACGTAGTCCTCGGCGTCGAAGCCGCGGACCAGGCCGGCCACCTTCAGCGGCAGGTGTTCGCAGCCCTCCCGGTCGATCGGGCCGAGCGTCGAGCGGCCTTCCCGCAGGGCCTTCCAGTAGTCGTCCGCGCCGATCCCGTTCGGGGCGACCACGCCGACGCCGGTGATCACCGCGCAGCGTTCGCTCATGCGGCCGCCTCCACCTTGCTCAGCACGACCGCGGACTGGAATCCGCCGAAGCCGCTGCCGACCGAGAGCACGTGCCGCAGCCGGGCCTCGCGGGCGGTGCGGGGGACGTAGTCGAGGTCGCACTCGGGGTCGCGTTCGGTGTAGTTGGCGGTCGGCGGGACCACGCCGTGGTGCAGGGCGAGGGTGCAGGCGACCAGCTCGATGGCGCCGATCGCGCCGAGCGAGTGCCCGACCATCGACTTGATGGAGCTCATCGGGGTCCGCCGGGCGTGCTCACCGAGCGAGCGTTTGACCGCGGCGGTCTCGTGCCGGTCGTTCTGCTTGGTGCCGGAGCCGTGCGCGTTGACGTAGTCGACCGCCTCGCCGGGGACCTCGGCGTGGGCGAGGGCCCGGTCGATCGCCTCGGACATCTCCAGGCCGTCCTGGGTGAGCCCGGTCATGTGGTACGCGTTGCCGAAGGTGGCGAAGCCGCCGAGTTCGGCGTAGATCCGGGCGCCGCGCCGCCGGGCGTGCTCCCACTCCTCCAGCACCAGCACCGCGCCGCCCTCGCCGAGCACGAAGCCGTCGCGGCCGGCGTCGAACGGGCGGGAGGCGTGCTCGGGGTCGTCGTTGCGGGCCGAGGTGGCCTTGATGGCGTCGAAGCAGGCGACCGTGATCGGGGAGATCGGCGAGTCGCAGGCTCCGGCGACGATCACGTCGGCGCGGCCCTCCTCGATGGCGAGCGCCGCGTAGCCGACGGCGTCCAGGCCGGAGGTGCAGCCCGTGGAGACGGTCTGCACCGGGCCGTGGGCGCCGAACCGCTCGGCGACCGCGGAGGCCAGCGTGGACGGGGAGAACGCCCGCTCCAGGTGCGGCTGGGCGGCCCGGTGGTCGACGCCCCAGTGCTCGCCGCGGTTGCTGACCAGCACGTAGTCGTGTTCCAGCCGGGTGGTGCCGCCGACCGCGGTGCCGAGCGAGACGCCGATCCGCCACGGGTCCTCGCGCTCCGGGTCGAGCCCGGCGTCGGCGACCGCCTCGGCGGCGGCGACCAGCGCGAACTGCACGTACCGGTCGTTGCGGGCCACCTGATCGGGCGTCAGGCCGTGCGCGGCCGGGTCGAAGTCGCACTCGGCGGCGATCCGGGACCGGAAGCCCTCCGGGTCGAACAGGGTGATGCCGCGGGTGGCGGTGCGACCGGCGGTCAGCAGCTCCCAGAACCGCGGGACGCCGATGCCGCCGGGCGCGACCACGCCGATCCCGGTCACCGCGACCCGGCGGCTCACGAGGCCGCCCCAGCGGGTTCCGGCGGGCCGGCTTCCGTCGCGCGCTCCTCCTCGGTGTCGACGTGCCCGAGCTCGGGGCGCGGGGCGAGCGGGCCGAGGTGGAAGACCATCCGGGCCTCGGTGCTGCCGACGTTGCGGAACCGGTGCCGCATCCCGACCGGGATCATCAGCCCCTGGTCGGGCCGCAGCACCTGGGTGACGCCGTCCAGGTCGACCTCCAGGTCGCCGGACATCACGAACACGAACTCCTCGGAGTACGGGTGGTAGTGCTCGCCGATCCGGTCGCCCGGTTCGACGATCGCCACCCCCATGAACCCGCTGGTCGCGCCGCAGACGGTCGGGGTGAGCATGGCCCGCAGGTCGCCGCCGCGCTTGCGGTTCGGGGGCGCGTCGTCGACGTGGACGACGCGTGGCATCTCGGTGGTCACGGTGGGACTTCCTCTCGGGGCGGTGCGGACGGTTCGGGGTGACGGGCGCTCAGGCGTCGGCGGAGGTGCGGTCGGTGACCGGGGTCATCGCGCACTCGGCCAGCAGGTGGCGCAGGCCGTCGGCGCTGGGCACGGGGTGCTCGGCGGGGACCTCGGCGAGCTTGCCGAGGACGGCGGCGGCGCGCAGGCCGGCCACGCCCAGCGCGGTGGCCGGGTCGGCGGCGGGGTCGGCGAGCAGGTCGACCAGCCGGACCACCAGGTCCTCGTGCCGGTAGACGGTCGCCCGCACCAGCGGCCCGCCGGGGTCGGCGACGGCGTGCTCGTCCTCGCTGGCCAGCAGTTCGGCGAGCGCGGCCCCGCAGCCGGGGCGCACCGGGTACAGGTAGGCGTGCCGCTGGGTCCGGCCGGTCTTCAGCGCGGCGTGGTGGTGGACCGCGGGCAGCGCGGCGCGCTGGAAGAAGTCCCGGGCGGACAGCGGGTCGTCGAGGTCGCGGTCCTCCTCCAGGTACGGGTTGATCGCCTCCTCGACGGCGCGCACCTCGGGCTGCCGGGCGACGTGCCGCAGCGCCGCGACCAGGTCGCCGGCCACCTCGACGCAGCGCACCACGCGGTTGCCGCGCATGAACAGCGAGGTGCGCAGCAGGCGGGTGGTGTCGTCGACCCGGGCCTGCGGGGAGCGGTAGGCGGAGAGCAGTTCGGC
This sequence comes from Streptomyces sp. TLI_171, assembly GCF_003610255.1. Classification (GTDB taxonomy): domain Bacteria; phylum Actinomycetota; class Actinomycetes; order Streptomycetales; family Streptomycetaceae; genus Kitasatospora. The sequence goes on along the minus strand of NZ_RAPS01000001.1, from coordinate 7,428,607 downwards.
GGCCTTGCCCTCGGCGCCGGGCCGCACGGTGAAGCTCAGCGCGTGCCGGACCACCCCGTCCGGGCCGGGGCGCGGCACGCCGGGCACGCCCGGGTGGTGCTCGCCGGGCCGCAGCGGGGCGGCGTCGGTGTCGGTGGCGACGGCTCCGTGGGTCTCGCGCAGCACGGTGTAGCGCAGCGAGCGGGTGTCGCGGACGCAGCCGTGCATGGGCTTGACCATCTCGCGGTGGGAGGGGCTGTCGACCCAGGCGAGGAAGGGTTCGGCGCTCTCCCACTCGCTGGTGATCAGCCAGCGGTTGGGGTCGTCGATGGACTGGCAGAGCTGGTCGCTGACGTGCCCGGGCACGGCGGAGACCTGGTAGCGCAGCAGTTCGTAGGCGTCCAGGAAACGGTCCTGGGCGCCCTCGTGGACGTCCAGCATCAGGACGACGCGAAGCCGGCCCGGGGTGGGCCGGCCGGTGGTCTTCTCCACGGATTCGGAGAGCAGGGTCATGGCAACGGATCCTGTCGTTCGTTCACAGATGGCCCTTCGCCGACAGCGGATGCGGGCCGAGGTGGCCGGGAGGGTCGGCGGGGCGGGAGTTGGTTCGCCCTCGATCGTCAGGTCGGTTCGGCAGCCCGCGCGAGACTTCGCGGCCATCCGGGCGAAGCACCCTGAGTGCACGTCGACGACGGGGGATGGATATCCCGTCTGGCGCGTCCAGCGCCCCGCACGGATGGAGCAGAGTTGATGAACACACAGATGGCGGACCGGGTTCCGGTCCTGATCACCGGCGGTTCGCTGGTCGGACTGTCGGCCTCGCTTTTCCTCGGCCGGCTCGGCGTACCGCACCTGCTGGTGGAACGGCACGCGGAGACCTCCCGGCACCCGCGCGGGCGCGGGAACAACCTGCGGACGATGGAGCTGTTCCGGGTCGCCGGCGTCGAGCAGGACATCCGCGACGCCGCCTCGGTGCTGGCCGACAACCACGGCATCCTGCAGGCCGAGACGCTCTCCGGCGGCGAGCAGGAGTGGCTGTTCCGGGAGATCGACCCGGGCGGGGGCCTCGCCAGGTTCAGCCCGTCCGGGTGGTGCCTGTGCAGCCAGAACGACCTGGAGCCGGTGCTGCAGCGGCACGCCGCCGAGCTCGGCGACGTCCGCTTCAACACCGAACTGCTGACCTTCGAGCAGGACGCCGACGGGGTGACGGCCCGTCTGCGGGACCGGGCCACCGGTGAGGAGCGCGAGGTCCGCGCGGACTACCTGATCGCGGCGGACGGTCCGCGCAGCCCCGTCCGGGAGCGGCTCGGCATCGGGCAGTCCGGGCGCGGCGACCTGTTCCACAACGTCAGCGTCACCTTCCGGGCCAAGCGGCTCGCCGACGTGGTGGGCGACCGCCTGTTCATCGCCTGCTACCTCACCGACCCGGCCGGCGCGGGCGCGCTGCTGCCCGTCGACAACCGCGAGCAGTGGGTGTTCCACCTGCCCTGGCACCCCGAACGCGGCGAGGACGTCGAGGACTTCACGGACGCCCGGTGCATCGCCCACATCCGGGCCGCGGCGGGCGTGCCCGACCTGGAGGTGGAGATCACCGGCCGCGCGCCCTGGCACGCCGCCGAACGGGTCGCCGACCGCTACTCCGCCGGGCGGGTGTTCCTGTGCGGCGACTCCGCCCACGAGATGCCGCCCACCGGGGCGTTCGGCTCCAACACCGGCATCCAGGACGCGCACAACCTGGCCTGGAAGCTGGCCGCCGTGCTCGGCGGGTGGGGCGGCCCCCGGCTGCTCGACTCCTACGGCGTGGAGCGCCGGCCGGTCGCCGTGCAGACCGCCGCGCGGGCCGCGGCGCGCTCGGTGGAGCACCAGCACCCCGGCTTCGACGCGGCCCCGGTCGGCGGGCCGCGCACCAACGTCCTCGCGGTGGCGCTCGGCTACCGCTACGTCGAGGGCGCGCTGGTCGGCGCGGACGCCACCGCGGGCGTCATCCCGGAGCGCTTCGCCGCGACGGGCGAGGTCGGCACCCGCGCGCCGCACGTCTGGGTCCGGGACGCCCAGGGCGCCCGGCGCTCCACCCTCGACCTGTTCACCGACGCGCCGGTGCTGCTCGCCCCGGCGGCCGACGGCGCCCGCTGGCCGGACGCGGCCCGGCAGGTCGCCGCGGAGACCGGCGTGCCGGTGCGCTGCTTCCTGGTCGGCGAGGGCGGCGACCTGCGGCCCGAGCCGCTGCCCGACGCCCCGTCGGGCGCCCGCCCGGCCGGGCCGGTCGCCCCGGTCGGCTGGCCCGCCTCGTACGGGCTGCGGCCCGGCGGCGCCGTGCTGGTCCGGCCCGACGGGTTCATCGGCTGGCGGGCCACCGGCGCCGTCGGCGACCCGGTGGCCGCGCTGCGGGTGGGCGTGCGCGGCGTGGCCGGGCTGAGCTGACCGCAGCCCGCCGGGGCAGTGACGGCTCAGCCGGGTGAGCCGCCACTGCCCCGGCGGGACGGTCGCCCGCGGGTGACCGGCCGAGCTCGGCGAGGACGTTGCCGACGCGCTGGTGCACGGCGCTCTCGGTGATCACCAGCCGGGCCGCGACGGCGGCGTCGCCGATGCGCTGGTGCACGGCGCGTCGGCGAGAAGTTCGGCGGCGTGGCTGCGCTGGACGTACCGGGGAAGCACCGGCGCCGTCAGGCCGGGGTGCTGGCGGCGGGCCCGGATCGCGGTGCGGATGCCCTCGTCGCGGAGGGTCGGCGGCAGCGGGGTTCGACAACGGCAGCGTCCGGGTAGGGGCACGTCTCGCTGTCGGGTGTCCTGGCCGGCTCCGCGGAGGAGGTGGCGCGGGTGGTGGACGATGCGCTGGGCGGCGGGCCGGGGTGACGGGGGGTCAGGTCCGCAGCGCCGCGGCCAAGGCCAGCAGCACGAAGCCGATCACCACGGCCAGGCTCAGCTGGAAGGCCGCCGGGTAGTCGGCCGGGGTGTGCAGGTGGGCGAAGAAGGTCGCGCCGACGGTGGCGATGCCCGCGGCGGAACCGATCCGCTGCGCGGTCTGCAGCACTCCCCCGGCCGACCCGGCCCGGGCGACCGGCACGTCGCTGAGGGTCAGCGCCTGGTTCGGCGAGACCACCAGGCCGCTCCCCAGGCCCGCGAGCAGCAGCGGGAGCGCGGTGGCCCAGCCGACGTACGGCCCGTTGAAAAGGTGGACGGTGAGCGCGGCCAGCGCCAGGCCGACCGCGACGGTGGCCAGGCCGACCACGATCAGCCGCCGCCCGAAACGGACCACGATCCGCCCGCCGATGGTGGAGGCGACGGCGGAGGCCAGCGCGAAGGGGGTGATGGCGAGACCGGCCTGCAGCGCGGTGTAGTGCCGACCGGACTGCAGGTACAGCGTGAAGACGAAGAACACCGCGGTGAACCCGGCGAAGTACAGCAGCGAGACCAGTGCGCCGCTGGTGAACGAGCCCGTGCCGAACAGCGCGGGGTGCACCAGCGGCTCGTGCCGCCGCGCGTACCGGCGCTCCCACTCGACGAACGCCGCCAGCAGCGCGGCGGAGCAGCCCAGCAGCAGCCACTTGCGCGGGTCGTGCCACTGCGCCTGCACCAGCGGGAGCAGCAGCAGGACGGTGCCCGCGCCGAGCAGCAGCACGCCCACGGGGTCGAAGTCCCGGCGGGAGCAGGTGTCGGGGGTGGGTGCGGGCAGCAGGCGGCGGGCGAACGGGAGGACGGCGATGCCGATCGGCAGGTTGACGTAGAACACCCACCGCCAGCCCTCGGCGGTGCCGAACGCGGCGATCAGCAGCCCGCCGAGCAGCGGGCCGACGGCGGTGGAGAAGCCGATGGTGGTGCCGAGCAGGCCGAACGCACGGGCCCGCTCGCCGCCGCGGAAGAGCTGCTGGATGAAGCCGGACACCTGCGGCACCAGCAGGCCGCCCGCCATGCCCTGCAGCAGCCGGGCGACCACCAGCCAGATCTCGTTCTGGGCGGCGCCCGCGAGCGCGCTGGTGGCGGTGAACAGGGCCAGGCCGGTGAGGAACACCGGGCGGCGGCCGATCGCGTCGCCGAGCCGGCCGGCGGGCACCAGGACCAGTCCGAAGGCCAGCGAGTAACCGGACAGCACCCACTGCAGGCCGGCCTCGGACATGTGCAGCCCGCTGCGCACGGACGGCAGGGCGACGTTGACGATCGACACGTCGAGCAGGGTCATGAACCCGGCGACCAGGCATACCGCGAGGGCCCGCCAGCGGCGCACCTCCGGGGTGGTGGCGGTGGCCGTCGTGGGCTGGGTCATCCGCGGGCTTCCTTCCGTCCGGCGTCCAGTCTCCGCGACCCGGACGCCCCCGGACGGGCGGCGCGCCGGGTCGTTGACGCGGCGTCAGGCCGCGGGCGGCAGGTCGAGGACCAGCTTGCGGGCGTCGGCGGCGGCGGGCGGGGTGGCGCCGAGGTCGGTCAGGGTGGTGATCAGCACGGCGTCGACGCCGGGCAGCCAGTTGCTGGTCTTGGACTGGACGACCACGCCGATGCTCTGCGCGGTGTTGTCGCAGACCAGCAGGGTGGGCGAGGTCCGGGTGGAGCCGAACGCGATGGTGGCGGGGTCCGCCGGGTCGGTCTGCTCGACCGAGGTGTTCAGCGAGCGCGGCCCGTCCGTCGGGGCGCAGGTGTAGGCGAGGGTGACCCGGGCCCGGCCGGGGATCTTCGGGTCGATGGCGACGCCGCCGATCGCGATGGCGGTCGCCGCGGGCGGGGCGGTGGGCTGCGGCGTGCCGGTCGGCGGGTCGGTGGGCCCGGTCGGCGTGGACCCGGACGGCGACGGGCTCGCGACGGGCGAACCGCTGGGCTCCGCGCCGGCCGAGGCGCTCGGTGCCCCGCTCGGTGCGGGGCTGGGCTCGGCGCTCGGCTCGGCGCTCGGCTCGGCACTGGTGGAACTGTCGGCCGAGGCGCCGGGCGGGTCGAGCGGCAGGCCGGCGGGCCCGGACTGCGGGGCGAGGGCGGCGGCCCCGGCGGCGAGGGCGAGCAGGCCGGCGGCGGCGAGGATGCGAACGGGCACGTCGGAGCCTTTCAGCGAGGGGTTTCTCCGACTGTCCGTCAGCTCCGCAGCCCGGGCGACCGGTCGCCGCCAGGCGGGTGTCAGCCGGACCGGTACGGCAGCTCGATCTCCGCCCAGACCACCTTGCCGTGCCGGGTCGGCCGGCTCCCCCACCGGTGGGCCAGCTCGCTGACCAGGTGGATGCCGCGCCCGCCCTCGTCCTCCTCGGCGGAGCTGCGCAGCCGGGGCGGTTGGCCGCCGGCGTCGGCGACCTCCAGGGTGAGGGTCCGGTCGCGGAACAGCCGCAGCCGGCGCGGGGCGTCGGCGTGCAGCAGGGCGTTGGTGACGAGTTCGCTGACCACGAGTTCGGCGTAGTCGATGAGCGCCGACAGGCCCCAGCTCTCCAGCGTGGTGCGGGTGAAGCGGCGGGCGCGGGCGGGCAGCGGGCCTTCGCTGGGCAGCAGCAGGGTGGCGATCCGGTCCGAGGGCACCGGCAGCACCCGGGCCATGATCATCGCGATGTCGTCCTCGGTGCCGTCGGTGACCAGCGCGGAGAGCGCGGCGTCGCAGCTCTCCTCCAGGGTCCGGCCGGGGGTGGAGAGGGTGCGGGCCAGCAGGTCGATGCCCTCGTCGAGGTCGCGTCCGCGGCGCTCGACCAGGCCGTCGGTGTAGAGCGCGAACGTGGAGCCCGCGGGCAGCGTGAACTCGGTGGACTCGAACGCGCCGCCGCCGCCGCCGACGCCGAGCGGCACGCCGGGCGGCAGGTGGACCACGTGCGGGGTGCCGTCGGGGTCGACCCGGATCGGCGGGAGGTGGCCGGCGGAGGCGATCACGAAGGTGCGGTCGACGGGGTCGTAGACGGCGCAGACGCAGGTGGCGAACTGGCCCTCGCCGATCGCCGAGGCGGTCTCGTCGAGCCGCCCGAGGACCTGCTCCGGCGGCAGGTCGAGGGTGGCCAGGGTGCGCGCGACGGTGCGCAGTTGGCCCATCGTGGCGGCGGCCCGGATGCCGTGGCCCATCACGTCGCCGACCACCAGCGCGACCCGCCCGCAGGACAGCGGCACCACGTCGAACCAGTCGCCGCCGACCTCGCTGACCACGCTGGACGGCAGGTAGCGGTGGGCGATCTCCAGGCCGAGGGTGCGGTGGATCTCCTGCGGCAGCAGGCTGCGCTGCAGGGTGAGGGCGGTCTCGCGTTCGCGGCGGTAGAGCCGGGCGTTGTCGATGGCGAGCGCGGCCCGGGCGACGAGTTCCTCGGCCAGCGAGACGTCCGCGGCGCCGAACGGCTCGGGGTTGCGGGTGCGGACGAACTCGGCGCCGCCGAGCACCATGCCGCGGGCGATCACCGGCACCAGCAGGTACGAGTGGATGCCGGCGGCCATGCCGGGGCCGACCCGGTCGGGGTCGGGGACGAGCCCGCGCAGCACCTCCTCGTCGACGTGCGGCTTGAGCAGCGGGCGGCCGGAGCGCAGGCACTGGGTGTAGACCCGGTGCGGGCCGTACTCGGTGGTCCCGCCGATCTGGTCGGCGGCGCCGGTCAGGCCGGAGCCGTACGCCTCGCCGACCGCGACGGCGCGCACCTGGATGGACTTCTCGGGCTGGATCGGCGCGGGCTCCTCGCCGCGCAGCACCGGCTCCAGCAGGTCGACGGTGGCGAAGTCGGCGAACCGCGGGATGACCGCCTCGACCAGCTCCTCGGCGGTGCGCCGCAGGTCCAGGGTGGTGCCGATGCGGGCGCTGGCGGAGGCCAGCAGGCTGAGCCGCTCCTGGGCGCGGGCGGCCCTGGCCTCGGCCTGGAACCGTTCGGTGACGTCGATGATGGAGGAGGACACGCCGAGCACCCGGCCGGTGGAGTCCTCCAGCCGGAAGTACGAGGCCGACCAGGCCCGGTCGCGGCGCGGGTCGCCGGGGACCCGGCCGTGCGAGCGGGCGTCTATCACCGGGTTGCCGGTGGTCAGCACCTGCCGCATCACGGCCTCCACCTCGGCGGCGTTGATGCCCGGCAGGACGGTGGCGATCCGGCGGCCGAGGTGCTGTTCTACGGTGAGGCCGTTGATCCGGGCGAGCGCCTCGTTCAGCCGGACGAAGCGCAGGTCGGTGTCGTAGACGGCGAGGCCGATCGGGGACTGGGTGAAGAAGCCGTCCAGCACGGCCAGGTCGGACTCCACCTCGCGCAGCGTGTGCACGTCGGAGGCGGTGGCGAGCAGCAGGGTGCGCCCGTCGGGTCCGGCGATCGGGTAGGTGTGGAACTCCAGCTCGATCGGTGAGCCGTCCCGGCGGCGGATCAGGTGGGTGCCGGACCAGCCGCGGCCGGCCACCAGTTGGCGGAACAGCTTCTCGCCGGCCTCGCGGGCCTCCTCGGGGAGCAGCAGCCGGGCGGGGTACGCGCCGATCGCCTCCTGGGCGGACCAGCCGGTGAGGGCCTCGGCCTCCTCGCTCCAGTGCAGGATCCGGCCGTCGTCCTGGACCAGGGCGGTGGCGAGCGGGACCAGGCGGTGTCCGGCCAGGCGCGCGGAAGCGGCGCCCGCCGCGTCGCGGCCGGGCGTCTGTTCGAACCCGTGCGTGCTCAGTTGGCCACCTGCCCGGTACCTTCCCCGGTTCCACCGGTCGTTCCGGCTTCCACCAGACTGCCCGGCCCGCCGCACGCTGGCGACTGGTGGTCGTGCGGGCGGTCGAACCGAAAAGGTGAGTCTCCTGGATTCCGGGCTTTCCGGGCAAGGGTGCGGTGCCGATCTGCCGGTGCCGACCTGTGCCGGTGCGGTTTCAGCTGGTCAGCGCGGCGTCCAGGAGGCGGGACCACTGGCGGACGATGCCGGCCCGGCGCGGCCCGTCGTCGGTGAGCAGGTTGGCCAGGCCGAGGCCGCGGGCCAGGTCGAGGGTGGCCTGCACGGTCTCCCGGACGCCGGTCGCCGACTCGTCCGCGCCGAGGCACTCGACGGCGGCGCGGTGCGCCTCCCGGCCGACGTGGTTCTCCAGGCTGACGATCCGTTCGCGCAGCGGGTCCTCGGTGGCGGCGGCGACCCACAGGTGCAGGGCGGCGCGGAACAGCGGGCCGGTGTAGAGGCGGACGATCGCCTCCACCACGGCCTGGGTGCGGGCGGGGCCTGGCGGCGGCAGCTGGGCGACGTCGGCGAGGACGACGGCCAGCCGTTCCGCGGCGACGTGTTCGACGGCGGCGGTGAACAGGTCCTCGCGGGTGCGGAAGTGGTGCTGGGCGGCGCCGCGGGTGACGCCGGCCCGCTCGGCGACCACCAGCACCGTGGAGCCGTTCCAGCCGACCTCGGCCAGGCACTCCACCGCCGCCTCCAGCAGCCGCCGCCGGGTGGCGCGGCTGCGGTCCTGCTGGGGGGTGCGGGCGGCGGGGGCGCCGGGGGTGCGGGCCGTGCTGGTCGTCATCGGCGGCTCCTGCTCGACTGCCGGGCCGGTGTGTCCGGGCCCGGGTTCCGATCCTATGCACGGCCCGCCCGGCGGTTACCGCCCCGTCGCGCGGTCCCGCAGTTCGCGGCGGAGGATCTTGCCGCTGGCGGACTTCGGCACCGCCTCCAGGAACTCCACCTCGCGCACCTTCTTGTACGGGGCGACCCGCCTGGCCACGTACTCGATCACCTCCTGCTCGGCGAGCTCGCAGCCGAACGCGGGCACCACGAACGCCTTGGGGCGCTCGGTGCCGTCCCGGTCGGTGACGCCGATGACGGCGGCGTCGGCGATGCTCGGGTGGGTGAGCAGCAGGGCCTCCAGTTCGGCGGGGGCGACCTGGTAGCCCTTGTACTTGATCAGTTCCTTGACCCGGTCGACCACGTACAGGTAGCCCTCGGCGTCGACGTGGCCGACGTCGCCGGTGTGCAGCCAGCCGTCCGGGTCGATGATCGCGGCGGTCTCGGAGTCCCGGCCGAAGTAGCCCTTCATCACCTGCGGGCCGCGGAACAGCAGTTCGCCGTCCTCGCCCGGGCCGAGGTCGCGCCCCGGGTCGTCCAGCGCGACCACCCGCAGTTCGGTGCCGGGGACCAGCCGGCCGACGGTGCCGACCGGCGGGTTCGGGTCGTTCGGCGGGACGACGTGGGTGACCGGGGACAGCTCGGTCATGCCGTAGCCCTGCAGCAGGTGCGGCAGGCCGAGGCGGCGGGCGCAGGCGGCGGCGAGTTCGGCGTCCAGCGGGGCGGCGGCGCTCAGCACGTGGCGGACCGAGGACAGGTCGTAGCGGTCCACCACCGGGTGCTTGGCCAGCGCCAGCACGATCGGCGGGGCCACGTAGACCGCCTCGATCCGGTGCTCCTGAATGGCCGTCAGGAACTGCTCCAGGTCGAACCGGGGCAGCACCACCACGGTGGAGCGGGCCCGCAGCGGGCGGTTGAGCAGGGCGGTGAGGCCGTAGATGTGGAAGAACGGCAGCACGGCCAGGATGCGTTCGCCGGGGCGGGGGCCGAGCAGGGCGTCGACCTGGGCGAGGTTGGTGGACACCGAGCGGTGGGTGAGCATCACGCCCTTGGGCAGGCCGGTGGTGCCGCTGGAGTAGGGCAGCACGGCCAGGTCGGCGGCCGGGTCGAGCGCGAGCGCGGGCTCCGGGGCGGAACTCGCGGCCAGGTCGAGCAGCGAGCGGTGGCCCTCGGCGCCGTCGCAGACGAATATCTCGGCCACCGGGTGCGCGGCGGCGGCCTGCCGGGCGACCGGCAGGAACGCCGAGACGGTGACGATCCAGCGGGCCCCGGAGTCGCGCAACTGGCCGGCCAGCTCCTCCGCGGTGGCCAGCGAGCTGACCGGGGTGACGGTGGCGCCCGCGCGGGTCGCGCCGTAGAACGCCAATGGGTAGGCGAGGGTGTTGGGGCTGAACAGCGCCACCACGTCGCCCTTGGCGACGCCCGCCTCGGCCAGCCCCGCGGCGACCCGCCGGGTGCCGGCGTCCAGCTCCCGGTAGCTGACGCTCCGTCCGGTGATCCCGTCGATCAGTGCGGGGCGGTCGGCGTCCTCGCCGTGGCTGCAGCCGCCGAGGACGGCCTCGTGGATCGGCAGGTCGAGCGCGGCAACTGTCGGGTAGTCGCTGTGGAACACCATGCGGGGCCTCCGGGCGGCTCGGCGAACGGGGGTGGCGGTGCTGCTGTCCCGCGGTGGTGCTTCGCGGGGCGGTGGCGTTGCCCTGTGGTGCGGGGCTACGCGGGGCAGGACGGGGCTTCGTGGTGCTGACCAAGGGTGCCGGTGGTGGGGTGTCGTCCACCAGGGCGCGTGACGGGCTTACCGGGGTACGGCCGGGCTGGCCTGACGGGTGATCAGGTCGAGCAGGCGGGCGTGGGTGGCGGGGTCGGCGGCGGCGATCAGGCCGCCTTCGGCGCTGTGCACGGGGCGCCCGCGCAGGTCGGTGACGGTGCAACCGGCCGCCTCGCAGAGTGCGATGCCGGCGGCGAAGTGGACGCTGTCGGCGAGGTGGCCGTCCGTCAGGTAGGCGGCGCGGCGGCCGGCCGCGACCCAGGCGACGGCGAGCGTGGTGGACACCACGCGGGGGCGGAAGGCCGCCTCGAAGTCCGGGTCGGTCAGCAGCCGGGCGACCCGCAGGGCGGGGGCGTTCGGGTAGGGCGGGTCGAGGTTGAGGTCCACCAGAGCGGACTCGGCGCTCGGCGCCAGCGGGGTGTCCGCGCCAGCGTGGCGGAGGTGGGCACGGGCGCCGTCCGTCCAGTACGTCTCACCGGTGTACGGGTCCGCGGTGGCGGCGGCGGTGATCCGGCCGGCCTCGCGGAGCGCGACGTTGACGCCGACCAGGTGGGTGCCGACCGCGTAGTTGAGCGTTCCGCACAGCGGGTCGATCAGCCAGCGGCGGCGCGCGTCGGCGGCGCCGGTGCGGCCGCTCTCCTCGGCGGTGAACGCGTCGCCGGGGCGGGCGGCGCGGAGCACGTCGAGGATGACCTGCTCCGCGACGAGGTCGGCGGTGGTGGCGAAGTCGCCGCCGCCCTTGTGGTGGCGCTCGGCGGTCGTCCAGGGCCGGCCGCGGACGGCCCGGGCGCCGGCTTCGGCGGCACGGAGCGCAAGTTCGGCGTCCCCGCCTGCCGTGTTCATGATCGTCATGGCGGTCGAGCGTACGCGGTCCGAACCCCGCCGCGCAGGCGATCCGCGCCGCCGGGCAGCCGCCTGACGGCAGGTCGGGCGTCGGGGCCTCAGCCGGAGCGGCCGCAGCCGGTGGACGTGCGGTCGGTGCCGGTGTGCAGCCCGCCCGGGGCGGGGGCCCGGTGCCGGGACCGGCTCGCGGTGGCGTGGGGGCGGCGGGGCCGCGGGCGCGGGCGGCCGGGGTCGAACGGGTCGGCGCGGGCGGCGTTGGGCGCCGCCTGCTCGTCGATCAGGTCCGGCGGGGCGGGAAGGTCGATAGGGGTGGACATTACGGCCGTCCGTCATCGCGATCCCTCGCTCGTTCCGGTGGTCGAACGGGTCGGCGCCCCGGTCAGTAGGAGCGCGGCAGGCCGAGGGTGTGCTGGGCGACGTAGTTGAGGATCATCTCCCGGCTGACGGGCGCGACCCGGCCGACCCGGGTGGCGGTGATCAGCGCGGCGAGGCCGTACTCCTGGGTGAGGCCGTTGCCGCCGAGGGTCTGCACGGCCTGGTCGACGGCCCGGCAGGAGGCTTCGCCGGCCGCGTACTTGGCCATGTTGGCGGCCTCGCCCGCGGCCAGGTCGTCGCCCGCGTCGTACAGGTGGGCGGCCTTCTGGGTCATCAGGCGGGCGAGTTCGACCTCGATGGCGCACTGGGCGAGCGGGTGGGCGATGCCCTGGTGGGCGCCGATCGGGCGGTCCCAGACAGTGCGGGTGCGGGCGTAGTCCACGGCCGTGTCGAGGGCGTACCGGGCGATGCCGAGGGTGAAGGCCGCGGTCATGATCCGCTCGGGGTTGAGGCCCGCGAAGAGTTGCAGCAGTCCGGCGTCCTCGTCGCCGACGAGGGCGTCGGCGGGCAGCCGGACGTCGTCCAGGAAGACCTGGAACTGCTTCTCGGGGGCGGTGAGTTCCATCGGGATGGGGCGGTACTCGAAGCCGGGGGTGTCGCGCGGGACGACGAACAGGGCGGGCTTGAGTCTGCCGGTGCGGGCGTCCTCGGTGCGGCCGACGAACAGCACGGCGTCGGCGTGGTCGATGCCGGAGATGAAGACCTTGCGGCCGCTGAGCAGCCAGTCCTGGCCGTCGCGGCGGGCGACGGTGCCGATCCGGTGCGAGTTGGAGCCGGCGTCGGGTTCGGTGATGCCGAAGGCCACCACCCGGGTCCCGTCGGCGAGCCCGGGCAGCCAGCGCTGCTTCTGCTCGTCGGTGCCGAACCGGGAGATGACGGTGCCGCAGATCGCCGGGGAGACGATCAGCATCAGCAGCGGGCTGCCGGCCGCCCCCAATTCCTCCAGCACGATCGCGAGTTCGGTGATGCCCGCGCCCCCACCGCCGTACTCGGCCGGGAGGTTGACCCCGAGGTAGCCCAACTTGGCTGCCTCGGACCAGAGTTCTTCGACGGGCTGGCCGGCCCGGGCCTTGCGCTGGAAGTACGCGCGGCCGTAGCGGCGGCCGAGGGCGGCGACGGCTTCGCGCAGGGCGCGGCGGTCCTCGGTCTCGATCAGCGGGGAGGCGGCGAGGGTGGTGCGCGGTGCGGACATGAGGGTGGTCCTTCCGTGCTGGAGAGGGGATGGCGCTCAGGGGGCGGTCTCGGTGGCCTCGACCACCGCGAGGACGGCGCCGGTCTCGACCTGGACGCCGACCTCGGCGTGCAGGGTGCTGAGGGTGCCGTCGGCGGGGGCGGTGACCTGGTGTTCCATCTTCATCGCCTCCAGCCAGAGCAGGGGTTGGCCCGCGCTGACCCGCTCGCCGGGGCGGGCGGCGATCCGGATCACCGTGCCGGGCATCGGGGCGAGCAGCGTGCCGGGGGCGAGCGCGGCGGCCGGGTCGGGGAAGCGGTCGAGGGCGGTCAGGGTGTGGTGCTCGGTGGGGCCGTCGACGAACACCTGCGCGCCGTACCGGGCGATCCGGTAGCGGCGGCGCAGGCCGCCCACCGTGAGTTCCACCAAGTCGTCTTCGTGGAGCAGGAGTTGGACACCGGGGTGGTCGTCGGCGCGCAGGCCGTCGCGAGTGAGGCGGTAGCGGACGTCGAGTTCGGCGCCGTCGGCGGTGCGGTAGCGCTTGATCTGCGGCTGGGAGGGCAGGTTGCGCCAGCCGGCGGGGACTCCGCGCAGGGCGGTGCGGTGAGCGGCCGCGTCCGCGAGGGCGGCGGCGAGTGCGGCCAGGGGCGCGGACTTGCCGTCGGAGGCGGCGAGTTCGGCGGCGTGCTCGGTGAGGAAGGCGGTGTGGACGGCGCCGTCCAGGAAGGCGGGGTGGCGCAGTGCGCGGACCAGCAGGTCGCGGTTGGTGGCGGGGCCGTGCAGGCGGGCGCGGGCCAGGGCGTCGGCCAGCCGGCGGGCGGCGGCGGCCCGGGTGGGCGCCCAGGCGATGACCTTGGCGAGCATCGCGTCGTAGTGCACGGTGACCTGGTCGCCGTCGCCCGCGCCGGCGTCCAGACGCAGCCCGGCGGGCGCCGGATCGGTGTCGAACTCGACGTCCACGCCGGGGAGTTCGAGGCGGTGCAGGGTGCCGGTGGCGGGCTGCCAGTCGCGGGCCGGGTCCTCGGCGTACAGCCGGGCCTCGATTGCGCAGCCGCGGCTCGGCGGCGGGTCGGCGGGGAGCTGTTCGCCTTCGGCGACGGCGAGTTGGAGGGCGACCAGGTCGAGTCCGGTGAGGCATTCGGTGACGGGGTGTTCGACCTGCAGGCGGGTGTTCATCTCCAGGAAGGCGAGTCGGCCGTCCGGGGCGAGCAGGAACTCGGCGGTGCCGGCGCCCCGGTAGCCGATGGCGCGGGCGGCGTCGGTGGCGGCGGTGTGCAGGCGGGCCCGCAGCTCGGCAGCCAGCCCGGGGGCGGGGGCCTCCTCGACGACCTTCTGGTGGCGGCGCTGCAGCGAGCAGTCGCGGTCGCCGACGGCCCACACGGTCCCGTGCGCGTCGGCGAGCAGTTGCACCTCCAGGTGGCGACCGGTGGGCAGGTAGGGCTCGCAGAAGACCTCGTCGTCGCCGAACGCGGCGGCCGCCTCGGCGCGGGCGGCGGCCAGCGCGGCGGGCAGGTCGGCGAGGGTGCGCACCACCCGCATGCCGCGCCCGCCGCCGCCCGCGGCCGCTTTGACCAGCAGCGGCAGGTCGGCTTCGGTGGGCCGGTCGCCGACGGTGAGGACGGGGACGCCGGCCGCGGCCATCAGGCGCTTGGCGGCGGTCTTGGAGCCCATCGCGGCGATCGCCTCGGGCGGCGGACCGACCCAGGTCAGTCCGGCGGCCAGCACGGCGCGGGCGAACTCGGCACTCTCGGACAGGAATCCGTAGCCGGGGTGGACGGCGTCCGCCCCCGCGTCGAGGGCGGCGCGGATCAGCAGGTCGGCGCGCAGGTAGGTGTCGGCGGGGACGGCGCCGGGCAGCCGGACGGCGGTGTCGGCCTCGCGGACGTGCCGGGCGTCGGCGTCCGGGTCGGAGTGCACGGCGACGGTGGCGATGCCGAGGGTGCGGCAGGTGCGGAAGATCCGGCGGGCGATCTCGCCGCGGTTGGCCACCAGCAGAGAGGTGATCATCCGTCAGTTTCGCTTTCTCGATGGTGAGTTGATGCGATTCCGGGGCATCGCTGGAGCGTCACATCCGGAAGACGCCGTAGCCGCGGGCGCCCTCCACCGGGGCGTTGTGGATCGCCGACAGGCACAGCCCGAGGACGGTGCGGGTGTCCCGCGGGTCGATCACTCCGTCGTCGTAGAGCCGGCCGGAGAGGAACACCGGCAGCGACTCGGCCTCGATCTGCTGCTCGACCATGGCGCGGATCGCCGCGTCGGCGTCCTCGTCGTACGGCTGGCCCTTCGCGGCGGCGGACTGGCGGGCCACGATGGAGAGCACGCCGGCGAGTTGCTGCGGTCCCATCACGGCGGACTTGGCGCTCGGCCACGCGAACAGGAAGCGCGGGTCGTAGGCCCGCCCGCACATGCCGTAGTGCCCCGCCCCGTAGGAGGCGCCCATCAGCACCGAGAGGTGCGGGACAGTGCTGTTCGCCACCGCGTTGATCATCATCGCGCCGTGCTTGATGATGCCGCCCTGCTCGTAGTCCCGGCCGACCATGTAGCCGGTGGTGTTGTGCAGGAACAGCAGCGGAACGTCGCGCTGGTTGGCGAGTTGGATGAACTGCGCGGCCTTCTGCGACTCGCCGCTGAACAGCACGCCCTGGGCGTTGGCGAGGATGCCGACCGGGTACCCGTGCACCGAGGCCCAACCGGTGGCCAGGCTGCTGCCGTAGAGCGGCTTGAACTCGTCGAAGTCGGAGCCGTCGGCGATCCTGGCGATCACTTCGCGCGGGTCGAACGGGGCCTTCAGGTCCCCGGGCACGATGCCCAGCAGCTCGTCCTCCGGGTACTTCGGCGGCTCGTACCGACTGCTCGGCAAGGGACCGGACTTGCGCCGGTTCAACCGGTGCACCACCCGGCGGGCCAGCCGCAGCGCGTCCGGTTCGTCCAGGGCCAGGTGATCGGCCAGACCGGAGGTCCGGGCATGCATCTCGGCGCCGCCGAGCGACTCGTCGTCGGACTCCTCCCCGGTGGCCATCTTCACCAGCGGCGGGCCGCCGAGGAACACCTTGGCCCGCTCCTTCACCATGATCACGTGGTCGGACATGCCCGGCACGTACGCCCCGCCGGCCGTGGAATTGCCGAACACCACGGCCACGGTGGGGATTCCGGCCGCCGACAGCCGGGTGAGGTCGCGGAACAGCGCGCCGCCCGGGATGAAGATCTCCTTCTGGCTGGGCAGGTCGGCGCCGCCGGACTCGACCAGGTTGACCAGCGGGAGCCGGTTGCGCAGCGCGATCTCGTTGGCCCGCAGCGCCTTGCGCAGCGTCCACGGGTTCGAGGAACCGCCGCGCACCGTCGGGTCGTTGGCCGTGATCACGCACTCGGTGCCGGCGATCGTGCCGATGCCGGTGACCAGCGCCGCCCCGACCGGGTACTCGCTCCCCCAGGCGGCCAGCGGCGACAGTTCCAGGAACGCCGAGTCCGGGTCGAGCAGCAGCTCGATCCGCTCCCGGGCCAGCAGCTTGCCCCGACCGCGGTGCCGCTCCACGTACTTGGGCCCGCCGCCGGCCAGGGCCTTGGCGTGCTCGGTGTCCAGGGCGGCGAGCTTCGCCAGCATCGCCTCGCGGTTGGCGGCGTACCCGGCCGCGCCGGTGTCCAGCCGGGTGGGCAGTACGGTCACAGCAGGGCCTCCGGGATGTCGAGCCGGCGCGAGCGCAGCCACTCCCCCAGCGCCTTCGCCTGGGGGTCGAACCTGGCCTGGGCGGCGACGCCTTCGCCGAGCAGGCCGCGAATGGTGAAGTTGACCGCGCGCAGGTTCGGCAGCAGATGCCGCTCCACCGTCAACTCGGCGGTCTCCGGCAGCAGTTCGCGGAGCCGCTCGACGGTGAGGGTGTGCGCGAGCCAGCGCCAGCCGGGCTCGCTGCGGGCCCACACGCCGAGGTTCGCGTCGCCGCCCTTGTCGCCGCTGCGGGCCCCGGCGACCAGGCCGAGCGGGACGCGGCGGGTCGGGCCCGGATCGGGGGCGGGCGGCAGCTCCGGCATTGCCACCGCCGCCCGGGGTCCCGGCTCGGGTACTGCCGGGACGGCCAGCTGCTCACCCGACGGCAGGTGGGCGATCTGCTCGACCGCCTTGGCGTCCAACTCCCTTGCCTCGAACACCCCGTAGGGGGCCGGCTTGCCGGGCGGCGCGGTCAGGTGGAAGCCCGGGTAGCCGGCCAGGCCGAGTTCGACCGCGGCGGCGGTGAGGGCGCGCCCGACCGGCTGCTCCCGCGAGTCGCGGGCGGTCAGCCGGAGCAGGGCGCTGGCCGCCTCCTCGGTGTCGGCGTCCGGGTGGTCGGTGCGGGCCAGCGTCCACCGCAGCTCGGCGGGCGGATCGGGCAGCGCACGCGTCAACTGCCGTTGCACCAGCGCCGCCTTCGCCTCGATGTCGAGGCCGGTGAGGACGAACACCAACTCGTTCCGGTACCCGCCGAGCCGGTTCAGCCCGACCTTCAGGGTGGCGGGCGGGGCCTCGCCGCGCACGCCGCCGATCCGCACCCGGTCCGGGCCCTGCTGGGTGAGCGTCGCGGTGTCCAGGCGGGCCGTGACGTCCGGTCCGAGGTACCGCGGTCCGCCCGTCTCGTACAGGAGTTGGGCGGTGACGGTCTCCACCGTGACGGCCCCACCCGTGCCCGGGTGCTTGGTGATCACGCTGCTGCCGTCGGCGTGCAGCTCCGCGATCGGGAACCCCGGATGGTCGATGTCGTGCTCGGCGAAGAACGCGTAGTTCCCGCCGGTCGCCTGCGCCCCGCACTCCAGCGCGTGCCCGGCCACCACCGCTCCGGCCAGCGCGTCCAGATCGGTGGGCGTCCACCCGTAGTGCGCGATGCCCGGCCCTACCACCAGCGCGGCATCGGTGACCCGCCCGGTGACCACCACGTCCGCGCCCCCGCGCAGGCACTCGGCGATGCCGAACGCGCCCAGGTACGCATTGGCCGCCAGCAGCGGTCGACCGTCCCGGCCACTGCCCGTCCAGCCGAACTCCGCCGCCCGGGGCAGCAGTTCGTCGCCCGTGAGGTAGCCGATCCGGGCGCTGACCCCCTGGCGTTCGGCGACCTCGCCGAGTACCTCGGCCAGTCGGCCCGGGTTGAGCCCGCCCGCGTTGACCACGATCCGCACGCCGCGGTCGACCGCCTCCGCGAGACACTCCTCGGCCTGCCGCAGGAACGTCCGCGCATAGCCCAGCCCCGGATCCCGGAGGCGGTCCCGAGCCAGGATCAGCATGGTCAGCTCGGCCAGGTAGTCCCCGGTCAGCACATCCAGCGGGCCGCCGGTGAGCATCTCGCGGAACGCCGCGAACCGGTCCCCGTAGAACCCCGAAGCATTGCCGATCCGCAGCACGGCGCCTCCCCAACTCCGCTGCCCGCCCCAGCCGTTCGAACCCCGAAGGCTCGAAGCGGTTCCGGTCGGGACCGAGCGTCGCACCGGAGCGACAACAAATCAAGCACGCGTGCTTGTTTTTCTCCCCGAGGCACCCGCCCCGTCGGGCTGCTCCTGACACCCGGTCAACGTCTGCGGATCGGAGTCCCTGGGATGACGTCGGGCTCGATGCCGAGGGCGAGCACCTCGCCGCTCACTGCTTCCACGAACCCTCGGCGGGCCGGATCCGGCGCGCCGAACTTCCGGCGGTGCGGCTGCCCCCGAAGGGGACGGTGAGCACCGGCCGGGCGGCTTGGTCGCCGAGGGTGTCGTACAGGGCGTCGGTGTCTGCCCCGTCCGCCCGGAAGCCTGGCCGTTCCGGTGGCGGTTCTCCCGCCGCCTGCGGTCGGGCGGGTAGCCCTCGATCAGCGTGGGGCCGGCCTGCCAGGGGGACCGGCGGTGTCGGTGGGCGGTGGCAGGATCCGGGCATGGGTGTTCTCTTCGGGTACTTCGTCGCCGCCGATGACGCGGATGCGGCACGCGCCGTCGTCCGGGACGACGACGAGCCCAGTGGCGCGGGCTATGACGAGCTGGTGGCGAAGGGCCTCGACCCGTTCATCCAACTGGCGCGCGCCGACGAGCTGTTGACGGGCCGGACGGCGGCCGAGGTCCGGGCGGACGGGCGCAGCGGCTCGCTGGTGGCCATGGTCGGCGACGGCGAGGTGGTGGCGGTGTCGCTCACCGACGCCCTGCGGGACGCGCTCGCGCGGTGCGAGGAGGCGGCGTTGGCGGTGGTGGCGGCCGAGTGGGCCGCCACGGCGGAGGTCTTCGACCCGCCGGCCGACGCGGAGCACCTCGCGGACTTCCTGTCCGAGTTGAAGGCGCTGGCCGGGCGGGCCGTCCGCCGGGGTGCGCGGCTCTACTGCTGGATGTGTCTCTGACTGATCGTCAGCAGGGTTGACGGCCACGGGAAATCCCGTTTCCGGGGCAGGGGCCCGGGCGGACACTGGGGCCATGCTCGGATTCGTGCGGACCGACGACGAAGCCCTCGTGTCGTACCTGGGCGACCCGCAGCGCTCCGTGGCCGCCTACCGGGCGCTGATGCGGCGCGGGGAGGAGGCGCTGGGCGCCATCCGGGGCGGCCTGTCGCACGGGAACCCGGGTGTCCGCGAGGGCTGCTGCCGCTTGCCGCACCATCTGGTCGACCCCGAGTCCATGGGGCAGCTCGTCGCGATGGCCGACGACCCCGACGCCGGGGTCAGGATCGCGGCGTTCCACGCGCTGGCCTGCGACCGGTGCAAGGGCGACACCTGCGCCCCGGGAGCGGGCCGGGTGCTGGAACCGGCGCTGCGGCACCTGGCCGCGGATCCTGACGCCCAGGTCCGGTCACGGGCCGCGGAACTCGTCGGCAAGTTCGTCCACACCGATGCGCGCGCCGTCGCGGCGCTGGAGGCCGCCCGTGTCCGGGACCCGAGCGCGGCCGTCCGGAAGAAGGCAGGCTGGCACGCGCCCGGCGGGACCCATCCACCGACGGACCGCCCCCGCGCGCGGCCGGCTGACGGGGCCGCCGGTAGCCTCCGGCCCGCGACTCCGCCGCTGCCCCGCCGAACAGCGGACGGCCGTCTACCGCTTGAGCACCTCGCCGCTTCCGGAGAGCCGGGGCCCGGGGAGGACCGGGGCGCGGAGGCGTGGGAACCGGCGGAAGCCGCCCTGCGGCTTCGGGGCGGGAACGGGACGGCGGGAGGGCCGGCGGTCTCGGCGGCGAGGGCTCCCTCCACGCCCGGCAGCGCGTGACGGATCGAGCCCGCCCGACGCCTCAGGCCGTCCTGACGGACCGTCGGGTCACGGCCGGAGGTCGTGGCCCGGCGCCGTACCTGTCTCCCGACGGCCCGTCAGTGGTCGTGGCGCGGCCGCCGGGTCCGAGTCCGACGGGCCCCGGTGCGGGGACTGTCGGTGGGGTGGGGCATGCTCCACGCATGCTTCACGCGATGACCGAGCGGGGACTGTCGATCCGGGATCCGGGGCCGGCGGCCCTGGGTGGGCTGGTGGCGAACCTGCAGCGCGGCGACTCCTTCGTGATCGTCGAGCGGTTCGGTCCCGGCGAGCCGGCGGGTGACTGGTACGTGCGGGTGGGGCTGCGCGAGGGCGGCGGCTACCAGGTGGAGTGCCGGGACGGCGTGGCGGCGGAGCACTACCGGGCGTCGACGGCGTCGGCGGCGCAGGCGGCGGCCGCGCTGGTGGGCTGGGCCGCGGGGCGGGCGGGCTGGCGGGCGGAGTTCGAGTGGAGCAGGGTCGGGCACTGCTCCACGGACACCCGGGCGACCGCGCCGCCGGCGGGATGACCCGCCCCCACGACAGAGCCGGGCCGCCGGCCCGGGCCGAGCGGGCGTCAGAGCAGCCAGAGGCCGATGCCCGCGACCAGGATGCCGGCGGCGATCAGCAGCGGGCCGAGCAGGTGGTCGCGGGGGCGGTCGGTGCCCGGGCGGATCCGGACGGTGGAGGCCAGACCGAGGCCGGAGAGCAGGACGCCGAGCGGGGTGAGGATCGCCCAGAGGGCGGGTGCGGCGGTGTGGCCGGAGATCATCGGGCCGTCGGCGGGGCGGCGGGTCGGGGGCGCCCGCCGGGCGCTGACGGTGTGCGGGGTTCGGCCATGGTGGGTCCTCCTGCTGGGTTCCGCACGACGCTACCGGGGTGCGGAACAAGACTCCGCCACGGATTGGCAAAGCCTTCACCGCGCGGGCCCGTCGGGGCTGGGGCTACCGCCGGTGACGGTCCGTCAGCTTCACCCGGGCGGCCCACCAGCAGGAATGGGCACGCCCGGAATTCCCAGCGAACGTCCAGGGAGTTCCCTGGATGCTCCCAGCGAGCCGCCGGAGCGCCCAGGAAGCGGAAACGGCCCCGGTCCGGCACCACCCTGCCGGACCGGGGCCGGGGCCCGCGGGGGTTCGTAGGTCCGGTGGTCAGCCCACCGGGACGGGCGCTTCGGCGGCGGCGGTGGCGGCCGTCCGCCGGGCCTCGCGCGCGGCCGCGCGACGGGCCACGAGCCGGTTGACCAGGGTGACCATCGCCCAGGCGTAGGCCCAGCCGACCAGGATGTCGATGATGAAGTGCTCGGCGCCGTAGACCAGCGTGAAGGCCATCGCCAGGGGGTACGCGGCGAGCAGCACGCGCAGGGTGCGGCCGGCCTTCGGCCAGAACACCAGGGCGGTCATCATCGGGTAGGCGGCGTGCAGCGAGGGCATCGCGGCGACGTCGTTGGCGAACCGGCTGCCGTTCTCGAAGATGGTGCCGGCCCGGTGGAGGCCGCTGTTGTCGAGGACGGTGGCGACGATCCGGTTGACGGCGGGCAGGTGTCCCTCGAGGGCGGCCAGCCACGGCGGGTCGGCGGGGAACAGGACGTACGTGACGAAGCCGATCGCGGTGATCGCCAGGTAGCAGGAGAGGAAGTGCCGGAACCGGTCCCGGTTGCGCTTCCACAGCACCGCGAGGATCAGGAACACCGCGAAGAAGTGCGACATGTAGACGGTGACGGCGGCGTAGTCGTACCACTGCGGGTCGCCGGGGTGGTAGAGCCAGTGCTGGAGGCGCACCGTCCAGGTCTCGCCGAAGCCGAGCACCTTGTCGAAGGCGATCTGCGGGGCGTAGTGGGGCCGCCAGGGGGTGTGCGAGCCGTAGCCGCGCAGCAGGGAGTACGTCCAGACCACGGCCATCACCGGGACCCAGTCGCGCAGGACCGACAGCCAGCCCTTGCGCCCGCCGCTGTGCACGGAGGCGGCGACCAGTGCGGCGATCAGCCAGAGGAAGACGACGTCGTTCGCGTACGGCAGTCCGTAGACCGCGAGGTAGCGCCAGAAGGCCACGGCGAACAGCGGCCAGGCGAGGTGGCGGAGTCTGAGTCGGGCCAGCATGAGGTGCGCCAGGGAGCGTGACCGGGCTGCCAGGTGGGACGAGTCGATCATGCGACACGAAGCTAGCAAGGGCGTCTTGGAGATTCCTCATGCCGCGCGCCGGGGTTCCCAGAGACTTCACAGCCGACACACGGACGGGTGCCAGGCACGGCCACCTGGACCAATTCTCCACATTAATAATCGTCGGTCACTGATCCGGCCCCCGGACGACGGCCGGTCTGGGCCGGGCAGGTCAGGGCAGGTCGACGGACTTCCCGAGGGCGATCCGGGCGAAGCGGGTGTCCGCCTCCTCGCCGAGCCAGCCGTCGAAGTTGGCCATGCCGATCTCGCTGAGGTTGGCGTCGTGGATCGGGAAGGTGTGTTCGGGCCGGACGGCCCGCACCATCTCGATCGCCGCGCGCAGGCTCAGCCAGGGCCCGGAGGCGGGCAGCAGCAGGGCGCGGACATCCTCCTCCGGCCGGTGCAGTGCGTCGCCCGGGTGGTAGACGCCCTCGACCAGGAAGCCGAGGTTCGCGCAGTTCGGGTACCCGTCGATGGTCTCGGCGTGCCGGCCGCCGACCGCGCGGACCTCGAAGCCGCCGGCGGTGAAGCGGTCCCCCACCGCGACGGCCTCCCCGCCGAGTTCCGCCGCCAGATCGGCGTGCGTGTAGACCTGCAGCTCCGGGTCGGCCGCGCGGGCCGCCGCCAACAGGTCCTCGTCCACGTGGTCCGCGTGCTCGTGGGTGAACAGCACGGCCCGGACGCCGTGGAACGCCTCGGGCGCCGTCCAGCAGCCGGGGTCGATCAGCACCGAGCGGTCGCCGTCCTCGATCCGGACGCAGGCGTGCGCATACTTGGTCAGACGCATCCGCTCAACGTATCGGCCCGGGGACCGCGGCCGCCTCCGGTTTTCCGCCGCCCCGGCCGTCCGGTTCCTGAAGGGCCGCCAGGGCGGCCTGAAGGTCCGTCAGGGCGGCGTGCAGGCGGGCCAGCCAGTCGGGGGCGGTGCCGCGGATGCCGGGGTTCGCGGCGAGCAACTCGGCCCAATCGGCGGGCCGGACGGTGAGCCCGGCCAGGTGCAGGGTGCCCGGATGGCCGGGCTCGCGGGTGAGCACGCGGCGCAGCAGGGCCGGGCGGAGGGTGCCGGCGCAGAGCTCGGCGAGCAGCACGGCGTCGTACAGGTCCTTGGCGCGGGCGCGGTCGCCGTCGGCGTGCAGCCAGAGCAGCTTCCAGGCCAGCGACAGCTCCGGGCTCGCCGTGCGCACCACGCTCGCGCCGGAGCGGTCGCCGCGCGGGACGGCCGTCCGGACGGGTGCTTCGGGCAGTCGCTCGTCGCGCGCGAAGTCGACCGTCACCACCCCGGAGCGCGGGCCGTCCGGGCCGTCGGCGGTCCAGCGGAGCGAGACCCGGACGCCGGGCCGGCCGTCGTCGTCGGCGTAGACCCAGCTGCCGGCGTCCTCGACCGAGTCGGCGTCGAGACGGACTCCGGGCGCGGCCTGCGGGTGCCGGCGGACGAGTTCACGCAGCATCAGGTGCGGCCCCTCGTCCTCGGGTTCGGCCGCCGGCACCCATTGCAGGCCCTCGGGCGGGACGTGGACGCGGATGCCTCCGGTGTCGAACTCCTCGAACGTCCAGATCTCGTAGGCCCCCGCGCCGTCCGCGACCTCCGGCCACTGCTGGACGGCCGCCGGGTCGGGCAGGTACGGGTACGGGTCGAGGCCGTCGATCGGGACCAGGGTGGACGGCGGCACCACCCAGTCCAGGTCGGCGGGCTCCCGGGCGGCCGACCCCACCCAGGCGGGCATCACCATGCTGCCGCGCAGCACCAGCGTCTCGGCCCACGGGGAGTCGGCGATCAGCGCGAGCAGGTGGTCGAGCACGGCGCGCCGGATCCGGTGCGGGTCGCTCTCCACGGGCTGACCTCCTTGCGTTCTCGTGCAGCCGGCCGAAGGTGCGCGGTGAGCGTAGCCGGGCCGACCGACAGGCGGACGGCCGGCGGACAGGCGGGCAGCGGGGCTGACCGGGAGGCGGGCGGCGGGCCGGTGGTGGGGCGCGCGCGGCCGCGCCGAACACCGGGTCCGGCGGGGGGTCGTGGCTAAGCTGAAAGATCGTGAACCGACGGAACTTCCTCGCGCTCTCGGCCGCCTCCGGCCTGCTCGGCACGGCGGGCCTGGCCGCCGGCTGCGGCCCGGACACCGGGCGCCGACCCGGGCCCCCGCCCGCGCTCGATCTGTCCGCGCCGCTGCGGATCCCGCCGCTGCTGCACCCGGAACGGACCGCGGACGGGGTCCGCGCCTTCGAACTCACCCTGCTGGCCGGCCGGTCCGAACTCCTGCCGGGCCTGCAGACCGACACCTGGGGCTTCAACGGGCCGTTCCTCGGCCCCACCCTGCGGGCCGGCCGCGGCGACCGGATCGCGATGACCGTCCGCAACACGCTCCCCGCGGCCAGCACGGTGCACTGGCACGGAGTGCGGCTGCCCGCCGCGATGGACGGCGGCCCGCACCAGCCGATCGAGCCGGGCGCGGTGTGGACCCCGACCTGGACGCTCGACCAGCCCGCCACCACCGCCTGGTACCACCCGCACCCGCACGGGGCCACCGCCCAGCACGTCTACCGCGGCCTCGCCGGGATGTTCCTGATCGACGACGCGGAGGACCACGGGCTGCCCGCGCAGTACGGCGTCGACGACGTCCCGCTGATCCTGCAGGACAAGAAGTTCACCGCCGACGGCGCCCTCGACGGTGACCCGCTGAAGGGCAAGTACGGCATCCTCGGCGACCGCATGCTGGTCAACGGCACCTACCAGCCGCGCTTCGCCGTCAGCACCGAACGCGTCCGGCTGCGCCTCCTGAACGGCTCCAACGCCCGGATGTACCACCTGGTGTTCGACGACCGGCGCCCCTTCCAGGTGGTCGGCAACGACGGCGGGCTGCTCGGCGCACCGGTGGAGACCACCGAGCTCACCCTCACCCCCGGCGAGCGCGCCGAGGTGCTGGTCGGCTTCGCCCCGGGCGACGACGCGGTGCTGCGCACCGAGGACAACGGGGTCGACCTCGCCGCCGGCGACTTCGACCTGATCCGCTTCACCGCCGCCGACCGCCTGCAGCCCTCCCCCACCGTGCCCGCGCGCCCCGCCGCGCTGCCGCCGATCGTCCCGCCCGCCGGCGCCACGGTGCGCCGGTTCACCCTGGACGCGCGCAACGGCATCAACGGCCGCCCGATGGACCCCGCCCGGATCGACGAGGTGGTCCCCGCCGGGGCGGTCGAGATCTGGGAGGTCCGGAACAACGCGTCCTCGCACAACTTCCACATCCACGACGTGGCGTTCCAGGTCCTGGACGTGAACGGCCACGCCCCGCCCGCGGTCGCCGCCGGCTACAAGGACACCGTCTTCGTGCCCACCGGGTCGACCGTCCGGCTGGCCGTCCAGTTCGGCCGCGACGTCGACCCGACCGCGCCGTACATGTACCACTGCCACCTGCTGCGCCACGAGGACTCCGGCATGATGGGCCAGTTCCTCGTCGTCGAGCCCGGCACCGAGGACTCGGCGCCACGCACGGTGGCCACCGCCCCGCACCGTCACTGACCGTCGGGCGGGGGCGGGGCGGAAATCCTCTTGCCGGGGGTGGGGCGGGTGTTGAGGATCGGTGTATGGAGCATGTGGTGCGGGCGGTCGCGGCCGAGGACTGGCGGCGGGTCAAGGAGTTGCGGCTGGCGGCGTTGCGCGATCCGGTCGCGGGAATCGCGTTCCTGGAGACGTACGCGAGTGCCGTCGCGCAGCCGGATTCGTTCTGGCAGGAGCGGGCGGCGGGGGCGCGCGGGGAGATGACGGCGCGGCAGTTCGTGGCGGAGCGGACGGACGGCGGAGGGTGGGACGGGGCGATCACGGTGCTGATCGAGCGGGCGGGGCGGCCGGGCGTGCTGGGCGGGCCGAACGAGGTCGACCAGGCGCACCTGGTGGGGGTCTACGTCCGGCCGGAGCAGCGCGGATCGGGGCTGGCCCGCGCGCTGTTCGAGACCGCGATCGCCTTCGCCCACCGGTTCGACGCCCCGTCCGTCGACCGGGTCCGCCTGCACGTCCACCAGGACAACCACCGAGCCGAGGCGTTCTACCGCAAGCTCGGTTTCGTCCGCACCGGCCACTCCGTGCCCGTCCCCGGCGACGAGTCCGCCCGCGAACACGAACTCGTCCTCGCCGGGTTCCCCGCTCGCACGGAGGTGGGACGTCATGGGGACGGGGACGGGGACGGGTGAGGCTGCGGCCGGGTCGTGCGGTTCGACGGGGATCTGCTCGAGGGCGGGTTCGAGGACGCGGACGCGCCGGCCGAACTGGGCGTCGCGTACTGGGTGGTGGGCACGTCCCCGGCGGACTCGGACCGGGACCTCGACAGTGTGGTCGCCGGGTGGCGGGCGGCCGGCTGCCAGGTGCGGGACGTGCCGGAGGAGCGGCCGCGGGCCGGGTACGCGGAGACGGCGGACGGGCTCCGGCTGGCGGTGCGGCAGAGCGTTCAGGGGAATCTGAGCGTGTTCGCCTCGACGCCCCGGTTCCGGACCGGGCCGGGCGAGGGCGAGCTGTTGCCGGAGCGGATCGATCCGGCAGGGTGAGCGAACCGGCGGGGTGGGCGGGCCCCGAGGGGTGAGCGGGCGCGCGCCGTGGCGGTGCGCGCCCGCCCGGGCGTCAGGAGACGTTGAGGTTGATGTCGTCGAGGACGAACGAGGTCTGCTTGGTGTTGTCCTCGGTGCCGGTGAACTTCAGCGTCACGCTCTGGCCCGCGTAGGCGGCGAGGTTGAAGGTGCGCTGCTGGTAGCCGGCGGCGGCGTTGGTGTTGCTGTAGGTGGCGAGGGTGGTGCCGTTGGCGGTGACGGTGAGCTTGTCGAAGACCGTGGTGGTGGAGGCGTCGCTGTCGATGTGCAGCCAGAAGCTCAGGTTGTAACTGGTGCACCCGGTCGGCAGGGTGACGGTCTGGGCGAGGGTGTCGGTGGTGGTGGTGCCGTAGCCGTCCAGCCAGGCGTCGTAACTGCCGGTGTGGGCGGGCTCGCTGGAGCTGGAGTTGATGGTGCTGGCGCCGTTGCTGTTGGTCTCGGTCCAGCCCGAGGTGGAGCCGGTCTCGAAGCCGGGGTTGGTGATCAGCTGGGCGGCGGTGCAGCTGCCGCCGCCGGCCGGGTTGACCGTCCAGGTGAAGGTGACGGTGGCGGACGGGCCGGTGGAGTCGGTGGCCTTGGCGGTGACGCTGTAGCTGCCGGCGGTGGTCGGGGTGCCGCTGATCAGGCCGGTGGCGGAGTTGACGGTCAGTCCGGCGGGCAGGCCGGTGGCCGAGTAGCCGAGGGTGCCGCCGGCGGTGTCGGAGGCGGACAGCTGGAGGCTGGTGGCGGTGCCGGCGGTGGCGGTGCGGGTGCCGGGGTTGGTCAGGCTGACGGCGCCGGTGCTGCTGCCGCTGCCCTGGGCCAGCCAGGCGGTGGCGTTCAGCGCGAGGGCGGCGTCGGTGCCCGCCGGGTCGTTCCAGCCGTCGTAGAGGGTGTTGCCGGACTGGCCGGTGCCGTCGTCGATCGGCGAGGAGTCGCCCCAGATCGCGACCCGGCCGCTGCCGAAGGTGGAGGTCACGAAGAACGCTCCGGTGTTGCCGCTGTAGCCGCTGCGGTAGAGCAGGCCCTTGACGGCCGGGTTGTCGGCGGGCTTGAGGGTGAAGGTGGTGCCGTTGCGGATGATCGAGCCGGTCACCTTGCCGAAGGAGCCGTTCAGCACCGGGTCGGTGGTGTCGGCGATCGCCCGCGGGTTCTCGTTGGCGATGTTCAGCAGGTCGACGGAGAAACCGAACGGGTCGGTGCTGTCGACGCTGTTGGTGGTCAGCAGGTCGTTGATGATCGCGGGCGAGTCCCAGCCGTCGTTGTTGCGGTCGCTGACGGTGTGGTCGGAGATCAGGAACAGGCCGCCGCCGTTCTGCACGAACTTCATCACGGCGGTCTTCTCGGCGTCGCTGAGCCGGATGTTGGGCTCCGGCAGCACGAACTCGTCGAAGTTGGCGAGGTCGAGCGCGCCGCCGGTGCCGTAGGTGATGGTGTTGCCGGCCGGCAGGGTCTTCAGGCTGTAGTTGCCGGTCTTCTGCAGGGCGACGCCCCAGGCGGAGATGGCGCCGGTCCACGAGGTCTCGGTGCTGGGATTGGCGTTCTGGCCGAGCGGGTCGGGCTGGCTGGTGGAGATGATCCAGTCCGCGTTGCCCGCGGTCTCGCCCTTGCTGTTGTCGAACAGCACCCGCTTCGGGGTGGTGGCGGCCGCCGCCGTGGAGTGCGGCGTGACGGTGGCGGCCGCGGCGGCGACCACCAGGGTGGCAGCGGCGAGGGCGCCGGTGCGGGCGACCTTCGATGCTCTGATCATCTGTCGATCTCCTCGTGCCATGGGGTGTAACAGACGGTGCGCTACGCGCGTAGTCGCGCGGGACACCGTCCCATGGTGGAGTAATCAGAGCTTGAACGGAACACGTCGAGTCGGCGGTGCCCCGGCTGACACGGAATCAGCACGCACCGCATACCGGGACTTGACCCGGCGGCCCGGGAAGGGCGGCCGCCCGGGTGACCTCAGGCGTCGGCCTCGATCCGGGCCACGATCAGCTCGCACAGCTCGTGCGTGCGCAGCGCGTCCGCGGCGTCCAGGGTCTTCCCGGCCCGCACGGCGTCCAGGAAGTGCAGGACGACCTGCTCGATGCCGCGCTGCCGGGCCACCGGGACCCAGTCGCCGCGGCGGCGGATCGTCGGCTGGCCCTTGTGGTCGATCACCTCGGCGAGGTTGTGCACCTCGCGCTTGGAGTCCGCGCCGGAGACCTCCAGGATCTCCTCGGTGGAGCCGGAGAGCCGGTTCATGATGCCGAGCGCGGTGAAGCCGCGCCCCGCCAGGGTGAGCACGACGTGCTCGACCAGGCCGTCCCGGGTGCGGGAGCGCACGTCGACGTGCTCGATTTCGCCGGGGACCAGGAAGCGCAGGCTGTCCACGACGTGGATGAAGTCGTCGTAGACCAGGGTGCGGGCGCGCTCGGGCAGGCCCTCGCGGTGCTTCTGCAGCACGATCAGGTCGCGCGGGCGTTCGGCGGCCAGCAGGTAGCCGGGGGCGTGGCGGCGGTTGAAGCCGACCAGCAGGGAGCGGCCGGTGTGCTCGGCGAGCTGGACCAGGCGGCGGGCGCCGTCCAGGTCGTAGGCGAGCGGCTTGTCCACGTACACGTCGACTCCGCCGGTGAGCAGCCTCTCGACGATCGGGACGTGCTGCTCGGTGGCGGCGTGCACGAACGCGGCGCGGATGCCGGAGCCGATCAGCTCGTCCAGGTCGGTGGTGCGGAACGGCAGGCGGTAGGCGTCGCCGATCCGGTCGAGCTTGGCCCGGTCGCGGGTCATCAGCCGCAGGTCGAGGCCGGGTTGGGCGGCGAGGACGGGCAGGTACGCCTTCTGCGCGATGTCGCCGAGCCCGACGACGCCGATCGGGATCGTGGTGCGGTCGGGCTCGTGGTCGCTCATCGGGACACTCCTGCGAGGGTGGGTGGCGGTCGTCGCTGACCACCCGGCAGCATATGCCAGCGCAGGCCTTGAGCTGTCAGAACGCCCCCGGATCGGCCGATTCGCGTCGGTCGCGAAGCGGTCGCCGGGGGCCTCGGAGCGTCAGGCCGTCAGGCCGTCAGGCCGTCAGGCCGTCAGGCCGTCAGGCCGTCAGGCCGTCAGGCCGTCAGGCCGTCAGGCCGTCAGGCCGTCAGGCCGTCAGGCCGTCAGGCCGTCAGGCCGTCAGGCCGTCAGGCCGTCAGGCCGTCAGGCCGTCAGGCCGTCAGGCCGTCAGGCCGTCAGGCCGTCAGGCCGTCAGGCGAGGAAGTTCTGGTCGATCAGCGCCTGCAGGACGTTGACGTGGAAGTCGGGGAAGTCCATCGGGACGATGCCGTAGCGGGCGATCCGGCCGGCGTGGGCGGTGAGGTAGGGGTAGATCGACTGGTCCATCAAGGTCTGCTCGGCGGTCTTGGGCCAGTAACCGCCCGCGTAGCTGAGGAAGTTGACGTACATCTGCGGCGAGCCGGGGTCGGCGGCGGCGGTGTCGAACTGCTGGGTGATCGCCCGCCCCTTGACGCGGAGCGGGAACAGCTGGTCGGTCTGCCAGAGGTCCTGGGTGCGGAAGTACGCGTTGCTGCCGCTGGACCACTGGATCAGGCCCCAGTCGTTGGCGAAGTCGGCGACCAGCACGATCCGGCCGCGGGCCGCGCCGAGGGTCGGCCAGCCGTACAGGTGGAACAGGGCGCGGTAGCCGAGGTCGTCGAGGTAGTGGTTGATCCGGCGGCGGAACTCCGCGGCGTCGAGGGCCTGGCCGCCCGCGTTCTCGTTCCGGAGGCGCATCACGACCGTCTCGCCCGGATGGGCCGTCAGGAACGCGCGGCACTGGTCCAGCACATCCTGGAGGCGGACGTACTGGTAGGCGTCGGAGTGGTAGACGCCGAGCTCGTCGGCCGTCCCCTGCAGTCCGTTGCACCGGATGTCGAGGAACCGGACGCCCTGGAGGAGTTGCTCGGGCACCCCCCAGTTCTGGGTGTGGGACCACTCGGTGCCGTGAGCGGGATCGGTGCAGCACGAGTCGTGGGTGCCGGGGACGGTGAGGCCGAGCAGGGAGCGGCCGGCGTCGAGGCGGGCCATCCAGTCGGCGGTGGGCACTCCGCCGGGCGTGCTGCGGAGCCCGGACGCGGCCAGGAGCCGTGGTGCGGCGGCCTGCCCGGGCGCGGCGGGCGGCGCGGCATGGGCGGCCCGGGCCGGGAGGGCCAGCCCGCCGAGGGCGCCCGCGAGGGCTGCGGCGCCACTGGTGAGCAGTGTGCGGCGTGCCATGGTCATGGGTGCGCTCCCCCGGTCCGGCCGGCCCGACCCGGCCCCGAATGTTGTCCGGTTCATGCCCAGAGCCGCCGAGGGGCATGCGCCCGGCCCCTCGGCGATTCGGGTCAGGCTGCTCCGAGCATCCGGCGGAAGTCGGCCACGGCGACCGCGAGTTGACCGGCGTAGCCGCCCTGGGCCAGCCGGAGCACGAACTCCACCGCGGCATCGGGGTGCGGGTCGGCGTACGGCTGCCCGTTGTAGTCCAGGAACAGCAGCATCGACTCGAAGGTGGTGCGCTTGTTCCGGTCCGTCATGGGGTGGTTGCGGGCGAGGGATTCGCCGAGCGCGACCGCCTTGGTCCACACGTCCGGGTAGGCGTCGGCCCCGAAGACCGAGGCGCGGGGCCGGCCGAGCGCGGACTGCAGCAGCGAGCGCTCGCGCACGGTGGCGGCGTCGCCGAGCAGGTGGGCGATGTCCTCCTCGTCCAGGAAGTCCGTGCCGTGCGTGGCGCCCGTGGCGCCCGTGGTGTCCGTGCTCACAGCTCGGCCAGCCTCTCCAGCGTCTCGGCGTTGGCGGCCCGGATCCGCGCCACCAGTGCGGCCCGCCGCGCGGCCCGCTCCTCGGGCGCCCAGGGGGTGCGCCTCGGGTCCTGCTGCTCCTGCTCGCGCTGCTCCACCTCGGTGCCTCCTCCCGGCCGATTCGGGTACGGAACGTAGCAGTTGACGGGACGTCGGGTCGAAGGGTTTTCCTGGCCGGGAAATCCGGTGGTGGCGGCTGCGGGCGGGGTGGGAGCATCCGCGCATGGGTGCTTTGGACGCGGTGGCGGCCCGGGTGGCCGCGGGGGCCGAGGTGGAGTTCCGGCCGAGCGGGTCGTCGATGGTGCCGCTGATCCGCAGCAGGCAGGTGGTCGCGGTCGCGCCGGTCGATCCGGCCGGGCTGGCGGTGGGGGACATCGTGCTGGCCCGCGTCGCGGGGACGATGTACCTGCACCTGGTGTCGGCGCTGGAGCCGGCCCGCCGGCGGGTGCAGATCAGCAACAACCGGGGGCGGGTCAACGGCTGGACCGGCCACGACCGGGTGTTCGGGATCTGCGTCGCGGTGGACGGCGCGCCGAGGCCCGGGGCGGCCGCGAAGGTGCGCTGACCCTCAGGCGGGGCGGTCGAGGTGTCCGGCGGCGTCGGCCAGGGCGGCGAGCACGGGGCTGATCAGCGGGTGGAGTTCGGCGCCGGCCCGGGTCGCGGCGAACACCTTGCGGGTGGCGAGGGCGCTGTCGACGGGGCGGACGGCGACGGCGGAGAGTTCGGCGCCGCGCAGGGCCGAGCGCGGGACGAGGGCGACGCCCGCGCCGGCCGAGGCGAGCGCGGTGACGGCGCGGAAGTCGTCGGAGGAGTGCACCAGGCGCGGTTGGAAGCCGGCGTGTTCGCAGGCCAGCAGGACCACGTCGTGGCAGGGGTTGCCGGGGTAGGGGCCGATCCAGGGTTCGGCGGCCAGGTCGGCGACGGCGACCGGGCCGGGCCGCGCCGCCAGCGGGTGGTGCAGCGGGAGGACGGCGTCGAAGGGCTCGGCGTACAGCGGGAGCCGGGTGAGGCGGCGGTCGTCGGGGCGCGGCGCGCCGCGGTACTCGACGGCGACGGCGATGTCCGCGCGGCCGTCGAGCAGCATCGGCAGGCTGGCGTCGCCCTCGGCGTCGAGGACGCGCACCCGCAGGCCGGGGGCGTTCCCGGCGAGCGCGGTGATGGCGGGGGCGAGCACCAGCGCGATGCCGGTGGCGAAGGCGGCGACGGTGATCTCGCCGGCCGCGCCGGAGCTGTAGGCGGCCAGGTCGGCCTCGGCGCGCTCCAGTTGGGCGAGCACGGCGTCGGCGTGGGTGAGCAGGATCTCCCCGGCGGCGGTGAGCCGGACGCCGCGGCCGTCGCGGACCAGCAGGGTGTGGCCGGTCTCCTGTTCCAGGGCGGCGAGCTGTTGGGAGACCGCGGAGGGGGTCAGGTAGAGCGCGGCCGCCGCGGCGGTCACGGTCCGGTGGTCGGCCACGGCCCGCAGGGTCCGCAGCCGTCGTGCGTCGATCACGGGTCAATTCTGCCAGCGCGTCGGAGCGGCCCGGACCAGGCGGGAGCGGCTCGGGAGGTGACCCGGCGCGGGGAGCCGGTGCAAAGCTCCCCGCGCCGGGCGGGACGCCCCCGGAGGGGGGTTGGGGGGTGTCCCCGGGATGGGCGCGGTCGAGGGTGCCCGCACCCTGGTCCTGCGGGGCGGTCAGCCCTCCAGCACGGCCCGGGCGTCGACGAACGCGGCGACGGCGCGCTCGACGTCCGCGGTGCTGTGCGCGGCGGACAGCTGGACCCGGATCCGGGCGGCGCCGTGCGGCACCACCGGGTAGGAGAAGCCGATCACGTAGACGCCGCGCTCCAGCAGCAGTTCGGCGAGCCGGCCGGCCTTGGCGGCATCGCCGATCATGACCGGGGCGATGGCGTGCTCGCCCGGCAGGATCTCGAATCCGGCCTCGGTCATGCTGGTCCGGAACAGCTCGGTGTTGGCCTTCAGGCGGGCCCGCAGGTCGTCGCTGGTCTCCAGCAGGTCGAGCACGGTGAGCGAGGCGGCCGCGATCACCGGGGCGAGCGAGTTGGAGAACAGGTACGGGCGGGAGCGCTGGCGCAGCAGGGCGACGATCTCGCGGCGGGCGGCGACGTAGCCGCCGGACGCGCCGCCGAGGGCCTTGCCGAGGGTGCCGGTGATGATGTCGACGCGGTCGGTCACGCCGTGCAGTTCGGGGGTGCCGCGGCCGGTGGGGCCGACGAAGCCGACGGCGTGCGAGTCGTCGACCATGACCATGGCGTCGTAGCGGTCCGCGAGGTCGCAGATCTCGGCGAGCGGGGCGATGTAGCCGTCCATGGAGAACACGCCGTCGGTGACGATCAGGCGGCGGCGGGCGTCCTGGGTGGCCTTGAGCTGCTGCTCCAGGTCGGCGAGGTCGCGGTTGGCGTAGCGGTGGCGGCGGGCCTTGGACAGCCGGATGCCGTCGATGATGGAGGCGTGGTTGAGGGCGTCGGAGATGACGGCGTCGCGCTCGTCCAGCAGGGTCTCGAAGACGCCGCCGTTGGCGTCGAAGCAGGAGGAGTACAGGATGGTGTCCTCCTGGCCGAGGAACTGGGAGAGGCGCTGCTCCAGTTCCTTGTGCACGTCCTGGGTGCCGCAGATGAAGCGGACCGAGGCCATGCCGTAGCCCCAGCGGTCCAGGGCGTCCTTGGCGGCTTCGACCACCTTGGGGTGGTCGGCGAGGCCGAGGTAGTTGTTGGCGCAGAAGTTGAGCACCTGGCCGCCGCTGCCGGAGGTGACGGTGATCTCGGCGGACTGCGGGGTGCCGATCACGCGTTCCGGCTTGAACAGGCCGGCTTCGCGGATCTCGGCGAGGGTGGCGGCGAGGTCGTCGCGGACGTTCTCGAACACGGGGGTGTCGCTCCTAACGAAGGATCAGCGGGCTTGCCGAGACGGGGTTCTAGAGCGTCGTCCAGTCGAGGATGACCTTGCCGCAGTTGCCGCCGGCGGCCTCGTCGAAGGCGTCCTGGTAGTCCTGGGCGGCGTGCCGGCCGGTGATCACCGGGCTGAGGTCGAGTCCGCCCTCGAGCAGCACCGACATCGCGTACCAGGTCTCGAACATCTCGCGGCCGTAGATGCCCTTGATGGTGAGCATCGAGGTGACCACCGCGGACCAGTCGATCGGGAACTGCTCGGCGGGCAGGCCGAGCATGGCGATCTTCCCGCCGTG
Organism: Streptomyces sp. TLI_171; assembly: GCF_003610255.1. Classification (GTDB taxonomy): domain Bacteria; phylum Actinomycetota; class Actinomycetes; order Streptomycetales; family Streptomycetaceae; genus Kitasatospora. The sequence continues at coordinate 7,394,189 of NZ_RAPS01000001.1, read as the reverse complement.
CGTCATGTTGGCGATCATCGACTGCATGGCCTCGGGGCGGCCGGACATCTCCAGGCCGACGTCGAAGCCCTCGCGCAGGCCGAGCTGGTGCTGGCCGTCCTCGATGGTGTGCCGGGAGACGTCCAGGGCGAGGGTGACGCCGAGCTTGCGGGCCAGGTCGAGGCGGTAGGCGGAGACGTCGGTGATCATGACGTTGCGGGCGCCGGCGTGCTTGGCGACGGCGGCGGCCATGATGCCGATCGGGCCGGCGCCGGTGACCAGGACGTCCTCGCCGACCAGCGGGAACGACAGCGCGGTGTGCACGGCGTTGCCGAACGGGTCGAAGATCGCGGCCACGTCCAGGTCGACGGGGACCCGGTGTACCCACACGTTGGAGGCGGGCAGCGCGACGTACTCGGCGAACGCGCCGTCCCGGTTGACGCCCAGGCCGATGGTGTTGCGGCACAGGTGGCGGCGGCCGGCCAGGCAGTTGCGGCACTTGCCGCAGACCAGGTGGCCCTCGCCGCTGACCAGGTCGCCGACGGCGATGTCGGCGACGGCGGAGCCGATCCGGGCGACCTCGCCGACGAACTCGTGGCCGATGGTCATCGGGGTCTTGATGGTCTGCTGGGCCCAGCCGTCCCACTTGCGGATGTGCAGGTCGGTGCCGCAGATGCCGGTGCGCAGGACCTTGATCAGGACGTCGCCGGGGCCGATCTCGGGCTCCGGGACGTCGGTCATCCAGAGTCCGGGTTCGGCGTTCAGCTTGACGAGTGCCTTCACGGCGAGCGCTCCTGACGCAGGTACGAAACGGGGCTGAGGGGAAATCTGCCTGGTCACCGTGGGTGCGGTCCATCGAGGAATTCTTAACGGGTGCCACAGCAGCGCTGAACGATCGTGCCCGAGCTGGGCCCGGGGGCCTCGGCGGCGTGCCGTAACGCACCCGGACGGAGCAGTGCGCGGCGGGTGCTGACGGGGGGTCAGCGGCCGTCCGCGCCTTGACCTAGCCTTGACATACCCGATTGGTCCAGTCCATTTTGTTGTGCGCGCTCCCCCGCACCTCCACCCCCAACCCCCACTGGAGGTACCCGTGCACGCCCCCAACCGTCGCCTGACCGCGGTCGGCGCGGCCGCGCTGCTGCTGGCGACCGCCGCGGTCGCGGCCGTCCCCACCGCCGCGAGCGCCGCGAACGTTCTGACCAACCCGGGTTTCGAGACCGGCACGCTGAGCGGCTGGTCCTGCTCCGGCGGGCTCGGCTCGGTGGTCTCCACCCCGGTCCACGGCGGCGCCAAGGCGCTGGCCGCCGCCGCCAGCGCCTCGGACAACGCCAAGTGCGTCCAGACCGTCGCGGTGCAGCCCAACACCACCTACTCGCTGTCCGGTTGGGTCCGCGGCAACTACGTCTACCTGGGCGTCACCGGCGGCGGCTCCACCTGGACCCCGGCGGCCGCCAACTGGCAGCAGCTGACCGTGAGCTTCACCACCGGCGCCACCCAGACCAGCGCCGAGGTGTACCTGAACGGCTGGTACGGCCAGGGCACCTACTACGCGGACGACATCAGCCTGGACGGCCCGGGCGGCGGCACCCCGGACACCCAGGCGCCCACCGCGCCGACCTCGCTCGCGGCGACCTCCACCGCCTCGACCCAGGTCTCGCTGTCCTGGGGCGCGGCCACCGACAACGTCGGCGTCACCGGCTACGACGTGTACAAGAACGGCGCCCTGGCCACCACCGTCACCGGCACCTCCGCCACCGTGACGGGCCTGACCGCCGCCACCGCGTACACCTTCACCGTGAAGGCGCACGACGCCGCCGGCAACGCCTCGGCCGCCTCCAACTCGCTCGCGGTGACCACGCCGTCGGGCTCGGACGTGACCGCGCCGACCGCGCCGGCCAACCTGGCCGCCACCGCGACGGCCGCCACCCAGGTGTCGCTGTCCTGGACGGCCTCCACCGACGCCGTCGGCGTCACCGCGTACGACGTGTACAAGAACGGCGCACTGGCCACCACCGTCACCGGCACCACGGCGACCGTGACCGGCCTGACCGCGTCCACCGCGTACACCTTCACCGTGAAGGCCCGCGACGCGGCCGGGAACGTCTCCGCCGCCTCCAACTCCCTCGCGGTGACCACCTCCCCCGGCACCACGCCGAGCGGCTTCAAGCAGGCCGCGCCGTACCTGTACAACGGCTGGGGCAACCCGCCGGCCGCGACCACCGTGATGAACGCCACCGGCATCAAGTGGTTCACCATGGCGTTCGTGCTGGCGCAGAACGGCTGCAACCCGGCCTGGGACAGCCAGCGTCCGCTGCTGAACGGCGTGGACCAGCAGACCATCAACGCGGTGCGCGCAGCGGGCGGCGACGTCGTCCCGTCCTTCGGCGGCTGGTCGGGCAACAAGCTGGGCCCGAACTGCGCCGACGCCACCGCGCTGGCCGGCGCCTACCAGAAGGTGATCGACGCCTACGGCCTGAAGGCGATCGACATCGACATCGAGAACACCGACGAGTTCGAGAACTACACCGTCCAGGACCGCATCCTGAACGCGCTGAAGATCGTCAAGCAGAAGAACCCGGGCATCCGGACCATCGTCACCTTCGGCACCGCCACCAGCGGCCCGACGGCCGACGGCAACCGCCTGATCGAGCAGGCCAAGGCGATCGGCGCGGACATCGACGTCTTCACCATCATGCCGTTCGACTTCGGCAACGCCTCCACCGACATGTACAGCGCCACCGTCAGCGCCGCCACCGGCCTGAAGAACAAGCTGAAGTCGGTGTACGGCTGGGACGACGCCACCGCGTACTCGCACGTCGGCATCTCCGGCATGAACGGTCTCAGCGACAACAACGAGACCACCACCGTCGCCAACTGGACCGCGATCCGGGACTGGGCCAACACCAACCACATCGCCCGGCTGGCCTTCTGGTCCGTCAACCGCGACCGCGGCTGCGCGGGCGGCGGCCTCCAGGAGACCTGCTCCGGCATCGCCCAGTCGGACTGGCAGTTCACCTCCATCACCGCCGGCTTCACCGGCTGACCCACCGTCGACCCCCGGGCCCCGGTCTCCCTCGCGGAGGCCGGGGCCCGCGGGCTTCCGGCGATTCGTCGGCGCCCGCGGCGGTGCAGGTGCCTAGCATCGCGGGTGGACGCCGCCGACCGGACCGGGAGCTTTCGTGGGACTCGTGACCGCCAACCTCGCCATCTCGCTGGACGGGTTCACCGCCGGGCCGGGGCAGAGCCTGGAGCAGCCGTTCGGCGCCGGGGCGGAGGCGCTGACGGCCTGGATGTTCGAGACCGACCGGCCCGGCCGGGAGCAGGACGCACACCTGCTGGGCGTGCTGCACGCCAACACGGGTGCGCACATCATGGGGCGGCACATGTTCGGCCCCGGCCGGGGCGCCTGGGACGACGGCTGGACTGGCTGGTGGGGCACCGAACCCCCCTACCACGCACCGGTGTTCGTGCTCACCCATCACCCGCGCGAGCCGCTGCCGATGGCGGGCGGCACCGTCTTCGAGTTCGTCACGGACGGCATCGGGGCGGCCCTCGACCGGGCCCTCGCGGCGGCCGGCGAGCAGGACGTGGAGATCGCGGGTGGCGCGGCGACCGTGCGGCAGTACCTGCGGGCCGGGCTGCTGGACGAGTTGGTGCTGCACCTGGTGCCGGTGACGCTCGGCGCTGGCGAGCGGCTGTGGGACGGGGTGGACGCGGCGATGGAGCCGGTCGAGGTGATCGCGTCCCCGACCGTCACCCATCTGCGCTACCGGATCGCCCGGCCGGACTGACCGCCGTCCTCGCGGGCGTCGGCCCGCTCACGCCTGCTGTCCGGCCATCACCCGGGTGTAGTCCGGGAGTTCGACCTCGCTCGCCTTGGCGGCCTGGGCCTCCATGATGCGGCGCAGCGGCCAGCGGGTCATCCAGCGCATCGAGGCGGCGCGCAGCGCGATCATGGCGGCGCTGCCGGGGGCGTAGCCGCGGACGCCGCCGGGCGGGAGCTGTTGGGCGGTGGCGGCGTAGGGCTGCATCTGCTGCTGGAAGTTGGCGAAGGCGGTGGTGAAGTCCTCGGGGTGGGTGGCGAGTTCGCCGGCCAGCAGGTAGGCGCCGACCAGGGCGAGGCTGGTGCCGAGGCCGGTGAGCGGGGTGGGGCAGCAGGCGGCGTCGCCGATCAGGGCGACCCGGCCGCGGGTGAAGCGGTCGAGGCGGACCTGGCCCATGGACTCGAAGAAGAAGTCGTCGGCGGTGGCCATCGCGGTGAGCAGCCGGTCGGTCTCCCAGCCGCGGCCGGCGAACTTCTCGGCGAGGGCCCGCTGTTGGCCGGCCCGGTCGTGGCGGTCGAAGGCGAAGTCCGCGGAGCGGAAGCTCAGGCCGGCCTTGATCTCGCCGGGCAGGCGGCCCGGGCGGGCGGTGGCGACCAGGCCGCCGGGGGCGTTGTACATCAGGAACCAGCCGTCGAGGTCCAGGTCGGCGCGGGTGGTGAACCAGGCTGTGCAGCAACCGAGCGGGGACACCAGTTCGTGCTCGGGCCCGAAGGCGAGACGGCGCACGGCGGAGTGCAGGCCGTCGGCGCCGACCACCAGGTCGAAGCGGCGCGGCGGGGCGTTCTCGAAGGTGACGTGCACGCCGTCGGCGTCCTCGTGGAGCACGGTGACGCTGTCGTCGAAGAGGTACTCGACCTCGTCGGCGGTGGCCTCGTACAGCATGGCGGCGAGGTCGCCGCGGAGCAGTTCGAGGTCGGAGACGATGCCCTCGCCGCCGAAGAGCTCGGTGGGGAGCCGGGCGGTGTGCTTGCCGTGGCGGTCCACCAGGGCGATGCCGCGCTGGTCGACGGCGAGTTCACGGGCCCGTTCGAGCAGGCCCATCCGGGTGATCACGGTGCGGCCGGCGCCGCGCAGGTCGACGGTCTGGCCGCCGGGGCGGGGGGCCGGGGCGCGCTCCACCACGACGGGACGGAAGCCTGCCTTGCGTAGCCAGTACGCCAGGGCGGGGCCGGCGATGCCGCCGCCGGAGACGAGGATGTCGATGTGCTTCTTCGCGTTCTTCATGACACCGAACGTACGCCGTACGCGCGCACTAGGCAAGCCTTACCAGAAGGGTAGAGCGGATTTCTGCACTAGTGCACTAGTGCGCCGGGAAAGGCCCTCGGGGCTGGCGCCGCCGCCACCCGCGCAGCTAGCATGGGGCGGGTCGGTGCACTAGTGCGGAGGTGGAGCGGGTGGACCGCTACGAACAGATCGCGGCCGAACTGCGCGGGCGGATCGAGCGCGGCGAGCTCCGCCCGGGCGACCGGGTGCCGTCCACCCGGGAGATCACCCGCCGGTGGAACGTGGCGATGGCCACCGCCACCCGGGTGCTCACCGAGCTGCGGGGCCAGGGCCTGGTGCGGGCCGTCCCCGGCGTGGGCACGGTGGTCGCCGACAGCGCGGCCCCGGACCGGCCGACCGAGCGGACGCCCGAGCGCCCGGCCGGGCGGTCGGCGCCCCGCCAAACCCTCCCCGACGGCGGTCTGACGGCGGATCGGATCGTCGCCGCGGCCGTCGCGGTGGCCGATGCCGAGGGCCTGGAGGCGCTGTCGATGCGCCGGGTGGCGGCCGAACTGGGCGTCGCCACCATGTCGCTGTACCGGCACGTGCCCGACAAGGACGGCCTGCTCGACCTGATGATGGACCGGGTCTTCACCGAGCTGGCGCTGTCCGCCGAGGACGACGGCTGGCGCACCCGCCTGGAGCTGGCGGCCCATCAGCTCTGGGGCCTGTTCCGGGCCCACCCGTGGCTGGCCTCCGCGCTGTCGGTGACCCGCCCCCAGCCGCTGGCCAACGCCCTGCCCTACGGCGAGTGGATGCTCTCCTCGCTGGCCGCGGCCGGCCTGGACCTGCAGAGCGTGCTCACCGCCTACCTGACGGTCTTCAACTACGTCCGGGGCACCGCGCTCAACCTGGAGATGGAGGCCGCCGCCGAGGCCGCCACCGGGCAGGACGCCGAGGCCTGGATGGACCAGCAGGAGCCCCGCTACCTGGAGCTGGTCGCCGGCTACCCGACCTTCCTGCGGGTCACCGAGGAGGGCTACGACTTCGACCTGGACGAGCTGTTCGAGTTCGGCCTGCAGCGCCTGCTCGACGGCCTCGCGGTCCTGCTGGAGCGGACCGACGCGAAGGCCCGTCAGGCCAGCAGCTCGGCCAGGTCGTAGGAGACCGGCTCTTCCAGCTGCTCGTAGGTGCAGCTCTCCGGCGTCCGGTCGGGCCGCCAGCGCTTGAACTGGGTGGTGTGCCGGAACCGGGTGCCCTCCATGTGGTCGTAGCCGACCTCGCACACCCGCTCGGGGCGCAGCGGCACCCAGGACAGGTCCTTCTTGCCGGTCCACCGGCTGACCGCGCCGGGCAGCCGGCTGCTCGCCTGCGCCTGCTCGTCGGCCCAGGCCGCCCAGGGGTGGCCGGAGAGGTCGTCGAGGCGCAACGGAGCGAGTTCCTCGACCAGTTCGGCGCGCCGCTTCATCGGGAAGGACGCGCTGACGCCGACGTGCTGCAGACGCCCTTCGGCGTCGTACAGGCCGAGCAGCAGCGAGCCGACCACCGGGCCCGACTTGTGCTCGCGGTAGCCGGCCAGCACGCAGTCGGCCGTCCGGGTGTGCTTGACCTTGAACATGGTGCGCTCGCCGGCCCGGTAGGGGGCGTCCAGCGGTTTGGCGACCACGCCGTCCAGGCCCGCGCCCTCGAAGCGGGAGAACCAGCTGCGGGCGGTGTCCAGGTCGGTGGTGGCGGGGGCGAGGTGGACGGGCGCGGTGGCGGCGCCGAGCGCCTGGGCGAGTTCGGCACGGCGCTCCAGCAGCGGGCGGTCGGTGAGGTCGTCGTCGTCCAGCGCCAGCAGGTCGAAGGCGACCAGCGAGGCGGGGGTGCGTTCGGCCAGGGTGCGCACCCGGGACGCGGCGGGGTGGATGCGCTCCAGCAGTTCCTCGAAGTGCAGCCGGCCGTCGTGCGCGATCACGATCTCCGCGTCGATGACGCACCGCTCCGGCAGCTGCTCCCGGACGGCCTCCACCACCTCGGGGAAGTACCTGGTCAGCGGCTTGCCGGTGCGGGAGCCGAGCTCGATCTCGTCCCCGTCGCGGAAGACGATCGCCCGGAAGCCGTCCCACTTCGCCTCGTACTGCATGCCGGGCGGGATCGCGGCGACGGCCTTGGCGAGCATCGGCGACAGCGGCGGCATCACGGGTAGCTGCATGCCTCCGATGGTCGCCCGCCGGTACGGACCTGACGGCGTGTCGGCGGCCCCGGCGTGTCGCAGCGCGCGCCGCCGGGGCCGACCGGCCCTAGCGTGGAGGGCATGGCTGCAGCTGTGGAACTGGAGGTCGACGGCCGGACGGTGCGGCTGTCGAACCCGGACAAGGTGTACTACCCGGAGCCCGGGTACACGAAGCGGGACGTCGCCGAGTACTACCTGGCGGTCGCCCCGGGGATCCTGCGCGCGCTGCGCGAGCGGCCGACCACGCTGCAGCGCTTCCCGGACGGCGTGGAGGGCGAGTTCTTCTACCAGAAGCGCGCCCCGAAGAACGTCCCCGACTGGCTGCCGACCGCGCGGATCGCCTTCCCCTCCGGCCGCACCGCGGACGAGATCTGCCCGACCGAGCAGGCCGCGGTGCTCTGGGCGGCGAACCTCGGCTGCCTGACCTTCCACCCCTGGCCGGTGCGCCGCGAGAACACCGAGCACCCCGACGAGCTGCGCATCGACCTCGACCCGCAGCCCGGCACCGACTTCTCCGACGCCGTCCGCGCCGCGCTCCAACTGCGGCCGCTGCTGGAGGAGTTCGGCCTGACCGGCTGGCCGAAGACCTCCGGCGGCCGGGGCCTGCACGTCTACGTGCCGATCGAGCCGCGCTGGACGTTCACCGACTGCCGGCACGCGGTGATCGCGCTCGGCCGCGAGTTGGAGCACCGCACCGGCGGCGAGGTCACCACCAAGTGGTGGAAGGAGGAGCGCGGCGAGCGGATCTTCGTCGACTACAACCAGATGGCCCGCGACCGCACCATCGCCTCCGCCTACTCGCTGCGCCCCCGCCCGCAGGCCACCGCCTCCACCCCGCTGCGCTGGGAGGAGCTGGAGCAGGTCTCCCCCGCCGACTTCACGCTGCGCACCGTCCCCGAGCGCTTCGCCGAACTCGGCGACCTGCACGCCGACATGGAGCAGCACCGGGCCTCGCTGGAGCGTGTCCTGGAGCTGTACGCGCACCAGGACGCGGGCGACCTGCCGTACCCGCCGGACCACCCCAAGATGCCGGGCGAGCCGGCCCGGGTGCAGCCCAGCCGGGCCAGGAAGACCGAGGAGTGACGGACCGTCGGTCGAACGGGCCGCGCACTGGTGGTGGGCGCTGCGCAGCCGGCTGGCGACGGCCCCGCCCTGGCGCCCGGGGGCGCAGCGGCCCGGACCGGTCCGTCAGCGGCCGCCGCCCACCGGGGCGGGAGCGGCGGCGGTGGCCGGCGCGGGAGCCGGTGCGATCGGGGCGGGGCGGCGGACCAGCAGCGCCACCAGGGCGGCGGCGAGCAGTGCGGCCGCGCCCGCGACGGTGTACATGCTGTCCAGGGCGGCGGCGTAGGAGTGTCGCGGGTCGGGTCCCGGGTGGTGGCGCAGCGAGTTCTGGAAGACGGTGCCGAGGACGGCGATGCCCAGGGCGAGGCCGAGTTGGCGGGCGGTGTTGAAGGCGCCGGAGGCCATGCCGGCCCGCTCGCGAGGGACGGTGGCGAGCGCGGTGGACATCATCGGCGGGGTGGCCAGGCCGACGCCGACGCCGACGGTCAGCAGGCCGGGCAGCAGCGCCGTCCAGCCGGAGCCGGCCGAGACCACGGTGAGCAGCAGCGTGCCGCCGCCGATCAGGGTCAGGCCGAGGGCGATCGGCAGGCGCGGGGCGGCGCGGTGCAGCAGGCGGGCGCCGAGCGGGGCGGTGACGAAGGCGGCGGCGGCCAGCGCGCAGACGGCGAGGCCGGCGTTCAGCGGGCCGAGCCGCAGCACCTGCTGGAGCCAGAGGCCGGTGTAGGTGAGCTGGGCGAAGGCGGCGGCGGTGAGCAGCAGGCCGGCCAGGGTGAGGCCGAGGAAGGACGGGTTGCGCAGCAGGCGGAGGTCCAGCAGGGGCTGTGCGGTGCGCAGTTCGACGGTGACGAAGACCCCGGCGGCGAGCGCGGCGGCGGCGAGCGGGAGGATCACCAGCGGGTCGGACCAGCCGCGTTCGCCGCTCTCGATCAGGCCGTAGGTGAGGGCGGCGGCGAACGCGGTGAAGGCGGCGGCGCCGGGCAGGTCGAGGCGTCCGGTGGCGCGCGGCCGGCCGGCGGCGAGGTGGCGCACCGTCAGGACCGCGGCGACGGCGGCGATCGGCAGGTTGACCAGGAAGATCGACCGCCAGCCGAACTGCTGGGTGAGCAGGCCGCCGAGGACGGGTCCGGCGGCGGCCGCGGCGCCGTTGACGGCGCCCCAGACGCCGAACGCGGCGCCGCGGTCGCGGCCCTGGTAGGCGGCGTTGAGCAGGGCGGTGGTGGAGGTCATCATGGCGGCGCCGCCGATGCCCTGGGCGGCGCGGGCGGCGATCAGGGTCCTGCGTCGGGGGCGAGCGCGCAGGCCAGTGAGGCCGCGCCGAAGACGGCCAGGCCGGCCAGGTAGAGCCGGCGGTGGCCGAGCCGGTCGCCGAGCGAGCCGAAGGCCATCAGCAGGGCGGCGAGGGTGAGGGCGTAGACGTCGACCACCCACTGCAGGGCGGTGAAGCCGGAGTGCAGGTCCTCGGACATCTCGGGCAGCGCGGTGTTCACGATGCTGGCGTCGACCAGCAGCATGAACGCGCCGACGCAGATCGCCGTCAGGGGTATCCACTTGCGCACGGGGGCGTCGTCCTTCCGGGACGGAGTTGCTTGGCCCTCGCACTCTCCGCCGGTGCGCCGGAAATCCCTATCCGATCGGTCGATCCCGGCGGTTTTCGACATCCGATAACCTGGGGCGGTGGTTTCCGACAGCGGCTATGACGTCCTCGACCGGCAGCTGGTGCACGCCCTGCAGTTGGCGCCGCGGGCGGCGTTCAGCCGGCTGGCGGCGGTTCTCGGCGTGTCGGACCAGACGGTGGCGCGCCGGTACGGGCGGCTGCGCGGGGCGGGGCTGATCCGGGTGCTGGGGCTGACCGACCCGGAGCGGCTGGGCGAGGTCCGCTGGCAGCTGCGGGTGCGCTGCACGCCGGACGCGGCGGGCGGGGTGGCGGCGGCGCTGGCCCGCCGGGAGGACACCACGTGGGTGGCGCTGAACTCCGGCGGCACCGAGATCTCCTGCTCCACCCGGTCCTCGCCGGACGCCTCGGACCACTCCCTGCTGCTGCAACACCTGCCGCGCACCCCCAGCGTGCTGAGCGTGACGGCGCACTGCATCATCCACACCTTCTTCGGCGGCGCGCAGAGCCTGGCGATCAAGTCGGGTGCGCTCTCCGCCGACCAGGTGTCCGCCCTCACCGCCGGGGCCGTCCGGGTGGACCGACCGGGCGGGCCGCTGGCGCAGTTGGACGACCCGGACCGCCGGATGCTCGCCGCGCTGGCGGTGGACGGGCGCACCCCGGTGGCGGAGCTGGCCGCCGCCTGCGCCCGGTCGGAGAGCACGGTGCGCCGCCGCCTGGAGGAGCTGGCCGCCTCGGGCGCGCTCTACTTCGACCTGGAGGTGGACTGGCGGATCTTCGCGCTGCGCACCCACACCTGCCTGTGGCTGAACGTCGTCCCGTCCGAACTCGCCGCCGCGGGAACGGCGTTGGCAGCGCACCCTGAGGTGGCGTACGCCGCCGCGACCACCGGGCCGAGCAATCTGCACGCCGTGGTGGTCACCCGCACGGTGCAGGAGCTGTACGCCTACCTGACCGAGCGGGTCGCGGCGCTGCCCGGGGTGCAGCACGTGGAGACCGCGCCGACGATCCGGATCGTCAAGGGGCCCGGACCGCTCCCGCCGCTCATACCCCGCCCGTCCTGATCAGCCGTCAAGCTGCCTGCGGGACGCGGGCGGTGAGGTCGGCGAGGGCGTCCCGGGCGGTGGTGAGCTCGCCGATCCGGGCGTTCAGCTCGGCGAGCTGGGCGGTGAGCCGGTCGCGGACGCAGGCGTGCAGTTCGCCGTCCTCGTAGCAGGGCAGCAGCTCCCGGATGGTGCGGGTGGTCAGCCCGGCGGCGAGCAGCGCCCGGATCCGCCCGACCTGCAGGGGCGCGTCGGCCCGGTACTCGCGGTGGCCGCCGGGCGTGCGGTGCGCGGCGAGCAGCTCCTGCTGTTCGTAGTAGCGCAGCAGCCGGACCGGCACACCGGTGGCCCTGGACAGCTCCCCGATCCGCATGTGACCCACCCCACACCCCTCCGGCTTGAACCTCACACCGGTGTCACATCCTACGGTCGTTCCCATGACGACGAACCAGAACACGGACGGGTCCGAGCCGGTCGCGCTGTACGGATTCCTCACGGCGAAGGACGGCCACCACGAACAGCTCGGCGCGCTGCTCGCGCAGTTGGTGGAGCCCTCGCGCTCGCACCGGGGCAGCCTGGTGTACCGCCTGCACGAGCAGCCGGACGGCCGCTTCTTCCTGTACGAGCTCTGGGCGAGCCGGGCGGCGTTGGCGGCGCACCACGGCACGCAGGTGCTGCAGGACGTGCTGGCAAGGCTTCCGGAGCACCTGGCGGGTGCTCCGGAAGCGTACGAGGGGTGGCTGTTCGGGGAGCCGGTCAGCTCCGCAGGAACTCGCGGTTGAGGCGGGCGATCCCGGTCAGCGGAATGCCCTTGGGGCAGGCGGTGGCGCATTCGCCGGTGTTGGTGCAGCCGCCGAAGCCCTCCTCGTCCATGGTCTCCACCATGTTCCGCACCCGGGAGGCGCGCTCCGGCGCGCCCTGCGGGAGGACGTTGAGGTGGACCACCTTGGCGGCGGTGAACAGCATCGCGGAGCCGTTGGGGCAGGCGGCGACGCAGGCCCCGCAGCCGATGCACTCGGCGTGCTCGAAGGCCAGGTCGGCGGCCTCCTTGGGGACGGGGGTGGCGTGCGCCTCGGGGGCGGCGCCGGTGGGGGCGGTGATGTAGCCGCCGGAGCCGATGATCCGGTCGAGGGCGGAGCGGTCCACCACCAGGTCGCGCACCACGGGGAACGCGCCGGCCCGCCAGGGTTCGACGTCGATGGTGTCGCCGTCGTCGAAGTGCCGCATGTGCAGCTGGCAGGTGGTGGTGCGCTCGGGGCCGTGCGCCTGGCCGTTGATGACCATGCCGCAGGCGCCGCAGATGCCTTCGCGGCAGTCGTGGTCGAAGGCGACGGGCCGCTCGCCGCGCAGGATCAGTTCCTCGTTGAGGGTGTCCAGCATCTCCAGGAAGGACATGTCCTCGCTGATCCCGGAGACCCGGTACTCGGTCATCTCGCCCGGGGTGTCCGGGCCTTGCTGGCGCCAGATGCGCAGGGTGAGTTTCACGCGTAGCTCCGCTGGGTGGGGTGGACGTGCTCGAAGACGAGCTCTTCCTTGTGCAGGACGGGGGCCTCTCCGGTGCCGGTGAACTCCCAGGCGGCGGCGTAGCCGAACTCCTCGTCGCGGCGGGCGGCTTCGCCGTCCGGGGTGGCGGACTCGGTGCGGAAGTGGCCGCCGCAGGACTCGGCGCGGTGCAGCGCGTCCAGGCACATCAGCTCGGCGAGTTCGAAGTAGTCGACCAGCCGGTTCGCCTTCTCCAGGGCCTGGTTGAGCTCCTCGCCGGTGCCGGGGACCTTGATCCGGCGCCAGAACTCGGCGCGGATCTCCGGGATCCGGGCCAGCGCCCGGCGCAGCCCGGCCTCGTCGCGGGCCATTCCGCACTCCTCCCAGAGGAGTTCGCCGAGTTCGCGGTGGAAGGAGTCGGGGGTGCGGTCGCCGTCCACGGCCAGGATCAGGTTCAGCCGGTCGGCGACCTCGGCCTCGGCGTCGGCGATCTGCGGGTGGTCGCCGGGCACGGGCGCGAGCTTGGTGCGGCCCAGGTAGTCGTTGAGGGTGGGCGGCAGCACGAAGTACCCGTCGGCGAGGCCCTGCATCAGGGCGCTGGCGCCGAGCCGGTTGGCGCCGTGGTCGGAGAAGTTGGCCTCACCGATCGCGAACAGGCCGGGAACGGTGGTCTGCAGGTCGTAGTCGACCCACAGCCCGCCCATCGTGTAGTGGATCGCCGGGTAGATCCGCATCGGCACGGTGTACGGGTCCTCGGCGGTGATCCGCTGGTACATCTCGAACAGGTTGCCGTACTTGGCCTCGACGGCGTCCCGGCCCAGCCGGGCGATCGCGTCGGCGAAGTCCAGGTACACGCCCTGCCCGCCGGGGCCGACTCCGCGGCCCTCGTCGCAGACCACCTTGGCGGCCCGGGAGGCGATGTCGCGGGGCACCAGGTTGCCGAACGCCGGGTAGATCCGCTCCAGGTAGTAGTCCCGCTCGTCCTCCGGGATCTGCGCGGCCGGGCGGGTGTCCCCCTTGGCCTTCGGCACCCAGATCCGGCCGTCGTTGCGCAGCGACTCGCTCATCAGGGTCAGCTTCGACTGGTGGTCGCCGGAGCGCGGGATGCAGGTCGGGTGGATCTGGGTGAAGCACGGGTTGGCGAACAGCGCGCCGCGCCGGTGCGCGCGCCAGACGGCCGTCGCGTTGGAGTTCTTGGCGTTGGTGGAGAGGTAGAACACGTTGCCGTAGCCGCCGCTGGCGAGCACCACCGCGTCCGCGGTGTACGTGCTGATCTCCCCGGTGACCAGGTCCCGGGCGACGATGCCGCGGGCCCGGCCGTCGACCACCAGCAGGTCGAGCATCTCGGTGCGCGGGTGCATCTCCACGTTGCCGGCCGCGATCTGCCGGGACAGCGCCTGGTACGCGCCGAGCAGCAGCTGCTGGCCGGTCTGGCCGCGGGCGTAGAAGGTCCGGGAGACCTGGACGCCGCCGAACGAGCGGGTGTCCAGCAGGCCGCCGTACTCGCGGGCGAACGGCACGCCCTGGGCCACGCACTGGTCGATGATCTCCACCGAGACCTCGGCCAGCCGGTGCACGTTGGACTCCCGGGCCCGGAAGTCGCCGCCCTTGACGGTGTCGTAGAACAGCCGGCGGATCGAGTCGCCGTCGTTGCGGTAGTTCTTCGCCGCGTTGATGCCGCCCTGCGCGGCGATCGAGTGGGCCCGCCGCGGCGAGTCCTGGAAGCAGAACTGCACGACGTGGTAGCCCTGTTCGGCCAGCGTCGCGCCGGCCGCGCCGCCCGCCAGGCCGGTGCCGACCACGATCACGGTGTGCTTGCGCCGGTTCGCCGGGTTGACCAGCTTGGCCTCGAACCGCCGCTGGTCCCACCGCTGTTCGATCGGCCCGACCGGGGCCTTGGTGTCGGCGACCGGCTCGCCGACGGTGTAGTCCAGGTAGCTCATCGTGGCCTCTTCACTGGGGAGTTGACGATCCGTCGGGTTCATCGGACCAGTCCGGTCATCACCGCGACCGGCACCGACAGGAACCCGGCGGTGAGCAGCAGCGCCAGCGCGTTCGCGCCGAGCTTCAACGCCCGGTCGCGGCGCGGGTTGTTGACGCCGAGGGTCTGCGCGGCGCTCCAGAACCCGTGCCGCACGTGCAGGCCGAGCGCCAGCATCGCCAGGCAGTAGATCCCGCCGCCGTACCAGGTCGAGAACGAGGCCACGATGTTCTGGTACGGGTGGCCCTCCTCGGCGGCCGGGTTCACCGTCAGCGTGGTCAGGTCGAGGATGTGCCAGACGATGAACAGGCCGAGGATCACCCCGCCCCAGCGCATCGTCCTGGTCGCGTAGCTGCTCTGCCGCCGCCGGTGCACGTACTTGGTGGGCCGGGCCTTCAGGTCGCGGCGGGACAGCTGGTAGGCCGCCGTGCCGTGCGCGACCACCGCCGCCAGCAGCACCAGGCGGGCCAGCCAGAGGAACCAGCCGAAGTGCAGCAGCGGCTGGCCCAGGGTGCGCAGCCAGTGCGCGTAGCCGTTGATGTCGTCCGGGCCGAAGAACACCTTGAGGTTCCCGAGCATGTGCAGCACCAGGTACCCGAGCATCACCAGTCCGCTGACCGCCATCACGGCCTTCTTGCCGACCGAGCTGCGCCACAGCGCCACCAGGGAGGACGGGTGCCGGCCGGGGCTGGAGGTCCGGGTCGTCCTAGTCGCAGAAGCCATGACCATGACCGTAGGCCGGGCCCCTCGGCGGTGTCCAAGACATGAAAACGCTGCTGACGATAGGCCCCGCCTATGATGGCTGGTGTGCAGTTCCACCAGCTCGCCTACTTCGTCGCGGTCGCCGACGCCCGGCACTTCACCCGGGCCGCCGAGGCCAGCCACGTCTCGCAGCCCTCCCTCTCCCAGCAGATCCGCGCCCTGGAGAAGGAGTTGGGCGCCGAACTGTTCCACCGCTCGCGCTCCGGCACCACCCTCACCGACGCCGGCCAGGCGCTGCTGCCGCTGGCCCGGCGGATCCTCGCCGACGCCGACACCGCCCGGCGCGCCGTCGCCGAGACGGTGCAGCTGCGGCGGGGCCGGGTCCGGTTCGGCGCGCCGCCCTCGCTCTGCGCCAGCCTGGTGCCCGAGGTGCTGCGCAGCTACCGGGCCCGGCACCCCGGCGTCGACCTGCACCTCACCGAGGGCGGCTCGCGCGACCTGGTCCGCGACCTGGAAGCCGGCGAGCTCGACCTCGCGCTGGTCATCGCCCCGGCCTCCGAACCCTCCGCCGCGCTCGCCGTCACCCCGCTGCTGCACGAGGACCTGGTGCTGGTGTCCGCCGAGCCGCTCCCCCGGCGCCGCGCCCGGATCACCGACCTGCGCGGCCACGACCTGGTGATGTTCCGCGAGGGCTACGACGTCCGCGAGACCACCCTGGCCGCCTGCCGCGACGCCGGCTTCGAACCCGGCTACGCCGTCGAGGGCGGTGAGATGGACGCCGTCCTGGCCGCCGTCCGGGCCGGCCTCGGCCCCGCCGTCGTCCCCGGCATGGTCGCCGCCCGCTCCGGACTGCACGCCACCGCCTTCACCTCCCCCGGCCTCGGCCGCACCATCGCCGTCGCCCACGGCCGCGACCTCCCCCTCACCCGGGCCGCCGCCGCCTTCCGCGGCACCCTGCTCGCCTACCTGGTCGAGGCCGACCGCGCCGGCTCCCTGCCCCCGGGCACCCGCCTGCTCCCGCCGGACTGACCGGCGCCGGCCCCGCGGCCCGGCCCACAGGGCAGCCCCGGGCAGGCGAGCGGCGGGCAGCCGAACACGGGGGCCGAGACCGGACGGGCAGCATCCGTGGCCCGCAGAGCGGTCCCGGCGGGAGCCACGGGCGGGTGGCTTCCGCACCCGGCCGCCGTGGCCGCCCGCGGGGCATCCCGCCCGCCGGGTCCGGACGGCCACCGCATAGGGTGGGTGCACGGAACATCGGTTCGATGAGAGGTGGTCCGGGTGTCCGGCACTGTCACGGCGGTCAGCAGCAACGGCGCGTACGCGTTCACCAAGCCCAACCGGGACGTCATCCGGCTGCTGCCCGGCCTCGGGGTCGAGGGCGACGTGCACGCCGGAGTCACCGTCAAGCACCGCTCCCGGGTCGCCCAGGACCCGACGCAGCCGAACCTCCGTCAGGTCCACCTGATCCACGGCGAGCTGTTCGACGAACTCGCGGAGGCCGGATTCACCGTCGCCCCGGGTCAGTTGGGCGAGAACGTCACCACCCGCGGCGTCGACCTGCTCGCCCTCCCCACCGGCGCGCTGCTGCACCTCGGCGCGGACGCCGTCGTCGAGGTCACCGGCCTGCGCAACCCGTGCGCCCAGATCGACGGCTTCCGGGCCGGCCTGCTCAAGCAGGTGGTCGGCCGGGACGCCTCGGGCCAGGTGGTCCGCAAGGCGGGCATCATGGGCGTCGTCCTGGCGGGCGGCGAGATCCGCCCCGGCGACCCCCTCACCGTCACCCTGCCGGACGGCCCGCACCGCCCGCTCGAACGCGTCTGACGATTCCGTCGGGGCCGCGTCAGCTCCGGGCCCAGCCGCGGCGCTCGCCCTCGTCGATGAGGAACCGGCCGGCTTCCCAGAGGGCGGTGGATGCGTCGCCGATCACCGCCTTGCGGGTCCGGACCTCCTCGGCGGTCACCCCGGGGGTGCGCCAAGTGCCGCCCTTGGCCATCCAGTTGAGCAGGAGCGGCTGGAGCCGGTCCATCGCCTTGGCGAATCGCGCCTCGGGGGTCCGCCGCTCCTCGAACTCGTCCCAGAGCGCCCGCATCCGCTCCGCCTGGTCGGCCGGCAGCAGCCCGAACAGCTCGTCGGCGGCGGCCGCCTCCCGCTCCGCCTGGTCGACGCCCGCGGCGCTGTCGTAGAGCGGGGTGTCCCCGGCGTAGATCTCCACCAGGTCGTGCAGCAGCACCAGTTGGACGGTGTGCCCGACGTCGATCGGCTCGTCGGCGTGCTCCGCGAGGACCCCCACCATCATCGCCAGGTGCCAGGAGTGCTCGGCGTCGTTCTCCCGCCGCGCGGCGGCCGCCAGCGGCGACTGCCGCAGGATCGTCTTGAGCCGGTCCACCTCGACCAGGAAGGTCAGTTGGGAGCGCAGCCGCTCCTCCAGGCCCTCGGGGAAGGGCGTCTCGTCCACCAGCAGCCGTCGCCGTTCATCGCTCATGCCGCCATCGTGCCACGGCGGTGGGTGCACGCACGGCGGTTCCTGCGGTGTCGTCGGGTCGGGCCGTGGCGGCCGCGTCGAGCAGCGTCTCCGCGGCGGCGGTGCGGGCGTAGAGCACGCTGCGGCCCACCCGGTGGGCGCTGACCAGGCCCGCGGCGCGCAGCGCCGTCAGGTACTGGGAGACCCCGGCCGGGGACAGGCCGGTCCGGTGCGCGAGCTGGGTGGTCGAGGCGGGCGTGTCCAGTTCGGCGAGCAGCCTGGTCCGCGAGCGGCCGAGGACGGCGGCCAGGGCGTCCGTGCCGGCGGCGGGCGCGGGCGCCCAGAGGGTGCCGGCGCCCCGGGCGGGGTAGACGAGTTGGGGCGCATCGGGCGGCGCGACGCGGGTCGGCACCCGGGGGCCGGTGAACGCGGACGGGACCAGGACCAGGCCGGGGCCGGCCGCCGAGCGGGCGAGCGGCTTGCTCCACCGGGTCAGGTGCAGCACGTCCCCGTCCCAGTTCACGGCCGCGTGCAGGTCGTTCAGCACCCGCCCGGCGCCGTGCTCGGCGACCTGGCGGGCCCGGTGCATGACGTCGGTGTCAAGCACCGCGCGGATCCGTGCCCAGTACGGGGCGAGTGCCACGTCCCAGTAGGTGCGGATCTCCTGGGCGAGTCGGGCCAGCGCCTGTTCGGGCGCCTGGCGCAGGGCCCGGGCGCGGGGGCCGAGCGGCCCGCGGTGGTGCTCCAGGTGGTCGAGGTCGCGGTGGACCAGCTCCGGCGGCGAGGACCGAAGGGCCGTCAGTTCCTGCTCCAGGGTGGGGGCGGGGCCGGCGGGCGCCGGGTTCAGGAACTTCGGGTAGAACCCGGCCGGCGGCACCAGTTCGGCGAGCCAGCCGCGGTCCAGCCCGGCCGCCGCGAGCCGCGGCCCGACCTGCTCGGCCCAGGGGCGGTGCACCGGCGGGCAGGAGGCCCCGCCGCGGAGCAGCCGGTAGCCCGTCACCACCTGCCACATCGGCGTGACCGCGAACCGCAGCTGCGCCAAGTCGCCGGCCGAGAACGCCAGTTCCGCCACTGCACCCCCATGGATTCACACATGCCCTAATCTCTGGCGGTCACCCTACTGCGGCGGCGATCCTTCCGGCATGACTGCACACCCGATCACCGCCGCGGACGCCGGCACCTGGACCCTCGGCGACCGCACCGTCCACCGGATCGGCTTCGGCGCGATGCGCCTGCCCCAGCACGGCGAGGCCCTGGTGCCGGACGCCGCCCCGCGCGACCGGGACCAGGCGGTCCGCGTCCTGCGCCGGGCGGTGGAGCTGGGCGTCAACCACATCGACACCGCCGCGTTCTACTTCTCGTCGCTGCGCTGCGCCAACGAGCTGATCAACCGGGCGCTGGCCCCGTACCCCGAGGACCTCGTGCTGGTCACCAAGGTCGGGCCCGGGCGCGACCCGTCCGGGCACTGGCTCCCCCATGCGACGCCCCGGGAACTCCGCGGCCAGGTCGAGCAGAACCTGCGCCAGCTCGGCCGCGACCACCTCGACGTGGTGAACCTGCGCATCGTCGGCACCGACCCGATCGGCGAGCGCTTCGCCGCCCTCGCCGAGCTGCGGGACGCCGGCCTGGTCCGCCACCTCGGCCTGTCCAACATCCACCCGCACCACCTGGACGAGGCCCGGGCCATCGCGCCGGTCGCCTGCGTGCAGAACATGTACGGCCTCGGCGCGTCCCCCGGGCAGCGGCGACTCCTGCGCACCTGCGGCGAGTCGGGCATCGCCTTCGTGCCGTTCTACGCCATCGCCGGCGACGGCCGGACCTCCGGCGCGACCCGCCCCGACCACGAGGCCGTGCATCGCGTCGCCCGGGCCCACGGGGCGACCCCGGCCCAGATCCGGCTCGCCTGGACCCTGCACCAGGGAGCGCACGTGCTGGCCATCCCCGGCACCGGCGACCCCGCCCACCTCGCCGAGAACGTCGCCGCCGGCGCCCTGCGCCTGACCGGAGCCGAACTCGCCGCCCTGGACGCCCTCTCGGCGTAGCGCCCGCGGCGGTGGTCCGGCCGCCGGACGGGGGGTTGTGCGTCTGCAGAACGTCGCTAGGATCTGGCGACTGTTCAGCTGATGATCACACCAGTAGGGGGAGTTCTCATGGATCGGCGCGGGCTGCTCAAGGCCACCGGTACGGCGTTCGGAGTCATCGGCGGGGCCCAACTGGTCGGCGCGCAGGGCGCGCAGGCCGCTGTCACCGGACCGGTGGTGAACGTCCGGGACTGTGGCGCGGTGGGGAACGGCGTCGCGGACGAGACCGCCGCCTTCCAGCAGGCGTTCGCGGCCGGGGCGGGGGCCACGGTGCTGATTCCACCGGGGGTGTACCTGCTCACGGCGGGAATGGTGCTGGCGGCGGGCACCACGGTGAGCGCCTACGGAGCGCGGATCGTCCGCAACGACACGGCCTGCTCCGCGCTGCTGAAGAACATCGACGGGAGCGACACGCCCGGATACTCGGGGCCGGGGCGGATCACCGTCCTGGGCGGGACGTGGGACATGGCGGGGGCGACGTTCACCCGGCAGACCGACGCGTTCGCCTTCGCGCACGCGCAGGATCTGCTGATCCGTGACTGCACCATCGTCAACGTGCCGTCGGCGCACGCGATCGAGCTGAACGCGATGCGCGGCGTGCGGGTGCTCGACTGCGTCTTCGACGGCCTGAACACGGTCGTCGACCGGGACAAGGAGGCGGTGCAGATCACCGGCTCGACCTCGTCCGGGAACCTGCCCGCGCCGCCGTACGACTTCAAGCCGTGCGTGGACGTGCAGATCTCGGGGTGCACGCTGCGGGCCACCACGACGCCGGGCTACGACAACTTCGGTGCGCTGTGCGGTGACCACGACGGTGCGCCGGGAGTGGTGCACACCGGCATCCGGGTGACGGGCAATCACATCGAGGCCGCGACGGCGGAGGCCATCCGGGTCGTGGACTGGCAGCACGCCGTCGTTTCGGGCAACACCGTCCGGGGGGCGCGGAACGCGGGCATCGACGTCCGGTCGCAGAGCAGGACCACGCCCAATCCCCTCTCGGGCATCCTGATCCAGGGCAACACCGTGGACGGCACCGGCAACGCCGACTGCGTGAACGGCGGCGTCACGGTGGCCGGAAAGGCCGCCGCGCCGATCACCGGGCTGGTGGTGAGCGGCAACGTGGTGGCGGGGACCCAGGGCGAGTACGGCATCTACGTCGGCTACGCGCCGCAGGCGGTGGTCAGCGGGAACTCCGTCGTGGGCACGGCTCGGAACGCCAAGGCCAGCAACTGCCAGGCCATCCAGCTGGACTACTCGCCGAACAGCGTCCTCACGGACAACTCGGCCTCCGCCGTGGCCGGCGACGGCATGTTCGTGAACTTCAGCGACGGCAGCACGGTCGGCGGGAACCGGATCGCGGGGTGCGCGACGCACGGACTGTGCGTCAGCTCCAACGACCTGGCGGTCCGCAACAACGTGATCAGCGGGCTGAACACGGACGGCGTCGCCGACAAGTACGGCATCCGGATCGGCAACAACGCGAAGAACGTCTCGCTGCAGGGCAACCAGGTCCGGCGCAGCGGCGCGGCAACGGACGCGACGGCGGCGATCGCCGTGCTGCCGGGCACGAACGGGGCCTGGATCACCGGCAACGACCTGCGCGGCTGGGGCGCTTCCGCGATCCTCGACCAGGGCACGGGCACTCTGACGGCCGCCGGCAACCAGTCCTGACGGCCCGTCCGCGCCGGGCTCAGTCGAGGTGGCGGCCGAGTTCGGCGCGGCCGCGGACGCCGAACTGGCGGTAGAGGCGGGTGAGGTTGGCCTCGACGGCTTTGACGGAGAGGTGGAGGGCGGCGGCGATCTCGCGGTTGGTGGCGCCGGCCCGGATCAGGGCGAGGATCTGCTGCTGGGTGGGGGTGGGGTCGGCTTCCAGGGCGTCGAGGGCGGCGAGAGCGGTGGCGGTGTGCTGCTGCCAGGGCAGGCAGGCGGCGGCGGTGTAGCGGGCGTGCGCCTCCCGGAGGGCCGCGCGGGCCGCGGCGCGGCGCCGGGCGCGGCGTTCGAGGTGGGCCAACGCCAGGTGGGCGCGGGCGAGTTCGAGCGGGTAGGGGTGGCTGGCGGGGAGCAGCGCCCGCAGCGTGTCGGCGGCGGCGCGGGGGTCGGCGGCCGCGGTGAGGTGGGCCTCGGCGCGGTGCAGGCCGAGCAGGACCACCTCGCGGCCGAGCCGGCCGGCGCGTTCGCGGGCGTCGGCGAGGGTGTCGGCGGCTTCCTCGTGGCGGCCGGAGAGGGTGAGCGACTCGGCCAGGTCGGCGTCCACCAGGAACAGCGCCGGGTCGGTGAACTCCATCCGGCGGAGCAGGTGTTGGCAGCGGGTCAGGTGTTCGGCGGCGGCCTGGTGGTGGCCGCGGAGGAGTTCGACCCGGCCGCGCAGGCCGTGTGCGTAGGCGAGCCACTCGCGGTCGTGGTCGTTCTCGGCGGCGCGGATCGCGGAGTCCAGGAGCTGGGCGGCGCGTTCGGCGGTGCCGCCGTTGAGTTCGGCGGCGCCGCCGAGGACGCGGGCCGGGCCGGGGGTGGGTTCGATGCGTTCGCGCAGGTCGTGGGCGGCCCGGCCGGCGGCGAAGGCTTCGGCGCAGCGGCCGGCGCGTTCGTAGACGGAGGCGGCGATGTAGAGGACGTTGGCGAGGTCCTCGGTGCGGCCGGCGGCTTCGACCTCGGTGCGCAGGCTCTCGACCTCGGCGAGGGCGCGGGGCAGGTCTCCGCTGCGCAGCGCGGCGACGGCGAGGCCCTGGCGGCAGAACACGCCGGCGGCGGTGGGGGGCCGGCCCGCGGCGAGGCGGCAGCCGCGTTCGAGTTGGGCGAGGCCGAGGGCGGGGTCGGCGAGCAGGGTGATGGGTGCGCGCTGGGCGAGGAGCTCGACCAGCAGGTCGGGGTCGTCGGCGTTGTCGGCGTGCTTCTCGGCGGTTTCGAGTTCGGCCAGGCCGGCGGCCCGGTCGCCGTGGTGGAGGGCGCGGACGGCCCGTTCCTGGTGGACGGCGGCGGTGAGGGCGGGGTGGCCGCCGGTGTCCTCGGCGGCGGCGGCGAGCAGGGCTTCGGCGCCGGGGTGGTCGGGTCCGAGCAGGCGGGCGAGCAGCAGCCGGCTGTGCACCCGGATGTCGGCGGCGGGGGCGGTGGCGAGGCGCTCGCCGCAGGCCCGGGCCAGGTCGGGCAGGCCGGCGGCGGCGGCGTTGCGGGCGGCGGCGAGCAGGCGGCGGCCGGCGGTCTCCGGGTCGGGGGTGTGGTCGGCGGCGAGGCGGAGCAGTTCGGCGGCGGTGCCGGGGGCGCCGCGGGTGAGGGCGGTGTCGGCGGCGCGGGCCAGCCGGGAGGCCAGCCGGGGGTCGGGGGCGTCGGCGGCGAGCGCCTGGTGGCGGACCTGCTCGACGGGGTCGGCGGTGAGCGCGGCGAGCAGCCGGTGGGCTTCCCGGAGGGCGTCGGGGGCGGCGTCGGCGAGGACCACTTCGGCGACCAGGGGGTGGCTGAACTGGGGCGCGCCGGACGGGGCCTGGCGCACGATGCCGTGCCGGCGGGCGGCCGCCAGGGGCTCGGTGACGGTGGCTGGCAGCGCGGTGCCGGGGCGCGCGGCGGCGGCCAGGACGGTGAGCGACTGCCGGGCGGATTCGGGGAGTTCGCCGAGCCGGGCGGAGACCAGGGCGCGCAGCCGGTGCGGCACGTCGAGCGGGCGGGCGGGGTCGGCGGCGAGTGCGGCCTCGCTGCCGCCGGCGGCCAGTGAGCGGCCCAACTCAAGTGCGTAATAGGGGTTTCCGCCGCTGACGGTGTGCACCCGGCTGAGCGTGAGGCCGCTCAGCCGCAGGCCGAGGCGTTCGCGCAGCAGGGCGCCGGTGCCGCGTTCGCCGAGCGGTCCGACCGGGAACTCGCGGGCGGCGGGCGGGCAGAGCCGTCCCATCGCGGGTTCGGCGTCGGCGTGCGCGGTGCGTTCGGTGACGGCGAAGCGAATCTGACGGTCCGTCAGGCGACGGGCGGCGAAGGCGATCACCTGGCGGCTGGCCTCGTCGAGCCACTGGGTGTCGTCGAGCAGCACCAGCACGGGGCCGCGTCCGGCGAGACGGCGCAGGGCTTCGAGGACGGCGACCCGGACGGCCAGCGGGTCGGTGGGGGTGCCGGGGGCGGGTGCGCGGTGCAGCAGGGCCCGTTCGAGGGCCTGCCGCAGGTGGTCGGGCAGGTCCTCGGCGAGGCCGGGGAGGGCCTCGCCGAGGAGGTCGATCAGCGCGAGGTGCGGCAGGTCCGCCTCGGCCGCGGTGGGGCTGCTGCGCAGCACCGACTCCCCTGCGGCGTCCGCCTCCCGGCCGAGCGCGTCGAGCAGCGCGGTCTTGCCGATGCCGGCCGGCCCGTGCAGCAGGACGCCGCCGGTGGCGGTGAGGGCGGCCCGGATGTCGGCGAGCAGGTTCGCCCGGTCGACGAGCGGGGGCTCGGTCGGGTCCGCCGGGGTGGTGGCTGACCCGACCGGGCCGGGGAGGATGCCGGTCATGGCGGTCAGTGTGCCGCCTCCGCACCGCCCGCGCGAGGGTGTCGCATGAACACGACACCCTCGCGATCTTCCGTTAAGTTCCCTTTAAGGGTTGATCGTTGGCCCCGTGAGAGGGCAGGCCGCGGTCAGCCGACGGCGACGTCGTCGACCAGGAAGGTGGTCGACAGGTAGGCGTCCTCGGCGCCGGCGAACTCCAGGCTGATGCTCTGGCCGCGGTAGGCGGACAGGTCGACGGTCTTCTGCACGTACCCGGCGCCGGCGTTGGCGTTGGAGTAGGTGGCCACGGTGGCGCCGTTGACGTTGACCTTGAGGGTGTCGTACACGGTGGAGCCGCTCTCCTGGGTGCTGACGTACAGCCAGAAGGTGAGCTTGGGGCTGCCGGTGGCGGGCACCGCGATGTTGCCCTGCGAGAGGGACTCGGTGGCGGCGCTGCCGTAGCCCATCATCCAGGCGTACCAGGAGCCGCCGTGCGCGGACTGCTGGGTGGAGTTGGTGATGTCGTTGGCGCTCTGGGTCCAGCCGGTGGCGCCCTGCTCGAAGCCGCCGTTGGTCAGCGCGTTGCCCGGGTTGGGGTTGCCGGTGGGCGAGGAGGTCGGGGACGTGGACGGCGAGGGCGTGGGGGTGCCGTTGCCCGGGTCGGGCAGTGCGGTGCCGAGCGAGACGGCCGCCCACGCCTTGGAGACGATGTACCGCTCCTGGGAGTTGGCGCCGTACAGGTCGGCGGCGGCCTGCAGGGTGGCGGTGCGGGCCGAGGAGTAGGTGGTGGTGGAGGTCATGTAGGTGCTCAGGGCGCGGTACCAGATCGCCGCGGCCTTGTCCTTGCCGATGCCGCCGAAGCTGTCGCCGTTGCACGGGGTGCCGTTGTGCGACAGGCCGCCGATGGTCTTGGCGCCGGTGCCCTCGGCGGTCAGGTAGAAGAAGTGGTTGGCGATGCCGGAGGAGTAGTGCACGTCGACCTGGCCGGCCCGGCTGCTGTAGCAGGACAGCGAGGAGCCGTCCGCGGCCGGGTTGTCCATCCGCCGCAGGTAGCCGTTGCCCATGTGCAGCTTCTCGCCGATGTAGTAGTCACCGGGGTCGGTGCTGTTGTTGGCGTAGAACTCGACCATGGTGCCGAAGATGTCGGAGGTGGCCTCGTTCAGGCCGCCGGACTCGCCGGAGTAGTTGAGGTTCGCGGTGGCCGCGGTGACGCCGTGGCTCATCTCGTGGCCGGCGACGTCGAGGGCGGTGAGCGGGGTGTTGCCGTTCTGCGAGGAGCCGTCGCCGAAGGACATGCAGAAGCAGCTGTCGTCGTAGAAGGCGTTCAGCAGGCTGTTGTCGACGTGCACGTACGCCGGGGCGCCGCGGCCGTCGTTGCGGATGCCGCTGCGGTTGAAGGTGTTCTTGTAGTAGTCCCAGGTCTTGGCGAGGCCGTAGGAGGCGTCCACGGCGGCGCTCTCCCGACTCGACGTGGAGCCGTTGCCCCAGGAGTTGCTGGACTTGCTGAAGGTCCGGGCGTTCTGCGCCGGGTTGGACTGCGGGCTGTTGTACGAGTCGTAGACCACGGTCGAGCCGTGCAGCGCGTCGGTCAGCGTGTAGCCGCTGCCGCCCTGGCTGGTCTCGATGGTCACCTGGCCGACGTTGACGCCGTTGCCGCTGCCGGAGACCGCCGGGGTGGTCTCGTACTGGTCGAGCACCGCGCCGGTGGACGCGTCGACGATCACCGCCTCCCGGGAATTCGCGCCGGCCTCGCCCGCGCCGGTGACGGTGTTGCGGTACGCCAGCACCGGGACCTTGCCGACCGCCCAGACCACCAGCTGGCTGGTGTCCAGGGTGGTGGTGCGGGCCGAGGTCACGTGCTTGGCGCTGCGCTCGGCGGCGGCCGAGGCGTCCTTGCCGGTCAGCTTCGGCGAGACGCCGGTGACCTTGATCGCGCCGTCGTGGGCCCAGCTGGTGGAGGTGATCTTCCCGTTGCCGGCCCGGTGCACGACCAGGTCGCCGCCGACCACCGGCAGGCCGCGGTAGGTCCGGTCGTACCGGACGTGCCGGGAGCCGTCGTCGTCGACCAGCACGTCCTTGGCGAGCAGGCGCTCGTCCGGGCCCAGGCCCAGCGACTTGGCCACGGCCCCGGCCTCCTGGCTCGCCTGCTGCAGGGCCGCGAGCCGGCCCGCGGTGCTCATCGACCGGAAGCCGGCACCGGCCTGTGCGGTGCCGCTGGCCAGTGCGACGGACTGGGAACTCGCCACCACGGCGCTGCCCAGGGTGAGGGCGGCCGCAACAGCTGCCGCCAGAGCGGTCTTGCGGTTCATCGGGTTTCCTCCCACCGAGCCGGGGTTGATGGGGGACGGCCGGCGACACCGATGGGGTGTGGCGTCTCGGCCGGTTTCAGCTCGGCGGCAGGACGCTAGGACGGCCGCCCACCCCCGCGACATGCCCTCGCCGACTCCACAAGGGCCGGGCAAGGGTGCGCCCCGCCTGCCGGCAGGGGCGTGCTGAGCGTCCGTCAGCGGGCCACCCGGAAACCGATGTTGCCGCTGGAGCTGTCCGGCGTGTTGGAGGAGCGGGCGGCCAGCCGGTACCGGTTGCAGTACGAGGCGTGGCACATGTGGGACCCGCCGCGCATCACCCGGGCGGCGCCCTCGGCGGGTCCGGTGGGGTTGCGGCGGGTCGCCGGGCCGGCGGCGCGGTGGTGGTCGGCGCTGAACCGGTCGGCGCACCACTCCCACACGTTGCCGAGGGTGTTGTGGAGTCCGAAGCCGTTCGGCCGGTAGGAGCGGACCGGCGCGGTGGAGCGGTGCCGGCCGGTGTTGACGGCCGGGAACGAGCCCTGCCAGATGTTGAGCATCTCCCGTCCGCCGGGCGCGAGTTCGTCGCCCCACGGGTAGCGGGTGCCAACCCGGCCGCCGCGTGCCGCGTACTCCCACTCGGCCTCGGTGGGCAGCCGGGTGCCGGACCAGGCGCAGTACGCCTGCGCGTCGTTCCACGAGACGTGCACCACCGGGTGCTGCTGGCGGGCCGCGAAGTCGCTGCCCGGGCCCTCCGGGGCGCGCCAGCTCGCGCCGCTGACGGCCCGCCACCACGGGGTCGCCGCGACCGGCGGGGAGGCGGCGCGCAGCCGCTCCGCGAGGAACCCCTCGAACACGAAGCTGAACCCGAAGCGCTCGGCGTCGGTGACGTACCCGCTCTCCCGGGCGAACGACGCGAACTCGGCGTTGCTGACGGTGGTCGCGGCGATGGCGAACCCGTCCAGCTCCACCTCCCGGACCGGCCCCTCGCCGTCGGCCGGGATGCCGTCCGGGTCCTCGCCGCCCATCAGGAACGCGCCGCCGGGCAGCTCCAGCAGTCCCCGTGCGGCGCGCAGCGCGGCCGGCGAGGGAGCCGCGGGTGCGGCGGGTTCGGGGGCGGCTGCGAGCAGGGGCGCGGTCAGCAGCAGTGGCGTGCCGAGGTCGACGGGCTCGTGCCCGGGGGTGCAGCAGGAGAGCATGACGGCCTTTCGGAACGTGACGGGGCCGGCCGGCCGCCGGGGAGACGACCGGCCGGGGTCGGCGGGGTGGGGCAGGGAACGGCCGTCAGGCGGTGCGCTCGGCGGCGAGGGTGGCCGCGAGGGCCGGGACGCCGAGGGCCTGCTCCTGCGCGGGCGTGGCCTGGTACAGCCTGTTGACCAGCTGGTACGGGTCGGCCGACAGGTCGTAGTACTCCCGGAAGGCGACCTCTCCGGTGCCGACGGGCAGGCCGTTCGCATCGGTGTGCAGCTTGTAGTACTCGGTGTACTGCTCGGTCCCGCTCAGGTACGAGGACCAGGTGTGCGGCTGCCCGGCCTGGTGGGCGCCCTGCTCCCAGAACTCGACCAGCAGGTGGTCCCGGCTGTAGGCGCCGAGCAGCGAGTGTCCGTCGACCGCCCAGTCGGGGGTGATCCCGGCGGCCTGCAGGACGGTCGGGGCGATGTCGATGTTGGCCACGATCCGGTGGTCGGCGGGGCTGCCCGCGCCGAGCCCGCCGGCCGGCCAGGACAGGTAGAACGGCACCTCCACGGACGGCAGGTAAGGCACCGACTTCTTCGACCAGCCGTGGTCGGCCCAGGTGTAGCCGTTGTCGCCCAGGTAGATCACCAGGGTGTTGTTCAGCTGCCCGAGCGCGGCCAGCTTGTCGTGGATGGCCTGCACCGCGTCGTCCACCGACAGCAGGGTGCGCAGCTGACGCGCCCTCAGCTGCCGGGCGGTGGCGAGGGTGGCGGTCCCGTTCTGGATCCACTCGGGCTTGTCGCTGCGGTCCGCCTCGCCGACGGACGGGCGTCCGTCCCAGGCGGGGACGGCGGTGTCGGCGTACTTCGGCTCGGGCGTGTTCGGCTCGTGCGAGGCCTTCGGCGCGACGAACGCGAACCACGGGCGGGAGTCGGTGGCGGCCTTGTCGAGGAAGGCGAGGGCGTGGTCGCGGATCACCGAGGTCGAGTAGCCGGGAATGGTGCGGACGGTGCCGTTGTCGTTGTACTGGCCGTCGTTGTAGACCACCGGCGCCGACAGCAGCCACTCCTCGAAGTGCGGCGGGTTGTCGGCCGGCTGCCAGGCGTTCAGGTACTTGCCGAACAGGCCGGTGCGGTAGCCCGCCTGACTCAGTGCCCGCTGGATCGTGTCGTGCTGGTCCAGGTTGTACGGGTGGCCGTTGTCGCGCACGCCGTGGTGGTGGGCGTACTGGCCGCTGAAGATCGACGACCGTGACGGCGCGCACAGCGGCGTGGTGACGTGCCCTGCGGTGAACCGCACCCCGTGTCCGACCAGCCAGTCCACCGTCTTCGGGGTGGCCCACTCGGTCTGCTTCGGCTGGTCGTCGGTGAGGATGATCAGGATGTTCGGCCGGGCGCCGGCCGCGGCCGCCGACCCGGCGCCGACGGTCAGCGGCAGCGCGGTCGCGGCGGCCACGGAGGCCGCGCCGGCCAGGAAACTGCGGCGGCCGAGCCGGGGCTCGTCGCGGGACGGTTCGGGATTCCGACTCATGGTGGGCATGCCCTTTCGCAGGAGGACGGGCGTACGAGGAGGGAGTCGGCGGGCGTCCCCGGCCGGACGGAGCGTGTGCGGCGCGCTTGACCGTGAACCTACGGGCGCGCCGGAGCGCCCCGCAATCGTCCGCGACCAGACAACGCACGCTGTTCACGGCCGTGTTGCAATGTTGCGCGGCTGCCCCGCCGCACCACCTGATCGCCCTGAATCGGCGCCACGAGTTCTGAGAGTTGACTCTCAGATAATCTGAGAGCACACTCTCAGACATGAGCTCCGACAATCCGCTCGGTGATGTCGAGATCACCGACCCCAGGGCCATGCGCGCCCTGGCCCACCCCGTCCGACTGGCCGTCCTGGAGCGTCTTCGCCTCCACGGACCCGCCACCGCAAGCGAGTTGGCACCGCACGTGGGGGCCACTCCGACCGTGACCAGTTGGCACCTGCGGCACCTCGCCGAGTTCGGCCTGGTGCAGGACGCCGAACCCGGTCCGGACCGGCGCAAGCGGCGCTGGGAGGCGGTCGGCCGCGGGTTCCGGTTCGCGCCGACCGCGGAGGGCGAGTCCGCCGAGGCCGCCGGGGCGCTCTCGCAGCTGATGTTCCAGCGCTCGGCGGGGCTGCCGGGCCAGTGGATGGCCGAGGTCGAGCCGGGCCTTCCGCTGGAGTGGCGCCGGCTGTCCGGCCTGGCCAACACCCGGGTGGTGCTCTCCACCGAGGAGTTGGCGGGCCTGGAGGACGCAATCGAGCAGTTGCTCGCACCGTACGTGCACCGCGACGGCGCGCACTGGCCGGAGGGAGCCCGGATGGTGCGGCTGATGCGCTACTCGCTGCCGGAGGCGTCGGACGCCCGGGACGCGTACGGCGAGGGCCCCGCGGACGAGCAGAGCGGCGGCGCCTCGTGACCGTACCCCTCCCCCGGGCCGCCGAGGCCCGGCCCGGCCCGGCCTCGCTCTGGCGCGACCGCCGCTTCCTGCGCTTCTGGGCGGGCCAGTCGGTCTCCCAGTTCGGCGACCGCATATCCGAGTTGGCCCTGCCGCTGATCGCGGTCGGCGCACTGCACGCCTCGGCCCCTCAGGTGGCGGCGCTGACGGCGCTGGTCTGGGCGCCGAACCTGCTGGCGGTCTTCCTGGGCGCCTGGGTGGACGGCCGCTCCGACAAGCGCCGGCTGATGGTGCTGGCGGACGTGGTGCGCGCCCTGGCGCTGGTCTCGGTGCCGGTGGCGGCGCTGTTCGACGCGGTGACGCTGGGTCAGCTGTACGCGGTGGCGGTGGTGACCGGCGCGGCGGGAGTGCTGTTCAACAACGCGTACTCGCCGTTCTTCGCGCACCTGGTGCCGCGCTCGTCCTACCTGGACGCCAACAGCAAGCTGAGCACCAGCCGGTCGGCCTCGCAGATCGCCGGCCCGGCGCTCGGCGGTGTGCTGGTGCAGGTGCTGACGGCGCCGGTCGCGGTGCTCGCGGACGCGCTGTCCTTCCTGGCCTCGGCGCTGCTGGTCGGCCGGATCGAGGTCAGCGAGCCGGCCGCGGGCGGCGGCGGCCCCAGCATGCTGACCCGGGCCCGCGAGGGGCTGCGGTTCGTGGTCCGGCACCCGTACCTGCGAGCCAGCCTGGGCTGCTGCACGACCGTCAACTTCTTCACCTTCGTGGGCTACAGCCTCACCGTGCTGTTCGCCAGCCGCGAGCTGGACCTGTCGGCGGGCGGCATCGGCCTGGCGTTCGGTGTCGGCGCGACCGGCGGCCTGCTGGGCGCGGTGCTCGCCCCGGCGCTCTCGCGGCGGATCGGCGTCGGCCGGACGATCGTGGTGGGCGCGGTGCTGTTCCCGGCGCCGATCGCGCTGCTGGCGGTGGCGGGCGGCCCGCTGTGGGTTCGGGCGGGGGCGCTGGCGGGCGCCGAGTTCCTCTCCGGCCTGGGCGTGATGCTCTTCGACGTCAATCTGAATTCGGTTCAGACGGCGGTCATTCCGGACCGGCTGCGCAGCCGGGTCGCGGGCGCGTTCAGCACCGTCAACTACGGCGTCCGCCCGCTGGGCGCGCTGCTCGGCGGCCTGCTGGGCAGCACGCTGGGCCTGCGGGCGGCCCTGCTGACGGCGGCGGTCGGCGGCGCGCTGTCGGTGCTGTGGCTGCTGCCCTCGCCGATCCCCCGGGTCCGCACCATCGACGAACTGTCCGCCGAGGAGCAGGAGTTCAGCACCGTCGCGTGACCCGCTCCGCACGGTCCCGGCGACACCCGGAGGTCGGGCCCCGATGCCGCCGTCGGCGTCCGTCTCCGGGGGGAGAGCGTGGCGGTGCAGCGGAGGTCGGGGGTCAGTCGGCGCTCAGGTCGAGGGTGAAACTGAAGCGGTCGCCCCGGTAGAGGGTGCGGACGAGCTCCAGCGGGTGTCCGGCGGCGTCCCGGCTGCGGCGGTGCAGCAGCAGCATCGGCAGCGCGGGCGGCGTGCCGACCAGCAGGGCCTCGCGCGGGGTGGCGAGCACGGTCTCGATCCGCTCCTCCGCCCCGGCGATCCGCACGCCGTGCTCGCGCAGGTACCCGTAGAGCGAGCCGGACGGGTCGAACTCCCGCTCCAGCCCGGGCACTCGGGCCACCGGCAGGTACGTGGACTCCAGGCCGACCCGCTCCTCGTCGGCGCGCAGCACCCGCTCCAGGTGCCAGAGCGGCTCTCCTGCGCCGACGGCCAGCCGCTCCGCCATCGCCGGGTCGGCCGGCAGCCGGTCCAACGCGATCAGCGTCCGGCCGGGCCGCAGGCCCTGCCGGGTCACGCCCTCCGTGTAGCTGGCCAGCGACAGCGGCTGCTCGATCTTCGCTCCCGCCACCACCGTCCCCCGGCCCTGCCGCCGGAGCCGCCCCTCCAGCAGCAGGTCCCGCAACGCCTGCCGCACCGTCGCCCTGGCCACCCCGTACCGCTCCGCCAGATCGGCCTCCGTGGGCAACCGCCCGCCCGGCCCCAACTCCCCGAGGAACTCTTCTAGTTGCGCCTTCACCAGGTAATACTTCGGCACCCGACCGTGCTCGGGCACACCGGACCGGGCGGGGACGACGGGAGCGCGCGAGGTGCCATGGTTCACCGCCCCACCCTATTTCCCGCCCTCGACTCCCCGCTCCCTCGCCCGCCGGCTACCGCCCCGGCGCCGGACGGCGAGGGCCGCTGAGCCGACTCGCCGACGCACTTCGAACGTTGACGGAGCATCACGGAACGGTAACCGGTCTGGACTGAATTTCGGCGCTTGTTCATACAACCGTGGATTCGGAGCGGGTTCGCGCTCGCCCGGCCGCCCCATCCTCTAGCTGCCGGTGCGACCGCACCGGGCCGCTTTCCCGTTGGGAGACCCCGTGCGCAACTCCCGTTCCACCACCGCTCTTTCGCTGTCCGCCGCGGCTGTCGTCGCGGCTGCGCTGGTGCCGCTCGGCAGCTCGTCCGCCGTGGCGGCCACCGGTTCGTACAACGGTCTGCCGAACGGCAGCAAGCAGGCCAAGACGCTGGTCATCGGCATCGACGGCACCCGGTACGACAAGATCGCGGCCGCCGACGCGCCGAACCTGAAGGCGCTGATGGCGTCGGGGACGACCGCCACCTCCAACCTGTACGCCAACCCGCTGGCGCCGACGCTCTCCGGCCCGGGGTGGTCGACCATCGGGACCGGGGTGTGGCCGGACAAGCACAAGGCGCTGGACAACGCGTTCACGGGCGCGCGCTTCGATCTGTACCCGGACTACGCGAGCCGGCTGGAGACCGCGGACCCCGCCGCCTCCACGCTGGTGATCGGCTCCTGGAACCCGATCACCGCGAACGTCTTCAACGGCAAGGCCGACCTGCGGATCGCGGAGAGCGAGAACGACGCCAGGACCGCCTCGGACGCCGCCGACTACCTGGCGCACGGAAACCCGGACTCGGTGTTCCTGCACTTCGACGAGGTGGACGAGGCCGGGCACTCCTACGGCGGCGCGTCCAGCCAGTACCTGGCGGCGATCCACGGCGTGGACGGCCTGCTCGGACAGGTGCTGGCCGGTCTCAAGTCCCGTCCCACGTACGCCGCCGAGGACTGGCTGATCGTCGTCACCACCGACCACGGCCACACCGACGCGGGCGGCCACGGCGGCAACTCCGCCAACGAGCGGCAGACCTGGATGGTGCTGAACGGCAAGGGCTGCACCGCGGGTGCGCGCCGCTACGACGTGAAGCCGGTGGACATCGCGCCGACCGTGCTCAAGCACGAGGGCGCGGCGATCGACCCGGCCTGGGGCCTGGACGGCAAGCCGGTCGACGAGATCGTGCCGGACGAGTTCGACGGGCTGCGGCCCGCCCTGCAGACCCGGGTCGACGAGACCGGCATCGACTCCACCGTCAAGGGTTTCACCCACACCCCGCCGGCCGGCTGGTCGATCGACAACTCGCGGATGCCGTCCGGCGGTGTCACCGAGTGGCGCGGCTGGGCGTTCGCCACCGACGAGTTCTGGACGGCCGCGCAGCTCGGTCAGAGCCGCGAGACCAACGTCCGGGCCCGCAACGTGTTCGCGGTCGCCGACTCCGACGAGTGGGACGACAAGACGCACGGCACCGGCCAGTTCGACTCGACGCTGATCAGCCCCGCCTACTCGGTGGCGGGCCGCTCGCACGCGACGCTGTCCTTCGCCACCGACTACAAGATCGACGGCCCGCAGACCGGCGACCTGTACGTGTCCTTCGACGGCGGCGCCGCGCAGCTGGTGAAGTCCTACCGCGCCGACCTGAACACGGTCGAGCACCTGGACGTCACCGTCCCGGCGGGCGCCTCGACGGCCCGCTTCCAGTTCCGCTACACCGGCACCAACTCGGCGTTCTGGACGGTCGACCAGGTCGTCTTCAGCTGATCGCGGCCGCCCGGGGCGGACGCGGCCCGCGCCGCGCCGCCCCGGGCCGGCTCACGGCTCACGGCTCACGGCTCACGGCTCAGCGGGTCTTGAGCACCACGGCGACGGCGAAGGCGATCTGCTCGCCCGTCAGGTCCGCGCGGGCGGTCAGCCGCAGGCGCGGGACGCCGTCGGGGACGGACGGCGGGCGGAAGCAGCCGACCGCGAGCCCCTCCTCGCGGCAGGCGGCGGCCCAGCGCACCGCGTGCTCCGGGTCATCGGCCCGGACGGACACCACCGCGCCGTCCGGGGCGGACGCGTCCAGTCCGAGCTCGCCCAGCCGGTCCGCGAGTTCTCGGGCCACCCGGAGCGCGTCGGCGGCCCGTCCGGGCTCGGCGCGCAGCAGGCGCAGCGCGCCGAGCGCCGCACCGGCGGCGGCCGGGGCCAGGCCGGTGTCGAAGATGAAGGTGCGCGCGGCCGAGACCAGGTGGCGGATCACCCGCTGCGGGCCGAGCACCACGCCACCCTGCGAGCCGAGCGACTTGGACAGGGTGGCGGTGGCCACCACGTCGGGCTGTCCGGCGATGCCGAAGGCCGCGCCGGCGCCCGCGCCGCCCGGGCCGAGCACGCCCAGTCCGTGCGCGTCGTCGATCACCAGGGCGGCGCCGAACTCCCGCGCCGCGTGCAGGTGTTCGGTAAGCGGGGCGGCATTGCCGTCGACCGAGAACACCGAGTCGGTGACCACCAGGGCACGCGGCTCGCTGCGGCCCTGCAGCGCCTGCCGGACCGACTGCGGGTCGCAGTGCGCGGCCCGGGCGACCCGGCCCCTGGCCAGCCGGCAGCCGTCGATCAGCGAGGCGTGGTTGTGCGCGTCGGACACGATCAGGGTGTCAGGTCCGGCGAGTGCGGTGAGCACCGCCAGGTTTGCTGCGTACCCCGAAGAGAACACCAGGGCCGCTTCGAAGCCGCAGAACTCGGCGAGCTCCCGCTCCAGTTCGGTGTGCAGCTCGGTCGTGCCGGTCACCAGCCGCGAACCCGTCGCGCCGCCGCCCCAGCGCCGGGCCGCCTCCGCCGCGGCCCCGGTCACCGCAGGGTGCCGGGTCAGCCCCAGGTAGTCGTTGGACGCCAGGTCCAGCACCGGATCCTCCGCGGGTCGGCTGCGCAGCCGCCGGGTCAGCCCGGCCGCCTCGCGCTCCGCCGCCGCCGCGTCGACCCAGTCGAACACCGTCTCCGGCCCGGCCGCCTGCGTCCCCGTCCTGACCTGCGCTTCTCCCATGCCCGGCACTCTGTCACCCCCCGCCGCCCCGGGGCAACGGACTCCGCCCCGATGTGCCGATTCGCACACCCCCACGGCGTGCGGCGGGAGTTCGGCGATAGCCCCGGTCCCGCCGGCCCGCCCAGTACCGTAGGATCCCGTTCCGCTTCCCCCGGCTCCGTGGGACGAGCCGACATGCCCGGCACCGAGACCGACCGGCCCTCCCGAGAACTCACCGGGCTCCGAGCCATCTGGGCCGACACCCTGCAGCCCGTGGCGCCGCTGCCCCGGTACCGCCGGGTGTCGCTCAAGCTGGTCGCCGCGGGCGTGCTGGTCGGTGGCCTGGCCACCGCGTTGGTGGTGGCCGCCGTCACCGGCGCGGGCGCACCGCCCCGAGCGGCGCATCACCGTTCTGAGCCCGTACCGCGAGTTGGAGAAGTACTTCGGTCGGCTGGAGGGCGGTGACGTGATGCGCGAGACGGTGACCGCGCTGCAGGACTTCCCGGCCGGCCCGCTCGGTGGCTCCCTGCTGTGCGAGTCGGCGGCCTGACCGCCGTCCGGGAGGACGGCGGAGGGCCGCACGGCACGACGCCCCGTGCCGCACCGGGCCAAGCCGGTGCGGCACGGGGCGTCTGCGGTCGAGGCGCTGTCCCGGCGGGGGTGACGGGTGATCAGGTGCGGTAGCGGTACATGATCCGGCCCCTGGTCAGGTCGTAGGGGCTGAGTTCGACCAGGACGCGGTCGAAGGGGAGGATCTTGATGTAGTTCTTCCGGATCTTCCCGCTGATGTGGGCGAGCACCTGGTGCCCGTTCTGGAGTTCCACCTTGAAGGTGGCGTTGCGCAGGCATTCGAGGACGGTGCCCTCGATTTCCAGACCCTTGGAGACTCTTGGCAAGACTTCTCGTTTCTCGAGTGGGGTGGTGACTGGGTTCGTGAACAGGCTAGTGAGTGGTGGGGCTGCGGCGGACCAGCCGGGCCGTGTCAGCGGCGCACCAGGTGGAGGACGTGGTCGGACCGTTCGGCGCCGAAGTGCTCGAACAGGGCGGTGGCGGCGGTGTTGGTCTCGTCGATCTCGGCCCAGGCGGTAGTGACGCCCGTGCGGTGCAGGTCGCCGAGGGCGTGCGCGAGCAGGGCACGGCCGAGGCCCTGCCGCCGGTGCGCCTCGCGGACGGCGAGCAGACCGATCCTGGCCGTGCCCTTGCGGCTGCGCACCACGCGGATCAGGCCGGCGTACTCCCCGCCGTGGACGGCGACCGCGTACAGCGACGGGTCGATCAGGGTGTCGCCGGGCGGCCCGGGGCGGACCTCGGCGGGCATGGTGTGCCAGCCGCGGTCGGCCTCGACCTCGGCCCGGACGGCCTGGTCGAGCCGGCGCAGCTCTCGTTCCTCGGCCGTCCCGGCGGGCAGCACCGTCACCCCCGCGGGGGCGGCCGGTGCGGCGCCGGTGGCCAGCACGTACTCCCACTCGCGGCGCTCGGGAGCGAACCCGGCCTGCTCCCAGCGGGAGGCCAGCTCGGGGTCGTCCCCGGCGACCAGGGTGTGGAGCGGGGTCGGCAGGGCGGCCAGCATCGCGCCGGCCAGCGGGTCGAAGGCCGCGTCGTCCCAGACGTCGATGCTGACGAAGTGTCGGCCGTCGGGCCGCGCGGAGACATCGCCGTGGCCGACGATCAACTCGCCCGCCCGGGCCTGCCATTGGGTCTCGTCGACCCGGGTGATCATCACAGTGTTCATGGCTTTCGCCTTTCAGGAGTGCCTGCGTGCGAACAGCGGGCGCTCCCGACGACACCTGATGTCAGTCGTTCACCGTGAGGGAAGGTGGTAGCGCCCACCTCGATCCAGCTCTCATGGGTCACACCTCCTCACGTCCTGTCACGGTGATCCGAACAGTAGCAAGCTCCCGCCCCCCGTCCAACCCATTTACCGATCGCTCCGACGTGAGCTGCGCCGCAGGGCTCACAGCAGCCCGGCATGGAAGGACTTGTCGAGCCGGGCCAACCCGTGGGTGAGCGGGCGCAGGGGGCGTGCGGCGGGGGTGAGCTCGTCCGGCGCCCGGTGGGAGTAGGCGGGGAGCCGGCCGATCGGGCGGGGGGCCGCCAGCGGCCCATCAGAGCCGATCGCCCTGACAGCGGCTCCGCGGGGTCAGGGTGCGGTCTCGCCCGAGGTGTTCTGTTCGTAGGCGGCCATGGTGCGGACGAACAGGGCGCGTTCGGTGGGGGTGAGGGGGGCGAAGGCGGACTGCCAGGCGGCGGCGCCGTTGGCGAGCCAGTGTTCGACGGCGGTGCGGGTGGCGTGGTCGGTGGTGAGGGAGACGATGGTGCGGCGGCGGTCGGCGGGGTCGGGCCGGCGGGCGAGGACGCCGCGGCGGGCGAGGTCGCCGACCATCAGGCTGGCCGTGGTGTGCGCGACTTCGAGGCGCTCGGCGAGGGTGCCGACGGGCATCGGGCCGTCGTACAGGAGGTAGGCGAGCAGGGTGAGGTGCCGGGGGGCGAGCTGGAAGCCGGCCAGGGCTTCGGGGACGGCGATGCGTTTGACCCGGGCGGCGACCCGTGGCATCAGCAGCAGCATCGCGCGGACGGCTTCGGGGGTGCTGAGCCCGTCGGAGGGCAGGGGGTTGCCGGTCATCCGCCCTCCCGGCCGGTGCGCGTCGCGGTCCGGCCCCGCGGGTTGCGGGGCCGGGGCTCACGCTACCGCGCGCCTTGGGCTCACCGTTCGGGATGGGGCGCCGACGCGGCGAGCAACTGGGTCTCCTCGCGGGCGAAGTGCGCTTCGAGGCCCTCGGTGAGCCGGTCGAGGGCGGTGCGCAGCGCGGCGGGGTCGGCGGCGGTGGCGGGGTCGGCGAGGCGGGTCTCGAAGTCGGCGAGGGCGGCGCCGACAGTGCGGTGTTCGGCGCGCAGGCGGGTGATCGCGGGGACGAGTTGCGGGAATTGGCGTTCGAAGGCGGTGAAGGAGCCGTCCTCACGGAGGTGGTGCAGGTCGAGGCCGTAGCAGAAGTTCAGGCAGTGGTCGCGGAGTTGGGCGGCGAGGTCGGGCGCGGGGGCGGGTTCGGCGGTGTCCAGGCGGGTGCGCAGGTCGGCGAGTTGGCGGCGCAGGTCCTCGTGGTGGAGCCGGAGTTGGGCGACGACGGCGCCGGGCAGGCCGGGGGTCGCGGTGAGGTCGAGGGGATGCAGGGCGACGACCGGGATGGTGCGGTCGGTGCGGCGGGCGTAGTCGGCGAAGGAGGGGACGAGGCGGGCCTGTTCGGCGAACTGGCGGTCGCGTTCGGCGGGCTCGAGTTCGACGGGCCGGACCGAGAGTTTGGTGATTCCGCCTTCGCCGTCGGGGAGTTCGACGGTGCCGCCGCCGGCGGCGAACAGGTTGCGGTACCACAGGGGGTGCTGCGGGGAGCCCGCGTTGGACGCGAAGACCAGGTAGCGGCCGGCGTCCTCACGGTGGGCGAGCGGGGTGGTGCGGGGCCGCCCGGTGCGCCGGCCGGCGGTGGTGAGCAGGAGCAGATCGGGGAAGCCGTCGACCTGGCCCACGTTGGCCCGGAACTGCTCGATGACGTAAGCGTTGTGGTCCTCGGCCATGCGGGTCCCTCCCCGTTCGACGACTGAGTGGACGACCGGCCCGGCGACCGATGCGGACAGCTGGCGGGACGGCCGATCGAATCGTATTTGTAAGCAAATCTAATCTAGGCGTACGGCGACCACCGGTCAACCGCCCGCGCCGTCCGTGCACGGCCTTCGGGACCTGTACGCAAGGGGGTTGACGTGGTCGCGCTCACCCCCCTAACTTCACGTCTTGAAAAAGGTCCAGACCAACCCGGCGGGGGCCGCTGGCCACCACCACTGATCCGCCGTCAGGCGGACGCCCCGCGCTGCCCGGACCGTTTCGGACGCTCCCTCAGGCATCCCTTCGCGTTCACTACATGAACGAGTGGACGATCTCCCCCACGAGGAGCCGCCTTGATCCGCAATCTCGCCCGCACCGCGGCCGCCGCGGTCGCGCTGCCCGCCACCGTCGCGGCCATGCTGGTGGCCGGCGCCGGCCAGGCCTCCGCCGCGGCCAACCCGGGCCCTGGCTTCCCGGCGCACTACGCCGCGCCGTACCTGGAGACCTGGAACAACCCCTCCACCCTGGCGGACGCCCGCAACAGCGGCGGACTGAAGTACGTGACGCTGGCCTTCGTGATCAGCGACGGCAGCTGCAACGCCACCTTCAACGGCAACACCTCGATCGCGGACGCCGGTTGGACGAGTGCGATCAACGCGCACCGGTCGGCCGGCGGCGACGTGATCGCCAGCTTCGGCGGCGCGTCCGGCACCGAGCTGGGCCAGGCCTGCACCAGCGTGTCCACCCTGCAGGCGCAGTACAAGCGGGTGGTCGACACCCTCAACCTGACCCGGATCGACCTGGACATCGAGGGTTCGGCGCTCAACGACACCGCCGCCAACGACCGCCGCAACCAGGCGCTGGCCGCGTTGCAGCAGGCGCAGGCCGCGGCCGGCAAGCGACTGGACGTCAACTACACTCTGCCG
This sequence comes from Streptomyces sp. TLI_171, assembly GCF_003610255.1. Taxonomy (GTDB): domain Bacteria; phylum Actinomycetota; class Actinomycetes; order Streptomycetales; family Streptomycetaceae; genus Kitasatospora. The sequence continues at coordinate 7,354,521 of NZ_RAPS01000001.1, read as the reverse complement.
GTGAGCCCTTCGGGCCTGGAGTCGAACTCGATCAGCCTGCTGAACAACGCCAAGAGCCGCGGCCTGAACGTCAACGCCGTCAACATCATGACGATGGACTACGGCTCGCCGATGGACATGGGCCAGGCCGCGATCAGCGCCGCCAACGGCCTCCACACCCAGCTCGGCCAGATCTGGACCACCAAGACCTCCGAGCAGCTGTGGGCGATGGAGGGCAACACCCCGATGATCGGGGTCAACGACACCACCTCCGAGGTGTTCAGCACCGCCAACGCGCAGACCCTGGAGACCTTCGCCGCCTCCAAGGGCATCCAGCTGCTGGCGTTCTGGGCGATCGGCCGCGACAAGGCCTGCGCCAGCAACGGGACGCTGTCCGACAGTTGCAGCGGCACCTCGCAGTCCGCGTACCAGTTCTCGAAGACCTTCAACGCGATCACCGGCGGCACCACCACCCCGCCGCCGAGCGGCCGGACCGGGCAGATCACCGGCTACGGCGGCAAGTGCGTGGACGTCGCGGCCGCCAGCTCGGCCAACGGCACCGCGATCCAGCTCTACGACTGCAACGGCACCACCGCCCAGTCCTGGACGGTCGGCACCGACGGCACGATCCGCGCGCTCGGCAAGTGCCTGGACGTGACCGCCGCCGGCACCGCCAACGGCACCCAGATCCAGCTGTACGACTGCAACGGCACGGGCGCCCAGCAGTGGCAGGCCCGAGCGGACAAGACGCTGCTGAACCCGGTCTCCGGGCGCTGCCTGGACGCCACCGGGCCGTCCTCGGCGAACGGCACCCGGCTGCAGATCTGGGACTGCTTCGCCGGCGCCAACCAGCAGTGGAACCTGCCCGCCTGATGTCCCGTCGCCCGATCACCCGTCTGCCGATCACAGGAGCAACTCCCGTGCGCAGTAAGACTGTTCTTCCGCTGGCGGCGACCGCGGGCCTGTTGGCCTCGTCCGCGGTGCTGCTCGCCCCCGCCCCCGCCGCGCTGGCCGCCGTCCCGTCCGGGGCGACCACCCTGGTGGCGCAGAACTCCGGCAAGTGCGTGGACGCCGCGGCGGCCTCGACCGCCGACGGCACCGCCGTGCAGCAGTACGCGTGCAACGGCACCGGGGCCCAGCAGTGGCAGGTCCAGGACCTGGGCACCGGGTACGTCCGGATCAACGCCCAGAACGACACCAGCAAGGCGCTGGACGTCACCGACGTGTCCACCGCGGACGCCGCCAAGATCCAGCTGTGGACGTACGGCGGCGGCCTCAACCAGCAGTGGCAGGCGGTCGCCGAGGCGAGCGGCGCCTACCACTTCGTCAACCGCAACAGCGGCAAGTGCCTGGACGTGCCGAGCGCCTCCACGGCGGACGCGGTGCAGCTGCAGCAGTACACCTGCAACGGCACGACCGCGCAGTCCTTCACCTTCGGGAGCACCGTCGTGAACCCGCCCGGCACCCCCGACTTCGGGCCGAACGTAGCGGTCTTCGACCCGTCGATGCCCGCCGCGACCGTCCAGGCGAAGCTCAACTCGGTCTTCTCCCAGCAGGAGTCGAACCAGTTCGGCGCCCAGCGCCAGGCCCTGCTGTTCAAGCCGGGCAGCTACAGCGTGGACGCCAACGTCGGCTTCTACACCCAGGTCGCGGGCCTCGGCCTGTCCCCCGACGACGTCACCATCAACGGTGCGGTGCACGCCGAGGCGGACTGGTTCCAGGGCAACGCCACCCAGAACTTCTGGCGCTCCGCCGAGAACCTGTCCGTCAACCCGGCCTCCGGCACCGACCGTTGGGCGGTCTCGCAGGCCGCGCCGTACCGGCGGATGCACGTCCGCGGCAACCTGCAGCTGGACGACGGCGGCTGGTCCTCGGGCGGCTTCATCGCCGACTCGAAGATCGACGGCCAGGTCCGCTCCGGCTCGCAGCAGCAGTGGCTGTCGCGCAACGCGCAGTGGGGCAGCTGGACCGGCTCCAACTGGAACATGGTGTTCGTCGGCGACGTCAACGCGCCCGCCAACTCCTTCCCCAGCCCGCCCTACACCACGGTGAACCAGACCCCGGTGGTGCGCGAGAAGCCGTTCCTCTACGTGGACTCCACGGGCGCCTACAAGGTGTTCGTCCCCGCGCTGCGCTCCAACACCTCCGGCACCAGCTGGGCCGGCGGCGCGCAGCAGGGCAGCTCGCTGCCGATCGACCAGTTCTTCATCGTCAAGCCCGGCGCGACCGCCGCCGACATCAACTCGGCGCTGGCGCAGGGCAAGAACCTGCTGTTCACGCCGGGCGTGTACCACCTGAACCAGACCCTGAACGTCAACCGGGCGGACACCGTGGTGCTCGGCCTGGGTCTGGCGACGCTCGTCCCCGACAACGGCATCACGGCCGTGAACGTCGCGGACGTGGACGGCGTGAAGCTGGCCGGGCTGCTGATCGACGCGGGCACCGTCAACTCCCCCGTGCTGATGCAGGTCGGCGCGGCCGGCTCGACGGCCGACCACTCGGCCGACCCGACCTCGCTGCACGACGTGTTCTTCCGGATCGGCGGCGCCGGCGTCGGCAGGGCCACCCAGTCACTGGTGGTCAACTCCAACAACGTGATCGGCGACCACATGTGGCTGTGGCGCGCCGACCACGGCAGCGGGGTGGGCTGGACCAGCAACACCGCCGCCAACGGCCTGATCGTGAACGGCAACAACGTCACCATGTACGGCCTGTTCGTCGAGCACTACCAGCAGACCCAGGTGATCTGGAACGGCAACGGCGGCCGCACGTACTTCTTCCAGAACGAGCTGCCGTACGACCCGCCGAACCAGGCGGCCTGGATGAACGGCTCGACCCGCGGCTACCCGGCCTACCAGGTGGCCTCCGGCGTCACCTCGCACGAGGCCTGGGGCCTGGGCTCCTACGCCTACTTCAACGTCAACCCGGCCGTGGTCGAGGAGCACTCCTTCGAGGTCCCGAACCGCACCGGCGTCCGGTTCCACGACATGGTGACGGTCTCGCTCGGCGGCACCGGCACCATCAACCACGTCATCAACTCCACCGGCGGCCCCTCCAACTCGGCCACCAACGTGGCCAACCTGGTCGCCTACCCGTAAGCCCGGCCCCCACCGGAAACCGGCCGCCCCCTCCGCACCGGAGGGGGCGGCCGTGCCGTTTCGACCGCAGAGGTAATTCCGCACGGCCCCGGCGGGGGGTCGGCTATATTCCAATCCCCTTTTGTGATCATGTGGAGATTCCCGACCGTGCGCAGCACCTCCCCCCGCTCCCTCGGCGCCGGCCTGGCCGCCGCCGCACTCCTGCTGACCGCCGCCTGCTCCTCCGGCGGCGGGAGCTCACCGGCCGGGGCGGCGAGCCCCGCGCCGGCGACCCCCGCCGTCATCGCGAGCCCGATCTCCGCCCCGTCCCCGACCGCCGCTTCGCCGACCGCGTCGCCCACCCCGACCCGGCCCGCGGTGCGGTTCCCCGCCGGGTACGATGCCGGCCGCAAGGAGTGGCAGGAGATCGCCGCAGCGCTCGCCTCGGCATCCGCGGACGGCAAACCGGTCCTGGTCGACTTCGGTGCCGCCTGGTGTCCCAGCTGCCGCGAACTCGACCAGGTACTCCAGACCTCCCGGGTCAAGCCCCTCGTCGCAGGGACGCACTACCTCAAGGTCGACACCGGCCCGCGCAGCGCCTGGGTCAACCTGGACGTGGCGGCGGCCTACGGCCTCGACCTCAACGTGACGGGCATACCGGGCCTGGTCGTGCTCGCCCCGGACGGCACCGTGCGGGCCACCACCAATGACGGGCTGTTCGTCAACGACGACCCGATCACCTCGACCCAGATCGTCGGCTTCCTGAAGCCCCACCTGTGAGGACGGCGGTGCGGCTGTCGGCGGTCGCCCTGCTGCTCCCGGCGGTCGGTCTGACGGCCGGTGACCTCCCGGCCGGGACGGCCGCGGACCGGACCACCGCCGTCCGGGCCCGCAGCGGCGTCGAGGTGACGGTGGTCGTCTCCGGCGGCCGGGTTGCGGTCCGGTTCCGGCCGGAGCGGGCCGGTTTCCACCTGTACAGCAAGGACCTGCCCGCGGGCGGGGCGGACGGCCTCGGCACGGCGACCCGGATGTCCGTCCGGGGCGGCCTGCGCGCGACCGGACCGGCCGACGCGGACCGTCCCGTCGAGACGCTGGTCCCGGCCGGACTGGAGACGGTGCTGCCGGTCTACCCGGACGGGCCGGTGACGCTCACCCTCCCCGTCGAGCGTACCGGGGGCACGGACGCCGAGGTGGTGGTGGACTACGCCGCCTGCAGCCGCGGCACCTGCCTGTTCCCGGTCCAGGCCCTGGTGATCCCGGTCCACCTGCCCTGACGGTTCGTCACCCGGCCGCGACCGGAACGGTGGCGCGTACCCGTGCGGACCACGGCCGGCGCACCGCCAACCGTTGGCGAGGAGGCTTCAGTCGAGGCAGAACTCGTTGCCCTCGATGTCCTGCATCACCTGGCAGGACTCGTTCTCCTCGTCGGCGAGCAGCAGTTGCCCGCGGGTGGCGCCGAGCTTCTCCAGCCGGGCGGCCTCGGCCTCCAGGCCCGCGAGGCGTTCCGCGCCGACCAGGCCGGTGACGACCCGGACGTCCACGTGGACGCGGTTCTTGACCACCTTGCCCTCAGGGACGCGCTGGAAGTACATCCGCGGGCCCTCGCCGGTCGGGTCGGCGGCGACGGCCCAGGCGCCCTGCTTCTCGCGCGGCAGATCGGCCTCGGCCTCTTCCCAACTGGCGAAGCCCTCGGGGGGCTCGGGCATGACGTAGCCCAGCACCTCGCACCAGAAGGCCGCGACACGGCGCGGTTCCGCACAGTCAAAGGTGATCTGAACCTTCTTGATCGTTGGCATCCCGTCACGATAGCGCCAGGCCGCGGCTGAAGTCCCACAATATTGACAGGGCCATGCGCTGACGGGAGCTCAGGCGCGGCGGGCGGCCCAGACCTGGCGTTCGGTGCGGACGACGAGGTCGCCGCGGCGGGCGATGCTGTCCGGTCCGTCCGCGTCCAGCAGGCGGTCCAGCGCGGCCAGGTCCGCGGCGTCCAGCGTCTCGGCGACGGCACCTCGGAGCCGGCCCAGGGTGGCCAGCGCGTAGCGGCCGACGGTCTCCCGGCCCGCGCCGTCCAGGTCGACGGTGACCGTGCGTGCCCCGGCGAGGGCGAACCCGGCGGCAGTCAGCACCGGCCCCCAGTCCGCGCCGCGGTGCGGGACGTGTTCGGCGTGCAGGCGGTCGGTCGCCGCGTGGCAGCGGGCCTCCAGGCCGGGGCGGTCCGCAGGGGCGTCGTCCGGCAGGAAGCGCGGGAAGCCGGACAGCTCGACCAGGGCGAACAGGCCGCCGGGGGCGAGCAGTTCACGGACCTGTCGGAGCGCGCGGTCGGGATCGGCCAGGTGGTGCACCGAGGCGGAGGCCCACACCAGGTCGGGCGCGCCGAGGTCTGGCCAGCCGTCCGCGTCCAGGTCGGCCTGCACGGTGCGCACCCGGTTGTCCACGCCCAGCGCGCACGCCTTCTCCCGCAGGCGCAGCAGGTGGCCGGGCGAGGCGTCGACGGCGAGCACGCTCGCCTCGGGGAAGCGGTCGAGCAGGGCGAAGGTGCCGGCGCCGGTGCCGCTGCCGAGGTCGACGATCTGCTGCGGGGCGGCGGCCAGCGGCAGCCAGGCGGTGATCGCCGCGGTGTGCTCGGCCAGCACCTCGGCGTCCAGGTCGAGGATCTCGGCCTGCCCGGCGTCGTCCTCCCCGGGCCGGTGGCTGTGGGCGGGCCGGTTCCCGTGCTGGTGCTGGTGGGCGTGGCCGTGCTGCGGGTGCTCGTGGGTCATGTCGTCACCGTAGTGAGCGCATGCGCCTGCGGCAGGAACCCTCCCGGAATGCGCAAGGAAGGTGCGTCCGGTGCTGCGGGAGGCGCAAGCCGGGAGCGGCTCAGCCCTGACCGGGCCGGCCGGCCTGGTGGCCGCGGCGGGCGTCGCGGTCGAAGATGCCGAGGATCTCGCACGGGCCGCCCTCCGCGCCGATGGCGTGCGGCATCATCGTCGGGAACTCGGCGGCCTGGTGGGTGGCGATCCGGATCCGGCGGTGGCCGAGCATCAGGATCGCGGTGCCCGAGAGCACCACCAGCCACTCCCGCCCGGGGTGGGCGCGCATCTTGGCCGGGTTCTCCGGCGGTGGCTCGGTCATCCGCTGCCGCATCACGCTGATGCCCGGGTCGCCCTTGACCGGCCAGCGCATGATGCCGTGCGCGGCGTCGATCCTCGGACTCACCACCACGTCCTCGGTCTCGGTCTCCACCAGCTGGTCCAGGGTGGTGTCCAACGCCCGGGCCAGCGTCACGAGTTGGTCCAGGGCCAGACGACGCTGCCCGTTCTCGATCCGGCTCAGCGAGGACTGGCTCAGGTTGGCCCGCCCGGCCAGTTCCTCCAGCGACCAGCCCTGCGCGACCCGCAGTGCGCGGATCCGCTTGCGCACGAGGCTGTCCAGCTCACCCGTTTCATGCGTCATGGGCAAGATTGTATGCCGTAGGCGCATCAGAGGCGGAACCTCGGCAACCTCGCCGTGGTGGTGTCCCGTGAAGTGGTGCGGCTCGGCGGGGTAGATCGTCTCCATGCCGGTCTCCGCCAGGTGGCGGCAGACTGCCGACGATGACCTGCCCGTTCGAGGCCCTCGGTTTCGAACGCGTCGTCCGCCGCATCGATGGTGCGCTACAGGGGCACTGCTCGACCCGGACGGACCCCGCCTTGATCTGAGGCCCCCGCGCCTCCGGGCGACCACGAGGGGACGCCGGGAAGCCGCGGGGGCTCTCGGTACGAGGGGCGCGCGGGGGTAGGGGGTGCTACCAGGCGACCGGGCCGAGGCGGTCGGTGAAGGTGCCGGTGGGGCCGTCCGGGCCGATGGTGGCGAGCCGGACGATCGAGTCGGTGCCCTCGGTGACGGTGAGGGTGCCGGTGTTGTTGTTCATGTCGGTGGCGGCGAAGGCGCGGTTGGCGACCTCGCCGGGGGTGACGGCGTTGAACTTGATCTCCGGCAGCGCCTGCGCGTAGCGGACGGTGAGCATGTTGAGCGCCGCCTTGGAGGTGGTGTAGGCGAGTTCATGCATCCGGGAGACGGGCTGCGCCGGGTCGGTGACGACGGCGAACGAGCCGGCCGCGCTGGAGACCATCACCACCCGGGGGTTGTCGGCCGCCCGCAGCAGCGGCAGGAACGCGTGGGTGACCCGGATCGTCCCGTACACGTTGGTGTCGAAGGCGCTGTGGACCTCCTCGGCCGTGGCGTCCGCGGGCGGCACGATCCGGCCGGGGTCGCCGGCGTTGTTGACCAGGACGTCGAGCCGGTCGGTGTGCTCCTCGACGAGTCGGAGCGCCCCGGCGACCGACTCCTCCGAGGTGACGTCCAGCGGGACCAGGATCGCGTCCACGCCCTCGGCGGCCAGCTTCTCCACGGCGGCCCGCCCGCGTTCCCGGTCGCGCGAGCCGAGGAAGACGGTCCAGCCCAACCCGCCGAGCCGGCGGGCGGTTTCGTAGCCGAGTCCCTTGTTGGCTCCGGTGACCAGTACCGAGGTCCGTCGCATCTCCGTTGTCCTTTCACGTGGTGACGCGTTTAGCATCTCGGCGGGTCGGCAAGTGGATCAATGGGCAGTCCGCCGACCTGTCGATAACACGGGGGTTATGGATGGAGCTGCGCGACATCGAGATCTTCCTGACCCTGGCCGAGGAATTGCACTTCGGCCGGACGGCCGAGCGGCTGCACGTCTCGCAGGCCCGGGTCAGCCAATCGATCCGCAGTCAGGAACGCAGGCTCGGCGTGACACTGTTCGACCGCACCAGCCGGCGGGTGGCGCTCACTCCGGTCGGGAGACGGCTGCGCGAGGACCTGCAGCAGGCAGTCGACCTGCTGCACGCCGGGCTGGCCCGCGCCCGAGCCGCCGGTCCGGGCCCGGAACGGACCTTGCGGGTGGGCGTGTTCGGCCACGCCGGATACGAACTGCGGCCGCTGGTCGAGGCGTTCCGGGCCGCTCACCCCGGCGGCGACATCGAGTTCGCCGAGGTCAACGGCTGCGACCCGTTCACCGCCCTGCGCAGCGGGGACCACGACGCCAACGTGCTGTGGCTGCCGGTCGCCGAACCCGACCTCACCGTCGGCCCCACCGTCCTGATCACCGGACGGGTCCTGGCGGTCGCCGCCGACCACCCGCTCGCCGAGCGCGGCAGCGCCACGCTGGAGGACCTGGCGGACAACCACGTCGCGGACTTCGGCCCCGATGCCCCCGACTACTGGGTCGACGCCCTGGTGCCGCTGCGCACTCCGCTCGGCCGACGGGTGCCGCGCGGGCCGAGCGCGCGGACCCTGCACGAGATCCTCTCGCTGACCGCCGCCGGGCGCTGCGTCCACCCGCTGGGCGAGATCGCCGCCCGCTACAACCGGCCACCGGGGATCGTCTTCCTCCCCGTCCACGACGCCCCGCCCCTGCGCTTCGCCCTCACCTGGCGCTCCGCCACCGACGACCCCGCCCTGCACGCCCTCGCCCGCACCGCCGCCGAACTCGGCCCCCTCACTCTGGCACCGCCCCGGACCGGAACCACGCCCTCCGGAGCCGGCCGCGCCCCCGGTGCCTGACTCCGCACGGTGGCGGTCGCCTTCGTCGGCTGGGAGGCGCGGCGCGGGGACGGGCGCTGCTGGACGAGCGGCTGGCCCGGGATTCGACAGCCTGACACCGGCCTGACGGCGAGCGTCCGGCCCGAGACCCTGTCGGCGGTCCGCCTCGGTGTTCGCGGCGGCCCGGCACGACGAAGCCGAGGTGCCTTCGGGAGGCACCCCGGCCGGAAGTCGGCGGCGAGGAGAGCGAACGGGCTGATTTCGTTGGAGGAAAGGAGAAGGAAGCCCGTTCATGGCCTCGCCGGGCCCTCACGTTAGCACTAGGCCGGGATCAGCTCGCGCAGGTTTTCCGGGGTGATCACCTGTGAGTCGGGGTGCAGCCCGTCGGGGCGGTCCAGGCCGAGGAAGCAGACCGGTTCCGCCGGCAGCCGCTCGCCGTCCCAGAGCGTCACGCTCGCACCCTGCCCGGCCATCAGGTCGACCAGGTGGCGGACCGTCAGGTACTGGCGGCCGACGGCGGCCCGCAGCAGGTCGGCGACCGTGGCCCGGTTGTTCTCGACCCGGTTGGCGTCGGGGTTGCCGCGCAGGTGGAGCTGCAGCCACCGGGCGGACCAGACGCCGTCGCCCCACTGCTCGAAGGCCAGGGGCAGCGCGACCCGGCCGGGGCCGCGCAGCGCGGACTTCATCCGCACCGTGCGGGCCTCGAAGGGCAGGCCGAGCTGCTCGGTCTCGCGCAGCATCCAGCCGAACAGCGACTCCTCGACCTGCTCGAAGTTCTCGCCCGCGTAGACGTTGACCTGCGGAACGATGAACGAGCCGGGCACCGCGGACAGCTTCAGATCGATGAACTCCGAGGCACCGTCCGGTGCTTCGGTGATGTCCCCGGAGTGCTCGCCGGCCACCGAGCTGAGCTCGGTGTACGACAGCCAGGTGGGGTCGTCGAAGTCGGCGTTCAGCATCAGCGCGGACAGGTCGAAGTCGGCGCGGGCACCGCGCTGCTTCCAGTACACGAAGAAGCGCAGCAGCTCGCCGCGGACCGGCGTCAGCGAACCGCGCGGCAGCACGCCGAGGCCGGCCGCGGTGGCCTTGCCGCTGAGCGGGAGCGCGACGTCCAGCAGGTCCGGGTCGACCAGCAGGCGGCGCGGGCCCGCGGGGAGGCGACGGGCGGTCTCGGCGTCCAGCACCGCCATCAGGCGCAGGCGTTCGGCGGTCGGCAGCGGCGGGCGGGTGTCGGCGAGGACCTTGGCCCGGGCGTGCCGGTTGACGAACAGCCGCTGGGCTTCGCCGCCCGGGTAGCGGTTCTGCAGGTGTTCGCGGAGCGAGAGCAGTAGCCGCCCGGACGCCTCGGGGGCGGCGCGTTCGACCGCGGCGACCACGGCCGCCCGCTCCTCCTCGGTGCGGCAGCCGCGCAGCAGGCGGTCCAGCGCGCGCAGCAGCCTGCCCGGCGTCGCGGCCAGCAGCTCGGTGGCGGCCAGCACGTCCCCGGCGGCCAGCAGTTCCTCCACCCGGCTCTCCGCGGTGCGGACCGTCAGTTCGCCACGGGCCGCCGCGAACACCGAGGCGGCGTGCGGCCACTGCGGGTACTCGTGCGGATGCAGGCGCTCGCCCAGCCGCTTGAACGCCTCCCGGCGGGTCAGCACGTCGGCGAGCTTGCCGGGGCGGTCGGAGACCAGCGCGTCCAGCCCGGCGAGCAGGGCGCGGCGGGCCGGCCGGGACATCGTCCGGAAGCGGGTCGGCGTGGCGAGGGTGACGTCGCCGCCGGAGAGCGCGCAGGCCAGCCGGAGCACGTCGGTGACGGTGTCCAGCAGCAGGCCCGAACCGGCCTTCAGCCGCGCCAGGTTGACCACGGCACGGTTCTCCCGGACCGGGATCGCCGCGGGCTGCGGGCCCTCGGCGCACGGCCCGGCGAGCACCGCGAGGTCGCGCAGCGCCTCCTCGCCGAGCGGCGTGCTGCTGCCCGCCAGCGCGAGGTACAGCGCGGTGACCTCCTGCTCGGGCTCGCCGCCCAGGTGCAGCACCGTCACCCGGTCGCCCGCGCCCGCGATGAACTCCTGGTGCGCGGCCGTCAGTTGCTCGAAGCTGTGCTGGTAGCGGCCGTAGCGGGGCAGCTGCAGCAGGTCGACGGCTCCGTTCCACAGCCGGATCAGGGTCGCCTCGCGGCGCGGCTTGTCGGCGAGCGCCTCGGCCAGGCAGTCGAGCCAGAACTCCACGGTGTCGGGCACGTTGCGCGGGAAGTCCACGAAGTAGCTGTTGTGCCGGACGTGGTCGCCGACCAACTCCCGCACGGTGGCCAGGGTTTCGCCGGCCAGCTCGCGCACCTGCGGCTCCGGGCAGCACGACAGCCGCGCCAGCAGGTCGCTCGACAGCTTGAACCCCACCGACATCAGCGCGACGTCGAACTGCCGGGCCGCCGCCGCCCCTTCGCCACGCGGACCGGCGGGGACGGGAAGACGGTGGGTGTGGCGTACCACCAGCGGAATCAGGGACTGCACCATGCGGGCATGCTCGCAGAGCCCGCCGCCCCGCCGCACCCGGATTCCCGCTCAGTGGTCGTAGACCGTGACCGGGATGCCCTTGGCGGTCAGGCGGGCGGTGATCAGCGGTTCGACCCGCTCCCAGCGGCCGCCGGCCAGGCCGCAGCCGATCAGGGGCATGTGGACCGAGGCGCCGAGGCGGCGGGCTTCGGCGGCCAGGGTGGCGAGGGCGGTGTCGATCGCCTCGTAGCGGACGGGGGCGCCGGTGGAGCGGCCCGTGCGGATGCCGCGCTGGCCGACCAGGTTGGCGACCCACAGGTACGGGGAGACCTGGACGAGTTGGACGGCGCCGAGGCCGAAGTCGTTGCCGGCCCGTTCGCGGTGCCAGCGGCGGTACGCCGCCTCGGGTTCGGGCCAGCGGCGGGACAGGGCGAGGACGAAGCCCTTGCCCCAGCCGCCGAGGTCGTTGCAGACGTGCGCGATGATGCGGACGCCCTTGCCCTGCGGGGCGGTGGCGTCCCCGTGCACGTACTCGATCGACTCGGCCATGTCCGGCATCGTCGCAGGCGGCGCCGACAGCGGACCACCTCGTCCCTGCTCGACGCCCGCACGTCCGGCCGGTCCTACTCGTGCTGCCGACCGGACGGGTCGACGGTCCGCCGGGCCGGGTCGCCGATCGGGAGCGGGGTGTCGCCGTCCCGGTCACACGCCGGTGCGCCGGCGGTCGTTCAGGCGGTCGAGCGAGTCGACGTACTTGAGCATCAGGCGGGCGAACTCCAGCCGGTCGTCCTCGGCCCAGTCCGCGGTGATGTACTCGAACGCGGAGCGCTGGTGGCGGCGGAACCGGGCCATCAGTTCGGTGCCCGCGGGGCTGAGGCGGAGCACGGTGCGGCGGCCGTCCTGCTGGGAGGCGGCGCGCAGCAGGTAGCCGGCGTTGATGTTGTCGGTGACCATCCGGCTGGCCACCGAGGGGTCGACGGCGAGGAGTTCGGCGATCGCGCCGACGGTGACCTCCTTGGCCGAGTCCCGGGTGTGCTCCAGGACGAGGTTGAGCACCAGGGTGCGGCTGAGGTCCTTGGCGGAGATCGGGTGCTCGACCTCCAGCAGCGAGGTGCGGCGCAGCTTGCCGAAGGCCGGGCCGACCGCGTCGAGCAGTTCGTTCGCCGTCGGGCCGGGCGCGGCCTGCGACGGGCGGGCGTCGTGCGGCCAGTCCTTCTTCGTCATGCGCCCCATGGTAGTTGCCCGCGGCGGATGCGTGCGGCGGCGCAAAAAGATGTTGCCGAGCAATTACATGCATGACAGCATGCATGTGTCGTCGCCGCTCGGCAGCCTGCCCGCGGCCTGTCCGCTCTCTTTCATCGGGGGTTCCCATGACCGTTCTCGTCACCGGCGCTCGCGGCCGGGTCGGCCGCGCCGTCCTCGACCGCCTGCACGCTGCCGGCCTGCCCGTTCGCGCGGGGAGCGCCGAGCCCGGCGAGCTGTCCGTCCCGGCCGGCGTGGAGCCGGTCGAGCTGGTGCTCGGCCGGCCCGAGACCTTCGCGGCGGCGCTCCGGGGCGTCCGCCAGGTCTTCCTGTATCCGGAGCCCGCGGGCGTCGACGCCTTCGTCGCGGCGGCCCGCACCGCGGGGGTGGAGCAGGTGGTGCTGCTCTCCTCCAGTTCGGTGCTGTCGTCCGGCGCCGCCGAGGATCCGCTCGGGGCGCACAACCTGGCGGTGGAGCGGGCCCTGCTCGCCTCCGGCCTGCCGTGCACGCTGCTGCGCGCCGATTCCTTCGCCAGCAACGCGCTCGGCTGGGCCGGGCAGATCCGCCACGGCCTGCCCGTCGAACTCGCCTATCCGGAGGCACAGTTGGCGGTCGTCCATCCGGACGACGTGGCGGATGTCGCCTTCGCGGCGCTCACCGGTCCGGAGCTGCGGGGCCGCGCCGTCACCGTCACCGGCGGCGAGTCGCTGACGCTGCGCGCGCAGCTCGGCGTGCTGGCGGAGGTGCTGGGTCGGGAGGTCCGGGTGGAGACGATCGGCCGGGCCGAGGCGGCGGAGCAGTTGGGCCGCTTCATGCCCGCCGACTTCGTCGAGTCGCTGCTCTCCTACTGGGCCTCCGCCAGCGCCGGCCCGGCCGCCGTCGGCGACACCACCCGCACCCTGCTCGGCCGCCCCGAGCGGACCTTCCGCCAGTGGGCGACCGAGCACGCGGAGGCGTTCACGGTGAACTGACCGGCAGCCGGCGCCGGCAGGCTCAGCTCAGCGCCGGGATCACCTCGGCCCCGTAGGTGTCGATCGTCGCCTCCCGCGCGTCGTGCATCGCGTACACCGCGAACTGGTCCACCCCGAGCTCCTGGAGCGCGCGCAGCTTCGCCACGTGCGCCGAGGCCGGGCCGAGCAGGCAGAACCGGTCCACGATGCCGTCGGGCACGAAGTCGGTGGACGGGTTCCCGGCCCGGCCGTGGTGGCTGTAGTCGTAGCCGTGGCGGTCCTTGATGTAGGCGGTGAGCTCCTCGGGGACGAGTTCGGAGTGCTCGCCGTACTTGGCGACCAGGTCGGCGACGTGGTTTCCGACCATGCCGCCGAACCAGCGGCACTGTTCCCGGGCGTGGGCGAGGTCCTCGCCGACGTAGGCGGGCGCGGCGACGCAGACGGTGATGGCCGCGGGGTCGCGGCCGGCCTCCTCGGCGGCCCGGCGCACCGCTTTGACCATCCACTCGGTGAGGAAGGGGTCGGCCAGTTGCAGGATGAACCCGTCGGCCTTCTGCCCGGCGAGCGCCAGGGCCTTGGGTCCGTAGGCGGCCATCCAGACGGGCAGCCGCCCGTCCTCGATCCACGGGATCCGGATCGGGTTGCCGTCCACCTCCGCTTCCCGGCCCTCGGCGAGGTCGCGGATGACGTCGATGGCCTCGCCGAGCCGCGCCAGGGTGTTGGGCCGCCGGCCGGCCACCCGCATCGCGGAGTCGCCGCGGCCGATGCCGCACACGGTCCGGTTGCCGAACATGTCGTTGAGGGTGGCGAAGGTGGAGGCGGTGACCTCCCAGGCGCGGGTGCCGGGGTTGGTGACCATCGTGCCGACGTGCAGGCGCTCGGTCTGCGCCAGGATCTGACTGTAGATCACAAAGGGTTCCTGCCAGAGCACGGCGGAATCGAAGGTCCAGCCGTAGCGGAATCCGCGCTGTTCGGCGCGGCGCATCAGCTCGACGACCTTCGAGGCCGGCGGGTCGGTCTGCAGGACGAGTCCGAAATCCACAGCGAAGCTCTCCGGTTCGGGATGGGCGGGCAGTCAGAGGTACTGGCAGGAGGAGCGGGGCAGGAAGGTGCCGTGCCCGGGCCGGCCGAGGTAGTCGCCGCGGTCGAGGACGACCTCGCCGCGGGAGAGCACGGTCTCGACCCGGCCGGTGACGGCCTTGCCCTCGTACGCCGAGTAGTCGACGTTCATGTGGTGGGTGGCGGCCGCCAGGATCTGGGTGGCCTCCGGGTCGTAGATCACCACGTCGGCGTCCGAGCCCGGCGCCAGGGTGCCCTTTCGCGGGTAGAGGCCGAACATCCGGGCGGGCGCGGCGCACGCGAGCTCGATCCACCGACGGCGCGTCAGGTGGCCCTCCACCACGGCCTGGTGGAGCAGGTCCATCCGGTGCTCCACGCCCGGCAGGCCGTTGGGGATCTTCGAGAAGTCGCCGCGGCCGAGTTCCTTCTGCCCCTTGAAGCAGAACGGGCAGTGGTCGGTGGAGACCACCTGCAGGTCGTCGGTGCGCAGCCCGCGCCAGAGCGCCGCCTGGTGTTCCTCGGGCCGCAGCGGCGTCGAGCAGACGTACTTGGCGCCTTCGAAGCCGGGCTCGGCCAGGTTGTCGGTCGACAGGAACAGGTACTGCGGGCAGGTCTCGCCGAACACCGGCAGTCCCTGGTCGCGGGCGGCGGCGAGTTCGGCCAGCGCCTCGCGGGCGGAGACGTGCACCACGTACAGCGGGCAGTCGGCGACCCGGGCGAGCTGGACGGCCCGGTGGGTGGCCTCGGCCTCCAGCAGCGCCTTGCGGACCTCGCCGTGGTACCGGGGGTCGGTCTCGCCGCGGGCCAGCGCCTGTTCGACCAGCACGTCGATGGCGGGGCCGTTCT
Source organism: Streptomyces sp. TLI_171 (assembly GCF_003610255.1). Lineage (GTDB taxonomy): Bacteria > Actinomycetota > Actinomycetes > Streptomycetales > Streptomycetaceae > Kitasatospora. Next base: position 7,339,368 of record NZ_RAPS01000001.1, on the reverse strand, counting down.
CGGCGTGCATCATGATCAGCCCGCCGGTCTCGCCGGCCTGCTGCATGGCGCGCAGGATCTGGCCGTCGTCGGAGTAGAAGACGCCCGGGTAGGCCATGAACAGCTTGAACGAGGTGATGCCTTCACCGATCAGCCCGGGCAGCTCGCGCAGCGAGGACTGGTTGACGTCCGACATGATCATGTGGAAGCCGTAGTCGATCGCGCAGTTGCCGTCGGCCTTGGCGTGCCAGGCGTCGAGTCCGGCGCGCAGCGAGGAGCCCTTGGTCTGGACGGCGAAGTCGACGATGGTGGTGGTGCCGCCCCAGGCGGCGGCGCGGGTGCCGGTCTCGAAGGTGTCGGAGGCGAAGGTGCCGCCGAACGGCAGCTCCATGTGGGTGTGGGCGTCCACGCCGCCGGGGATGACGTACTTCCCGGTGGCGTCGAACACCCGGTCCGCGTTCCAGTGCTGGCTGCCCGGCAGGGCGAGCGCGACGATCCGGCCGTCCTCGATCAGCAGGTCGGCGCGGGTCTCGTCGGCGGCGGTGATGACGAGCCCGCCGGTGATCAGGGTCCGGGTCACGGCTCAGCCCTCGGTGAGCGGGCCGTAGGCGTCGGGTCGGCGGTCCCGGTAGAACGCCCACTGCCGGCGGACTTGGTCGATCACGTCGAGGTCGAGGTCGCGGACCACGAGTTCCTCGCGCTTGTCGGAGGCGACCTCACCGACGAACTGGCCGCGCGGGTCGACGAAGTAGCTGGTGCCGTAGAAGTCGTCGTCGCCGTACTCCTCGACGCCGACCCGGTTGATCGCGGCGACGAAGTACTCGTTGGCGACGGCCGCCGCGGGCTGTTCCAGCTGCCACAGGTAGGCCGACAGGCCGCGACTGGTGGCCGACGGGTTGTACACGATCTCCGCGCCGGCCAGGCCGAGCGCGCGCCAGCCCTCGGGGAAGTGCCGGTCGTAGCAGATGTACACGCCGACCTTTCCGACCGCGGTGTCGAAGACCGGCCAGCCGAGGTTTCCGGGCTTGAAGTAGTACTTCTCCCAGAATCCGTGCACCTGCGGGATGTGGTGCTTGCGGTACTTGCCGAGATAGCTGCCGTCGGCGTCGATCACGGCGGCGGTGTTGTAGTAGAAACCGGCTTTCTCGATCTCGTACACGGGCGCGACGATCACGATGCCGAGTTCCCGGGCGAGGGCGCGCATCCGCTGCACGGTGGGCCCGTCGGGGACGGGCTCGGCCCAGCCGTAGTGCTCCGGCTCCTGCACCTGGCAGAAGTACGGAGCGTTGAACACCTCCTGGAATCCGATGATCTTCGCGCCCTGCGCGGCGGCGTCCCGGGCGGCCTTCTCGTGGGCGGCCAGCATGGTTTCCTTGTCGCCCGTCCACGCGGTCTGGAACAGGGCAGCCCTGACGACACGACTCATGGCCGTACTCCTCGGCTCGAAGGCACTCTCGCAGGTGACAGCGGATGGCGCTGTAGACCGTTGAGACTAGGAGCTGTGCAGCGAATGGGTGTGTGCCACGCGGGAGTAAGGAGAAATTCGGCGAACCGATGACCGTCGGCTTTTCTTTTTGTCGCCCCGCTGATCGGACGCGTACGGTGCTCAGTCCTCGGCGCTGACCTCCGCCAGCGCCCGGAAGATCAGCGCGGTGGAGGTGGCACCCGGGTCCTGGTGGCCGATGCTGCGCGCACCGACGTAGGAGGCGCGGCCGCGCCGGGCCTGCAGCGGGGTGGTGGCGCGGGCCCCGGCCTCGGCGGCCTCCGCCGCCGCCCCGGCCGCCGCGGCGAGGGCGCGGCCGGCGTCCGCCGCGGCGCGCAGCGCGTCGACGGCCGGGCCGAAGGCGTCGACGAGCGTCTTGTCGCCGGGTTCCGCCCCGCCCAGCTCGCGGACGGCGGCGAGGCCCACCGCGAGCGCGTCCGCCAGGTCGCCCGGCCCGGACTGCGGCGGGAGTTCGGCCCCGGCGCCCCGGAACGCCTGCCCGTACAGCGGACCCGACGCGCCGCCGACCTTGGCCAGCAGCGTGCTCCCGACGGTGGCCAGCACCGCGCCGGGGCTCGACGGGTCGGCCGCGTCCAGCGCGGTCACGGCGGCGGCGAACCCGCGCCGCAGGTTGCTGCCGTGGTCGCCGTCGCCGATCGCGGTGTCGAGGTCCGCGAGCTGCTGCTCGTGCGCCTCGACCGCCGCGGCGGCGGCCCGCATCCAGGCTCCGGCGAGCGCGGTGTCGAGGGCGACGGCGCCTTCACTGCCCACGGTCCGTCACCTCCGGGTCAGCGCGGGCGTCTCGGCCGGGGCGTCCCACAGGTCCAGCAGGGCGGGGTCGGCGCGGGTCAGGGTGAGCGAGAAGCCGGCCATGTCGAGGCTGGTGACGTAGTTGCCGACCAGGGTGCGGGCGAGCGCGATGCCGCGGCCGGCGAGGCGGTCGGCGACGGCGGCGCAGAGGACGTACAGCTCCAGCAGCGGGGTGCCGCCGAGGCCGTTGACCAGGCAGATGACCTGGTCGCCCGCGGCGAGGTGCTGCTCGGCGAGGACGGCGTCGACGGCGGTGGCGGCGAGCTCCGCGGCGGGGCGGAGCCGGTCGCGGCGGCGGCCGGGCTCGCCGTGGATGCCGACGCCGACCTCGATCTCGTCCTCGGCGAGGTCGAACCCGGGCCGCCCGACCGCGGGGTTGGTGGCGGCGGTGAGCGCGATCGCGAAGGACCGGGAGGCCGCGTTGACCTGCTCCCCCACGGCGCGGACCTCGTCCAGTGCGGCGCCGCGCTCGGCCAGCGCGCCGCAGATCTTGTGCACCAGGACGGTGGCGCCGGTGCCCCGCCGGCCCGCTCCGGCACCCGGGTCGGTGACGGCGACGTCGTCGTCCACCAGCACGGTGGCGACCCGCAGGCCCGCCTCGGCGGCGAGTTCGGCGGCCAGCCGGAAGTTCAGCACGTCGCCGGTGTAGTTCTTCACCACGAACAGCACGCCCGCGCCGTTGTCGACGGCCAGGGCGGCGGCCAGGATCCGGTCCGCCGAGGGCGAGGTGAACACCTCGCCGGGGCAGGCGGCGTCCAGCATGCCGGGTCCCACGAAGCCGACGTGCAGCGGTTCGTGGCCGGAGCCGCCGCCCGACACCAGCGCCACCTTCCGGCGGGCGGGCCGCACCGCGCGGGTGACCAGCCCTAGTTCGCGGTCCACCGCCAGGCCGGGGTGCGCGGCGGCGAGGCCGGCCAGCGCGTCGTCCACCACCGTCCCGGGGCTGTTGATCAGCTTCTTCACGTGACCTGCTTCTTCACGTAGGCCGCTGTCCTTCCTCCGGACCGGGCTGACGCTACCTCAGCTCGCGTCCCGACCCGCCGTTCTGCGACACGCGCGCGCCGCCCGTCCTGCCCGGTCGGAGCGCGGCGGCGGCAGTACGCTCCCCCGCATGAGCGGTCCGGTCGGCCTGGTCCTGGTCTCGCACAGTGCGCTGCTGGCGGCGGGGCTGCGCGAGCTGCTGTCCCAACTGGCGGCCGGGGTACCGGTGGTGGCCGCGGCGGGCGACGAGGACGGCGGGCTCGGCACCAGCTCCGCGCGGACGGCGGGGGCGATCGCCGCCGCGGACCGCGGCGCGGGCGTGGTGCTCCTCGCGGACCTGGGCAGCGCGGTGCTCACCACCAAGGCGGTGCTGGCCGGCCTTCCCGCGGGGAGCGTGGCGGGCGCCGTCCTGGCCGACGCCCCCTTCGTCGAGGGCGCGGTGGCGGCCGCCGTCGCGGCCGCCGCGGGGGCGCCGCTGGCCGAGGTGGTGGCCGCGGCGGCGCAGGCCCGGGAGTTCCGCAAACGCTGACGCCTCCCCGTGGCACGCCGGGCCTGGTCCTCCGGCAGCCCGTGCGCGGCCCTGACGGGGTCTCAACCCCAGGGTGGCTCGGCCAGCCGGCGGTACCACCACGGATCGCCGCCCCGGTGCCCGGGCGCGAACGGGTCGGGGAGCGTGCGGCGGCGCAGCTCCTGGTCCAACGGTCGGACGCAGCGGGCGAGTTCGGCGCGGGCGCGGGGCGGCAGGTGCTGCAGCACCTCGTGCAGCACGTCCCTGGAGTGGCGGACGTCGTCGACGGCGTTGCAGCCGGGGCAGGCGCTGCACCAGGACTCCCGCGGGTACAGCGGTCGGCCGCCGAACGGCCGCAGGAACGAGCGGTAGCGCCGCAGGGCGAGCGCCGTGGCCCCGGCCTTCACGCAGAAGCTCGGGTGGTGCCGCTCGACGCGGTGGACCTCCAGGCTGGTGGCCGGGGAGAGGCCGTGGATCCGCAGCGGTGCGGTCTCCGTCCACCCGCGCGGGGCGGGCGTCCTGGCGCGCAGTGCGCGCGGGCGGTTACGCGGCATCGGCCTTTCGGCCGTCGGCACGGCTGATCATGCGGGCCACCCTGCCATCCGCCCGCCGGGCTGTCACCGGGTTTCCGTGCGGCCCGCTGTCACCAGGTGCGTCCGCGCGGCCCGGCCGAGCCGTGGCGAGGCGCGCTCAGGCCGGGAGGAGGCGGGCGAGGGCGCGGCGGGTGCGGGTGGGGGCGAGGGGGTCGCGGAGGAGTTGGAGGGCCTGGTTGAGAGCCAGGTAGATGCCGGTGAGCTCGTGGACGATCTGCTCGGGATCGGTGTCGGCGGGCAGGTCGCCGGCGTCGACGGCCAGCCGGACCTCGCCGGCCAGGCGGCGGCGCCAGACCAGCAGCAGGCGGGCCAGGTTGCGGCGGACCGGGCCGTCGTGGGCGTCGAACTCGACGGCGGCGGTGGTGAACAGGCAGCCGCCGGGGAAGACCTCGCGGGCGTGTTCCAGGTAGGCGATCCAGCTCTCGCAGACCGCGCGGAGCCGGCGCAGGCCCGGTTCGCTGCCGGCCGCCGGGTCCCAGACCAGGGTGGTGAACAGGGCGGAGGCCCGTTCCAGGGTGGCGAGTTGGAGCGCTTCCTTGGTGCCGAAGTGGCCCAGCACCCCGGCCTTGCTCAGTCCGAGGTCGGTGGCGAGCCGCCCTATGGTGAGGCCTTCCAGTCCGTCGACGGAGGCGAGGGCGATGCTGCGGTCGATGATCCGGGCCTTGGTCCGGCGGGCCTCGGCCACCGTGCTGCGCGGGCTCATCGGTCCTCCTCCGCCGTCCGTGCGCTGGCGGGCGCTCCGGTCGGCGCCCCGGCCGGGAATCCTACGGCGTGCCCGGCCCGGAATGGGGCGCCCCGTCCGTCCGGCGGGCGGTCGGCGTTCGACTCGGGGGCCGGTCGGCCGGGTGACGCGGTGCTGTTACACCGTCACAGTCTCGGAACGGCCCGTGCCGCCCCCCTGTCTCGGTGCGGTCGGAGCCTGCCACAGTGAGCCGGTCGCAGGGCCGCGGGGGCCGGGCGGGAGAGAGGTTGGGACGATGAGAACACGTCTGGCAGGAGTGCTGCTCGCGCTGGCGCTGGCGGGCGGCGGCGCCACGCTGGCGACCGGGTCGGCGGCGGCCGCGCCGCGCACCGCCGCGGCCGCGTCCGTGCAGCAGGCCCCGGCGGCGCCGGCGGCGGGCGCGCAGGCCGCGGCGCCGACCGGGCAGCGGGCGCAGGCCACGACCCAGTTGGCGAAGAGCAAGAGCAAGTCGAAGAAGAAGAAGTCCAAGGGCGGCCTGATCGCGTTCCTGGTGGTGGTGATCCTGGTGGTCCTGGGGATCGCCCTGGTGGTGTGGCTGGTCCGTCGGGGCCGCCGCTCCTGACCCGGCGAGCAACTCGGCGAGCGACCCGGCGAGCGACCGGGCGAGCGGCTCGGCGAGCACGGACGGGGCCCGGCACGGAGGCGGTGCCGGGCCCTCGCCCGGGCACCGCCGGGTGCGGGCGGGCGGCAGGGCTGCTGACGGAGTGTCCGTTCCTCGGGCCACCGTTTAGCGTCCGATCGGTCGGATGCTATGTTCCACGCCGTTGCCCCGGCATCGGCCGGTGGCCGCCGTCGAGGAGAGGAACCGCCATGTCCGGAGTCCGTATCGCCGCCCTCGGCCACCACCAGCCCGACCGGGTGCTGACCAACGACGAGTTGGCGACCATGGTGGAGACCGACGACGAGTGGATCCGCCGCCGGACCGGGATCGTCACCCGGCGGATCGCCCGCGCCGACGAGTCGGTGACCGACCTGGCCGCGGGGGCGGCCGCGAAGGCGCTGGCGAGCTCGGGCCTGGATCCGGCCGAGATCGGCCAGATCACCGTGGCCACCTGCAGCGCCGTCGACCGCTGCCCGTCCATAGCGGCTCAGGTCGCGGCCCGCCTGGGCATCCCGTCGGCGGTGGCGTTCGACGTGAACAACGGCTGTGCGGGCTTCTGCACCTCGCTGTCGGTGGCGAGCCACTCGCTGCTGGCGGGGGCGGCGAAGCACGCGCTGGTGATCGGCGCGGAGAAGATGTCGGACGTGGTCGACTGGACCGACCGGCGCAGCTGCATCCTGCTGGGCGACGGCGCGGGCGCCGCGGTGCTCTCCGCCACCGAGGGCGAGAGCGGCGTCGGTCCGGTGGTGTGGGGTTCGGACCCGTCGCGGGCGAGCGCGGTGCGACTGGTCGACGCCTGGCAGCCGCGGTTCGAGCAGGACGGCCAGGCGGTGTTCCGGTGGGCGACCACGGAGCTGCCCGCGCTGGCCGAGCAGGCGTGCCGCGCGGCGGGGCTGAGCCCGGCCGAGCTGGACGGGGTGGTGACGCACCAGGCGAACCTGCGGATCATCGAGTCGCTGGTGCAGAAGCTGGGCCTGTCCGAGGACGCGGTGATCGCCCGGGACGTCGTCGACTCGGGCAACACCTCGGCGGCGTCGGTGCCGCTGGCGCTGGCCAAGCTGGTGGAGCGCGGCGAGCTGCGCCCGGGCGCCCGGGTGCTGCTGTTCGCGTTCGGTGGCGGCCTGTCCTGGGCCGGCCAGGTGGTCACCTGCCCGTGACCGGCCCAGGCCCGGCGCCGGACCGTTGACGGTGGGTCAGCAGCCGTTGGTGCAGGTGATGGTGAGCGCGATCGACTCGGGCGGCGGCGGGGAGTCGAGGTACGGGGCGATCCAGCCCGCGTAGCCGTCCGCGCCGCTGATCGGGCCGAGGTGCCAGCGCTGGTCGGGCCCGAGCGGGGTGCCGTCGCCGTTGGTGATGTGCGGGTCGGTCGGCGTCCAGCCCTCCGGGCAGCGGGCGACGACGCCGCTCGGGGAGCCGACCGCGGTGACCGTCTCGACGTTCGGGTCGGCGGCGGCTGCGGCCGGGCCCGCGAGGACCGCCGACAGGACGGCGGCCAGGCCGAGGCCCGGCCCGATTCGCTTGCGCATGGATGTCCTTCCGAGGGGACGCCCCCGTCTGTTCGGGGACGATCGATCGGCATTCTCTCCGTAACCGGATGTCATTAGCCGGACACGCTGGGAAACCACCCGTTCGGGCAGGCGGCGGCGCGGGCGGACGGTGCGGGCCCGAGCTTTGCCCGCGGTGATCCCGGGCGGGCAAGATAGCCCGGTGACCCTCCTGGACCTGATGCCGAAGCCCGCCACGCCCGACTCGCTGTTCGAGACCTTCGCCGAGTGGGCGTCGGAGCGCGGCATCGCCCTCTACCCCGCCCAGGAGGAGGCGCTGATCGAGCTGGTCTCCGGGAACAACGTGATCCTGGCGACGCCGACCGGGTCGGGCAAGTCCCTGGTCGCGGCGGGCGCGCACTTCGCCGCGCTGGCCGAGGGCAAGCGGACCTTCTACACCGCGCCGATCAAGGCGCTGGTGTCGGAGAAGTTCTTCGACCTGTGCAAGATCTTCGGCACCGAGCAGGTCGGCATGATGACCGGCGACGCCTCGGTGAACCCGACCGCGCCGATCATCTGCTGCACCGCCGAGGTGCTCGCCCAGATCGCCCTGCACGACGGCCCGCGCGCCGACATCGGCCAGGTCGTGATGGACGAGTTCCACTTCTACGCCGAGCCGGACCGCGGCTGGGCCTGGCAGATCCCGCTGCTGGAGCTGCCGCAGGCGCAGTTCCTGCTGATGTCGGCGACCCTCGGCGACGTCCGCCGCTTCGAGGAGGACCTGACCCGCCGCACCGGCCGCCCGACCACGGTGGTGCGCTCGTCGACCCGCCCGGTGCCGCTGTTCTACGAGTACCGGCGCACCACCCTGCACGACACCCTCGAGGAGCTGCTGAACACCGGTCAGGCGCCGGTGTACGTGGTCCACTTCACGCAGAAGGAGGCCGTGGAGCGGGCGCAGTCGCTGATGAGCATCAACATGTGCTCGAAGCAGGAGAAGGACGCGATCGCCGACCTGATCGGCAACTTCCGCTTCACCACCAAGTTCGGTCGCAACCTGTCGCGCTTCGTGCGGCACGGCATCGGCGTGCACCACGCCGGCATGCTGCCCAAGTACCGCCGCCTGGTGGAGCGGCTGGCGCAGGCCGGCCTGCTGAAGGTGATCTGCGGCACCGACACCCTCGGCGTCGGCGTCAACGTGCCGATCCGCACGGTGCTGTTCACGGCGTTGTCGAAGTACGACGGGCAGCGGGTGCGGATCCTGCGGGCCCGCGAGTTCCACCAGATCGCCGGGCGGGCCGGCCGGGCCGGGTTCGACACCGTCGGCCAGGTGGTGGCGCAGGCGCCGGAGCACGTGGTGGAGAACGACAAGGCGCTGGCCAAGGCCGGCGACGACCCGAAGAAGCGCAAGAAGGTGGTCCGCAAGAAGGCCCCCGAGGGCTTCGTGTCCTGGTCGGAGGAGACCTTCGAGCGGCTGATCGCGGCCGACCCGGAGCCGCTGGTCTCCCGGTTCAAGGTCAGCCACGCCATGCTGCTGTCGGTGATCGGCCGCCCGGGCAACGCGTTCGAGGCGATGCGCAAGCTGCTGACCGACAACCACGAGGACCGGGCCGCGCAGCGTCGCCACATCCGCTCCACCATCGCCATCTACCGCTCGCTGCTGGAGGGCGGGGTGGTGGAGCGGCTGGAGGAGCCGGACTCCGAGGGCCGCATCGTGCGCCTGACCCTCGACCTGCAGGAGAACTTCGCGCTGAACCAGCCGCTGTCGACGTTCGCGCTGGCCGCCTTCGACCTGCTCGACCCGGAGTCCCCGTCGTACGCGCTGGACGTGATCTCGGTGGTCGAGGCGACCCTCGACGACCCGCGGCAGATCCTCGCCTCGCAGGAGAACAAGGCCCGCGGCGAGGCGGTCTCGGAGATGAAGCGGGACGGCGTCGAGTACGAGGAGCGGATGAACCGGCTCCAGGACATCACGTACCCGAAGCCGCTGGAGGAGCAGCTCGGGCACGCCTACGAGGTGTACCGCCGGGCGCACCCGTGGATCGGCGACTACCCGCTGCGGCCGAAGTCGGTGGTGCGCGACCTGTACGAGCGGGCCATGACCTTCACCGACTACGTGGGCTTCTACGACCTGGCCCGCACCGAGGGCATCGTGCTGCGGTACCTGGCGGGCGCGTTCAAGGCGCTGGAGCAGACCGTTCCGGACGACATCAAGACCGACGACCTGAAGGACGTCATCGCCTGGCTGGGCGAGCTGGTCCGGCAGGTCGACTCCTCGCTGCTCGACGAGTGGGAGGCGCTCGCCAACCCGACCGAGCCGGAGGCCGCCGAGGTCCGGCTGGAGGACAAGCCCGCCCCGGTCACCGCCAACTCCCGCGCCTTCCGGGTGCTGGTCCGCAACGAGCTGTTCCGCCGGGTCGAGCTGTGCGCCCTGGAGCACTACGACGCGCTGGCCGAGCTCGACGGCGAGGACGGCTGGGACGCCGACCGCTGGGCCGACGCGATGGACGGCTACTGGGAGGAGTACGACGACCTCGCCACCGGTCCGAACGCCCGCGGCCCGAAGATGCTGCTGATCGAGGAGGTCGACGACGAGGGCCTGTGGCGGGTCCGGCAGATCTTCGACGACCCCAACGGCGACCACGACTGGGGCATCTCCGCCGAGGTCGACCTCTACGGCTCCGACGAGGAGGGCCGCGCCGTCGTCAGGATCACCGCCGTGGGCGCGCACTGACGCACCCTCGGCGCTCAGCCGCCGACCGGGTCGGCGCGGTGCGCGGCGGTGAACTCAGCCGCCGACCGGGTCGGCGCGGTGCGCGGCGGTGAAGGCACGGCGGGTGCGGCTGCCGGGCGGGGCGAGGCACGCGAAGACGTGACGCCCCGGCTCGGGCAGTGCGAGAACGGTGTACTCCAGGACCTCGGTGTCCAGCTCGGGGTGGCGCACGTGCAGCCGCCCCGGGCCCGGCGGCCCGGCCCGGTGCTGGGCCCACAGCGCCGCGAAGGCCGGGCTGGCTGCGGAGAACCGGTCGACCAGGGCGGCGAGCCTGCGGTCGGCCGGGCGGTCGACGTGGTGGGCCCGAAGTGAGGCGACCAGGTCCGCGCCGATCGAGCGGCCGGGGGCGTGGTTGTCGGTGCTGCGGGCGCCGTGCGGGCAGCAGAACACCTGCCACAGCAGGTTGCGTTCGTGCGCGGGCCGCCGCTCGGGGCCGGCCAGCAGCACGGCTGCGGGCCGGTTCCAGGCCAGCAGGTCGAAGGTCGGGCCGGTCACGAACGCGGGTGCCGCATCCAGGGTTTCGAGCAGGGCCAGGGTGCTCGCGGAGACGGCCGCGGCCCGTTCTCCGGCGCGGGGGGCTTCGCGGCGCCGCCCGGCCAACCGGTGCAGGTAGGCGCGTTCGGCGTCGCCGAGGTGCAGGGCGTCGGCGATGCCGTCGAGCACCGGGCCGGTGGGCACCCGCTGACGGCCCTGCTCCAGTCTCGCGTAGTAGTCCGCGGAGATCCCGGCCCGGGCGGCGACCTCCTCGCGGCGCAGCCCCGGCGTTCGGCGCCGGCCGCCCGCCGCGAGGCCGAGGTCGGCCGGTGCCAGTCGGGCGCGGCGGGCCCGCAGGAAGGATCCCAACGGAGTCTCGGGCATGCGCGCCACCCTGCCACAGCGTCCCGGGCGCAGCCAGGACCTGGCCGGTCCAGGATGGCCGGTCCTCGGCACGGCCGGCCGCTGGTGGGCCGACACCGCGTCAACCAGGCTGGCCCGCATGGGACTTCTCGACGACAAGGTGACGATCGTCACCGGTGCCGGGCGCGGCATCGGCGCCGCCGCCGCGCGGCTGTTCGCCCGTGAGGGGGCGCGGCTGGTGCTCGCGGCCCGCAGCGGGGCCGAAGTGGAGGCGCTGGCCGCCGAGTTGCGGGCCGGCGGGGCCGCGGCGGTGGCCCTGGCGGTCGACCTGACGACCGCGGCGGGCGCGGACCGGCTGGTCGACACCGCGCTGCGCAGCTACGGCCGGCTGGACGCCGCGTTCGACAACGCGGGCAACGGTCTGCCGCCCGCGCCGTTGGCGGAGCGCGCCGAGGACGAGTGGGACGCCGCGCACGCGCTGAACCTGCGCGGGACCTGGCTGTGCCTGCGGGCGCAGCTCGCGGCTCTGGTCGCGGGCGGCCGGGGCGGCTCGATCGTGGTCAACTCCGGGGTGGGCGCCCTGGTCGGCGGGTTCGGGGACGGCGTGCAGCAGGCCGCCAAGCACGGGGTGACGGGGCTGGTGAAGGCCGCGGTCGCGGACTACGCGCCGCACGGCATCCGGGTCAACGCGGTGGCACCGGGGGTGGTGCGCACTCCCGGCACCGAACAGTTCTTCGCCCTCGGCGCGCCGTTCACCGAGCTGGTGGCCCGGGCCACCCCGCTGGGCCGGCCGGCGGGTCCGGCCGAGGTGGCGGAGGCCGCTGCGTGGCTGCTCAGCGACCGCGCCTCGTACGTCACGGGGGTCACCCTGCCGGTGGACGGGGGGATCACGGCGACCCGGCGCTTCGACTGAGGGCTTCCGGCCGCAAGGAGGTGACGCGACGTCAGGTCCGGACCCGGGCCGCCACCGTGCGGGCGCAGTCGGCGGCGGTGGTGCGGGTGGTGTCCACTTCGACGTCGTAGTGGACGCCCCGGTGGACGGAGGCGGCCTGGGTGGCGGCCATGCCGGGGGTGCGGTCGGGGCGGCCGGCTTCGCGGGCCGTGGCCGCGCCGGCGGCGCAGTGGACGCCGACCCAGAGGACGGGGAGGCCGGTCAGGGCGTCCCGCCAGCGCTGCTGGGAGGCGGAGCCGGACAGGAAGACGTCGTCGATCACCACGGGTGCGCCGGCCCGGGCGGTGGCGGCGACACCGGCCATCCAGGCGCCCTCCAGGGCCCGGAAGGCCGCCCCGACGGCGACGGCGCCGTCGGAGCCGAACTCGATGCCCGCGTCCTGTTCGAACAGGGCCGCGGGCATCGCGTCGATCAGGTCGTCGATGCCGAAGGTCAGCCAGGGCTCCGGCAGCAGGTCCTGCAGGGCCCGGGCGAGGCTGCTCTTCCCGCTGCTGGAACCGCCGTTGAGCACGATCACACGGATGGTCATCGGGCCACCGTAGCCGCCGGGGCGCCGTCCGGTCGGAAGGACCGGTCCGGTGCGGTGGGGCGGGGCCCGGCGGGGAGTACTGAAGTCCTCGGTGGTGAAGGTACCGGCGCCGACCAGGTCGACGGCGGCCGGCGGCGTCGGTGGGTCGGCGACGGCGGGTCGGCGACGGCGGCGCGCGCGAGCAGCGCGGACGCGCAGAGCGCGACGGCGGTCGCGGCGGTGGTGACGGTCGCGGCGAGGTGACGCACGGTCGGAACCCTCCCGGACCGGGGTGGCGGGGCCGGGCCGTCGTGGTCCGCCGACGCCGCGTCAACCAGGCGCTGCCGCAGATCCGTTGGGGTGATTCCGGGAGCGTCCACGGGTGGGTTGCGGGGTCCGGCGCCCGCGTTCGCCCGGGCGTCGCGGACCGGCCGGTCGGCCGCCGGCGACGGGCCTCAGCGCGGGGCCAGCCCGCCGATCACCAGGTCGACCAAGGCGTCGACGAACCGGACGGTGACGGGTTCGCCGAGCAGCAGGTGGCGGGCGAACAGCGGGCTCATCAGGGCCTCGACGGCGGCCCGGTGGTCGGCGTCGGCCCGGATCTCGCCGCGCTCGGCGGCCCGCTGCAGCAGCTGTTCGGCACGGGCCAGCCGGTCGGCCCAGTAGGCGTCGCGGTTGCTGCGGGCGTCGGCGTTCTGCGGGGCGATGCTCAGGTGGAGCAGCGCGGGGCCCTCCGGCGTGTCGAGGAACGCGCCGAGGGCGGTGAGGAGTTGCCTCAGGTCGCCGCGGAGGGTGCCGGTGTCGGGCAGCGGCATGGCGTGGTCGGTGTAGTCGGCGAGGGCCTCGCGCAGCAGTTCCTCGCGGGTGCCCCAGTTCCGGTAGACGGAGGTCTCGTGCACGCCGGCGGCCGCGGCGACGGCGGCGACGCTGGCGGCTTCCAGACCGCCGTCGGCGAGCAGCCGCACGGTGGCGTCGAGCACGGCGCGACGCATCGCCGCGCCCCGGCGGCGCAGGGGCGCGGCCTTCGCCTCGGGCGCGCGATCGGTCGCGGGGCGCTGCTCGCGGCCGGTCGACGGGTCCGACGTGCGGCCGGGCCGGCGGTCAGCCGCGGGCTCGGGCGTGCGGTCGGGTGTGCGGTGGGGTCTGTCGGTGGACACGGGGGCAGCGTAACGCAGGCAGCCTTGCGTTGCTGGGGACGGCGACGTAGCCTCGGCAACGCAAGTCACCTTGCGATAGCTCGGACCGCCGGGCCGTCGCGAGCGGCACCGAGGCCGCCGACAGACCGCCGCCGGCCGGAGAGGATCGACCATGGCCGTGATGCGCGCCGTCCGTCTGCACCTGCCCACCCGCACCCTGAGCGTCGAGGAGGTGGAGCGTCCCGTCCCCGGCCCCGGCCAGGTGCTGGTCAAGGTCGAGGCGGCCGGCGTCTGCCTGTCGGACGTGCACCTGATCGACGGCACGCTCACCCCGCTGTACCTGCCGGGCGACAGCGTCACCCTGGGCCACGAGGTGGCCGGCACGGTCGCCGAGCCGGGCCCGGACGCCGGAAGCTGGCAGGTCGGCGACCGGGTGGTGCTGCAGGCCGGCGAGAAGCGCGACGGGATCACCTGGACCCGCGGCGTGGACTACGACGGCGGCTGGGCGGAGTACGCGCTGGCCCGCACCGACACCTTGGTGCGGCTGCCCGACGCGATCCCGTTCGACCAGGGCTCGATCATCCCGGACGCGGTGTCGACCCCCTGGGGCGCCGTCACCACCACCGGGCAGGTCCGCCCGGCCGAGGCGGTCGGCGTCTGGGGCATCGGCGGGCTCGGTGCGCACGGCGTGCAGCTGCTGCGCGCCGTCGGCGCCAACCCGATCATCGCGATCGACCCCTCCCCCGCCGCCCGCGAGCGCGCCCTCGCCTTCGGCGCGGACCTCGCGCTGGACTCCGCCGACCCGCAGCTCGCCACCCGGATCGGCACGGCGACCGGCGGCGCCGGCCTCGCCGCCGCCTTCGACTTCGCCGGGGTGCCCGCCGTCCGCGAGCAGGCGATGACGGTGCTGGGAGCGCACGGCCGGCTGGTCCTGGTCGGCCTGACGGACCAGCCGCTGACGGTCACGCACAGCATCCGCTTCTCCTACCTGCAGCAGCGGATCCTGGGCCACTACGGCTCCGAGGAGACCGCCGTCCCGCAGCTGATCGCGCTCGCCGCGGGCGGTCGCCTCGACTTCTCCCGCTCGGTCAGCGAGGTGCTGCCGCTGGAGCGCGCCGCCGAGGCCGTGCAGCGCCTGCACAGCAAGCAGGGCGACCCGATCCGACTGATCCTCAAGCCCTGACGCACCGTCACCGACCGGCCCTCGAACGGCCGCGGAAGAGGGCCGTGCGGGTACGGACGGGTGGCGGCCGGGGCGTGTCCCGGGCCGGACGGAGACGCGCCCGGTTAGCGTCGGACGGACCTGCTTCCATCCGCGACGGGAGGTTGCGGCCATGACGTCCGGCTACGGCATCGGCCTGTACGCCCAGGGGCTGTTCGACACCGACGACAACGCGACGAACCGGGCGGCGCTCGCCGCGCTGTCCGGTTCCGGCTTCACCGACCTGATCCTGTTCACCCTGCACGTGCACCCGAGCGGGGACCTCTACCTGGGCGACCACGTGATCGCCCGGGACGGCAAGATCGTCTACCTCTGGAAGGACACCCAGAACCCGTCCTTCCCCGAGCTGGTCAAGGGCCTGCGGGCGGGCGGCTTCCGCAACGTCCTGTTCTCGATCGGCTTCGGCGGCCCGCCCACGCCCGAGGACTGGCAGCACATCCAGGACCTGCTCGACCGGGGCCAGGCCCGGGTGCTGGCCGCGAACTTCAAGGCCGTCGCGGACTGGACCGGAGTGGACGGCTACGACTTCGACTGCGAGGAGGACGTCCGCACCTCCACCATCGCCGACATGGCCACCCTGCTCGCCCCGTTCGGTGCGAGCGGAGTGATCACCCTGTGCCCGTACGACAAGATGGACTGGTGGCTGGACTGCCTGGCGGAGATCCACCAGCGGCACGGCAACCAGCTTGTCCGCGGTCTCAACCTGCAGGTCTACGGCGGGGCGATCCCCGGGGACTGGCTGACCGCCCTGTCCGCCGCCAAGGCCCGCACCGGCGTCCGGGACCCGGCCGGTTTCCTCTCCACGGGCTACCTGGTGGCCCCGCCGGCCGCACTCTGCCCGGAGTTCGCCGAGGACGGCCGGCTCGGACTGCGGTCCGGCTTCCTCTGGCAGTACGGCTCGTTCGACCGGACGCCGAAGGAGTACGCGGCGGCCGTGCGGGACGGCCTGTCGGGCGGCCCCTGCGCCTGACCCCGGCGCGGCCGTGTGGTTCGCTTGCCCGGATGACCGACGCACCCGCCTGCCGCCGCCGCACACCCGCCGATCTGGACGCCTGCGTCCGGGCGCTGGGCGCGGTCCACCGCCAGGACGGCTACCCGATGAACTGGCCGGCGGACCCGGCCGGTTGGCTGACACCGGAGACCCTGCTCGCCGCGTGGGTCGCCGAACTCGACGGCCGGGTGGCCGGCCACGTCGCCCTCTGCGGCAGCACCTCGGCCGACCTCGCGCCGGGCGAGTGGAGCCGCCGCACGGGCCGCCCCGCCGCCGCGACCGCCGTGGTGGGCCGCCTGTTCGTCGCCCCGACGGCCCGCGGCCACCGCCTCGGAGCCGCCCTGCTCGCCCTCGCCGAGCGCGACGCCCGCGGCCGCGGGCTGCACCCGGTCCTCGACGTGCTGGCCACCGACGCCGCCGCCACCGCGCTGTACCGGCGCGCGGGTTGGACGGAACTGACTGCCGTCGACCAGGACTGGGGCGCCGCCACCGTCACCCTCCGCTGCTTCGCCGCACCCCTCGCGACAGACCCGGCCAACCCGGTCGGGTGAGCCCCCGGCGGCCTCTCGCCCGCCGCCGCAGTGAGCGGCAGTCCGATGGAGGAACTCGACTTCCGGACCGATCCGACCTGGGTGCGGCCGGCCGCGCCGAGCGGGGCGGGGCATGACCAACTCGACCCCATGGAGCGGTCCGCAGGCCACCCACCGTGACTGGCATGGGCACTACAGTCACGTTCCATCGATCGCTGTCATCTGATCTTGCGTCAATCTGTATCTTTTTTGCGTTCACCCGTGGACTTCCTGCCGCCGCGACGCCTACGCTCGGCACGCCCGGCCACCACCCGGGCCCATCCCCCGCAGGAAGCACGGTCACCCATGCAGAATCCCCCCACCCGCGCCAGGCGGACCGTAGCCTCGTTGACCACACTCGCGATGGGCGCCGCCGGCCTGCTCGCGGTGGCCTTCGTCAACGCCGGTACGGCGCAAGCGGCGGCGGTCCCCGCGCTGTCGCCGCTGAGCGTGCCCAACCGCGGCGCCAGCGTCCCGTTCGTCGAGCAGGAGGCCGAGTACGCGGCCACCAACGGCACCGTGGTCGGCCCGGACCGGCTCTACGGGCACCTGGTCTCGGAGGCCTCCGGCCGGCAGGCCGTGACGCTCAACTCAACCGGCCAGTATGTGGAGTTCACGCTCACCGCGCCCGCCAACTCGATCGACTTCCGGTACAGCCTGCCGGACTCCTCGGACGGCAAGGGCCGCGACGCCTCGATGGATCTGCTGGTCAACGGGCAGAAGCTGAAGAGCGTCGACGTGACCTCCAAGTACAGCTGGTACTACGGCGGTTACCCGTTCAACAACAACCCGGGCGACAGCAACCCGCACCACTTCTTCGACGAGACCCGCACCCTGCTGGGTTCGACCTACCCGGTGGGGACGAAGATCCGGCTGCAGGTGTCGTCCACCGCGCAGTCCCCCACCTTCACCATCGACCTGGCGGACTTCGAGAAGGTCGCCGACCCGATCGGCAAGCCCACCGGCGCGCTCGACGTGGTCGCGGACTTCGGCGCCGACCCCACCGGCGCCACCGACTCCACCGCGAAGTTCCAGGCCGCCGTCAACGCCGGTGCGGCGCAAGGCAAGACGGTGTACATCCCGCAGGGCAACTTCACCCTGTACGACCACGTGGTGGTCGACAAGGTGACGCTGGCCGGCGCCGGTCCCTGGTACAGCGTGCTGGGCGGGCGCGACCCGATCAACCGCAACCGGGCGGCGGGCATCTACGGCAAGTACGTCTCGGGCGGCGGCTACGGCGGCGCCATCCGGCCGCAGGAGGCGGGCGGTCCGAGCCAGAACGTCACCCTGAAGGACTTCGCGATCATCGGCGACGTCCGCGAGCGGGTCGACGACGACCAGGTGAACGGCCTGGGCGGCGCGATGTCCAACTCGACGGTGGACAACCTGTGGATCCAGCACACCAAGGTCGGCGCCTGGATGGACGGTCCGATGGACCACTTCACCATCAAGAACAGCCGGATCCTCGACCAGACCGCCGACGGCGTGAACTTCCACACCGGCGTCACCAACTCGACCGTCACCAACACCTTCCTGCGCAACACCGGTGACGACGGCCTGGCCTCCTGGCCGGAGCGGGTCGCGAACGTGGGCGACAGCTTCACCCACAACACCGTGGTGCTGCCCATCCTCGCCAACAACATCGTCACGTACGGCGGCAAGGACTTCACCATCTCGGACAACGTGATGGCCGACACCATCACCAACGGCGGCGGCCTGCACATCGCCAACCGCTACCCGGGTGTCACCTCCGGCAACGGCACCGCCGTCTCCGGCACCATCACCGCGGCCCGCAACACCCTGATCCGCACCGGAAACAGCGACTACAACTGGCAGTTCGGCGTCGGCGCGATCTGGTTCGACGGCCTGAACGAGCCGATCAACGGCGCGACCATCAACGTCACCGACACCGACATCCTTGACAGCTCCTACGAGGCGATCCAGACCATCGAGGGCGGCGTCACCGGCGTCAACCTGACCAACGTGAACATCGACGGCGCGGGCACCTACGCGATCCAGGCGCAGGCCAACGCCCAGATGAAGTTCACCAACGTCAAGGCCAAGAACATCGCGCAGGCCGCCACCCCGATCCACAACTGCGTGGGCACCGGCTTCCAGATCACCGACGGCGGCGGCAACTCCGGCCTGAGCGGTTCGACCTGCACCGGCCAGTGGCCGGCCCCGGTCTGGACGTACAACGGCGTTCCGGTGGGCGGCGGTTCGACCTCCTCGCCGTCCCCGTCGCCGTCCACCTCCACCTCGCCGTCGCCGTCCCCGTCCACCTCCACCGGCCCGACCTGCCCGAGCGGCACCGGCAACCTGGCCCAGGGCCGACCCGCCACCGCCTCCGGCACCAACGGCGGCTTCGGCGCGGGCAACGCGGTCGACGGTGACGCCAACTCCTACTGGGAGAGCGCCAACAACGCCTTCCCGCAGTGGATCCAGGTCGACCTCGGCTGCTCGCTCAGCCTCTCCAAGGCCGTCCTGAAGCTGCCCCCGGCGAGCGCCTGGGCCACCCGCACCCAGACCCTCACCGTCCAGGGCTCCACCGACGGAACCACCTTCACCACCCTGGTCGGCTCCACCGGCTACACCTTCGACCCGGCCACCGGCAACACCGTCACCGTCAACCTCCCCGCCACCAGCACCCGCTACCTCCGCCTGAGCTTCACGGGCAACACGGGCTGGCCTGCCGGGCAGCTCTCCGAGCTGCAGGTGTTCGGCGGCGGCGCGACCTCCTCGCCGTCCTCGTCGCCGTCCTCCTCCCCCTCCCCGTCCTCCTCGCCGACCCAGCCGGCCTGCAACCCGGGCACCGGCAACATCGCGCAGGGCAAGGCGGCGACCGCCTCCGGCACCAGCCAGAACTACGGCCCGGGCAACGCGGTCGACGGTGACGCCAACTCGTACTGGGAGAGCGCCAACAACGCCTTCCCGCAGTGGATCCAGGTCGACCTCGGCTGCTCGCTCAGCCTCTCCAAGGCCGTCCTGAAGCTGCCCCCGGCGAGCGCCTGGGCCACCCGCACCCAGACCCTCACCGTCCAGGGCTCCACCGACGGAACCACCTTCACCACCCTGGTCGGCTCCACCGGCTACACCTTCGACCCGGCCACCGGCAACACCGTCACCGTCAACCTCCCCGCCACCAGCACCCGCTACCTCCGCCTGAGCTTCACGGGCAACACGGGCTGGCCGGCCGGGCAGCTCTCCGAGTTCCAGATCTACGCCTCCTGATCCACGCCTCCCGACGCCGGACCGCCCGGGGCTCCGAGACCACCTCTCCTCGCTGCCCCGGGCACCGGCCCCCGGTCCCGCCCGGTCCGCACGACCGGGCGGGACCGCGGCGTTCCCGGACCCACTCGCGGGTGGCCCGAGGTCGCACCCGGCGCGGCATTGACGGCAATTGCCCGGTTCGCGTGATAGGCAGGCCGAATGGCTTCGACCCCCGCCTTCCCGGACCTGCTGCGCCTGATCGACGACCGCTCCGCGACGCTGCGCAGCACCCTCGCCACCGCGCCCGACCCGCACGCCCGCATCCCCAGCTGCCCCGACTGGACGCTGCCCGACCTGCTCGACCACCTCACCACCGTGCACCGCTTCTGGACGGCGGCGGTCACCGCGGGCGAGGCGTTCACGCCCGTCCCGCCGGAGCCGAACGGCGAACTCCCGCCGGCCGCGGCCCTGGAGCGGTCCGAGGAGGTCACCGCCGCGCTGCTGAAGGCGCTCGACGAGGCCGGTCCGGACGCCGCCTGCTGGACGTGGTGGCAGGGCTCCGGCCGGCCGTCCACCGCCGGCGCGGTCGCCCGCCACCAGGTGCAGGAGGCCGCCGTGCACGCGCACGACGCCGAGCTCGCCGCCGGAACTCCCCGCCCGGTGCCGGAGGCTGTCGCGCTCGACGGCCTGGACGAGTTCCTCGCCGTGTCCTGGGGCACCGCCGGACCGTGGCCGCACCCGCCCGCCGTGGTCGGCCTGCGCACCACGGAGGGCCCGGCCTGGCTGGTCGAACTGACGGCGGACGGCCTCCGGCAACCGGCGGACGGTACGGATCGGCGTGCGGCCACCCTCGAACTCGCCGGCCCCGCCAGCGACCTGCTGCTCGCCCTGCACCGCCGCCGTCCGGCGGCGGGCCTGCTCGCGGGCGGCGATCCGGCCGTCCTGGAGCAGCTGCTCGCCTGGCCCCGGCTGGGCTGACGGAGCGCCAGGGCGCACCGGTGCCGACGTACACCCGGTCGCGGCGGGCCCGACGGGTCGTCAGCCGGCGGCTGTGCGACGGCCCTTCGCCGGGCGGGGGCGGGGCGCGGCGGTGGTCGCCGAGACCAGCACCAGGAAGCTGCCGAGGGTGCAGAACAGGGCCGCGCCGCCGGTGAAGATCCGCACCTGGGCGCCGCGCATCCGGTCGTACTCGTCCCGGCCGAGCTCCACCCGCAGGTAGCGGGTGGAGCTGACGCTGTTGTCCCGCACCAGGTGGTAGTAGCCGGAGCCGTCCTTCCGGGCGTCGTCCGCACCGCTGCCGCTCGCCGTCCCGATGCCGATCAGGCACACCGCGACCAGGTAGCCCGCCAGCAGGCCGCGCGGCAGCAGCAGCACGTACCGGAGCAGGTCCCACCCGCTCCCCCGCCGCAGCAGCGGGGCCCGGACCCCGCGCACCAGCGCCGTCACGAACACCACCGCGGTCAGCCCGACCAGGGCCGCCCACAGCCACACCGGGGCGACCAGCCGCAGCGGCGGCAGCGTCGCGGCCAGGCACAGCAGATTGGCCGCGCAGAGCGCCCAGGCCAGCCCGAAGTGCGTCCGACGACTGCCCGTCAGTTCCCCCATGCCCGTCTCCCCCCGACCCCGGCGACGCACCGGCTCCGCGCAGCGTAGCGCTCGGCTCCGGCCGTGGCGGCGGGGGATCCCGGGGTGGGGCGGGTAGGCTGCGCGGCATGGCGTGCCGTATCAGTGAGTTGGTCCTGGACTGCGTGGATCCGGAACGGCTGGCGGTGTTCTGGGCCGGGGTGCTCGGCTACGTGGAGGTCGGGCGGGAGCCGGACGGCGGCATCGAACTCGGTCCGCCCGGCACCGGTTTCGGCGGCCCGCAGCCGACGCTGATCCTCAGCCCGAGCAGCGATCCGCGCCCGGCGAAGCTGCCGCTGCACCTGGACGTCAACCCCACCGACCGGGACCAGGACGCCGAGCTGGAGCGGCTGCTGGCGCTCGGTGCGCGCCCGGCCGACGTCGGGCAGACCGGCGAGGAGAACTGGCACGTGCTGCAGGACCCGGAGGGCAACGTGTTCTGCCTGCTGCACGCCCGGATCAGCCCGGTCGGACCGGGAACCGTTTAGGATCACCGCCCGAGCCCTCGTTCGAACGGTGTGTGCCCATGACCTCGCTGCTGCTGTCCCGCCGTGACCTGGACTTCCTGCTGTACGACTGGCTGGACGCGGGGGCGCTGACCGCCCGGGAGCGGTTCGCCGAGCACGACCGGGAGACCTTCGACGCGGTGCTGGACCTCGCCGAGGAGATCGCGGAGCGGCACTTCGCCCCGCACAACCGGCGCGGCGACCTGGAGGAGCCGCGCTTCGACGGCGAGCGGGTGCACCTGGTGCCGGAGGTGAAGGCGGCGCTGGAGGTGTTCGCCGCCTCCGGGCTGATGTCCGCCGCGATGGACCACGACCTGGGCGGCCAGCAGCTGCCCACGCTGGTGGCGAACGCCTGCATGGCCTGGTTCCACGCCGCGAACGTGGGCACCGCCGCGTACCCGTTCCTGACCGTGGCGAACGCCAACCTGCTGTCGGTGTACGGCACTCCGGAGCAGCGGGAGCGGCTGGTCCGGCCGCTGGCGGCGGGCCGGTTCTTCGGCACCATGTGCCTGTCGGAGCCGCAGGCGGGCTCCTCGCTGGCGGACGTCCGGACCCGGGCCGAGCCGCAGCCGGACGGCAGGTACCGGCTGTTCGGCACCAAGATGTGGATCTCGGGCGGCGACCACGAGTTGAGCGAGAACATCGTGCACCTGGTGCTGGCGCGCACGCCGGGCGCCCCGGCGGGGGTGAAGGGCCTGTCGCTGTTCGCGGTGCCCAAGTACCTGGTAGGGGCGGACGGTTCGCTCGGCGAGCGGAACGACGTGGTGCTGGCCGGGCTGAACCACAAGATGGGGTACCGGGGGACGGTCAACACCGTCCTGAACTTCGGCGAGGGCCGGCACCTGCCGGGCGGCGAGCCGGGCGCGGTCGGCGAGTTGGTGGGCGAGCTGCACCGCGGCCTGGCCTGCATGTTCCACATGATGAACGAGGCCCGGACGGGTGTCGGGCTGGGCGCGACGGCACTCGGCTACACCGGCTACCTGCACGCCGTGGAGTACGCGCGTTCCCGCCCGCAGGGCCGTCCGCCGACCGGCCGGGACGCGTCCGCGCCGCAGGTGCCGATCGTCGAGCACCCGGACGTGCGGCGCATGCTGCTGGCCCAGAAGTCGTACGTGGAGGGCGCGTTGGCGCTCAGCCTGTACTGCAGCCGACTGATCGACGAGCAGCGCACCGCGCCGGAGCCGGCCGCGCGGGAGGCGGCGGGGCGGCTGCTGGAGGTGTTGACTCCGGTCGCCAAGAGCTGGCCGTCGCAGTGGTGCCTGGCGGCGAACGATCTGGCGATCCAGGTGCACGGCGGGTACGGCTACACCCGGGACTATCCGGTGGAGCAGTTCTACCGGGACAACCGGCTGAACGCGATCCACGAGGGCACCCACGGCATCCAGGCCCTGGACCTGCTGGGCCGCAAGGTGGTCCAGGACGGCGGGGCGGGGCTGCGGGCGCTGCTCGGCGAGTTCGCCGCGACCTCCGCCCGGGCCCGCGAACTGGGCGGCGAGGCCGCCGGGTTCGCGGCGGCGCTGGACGCCGCGGCGGGCCGGATCGGGCGCACCACCGGCGCCCTGTGGGCGGGCGCCGACCCGGAGGCGGCGCTGCCGAACGCGGCCGTCTACCTGGAGGCGGTCGGCCATGTGGTGCTGGCCTGGATCTGGCTGGAGCAGTACCTGGCGCTGGGGCCCGGCGAGACCCCGTTCGAGCTGGGCAAGCGGCAGGCCGCCCGCTACTTCTTCCGGGTGGAACTCCCGCGCACCGGGCCGCAGTTCGATCTGCTGGACAGCCTGGACCGGACGGCCGCCGACACCGACCCCGACTGGTTCTGAGCCGCTCCCGCGGTCAGCCCTCCGCCGGGTCCGACAGCTCGTGGTCGTCGGGCTCGGCGGCGTCGCTGAGGCCCAGGCGCAGGTGCTCGATGTGGTAGACGGCCTGGTCGAGCAGGCCCGCCACGTGGTTGTCGTACAGCTCGTAGACCACGGAGCGGCCGTTGCGGCGGCCCACCACCAGGCCGAGGTTGCGCAGCAGGCGCAGCTGGTGCGAGCAGGCGGACTGCTCCAGGCCGACGGCGTGGGCGAGTTCGGTGGCGGCGCAGGGGCCTTCGCGCAGCCGGGAGAGGATCAGCAGCCGGGAGGGCGTGGCGAGGGCCTGGAGCGTGGTGGCGATCCGGGCGGCGCTGTCCGCGTCCAGCGGGGTGCGCGGGACGGCGTTCGCGGCGGTGACGGCTCCATGACCCATGCCGACCATCCTACAACCCATGCATGAATGAGCCTTCATATGTTCATGTATGGTGGGTTCGGTCGGCCCGTCCGCCGCGCCCAGTCCCGTTCCGCCCGACCGCCCGTAGGGGTCGATTCGCCATGTCCTCCACCCTGATCGAGCGGCCCGCGCCGCCGAGCACCCCGCGCCGCGCCGCCGCACCGCGCCGCCGCACCCGGCTGTTCGCGCTCCCCGAGGCCCGCTGGGCCGCCGCCGCGCTGCTGCTGTTCGCCCTCGCCCTGCCGCTGCAGCTGACGGGCGCCCCGGCCTGGCTGTGGGGCCCGCTGTACGCGGGCACCTACGCGGCCGGCGGCTGGGAGCCCGGCTGGGCCGGGCTGCGCGCGCTGTGCGAGAAGACCCTGGACGTGGACCTGCTGATGGTGGTCGCCGCACTCGGCGCCGCCGTCGTCGGCCAGGCGACCGACGGCGCGCTGCTGATCGTCATCTTCGCCGTCTCCGGCGCGTTGGAGGCACTCGCCACCGCCCGCACCGCCGACTCGGTCCGCGGCCTGCTCGACCTGGCACCCGCCACCGCCACCCGGCTGCTCCCCGACGGCGTCGAACGAACCGTCCCGGTCGAGGAGTTGACGGTCGGCGACACCGTCCTGGTACGGCCCGGCGAACGGATCGGCGCGGACGGGCGGGTACTCGACGGGGCGAGCGAGGTCGACCAGGCCTCGATCACCGGGGAGCCGCTGCCCGCCGCGAAGAACCCCGGGGACGAGGTGTTCGCCGGCACCCTGAACGGGACCGGCGCGCTGCGCGTCCGGGTCGAGCGGGACGCCGCCGGTTCGGTGATCGCCCGGATCGTGGCGATGGTCGAGGAAGCCTCCGGGACCAAGGCCCCCACCCAGCTGTTCATCGAGAAGGTCGAGCAGCGGTACTCGCTCGCCATGGTCGCCGCCACCCTCGCCGTGTTCGCCGTCCCGCTGGCCTTCGGCTCCGCCGTCACCGACGCACTGCTGCGCGCCATGACCTTCATGATCGTGGCCTCGCCGTGCGCGGTGGTGCTGGCCACCATGCCGCCGCTGCTGTCCGCGATCGCCAATGCCGGGCGACACGGCGTGCTGGTGAAGTCCGCGGCCGCGCTGGAGCGGCTGGGCCGCACCGCCGCAGTGGCCCTCGACAAGACCGGCACCCTCACCGAGGGCACCCCGCGGCTGACCGCCGTCCGCCCGCTGCCCGGCTCCGGCCTGACCGAGGATCGGCTGCTGGCGCTGGCCGCCGCCGCGGAACGCCCCAGCGAGCACCCGCTGGCCCGGGCCGTGCTGCGCGCCGCCCGCGAGCGCGCCCTGCCGCTCTCCCCCGCCACCGCCTTCACCGCCACCCCGGGCATCGGCGTCCGCGCCACCGTCGCCGGTCGCACCGTCACGGTCACCTCCCCCGCCGGCACGCCGGCCGCCCCGGCGGAGACGAGGGCGGGGGCCGCAGGCGAGGCAGACGCGGGGACGAAGGCGCCGGCGGGCGCAGACGCCGACATCAACGCGGCCGCGGAAGCGCACGCGGACGCGGACGCGAGGACGGACGCCGAGGCGACGGCACACACCCAGACCGACGCAGACGCAGTGGCACCCGCCGCGACCGACGCTGGGGTGAAGGCACACGCGGCGGCCGCCGAGTTGGAGCGCAGCGGCCACACCGCCGTGGTGGTGGCGCTCGACGGGATCCCGGTCGGCGTGCTCGGGCTGGCCGACCGGCTGCGGCCGGACGCCGCTGCCACCGTCGCGGCGATGCGCGAACTGACCGGTGCCGGGCCGGTGCTGCTCACCGGAGACAACCCGCGGGCCGCCGGCCGGGTGGCCGGCGAGGTCGGGATCACCGATGTCCGGGCCGGGTTGCTGCCGCAGCACAAGGTGGCCGCCGTGCGGGAGTTGGAGGCGTCCGGGCGGCCGGTGCTGATGGTCGGCGACGGCGTGAACGACGCGCCCGCGCTGGCCGCGGCGCACACCGGCGTGGCGATGGGCCGGGCCGGCTCCGACCTGGCCCTGGAGACCGCCGACGCGGTGGTCGTCCGCGACGAACTGTCCGCCGTGCCCGCCGTGGTGGCGCTCTCCCGCCGGGCCCGCCGCCTGGTGGTGCAGAACCTGGTGCTCGCCGCGACGTTCATCGCCGCGCTCGCCACCTGGGACCTGGTCGCCACCCTGCCGCTTCCGCTCGGCGTGCTCGGCCACGAGGGCTCCACGGTGCTGGTCGGGCTGAACGGGCTGCGGCTGCTGCGCGAGTCCGCCTGGCGCCGGGCCTCGGCCGGGATCGGCACTGCCACCCCGGTCCGGGGCGGGGCGGGCGCGGCGGTGGACGCGGTGGACGCCGGAGCGGTGCGGTGAGGCGCGCGGGCGACGGGAGGACCGGGGCGGTGGGTAGGGTGGTGCGGTCCGCCACCATGATCGTTCGAAGGGGCCGCCCCGTCATGCCGTCCGCCGCTCTCGGTTGCCCCGCACCGCAGTTCCGTCCGCAGCCGCGCCCCGGGGCCGTCCGGTGAGCCGCCGCACCCGCCGGGAGGCGGCCGCAGCGGTGCCCGCCCAGGGGGCGGCCGCGCGCTGCACCGTGACGGTCTGCCGGGGCTGCTGCTGCGGCACCGCGAAGATCCCGGGGATCGACCACGCGGCGCAGCTCGCCGAGCTGCGCACGGTCGTCGCCGACCTGGCCCAGGTCCGGCCCGTGCCGTGCCTGGACGCCTGCGAGCACGGCAATGTGATGGTGGTTCAGCCCTCCGCCGAGGGTCGCCGGGCCGGCGGCCGCCCGGTCTGGCTGGGGCTGGTCAACGACCGTGATGCCGCGGGCGACATAGCGGCCTGGATCGAGGCGGGCGGCCCCGGCCTGGCCGACCTCCCGCCGATCCTCGACCTGTACGCCTTCACGCCCTCCCGGCGGATCCGGCAGCAGTTGGAGGACTGACGGGCCGTCGGCCGGTACCGGAGGGACTGGCGCTCCGGGGTTCTGGATAGCTAGCATCCTGAATATGCGGACGAGTGAAGGCGTCGAGTGGGGCGTGCACTGCTGCCTCACCCTGACCTGGGTGGGCGGGGCCGAGCCGGTGCCCTCGGCGCGGCTGGCCGCGATGTTCGAGCTGTCGCCGACGTACCTCAACAAGGTGCTGCAGCGCCTCACCCGGGCGGGCCTGTTGACGTCCACCCCCGGCCCGCGCGGCGGCGTCCGGCTGGCCCGCGGGCCGGAGCGGATCACCATGATGGACGTGGTGGCCGCCGTCGAGGGCCCCGACCCGTTGTTCGCGTGCGCCGAGATCCGACAGCAGGGCGCGTCCGCCGAGGGGGCCGGCCCGCGCGAGTTCGCGCAGCCGTGCGGCGTCGCCACCGCGATGCGCCGCGCCGAGCTGGCCTGGCGGCGCGAACTCACCCGGCAGACCGTCGCCGACCTGGCGGCGGCCACCCCGGCGGCCTCCGTGGCCCGCGTCCGGGCCAACTACGCCCGCCTCGCCGGCACCGCCTGAGCCGCCCCGGCCGCCCCAGCCGCCCGCCGCATCTGAACGGTCCGAACTGGCCGTCGCCCGGCCCGCTGCGCCAATTCTGGACATCAGACATCCCGAATACCTCTCCCGAGGAGCCGCCCCCGTGCCCCGCCCCCTGACTGCCCCCGCTCCGACCGGCACCGCCCACGGCCTGCGCCCGGCCGCCGTGCTCGCGCTCGGCACCTTCGCCGTCGGCACCGACGCCTTCGTCACGGCCGGGTTCCTGCCCGCCGTCGCGGCCTCACTGCACGTGTCGACGGCGGCGGCGGGCCAGTCGGTCAGCCTGTTCGCCGCCGGGTACGCGCTCGCCTCTCCGTTGCTCGCCGTCGCCACCGCCCGGCTGCCGCGCCGCACCCTGCTGGTGGCGGCGCTGCTGGTGCTCGCGGTCGCCAACGCGCTGACCGCGCTCGCACCGAACTACCCGACGCTGCTCGCCGGTCGGCTGCTGGCGGCGCTCGGCGCGGCCGCGTTCACCCCGACCGCGGGCGCGGCGGCCGCCACCGTGGTCCGGCCCGAACTGCGCGGCCGGGCGCTGGCGGTGGTGATCGGCGGCCTGACGGCGGCGACGGCGCTCGGGGTGCCGCTCGGCCGGGTGGCCGCCGTCGGCCTGGGCTGGCGGGCA
Source organism: Streptomyces sp. TLI_171 (assembly GCF_003610255.1). Lineage (GTDB taxonomy): Bacteria > Actinomycetota > Actinomycetes > Streptomycetales > Streptomycetaceae > Kitasatospora. Next base: position 7,311,525 of record NZ_RAPS01000001.1, on the reverse strand, counting down.
GCGCTCGGCGCGGTGGCCGCACTGACAGCGGTGTGCGCGCTCACGGTCCGCCTGACGCTGCCTCGACTTCCGGGCACCGCGCCGGTCTCGCTGCGCACCAGGGCGGCGGCGCTGCGCCGCCCCGGCGTGCTGCGCGTCCTGCCGCTGACGGTGCTCGGGATGGCCGCCTGCTACCTGCCGTACTCGTACAGCGTCCCGATGCTGGCGGCGGTCGGGGTGTCGGGACGGGCGGCCGTGGTGGCGGCGCTGCTGCTCTACGGGGCGGGCGCGGTGGTCGGCAACGCGCTGGCCGGGCGGTGGACGGACCGGGTCGGGCCGGTGCCGGTGCTGACGGCGGGCTACCTGCTGATGGCGGCTGCGTTCACGGTCCTGGCGGCGCTGGCGGCCGAGCAGGTGCACGGGGCGGCGGCCTTCGCGGTGGCGCTGCCGGTGTTCGGGTGGGGTGCGAGCAGCTGGTGCCAGACCCCGCCGCAGCAGCACCGGCTGCTGGCGGCCGCGCCGGAGCAGGGCCCGCTGGTGGTGTCGCTGAACGCCTCCGCCATCTACCTGGGCATCGGTGCGGGCAGTGTGCTGGGCGGGTTGGCGCTGCCGCTCGGCGCGGCCGCGGTGTTCGCGCTCGCGGCGCTCCCGGCGGCGGCCGCCGCGCTCTGGATGCACCGCACCGCCGAGCGCCCCGCGCCCACCGGAGCGGCTACATCCACATGAACGGCTGGCCGGCCAGCGAAGCGGCGTAGCGGGTGCTGTCGGTGAGCACCCCGTCGGGCCCGTTGCCGGTGCGCTGGTCGGCGTACCGGGAGACGGTCAGCGTGATGTGGTGGCCGACCAGGTCGACCCGGGTCGCGGCCATCGGCTTGACCCCCTCGGCGGGGGCGAACAGCCCGTCCGGGTAGGTGAATTCGAAGGCGGCAGCGTGGTCGCGGACGGCTTGCACGGCCTTGGCTGCCGCGGCCGCGTCGGCGAACCGGAGCACCGTGACGCTGGTGATCACGGCCGGGTCGGTGCGGGTGAGCGCGATGCCAAGCCACCCCTTGCAGTCCAGGGCGTCCAGGACGTCGTGGGCCTTGTCGCGCTGCACCGCGAGGCAGTCCGCGCCGTCCCGGGCGGCCGTCCGGTGCGCCCGGTAGGCCTCCAAGTCGTAGGCGCGCTGGACCGGGAAGTACCGCTCGGCGTTGAAGGACTGGGACTCCGTCAGCGGCGGCGCGGGCTGACCCGGCAGCACCGCGGCGGCCGTCCCGCTGCCGCTCGGCGTCGCCCCCGGCGTGCCGTCCTTGTGGTGCGGCGTGGCGACCACCCAGACCCCGCCGGCGGCGAGGACCGCGACGACACCCCACAGCGCGGCCAGGCGCCGCCGCTCGCCGACGGCCCGGTGCCCCGCCGGCGGGCGTGGTTCGCCCGCGGGTGCGTCCTGCTGGATGGTCATGGCGCAGATTGTAAGCATCTGATCGGACGGTGTTGCCGCCGGGTCGGACGTGCAAGCACGGCGGGTCAGGACTGATCACCACGGTCCGCCCGCCCCGCCCCGGACGAGGCACCCCGGCCCCGGACCGGAGGGCGCCCGGTCGGCACGCGTGGCCCGGCCCGTGGCCGGGCGGGCGACCGGGGACGGCGTTGGTGGGGCGGCGCAGGACGGTGCGCGGCGCACGACGGTGGGCGGCGCAGCGACGGTCGCGCTGACCGCCCTGCCGGGCGCCTGCACCACGGTCCACACCCCGCCCGCACCGGCAGGACCGTCCCCGCCTCCTCCTCCGTCTCCGTCGTGGTCCTCAGCTCGGCCGGTACAGGGCGCGGCCGAGCCGGCGGCCCAGCAGCAGGTGGCCGAGCAGGGCGCCCGCGGTGTTCAGGACGACGTCGTCGACGTCGAAGGCCCGGCCGACCACCAGGAACCCCTGGGCGGCCTCCACGGTCACCATGACCAGCGCGGTCAGCGCGGTCGCGGCCAGCACGCTCCGCATCCTGGGGAACAGCACCGGCAGCAGTACCCCGAACGGCGCGCCCAACAGGACGTTCCCGCCGACCTGTTGGATCGCCGCCCGGACGGCGGGCTGGTCCAGGTAGCCCCGCAGCGACGCCCCGAGCCGGAAGTTGGGGTGCACCAGGTTCCGGGCGGCCGGCTCCGGCACCAGCGTCACCCGGGCCAGCGCCACCGCGAACACCACCGTCAGCACCAGCCCGGCCAGCAGGATCAGGCTGCGCACCACGGTGGCCAGCAGACCGCCCCGGCGCAGGAACGGCGCCCTGGACCCGCCGGCCTTCCGGGTCTCCGCCTCGGGCGCTTCGACCGGCTTCGCACCCTTCGGCGTCGCGTCCGCCTTGGGCGGCCTGGACGCCCTCGCCGCCTTCCCGGCACTCGCCGCCTTCCCGCTGCCCGCGGCCTTGCCGGTGCTCGTCGCCTTCGGGGCGCCCAGGGCGTTCACGGCCCGCACCGGCGCCGCCGGCTTCGACGGCTGCTCCGGACTCGCGCCGTCCCCGCTGTTCGCGCTCTCATCGGTCCTCGCGGTCCTCACCTGTCTCCTGTTCCTCGCCACGGTCGGGGTCGCCGGACCGCGTCCTTCGTCCGGCTGCCGCGGGCTCCGTCGCCCGCCCGCCGCTGCCGCCGGTCCGCGCTCGGCGCCTGCCGAGTCGGCTCGCTGTCCGCCCACCGCCGCCCCCTTCACCGCACCGGCTCCGGTGCGCACTCCCGCCGAATACCCAGCCCCGGCGACGTCACTCACCCGGCCCGCACAGCCCCTGCCGGGAGCTCTCCGTTCAGCCATTGATGGCCCGTCAGGACCGCCGTACGATGCCGATCATGGATTCCTCCGGAAACCCGGCCGCCCCGGACCGCGACGCGCACCTGGCCCAGGACCGGGAGTTCGCCGCCCGGGCGCTGCCCGGGGCGATGGCGATGCAGCGCAGGGCGTGGGCGCGGGGCGAGCGCGGTGGGCTGGCCGAGCACGTCGAGGTGGCGGGGCCGGACCGAGTGCCGGTGCGGATCCGGGTGCGGTGGCTGGGCACCGGCGATCCGACCCTCGACGGGCGCGGCGACTCGCCGTGGGTCCTGAAGGGGAACGCCGATCCGATCGGCCTGTTCGCCGTGGTCATGCTGGTGGTCGGGATCGTCATGGGCGTCGCCGTGGCGTGCCAGTGGCTGGCCCTGGAGCTGACGGGCCGGCCGCACTGGGCGGTGACGGCCGCCGTCGGCACGGCGCCGGCCACCGCGGTGGTCGTCCTCCGCAGCCGCCGCGCCAGGGCGGCCGCCGTGGCCGCCGCCGAGCTGGCCGACCGGGTGGCCCGGGAGGGCTCGGAAGCAGTCGGCCCCCGTCCCGCCTGACCGCCCGCCGGCGACCCCCGCCGTTCGGCAGCCTGGACGGGGGTCAGGACGTCGGTCGGATCATGACCGTCAGCTCCGGCGAAACCGCCGACGCCGGTTGCGAGTTGAACGGGGTGTAGCCCCAGCTTTCGTACAGTCGACGCACCTTGCCGTCGCCCGCCAGCGGGTTGACCATCAGCATGACCCGGCTCTCGGCGCGGCCCGCCAGCAGCGCGTCGTGCATCCGCCGCGCCGCACCCGTCCCCCGCCAGGGTGCGCGGACGCCGATCTCCTTGATCGCCAGCACGGGCGTGGCGGTGAAGCCGTCCGGCAGGGGCTCGGCCATCCGCTGCCAGTACCGGTCGTCGGCCTCGACGGTGTTGCCGTAGGCGTAGCCGATCGGCGCGGCGCCGTCGAAGCCGAGCACGAGTGCGAAGCCGGCGTCCGCGAGGTGCCGGTCGAGGCGGTCGGTGAAGGCCTCGACCCGGTAGTTCGGTTCGTGGAGCAGGGGCGCCCGCACCTCGGCGTACACGTCCAGCAGCGCCCGCCGGGTCTCCGGCGCCAGGGCGGTGAAGTGGCGGAACTCCACGGTCATCCGGGGTCCTCCTCCTGTCGTGGGTGTGGTTCCGCGCCGCCCGCGGAGGGGCCGACGGGGCGTCAGGCACGGCCGGTAGTGCGTGCCACTACGTTGTGTGAGGAATGTCTCCAGCACCCGCAGGGCCCCTGCCGGGGCCCCTAGGGCGGTGTCTGCGCAGGTCAGACGGTTACTTGTGACAACCCGCACACTCCGCTTGCGATCTTCTGGTGTGTTCCCTCTGGCGAATACCGAGGCCGCCCGGGCAGGATCGGGCCCATGGACCTCCTCGACATCCTCACCGACAAGGGCCTTCGCCGGGAACTGCCCACCCGGGAGGAGGCGCTGGCCGTTCTGGCCACCACCGACGACCAACTGCTGGACGTGGTCGCGGCCGCCGGCCGGGTGCGCCGCCAGTGGTTCGGCCGCCGGGTGAAGCTCAACTACCTGGTGAACCTGAAGAGCGGGCTGTGCCCGGAGGACTGCTCGTACTGTTCGCAGCGCCTCGGTTCGAAGGCGGAGATCCTCAAGTACACCTGGCTGAAGCCGGACCAGGCCGCGGAGGCGGCCGCGGCGGGTGTCGCGGGCGGCGCGAAGCGGGTCTGCCTGGTGGCCAGCGGGCGCGGGCCGACGGACCGTGACATCGACCGGGTGGCCGACACCATCGCGGCGATCAAGGACGCGGACGAGACCGTCGAGGTGTGCGCCTGCCTGGGCCTGCTGTCGGACAATCAGGCGGAGCGCCTGAAGGCGGCCGGCGCGGACGCGTACAACCACAACCTGAACACCTCCGAGAGCACCTACGGCGAGATCACCACCACCCACACCTACGCGGACCGGGTGGACACCGTCACCAAGGCGCACGGCGCCGGCCTGTCGGCCTGCTCGGGCCTGATCGCGGGCATGGGCGAGAGCGACGCGGACCTGGTCGACGTGGCGTTCGCGCTGCGCGAGCTGGACCCGGACTCGGTGCCGGTGAACTTCCTGATCCCGTTCGAGGGCACCCCGCTGGCGGAGGAGTGGAACCTCACTCCGCAGCGCTGCCTGCGCATCCTGGCGATGGTCCGGTTCGTCTGCCCGGACATCGAGGTGCGGATCGCCGGCGGCCGCGAGGTGCACCTGCGGTCGATGCAGCCGCTCGGCCTGCACATCGCCAACTCGATCTTCCTGGGCGACTACCTGACCAGCGAGGGCCAGGCCGGCCAGGCCGACCTCGACATGATCAAGGACGCCGGCTTCGAGGTGGAGGGCGCCGACCAGACCACCCTGCCCGGCCACCGCGTGCACGCGGGCGGCGGCTGCGGCTCCGCGGCGGCCTCCTCCCCCTGCGGCGGCCACGCCTCCGCGGGCGAGGACGCGCACGGCGCGGGCGGTTGCGGGACGGGCGCGTGCGGCCCGTGCGGCGGTCACGCCGCCGCCCCGCAGGAGCAGGACGCGGACGCGGTCGCCGAGGCCGACGAGGCACGCACCGACCTGGTGCGGGTGCGCCGTCGCGGTGCGGGCACCGAGCTGGCCCCGAACGCCTGATGGGCCCGGTGGACGCCGCTCAGCTGCTCGACCTGGACCGGGCACACGTCTGGCACCCGTACGGTCCGATGCCGGGCACGGTCCGGCCGTTCCTGGTCGAGTCGGCCGCGGGCGTGCGCCTGCGGCTGGCCGAACCGGTCGGCGGGCACGACGAGTTGATCGACGGCATGTCGTCCTGGTGGGCGGCGATCCACGGGTACCGGCACCCCGAGCTGGACGCCGCCGTGCGCGGGCAGCTCGACTCGATGAGCCATGTCATGTTCGGCGGCCTGACGCACCGTCCGGCCGTCGAACTGGCGTCCCGGCTGGTGGAGTTGACGCCGGAGCCGCTGCAGCACGTGTTCCTCGCCGACTCCGGTTCGGTGTCGGTCGAGGTCGCGTTGAAGATGTGCCTGCAGTACTGGCAGTCGGTCGGCCGCCCGGAGAAGCGGCGGGTGCTGACCTGGCGCGGCGGCTACCACGGCGACACCTTCCACCCGATGTCGGTGTGCGACCCCGAGGGCGGGATGCACCAGCTGTGGGGCGGGGTGCTGCCCCGGCAGCTGTTCGCCGCCGAGCCGCCCGCCGGGTACGACGCGCCGGCCGACCCGGAGTACGTGGCGCACCTGGCCGATCTGATCGAGCGTCACGCGGGCGAGCTGGCCGCGGTGATCGTCGAGCCGGTGGTGCAGGGCGCGGGCGGAATGCGCTTCCACTCCCCCGATTACCTGACCGCCCTGCGCGAGCTGTGTGACGCGCACGACGTGCTGCTGGTCTTCGACGAGATCGCCACCGGCTTCGGCCGCACCGGCGAGCTCTTCGCCGCCGACCACGCCGGCGTCTCGCCCGACGTGATGTGCCTCGGCAAGGCGCTGACCGGCGGCTACCTCACCATGGCCGCCACGCTGTGCACCTCCCGGATCGCCGAGGGCATCTCGCGCGGCGAGGTCCCGGTGCTGGCGCACGGGCCGACGTTCATGGGCAACCCGCTGGCCGCCGCCGTCGCCAACGCCTCGATCGACCTGCTGCTGCGGCAGGACTGGCGCACCGAGGTCAAGCGCCTGGAGTCCACCCTGCACACCGCGCTGGCCCCGTGCGCGCAGCAGCCGGGGGTCGCGGACGTGCGGGTGCTCGGCGCGATCGGCGTGGTCCAGCTCGCGGCGCCCGTGGACATGGCGGCGGCGACGGCCGCCGCCGCCGAGCACGGGGTGTGGCTGCGGCCGTTCCGCGACCTGATCTACACCATGCCGCCGTACATCTCCACGGACCGGGACGTCGCCGCGATCGGCCGGGCGGTCACCGCCGCTGCCGTCGCCTCCGCTGCCGCCTCCGCCTCCTGATCCACCGTCAACTCTCGTTCTGGGGAAGCACCATGTCCGTCCTGTTCGTCACCGGCACCGGCACCGAGGTCGGCAAGACCGTCACCACCGCGGCCCTCGCCGCGCTGTGCACCGCGCCGGTGGCGGTGCTCAAGCCCGGTCAGACCGGGCTCGAACCGGGCGAGCCGGGCGACGTGGACGAGGTGGTCCGCCTGGGCGGACCACTGGTGCGCCCGGTGGAGCTCGCCCGCTACCCCGAGCCGCTGGCCCCCGACACGGCGGCCCGCCGCGCCGGGCTGCCGACGCTCGCGGTCGAGGACGTCGCGAAGGCGGTGGCGGAACTCGCCGCCGAGCACGCGACCGTGCTGGTCGAGGGCGCCGGCGGGCTGCTGGTGCGCTACGACGAGCAGGGGCGCACCCTCGCCGACATGGCCACCGCCTGCCGGGATTCGGGCCTGCCGGTCGAGGTCCTGCTGGTCGCCACGGCGGGGCTGGGCACCCTGAACTCCACCGCCCTGACCGCCGAGGCCCTGCGCCACCGCGGTCTGCCGCTGCGCGGCGTGGTGATCGGCTCCTGGCCCGCCGCCCCCGACCTCGCCACCCGCTGCAACCTCACCGATCTCCCGACCGCCGCCGGCGCCCCGCTCCTCGGCGCCCTCCCGGCCGGGTCGGCCGGCCACTCGCCCGCCGCGTTCCGCGCCCTCGCCGCGGCCTCCCTCGCCCCCTCCCTCGGCGGCGGCTGGGACGCCGCGGCCTTCGCGGCCGAGCACCGGCCGCAGGAACACTGAACCGCCGGCAGCGAGAGATCGAAGGCACCGTGGGCGACCGTCCGACCATCCTGTTCGTCACCGATCTCGGGTACCCGGCGCAGGGCCGCCGGTACTGCGACGAGGACATCTTCCTGACCTCGCGGCTGCGCGAGCACTTCGACCTGGCGCTCTGCCACCCGCGGGACGCGGCCGCGCTGATGGGCGGCTTCGACGCGGTGGTGGTCCGCAACAGCGGCCCGGTGCTGCACTACCAGGAGCAGTACGACGCCTTCCGCGGGCAGGCGCTGGCGCGCGGCACCCGCGTGTACAACCCGCTGTGCGGGCGCGGCGACATGGCGGGCAAGGACTACCTGTTGGACCTGACGGCGGCCGGGTACCCGGTGATCCCCACCGTCGACCGCCGGGCCGACCTCGGCCGCCTGCCGGAGGTCGAGCGCTACATGGTCAAGCCGAAGGCGGGCGCCGACTCGATCGGCCTGGCCGTCGTCGACCGGGCCGGCCTGGACGCCCTGGACGCCGTGGCGTGGGACGGGCTGCTGGTGCAGCCGCTGGTCGACTTCCGGTACGAGGTGTCGTTCTACTTCGTCGACGACGCCTTCCAGTACGCGCTGTACGCCCCGGACCCGGCCCGCCGCTGGGAGCTGACGCCCTATCGGGCCACCGACGCCGACCTCGCCTTCGCCCGCCGGTTCATCGCCTGGAACACCCTCGACCACGGCATCCAGCGGGTGGACGCCTGCCGCACCGCGGGCGGCGAACTGCTGCTGGTGGAGTTGGAGGACCTCAACCCGTACCTGTCGCTGGACGTCCTGCCGGAGCCGGCCCGGGAGGCGTTCGTCACCGCGACGGCGGCCTCGATCCGCCGCTTCCTGGAGACCGGCCGGACCGGCTGAACCCCCGGTCGGCGGACCGCCGAATGTCAGTGCGACCAGCGATGATTGGCTCATGACCGAGACCGCTCTGCTGTCCTCAGGCGCGTACGCCGACGCCGTCGCCACTGCCACCCGGGCCGCCGCCGCCTACTACACGGACGGCGCCACACCGCTCGGTGACGACGAGTACGACGTGCTGGTGCGGGCCATCGCGGCCTACGAGCAGGCGCACCCGCAGGAGGTCCTGCCGGACTCGCCGACCGGGAAGGTCGCGGGCGGCGCGGTGCAGGGCGATGTGCCGCACAGCGTGCCGATGCTGTCGCTGGACAACGTCTTCACGGCGGAGGAACTCGCCGACTGGGCCGCCGGGTTGGAGCGCCGCCTGGGCCGCGCCCCGGCCGGCTGGTGCGTCGAGCCGAAGCTCGACGGGCTGGCGGTCGCCGCCCGGTACCGCGGCGGGCGGCTGCGCCGGGTGATCACCCGCGGCGACGGCCTCGCGGGCGAGGACATCAGCCACGCGGCGGGCGACGTGCTGGGCCTGCCCGAGCACCTCACCGAGGCCGTGGACGTCGAGCTGCGCGGCGAGGTGCTGCTCACCCGCGAGCAGTTCGAGCGCGCCAACGAGATCCGCACCGAGCACGGCGCCGTCCCGTTCGCCAACCCGCGCAACGGCGCGGCCGGCACCCTGCGGGCCAAGGACCGGCCGTACCGGATCGAGCTGACCTTCTTCGCGTACGACGCCGTCGGCCTCGGCGAGGAGCTGGGGCACAGCGCCCTGCTGGAGCGCCTGGCCGCGCTCGGGGCGAACACCGCGGCGACGACGGCCGCCGCACCGCGCCGCTGCGAGACGGTCGAGCAGGTGCAGCAGCGGGTCGAGGAGATCGCCGGGCTGCGCGCCGAACTGCCGTTCGGCATCGACGGTGTGGTGATCAAGGCGGACGACGCGGCCGACCAGCAGCAGGCCGGCTCCGGTTCGCGGGCGCCGCGCTGGGCGGTCGCCCGCAAGCTCGCCGCCGAGCACAAGGTCACCCGCCTGCTCGACGTCGAGTGGGCGGTGGGCCGCACCGGCATCATCGCGCCGCGCGCCGTCCTGGAGCCGGTGGTGATCGACGGCGTGACGGTCACCTACGCCACCCTCCACAACCCCGCCGACATCGAACGGCGCGGCCTGATGCTCGGCGACCAGGTCTTCGTCTACCGCGCCGGCGACGTCATCCCCCGGGTGGAGGCGCCACTGGTCGACGAGCGCACCGGCGCGGAGCGCCCGATCGTCTTCCCCGAGGCCTGCCCGCGCTGCGGGGACGCCATCGACACCGCCGAGCAGCGCTGGCGCTGCGCCCGGGGCCGCAACTGCCAGGCCGTCGCCTCGATCATCTACGCCGCGGGCCGCGACCAGCTGGACATCGAGGGCCTGGGCTCGACCCGCGCCGTGCAACTGGTGGAGGCGGGCCTGGTCGCCGACCTGGCGGACGTCTTCGAGCTGACCCGCGAGCAACTGCTGGCGCTGGACCGGATGGGCGAGACCAGCACCGACAACCTGCTCGCCGCGATCGGGACGGCCCGCACCCGGCCGCTGAACCGCGCCCTGTGCGCGCTCGGCATCCGCGGCACCGGCCGCAGCATGTCGCGCCGGATCGCCGCGCACTTCGGCTCGATGGCCGCGATCCGCGCCGCCGACGCCGAGGCGCTCGCCGAGGTCGACGGCATGGGCCCGGAGAAGGCCCGCCTGATGGTCGCCGAACTCGCCGAGCTGGCGCCGCTGCTGGACCGCCTGGCCGCCCTCGGCGTCGGCACCGCCGTCACCGAGCCGACCGCGCCCCGCCCCGCCGCGGACGCCGAGCCCGCTGCCGCCGCTGCCGCCGGCCCGCTCGGCGGCCAGGCGGTGGTCGTCACCGGCAGCATGACCGGCCCGCTCGCCGCCCTCTCGCGCAACGAGATGAACGAGCTGATCGAGCGCGCCGGCGGCAAGGCCTCCTCCTCCGTCTCCAAGCGCACCACCCTGCTGGTCGCGGGCGAGAAGGCCGGCTCCAAGCGCGCCAAGGCCGAGGAGCTCGCCATCCGCATCCTCACGCCCGACGAGTTCGCCGACCTGGTCGCCGCCCACCTCCCCCGGGCCTGACGGCCCGTCACCGCCTCACCCTCCGCCCGTCTGCTCGCCCGCGAGCAGGCGGGCGACCAGTTGGTCGACCAGGGCGGTGCGCCGGTCGGGGGTGAACAGGTCGGGGAGAGCGAGTCGTTCGAGGATCAGCCAGTTGAGGGCCAGGTAGAGCAGGTGGACGGTGGTGGCGTCGCCGGGGAGGCCGGCGGCGAGGTGGTGGTCGACGTTGAAGCGGAGGTCGGCGGCGATCCGGGCGGTGAGGACCTCGCGGAGCTCCGGGCGGCGCAGGGCGGCCAGCCGCAGTTCCAGCAGGGCCAGGAAGCCGGTGGGGAAGTCGGCGACCCGGTCGACGAGTTGGTGCATCAGCTCGGTCACCCGGGCGGCGTCGCGGGGCCCGGTCAGGCTGCGGGCGAGGGTGTCGGCGTCGGGTTCGAGGCGTTCGTAGACGCGGGCCGCGCACTGGGTGAGCAGGGCGTGGCGGTTGGCGAAGTAGTTGGACGCGGTGCCGGCGGGGACGGCGGCGCGCTGGTCGACGGCGCGGAAGGTGAGGCCGCGGGCGCCCTCCTCGGCCAGGACTTCGATCGCGGCGTCGAGCAGGGCCGCTCTCCGTTCGGGATTGCTGCGGGCCATCGCTGGTAACCACTCCACTCGTAGTGCTACGTTCTTACCACTCCAGGCAGAGTACTGCGGAGTGAGTGATCCCCTACCGAGAGGTTCCGCGGCTTGCGAAAGCTCGTGTACTACGTCGCCGTCTCCGTCGACGGCTTCATCGCCGGCCCGTCCGGCGAGTTCGACTTCTACCCGGAGGCGCCCGACATGGTCGAGTACCTCCGCGCCGAGTTCCCCGAGACCACGCCCAGCCACGTCCGGCCGGCGGTCGGCCTGGCGGACGCCCCCAACAAGCGGTTCGACACCGTGCTGATGGGCCTCGGCACCTACCGCCCGGGCCTGGAGGCGGGGCTCACGAGCCCCTATGCGCACCTGAAGCAGTACGTGGTGTCCTCCTCGCTGCCGCCGGTGGACGACCCGGCGGTGCAGCTGGTCCGCACCGACCCGGTGGCCCTGGTCCGCACGCTGAAGGAGCAGCCCGGCGAGGGCGACATCTGGCTCTGCGGCGGCAGCCGGCTGGCCGGTGCGCTGCTGCCGGAGATCGACGAGCTGGTCTTCAAGCGGTACCCGGTGGTGGCCGGCGCGGGCCTCCCCGCGTTCTCCGGCGAGTACCGGCCGCGGGCGTTCGCACCGGTGGAGACCCTGACGTTCAGTCACGGCGGCACCGTCACCACCTACCGCCCCGCCGGGTAGCCTGGCGGTCGGACCACGATCGGGGGAGCGCGGATGGACCGGAACGGGCAGGCGGAGCGCGGCCGCTGGGTACGGCCGTCGGGCGGCGGGGTGCAGGTGTACGCGGCCACGCCGCCGCGGCCGGAACGGCCCAGGGCGACCGTGGTGGTCGGCATGGAGCTGTTCGGCGTGACCGCCTGGGTGCGCGTGGCGTGCGACCGGCTGGCCGCCGCCGGGTACGCGGCGCTCGCCCCCGACTTCTACGGCCGGGCCGCCGAGCGGGCCGAGCTGCCGTACGACGACGCCGGCCGGGTCGAGGGCTTCCGGCTGCTGGGCACGGTGACCGCGGATCAGGTGGTCGCCGACACGGCCGCCGCGCTCGGGCTCGGCGCGGAGCTGGGCGCCGGCCCGGGCCGGGCGTTCGTCGGCTTCTCGGTCGGCGGCCACCTGGGCCTGCTCGCGGGCACCCGGCTGCCGTTGGACGTGGTCGCGGCCTGCTACCCCGGCTGGACGCTGGAGGGCGACACCCCGTTGGCCGACAACGTCCCGCCCCTCTCCCCCGCCGGTGCGGCCGCCCTCGCCGCCCACGGCACCGCGGTGCTCGGCCTGGTCGGCTCGGAGGACCAGCTCGTCCCACCCGCCCAGTGGTCCCGGATCGCCGACCGCCTCACCGACACGAGGACCCCGCACGAGCTGGTGACGTACCCGGGCGTCCCGCACGGCTTCCTCTGCGCGGACCGCCCCGCGAGCTTCCGCCCCGCCGAGACCGAGGACGCCTGGTCGCGCATCCTCGCCACGCTCGCGACGCTGCCCGCCTGACGGCGCCTCAGCCCCGGCCGGCGGGGGACCCGGCCACGGGCGTCCGGAAGCAGGCCACCAGGACCCGGGGAGCAACGCAGCCGAAACCGGGGACTCGGGCCGCCGGGCGGCCGTGCAGCCGAGACAAGGACCGGGCAACCGGGGCCGGGGAGCTGCGCAGGCCGCGGGGCCCTGCGTCCGAACGGGCGGTACCGCGTCACCGGTGCCGTCCGTCCCGCGTTGACCCTGCGTCAGCATCCGTCGCGTGCCGGCCGGCCGCCGGCACCGGACGCCCGCCCCGAGGAACCGCCATGCGCTCCGCTCTCACTGCCCTCGCGTTCGCCGCCGCCCTGTTCGTCCCCGCCGCTACGGCCGCCGCCGCCGAGGAGGCGGGCGGACCGGTGCCGAACCAGGGGTACAGCATCCCGGTCGGCGCGATCACGGACCTGGGGGCGCTCCCGATGCTGGGCGGTCTGGGCAACGACTTCGCCCACCTGCTCGGTCAGTAGCCGGCCCGCACCTGCCCGGGACCGGCCGCCCGGGCTCCGGCCGGAGCGCCTGACGGCACGTCCGGCGGGCGGTCAGCGCAGGGGGACGGCGTAGACCGGTTCCGGGCCGTAGGAGGTGAAGCCGGTGCGGCGCAGGATCGGGCCGGAGGTGGCCGGGTTGGCTTTGACCAGGGCCATGGTCGCGCCGTGGGTGACGGCGTAGGACAGGCGGGCGTGCAGCAGGGCGCGGTAGATCCCCCGGCCCCGCCACTGCGGGTCGACGACGCCGCCGGTCAGTCGGGCGACGCCGTTCACCACTTCGACCCCGCCGGTGCCGGCGGGACGGCCGTCGACCAGGGCGACCAGGGTGCCGCCCGCACCGGCCGGGACGGTCTTCGCCCCGCGGGCCGCCGCGGCCAGGAGCCGCTCCGGCGGCGGGAGTTCGCCGCCGAAGCCGGTGACCTGGATGGCGGCCGCGTCGCGGGCCGTCGCCGGGTCGGTGGCCCAGCGCAGGGCGACCTCGCCGGCCGGGGCGCGCAGCGGCGGTGGACCGGAGGTGAGGTCGGCGGCCAGGATCTCCAGGGTCAGCTTGACCCGTCCGCCGCGGGCGGCGAGTTCGGCGGCCAGGCCGGGCGGGGAGCCGATCAGCACCTGCCAGTCCAGCACCGGCACGTCGAAGGCCCGGGCGCGGGCCAGCACCGCGTCGACGGCCGGGCCGAGCGGCCCGTCCGGGGTGAACGACACCAGCGAGAGGTCGAAGTCGAAGTAGTCGGGCAACCGCACCATGGTGAAGGCGTCCTCGGCGACGACCTCGGCGTCGGGCGGCGACCACACCCAGGCGTCACCGGCAGCGGCGACAGCAGCAACGGAAAGGCTCATGCGGCGCAGCCTAAAGATCGCTCCGCCCCGCGCCGCACCCGCCCGGGCAACTGTTGCCCGCCCAGCACCGAACGGTGACACGACCGGTGCGCCGGCGGGGTTGTTTCCGCTCCGGAAGTTTTGCTCGGGGGCGGGGGGTGTGACAAGGGGGACGGGGGTTCGTGGTGGGGTCGTCACTGGTCCGCAACGCGGCGAAATACTCCGCAACACCCGCTCCCAGCTGGGAAGATGACGATTGACAGGGGGGCTGCGGCCCGAGCACGATGAGCGCCGAGCCCACTCTCAGCGAGCCGGAAGGAGGGCCGATGCGTACCGCTGTCGTCTGTTGTCCGTCGTGCCCGGTCCCGGTGTGCGTGCTGTGCTGCGGTGGTTGTTGTCCGCGCTGCCGCGCCTGACGCCCGTCCCCCTTTCCTCTTCTCCGCTTCCGCGGTGTGCCGTCCGGTGCACCGCGCCGGGCGGTCGTGTCCCCGTGCCGTGTGTCGCCGGGTGAGTCCGCGTCCGCCGCTGTTCTCCCACCTCCCGAAGGAGTGTCACCATGTCCGTCTCCACCCTCTCCAACGCGCTGCGCCTGACGCCGGCCGCAGGCCGGATCGGGGCGATCGTCCACGACGTGAAGCTCGGTGCGGACCTGCCCGCGGAGACCGTCGCGGCGCTGGAGGCCGCGCTGTACGAGCACAAGGTGCTGTTCTTCCGCGGGCAGCAGCACCTGGACGACGCCGAGCACGAGGCGTTCGCGCGGCTGCTGGGGCAGCCGGTCTTCCACCCGACGGTGCCGAGCGCGGACGGGCGGTACATCTTCGAGCTGGACGCCACCAAGGGTGTGCGCGCGAACAACTGGCACACCGACGTGACCTTCGTGCCCTCGTACCCGAAGGCGTCGATCCTGCGGGCGCTGGAGCTGCCGCCGGCGGGTGGCAGCACGGTGTGGGCGAACACCGCGGCCGCGTACCAGGACCTGCCGGCGCCGCTGAAGGCGCTGGCGGAGAGCCTGCGGGCGGTGCACACCAACGACTACGACTACGCGGCGAACCTGGCGCTGACGCCGGAGTTGGCGGAGAACGCCGAGGTGGCGAAGCTGTTCCGGCAGGTGTTCGTGTCGACGGCGTTCAAGACCGAGCACCCGGTGGTGCGGGTGCACCCGGTGACGGGCGAGAAGAACCTGCTGCTGGGGTCGTTCGTGCAGCGGATCGCGGGCGTGTCGGGCGCGGACAGCCGGGCGCTGGTGCAGCTGTTCCAGCGGTACGTGGAGCGGCTGGAGAACACGGTGCGCTGGGACTGGCAGGTCGGCGACGTGGCGATCTGGGACAACCGGGCAACCCAGCACTACGCGGTGAACGACTACGGCGACGAGCCGCGCCTGGTGCGCCGGATCACCCTGGACGGCGACCTGCCGGTGGGCGTGGACGGGCAGCCGAGCCGCCTGCTGGAGCCCGCGGACCCGCCGCGGGTGGCGGGTCTGGTCCCGGCCGCCGAGCTGGAGGCCGAGGCGCTCGGCAAGTAGGCGACCCCGCCGGCCGCCCGGACCGCCCTGCCCCGCAGCCGACCGCCCCGCACCGCACTGCCCGCACACCAACGGAGTTGACCGCATGTTCGGCACCGTCCGCAGCACCGGGACGACCACCGCACTCCCCGCGCCCCGGGCCGGGGACGACCGGCGGGAGGCCAACGCCGCCACCGTGCTGCGGGCGGTGCTGGACCACGGCCCGGTGGCCCGCAGCGGGGTGGCCCGGCTGACCGGACTCAGCCCGGCCGCCGTGTCGCGCCAGGTGACCGATCTGCTCCGGCTCGAACTGGTCACCGAACGACCGGAGTTGGCGCTCACGGCGGCGGGGGTGCGGGGCCGTCCGCAGCTTCCGCTGGAGGTGGACGCGCAGCGGCTCGCGGTGGCGGGCCTGCACATCGGCCTTCCGTACAGCACCTTCGCGGTGCTGGATCTGCGCGGCCGGGTGCTGTTCCGGCAGGAGCTGCCGAACGGCGGGCGGCGCGGACTCGCGGTGCTGAAGCCGCTGTTGGCGCGCCTGCCGCGGCTGCTGGCGGCGGCCACGCCGGGCCGCCGGGTGGTCGGTCTGGGTGCGGTGACCGGCGGGGCGGTGGACGCCGAGCGCGGCGTGACGGTCCGTCATGATCCGTTGGAGTGGCGGGAGATGCCGCTGCGCGAGCTGCTGGAGCAGGCCACCGGCCTGCCGGTCCGGGTGGACAACCACGCCCGGGCGCTGGCCTCGGCGGAGGTGCTGTTCGGCGCCCCGGCGGCGCGGCGTTCGATGGTGCAGCTGTTCGTCGGGCACGTGGTGGACGCGTCGATCGCGGTGGCGGGGACGGTGCACCAGGGCCCGCCGTCGGTGACCGGCGACGGCGGGCACCTGCCGGTGCCGGGCAGTACGGCGCGATGTCACTGCGGGCGGCGCGGCTGCCTGTCGGTGGCGGCCTCGGACACCACGCTGTTCGAGGCGGCGGCCGCGCAGGGCGTGATCGCCCGCCCGGACCGGCAGTTGCTGCTGGCGGCGGTGCGCGCGGGCGACGCCCGGGCGGATGCGCTGGTGCGGGACCGGGCCCGCGTGGTGGGGGGCGCCCTGGCGCTGCTCGCCGATGTGGTGAACCCGGATCTGCTGGTGCTGACGGAGACGTTCGCGCTGGCCGATCCGGTCTATCTGGACGCGGTGCGCGCGGAATTCGCGCGCCGTTCGCACCTGCACCGGGATGCCTCGCTGCTGGTGGCGCAGCGCTTCGGCGCGGACGCGCTGGCGGTGGCGGCGTGCGCGCCGGTACTGGGCGAACTGTACGCCCGCCCGTTGCCGGGCCCGCCCCGCTGACCCTTCTTCTCTCCGAACTCTTCTCCTCCGAAGGACTGTTGACGATGACCGTGTTCTCCGCCGGCTCCGGTGGCCCGCTCCCCCTGTCCGCGATCTCCCGCCGGGCGCTGCTGCGCGGCGGCCTCGCGGGCGCCGGTCTGCTGGCGCTGTCGGCCTGCCGTTCGGCCACGGACGCCTCGTCGCAGGCCGCGGCGGCGGACGGGGCGTCCTCGCCGCGCCGGGGCGGCGTGCTGACGGTCGGGGTCGGGGTGGACTTCACGCCGGCCCTGCTGTTCGCCCAGAGCGCCAACTCGCTGCTGCAGCGGCTGGTGTTCAACACGCTCACCCGTTACGACGAACAGCTTCGCCCGCAGCCGGAGTTGGCGAAGAGCTGGGAGGTGGCGGCGGACGGGCTGAGCGTGACGCTGAAGCTGCGCGACGACGTCGCGTTCCACAGCGGGCGGAAGTTCACCGCGGACGACGTGGTGTTCGCCGTCAAGAACCTGCAGAACCCGGTGCGTTCGGCGCAGTTGAGGTCGACGGCGCTGACCGTGACGGACTTCCGGAAGAACGGCGACTTCGAGCTGACGCTGGTGCTGGCGCACCAGGTGTCGAATCTGTTCGACCTCTTCGAGTTCATGATCATCCCGGACTCGGCGACCGTCGAGGACGCGGTGGCGGGCACCAAGCTGATCGGCACCGGCCCGTTCACCTTCACCGACCGCAAGCCGGGCTCCTCGCTGAGCTTCGCCCGCAACGACAAGTACTGGAACCCCGGGCGGCCGTACCTGGACGGGGTGGAGATCAAGGTGATCCCGCAGGCGGAGACGCTGCTGTCCTCGGTGAAGACCGGTCAGACCCACCTGACGTACTCGGTGCGCGGCAAGGACGTGGCGACGCTGAAGGACGACAAGCGCTTCCGGATCACCCAGTACGACACCGGCGCGGGCGCGTTCTACATCGGCGCGAACCTGTCCTTCCCGGAGGTGCAGGACAAGCGGGTGCGGCAGGCGATCGCCTGGGCGATCGACCGGGACCGGCTGGTGCAGCAGGCGCTGGGCGGGTACGCGACGGTGTCCTCGGTGCCGTGGCCGAAGTCCTCGCCGGCGTACCGGGAGCAGGACGCGGGCCGGTACCACCACGACCCGGAGAAGGCGAAGGCGCTGCTGAAGGAGGCGGGGGTGACGTCGCTGTCGCTGCCGCTGGCGCACCAGTCGGACGCCGGGTCGACGGCGGTCGCGCAGATCCTGCAGTACGACCTGAAGCAGGTCGGGATCGAGGTGCAGCTGCAGCCGGTGGACTCGCCGACCATGCAGAAGCAGCTGATCTCGCAGTCGATGCCCGCCCTGTGGACGCTCAGCCACAGCTTCTCGCAGGCGCACCCGGCGACGCTGGCGGTCAGCGCGTACCCGTTCAACGAGGCGAAGAACACCTCGAAGTTCTCCTCGCCCGCGTACACCGCGGCGGTGCAGAAGGCCTGGAACCGCTCGGACGCGGACAGCCCGGAGGCGAAGGCGCTGTACCAGGACGTGACGGACATCCTGCTGGATGAGCAGTTCATCGTCGACCTGGCGATCGCCGGGCTGGTGGAGGTCGCGGGCGCGCAGGTGCGCGGGGTGACGCTGAACAAGTACTCGTACCTGAACCTCGACGACGCGTACCTGGCGGGCTGAGCCGTGCGGACCTTCCTGCTGAAACGCCTGCCGAGCGGGCTGGCGGTGCTGGTCGCCGCGTCCTTCGTGGTGTTCCTGATGCTGCGGCTGATCCCGGGCGACCCGGCGACCACGCTGGCGGGGCCGGACGCCTCACCGGCCACCGTCGCGGCGATCCGGGAGCGGCTGGGGCTGGATGCGCCGCTGGCCTCGCAGTACCTGCACTGGCTGGGCCAGGTGCTGACCGGCGATCTCGGGCCGAGTTACGCGATCGGCGGGCAGGTCTCCGCCCTGATCGGGGACGGCCTGGTCGCGACCTTCCAACTCACCGTCGCCGCACTGCTGTTGGTGGTGCTGCTGGCCGTTCCGACGGCGCTCTGGGCGGTCTCGGCACGGCGGCGGCCACTGGCCGGGGTGCTGCGGGCGCTGACCACGGGGGCGCTGGCGGTGCCGCCGTTCGTCACCGGGGTGGTGCTGGTGCTGGTCTTCGCGGTCGGCCTGGGGCTGCTGCCGGCCGGCGGCCAGGCCTCGCTGTTCGACGCGCCGGACCTCGCGGTGCAGTACCTGGCGCTGCCCGCGCTCTGCCTGGCGCTGCCGAGCGCGGCGATCCTGGCCCGGTACCTGCAGGACGGCCTGGAGCGGGCGCTCGCCGAGGACTACGTGCGCACCGCGACGGCGCTGGGCGTCCCGCGCCGCCGGATCCTGTGGCGGCACGCGCTGCCGAACGCCCTGCCGCCCGCGATCACCGTCCTGGGCCTGCAGATCGGCCAGTTGATCGCCGGCGCGGTGGTGGTGGAGCGGATCTTCGCCTGGCCGGGCCTCGGCCAGCTGATCGAGCAGGGCGTGCAGCGCCGCGACTACCCGGTGGTGCAGGACCTGCTGCTGCTGGTGGTGGCCGGCTACGTGACCGTGCAACTGCTCACCGACCTGCTGTACTCCTGGCTCGACCCGCGCGTGCGGTGGGAGTGACGAACCGATGACCACGATCTCCTCTCCCCTTCCCCGGGCGGCGCGGCCGCGCAACCGCTACCTGGCCGGGCTGACGACCTGGCGCGGCGTCAGCGGGCTGGTGCTGGTCGGCACGGTGGCGCTGGCGGGGCTGCTGGCGCCGCTGCTGACCGACGTCGACCCGAACGCGCAGGGCGCGCAGGCGCTCGCCGGGCCGAGCGGGGCGCACCCGCTGGGCACCGACGACATCGGGCGGGACCTGCTGAGCCGGGTCCTGCACGGCATCCTCACCGACCTGTCGATCATCCTGACGGCCGTCCCGGCGGGGGCGCTGCTCGGCGCGGCACTGGCGCTGCTGGCCGGGACCTCACGGGCCGCGGACCTGGTGGTGCAGCGGCTGTTCGACCTGGTGCTGTCCTTCCCCGGCCTGATCCTCGGCCTGGCCGTGACGGCGATCCTCGGTCCGGGCCGCTGGCCGGTGGTGATCATTATTGCGCTGGCCGAAGTTCCGTACTTCGGACGGCAGTTGCGGGCTGGTGTGCTGGTGCAGCGGGAGCGCGAGTACGCGTTGGCCGCCCGGGTCGGCGGCGCCACCCGGGGCCGGGTGCTGCTGCGGCACGTGCTGCCCAACGCGGTGGACCCGCTGATCGTGCAGGGTGCGGTCGCGCTCTCGGTCGGCGTCTTCATCGAGGGCGCGCTGAGCTTCCTGGGCCTGGGCGTCCGGCCGCCGGAGCCGACCCTGGGCAGCCTGATCAGCGGCTCGGTCGCCTACCTGGACACCCACCCGCTCCTGGCGGCGGCCCCGCTGGCCGTCACCACCGCGCTGGTCCTCGGCTTCACGCTGCTGGCCGAGGCGCTGAACCGCGGGGTGCGCGCATGAGCACCGAACCCGTCCCGACCCGGAGGGCAGCACGATGACCGAATTGATCAGCCGGCCTCCGCTGGAGGACCGACTCCCCTCCCCCACTGCCGAATTGCTGCGGGTGCGGGAGCTGGGCGTGGCGTTCGGGGAGCGGACGGCGGTGCGCGGGGTGGACTTCGCGCTGGCCGCCGGGGAGAGCCTCGGCATCGTCGGCGAGTCCGGGTCGGGCAAGTCGACGACCGCGCTGGCACTGCTGCGGATGCTGCCCGCCGGGGGCCGGATCACCGGCGGGGCGGTGGAGTTGGACGGCCAGGACCTGGCGCGGCTGCCGGAGGAGGCGCTGCGGGCGGTCCGCGGCCGGCGGATCGCGATGATCTTCCAGGATCCGATGTCCTCGCTGAACCCGGTGCTGAGCGTCGGCCGCCAGCTGGACGAGGCGCTGCGGGCGCACGGTGAGCGCCGCCCGAAGGCCGAACGGGCCTCCCGTGCGGTGGAGTTGCTGGACCTGGTGGGCGTGCCGAAGGCCGCCGACCGGCTGGGCGACTTCCCGCACCAGTTCTCCGGCGGGCAGCGTCAGCGCATCATGATCGCCCTGGCGCTGGCGCACGACGCCCAGGTGCTGGTGGCGGACGAGCCCACCACCGCGCTGGACCCGACCGTGCAGCGGCAGATCCTCCGGCTGCTGGCCCGGATCAACCGGGAGCGCGGCACCGCGCTGGTGGTGATCAGCCACGACCTGGGTGTGATCGCCGAGACCTGCTCCCGGCTGCTGGTGATGCGCGACGGCGAGGCGGTCGAACAGGGCTCCACCGAGACGCTGCTGACAGCCCCTCAGCACCCGTACACCAAATCCCTGTTGGCGGCCGTGCCGCGCCTGGACGCGCCGTCCCGGGCTGCCGCGAACAGCACCCCCGGCGCGCAGCCCCTGCTGGTGGTGCGCGGGTTGGCGAAGCAGTACGGGCCGCGTCGGCGGCGCACCACCGCGCTGGAGGCGGTCGACCTGGAGCTGCACCCGGGCGAGACGCTGGGGTTGGTCGGCGAGTCCGGCTCGGGGAAGTCCACGCTGGCCCGGGCCCTGGTGGGCGCGCACGCGCCCGACGCGGGCAGCATCACCTTCGACGGGAAGCCGCTGGACGGCCGCCGGGCCCGGCGGGAGATCCAAATGGTTTTCCAGGACCCGTACGCCTCGCTGAACCCGCGACTGACGGTGGGCCGGATCATCGCCGAGCCGCTGATCGCACACCGGATCGGCGACCGTGCGCAGCGGCAGGCCCGGGTGGCCGAACTGCTGGAGCAGGTCGGCCTGGAGCCCGCGGCGGCGGGACGCCCGCCGCGCGAGTTCTCCGGCGGGCAGCGGCAACGGATCGGCATCGCCCGGGCGTTGGCGCCGGAGCCGAGCGTCCTGGTATGCGACGAGCCGGTGTCGGCGCTGGACGTGTCGATCCAGGCCCAGGTGATCGACCTGCTGTCGGGCCTGCAGAGGGAGTTGGGCCTGGCGGTGCTGTTCATCGCGCACGACCTGGCGGTGGTGCGGCAGGTCAGCCACCGCATCGCGGTCCTGCACCGCGGCCGGATCGTGGAGAGCGGCCCGGCCGACCGGGTCATCACCGCCCCCGAACACCCCTACACCGCCGAGCTGTTGGCGGCGGTGCCGACCCTGCCCACCCCTACTGCCGGGAGCCTGCTGTGAGCGACACCATCGAGAGCGGCCACGAGCGGGCCGGGAGCGCCCGGGACACCGCCGGGCGCCGCCGCGACCCGTACGCGGGCTTCCCCGGCCGGGTGGGCCGGACGTTCGGCGAGTCGGTGGCGGCCTGGCCGCAGCGGGTCCGTCCGCGCGAGGGGGCGCCGAACATCGTGGTGGTGCTGGTCGACGACCTGGGGTACAGCGACATCGGGCCGTTCGGCTCGGAGGTGCCGACGCCGACCCTGGACGGCCTGGCCGAGCGGGGCGTCAAGCTCGCCAACTACCACACCATGCCGCTCTGCTCGCCCGCCCGGGCGGCCCTGCTGACCGGGCTGAACCCGCACCGGGTGGGGTACTCCTTCGTGGCCAACGCCGACCCCGGCTTCCCGGGGTACGGCATGGAGATCGCCGAGGACGTCCCCACCCTGGCGCAGACCCTGCACGACGCCGGGTACGCGACGTACGCGGTCGGCAAGTGGCACCTGACCAGGGACTCCGCCTCCTCGGCGGCGGACAGCCGGGCCAACTGGCCGCTGCAGAAGGGCTTCGACCAGTACTACGGGGTGCTGGAGGGCCTGACCAGCCTGTTCCACCCGCACCAACTGGTCAGCGACAACTCGCCGTTGGACATCGACGAGTTCCCGGACGGCTACTACTACACCGACGACATCACCGACCGGGCGATCGGCATGGTCAAGTCGCTGCGCGCGCACGACCCGGACAAGCCGTTCTTCCTCTACTTGGCGCACAACGCGGTGCACGGCCCGCTGCAGGCCAAGCCCGAGGACCTGGAGCGGCACCGGGGCCGCTACGACGGAGGCTGGGACGAGCTGCGCGAGCAGCGCTTCGCCCGGCAGCTGGCGGCAGGGCACTTCCCGCCCGGCACCGAGCTGCCGGAGCGCAACGCGGAGGCCGGGTACCAGGTCGGTCCGTGGAGCGAACTGGACGAGGTGCAGCGGAAGTTGTACGCCCGCTACATGGAGGTGTACGCCGCCATGGTGGACAACGTGGACCAGAACCTGGGCCGGCTCACCGACGTCCTGGCCCAGCTCGGCGAGCTCGACAACACCATCGTGGTGTTCACCTCCGACAACGGCGGCACCGGCGAGGGCGGCGCGGAGGGCACCCGCAGCTACTTCAGCCGCTTCGTCCACCACCCGAACCTGCCGGCCGACTGGAACCCGGACGTGCAGCGGGAGATCGACCTGATCGGCGGCCCGCAGTCGCTGGTGCACTACCCGCGCGGCTGGGGCATGGCCTCCAACACGCCGTTCCGGCTGTACAAGGGGCAGACCTACGCGGGCGGGGTGCGGGTCCCGTTCGTGCTGTCCTGGCCGGCCGGGCTGCCGCGCGCCGACGGGGACAGCGGGGTCCGCGGCCAGTACCAGTACGTCACCGACCTGCTCCCCACCCTGCTCGAACTCGCGGGCGTGCCAAGGCCGTCCGAGCGCCGCGGGGTGCCGCTGCAGGAACTCGACGGCGTCTCCTTCGCCGAGGTGCTGCGCGCGCCCGGGGCGCCGTCCACCCACCCCGAGCAGTACTGCGAGATGACCGGCAACCGCTCGTACTACCGCGACGGCTGGAAGCTGGTCACCCTGCACCGGCCCGGCGCGCCCTACGACGACGGTGAGTGGGCGCTGTACGACCTGCGCACCGACCCGACCGAGATCCACGACGTCTCCGCCGAACACCCCGAGCTGGTGAAGGAGCTGGCGGCGGCCTGGGAGGACGCGGCGTGGCGCAACGGGGTGTTCCCGCTGTCCGACGCCTCCGGCGCGTTCGTTCTGCGCCACCCGGACGAACAGGCGCTGCGCCGCCCGGTGACGCTGCTGCCGGGCACGCCGGAGCTGGAGCGCTACCGCTCCTCCCGGCTGGTGGCCTTCCGCTCCTTCACCGTGGAGGTGGCGCTCGACGCCCACGCCGAGGCCGACCGGGGCGTGCTGGTCTCGCACGGCGACCAGGGCGGCGGGTACAGCCTGTACGTGGAGGACGGGCGGCTGCGCCTCGCCTACAACCAGTACGGCGAGCTGTTCGAGGCCGACGCGGGCCGGCTGGCCGCCGGGGCGCACCTGGTGACGCTGGAGGCGACGGCGGTGGCCGACCTGAAGTGGGAGTTCGAGGTGCGGGTGGACGGCGCGGTGACGGGCGCGCTGGGCCCGGTGCACCAGCTGATCGGGATGGCGCCGTTCCAGGGCATCAGCGTCGGCGTGGACCGCAAGTCGCCGGTGTCCTGGCCGCTGTGGGAGCGCCACCGGTCCTTCCGCTACTCCGGGGCGCTGCGCTCGGTGACCTACCTGCCCGGGCCGGCCGCGCCGTACGACCCGGAGACGGTGGTGCGGGCGCTGCGGGAGGCGGCGGCGGCCTTCGAGTGACGCCCGCCCGGCGCTGACGGGGCGTCAGCCGAGCGGCCTGGTCCAGCGGCGCCACTGGTCCTCGCGACCGTACCCGGCCGCCTGCCAGGCCGCCCGGCCCAGCTCGTTGTGCTCCAGCACCATGGCGTCCGACCGCCGCCCGCCGAGCGCCTCGAACCTGGCGTGCGCCGCGGCCAGCAGGGCGCTGCCGATGCCGCGGCGGCGGGCAGCCGGGTGGACGGCGAGGCGGTACAGGTGGCAGCGCCAGCCGTCGAAGCCGGCGATCACGGTGCCGAGGACGGCGCCGTCCTGCTCGGCCAGCAGCAGCGCCTCGCCGTCCCGCTCCAGCAGCCGGGCCACGCCCGCCCGGTCGTCGGAGATGCTGGTGCCCTCGGCGGCCTCGGCCCAGAAGGCCAGCACCGCGTCGATGTCGCCGGGCCGGGCGGCCCGCAGTTCGTACTCGCTCATGACACCGTTCCTACCAGCGCGAACACCGCGGGCACCAATGGTTTCCACGGGGCGGACTTGACGCTGCCCCGGGCGTTCCAGCACTGTGTGGCGCACTCCTTCGCACCGCGTCCCGTCGACCTCCCCCACATCGGAGATGGCATGCGTGCACCGACCCGCCCGACCCGCCACCGCACCCGCGAGGCCCTGCCGCTCGGCCTGGCCGCCGGCACCCTGGCACTGGCCGCGGCGGCCACCCTCGCCCTGAGCGGCACTGCCGCCGCCGACCTGCCGAACGTCCAACTGCTCGTCAACGGCGGGTTCGACTCGGTGCCGTGGATCTGGGACTGCTCGCACGCCTCGCGCAGCTCCGTCCCGCACGAGCACTGGACGGAGGGCACGCCCACCGCCGACGACTACGCGGGCTGCACGCAGCAGGTACAGGTGCAGCCGAACTCGACGTACACGCTGAGCGCCGAGGTGCGCGGCCCGTACGCGTTCGTCGGCGCGCGCGGCACCGGCACCGGATCCGGCGAGGTCGCCACCTGGTCCAGCCAGAGCGACTGGAACACCCTGTCGACCACCGTCACCACCGGGCCCGGCACCACCTCGCTGACCGTGTACTTCCACGGCTGGTACGAGCAGGCCCCCTACCGGATCCGCTCGATCTCCTTCTACGGCCCCGGCGTTCCGCCCGGCCCGTGCGGCTCCGCCGGCGCCACCACCGCCGGCTCGCCCTCCCCCACCGCGAGCTGCACCCGTACGCCCATCGGTTTCTGACGTTCCGTCAGCGATCGGCGCCCGCCGCTCTTGACGGCGCCGGGCGCCGCCGGGCACTGTGTGGCCCACTCCCTCGCACCGCTGCCCCGTCCACCTCCCCACACCGGAGCCGGCATGCGTGCACCCTCCTCACCCCACGGCCGTCCCGGCCTCCCGCTCGGCGCCGCCGCGTTCGGCCTGCTCGGCGCGGGCACCGCCAGGGCGCAGGGCTACGAGACGATCCAGGACGGCGCCTTCCACGGCCCGCTCGCCGACAGCTGGACCTGCGAGGGCCAGGTCGCCGTGGTCGAGGGCGGGCGTCGAAGGCCGGCCCGGCACCCACGACTTCGCCGGCTGCACCCAGCAGGTCTCGGTCCGCCCGTACGGCACCTACGAGCTCACGGCGACGGTCTCCGGCGCGTACGCCTTCGTCGGCGTCCTGGGCGGCCCCGACACCGAGGCGGTGTACCGGTGGGCGGACGGAGAGCACGAGACCCGGCTGCACGCCACGATCCGGGTCGGCGCCCACACCCAGATCCTGACGGTGTACTTCCACGGCTGGTACAACCAGGGCCCGTACCGGCTCGACGGGATTTCGCTGTACGGCAGCACCGACCTGCCGTCCTGCCCCGACATGACCGGCGCCCCGCCCAGCTCGCCGCGGCCACCGCTCCCCTCCACGCGGGCCCCAGCAGCGCTGGTGCCGACCCCCAGCCCGAGCTGGACGGGCATGAACTGCATGCCCCCGCCGAGCGCGCAACCGAGCTCCACCGCGCCGCCGCGGCCCGGCACCACCTGACGGTGCGTCAGCCGCGCAGCGCCCACACCGTGGTGGCCTTCTCCGCGGCGTCCTCCAGGTCCGCGGCGACCGGGACGACGTACTCGGCCAGCGCGGTGAAACGCCCGCGCGGCAGGTAGGCCCGCCCGGGGTCGCCGACCACCACGGTCGCGCCCCGGGCCGCGGCCCGCTCCAGGAACGGCAGGAAGCGCGCCGCCATCGCCCGCTCGTAGAACACGTCGCCCGCCAGCACCACCTCGTACGGCGCGCCGTCGCCGTCCAGCACGTCGGCCAGTTCGGCGGCCACCGCGACCTCGTTCAGCGCCGCGTTCACCCCGATCGAGGCCACCGCGTACGCGTCGATCTCCGCTGCCCGCACCTCGGCCGCGCCGCTCAGCGCCGCCGCCACCGCCACCAGGCCGGAGCCCGCCGCCAGGTCCAGCACCCGGCGGCCCGCCACCAGTTCGGGATGGTCCAGCACGTACCGGGCCACCGCCACCCCGCCCGCCCACGGGAACGCCCAGAACGGCGGCGCCAGGCCCTCCTCGCCGCGCGCCCGCTCGGTGACCTCCCAGAGCGCGATGGCGTCCTCGGCCATCTGCAGCCGGACCTCCGGCACGAACGGCACCGCCCCCGGCCGGGTGTGGGCCCGCACGAACTCGGCGTCCGCGGCGACGGACTGACCGTCGGCCGCGTCCTGGATCATGGCAGTGTGGTTCCGCATGGCCGAAGCCTAGGCCCAACCGCGGCCGCGGCCCGCCACCGACGCCCGCCCGGCCGCCGTCGCCGACGGCGTCACCGCACGGTCACCGGGTGATCACGGACGACGTACCGTTTCGATACCGAAGCCGTTATGAGCTGCGGAAACGCTCGCCCCCCGAGGGGCACCCGAGTACGATCCGGGCGAGCGCACCCGCGCACACGGCACCGCGCGCACGGGTAGTCGCGCGAAGCGGAAGGGCAGCGACTTGACGGATCGGCTCACCGGAGGGGACTCCTCACTGCTGCGTCGGATCAACGCGGCGGTCACCCTGCGGTCCTTGCGCGACGGAGAGGCCGTCACGCTCACCCAACTCGTCGGCGACACCGGCCTGTCCCGGCCCACCGTCGAAGGCGTGATCGAGGGGCTGCTGGAGTCGGGGCTGGTCGCCGAGGTCGAGCACGTCCAGGAGTCGGGCCGTCAGCGCGGCCGCCCGGCCCGCTGGTTCCGCTTCCGCGCCGAGGCCGGGCACGTCCTCGGCATCGAGATCGGCGTGCACGACCTGCGGGTGGTCCTCGCCGACCTGGCGGGCGAGATCCTGGCCAGCCACTCCAAGCCGGTCGACGAGTCGGTGGAGGCCGAGGAGCGGCTCACCCTGGTCCGCACCACCGTCGCCGAGGTGCTGCGCAAGGCCGGCGTCTCCCGCGACAGCCTGTGGGAGGTCGCCGTCGGCACCCCCGGCATCCTCGACCGGGACGGCACCGTCCGGCTCGGCACCGCGATGCCCGGCTGGACCGGCCTCGACCTCGGCGCCCGGCTGCGCCGCTCCTTCCGCTGCCCCGTCGTCATCGAGAACGACGCCAACCTGGCCGCCATCGCCGAGCACTGGAAGGGCGCCGCGGTCGGCAAGGGCGACGTGGTGTTCGTGATGGCCGGGCTCAGCCCGGGCGCGGGCTCGCTGATCGGCGGCCGCCTGCACCGCGGCTTCGGCGGCGCCGCCGGCGAGATCGGCGCACTCCACCTGCTGGGCCAACAGGCCACCCCGGAGCGGCTGTTGTCCACCACGGGCAAGCCGCTGGACCCGCTGGACGAGGCCGCGGTGGCCCGGGTGCTGCGGCTCGCCCGGGAGGGCGACCAGGTCGCGCAGATCGCCATGGACCGGTTCCTCGGCCGACTGGTGCACGACGTCACCGCGCTGGTGCTCGCCCTGGACCCGGAACTCGTCGTGGTCGGCGGCTGGGCGGCCGGCCTGGACGGCGTCCTGGAGCCGCTGCGCGAACAGCTCGCCGCGTACACCCTGCGCGCCCCCGAGGTCGCGCTCGCCGGACTCGGCTCCGAGGTGGTCGCGATGGGCGCGCTGCGGGTCGCCCTCGACCACGTCGAGGAGCAGCTGTTCGCCGTCGACCCGCCGACGGCGCGCTGACGCCCGTCAGGTCACGGCAGGCACAGCAGGTCGTACTCGCCCTTGAGGCGGTCCCGGGCGTGCGCCCGCATCCGGTGCGCGTACCGGGGGTCGGCCTTCAGCGAGTCGTAGCCGGCGCCGTCCCCGTCCGCCGCGCGCTCCAACACGCCTGCGGTGTCGGCGAGGTAGACGTCGAAGCCCGGGTACATCAGCACCGCGTACGGCAGGTCGTCGACGTCCAGCGCGAACACCGGGTACTCGCCCAGCTCGTCACGCTCGCCGTGCGGGCCGACGGACAGGATCCGGCGGGAGTCGGAGCCGCCGGGCAGCAGGAAGCACTCGCCGAACCGCTCGGAGAACGGCTCGAAGCAGCTGCCCCACAGCTCGCCGTACTCCTCGACCGCGATCTGCCCGAGGGTGCGCGGCGCGAGCGCGCCCGACGCGTCGAACCAGCCGTGGCGCTCCAGCATGCCGCCGTCGTACGCCAGCCAGGCGCGCAGGCCGGGCGACAGCGGGTGCCCGCTGGGGAACGCCTCGACGGCGCGCGGCCGCGGTTCACCCTCGACCCACGGCCCGGCGAACCGGTTGTACTCCAGCACCAGCCGCGACGGGTCCTGCCGGACCGCGGTGATCGCCCGCTCGACGAGCGCGCTGCCGTGGTCCCGCTGATCGGTCGAACTCATCGCCGTGCCACCCCTGTTCACCGGTCGTCAGTGAACGGGAGCGTAGCCGGGCGGACCGACAGGGCCGGACTGACGGTCCGTCAGGAGGCGGCGGTGGCCACGGCAGCGGCGGGGACGGCGGTGGCGACCTGGACGACGCCGGACTCGCCGAACGTGAGCTTGCAGGTGTCGGCGCGGTAGGTGGAGACCGCGACCGCCGCCAGCCGGCCCGCCGTGGCGTACTGGGTGGTGACGACCAGCACCGGGGTGCCCGGGGGGCGCTCCAGCAGCGCGGCCTCGGCGGCCTCGGCGACGCCCAGCTCCACCGAGCGGGACTCGCCGTCGATGCCGAGCCGGTCCAGCTGGCGCAGCACGCCGCGGGCGCGGTCCGTCCCGTCCACCACGACGGCGAGGTGCGGCAGCGCGGCGGACGGCACGTGCAGCGACTCGGCGGCGACCGTCACGCCCTGGACCGTGCGCAGCCGGCGCACCGTGTGCACCTGCTCGCCCTCGGCCAGGCCCAGCGTGCGGGCCAGCGCGGCGGAAGCGGGGCCGGTGGTGCAGTCCACCACCTTCCAGTCCTGGCTGCGGGTGGCGCCGGTGCGGCCGGCGGCCTCCCGGTCGGTGACCGGGATGCCGACCCGCGGGGCGGCGATCAGGGTGCCGATGCCGCGACGGCGGACCAGGCGGCCCTCCAGCTCCAGCTGGTCGAGCGCCTGCCGCAGGGTGGCCCGGGCGACGCCGAAACGCGCCGACAGGTCACGCTCGTTGGGCAGCACCTGGCCGGTGGAGAACTCGGCGTCCATGGTGCGCAGCAGCACCGTGCGCAGGTGCCAGTACTTCGGCTCCGCAGTCGCCGTGAGCGTCCCTTGCCCCACCGTGTCCTCCACCCTGAAGGACGGCGAGCCCGGCACCGCTCCCCGTTTCGGCAGGTGGGGAGGGCGGGCTTTATCCGTCCTTCTTTATTAAAGGTCTTTGCAGTAAGTGACATTAGGGCGTCGCTCGGGAGATGGTCAAGACCAATGGGCGGGATTCCTTGCGGATCGACCCCCGACCCGGTATGGCGCGGCGCTCCGACCGGGTTGTCGGCGCGGCCCGGTACCCTCGCTGGGTGCAGAGCATCACCACAGTCAACGTCAACGGGATCCGGGCGGCCGCCAAGAAGGGCTTCCTGGAGTGGATCGACGACACCAAGTCGGAGGTGGTCTGCCTCCAGGAGGTGCGGGCCGAGGCCGAGCAGTTCGGCGAGGTCATCGCCCGCCTCGACGGGTGGCACGCGGTCTGGGCCCCGGCCGTCGCGAAGGGCCGGGCCGGTGTCGCGGTGCTGTCCCGCCGCACCCCCGACGCCACCCGGATCGGCTTCGGCTCCGCCGAGTTCGACACCTCCGGCCGGTACGCCGAACTCGACCTGCCCGGCCTGACGGTCGCCTCGCTGTACCTGCCCTCGGGGGAGGTCGGCACCGAGCGACAGGACGAGAAGGAGCGCTTCATGGCCGAGTTCCTGGTGCACCTCGGCGAACTGCGCGCCCGGGCCGCCGCCGAGGGCCGCGAGGTGCTGGTGTGCGGCGACTGGAACATCGCGCACCGGGAGGCCGACCTGCGCAACTGGAAGGCCAACCAGAAGAAGGCCGGCTTCCTGCCGGAGGAGCGGGCCTGGCTCAGCCGCGTCCTCGACGACCACGGCTACGTCGACGTGCTGCGCAAGCACCACCCCGACCAGGAGGGCCCCTACTCCTGGTGGTCCTACCGCGGCCGGGCCTTCGACAACGACGCGGGCTGGCGGATCGACTACCACATGGCCACCCCCGGCCTCGCCGCGCGCAGCGTCGACGCCCGGGTGGAGCGCGCCGCGACCCACGCCGAGCGGTGGTCGGACCACGCCCCGGTGACGGTCGCCTACAGCTGACCCGAACTCACCTGCCCAGGGTTCACGTGCTCCGGGGCGGGGTGCGCACGCCTTCCAGCAGCAGGGCGAGGTAGTGCTGGGCGGTGGCGAGGCGGTCGGCGCGGGCGCCGCCGTGCACGTTGACGGCCTGGGCGACGCCGCACATCAGCGGGACCAGGTCGGCGGCGGCGAGGTCGGGGCGGACCGCCCCGGCCGCGCGGGCCCGGGCGAGGAGTTCGGTGCCCGCCGCGGCCAGCTCGGACTTCAGCTCGGCGGTGCGGGGCAGCGCGTTCGCGGGAGCGGCGAAGACGGGGGCCAGCGCGGCGTCGGCGACCTGCGCCTCCACCGTGCTGGACAGGAACACCTGCAGCGCCCGCCAGGGGTCGGGTTCGGCGAGCGCGTCCCGGCCGTGCGCGGCGAGCTCCTCCAGGCACGGGGCGGCGACGCTCTCCAGCAGCGCCTCGGGCGTGGGGAAGTGCCGGTAGACGGTGGCGACCCCGACGCCCGTCCGCCGGGCGACGTCGTTGAGCTGCAGGGCGGCGCCGCGGTCGACCAGCTCGCGGGCGGTGGCGATGATCCGGTCCCAGTTGCGGGCGGCGTCCTTGCGCAGCTGCGGGGTCGTCATGAGGCAGTCCGGGGTTCCTCGGTCGCGGTGTCGGCGTTCGATCATATGCGGGCCCGGGGACGGCGCGGCCACGCCGTCCCCGGGCCGGTGGCTCGTAGCCTCGGTCCACGGCGGACGCCCCCACGGACAGCGGGCCGGCCGCGCTGGTCCCGGTCGCGGTCCGCTACCCGGGGAAGCTGCTCGAACGGCTGATGTCGACCATCACCACCTCCGTGCTGGTCCCGTTCGCCGGGGCGGGCATCCTGACGCCGGCCCAGGTGTATCCGCTGGTCGTCGGCTCCAACCTGGGCACCGCGTTCACGGTGGTGTTCGCGGCGTTCGCCGGCGTCGGGCCGGACGCGGAGATCGGACTGCAGGCGGCCTTCGGGCACCTACCTGGGCAGCGTCTTCATCGCGCTGCCCGCGCTGGTCATCGTGCTGGTGGGCGCGGTCTGAGCGGACGGCCGGGGCCGGCGGGCGGTCAGGCCGCGGTGGGGGCGTGGGCTTCGCCGAGGCGGCGCACCGCCCGGGCGAGGCCGGGGTCGGTCGCCGCCCGCGGCGGGGGGACGGGCCGGGACCTGGCGCCGATGAGCAGGCCGGTCCGGCCGGTCAGCGACGCGTCGGTGGCGGCCGTGATCGAGGACCTGGCCGCTTCGGACGCCGGGCCGGAGGTGGAGCGTGCGAACCTGCGGCGCACCAGCGGCCACAGCAGCCGCAGGCCGGGCGAGACGATCCTCGGGTCGGTCATGGTGCCGGCGGTCATGTCGGTCGCGGCGCCGCCGGGGTCGGCGGCGAAGACCCCGACGCCGGTGCCGCGCAGCCGCTCGGCCAGGTCGAGGGTGTGGATCAGGTGGGCCAGCTTGGCGCGGCCGTACCAGTGGAAGCCGTAGTAGCCGCCGGGCGGCTCGACGCCGTCGAAGACCCGCTTGGCCACCCCGACCGCGCCCGAGGTCACGTTCACGATCCGGCTGGGGGCGCCGGCCGTCAGGGCGGGCAGCAGCAGTTCGGTGAGCAGGTACGGCGAGAGGTGGTTGAGGACGAAGGAGGCCTCGACGCCGTCCAGGGTCCGGTGGTCCGGGAACATCGCACCGATGTTGTTGACCAGCACGGCCAGGTGATCGCCCGAGGCGGCGTGGTCGGCGGCGATCCGGTCGGCGAGGGCGCGGACCTGGTCGAGCGAGGAGAGGTCGGCGGCGAGGAACCGGGCGGGGTGCGCCGGGCCGGTCGCGTCGATCCGCTCGACGGCCCGGGCGCCCCGGTCGGCGTCGCGGCCGACCACGGTGACCGCGAGGCCGGCGGCGGCCAGGCCGAGCGCGGTCTCCAGGCCGATGCCGCCCGTTCCGGCCGTGACCACGGCGGTCTTCGTCATGAGTTCCTCCACCCTCAGCAATTCGGATAGTTCATCCGCTTGATTCGGGACGATAGCACAAACGGATGAACCATCCACTTGTGGTCGGGGCACCCGAGGTGTGACGCCCGCGCGAACGGCGGCGCTGAAGCAGTGACACGGGCGCCGACCTGCGCCCCGCCGCGCCCCCGACCGCTGGAACCACGGTGACCGACACCCCGACCGCTCCGTCTTCCCCAGACCCCTCCGCTCCGGTGTTCGTCGACGCCAGCGGCCGCCGCCAGCGCCGCTGGCGGCGGATCGGCTGGGCACTGGCCGTCCCCGCCGCCGGCTACCTGGGCCTGGTCGCGAGCAGCGCGCTGGGCGGGCCGACCCTCGGCGGACCGCTGCTGCCGCAGCCCGCCGCACCCGCCGCCACGCCCGAGCGGACCGCCACCGCCACGCCCGCCGAACCGGACGCCACTCCGTCCGCCGGACGATCCGCGGACCAGGCCTCGACCCGGCCGAGCCAGACCGGCCCCACCGCCGCCCGCACCGGCCCGACGTCCGCCGCACCCTCGGCGAGCCCCGGCCCGTCCGACCCGTCCGCCTCGCCCTCGCACGGGCGGCCCAGCACAGCGCCCAGCAACAGCCGCAAGCCCACCAAGAACCCCTAGCGAGCTTTCGATGACCTCCCGTCAGAACTCCCGCCGCCGTGGCCGCCGCGGCGTGGTGCGGCAGCGTGCGCCGCGCACCCACTGGCTGCTGCTCGCCGCCATGGTGATCACCCTGGCCGCGGCCCTGCTGATGCAGGGCTACACCCGGCACCTGTTCGACACCGCGCCCGACGGCGCGCCCCGGGCCGCCGCGGCGGCCGACGCCGTGCCGCCGGAGGCCGCGCACGGCGGGCCGGTGATCGACGCCTCCGCCGCGACGCCACGCACCGCCCGCCCCGCGCCGCAGACCCTCGCGCTGACCTTCGACGACGGGCCGGACCCGGTCTGGACGCCGAAGATCCTGGACGTACTGAAGCAGCAGGGCGTGCACGCCACCTTCTTCGTGGTCGGCACCCAGGTCGCCGACCATCCCGAGCTGGCCCGCCGGATCCTCGCCGAGGGCCACCAGCTCGGCATCCACACCTTCACCCACACCGACCTCGGGCAGGCCGCGCCGTGGCGCCGCTCCCTCGAACTGCGCGAGACCCAGCTCGCGGTCGCCGGGGCCACCGGCACCACCACCGCGCTGCTGCGGCCGCCGTACTCCTCGACCAATGACGCGCTCACCGACGCCGACTGGCAGGCCGTCCGGCAGGCCGGGCAGGCCGGCTACCTGACGGTGCTGACCACCCTGGACAGCGAGGACTGGCAGCGCCCCGGGGTGGAGCGGATCGTCGCCAACGCCACGCCGAAGGGCCCGGCCGGGCAGGTCCTGCTGATGCACGACGCCGGCG
This sequence comes from Streptomyces sp. TLI_171, assembly GCF_003610255.1. Lineage (GTDB taxonomy): Bacteria > Actinomycetota > Actinomycetes > Streptomycetales > Streptomycetaceae > Kitasatospora. The sequence goes on along the minus strand of NZ_RAPS01000001.1, from coordinate 7,277,348 downwards.
GCGACCGCTCGCAGACCGTGGCCGCGCTCGCCGAACTGCTCCCGAAGCTGAAGGCGGCCGGCTACCGCTTCGCGACCGTCTCCGAGGCCGTCTCGATCCCCGGCGCCGCCCGTCCGGCGAGCGGCGCCGAGCACTGGCAGGGCCGGGCGCTGATCCTCGCGCTGACCGTCGGCGACCACGCGGTGGGCGCGCTGGACTGGCTGCTGGTGGCCGCGGGCGCGATCAGCGTGCTGCGGGCGGTCGCGCTCACCGCCGCCGCCGGCCGGCACCGCCGGCTGCGGCGGCGTGGCTGGGGCCCGCCGGTCACCGACCCGGTCACGGTGATCGTCCCCGCGTTCAACGAGCGGGCCGGCATCGAGGCGGCGGTCCGCTCGCTGGTCGCCTCCGACCATCCGGTGGAGGTGATCGTGGTCGACGACGGCTCCACCGACGGCACCGCCGACCTGGTCGACTCACTCCGGCTGCCCGGCGTCCGGGTCCTCCGGCAGGCCAACGCCGGCAAGCCGGCAGCCCTCAACAACGGCCTGCGGCACGCGAGTTGCGAACTGGTGGTGATGGTCGACGGCGACACCGTGTTCGAGCCGGACGCCGTCCGCCTGCTGGTCCAGCCGTTCGCCGACCGGCGGGTGGGAGCGGTCTCCGGCAACGCCAAGGTGATCAACCGGGGCGGTCTGCTGGGCCGTTGGCAGCACATCGAGTACGTGGTCGGCTTCAACCTGGACCGCCGCTTCTTCGACCTGGCCCAGTGCATGCCGACCGTCCCGGGCGCGGTCGGCGCGTTCCGCCGCTCCGCCCTGCTGCGCCTCGGCGGCGTCGCCGAGGAGACCCTCGCCGAGGACACCGACCTCACCATGGCGCTGTGCCGGGCGGGCTGGCGGGTCGTCTACGAGGAGCGCGCCGTCGCCTGGACCGAGGCCCCGGCCTCGCTGTCCGCGCTGTGGCGCCAGCGCTACCGCTGGTGCTACGGCACCCTGCAGGCGATGTGGAAGCACCGCCGGGCCGTCGGCCAGCGCGGCCAGGCCGGGAAGCTCGGCCGCCGCGGCCTGCTGTACCTGCTGCTGTTCCAGGTCCTGCTGCCGCTGCTGGCCCCGGCCGTCGACGTGTTCGCGGTCTACGGGCTCGTCTTCCTCGACCCGGTCCGGATCGCCGGGGTCTGGCTGGCCTTCCTCGCCGTGCAGTCCGCCTGCGCCTGCTACGCGTTCCGGCTGGACGGCGAACGCCTCGGCCCGCTCTGGTCCCTGCCGCTGCAGCAGCTGGTCTACCGTCAGCTGATGTACCTGGTGGTGATCCATTCGGTGTGGACGGCGCTGGCCGGCAACCGCCTGCGCTGGCAGCGGATGCAGCGCTACGGCGCCCTGCACGCCCCGGCCGACCGCGCCGGAGCCGCCTGAGGGCGCCGTGGCGGGCCTCAGACCAGGGAGGCCGCGAAGGCCAGCGCGACGGGGACGTGGTGCGAGCCGCCGCCCTCGTGGCCGTTGTAGGCGTAGACGCTGATCTCCTTCGGGCCGAGGTAGTGGTGGTAGGAGGCGAAGACCGTCTCCGGCGGGCAGACCTCGTCCATCAGCGCGACCGAGTACAGCGCGGGGGCGGTGGCGCGGGCCGCGAAGTTTAGGCCGTCGAAGTACGACAGGGTCCGGAACACGGTCTCCACCTTGTCGCGGTGGACCTTGCAGAAGTCGGCGACCTCCTTGTACGGGAACGCGTCGGTGATCTCGGTGGCGCGACGGATGTGCTGCAGGAACGGGACGTCCGCGATCACCCCGGCCAGGTCGGGCAGCAGGCCCGCGGCGGCCAGGGCCAGGCCGCCGCCCTGGCTGCCGCCGGCCACCAGGACCCGGGCCGGGTCGACGCCGGGGTGGGTGCGCACCGCGTCGACGGCCCGGACCGCGTCGGTGTAGAGCCGGCGGTAGTAGTAGGTCGCGGGGTCGAGGACGCCGCGGGTCATCGAGCCCGGGTGGGCCGGGCCGGCGCTGGGCGCGTCGTCGGAGGTGTCGCCGACGGACCACCCGCCGCCCTGGCCGCGGGTGTCCATGACCAGGTGCGCGTAGCCGGCGCTGGCCCAGCGCAGGTGGTCGTGCGGCAGCCCGCGGCCGCCGCCGTACCCGACGTACTCGACGACCGCCGGGAGCGGCCCTTCGGCGTCGCGCGGGCGGATCAGCCAGCCCTTGATGGGCTGCCCGGCGAAGCCCGGGAAGGTGACGTCCTCCACCGCCAGGGTGGTGAGACCGGTCTCGACGGGGGCAGTGTCGAGGGCGGCGGGGAAGGTTCGGGCGGCTGACAGGGTGTCGGCCCAGAACGCGGCGAAGTCGTCGGGTTCGGTCCGCTCGGGCCGGTGCTTGCGCAGCTCCGGCAGATCCATCGAAAGGAAGGCCATGGCGGCTCAGGCTAGGGCAGCGCGGCGCGGCCGCCAAGATCGGAACGGGCAGGAGCTGAAAGTTACTTAAGGGGTTAAGCCGTGACCTGGTGAATCCACCCGAGGGTTCGCGTCGGCGATTGACCGGTCCGCGCCACTGTCCCTAGGTTCCGCGGAACCAGGCCAGCGGCCCTCGTGCGTCGCCGACTTAAGCGTATAAGTCCTGCGGCTCCTGGTGCCCGTTCGGTTCGGACCTCCACCACCCGGGAGTTGGCACATGAGACAGCGTTCGGCGGCCCTGCTGGCCGCGGCCCTGACGGCGATGACGGCGGTCGCGGCCTGCTCCGGCGGGAGCGGCGGCACGGGGGGCGCGGCGGTGGCCCCGTCCGACCCGGCCTCGGTGAGCGGGGACATCACCGTGCTCACCCACAAGACCGACCTCGCCGCGGACGGCACGCTGCAGCGCTACGCGGCGGAGTTCAACAAGGTCTACCCGAACGTGCACGTCAAGTTCGAGGCGATCGTCAACTACGAGGGCGACGTCAAGATCCGCTTGAACAGCAGCAGTTACGGCGACGTGCTGATGATCCCGGCCGCCGTCCCGGTCGCCGACTACCCCAGGTTCTTCGCCCCGCTGGGCAGTTCGGCCGAGCTCGACCGGAAGTACCGCTTCGTCGACGGCGGCGGGTACGACGGGCAGGTCTACGGCCTCGCCATCAACGGCAACGCGACCGGCATGGTCTACAACAAGGCCGTCTGGCAGCAGGCCGGGATCACCGACTGGCCCACCACGCCGGCGGAGTTCCGCGCCGACCTGCAGGCGATCAAGTCGAAGACCCAGGCCACGCCGCTCTACACGATCTACCACGAGGGCTGGCCGATCACCGCCTGGCAGAGTTACCTCGGCGAGACCGGCTGCGACCCCGGCGCCGGTGACGCGCTGGCCACCGACACCGCGCCGTGGGCCGCCGGCAAGGAGCTCAACCGGATCGACACCCTGCTGTACGACGTGGTGCACGACCAGCTGACCGAGAAGGACCCGACCACCACCACCTGGGACGCCGCGAAGAGCCGGCTCGGCACCGGGAAGATCGGCACGCTGCCGCTGGCCTCCTGGGCGATCTCGCAGCTGAAGGCCGCCGCGAAGGCCGGCGGCGCGGACCCGTCGAGCATCGGCTTCATGCCGTTCCCGGCCCAGGCCGACGGGCACTTCTGCTCGGTGATCTCCCCGGACTACCGGGAGGCGGTGAGCATCCACTCCAAGCACAAGGAGGCGGCCCGCGCCTGGGTGGACTGGTTCGTGGACCGCAGCAGCTACGCGCAGGACCAGGCGCTGCTGCCGACCCTGAAGGCCGGGGCGATGCCGGAGGAGCTGAAGGCCTATCAGGACGCGGGCGTGAGGTTCATCCAGCTCGGCCAGGCGAAGAACGCCGAGGTCTCGAAGATCGACAACCAGTCCGAGATCGGCCTGAACAAGCCGGACTACCGCCAGCACCTGGTCGACCTGGCCCGCGGCGCGGGCAGCGGCACCCTGGACGGCTACTTCGCCGAGCTGAACCGGAAGTGGGCCGCCGCGGTGAAGACCGCCGGCTCCTGACGGACCGTCCGAGACCGACGAACGGGGCGACATGCACCGACCCACCCGCCGCAGGCCCGGGCGCGGCCTGCTCGCGCGGTCCACGCCGTGGCTCTTCCTCGCCGTGCCGCTGGCCCTGCTGGTGACCTTCACCTACACCCCGGTGTTCAGCATGCTGTTCTACAGCCTGACCAGCTGGGACGGCTTCAGCCCGCAGAAGGAGTTCGTCGGGCAGGCCAACTACACCGAGCTGTTCACCCGGCCCGACCTGTTCCAGGTGTTCTTCGTCAGCCTGTTCTACCTGGCCTCCGGCGCGGTGCAGATGGTGCTGGCGCTGTACTTCGCGACGGTGCTGAGCTTCCACGTCCGGTTCCGGAACTTCTTCAAGGGCGTGCTGTTCTTCCCGTACCTGGTCAACGGCGTCGCCATCGGGTTCGTGTTCCTCTACTTCTTCCAGCCCGGCGGCACCCTGGACTCGGTGCTCGGCCTGTTCGGCGCGCGCGGCGACCACCTGTGGCTGGGCGACCCGCAGCTGGTCAACTGGTCGCTCGCCTCGGTGTCGCTCTGGCGCTACCTGGGCCTGAACTTCGTGCTGTTCCTCGGGGCGATCCAGTCCGTACCGGGCGAGATCTACGAGGCGGCCGAGCTCGACGGCGCGAACCGCTGGCACCAGGTCCGGCACATCGTGCTGCCGGGCATCCGGCCCGTCGTCAGCCTCAGCGCCATCCTGGTGGTCTCGGGTTCGCTGTCCGCGTTCGAGATCCCCTACATCATGACCGGCGGCGCCAACGGCAGCACCACCTTCGTGATCCAGACCGTCAAGCTCGCCTTCCAGTTCAACAAGGTCGGCCTGGCCTCGGCCGCGGCCGTGGTGCTGCTCGCCGTCGTCCTGCTGACGACCTGGATCCAGCGGGTCCTGGTGCCCGACGAAGGGGTTGAGCTGGTATGACGACGCACGTTCCGCGCGGGTTCGGCGCCCGGTCGGCGGTGGCGGCCAAGTACCTGTCGCTGGTGGCCGCTTCGACGGCGACGCTGCTGCCGCTGGCGGTGGTGCTGATGGCCGCGTTGAAGACCGAGCCGGAGTCGGCGGCCGGCGGGCCGCTGACGCCGCCGCACGACTGGTTCAACCTGCGCAACTTCGAGGTGGCCTTCAGTCAGGGGCACCTGCTGCGGGCGTTCGGGAACACCGCGTTCATCCTGGCGTTCTCGGTGACCGGCACGGTGCTGATCGGCTCGATGACCGCGTACGCGATCGACCGGTTCAGGTTCCCGTTCCGACGGCTGACGATCTCGCTGTTCCTGCTGGCCTCGCTGGTGCCAGGTGTCACCACCCAGGTGGCGACCTTCCAGATCATCAACTCCTTCGGCATGTTCAACAGCCGCTGGTCGGCGATCGCGCTGTACACCGGCACCGACATCGTGTCGATCGTCATCTTCCTGCAGTTCATGCGGGCCATCCCGGTCTCGCTCGACGAGGCGGCCCGGATCGACGGGGCCTCGCCGCTGCGGATCTACCGGACGGTGATCCTCCCGCTGCTCAAGCCGGCCATCGCGACGGTGGTGATCGTGAAGGGCGTGGTGGTCTACAACGACTTCTACGTCCCGTTCCTGTACATGCCCTCGCCCGAACTCGGCGTGGTCTCCACCTCGTTGTACTCCTTCAAGGGCCCGTACGGCGCGCACTGGGAGATCATCTGCGCGGGCGCGGTGCTGGTGATCGTGCCGACCCTGGTGGTGTTCCTGTTCCTGCAGCGGTTCATCTACAACGGCTTCACCCGGGGAGCGACCAAGTGAAGCGGGTGACGATCGCGGAGATCGCGGAGCGGGCGGGCGTGTCGATCGGCGCGGTGTCGTACGCGCTCAACGGGCGGCCGGGGGTGTCGGAGGAGACCCGCCGGCGGATCGTGGAGATCGCCGACCGGATGGGCTGGCGGCCGAGCCTGGCCGCGAAGTCGCTGTCCGGGTCGCGCGCGCACGGCGTCGGGCTGATCCTGGCCCGCCCCGCGGACACCCTCGGTGTCGAGCCGTTCTTCATGCGGTTCATCTCCGGGCTGGAGCGCGAGCTGTCGGGGCAGCGGATCGCGCTGTTGCTGCAGGTGGTCGAGGACCACGGGGCCGCCGTGGAGGCGATGCGCCTGTGGTGGGCCGAGCGGCGGGTGGACGGGCTGGTGGTCACCGACCTGTACGCGCAGGACAGCCGGATCGCGGTGATCGACGAGTTGCGGATCCCGGCGGTGCTGGCCGGCCGGCCGCGGACGGACACCGGACCGGCCGCGGTGTGGACCGACGACACCGCCGCCGTGGACTCCTCGGTCGACTACCTGGTGGCGCTCGGCCACCGCCGGATCGCCAGGGTCGCCGGCCTGCCGGCCCTCGACCACACCCAGGTGCGGATCGCCGCGTTCCGCGCGGCCATGCTCCGGCACGGCCTGGGCGAGCCCCGGGTGGTGGAGACCGACTACACCGCGGAGGAGGGCGCGCAGGCCACCCGGGCGCTGCTGTCCCGGCGCGACCGGCCGACCGCGATCCTGTACGACAACGACGTGATGGCCGTCGCCGCGCTCAACGTCGCCCAGGAGATGGGCATTCCGGTGCCCGGCGAGCTGTCCATCCTGGCCGGCGACGACTCGCAGCTGTGCGTGCTGGTCCGGCCGGCCCTGACCGCCCTGACCCGGGACATCCAGGCGTACGGCCTGCACACCGCGCAAGTGCTGCTGGACCTGATCGACGGGCGCCCGCCGCGCTCGCACCAGGAGCAGACCGCCCGCCTCACCGTCCGCGGCAGCACCGCCGCACCGCCCGCACGCGCCTGAGCGCCGCGCGCCCCGGCGGTGGGCGGTCGCCCACTCGCTCCGCCGGAGATCCCTCCGGCGGGTTCGACACCTCATCAGGAGTGACTCATGCGTCTCGTGTTCCCCGACTTCCGATCACGCCGCCACCGCGCGGTCACCGGCGCCGTCGCGGCCGGACTGACCGCGGTGGCGGCGGCCTCCCTGGTCGCCCTGCCGGAGGCCGCCGAGGCGGCCGGCGTCCAGTGCAAGGCCACCTACGCGGTGCAGAACGACTGGGGCAGCGGCTTCCAGGCCAGTGTCACCATCACCAACCTCGGTGCGGCGTGGACGAGTTGGACGCTCGGCTACACGTACGCCGGCAACCAGGCGCTGTCCTCCGGCTGGAACGGCGACTGGACCCAGTCCGGAAAGAACGTCACCGTCAGCAGCCTGTCCTGGAACGGCAGCGTGCCGGCCGGCGGCACCGTCACGCCAGCCGCCACGTTCAGCTACAGCGGCGCCAACGCCGCGCCCACCGACTTCACCGTCAACGGCGTGCACTGCGGCGGAACCCCGACCACCCCGCCGCCCACCGAGCCCCCGACCAGCCCGCCGCCCACCACTCCCCCGCCCGCGCAGCCCGCGCCGGCGCTGCACGTGTCCGGCAACCGCCTGGTGACCGCCGCCGGCGCCGCCTACCGGCTGCTGGGCGTCAACCGGTCCAGCGGCGAGTTCGCCTGCGTGCAGGGCAAGGGCATGTGGGACGGCCCCGCGGACCAGGCCACGGTCGACGCGATGAAGGCGTGGAACGTGCACGCCGTCCGGATCCCGCTGAACGAGGAGTGCTGGCTCGGAACGAGCGAGGTGCCGGCGGGCGGGACCACCGGCGCGGCCTACCAGCAGGCGGTCAAGGCGTACACCGACCTGCTGGTGGCGAACGGCATCAACGTGGTGCTGGAGCTGCACTGGACGCACGGCCTGTACACGGGAGCCGGCGCGGGCTGCTCGGACGTGGTGGCGACCTGTCAGAAGCCGATGCCCGACCTGCAGTACAGCCCGACCTTCTGGACCCAGGTGGCCACCGCGTACAAGGGCGACGACGCGGTCCTGTTCGACCTGTTCAACGAGCCCTACCCGGACGCCGCCGACAACTGGACGGACGCCGCCGCGGCCTGGACCTGCCTGCGCGACGGCGGGACCTGCACCGGCATCGGGTACCCGGTCGCGGGCATGCAGACGCTGGTCGACGCGGTGCGGGCGACCGGCGCCACCAACGTGATCATGACCGGCGGCCTGACCTGGACCAACGACCTGAGCCAGTGGCTGGCCTACGCGCCCGCCGACCCGACCGGCAACCTGATGGCCTCCTGGCACTCGTACAACTTCAACGGCTGTGTGACCACCGCCTGTTGGGACAGCACCATCGGGTCGCTCGCGGCGAAGGTCCCGGTCCAGGCCGGCGAGATCGGGCAGAACACCTGCGCCCACGACTACCTCGACCGGGTGATGGCCTGGGCCGATGCCAACGGAGTCGGCTACACGGCCTGGACGTGGAACCCGTGGGGCGTCTGCGGCAGCAACGGCAACGTGCTGATCGCCGACTGGAGCGGCACCCCGACGGCCACCTTCGGCGAGGGCTACCGGGCGCACCTGCTCACCCAGCACCCGTAGCAGGCGGCCCGGAGCCGCTCGAACGGCCGCCGCCGGGGCCGCCGTTGGAAAGACAGGCTGATCTCGACCGGCGGCGCGGCCGCCAGGATGCAGGAGGCGCTGCTGCCGCCGGCCGGGTTCGAGCCGCTGCTGCGGGGCGTCGAGGACCTGGCGGTGCGGGCGGCCCTGGATCCGGCGACGCTCACCGGGGTGCCGTCCCCGGCCCCCCGGTGAGCGCTCGCGCCCGACGGCCCGTCAGGACCGGAGGGGCGCCGTACGGGGCGGCCCCGTCCTGGACGGATCCGGCCCTCCTGCTGTCGACCCGGAATCAGACCCGGTCGGCGGCGATCAGCACGTACTGGAAGGAGCCGTCCTTGTACGACTCGATGAAGGCCTCCTCGATGCCGGTGACCAGCGAGGAGGTGGCGCGCAGCTCCCAGTAGGGCAGCGTGTCGGGGGTCAGGTCGATCACGGTCTGCGGCACCAGGCGGTTGTCGGCCATCGCGCGCAGGTACTCGCGGCGGGAGTGGATGTTGCACTCGAAGTGCGCGTTGATCTGCGAGACCCACTTCGACGGCTGCCCGTAGCGCGGGTTCCAGCAGCCGGTGACGGTGACGTACCGGCCGCCGACCCTGAGCACCCGGGCGTGCTCGGCGAACAGGTCGTGCAGGTCGACGTACATGCTCGACTCGTTGTTCCACGAGCCGGCCATCTGCCCGGTGCCGAACGGGGTGGCGAGCATGTTGCAGACCCGGGAGTGCACCTGGTCGGCGATGCCGAGCTCCTGGACCCGGCGGTTGCCGAACTCGGCCTGGGTCGCGGACAGCGTGACGCCCTCGACCTTGCAGCCGAAGCGCTGGTGGGCCATCACCATCGAGCCGCCGCGGCCGCAGCCGGCGTCCATCAGGGTGTCCTCGCGCTTGATCGGGCCGAGGTGGTCCAGCAGCACCTCGGCCTGCGCCGACTCCAGCCGGTGCAGCTCGGCGATCAGCTTCTTCTCGTACTCGCTGTCCTCGGGGTTCCCGAGCGCGGCGTGGTCGACGGCCCCGATGCCGTAGTGGTGGTGGTACAGCCCGTCGACGTCACCGAGGCGCAGGTTCACCGGCCTGGCCTCGTTGTTCCAGTACCGGGCGATGTCGCCCTGGTACGGGGTCGCGGGCGCCGGAACGAACGCGGAGGTGTTCGGGGCGGTGCTCACGGCGGAGGTGAACTCGGTGCTGGTCACAGATGGAAATCCATTTCTTCTTACCGGAATTACCAGAAATCGGGCAGGCTGTAGCGGTAGGTGTTGGTCTGGTGCCAGTAGTGGTTGCCGTCCACCCAGGCGGCCACGCCGCGCAGGAAGCGCAGCAGGCTGGGGACGGGGCTGGCGATGGCGAGCGCCGCGGCCTCCGCCTCGAAGGCGTGCATCAGCTCGTTGTGGACCTCGACCGCCTTCAGGTAGCCCTCCTTGTCGGAGAGGCCCTCGCGGTCGGCGATCACCACGGGCAGGTTCAGGTGCCGGCCCGGGCCGGCCAGTTCCTTGGTGTACGAGTACAGGTCGTTGACCAGGGTGGTCGCGTTCCCGGCCAGCGCGATCACCCGCTGGGTGGCGGGCAGCGCGTGCAGCTCCGCCGGGAGCTCGTAGCCGCCGACGCTGTCGGTGATGGTCGGGCAGGGGCGGAAGTTGTTGAACTGGCGCATCGCCAGGTACTCCCACACCTCCGGCACGTGGTCGGTCTCGGCCCACGCGGCCTCGGCCAGGTACCCCAGGTGCAGCCGCGCCATGTCGTGCCGGAACCGGTCGGCCTGGGACGGGGTGGCGAGCTCGGTGAAGTACGCCATCGCGGACCGGTAGGCGCGCCGCGGGGCGTCGGAGCCGAGCGACTCGGCCCAGCCCGGGGCGTACTCCGGCGTGGTGTGCAGCGGGTCGAGGGCGGTGTGCGCGAGCAGCAGTCGGCTGCCGAGGCCGACCGGCGAGCCGCCGTGGTCCTCGCAGTAGCAGTCGTCGACGGCGTTCTCGGCGACCATCAGGCGGGTGGCGAGCATCAGGTGGTCCACCGTCGGCGCGTCCGGGTGGCAGGCCACCATGTACCGCCCGACCGAGAACCCGTCGAACTGGCCCTCCCACTCGTCGGGGAACAGGTCCACCTCGTCGACCGCCCAGTCCTTGATCCGGCGGCTGACCTCCGCCACCCGGACCGGGTCCGGCTCCGGGATCGGGTGGAAGTACAGGCCCGGCACCGGGACGCCCTCCACCGGCGCGGACGGCTGCGGCAGCGCCACCGGCTCCACCCACCGGCCCAGCGCCAGGCCCGCCGTCCCGAGTCCGCTCGGACCACGCAGGATCCGCTCCAGCTCCGGTCCGACCGACGCGGCGACGGCCGCCGCCGGGACCGCCGGCGGCGCGGAGACGTGCAGTGCGGAGACGGGCGCGGCCCCCGGGGACGGGAACGGCACGGCGGGCGGTCCGGGCAGCAGCGGAGCGGCGGACGGCGCCGGCTCGGTGTCCGGACCGGTCTCAACGGTCATGGGGCGGGCGCTCCTTGGCGAGAGGGGGAGCTGACGGATCGTCAGGAACCACGGCCTGCTCGGCCGGTCCTGGGGAACCGTAGTGCGCGGTGCGCGCGCTTCGCCCGTCGAGCCGGAGGTATTTACCTCGATGCGGTGATCTTGCTCGACGCGAGGTTTACGGGGACGGCCGACGAGATTCGAGCCGGCCGGGGCCGCTCCGCGGGTCGGTTTCCAGCCACGCCATCCCTGATTGTTAGCGCTAACAACCCGCGCGTCAAGCCCTCTCCCCACCCTCTTCCCGGTTCGGATATCAGTTCTGCCGGGCCTCTTGACGCCCATTCTGTTAGCGCTAACACTCAGGGTCACCTCGGCTGCGCCCGAGGTCGAGCCGATCTGTTGTACCCATGGAGGAATTGTGCGGAAGCTTTCGACGACCCTTGTCGCGGCAGGGCTGCTGCTCTCGCTCGCCGCGTGCGGGCAGAGCGCCAACGGCGTCGGCGACGGCGCAGCGAAGGGCGGCGACGCCAAGGGCGGCCTGGTCGGCATCGCGATGCCCACCAAGTCCTCGGAGCGCTGGATCAACGACGGCGACAACATGGTCAAGGAGTTCCAGGCCAAGGGCTACAAGACCGACCTGCAGTACGGCGACAACGTGGTGGAGAACCAGGTGTCGCAGATCGAGAACATGATCACCAAGGGCGCCAAGCTGCTGGTGGTCGCGGCGATCGACGGCTCCTCGCTGACCGACGTGCTGCAGAAGGCGGCCGACGCGCACATCCCGGTGATCTCCTACGACCGGCTGATCCGCGGCACCCAGAACGTGGACTACTACGCGACCTTCGACAACTTCAAGGTCGGCGTGCTCCAGGGCACCTACATCGCCGACAAGCTGGGCCTGAAGGACGGCAAGGGCCCGTTCAACGTGGAGCTGTTCGCCGGCTCCCCGGACGACAACAACGCCAACTTCTTCTTCAACGGCGCGATGAGCGTGCTCAAGCCGTACATCGACGACAAGAAGCTCGTCGTGCAGAGCGGCCAGACCGCCTTCAACCAGGTCGCCACGCTGCGCTGGGACGGCGGCCTCGCGCAGTCCCGGATGGACAACCTGCTGAGCAAGTCCTACACCTCGGCCCGGGTGGACGCGGTGCTGTCGCCGTACGACGGCATCTCGATCGGCATCCTGTCCTCGCTGAAGGGCGTCGGCTACGGCGGCAGCGGCAAGGCGCTACCGATCGTCACCGGGCAGGACGCCGAGCTGGCCTCGGTGAAGTCCATCATCGCCGGCGAGCAGACCCAGACCGTCTACAAGGACACCCGCCAACTCGCCAAGGTGGCCGTGCAGATGGGCGACGCGCTGCTGACCGGCGGCAAGCCGGAGACCAACGACACCACCCAGTACAACAACGGCGTGAAGGTCGTCCCGGCCTACCTGCTGCAGCCGGTGAGCGTGGACAAGGACAACTACCAGAAGGCGCTGATCGACAGCGGCCAGTACACCGCGGACCAGGTCAAGTAACCGAAACCGCCCCCGTACCGCCCCCAGTCGAAACGGATGCACCACATGGCCGGACCCGTCCTCGAGATGCGCGCGATCACCAAGACCTTCCCCGGTGTGAAGGCGCTGTCCAACGTCAACCTCACAGTCGCCCCCGGGGAGGTGCACGCGATCTGCGGCGAGAACGGCGCGGGCAAGTCCACCCTGATGAAGGTGCTCAGCGGGGTGTACCCGCACGGCTCCTACGAGGGCGAGATCCTGTTCCAGGGCGAGCCCTGCCGGTTCAAGGACATCCGCGCCAGCGAGCAGCGCGGGATCGTGATCATCCATCAGGAGCTCGCCCTGGTGCCGTACTTGTCGATCGCGGAGAACATCTTCCTCGGCAACGAGCACGCCCGCCGGGGCGTGATCAGCTGGCACCGGACGCTCACCCACGCCCAGGAACTGCTGCGCCGGGTCGGTCTGCAGGAGCACCCGCAGACCCGGATCGCCGACCTGGGCGTGGGCAAGCAGCAACTGGTGGAGATCGCCAAGGCGCTCGCCAAGGAGGTCCGGCTGCTCATCCTGGACGAGCCGACCGCGGCGCTGAACGACGAGGACAGCCGCAAGCTGCTGGACCTGATCCTGGAGCTCAAGGCGCAGGGCATCGCCTGCATCCTGATCTCGCACAAGCTGAACGAGATCGCCGGGGTCGCGGACTCGATCACGGTACTGCGGGACGGGCAGACCATCGAGACGATCGCGGTGGGCGCCGAGGGCGTCTCGGAGGACCGGATCATCCGCGGCATGGTCGGCCGCGACCTGGAGCACCGCTACCCGGAGCGCACCCCGCAGATCGGCGAGGTCGCGCTGGCCGTCGAGGACTGGACGGTGCAGCACCCGATCGACCACCACCGCAACGTGGTCGACGGGGTGTCGATCGACGTCCGGCACGGCGAGATCGTCGGCATCGCCGGCCTGATGGGCGCCGGCCGCACCGAGCTGGCGATGAGCGTCTTCGGCCGCTCGTACGGGCGTTGGACCGGCGGCCGGGTGCTGGTGAACGGCCGGGAGGTGCGCACCCGGACGGTCGCCGAGGCGATCGGGCACGGCATCGCGTACGTGACCGAGGACCGCAAGCAGCTCGGCCTCAACCTCTCGGACGACATCAGCCGCAACATCTCGCTGAGCGCGCTCGGCAAGGTGGCCCGGCGCGGCTGGGTGAACGAGCACGAGGAGACCCGGGTCGCCGAGCGGTTCCGCAAGTCCATGAACATCAAGGCCCCTTCGGTGTTCATGGAGACCGGGAAGCTCAGCGGCGGCAATCAGCAGAAGGTCGTCCTCAGCAAGTGGATCTTCGCCGAGCCCGAGGTGCTGATCCTCGACGAGCCCACCCGCGGCATCGACGTGGGCGCCAAGGCGGAGATCTACACCGTGATCGCCGAACTCGCCGCCCAGGGCAAGGCGGTGCTGGTCATCTCCTCCGAACTCCCCGAACTGCTGGGCCTGTGCGACCGCATCTTCACCATGGCCGAGGGCCGGCTCACCGGTGAGGTGCAGCGGGCGGACGCGACCCAGGAATCCCTCATGCGCCTCATGACCGTGAGCGCCGTCATCCAGAACGAGCAGGTGTAACGCATGGCCCAGACCGGGACCACCCCAGAGACCAGGACGGCCGCGCCCGCCGCGGCCGACCGCCCGGCCCTCCAGGCCGTCATCGCCCGGGCGCTGCGCGGCAACATCCGCCAGTACGGCATGCTGGTCGCGCTGGCGCTGATCGTGCTGCTGTTCCAGGTCTGGACGGACGGCATCCTGCTGCAGCCGCTGAACGTCACCAACCTGATCCAGCAGAACAGTTACATCCTGATCCTGGCGATCGGCATGATGATCGTCATCATCGCGGGGCACATCGACCTGTCGGTGGGCTCGCTGGCCGCCTTCGTCGGCGCGGCCGCGGCGGTGATGATGGTCAAGCACGGCCTGCCGTGGCCGGTCGCGCTGGTCGCCTGCCTGCTGATCGGCGCGGTGGCCGGGGCCTGGCAGGGCTTCTGGATCTCCTACGTCGGCATACCGTCCTTCATCGTCACCCTCGCCGGGATGCTGCTGTTCCGCGGCGCGACCCAGATCATGCTGCAGGGCCAGTCGATCGCGCCGTTCCCCAAGGGCTTCCAGAAGGTCGGCAGCGGGTTCCTGCCGGAGGTCGGCCCGCACACCAACTACCACAACCTGACGCTGCTGCTGGGCGCGGCGGTGCTCGCGGTCGCCCTGCTGCAGGAGGTGCGCGGGCGGCGGCAGGCCGCCGAATACGGTCTGGAACTGCTGCCGATGGGCCTGTTCCTGGCGAAGCTCGCCGCGGTGACCGCCGCCGTGGTGGTGTTCACGATGCTGCTGGCCAGCTACCACGGTTTCCCGATCGTGCTGCTGATCCTCGCGGTGCTGCTGTTCGGCTTCGGCTACCTGATGCGCAACTCCGTGATCGGCCGTCACACGTACGCGATCGGCGGCAACGAGGCGGCGGCCAAGCTGTCCGGCGTGAAGAGCAAGCGGGTGGTGTTCCTGGCGTTCGTCACCATGGGCGTGCTGGCGGCGCTGGCCGGCCTGGTGTTCGCCGCCCGGCTGAACGCGGGCACCCCGCAGGCCGGCATCAACTTCGAACTGGAGGCGATCGCCGCGGCGTTCATCGGCGGCGCGTCCGCCAGCGGCGGCGTCGGCACCGTGCTCGGCGCGATCATCGGCGGCCTGGTGCTCGGCGTGCTGAACAACGGCATGTCGCTGGTCGGCATCGGCACCGACTACCAGCAGGTGATCAAGGGCCTGGTGCTGCTGGCCGCGGTCGGCTTCGACGTCTACAACAAGCGCAAGGTCGGCTCCTGACCTCCCGTCGGCCGCGCGGGAACCGTCCCGGTCCGGCCCGCGCCCGCCGGGGCGCACCGGGCCGGGCGGAGCCGTCGTGGCCAGTACTGTTGGCGGATCGGACGCCGTCCGGTCGGCACCGAAGGATCGAGGAGCAGCATGGATGAGGCTGGCGATCGGCGTCCGCCGACGATGGCCGACGTCGCGCAGGTCGCCGGCGTGTCGCACCAGACCGTCTCCCGCGTGCTCAGCGACCACCCCAACGTCCGCGAGGCGACCAGGAAGCGGGTGCTGCAGGCGATCGCCGAGCTGGGCTACCGGCCGAACTCGGCGGCCCGGACGCTGGTGACCAGGCGCAGCCGGACGCTCGGCGTGGTCGCGGCCAACACCACGCTGTTCGGCCCGGCCAGCATCCTGGCGGGCCTGGAGCGGGCCGCCCGGCAGGAGGACTACCTGGTGGCCTCGGTCGGCCTGGAGGAGCTCACCGAGCACGCCCTCGGCAAGGCGTTGGAGCGGCTGGGCACCTGGGGGGTGGACGGCGTGGTGGTGATGACGCCGCACCGGCACACGGTGGCGGCGCTGGCCCGGCTCCCCCAGCCGTTCCCGATCGTGACGGTGGAGGGCGGGCACGACCTCGACGTCCCCGGGGTGGCCGTGGACCAGTTCGCGGGGGCGCGGGCGATCACCGAGCACCTGCTGTCGCTCGGCCGCACCACCGTCTGGCACGTCGCGGGGCCCGGCGAGTGGATCGAGGCGGAGGGCCGCCTGCAGGGCTGGCGGACCGCCCTGGAGTCGGCGGGCCTCCCGGTGCCGCCGCACCTGACCGGGGACTGGAGCCCGGCGTCCGGTCACGCGGCGGGCCGGCAGGTGGCTGAGGCGTTCCGCGCCGGTGACGCGTCGCGGCCCACGGCGGTGTTCGCCGCCAACGACCACATGGCGCTCGGCGTGGTCCGGGCGTTGCACGAGGCCGGGGTGCGGATGCCGGAGGACGTCGCGGTGGCGGGTTTCGACGACCTGCCCGAGGGCGCGTACATCACGCCGCCGCTGACCACCGTCCGGCAGGACTTCACCGCGATCGGCCGGGCCGGGATCGACCTGCTGCTGCGGCTGATCGACGAGCCGGGCACGCCGGTGTCGCACGTGACCATCGCGCCACGGCTCGTCATCAGGGCCAGCAGTGCCGGCCGGTCGGATCAGCGGTCGGAGGAGCTTCGGACGTCGGCGCGGCTTCAGATGTCGGAGTAGCTGAGGTCGCCGATCGACCAGGCGCTGATGTCCTCGATGGCGATGCGGTACATGCCGCCGGCGTGCGGCAGTCCGACTTCGCCCTGCAGGATCCGCGCCAGGTGCAGGTGGAGATGGGTCGGCGGGGTGGACGAGCCACCGGCGGGCGGGGCGAACAGGGTGGCGAACGGCTTCAGGTGGTCGGAGGCCTGCAGGACCTCGGCGACGCGTTCCCACCACAGGGCCACCGGCGCGAGCCGGCCGGTGATCACGGCGCCCGGAACGACCACGGTCAGGGACATCTGGTTGCTGTGCTCGGACTCGACCATCGCGGCGATGTCGACGAGCAGCCCGTCAGGGTTCGGCATGCCTCTGAGCCTAGGACACCGTCCCGCCGTCGCCCACCCCCGAAGTGCCACGCGCCGCGCTACGGCCGGTCGAGCGCGGCCAGCAGGTCGTCGACCGGGCCGAAGCCGACCAGCGCGGTGGTGCCGCCGGCGATCTGGCCGCGCAGCGGGGCGAGGGCGCGGCGGGCCCGGTCGGCCAGCGCTTCGTCGGGCAGCCGGAGCGCGGTGTGCGCGGTGACGGCCCACAGCGCGTCGTACAGGTGGTCGGCCCGGGGCTCCGGGAGTGCGGCGGCGGCGCGGCGGGCGGCCGCCTCGTCGCCGCGGGCCAGTTCGATCAGCGGCTGGGCCCACGGGCGGTACGGGCCCCAGTCGAGCCCGGGGTCGGTGGGTGCGGGCTGCCGGTGGCGCAGGCGCAGCGACAGCAGGGCGAGCGGGAGCAGTCCGGTCGCCAGTCCGGGCATGCCGGCGCCGGCCAGGTCGGCGGCCAGCGCCCGGTAGGCGCGGGCCGCCCCTGCGGGGTCGGTCGAGCGTTCGGCCAGGCGCATCGCCCGGTATCCGGCGGTGAGCACCTGGACCAGCGGGCTCTCGTGGACGGCGCCCAGTCGTTCGGCGGCCGCGGCGTGCCGGTCCGCGGCCTCGGTGTCGCCGCGCGCCGCGTGTACCTGGAGCTTGATCAGATGGCCGAGGATCTCGGACGCCGGCAGGTCGTGCCGGACCGCCAGGTCGATCAGTTCCTCGGCGAGGGCGTCGCGTTCGGCGCTCCGGCCGGGGCGCTGGAAGGACTGCACGAAGCGGGCGTCCAGGGCGAGCGCCAGCACCTGCGGGTCGTGCAGTTCGCGGGCCAGCCGCTCGGCCTCGTGCGCGGCCTCGACGGCCCAGGCGTCGCGGGTCCCGCGGTGTTCGAGTCCGAGGGTGGCGAGCAGCCGGGCCCGCAGGGCGGGCGGCGCGTCGGGGCCGAGGCGGTGCAGGGTGCGCCGGGTGGCGGCGACCAGGGCGGCGGCCCGTTCGGGGTCGTCGGCGCGAGTCCAGACGGTGGGGACGTCGTACGCGGCGATCACCCGGGCGGTGCGGACGGGGTCGCCGGCGCGTTCGGCCTCCAGGGCGGCGGCGGTGCGCTGCTGCTGGGCGAGCACCAGGTTGCTGCCGCCGGTGACGGCGGCGGCGCCGGCCACGGTGCTCATCGCGCGCAGCCGGGTGTAGTCCCCGGCGGCCTCGGTGCGCCGCAGCAGGCGCAGCCGCTCCTGGTCCGGGGGCGCCGGGGTGAGGTGGGCGGCGTGCCGGAGGATGTCGTGTTCGAGGTGGTCGAGGCGGTCCGCGGAGTCCAGTCCGAACCGGTCCAGCAGCCCGGTCCGGGCCTCGCGCAGCACGGCCAGCGCGTCGACCTGCCGGCCGGCCTGGTAGAGCGCGCGGGCGAGCAGCGCCCAGGCGGGCTCCCGCCAGGGGTGGGCGGCGGCGAAGGCCTCCAGCTCCGGGACGAGGGGGGCGCCGCGGCCCAGCTCCAGCACCGCTCCGGCGCGCAACTCGACTGCCTGGCGGTGGAGTTCGGTCAGCCGGGCGCGTTCGGGGAGGAGCCAGGCGGCGGCGTCGAGGTCGGCGTACGGTTCGCCGTGCCACCAGCCGAGGGCCTCGGTGAGCGTGGCGGCGACCTCGGTGTCCGGCCGGCCGCGGACGGCGGCGAGGGTGTCCTCGAAGCGGTGGGCGTCGACGCGGGTGCGCGGGAGTCGCAGGGCGTAGCCGGTGCCGACGGTCTCGATGACCCGGGACGGGGCGCGCGGGGGCCGGTCGGGGTCGAGGGCGCGGCGCAGCTCGCCGACGAAGGTGCGCACCGTCCCGGTGGCGGTGGGCGGCGGGTCCGGCCAGAGGTCGTCGACCAGCACCGCGAGCGGGACGGGCCGGCCGCCGGCGGCCACCAGCCGGCCCAGGAGTTCGCGGCGGCGACGGCTGCCGACCGCGACGGGCCGGCCCTCGGCGTCGCCGGCCCCGACCGGTCCGAGCACCCTGACCTGGATCTCCATCCCTTCATTGTGGTGCCCGGCAGGGCGGCCGCCGCCGCTGATCCGCTGCTGATCGGGCGCGCCGATGCTGGTGGCCGTGGACAGCGGCGGGCGCACCGGCGCCGCCGGCGAGGACGAAGGAGTTGAGCGGCCGTGGCCGTGACCATCGAGGGATTCGGGACCAGGACGATCGGCGTGGCGGAGGGCGTCGAGCTGACCGCGGCGGTCGGGGGGCGGGGCCCGGCGCTGGTGCTGCTGCACGGCTTCCCGCAGACCCGCCTGATGTGGCGCCGGGTGGCGCCGTTGCTGGCCGCGCACCGCACCGTGATCTGTCCCGACCTGCGCGGCTACGGCGCCAGCGGGAAGCCCGCGGCGGTCTCGGAGGACACCTACTCCAAGCGGACGATGGCCGCCGACGTGGTCGCGCTGACCGGGGCGCTGGGCTTCGACCGGTTCGCGCTGGTCGGGCACGACCGGGGTGCGCACGTCGCCTTCCGGGCCGGCCTGGACCATCCGGACCGGGTCAGCCACCTGGGGATCCTGGACGTCCTGCCGGCCCTGGACAGCTGGGACGTGCTGCACGGGGTGGATGCGGCGGTGGCGTTCCACCTGTACCTGATGGCGCAGCCGCCGGGCCTGCCGGAGCAGCTGATCGCCAACAGCGCGGACGCGTTCTTCGGGCACTTCCTGGACGCCTGGTCGGCGAGCCCGGAGGCGATCCCGGCCGAGGTGCGCGCCGAGTACCTCCGGGCGAGCCGGGAGGCCGTCCCGTCGATCGTGGCCGACTACCGTGCCACCGCCGGCGTCGACCTGGTGCACGACCGGGCCGATCGGGACGCGGGCCGCCGGCTGGCCATGCCGGTGACGGTCGTCCAGCAGGACTGGGGCGCCCTGCTGGGCTTCGACGCGGCCGCGCGCTGGCGTCCGTGGGCCGCCGACCTGCGCCACCTCACCACCGGGGCGGGCCACTTCATGGCGGAGGAGGCCCCGCAGGAGGTCGCCGCGCTGATCCTGGACCTGCTCGACCGCTGACAGCGGGGCCCGGCGGCGGGTGTGGGCGCGGCCGGGCCGGGTAGCCGCTGGGTGCTCATGCCGGAGCGACGAGAGGAGCCTGCGATGCCCACGCCCGAGAACCCGGACCTGGAGCGTGACCCGGCCAAGGACCGGGCCGCCGGGAGCACTCCGAAGGAGGCCGTCCGCGAGCGGTCGGCCGAGGAGCGCTCGATCACTTCGCCGACGCCCGCCGACGTGCGCGCCAAGGCCGAGGAGCACGGCGCGCCCGAACCCCCGGCCGCGGACAGCCAGGCGCCCTGAGGATCCGTCAGGGTACGAGCGGTACGGCGTCCTCCCCGGTCAGCCGGTCGAGCAGCCGGAGCAGGGTGGCCCGGTCCGCGGGGGCCAGCGGGGCGAAGTGCGCGGCCAGCACCTCGTCCGCGACGCGGCTGCCCGCCGCGCGGACCTGCTCGCCGGCCGGGGTGAGGTGGTGTTCGAGGCGCCGTCCGTGGCCGGGGCGGCGCTCGATCAGTCCCTGGGCGGTCAGGCGGCCGGCCAGGGTGCCGAAGGACTGCTCGGTCTGGAAGGTGACGGCGGCGAGCTCGCGTGCCGAGGCGCCGGGGCGGTGGCCGATCGCGCGCAGCGCGTCCCACTGGGCGAGGGTGGTGCCGGCGGCCGCCAGCGCGCTGTCCAGGGCGCGGTGCTGGCGGTACTGGACCTGCTTGACCGCGCGGCCGAGGACGTGGGGCTCAGGGTGCATGGGGCGATCCTACCGTCTGACTAAGCTAGCTTAATTAAGCATGTTTAGTTATGGTGGTCGCATGAGCCTCCAGCGAACCGCGCAACCGTCCCCGACCGTCACCGAGGCCGGCGCCGGCCGTCCCGTGCTGATCCTGCACGGCGGCGGCGGGCCGGGGACCGTGGCCGGCCTGACCGACCACCTGTCCCGTACCGCGCACACCCTCACGGCCGTCCACCCCGGCTGGGACGGCACCGAACTCCCGGCCGGGATCACCTCCATGGCCGACCTCGCCGCCTCCTACCTGGCCCTGCTCCACGACCGGGAGCTGCGGGACGTGCTGGTGGTCGGCTCCTCGCTCGGCGGGTGGATCGCCGCCGAGATGGCCACCCAGGACGACGGGGGGACGGTCGGCGGCCTGGTCCTGATCAACGCCGTCGGCATCGCGGTCGAGGGCGAGCCGATCGCGGACGTCTTCGCCCTGGACGCCCGCGGTCTGGCCGAGCACTCCTGGCACCGCCCCGACCGGTACCACGTCGACCCCGCCGCCCTGCCGCCCGCCGAACTCGCCCGCCGCCGGGGCAACGCGGCCACCATGCGGGCGCTGGCCGGCGACCCGTACATGCACGACCCCGGTCTGCGGGCGCGCCTGGCCCGGGTGCGGGTGCCCGCGCTGCTGGTCTGGGGCGAGAGCGACCGCGTCGCCACCCCCGCGTACGGCGCCGCCTACGCCCGGGCCTTCGCCGACGGCCGCTTCGTCACCGTCCCCGAGGCCGGTCACCTGCCGCACATCGAGCAGCCCGCCGCCACCTTCGCGCACCTGGACGCCCTGCTGCGCCGCCCGGCGTGAACCCGGCGCCGGGGAGGGGCTGTTCCGCTCGGCGGCCCGTCCGGCTACTCTCCAGTAGCAAAGGGCTTCAGCAGCGTTCCGGCCGCGACGCCCGCGACCCCCGGGAGTGGCCATGACCGCCGAACGTTCCGCCCGCCTGCTGGGCGGACTGCTGCTGGCGGCGGGCGTCGCGCACTTCGCCGCGCCCCGGCCGTTCGACGCGATCGTCCCGCGCAGCCTGCCCGGCACGCCCCGCACCTGGACCAGGGCCAGCGGGGTCGCCGAACTCGCCGTCGGCGCGGCCGTGCTCCACCCGCGCAGCCGCCGGGCCGGCGCGCTGGCCGCCGCCGGACTGTTCACCGCGGTCTTCCCCGCCAACGTGAAGATGGCCTACGACTGGCGTCACCGCCCGGCCCCGCTCCGGGCCGCCGCCGTGGCCCGCCTCCCCCTCCAGGTCCCGCTGATCGCCTGGGCCCTCCGGGTCTCCCGCGGCTGACCCCGCGCCGCCCCGCCCCGGGGCCTGTTCGACCGCCGAAGCAGCCCCGCGGCGTCCGCTGCGGGCTGCGGGCGTGCCGGGGTCTCCTCCTCGATGAGCCCTCGGCCCTCCAGCCGGCGCGGCGAGCGTGCGTACCCGGACGCCCTTCCGGGCCGAAGGCCGGCCGCGTGTCGCGGGGCCGCCGGGGTTCGCGGACCGGGCCGCCCCTGAGGGGACGTCAGCGGTCCGGCAAATGGCGGCGGCCGGTCCTCCGTCCGGTGCGTTCCGCGGCCGGACGCGCTGCGTCGACGAGCGGCGGCGGGCGTTCCGGGGTCGGGTGGAGGGATGCCTGCCGACACGCCGCCGCTGAACCTCGGCGAGGAACTGCTGGAGCGGTTCCTCACCGCCGGACGCACCCTCGACCCGCGGGACGCCCCGCGCATCGCCGAGCAGTACACCCGTGACCTCGGCCTCGGGTCGAGCGCCGTGTACCTGGCCGACATCCAGCAGAACCGCCTGGTCTCGCTCGCCGGCGGCCCCGACCTGGCCATCGACGACACGCTGGCGGGCTCGGCGTTCCGCAGCGGCTCGCTGCGGGTCGCCGAGGACACCGGGACCGGCCTGATCGCCTGGTTCCCGCTCACGGACGGCGCGGAGCGCCTCGGCGTGATGGGCCTGCGCACCCCGGCCCTCGACCGGGAGTCGATCCGGCGCTGCCGGCTGCTCGCCGCCGTGCTCGCCATGGTGATCACCTCCAAGCGCGACGTCAGCGACAGCTACGCGCACGGCACCCGCGCCGACACCATGAGCCTGCCGTCCGAGATGCTCCGCGCCTTCCTCCCCCCGCGCACCGTCTGCACCGACCGGGCGATCTCCACCGCCGTCCTCGAACCCGCCTACCGGCTGGGCGGCGACGCGTTCGAGCACTCGCTCGCGGACGGGGTGCTGCACGCCGCCGTGCTGGACGCCATGGGCCACGACCTCGCCTCCGGACTGACTGCCGCGCTGGCCCTCGCGGCCTGCCGCAACGCCCGCCGCAACGGCGCCGACGTCCCCGACCTGGTCGACACCATCGACGAGGCGCTGCACCGCTGGTTCCCCGACCGCTTCGCCACCGGCGTCTTCCTCCGCCTGGACATCGCCACCGGCACCCTGCACTGGTCCAACTGCGGCCATCCGCCGCCGCTGCTGATCCGCGGCGGCGAGGTGGTCGCCGACGCGCTCGCGGGCCCGGAAGAACTCCCCCTCGGCCTGGCCCGCCTCGGGACCGCCCGCCGCTCGGTGCAGACCGCCTCCCTGAAGCCCGGCGACCGGCTGCTGATCTACACCGACGGCGTCGTCGACGCGAAGGGCGCCCACCACGAGTTCTTCGGCCTGGACCGCTTCACCGATTTCGTCATCCGCGCCACCGCCGCCGGTGAGCCCGCTCCCGAGGCGCTGCGCCGCCTGATGCACGCCATCCTGGAGCACCAGCCCGAGGGCCTCACCGACGACGCCACCATCATGATGATCGAATGGCAGCCCGCCGTCCCGCCCCTCCTCGACAACACCCGCCCGCACCCCACCACTTGGTGACCACCGGCCGCGCTGGGCCGACGGGGTGTCACGGCCCCGCCGGCCCGTCCAACGGGTGAGCCCCCATGCTCCGCCACCGAGCCCCGGCCCCGCCAGGGCCGACCGGCCCTGTTCCGACGGGCCATCAGGTCCCTTCGACGGCGTCCCCGTCAGAGCAGCGGGCGGACCCGTTCGGCGAAGGTGTAGGCCTCCTCGAGGTGGGGGTAGCCGGAGAGGACGAACTCGTCGATGCCGGCGGCCCGGTACTCGGCGAGGCGGTCGGCGACCTGCTGGTGGGAGCCGACCAGGGCGGTGCCCGCGCCGCCGCGGACCAGGCCGATGCCGGCCCACAGGCCGGGGGCGATCCAGAGGCGGTCCCGGTCGCCGTCGTGCAGGGCGAGCATGCGGCGCTGGCCGACGGACTCCAGGGTGCGCAGGCGTTGCTGGGCGGCGGTGACGGCGGCGGCGTCGAGGCCGGCGATCAGGGCTTCGGCGTCCTGGCGGGCCCGCTCCTCGGTGTCCCGGCTGAGGACGTGGATCCGCAGGCCGAAGCGCGGTGCGCGGCCGTGCGCGGCGGCGAGTTCGCGGACCCGGGCGATCTTCGCGGCGACCTGCGGCACGGGTTCGCCCCAGGTGAGGTAGGTGTCGGCGTGCCGGGCGGCGACCGCGAGGGCGGGGGCGGAGGAGCCGCCGAAGTAGACCCGCGGGGCGGGTTCGGGCGGTCGGTGCAGGTGGCCGCCGTCGATCCGGTAGTGGGGGCCGTGGTGGTCGTAGGGCCTGCCCTGCCAGGCGGTGCGGACCACGTCGAGGAACTCCGCGGCGCGGGCGTAGCGCGCGTCGTGGCCGAGCCGGTCGCCGTAGCCGCGCTGTTCGGCGTCGCTGCCGCCCGCCACCACGTTGAGCAGCAGCCGCCCCTCGGAGAGCCGTTGGAAGGTGGCGGCGGTGTGGGCGGCGAGCGCGGGTTCGACCAGGCCGGGCCGGAAGGCGACCAGGAACTTCAGACGGCGGGTGGCGGCGATCAGCGCGGCGGTGGTGATCCAGGCGTCCTCGCAGTGCGCGCCGGTCGGGGTGAGCACCCCCTCGAAGCCCAGCTCGTCGGCGGCCCGGGCGAGTTGGGTGAGGTAGCCCAGCGTCGCGGGGCGGTCGGCGGTGGCCGCGGCGGGCCCGCCGATGCCGGTGCCGTGCGCGGCGCCGCCGAGGTCGCGGGCGTCTCCGCCGGTGGGCAGGAACCAGTGGAAGGCGGTCACCGCGGCTCTCCGCCGGGGGTGCGGACCAGCAGGAACGCGGTGCGGCGGCGCAGCGTGAAGCCGAGTGACCGGTACAGCCGGATCGCGGCCGCGTTGTCGGCGGCGGTGTGCAGGAACGGGGTGTCGCCGCGCTGTTCGATGCCGTGGGCGACGGCGCGGACCAGGCGGGTGGCGAGGCCGCGGCCGCGGTGGGCGGGGTCGGTGCAGACGGCGCTGATCTCGGTCCAGCCCGGCAGTCGCAGGCGTTCGCCGGCCATCGCGATCAGGCGTCCGTCCTCGCGCAGGCCGAGGTAGTCGCCGAGCAGCACGGTGCGCGGCAGGAACGGCCCGGGGCGGGTCCGGGCGACCAGGTCGAGCATCTCGGGGACGTCCGCGGGCCCGAGCCGGACGGCCTCGGGCGCGGGCTCGGTGCGCAGCGCGGTGGCGAGGAGTTGGACGCCCGCGCCGGACTCCAGGACCTCCCAGCCGTCGGGCGCTCCTTCGGCGGCGGTGACCGGCACGGTGCTGCCGGGCGGCCCGGCGAGGGCGGCGAGGTCCTGCCAGGCGCGCGGGTCGGCCGGGTCGGCGAGCGCGGTGAACGGCGAGACGTCGACGGGGTAGCGGGCGGCGAGGCCGACCCGTTCGGCGAGATGGGCGTGCGGGCCGGTGAGCGCGGCCCACGCGGGGTTGTCCAGGACGGCCACGGCGGGGGCGTCGGCGGCGGGCAGCGCGGTGCGGAGGGTCACGGCGGTCGGGGCTCCCGTGGGCGGAGGGGCGGGTGCGGGGGAACGCGGCCGCCGCCGGGTGAGCGGGGCCGTCAGCGCGGGCGGGCCGCCGGACAGAGGGCGCTGCTGACCCGCAGCAGGTCGAGGTGGAGCCGCCGGGTCAAGGTCACCGTCCGCCCCTCCCGCTCGCCGTTCGACTGTCGTGGTCGGCAAAGCTAGGCGCGGCCCGGCGCGCCTGTCAACGTCGCTGACGGCACGTCAGGCCGCCGATCGTTACCGCTGCGTGAACAGCGTTGTGCCCGGCCGCGGTGCGGGGTTACGGTGCGAGGACGGCGGCACCTGGGTGCCGCGAGCTGCGTGGCCGAACGGCGGAGGAGGTGGACGGTGCGGCACTCGAACGCGACGACCGTCAAGACCGCCTGCCGGGTCACCACGACCTCCCAGCGGCTGCACATCGACCTGCTGCGCGTGACCACCGCGCTCTGTAGCGCCCGCGCCCGGTGACCGAAGCCCGCTAGCGGCGCGCCCGGCCGCACCGGAGCCCGGAAGGGCCCGGCCCGCACCACCGCGCCCCGCCCGGCGTCGACGCGCACCGTCCGACGCCCGCCCGCCTCCCGTCGCGCCGCTCCCCCGCCGACATCCCGCCGGCATCCCGCCCCTTGCCCTGCCTGTTGCCCTGCCTGCCGAAAGACGTAGGTCCGCCATGCCCGTTCCGCAGTCCCCCGTCCCCCTGCACCTGGCCGTCGCGTTGGACGGCGCCGGTTGGCATCCCGCCGCGTGGCGGGAGCCGGAGGCCCGGCCCGAGGAGTTGTTGACCGCCCGGTACTGGGCGGACCTGGCGGCGGAGGCGGAGCGCGGCCTGCTCGACCTGCTGACCTTCGAGGACGGGCTGAGCCTGCAGTCGGAGCACCCGTTCGAGCCGGACGCGCGGACCGACCGGGTGCGCGGGCGGCTGGACTCGGTGCTGCTGGCGGCCCGGATCGCGCCGCTGACCCGGCACATCGGCCTGCTCCCGACGGCGGTGGTGACGCACACCGAGCCGTTCCACCTGTCGAAGGCGGTGGCGACCCTGGACTTCGTCAGCGGCGGCCGGGCCGGGCTGCGGGTGAAGGTGTCCGGGCGGGTCGACGAGGCCGCGCACTTCGGTCGCCGGGCCGCGCCCGCGCTGCGCCTGGACGCGCTGGACGACCCGGCGGCGCTGGCCGTGCTGGCGGCGGAGTTCGGCGAGGCCGAGGAGTACGTGGAGGTGCTGCGCCGGCTGTGGGACAGCTGGGAGGACGACGCGGAGATCCGCGACGCCGCCACGGGGCGGTTCATCGACCGGGAGAAGCTGCACTACATCGACTTCACCGGGTCCCGGTTCAGCGTCCGCGGCCCGTCGATCACCCCGCGTCCGCCGCAGGGCCAGCCGCCGGTGGCGGCGCTCGCGCACCGGGGCGAGCCGTTCCGGCTGGCCGGCCGCGCCACCGACCTGGCGTTCACCACCCCGCGCGACGCCGCCGACGCGCGGGCGGTGCTGGCCGAGATCCGCGCGGCGCAGGCGGACGCGGGCCGGGCGGCGGAGACCGTGCACGTCTTCGCCGACCTGGTGGTGTTCCTGGACGAGCGGCCCGGCGCGGCGGCCGCCCGGCTGGAGCGACTGAACGCGTCGGCCGGCTCGGAGTACGCGAGCGACGCCCGGATCTTCGCCGGGACGGCGGCCGAACTCGCCGACCTGATCGAGGAGTTGACGACGGCCGGGCTGACCGGGTTCCGGCTCCGCCCGGGCGCGCTGCCGTACGACCTGGAACAGGTCACCCGGGCCCTGGTGCCGGAGCTGCAGCGCCGCGGACTGTTCCGCACCGCCTACGAGGCGTCCACCCTGCGCGGCCTGCTGGGCCTGCCGCGCCCCGCCAACCGCTACGCCGCCGCCGGCGCCTGACCTCCGAGGACCCGTCATGAGCAAGCCGCTCAAGCAGATCCATCTCGCCGCGCACTTCCCCGGCGTCAACAACACCACCGTGTGGAGCGACCCGGCGGCCGGCAGCCAGATCGAGTTCAGCTCCTTCGTGCACCTGGCGCGGACCGCCGAGCGCGCCAAGTTCGACTTCCTGTTCCTGGCCGAGGGCCTGCGGCTGCGCGAGCAGAACGGGCTGATCTACGACCTGGACGTGGTCGGCCGGCCGGACACCTTCACCGTGCTGGCGGCGCTGGCGGCCGTCACCGACCGGCTGGGCCTGGCCGGGACGATCAACTCGACCTTCAACGAACCGTACGAGGTGGCCCGGCAGTTCGCCACGCTGGACCACCTGTCGGCCGGCCGCTCGGCGTGGAACGTGGTGACCTCCTGGGACGCCTTCACCGGAGAGAACTTCCGCCGCGGCGGCTTCCTGGCGGAAGGCGACCGCTACACCCGGGCCCGCCGGTTCCTGGAGGCGTCCTGGCGGCTGTTCGACTCCTGGCGCGGCGACGAGATCCTCGCGGACCGGGCGAGCGGCGAGTTCCTGAGCGACCCCGACGCGGGCCGGTTCGCCCACCAGGACGACCAGTTCGACATCGCGGGGCGCTTCGACGTGCCGCGCAGCCCGCAGGGGCGTCCGGTGATCTTCCAGGCCGGCGACTCCGACCAGGGCCGGGAGTTCGCCGCCGCCTCCGCCGACGCGATCTTCTCCCGGCACGGCACCCTGGACGCCGGGCAGGCGTTCTACGCCGACGTGAAGGGCCGGCTGGCCCGCTACGGGCGCACCCGGGACGAACTGAAGATCCTGCCCGCGGTGACCTTCGCGCTGGGCGCGACGGACGCGGAGGCGCACGAGAAGGCCGAGCTGATCCGCCGTCAGCAGGTCAGCGGACAGACCGCGATCCGGCTGCTGGAGCAGCTGTGGAACCGGGACCTGTCCGGCTACGACCCGGACGGGCCGCTGCCGGAGGTCGATCCGCTGGTCGGCGAGCACACCGTCGCGCAGGGCCGGGCCTCGGTCCGGATGAACCGCGACCCGCTGGCGCTGGCCCGCGAGTGGCGGGCGCTCGCGGAGGCCAAGGGCCTCTCCATCCGCGACCTGATCATTGAGGTGACGGGCCGTCAGTCCTTCGTCGGCACGCCCGCCCGGGTCGCCGAGGAGCTGAACCGCTTCGTCCAGGCGGACGCCTCCGACGGCTTCATCCTGGCCCCGCACCTCACTCCCGGCGGACTGGACGAGTTCGCCGACACGGTCGTCCCGCTGCTCCAGGAGCGCGGCGTCTTCCGCACCGAGTACACCGGCACCACCCTGCGCGAGCACCTGAACCTGCCGAACCGCCGCACCGAGGAGTCGATATGACCACCACCACCGAGCTGGACGCCTTCACCCGTGACTGGGAGGAGTGGCACGCCGCGAAGGACCGCGCCCTGGCCGACCCGCACGGCTTCCTCGCCGTCACCGGCCTGCACTGGCTGGACGCCGAACCGGCCCGCTTCCCCGACGCGCCCGGCGCCTGGTCGACCGGCCCGGAGGGCGTCCTGGTCGAGCTGGACGAGGGCGAGGAACTGCTCGTCGACGGCGCACCGGTGCAGGGGCGGCACCTGTTCGGCGTGCTGGAGGAGCGCGGCGGCGTGTACGCGCAGGCCGGTGAAGCGGTGATCGAGGTCGCCAAGCGCGGCGGCCACGACATCGTCCGGCCCCGCCACCCCGACAACCCGCTGCTGCGGCAGTTCACCCGCACCCCCGCCTACCCGGCCGACCCGCGCTGGTCGCTGACCGGCCGCTACCTGCCGTTCGACGCCCCGCGCCCGGTCACCGTCGGGGCGGCCGTCGAGGGCCTCCAGCACGTCTACGACGCGCCGGGCGAGATCGAGTTCACCCTCCCCGACGGCTCCGTGCACCGCCTCACCGCCTTCAACGGCCACCTCCCCGGCACCCTCCAGGTCCTGTTCACCGACGCCACCTCCGGCGTCACCACCTACGCCGCCAACCGCTCCCTCACCATCCCCGCCCCCTCCCCCGACCACCGCGTCACCGTCGACTTCAACCGCGCCACCAACCTCCCCTGCGCCTACACCGACCTGGCCACCTGCCCCCTCCCGCCCGCCGAGAACCGCCTGCCCACCGCGATCGAGGCCGGCGAGCAGATCCCCTACGAGCGCACCACCCGCCCGTAGCGCACCGCCGTACGGCGGTGGTGCGGGTTCGTCGCACCCCCGCCGTACGCTCGGGCGCATGAGCGTCTCCGTGTACTACTCCGCGCGTCGCGCGACCGCCCTGACGGCTGCCGAGTCCGCGGAGGTGGAGCGGGTGGTCGCCGCGTTCCCCTTCCCGGAGGAGGAGGGGCTGTGCCTCTACGGCGGGGACGGCGCGGTGCTGGCCGGGTCGACCAAGCTGCCGTTCGACCCGGAGCTGGTGCTGCCCGTGCTGGCCGCGGTGCTGGACGGCGTCACTGCGCTGCGGCGGGCGGTCGCGGGAGCGCAGTGGCACGTGCACCTGGACGACCTGGACGTGCCGTGGGACGAGGAGGAGGGTTACGCGCTCCCGGGGATGCGGGACCCGGACCTGTCCGCCGGCCTGTGGTGACGGCCGGTCGGTCCGCGATGACCTGGTGGTCCCGGCGTCCGGGGCGAGGAGGTCGACCCCCGGCGGGCGCTCCCGACGAAGGCGGCCCGGTCAGTCCTTCTCGGTGGTGGCGGGCAGGGCCTGCACGACCAGGGCGAGGAGCGCCGTGGCGCCGAGGACGAACAGCAGGCAGGCGCGGAACGCCGCCGGGTGGGCGTCCGGGCCCGGGTGGGCGGCGAGGACGCGGTAGAAGACCAGGCCGATCAGGGCGACGCCGAGCGCGTTGCCGACCTGGAGGCCGGTGGTGAGGATGCCGGCGGCGGATCCGGCGCTCGCGGCGGGGACCCGGGCGAGGACGGTGGTGGCGAGCGGGGCGAAGGACAGGCCCATGCCGCAGCCGTCCAGGAACAGGCCGGGGACCAGCCACCACAGGGTGCCGGTGTGGCCGATGCCGGTGACGGCCCACAGTTCGAGCAGCAGGCCGGTGGCGCGCAGCGCACAGCCCAGCGTGATGGTGTGCCGGCCGAGGCGGGCGGCCAGGTGGCGGGCGGTGGTGGAGGCGAGGACGTAGCCGACGCCGAGGACGGTGAAGACCAGGCCGGAGGCGAGCGGGGCGAGGTGGCGGCCCTGCTGGAGGTACAGCGCGAACACCAGGAAGTAGGAGGCCATCGAGGCCCAGAAGGTCAGTTGGGCGGCCAGGCCGGCGGCGAAGGCGCGTTCGCGCAGCAGCGACAGGTCGAGGGTGGGCGAGCCGCCGGTGCGCAGCAGGCGGCGCTGCTGGGCGGCGAACAGCGCGAAAAGCACGGGTGCGGCGGCGAGGGCCAGCCAGGTCCAGAGCGGCCAGCCGCGTTCGCGGCCTTCGATCAGCGGCAGGCAGACGGCGGTCAGCGCGGCGGTGACCAGGACCAGTCCGACCGGATCGAGGCGCGGGCGGCCGGGAGCCCTGGACTCGGGCAGCACCCGGGCGGTGAGGACGGTGGCGGCCAGCCCGATCGGCAGGTTGACCAGGAAGCAGGCCCGCCAGCCGAGACCGAGCAGGTCGGTGCGGATCAGCAGCCCGCCGATCAACTGGCCGAACACGGCGGCGATTCCGGAGGCGGCGGCGTACCAGGTGACGGCCCGGGTGCGGGCGGGGCCGTGGTAGGCGGTGGTGATGATGCCGAGCACCTGGGGGGCCATCAGGGCGGCCGCGGCGCCCTGGGCGATCCGTCCGGCGATCAGCAGTTCTACGGTGGGTGCGGCCCCGCAGGCGACCGAGGCGAGGGTGAACAGGGCGACGCCGAGCCCGAGGATCCGGCGCCGACCGTACAGGTCGCCGAGCCGGCCGCCGCTGATCAGTCCGACTCCGTACATCAACGCGTAGGCGGCGACGATGAGTTGGATCTGCGCGTCGGTGGCGTGCAGGTCGAGTTGGACGGCGGGGACGGCGACGTTGACCACGAAGAAGTCGAGCCCCGCCAGGAACACTCCGGCGAGCACGACGGGCAGGGTGGCACGGTGCGGTGCGGCGGCGGGCGGGTTCTGGGCGGCCCGGGGCACGGTGGTGCTGTCGGTCATGGGAGGGCAGGCTCCTGCGGGTGCGATCGGCCGGGGAGGTCCGCGCCCTCCGGCCGCTTCGAGCGGCGGGGCGCGGTGGGCTCCACTCTGGTCCCGGCCGCGTGCCCGCTCAACTACCCGTCAGGTAGGTGCGGTTCAGCCCGCACGGTGCTGCTCCAGGTGGGCGGCGGTGCGGTCGTCGGCGGGGAAGAAGCTCTCGATGAGCAGCTCGGCCATGGTCAGGTCCCGGGCGGTGCCGAACGTGGCGAGGGTCGCGATGAACGTCAACACCGTGCCGTCGCAGCGCAGTTCGAGCGGAAGCCAGATGTCGCTGGGGCCCGGCACGTCCACCTCGGGCACCGGCTGCTCGCACGGGTAGCCGAGCAACTCCTGGTACAGCGGCCGGAGTCGGGGTTCGACGACGGCCCGGCGGCGCAGTCGGCCGAGCAGTTTGCCGCGCCACAGGCCGAGGTTGGCGATCCGCGGGGCCATCCCTTCGGGGTGCAGGACCAGCCGCAGGCCGTTGAACGGGGGCTCCAGCAGTTCCGGGGCTACGCCCTCGGTGAACAGGTCGAAGGCCCGGTTGGTCGCCAGGATGTCCCAGCCGCCGTCCACCACCAGCGCCGGGTACGGCTGGTGCCCGGCCAGCACCCGTTCGACGGCCGCCAGCACCGGCCGCATCGCCGGGTCGCCCAGCGGGGTCTCGCCGAACACGGGCGCGTAACCGGCCGCCAGCAGCAGCGGGTTGCGTTCCCGCAGCGGCACGTCCAACTGCTCGGCGAGTCGCAGCAGCATCTCCCGGCTGGGCCGCGACCGGCCGGTCTCGACGAAGCCGATGTGCCGCGCCGAGACGCCGGTCAGGTTCGCCAGTTCCAGTTGGCTGAGCCGCCGTCGCCGCCGCCACTGCGCCAGCAGCCGCCCCGCCGCTGCCTCGTCCTCGTCCGTCCGCTCGACCGTCGCCACCGCAGCCTCCCCGTCTCCCCGCCCGCACGTCCCAATCTACGCCGGGGCCCGCCCCCGCCGCGGACGGGCGGCCGGGGCGGGCCTGGCGGGGGTCAGCCGATGGTGGCCTGCGGGCCCGCGTACTGGGCGAGCAGGGCGGGCACGTCCTTGGCGGCGTCCAGCGTGTACGGGTAGTACGCGGCGGGGTCGAAGGTGGTGCCGTTGGTCTGCTGCTTGCCCGTGCTGTTGACCACGATGCTGCCGGACTGGGTGAGCGCGGCCGCGGGGGTGTCGTTGTAGTAGGGGTTGGCGACGTTGTCGTAGTAGCTGTTCTGGATGACGGTCCTGGAGGCGCCGCGCGACAGGTTGCCGTACGAGCCGATGTTCTGCAGGTAGTTGTTGTACAGGTGGGCGAGGGCGACGTTGTCCACGCTGGGGTTGCGCTGGGTGGTGTCGTGGATCCAGTTGTGGTGGATGGTGATCCGCGCGGTCACGTTGTCCGTCCAGCCGATGCCGAAGGCCTTGTTCTCCTCGCCGAGGACGTTCCAGGACACGGTCAGGTAGCTGGTGTCCTTCCGGCTGTCGATCAGGCCGTCGTTCATCCGCTCGATCCGGTTGTGGTCGATCCACACGTGGTCGGCGGTGTCCATCTGGATGCCGTCGTAGTCGTAGACCTTGTCGTCCGGGTCGTCGTCGGCCATCTGCGCGTCACGGATCGTCAGGTTGCGCAGGATGACGTTGTGCACGCCGGCGCCGAGGAAGAAACCGCCGTGCACGAGCTGGCCGGAGGTGCCGACGCCGACGATGGTCTTGTCGGACTTCACCGGGATCTCGTAGCCGTACGGGGTGACGGTGACGGCCGCCGCGACCCGGATGGTGTACGGGCTGTCGGAGGTCGCGTACTTCACCAGGTCGGCGAAGGTGGTGACGGTGACGGTCGCGCCCGCCGCGCCGCCGGTGGTGCCGCCGCCGGTGGAGGCGAAGCCGTCCGCGGCGCTGGACCAGGTGCGGCCGGTGCTGACGGGGCGGAAGGCCCACTGCTTGTTGCTGTTCGCCGTGCAGGTCTCCTGGATCACCGCCGTCCCCGCCGTGGTCGACGCACCCTGGTCACTGATGCACAACCCGCTGCGGACGTTGACGATCTGGAACGTCCCCGACCCGCTCGCCACCAGCGTCCACTGCTGGTTGGTCTGACCCGCACCGCAACCCCACTGCTGCAGCTGCACCCCACTGGCCGACGAACCCGACGGCACGTCCACACACATCCGGCTCTTCACATTGACCAGCTGGTACACGCCGCTGCCCACCGGCGTCAGCGTCCACTGCTGATTGCTCTGCCCACTGCCGCAACCCCACTGCTGCAACAGCGTGCCACTCGCCGTCGACCCCGACGGCACGTCAAGACACATACCGCTCTTCGTCACCGCCAACTGGTACGTCCCCGCCGCCGGCACGGTCGCCGCACCGGCCGGTTCGGCGGTGAGCGCGGCGGCGCCGAGCAGCAGGGCCGTGAGCAGGCCGAGCAGCCGGTGGGAGGTGGTCCTGCGCATGGTGGTGCGTCCCTTCGTGGTGGTGGTCATCGGACGGGGTTCCAGCCGTCGGCTCCCGCCAGGTACTTCTGCGGGGTGTAGGCGGCCGCCTGGGCGTCGGTGAGCTGCGGGCGGTTGGCGTTCACGGTCGCGCCCGCGCCGGTGTTGCGGTACTCGAAGTACCGGGCCTTCTGCCAGGTGCTGGTGGACATGTCGGTCCACGGCTTGGCGGTCGCGACGGCGTCGGACAGCACCGACTCCCGGTAGACCACCTGGGCGTCCTGCCGCCACGGCCGGCCGAGTTGGGTGGTGCCGGCCGTCGTCCCGTCGACCGTCGACCGGTAGAACAGGAAGCCGTACGTCCGCGCGGCCGGGGTGCTGGCCGCGGTGATCGGCCCGCCGGTGGTGCGCTTCTCGTGGATCCGGCAGTTGTCGAACACCGCGACGCCGCCGCCGTAGACGAAGTCGACGGTCCCCTCGACGTACGAGCCGACCGCGTACACCCGGGCGCTCTCGTTGACCAGGAAGGTGTCCTGGTCGCCGAGCAGCCGGACGTTGTCCAGCAGCGCCCGGTCGGAGTCCAGGTACAGCGCGAGGGCCTGGTCGCCGGTGTCGGAGCTGTTCTCGTCGAAGTCATTGCTGAAGGTCAGGTCCACCGCCGAGAAGTCGTGCCCCTGGGCGACCACCGTGGCACTGCCCGAGGTGCCGTAGGCGCCCGCGTTCCGGTTGCCGACGATCACCGTGTCGGCCGGACTCGCGCCGAGGCCCTGCAGGGTGACGTACGGCTTGTTCGCCGGGATGGTGACCTTCTCCCGGTAGGTGCCGGGCTTGACGGTGATCACCACCCGGCTGGCGTTGCCGGTGCCGACCGCGTCCACGGCGGCCTGCACGGTGGTGTACCGGCCGGTGCCGTCCTGCGCGACGGTGGCCGCGGCGCCGGTGCCGACGGGGCGGAAGGCCCACTGCTTGTTGCTGTTGGCGGTGCAGGTCTCCTGGATCACCGCCGTCCCCGCCGTGGTCGACGCACCCTGGTCACTGATGCACAACCCGCTGCGGACGTTGACGATCTGGAACGTCCCCGACCCGCTCGCCACCAGCGTCCACTGCTGGTTGGTCTGACCCGCACCGCAACCCCACTGCTGCAGCTGCACCCCACTGGCCGACGAACCCGACGGCACGTCCACACACATCCGGCTCTTCACATTGACCAGCTGGTACACGCCGCTGCCCACCGGCGTCAGCGTCCACTGCTGATTGCTCTGCCCACTGCCGCAACCCCACTGCTGCAACAGCGTGCCACTCGCCGTCGACCCCGACGGCACGTCAAGACACATACCGCTCTTCGTCACCGCCAACTGGTACGTCCCCGCCGCCGGCACGGTCGCCGCACCGGCCGGTTGGACGTCGACGGTGCCGATGCCCGCCAGCAGGGCCACGCCGACCACGAGTCGGTACATCGGTGCACGGGAGTTCCCTGGCATGGGAGTCCTCTCGATCGGAAAGCCGGGACGCCCGCCGCGCGGGCGCCACTGCCGCCCGGGTGGAGGCCGCAGCACCCTTGTAGACGGGGCCCGCGCCCGCCGATGACAGAAACTTCGAACCGACACCGCGAGGCCCGTGCTTTACCGGTCGGGCGGGGTCATGCCAGGATGCGGGGCCTTCGGCGAGGAGGGGTGCTGTGGTGGATGTTCGCGCGTTGGTGCGGGCGGCGCAGGCCGGGGACGGGGTGGCGTTGGAGCGGCTGGTGGGCGACCATCTGCCGTTGGTCTACAACGTGTTGGGGCGGGTGGTCGGGCCCTCGGACGTCGACGACCTGGTGCAGGAGACCATGCTGCGGGCGGTCCGCGGCCTGGGCGGGCTGCGCGAGCCGGAGCGCTTCCGCTCCTGGCTGGTCGCCATCGCCTACCGCCGGATGCACGAGCACGGTCGCCGCCGGGTGGTCGAACTGCCCCACCGCTTCGAGACGTTGGATGTCCCGGACCCGACCGCGGACTTCGCCGAGCGCAGTGTCGCCGAGCTGGTGCTCTCCGCCCAGCGCAACGAACTGGTGCGCGCCACCGCCTGGTTGGATGCCGGGGACCGGCAACTCCTCGCCCTGTGGTGGCAGGAAGCCACCGGCGCCCTCAGCCGGGCCGAACTCGCGGACGCGCTCGGCATCGACCAGCCGCACGCGGCGGTCCGCCTCAAGCGGATGAAGGCCCAGCTCGACCTGGCCCGCACCCTGGTCCGCGCCCTCGCGGCCGCTCCCCGCTGCGACGGGCTGGCCGCGGTCGCCGAGGGCTGGGACGGCACGCCGACCTCCGTGTGGCGCAAGCGACTTGCCCGGCACGTCCGGGACTGCGCGGCGTGCGGCGGACGGGCCGCGGACCTGGTCGCACCGGAGCGGCTGCTGCCCGGCCTCGGCGTCCTGCTGGTGCCGCGACCGCTCGCGGACGGCGTCCGCTCGCTGCTGCACACCGCGCCGGCTGCGGGCTCCCGCGTCCTGCCGGTGGCGGGGTCGGCCGCCGCGGCGGTCGCCGCGGCCGTGCTGCTGGCGCTCGTCCCGTGGTCCGACGACACCGCCACCGTCACGCCGCCGCCCGTGAGCGCGCCGCCTTCCGCCGGCCCGCTCCCCTCCTCGGCCGCCCCTTCCGCACTCGACGCCGTGTACGTTTCACCGGACGGGTCCGACGAGGGCGACGGCTCGCTCGCCCGTCCGTTCGCGACCCTGGGCCGGGCGGCCGGCGCCGTCCGCCCGGGCGGGACGGTGGCGCTGCGCGGCGGTACCTACCGGCTGACCGAGCCGGTGGTGCTCGCCGCCTCCGGTGCGGCGGACCGCCGGATCACCCTCATCAACTACCGCGACGAGCACCCGGTGCTGGACGCCGCGGCGCTGCCCGCCACCGCCCGGGCGGTCACCCAGACCGGCGCCTACTGGACGGTGCAGGGCCTGGAGCTGCGCGGCGCGCCCGGCCACGGCTGGGTGTGCAGCGGCTGCCGGGCGATGGTGTTCCGGCGGCTCGCCTTCCACGACAACGGCCGCTCCGGACTGCTGCTGCGCGACCCCGGGACGGCCGGGAACGCGGTGCTGGACAGCGACTTCTACGGCAACACCTCGGCGGGCGGCACCGCCGGCATCGGCCTGGGCCTCACCTTCGGCGACGGCGCGGGCAACGTGGTGCGCGGCAATCGCTTCTACCGCAACGCCACCGACGGGCTCGACCTGGGCGGCTTCGCCGATCCCGTCGACGTCGACAGCAACTGGTCCTACCGCAACGGCAACGGCTTCACCCTCGGCGGGGGCGACAGCCGAAACCCCGTCGCCCACCAGGTCCGCAACAACGCCGCCTGGGACAACTCCGGCCTGGGCTTCAACGACGAGGGCAACCCCGGCGCCCTGCGCCTCACCCACAACACCGCCTTCCGCAACGCCCTGTTCGGGTTCTTCCTCCCCGATGCGGCCGCCACCGCCGGCGCCAACGCCGCCTACGCCAACGGACGAGACGCCCGCACCAACCCCGCCACCCGCTGGGACACTCCCAGCCCTTCCCCCACCCCGCCCACCGACCCCACCACCGCCGAAGCCCCCCGGCCCGCCGACGGCTCCCTGCCCCGCACCACCTTCCTGGTCTCCCGCACGGGCCTCGGCGCGACGATGACAGCGCCCCGAACCACCCCCTGAGACGCCACGTCCCGGGCTCGGCGCTTGACGGACCCTCAAATCCTGTGCAATTCGCTGGGGTTCGGTGGTTCCGGGTGCCACGCTGGTCGCTCCGGAAGGGGGCGCCATGAGCAGGCGTGGGGTTCGGCGGTGGGTGGCGGGGCTGGTGGGGTGGTGGCTGTGGATGCCGCTGCTCGGGGCGCTGGTGTGGGGGGTCAAGCACGTCCTGTTCGGCGGGTTCGGGCAGCAGGACCAGAGCTATCTGCTGCTGATCGAGCGGGAGTTGTTCCCGCACGGCGGGGTGGTGGACGCGACGCCGCTGTTCTGGCTCTGGCTGTCGGTGGGACTGGCCGGTACGGCGGCCGCGGGCGGGGTGCTCGCGGACGGGCGGACGGCGCGCGCACGGTGGCTGCGGGTGGCCGTGGCGGCGGTGGTGCTCGCGATGCTCGGCTCGCTGGTGCGCACGGGCACGGGCCTGTGGGACGACGACAAGGACGCCGGGCGGTTCTACGCGGCGGCGACGGTGCTGGACGTCCCGGCGTCCGGGGCGGGCACGCCGCGCTCGGTGCTGCCGGTGACGGAGAACGCGCGGCCGGGCGACGGCGAGCGCTGCGACCTGGTGGGCACGGCGGACGTGCCGGCCTGCGTGAAGACCGCGCCGATGCCGGACTTCGGCTTCGAGGCGCGCACCGCCTCGTACGCGGCGGCGACCAAGGCGCTCACCGACAGCGCCGGCCTGACCTCGGGCGTCAACCTGATGGGCCACAGCCTGCACTACCTGCCCGACGCCTCGAAGGGCAGCGGGGTGTGGACGGCCGTGCTGGACGGCTCCGGCGAGCAGCCGATGGAGGGCGTCGCGGTCTGGGACGGCGGGTCGAACTCGGTGGCGAGCTGCGCGTTCCGCGGCGACCACGCGTTCGGCCGGGCGTTCGGCGGGACGGGTGCGGTGAGTCTGCGCAACCTGCTCGCGGAGCGCTTCCCCGACCTGGTCTACAGCGACCAGGACATCTGGGGGTACTGCGACGGCGCGGACCTGCGCACCGCGCAGCCGGTGGTGGTGATCTCGGTGGCCCGGCAGATCGCCTGGAAGCAGCGCACGGTGCTGGAGCCGGCCGGCGTGCTGGTGCTGCGCGGCACCGCGGACGGCCGTCCGAGCATGACGTACCGGCCGAGCGTCGGGCCGGGCGAGCTGCCCGGCGCGGTGTACCCGGCGTCGGTGGTGCGCTCGCAGATCCACGAGGTGCAGTGGCTGGGCGGGCGCGGCGCGAAGGACGAGCGCGGCTTCGGCTACGACCACACCTCGGCGTCCACCAACGCCAACAACCCGGGCGAGTTCCTGCTCCGTTCGAAGCTGGACGGCCACCTGTACTACGTCACGCCGCTGGTGCCGCGGGAGAGCACCTCGCAGGTGGTGGTGGCGTTCGCCGTGGTGCAGGCCGACGCGGTCGGCGGCGGCCTGAACGAGCTCCACGTGTACGTGCGCGGCGACGACGCCCCGACGGTGAACCTGGACGTGCTGGCCAGCCGGATGGTGTCGTACATGGCGCAGCAGACCGCGATCACCATCAGCACCGGCAGGGACGGCGCGCTGCAGGAGATCGTCCCGTTCGGCAAGGACATGTGGCGGGGCTTCGTGGACTTCAACGGGCAGACCCAGGACTACATCGACCTGTCCGGCGACGCGACGGTGACGCCCAACCTGGTGTCGCTGCGCGGCAGCGTCACGCCGCCCGGCGGTCAGCCGAGCCGGCCGTCGGGTGAGGGGTGCGGGGCCGACCCGGCGCAGTTGACGACGGCTCAGCTCGCCGACTGCGTGGCGGACCTGTCCAAGGCCCTGCAGGGCCGCGTCCAGGACTCCCCCGCCCCGCAGCAGTGACGCGGGCGCTCGCGCCGCTCTGCCGGGAGCTCAGCCCCGGTAGGGCGGGGTGAGGCCCCAGTCCCACCGGGGCATCGGGGACTCCGGGGCCGGCGGCGGGTTGGGGCCCGCGTACAGGACGGCCATCCGGGTGCCCCACTCCAGGTAGTACGCGAGGACCGCGCGGAACTCCGGGTCGGCGGGCAGGCCCACTTCGTCGGCGGTGTCCAGGAGCAGGGCCACCCAGCGGCGGCGCTGCGGTTCGGTGATGCCGCGGCCCAGGTGGTGGGTCACCATGCCGCGGTGGCCGCCGTGGCCGGTGCTGTAGGCGCGGGGGCCGCCGAAGACCTCGCCGAGCCAGGCGGCGACGTGGCGGGCGTGGTCGGGCTTCTTGTCCGCGAACAGCGGGGCGAGCAGCGGGTCGGCGTCGACGTGCCGGTAGAAGCGGGCGAACAGGCGTTCCAGGGCCTCGGCCCCGCCCGCCCAGGCGTACAGGGTCGGGTTGACCCCGCCCGGCCCGGCCACGGGGGTCGGCTCGTAGTGCCGCATCTCCTCGATGTCCGCGACGTAGGGCTTGATCTCGGCGAAGAACGCGGCGAAGTGCTCGCCCTTGCGGAAGCCCTGCAGGTGGTCCTCGGTGGAGGTCCAGCGGATCCGCAGGACGTAGTGGTCCGGTTCCTCGGTGCACCGGGCGAGTTCGTAGTCCACGCACTGCTCGGCTCCGGCGAGCGACTCGGCGGCGCGGGCGTACGCTTCCTCGAACGCGGTGGCCCGGGCTTCGTCGATCCGGTAGCGGATGTATTCGACCGTCATGGTCCCGACCCAACCGCAGGCCGCGGCCCGGATCAAGAACTGACCTTGCGGTAAGTACCCGGACGGGGGCGTGCACGATGGCGGAACTGACGGACGGTCAGCGGTACAACTGCGCGGTGGAGTTGTCGTTGAGCGTGATCGGCGGCAAGTGGTCCGCGGTGGTCCTCGCCCACCTGAAGGAGGGCGTCCACCGGTACGGCGCCCTGCGCCGCCGGATTCCCGCGGTGAGCGAGAAGGTCCTGGTCCAACGCCTGCGCGCGCTGGAGGCGGCCGGCCTGGTCTCCCGCCACTCCGACGGTGCGGTACCCCCGGCCGTCGAGTACCGCCTCACTCCCGAGGGCGAGAGCCTCGTCCCGGTCCTGGAGGCCCTCCACAGCTGGGGCGAACAACGCGCCCGCCGCACCGGCGCCCTCATCCTCCCGCCCACCGGACCCTAGGCCGACGCCTCGCCGACCGGCTCGGCCGCCCGGGCGCGTCAGGGGCCGAGGCCCGCCGCAGCGCGGTGTGACGCCCGCTCATTCGTGGGACGGATGGCGAACATTCGGACAAATGATCACTCCGGTCTTTCCAGCGGACCCGGCCTGGGCCCACCATGGCACCTGCCCCGGGCCCCCGACCCCGGCGGCACCCCGCGCGCGCCGCCGCCGTCGGCCGCGGGTCGCGCTTCCCCGCTGCCCCGAAACGGAGCCCCATGACCGCCGCCATACCCGACGCCGCGCCCGACGCCACGTCGGCTCCCGACGCCATGTCAGCTACGGACGTCGCACCGGCTCCGGACGCCGCGTCGGCCCCCGCGCCCACCGGACCGGCCCGGCCCGGGCTGACCGCCGTCCTGCTGATGGCGGGCAGCTGCCTGCCGATCCTGGGCGCCGTCCTGATCGCCCCCGTGCTGCCGAAGCTCCAGGACCACTTCGCCGGCACCTCGGGCGTGGACGCGCTCGCCCCGATGGCGCTCACCGTCCCCGCGCTGTCGCTGGCGATCATGGCCCCGTTCGCCGGCGCCATCATCGACCGCCTCGGCCGGCACCGGCTGCTGGTGATCGCCACCGTGCTGTACGCGATCGTCGGCACCGCGCCGCTCTGGCTGGACTCGCTGCCCGCGATCGTCGCCAGCCGGGTGCTGGTCGGCATCACCGAGTCCGCGATCATGACCTGCTGCACCACGCTGATCGGCGACTACTGGTCCGGCAAGCAGCGCGAGAAGTACCTCGCCCTGCAGGCCA
Organism: Streptomyces sp. TLI_171; assembly: GCF_003610255.1. Taxonomy (GTDB): domain Bacteria; phylum Actinomycetota; class Actinomycetes; order Streptomycetales; family Streptomycetaceae; genus Kitasatospora. Next base: position 7,236,029 of record NZ_RAPS01000001.1, on the reverse strand, counting down.
TGTGCGCCTCGATCTCCGCCACCGCGTTCTTCGCCGTCGGCGGCGCGGCCGGCTCCGCCGGATGGCGCGCGCCGTTCTGGGCCTACGCCGTCGGCCTGCTGCTCGCCCCGCTGCTCGCCGTGTACCTGCGCCCGACGGCCCGTCAGCAGGCCGCCGCCGTCGGCGTGAGCGTCGAACCGGCCGTCCGGACGCCGCTGCTGCGCCGCCTGCTCGCGCCCTGCGCGCTGACCTTCTTCGGTGCGATCGTCTTCTACACCGTGCCCGTCGAGACCTCCTTCCTGCTCGACGACCTCGGCATCACGGCCACCTCCACGATCGGCCTGTCCACCGCCGTCGCCAGCGCCGCCACGGTGGCCGGCGCGGTCGCCTTCACCCGCTTCGCCGACCGGGCCGAGCGCCTGCTGCCCGCCGTCCTCGCGCTGTGCGCCGTCGGCTTCGGCATCATCGCCTTCGCCCAGAACGTCCCGGTGCTGGTGATCGGCGCGGTGGTCAACTGCCTCGGCGGCGGCCTGCTGCTGCCGACCCTGATCACCCGCACCATGGCCCTGCTGGACAGCGCCGACCGCGGCCGCGGCACCGGCCTGTGGAACACCGCGTTCTTCCTCGGCGAGTTCGTCTGCCCGCTGATCCTGCTCGGCCTCGCCGAGCCCGCGGGCGACCTGGCCGGCGCGGTCGGCGTCCTCGGCATCGCCACCGCCGTGCTCGCCGCCGGCCTGGCCCTCGTCCGCGCCCGCCGCACGACCCCCACGCCGGCCTCCGCCTGACCCGACGGCCCCTGCCGAGGCCCGCCACCGGAGCGGTGGCGGGCCTTCGACCGGGCCCCGCGCAAGCCCGGCGTCCACCCGCGCGGAACGGCCCGACGTCGCGACGGTGCGGCCGCGCTGTCCGAGCCCTCGCCAAATAACCTTCGCTGTCCCATAGTTGACTTCATTCGGGGGGCGGCAGGGGGGCCGTGGTGCAGTTCATCGAAGTGACCGCTCTGGCGGGGGTGCGTTCGGCGGTGACGGTGTTCCGTCGTCGCGGCAGCATGGTGACGTTCGTGCTCTATCCGATGGTCCACCTCGGGGAGCCGCAGTTCTACGCGAAGGTGCAGGCGAGGCTGCGCACGGCGGGCCTGGTGGTGGTCGAAGGGGTCGACACCGCGCGCACCGGCGCGCGGGCGCTCACCTCCTCCTACCAGCTGGCCGCGTCCCGCCGACTCGGCCTGGTCGAACAGCGTTTGGACTACCGGGCCCTCGGCGTTCCGGTCCTCCGCCCCGACCTGGACGCCGCCCAGGTCGCCGCGGGCTGGCGGCGGGTGCCCCGCGTGCTCCGGCTGGCCCTGATCGTCTTCAGCCCGCTGTACGGGCTCTGGCTGCGCTTCTTCGGCAGCCGCCGCGCGCTGGCCCGCAACCTCGCCGTGGACGACCTCTCGCTCGAGGAGGAGCGCCTGCGCACCGCCGGCACCGCCGCCGACCGCCTCGACGAGCTGGTGCTCGACCAGCGGGACCAACTGCTCCTCGAAGCCCTGCAGGAGCTCCACCGACGCCCGCTGGACAGCCCGTTGGAGGTGGCGGTGGTCTACGGCGCGGGCCACATGCCCCCGGTGGTCCGCGGCCTGCTCCGCCTCGGCTACCGTCCCTCCGACGGTGAGTGGCTGACCGTCTTCACCTTCCTCGACGAGCTCGACTGACGGCTGAGCGCCGTCCGCTGTTACCGAGTCATGACGGGCCACCACGTCCCCGGCCGGAACCGGGCGGGGACGTGGTGGCGTCGGGTGGGCGACGGGCGTTGATCGGATGTTGATCCGGGTCCGCCATCATGGCTGCAGACCGGTCGGGCGCCTTCCGCCGACCGGTTGTCAGCTCAGCACCGGCTCCCGCCGCGGAGCCGCCTCACCACGAGTGGATCACTGCATGCGCAACCGTCACCTGGCCGCCACCGCCGCGCTGGTCGCCGCCCTCGGCCTCACTCTCACCGCGTGCGACGACGACACCGCGGCGCCCGCCGCGACCACCGCCGCGGCGGCTCCGGCCGCCTCGGGCACGGGCGCCCCGCCGGCCGCGCCGAGCACCTCCGCCACCGGTTCGAGCACGGGCGGCAACTCCGGCTCCGGCTCGAACTCCGGCAGCCGCAAGTGCACCGCCGCGGACCTGAAGGCGGCCGTCACGCACGGCGCGCAGAGCACCGACGCCCAGGGCGTCGAGGAGATCGAGCTGACCAACCGCGGTTCGGCGACCTGCACCATGAAGGGCTACCCGGGCCTCGACCTGGTCAGCGGCACGCAGACCTGGAACCTGCCGCGCTACCAGCCGGCCCAGGCCGACACCGTCACGCTGAAGCCCGGCGGCAAGGCGTACGTGGCCATCGACTACCTGCCGTACATGAACGACGGCACCGACGAGTTCAAGGTGTCGAAGATCGTGCTGACCCCGCCGGACGACACCACCCAGCTCACCGTCTCCTGGGTCGGCGCCAACCCGATGGACCAGAGCGGCGCGACCCACCCGGGCACCTACGTGCGGCCGGTGTCCGCGTCGCACTGACGACCCGTCAGCCGTCGGCCGGGGCGTCCGGGTCGGGCCGGACCGCGCCGAGGACCGGGAGCATGGTGAGCGGCGCGAGCTCCACCACGGCGCCGGTGTGCGGGGCGTGCACCACGGTGCCGCCGCCGACGTAGAGCGCGACGTGGCCGGCGTCGGCGTGGTAGATCACCAGGTCGCCGGGGCGCAGGTCGCGCAGGGCGACGCGGTGCAGGGCCGCCCACTGGGCCTGGCTGGTGCGCGGGATGCCCGTCCCGGCGGCCTGCCAGGCCCGCGAGGTGAGGCCGGAGCAGTCGAAGGCGTCCGGGCCGGTCCCGCCCCACCGGTACGGCTTGCCGCGTTGGGCCAGCGCGAACCCGATCGCCCGGCGCCCGGCGGCGGACGGCCCGCCGCCGGGACCGAACGCCCCGGTGCGGGGCAGCTGTTCGCCGACCCGCTCGGCGAGGGCGCTCTCCCGCCGCTCCAGCAGGCCGAGTTGTTCGGCGCTCGCGGAGGCGAGCAGCTGCTCGGTGCGGGCCTCGGCGGCCCTGGCCCGGTCCAGCGCCTGTTGGGCGTCACGGGCCGCGTCGGCCGCCGACTGCCGGGCCTGCAGGGCCAGTTCGGAGCGCAGCACCAGCCGGTTGCGGGCCTCGCGCAGGTCGCGCAGGACGTCGGCGGCGGTGCGCGCCCGCCTGGTGGCCTGCAGCTGCCGGTCGAGGAACTCCTCGGGCCGGTCGGCGAGGACCAGCCGGGCGACCGGACCGAGCCCGCCGCTGCGGTACTGCTCGCCGACCACCCGGGCGGCCGCCGCTTCGGCTTCGGCGGCCCGCCCGCGTTCCCGGTCGGCTTCGGCGGCGGCCGCTGCCGAAGCCCGCTCGCGTTCCGCCAACTGCTCGGCAGCGCCGGTGTAGCGCTGTTCGGCGGCCTCGGCGACGTGCCGGGCGTCCTCGACCGCCCGGGACAGCTGGTCGATCGTCAACTCGCCCGCCGGGACCGGCGCGGGGTCGGCGTCGGCCGGAACGGCCGGGAGGAGTAACAGAGTTGCCAGCAGCAGGGCCGCGGCCCGCCAGGATCGGATTGCACCACGGGACATCGCTGTCCACCGTCCTCGGTCGGATGATCGGAACTCCGCCACCATGGCACCCGCGCCCGCCGCACCTCGGGACCTCGCTCCCCCGGGCCGCCCATCCTCACCCGCGTGGCGGAGCCGTCGAGTTCCGGAACGGCTCGGTGGGATCGACGGGTTGTCGGATCACCCGACCGCTGGATCGGCCGGACGCTGCGCCGGCGGCCGTGAACCGACGCCGGCCGCCCCGGAGTTGCCCGCCGAGCGCTGGGCGCGGGACCGGTCGCCTCGGCCTCGGCCTCGGACCCGCTGCCGGCGCGGGCTTCCGGGCCCTCAGCGGGCGAGCGCCGTCCAGCAGGCCAGGGCCGCGGCGACCAGCAGGACCACGTTGAGGGCGATTTTCCGGTCTCCGCCGGTCAGGTGGACGGGGACGGCGCCCAGTTGCAGGACGACGAACCCGAGGGCGGCGGCCGCGGCCAGGCCGGGGGCGATGCCGGTCAGGGGCGGGAGGACCAGGCCGAGCGCGCCGAGGACTTCGACCGCGCCGAGGGCGCGGACGGCGGGCAGCGGGATGCGGTCGACCCAGGCCATCATCGGGCGGAGCCGGTCGGGGCTGCGAGTGAGCTTGAGCGCGCCGCCGTAGAGGTAGAAGAGGGCGAGCAGGGCGGCGAGGGTCCAGAAAGCGAGGTTCATGGCTCCGGGTCCGAGAAGGGGTGAAAGGCCTCCGGGTGAGGCCCTGCTCCAGTGCACCGGGCGAGCGCCCAGGGTGTCCAAGACCTGTCCTGGGCGGCCGATACCCGGCGGGTATCGTGGCAGCGTGGAGCTACGGAGCCTGCGGTACTTCGTGGCGGTCGCCGAGGAACTCCACTTCGGCCGGGCCGCCACCCGACTGCACATGAGCCAGCCGCCGCTGAGCCGGGCGATCGGCCGGCTGGAGGCGGAGGTGGGCGCGCTGCTGTTCACCCGCTCCGCCGCCGGGATCGCCCTCACGCCGGTGGGGGTGGTGCTGCTGGACGAGGCGCGGGCGCTGCTCGGGCATGCCGAGCAGGTGCGGGCGCGGGTCCGGGCGGCGGCGGGGGCGGCGGTGCTGACGGTCGGGATCCTGGGCGACGGCGCCGATCCGGGCGTGGCCCGGCTGGCGGCCGCGTACCGGCGCAGCCATCCGGGCGTCGACGTCCGGATCCGCGACGCCGACCTGACCGACCCGACCTGCGGGCTGCGGGCGGGACTGGTGGACGTCGCGCTGACCCGCGCGCCGTTCGACGAGACCGCGCTGACGGTCCGTCGGCTGCGCAGCGACCCGGTCGGGGCGGTGCTGCGTGCCGACGATCCGCTGGCGGGGCGCTCGGAGCTGCGGCTGGCCGACCTGGAGGGCCGTCGCTGGTTCCGGTTCCCGGAGGGCACCGACCCGCTCTGGCAGGCGTACTGGCAGGGCGGCGCGCACCGGGAGGGCCCGGTGGTGCGGGCCGTCCAGGAGTGCCTGCAGGCGGTGCTGTGGAACGGCACCGTCGGTCTCGCCCCGCTCGGCCACCGGCCGCCGGCCGAGCTGACCCTGGTCCCGCTGGCCGACATGCCGCCCAGCCCGGTGGTGGCGGCGTGGAACGCGGGTGACGCCAACCCGCTGATCCGCTCCTTCGTCGACGCCGCGACCGCCGCGTACCACCGCTGACGGCCCGTCGCGCCGACGGACCGTCACCGCCGCCCCGGTCGCGCCGGTTCTGCGACACTGGCCGGATGCTGACCATGGGTTCGGTGGTGCTCGGGGTGGACGACGTGCCGCGCGCGGTGGCGTTCTGGACGCGGGCGCTGGGGTACGTGCCGCGCGGCGACGGCGACGAGCAGTGGGCGGTGCTGCTGCCGCCGCGGCCGGGCGGGGTGCAGTTGGCGCTCGGGCGCAGCGTCAGCCCGGTGCAGGAGCACCCCCGGGTGCACCTGGACCTGTACGCGGCGGACGCCGCCGAGCAGGCCGCCGAGGTGGAGCGGCTGGTGGCGCTGGGGGCCCGGCGGGTGGACTGGGACAGCTACCCGCCGGACCCGGACTTCGTGGTGCTGGCCGACCCGGACGGCAACCGTTTCTGCGTGATCGACACCGCGCACGGCTGACGCCGGGTCAGCAGCTCCTTGCGGCGGGCGTCAGCGCAGCGCGAACTTCTGCGCCGCGCTGCCGTTGCAGTCCCACAGCTGCAGGCGGGTGCCGTTGGCGGTGGCGCCGCTCGGGGCGTCGAGGCAGCGGCCGGACTGCGGGTTCAGCAGCGACCCGTCGGCCTGCTGGATCCACTTCTGGCCGCCGACGCCGTTGCAGTCCCACAGTTCGACCTGGGTGCCGGCGGCGGTGCCGTTGCCGTTGACGTCCAGGCAGCGGCCGAGGGTGCGCAGCGAGGTGTCGGCGGCGTGCGTCCAGTGCTGGTCGAGGGCGTAGGACTGGCAGTTCCACAGCTGGACGGCGCTGCCGTTGGCGCCGGTGTCGTCGGCGGCGACGTCCACGCACTGGCCGCCGGGGCCGGCGACCGGGCCGCCGCCGCCCACTGCGAACTTCTGGGCGGCTGCGCCGTTGCAGTCCCAGAGTTGCAGGCGGGTGCCGTTGGCGGAGTTGCCGTTGGGGTCGTCGAGGCAGCGGCCGGACTGCGGGTTGAGCAGCGAGCCGTCGGCCTGCTGGATCCACTTCTGGGCGCCGCCGCCGTTGCAGTCCCACAGTTCGAGGAGCGTGCCGTTGGCGGTGCCGTTGCCGGTGGCGTCCAGGCAGCGGCCGATGGTGCCGAGCGAGCCGTCCGCGTTGTGCGTCCAGTGCTGGTCCTCGGCGTACGTCTGGCAGTTCCACAGCTGGACGGCGCTGCCGTTGGCGCCGGTGTCGTCGGCGGCGACGTCCACGCACTGGCCGCCGGGGCCGGTGATGGCGCCCTGCGGGCCGTTGGGCAGGTCGGTCCGGCCGTTGTAGCCGACCGAGACGACGTTGGCCTGGACGGCGTTCTCGGTGGCGTCGCCCGGGTAGCCGGAGACCATGACGCCCTCGAAGAAGGTGCCGCGGTTCCGGTTGGAGTTGTCGCCGCCGATGCCGAGGATGATGCCGCCCTCCTGCTGCATCGGGCGGTAGCCCCCGCGGCTGGGCAGGGCGCCGTTCCACCAGGTGGTGAGGGCGCCGGACTGGGCGTTGCCGCCCTTGAGGGCGTACGTGGTCTGTCCGTTGTTCTTCAGGACGGCGGTGACGAAGGGGCTGCTGTTGCCGAGGTTGGCGGTGTTGGAGCCGTTGTCGCCCTGGAACATGCCGTTCTCCAGGTCGGCCTCGATCCACGGCCCGTTGCCGCTGCACGGCGGGAAGTAGCAGGTGGTGGCGATGGAGACGGCGTCCATGTGGCCGTTGCCGGTGTCGGCGGGGGTGGACTCGGCGTTGCCGTAGTCGAAGCAGCAGTCCGCGCCGACGTGGGTGCCGCTGGCGACCATGTAGACGCCCTCGGGCTGGCCGTTGACGGCGACGCCGGAGGCGACACCGGTGTAGCGGTAGCCGACGCCGGGTGAGATCCACACGCCGTAGACCTTGTGGCCGCCGGCGGTGACGGCGATCTCGGAGGCGTCCGCGCCGCGGTCGACGCCGCCCGCGGTGCCCGCGGGTCCGGGCAGGAGGTCGTTGTGCCGGGTGGTCTGGTCGTAGATCCGGGTGATCCGGCAGCTGCTGCCGTTGCAGAACTGGTCCTGCGCCTGGGCGTTGGCGTAGCCGCCGGCCGTCAGCAGGCCGATGTCGGCGGTGGCGCCGTCGGAGGCCCGGGTGACCCGGTACAGCGGGCCGTTGTAGGCGGCGAACAGGGCGCGGGTGGTGCTGTGCGCGGCGACGCAGGGGGTGCCGCCCGCGGCGTACAGGTCGCAGGGCAGCGAGGCGGCGGCGTGGCCGACGCCGGGCAGGCCGATCAGTGCGGCGACCACCAGCGCGAGGGCGGCCACGGCCGCTCGGGCGGTGTGCCACAACTGCTGGGCGGGAAGCCTGGGTTGATTGGACAAGGTGCGCTCCTTCGGGGTGGGGGTGCGAGGGGCGGTACCGGGTCGGGGGTGGTGCGGGGGCGCCCGGCCGCGGGCCGGGCGGAAGGGCTGGCGGATCATCGGCGACCTTGTATTCTCACGTTGTAGTAGCGGCGTCGTGCTGGTGCCGGCCTCGCTCCCTCGCGCACGGTCGGCGGGAGGAGGGGGTGCGGTCTTGTCCGTACCGGGCAACATCGGCGGCGCCGGGGCGCCGCGGCTGAAGGACGTGGCCGAGCTGGCCGGGGTCTCCGTGAAGACCGTGTCGAACGTGGTCAACGGGACGACTCCGGTGGCGGAGGCCACCCGGGAGCGGGTGCAGCGGGCCATCGACACGCTGGGCTACCTGCCCAACGTGACGGCCCGCCGGCTGCGCACGGGCCGCAGCGGGGTGATCGCGCTGGCCTTCCCCGAACTGCCGTCGCCGTACTTCGCGGAGCTGGCGGTGGAGGTGATCGCGGCCGCCCGCCGGGTGGGCATCACGGTGCTGATGGACGACACCGGCGGCGATCCGGCGGCGGAGCTGCGGATCGCCTCCGGACTCGGGGACCCGATGATCGACGGGGTGATCCTCAGCCCGCTCGGCCTGGACCGGGCGGCGCTGCTGTCGCGCTCCCGGGAGATCCCGCTGGTGCTGCTCGGCGAGGCCGACCTCGGGCCGGTCGCCGACCGGGTGCACATCGACAACGTGGCGGGCGCCCGCGAGGTGACCCGGCACCTGCTGGACGAGGGCTACCGGCGGATCGCCGCGATCGGCTGGCAGGACCCGGCGCCGCGGGCCACCGCCGAGCAGCGCCTGGCCGGGTACCGGGAGGCGCTGCGGGACGCGGGGCTGACGGTCGATCAGGAGCTGCTGCCGCCGGTGCGGGCCTACTTCCGGCCGGACGGCGCGTCCGCGATGCGCCGGCTGCTGCGGCTGCCGGAGCGCCCCGACGCGGTGTTCTGCTTCAACGACCTGCTGGCGCTGGGGGCGTTGCGGGCGGCGCACGAGGCGGGCCTGCGGGTGCCGCAGGACCTGGCGATCGTCGGTTTCGACGACGTGGAGGAGGCGGCGTACGCGATCCCCTCGCTGACCACCGTCGCGCCCGACAAGCGGCTGATCGCGGAGCTGGCGGTGCGCTGCCTGGAGGAGCGGATCGAGCAGCGCTACACCGGCCCGGGCCGGCGGATCACGCCGGGGTTCCGGGTGGTGGTGCGGGAGAGCAGCACCCTCTCGCGCTGACCGGCGGGCCGTCATGTCCGCTCCCCCGCCCGGGAGTGGGACAGGTGCGGGAAACGGAACTCGGTGGTGCTGCGCCGCGGTGCGCCGGGGCGCAGCACGGTGTCCGGGTAGCCGGGCCGGTTGGGCGAGTCGGGGAAGTGCTGGGTCTCCAGGCAGAGTCCGGCGTGCCGGGGGTGGGGGCGGCCGTCGAGACCGTTGCCGGTGTACACCTGCAGGCCGGGTTCGGTGGTCCACACCTCCAATTCGCGGCGGCTGCCCGGGTCGTGGAGCCGGGCGGCGCGGCGCAGCGCGCCGGGGGCGGGCGGCGGGGCGAGCACGTAGCAGTGGTCGTAGCCGCCGGACCGGCGCAGCTGGGGGTGGGGGTGGTCGAGGCGTTCGCCGAGCGGCCGTGGGGTGCGCAGGTCGAAGGGGGTGCCGGCGGTGGGGGCGGGTGCGCCGAGCGGGATGGCGGCGGGGTCGACGGGCAGGTAGGCGTCGGCGTCGACGGTCAGCCGGTGGGCGTGCACGCCGCCGCTGCCCGGGCCGGACAGGTTGAAGTAGGCGTGGTGGGTGAGGTTGACGGGGGTGGGGCGGTCGGTGCGGGCGGTCCAGTCCAGCCGCAGGGTGCCGCGGCGGTCGAGGGTGTAGACGGCGGTGACGTGCAGTTCGCCGGGGAATCCCATGTCGCCGTGCGGGCTGCGCAGGTCGAGGCGGAGTGCGGCGGCGTCCCGGCCCGGTGCGGCGGTGGCCTGCCAGCGGCGGCGGTGGAAGCCGCCCGGCCCGCCGTGCAGGGCGTGGCCGCGGTCGGTGGCGGGAACGCGGTGGGTGCGGCCGTCGAGGCGGAACCGGCCGTGCGCGATCCGGTTGGCGTACCGTCCGATGAGCGCGCCGAGGTAGGCGGTGTCGGCGGTGTAGCCGTCCAGCGCGGCGTGGCCGAGCACGACGGAGGCGGACCGCCCGTCCGGGTCGGGGACGTCCAGGCGGTGCAGGATGCCGCCGAGGTCGAGCACTTCGGCCCGGACGCCGGTGCCGGCGTCGAGCGTCCAGCGGGCGACGGGGGTGCCGTCGGCCAGGGTGCCGAACGGGCTGCGGGTGACGGACGGGAGCGGCAACGGGGGTTCCTTCACTGGCGACGGAACGTCAGGGGCGGGGCGCGCGGCCGGCGGTGGACTCGCGGACCACCAGGGTGTGGCTCGGCAGGATGCGGCGGGGCCCGGAGGGGGCCCGGTCGGGCGCGGCTTCGATCCGGGCGATCAGGCAGTCCACGGCCAGGCGGGCGATGGCGGCCTTGTCGGGGGCGATGGTGGTGAGGGTGACGGCGCCGTAGCGGCCGTCCTCGATGTCGTCGAAGCCGACGACGGCGATCTCCTCGGGGACCCGGACCCCGCGTTCGGCGAGCACCCGCAGCGCGCCGAGGGCGACCAGGTCGTTGTAGGCGAACACGGCGTCGGGCGGTTCGGGCAGGTCGAGCAGGCGGGTCATGGCGACGGCGCCGTCCAGGCGGTCGTAGCCGTCGGTGGCGATCACCAGGTCCTCGCCGGGGTGGCCCCCGGCGGCCAGGATCTCCTCGCGCCAGCCGCGCAGCCGCAGGTGGGCGGGCTGGCGGCGGCTGTCCCGGCGGGCGCCGACGAAGGCGATCCGGCGGCGGCCGAGGCCCAGCAGGTGGCGGACGGCGAGCCGGGCGGCGGCGACGTTGTCGATGGCGATGTGGTCGAACGGGGCGTCGTACTCGCGCTCGCCGAGCAGCACCAGCGGCGGCCGGGCGGGGCGGTCCAGCAGGTCGGCGGTCTCCAGGTGGATGGGGCTGAGGATGAGTCCGTCGATCAGGTGCGAGCGGAAGCCCTGCGAGACCAGGGTCTCCTTGCTGCGCAGCCCGGCGGTGTGGTCGAGCAGCACGGTGTGGGCGTGGTGGGCGGCGGCGTCGATGACGGCGGCGGCGAGGTCGGCGAAGTACGGGTTGCCGAGTTCGGGCACGGCCAGCGCGATGATGCCGCTGCGGCCGGTGCGCAGGTGGCGGGCGGTGGCGTTGGGGCGGTAGCCGAGCTCGTCGATGGCCTGCCGGACGCGGTCCCGGGTGCCGGGTCTGACGTGCGGGTAGTCGTTGACCACGTTGGAGACGGTCTTGACGGACACTCCGGCCCGGATCGCGACGTCCTTGAGGCTCACGCCCACGGCCCTGCGCCTTCTCTCTCGGCTCGGTCGGGGCGCCCGGCCCCGTGCGGATCGGTGTGCGGCGGTGGGGGGCTCACTCGTCCCGGCGGCCGCGGTCCAGCAGGGCCTGGGCGAGCACCACGGCGGCCAGGAACGCGCCGTTGACGGTGTCGGTGACGGCCGAGCCGTACTGGGAGGCGGAGCGGTCGATCAGGTTGTGGATCACCGAGAGCAGCAGCACGCCGGCGACGGTGCCGCCGATCGTGCCGCTGCCGCCGGTGAGCAGGGTGCCGCCGATGGCGACGGACGCGATGGCGGTGAGTTCGTAGCCGACGCCGACGGTGGTGACGCCGGAGCCGAGCCGGGCGCTGCCGAGCGCGCCGGCCGCACAGGCCAGGGTCGCGGACAGCACGTACACCAGGGTCTTGGTGCGGGCGACGGGCAGGCCCATCAGCCGGGCGGCGTGCTCGTTGCCGCCGATCGCGGTGGTAACGGCGCCGAACCGGGTGCGGGTGAGCAGCACCGCGCCGAGGCCGAACAGGGCGGCGGAGATCAGCACGGGCGTCCAGGTGCCCTCGCCGAGGGCGCGGAACGCGGACTCGCGCGGCACCAGGTAGGTGGTGGTGCCCTCACCGGTGATCAGCTGCAGCAGGCCGCGGGCGCCGAGCAGGCCGGCCAGCGTGACGATGAACGGCGCCATCCCGGCCCGGGCGACCAGCAGTCCGTGCACGCAGCCCCAGGCGGCGCCGACCGCGAGCGGCAGCAGCACGGCCGCCCAGGTGCCGTGGTGCTGGGCGGCCCAGGCCGCCAGCACGCCGCCGAGCGCGTACATCGAGCCCACCGACAGGTCGATGCCGCCGGTGAGGATGACGAAGGTCAAGCCGAGCGCCAGCAGCCAGCCGAAGGCGTTGTTGCCGAGGATCGCGCCGAGGTTGTCGGTGCTCGCGAAGCCGGGCGAGAACACCGCGGCGAGCAGCACCACCAGGGCGAGCACGCTGAGCGCGCCGTGCCGCCGGATCCGGGCCGCCAGGCGCTCGGCGGAGGTCTCGGCGCCCGTCGGGCGACGGCGGGTCAGCGGCCGGGCGGCCGGAGTGGTGGGGCTCATCGGGTACCACGCTCCTGGGAGGCGTACACGGCGAAGCAGATGACGGCCGCTTCGACGATCTTGGTGATGGAGCTGTGCACGTCGTGCTGGGTGAGCACCGCGGTGATCAGCTGCATGAACAGCGCCCCGGCGACGGTGCCCAGCACCCGGACGCTGCCGCCGGCCAGCGGGGTGCCGCCGACCACGACGGCGGTGATCGCGTCGAGTTCGATGTTGCGGCCCTGGTTCGCCGGGTCGGCCTCCGCGCCGTGGCCGACGATCACCGTCCCGGCCAGCGCGGCCAGCACGCCCGACAGCAGGTAGACCGTCAGCAGCACCCGCCGCACCGGCAGTCCGGCCAGCCGGGCCGCCCGCCGGTTGTCGCCGACCGCGACCAGCTGCCGCCCGAAGGTGGTGCGGTGCACCAGCACCGCGGTCAGCGCCACGCACCCGGCCGCCAGCCAGGCCGTCAGCGGGACGCCGGCGAAGGCGTCCGAGCCGAGGGAGAGCAGCGCGGGGTCGGTGACGGGCTTGGCGGAGGCCCCGTTGATCAGCGAGGCGACGCCGCGGACCCCGATCATCAGGGCGAGCGTCGCGACGATCGGCTGCACCCGGGTGAACGCGACCATCGCACCGCCGGCCAGGCCGCTCACCGCGCCGAGGCCGACGGCGACGAGCAGCGCCACGGGCAGGCCCCACCCGATGTACAGCGGCACCACCGCGGCGGCCAGCGCGATCACCGCGCCCACCGACAGGTCGATGCCCTCGGTGCCGATCACCAGCGCCATCCCGAGCGCGACCAGCAGCGTCGGCGCGACCTGGAACAGCTGGATCCGGACGTTCCCGGCGGACAGGAACCCGGTGTCGAGCACCACCGCCGCCAGGAACAGCACGGCCAGTGCGGCGTACACGCCGTACCGGCGCAGCAGCCGCAGCGCGGGGCCGCGGCCGCGGACGGCGCCCGCCAGGGCGAGGGCGGTCATCGGGACGCTCCGTTCGACTCGTCGGGGGTGGGGCCCGCTGACGGCCCGTCAGCGGACGGGCCCTCCTGGGCGAGGGCGGCCAGCAGGCGGTCGGCGGTGACCGCGTCGCCGGTGAGTCCGTCGACCACCAGGCCGTCCTTCAGGACCAGCACCCGGTCCGCGCCGGCGACCAGTTCCTCCGCGTCGGAGGAGATCAGCAGCACGCCGAGGCCGTCCTCGGCCAGTTCGTCGATCAGCGCCTGCACCTCGGCGCGGGCGCCGACGTCGATGCCGCGGGTGGGCTCGTCCAGCAGCAGGACCTTCGGGGCGAGGCAGAGCCAGCGGGCCAGCAGGACCTTCTGCTGGTTGCCGCCGGACAGGTCGGCGACCTTCTGCTCGGGGCTCGCGGCCTTGATCCGCAGCCGGGCCATGAAGGTGTCGACGATCTCGTCCTGCCGGGCGCGGGAGACCAGTCCGGCCCGGGACAGCCGGGGCAGCGCGGCCAGCACGATGTTCTCCCGCACCGACAGGCCGGGGACGATGCCCTCCGCCTTGCGGTCCTCGGGCAGCAGCGCCAGGCCGGCCCGGATCGCGGCGGCCGGGCTGCGCCGGGCCAGCACCCGGCCGGCCACCTCCACCCGGCCGGCGTCCGCGCCGAGCGCGCCGACCACGGCCTTCGCGGTCTCGCTGCGGCCGGAGCCGAGCAGTCCGCCGAGGCCGAGCACCTCGCCGCGGTGCAGCTCGAAGGAGACGCCGTGCACCTTGTGCCGGACCGCCAGGTCGTGGGCGCGCAGCACCGGCGGGGTGTCGGCGCTGTGCGCGCGGCGGGCGTCGTGGGTGCGGGCGGTGCGGTCGCGGGCGGCGCCGAGTTCCCGGCCGAGCATCAGCGCGACCAGGTCCAGCCGGGGCAGGTCGGCGAGGCGGCCGGTGTGCACCGCCCGGCCGTCGCGCAGCACGGTGACGTCGTCGCAGACGGTGTACAGCTCGTCCATCCGGTGGCTGACGTAGACCACGGCGATGCCCTGCGCGGTGAGGTCGCGGACCACCCCGAACAGGGTGTCCACCTCGCGCGGCTCCAGCGAGGAGGTGGGCTCGTCCATCACCACCACCCGGGCGTCCAGTTGCACGGCGCGGGCCAGTGCCACCATCTGCTGGGCGCCCAGGGCGAGTTCGCGCAGCGGCCGGGTGACGTCGGGGTGCACGCCGTAGCGGGCCAGCAGCTCGGCCGCCTCGCGGTTCATCCGGCGGATGTCGAGCAGGCCGCGCCGGCGCGGTTCGCGGCCGAGGAACAGGTTGCGGGCCACCGACATCATCGGCACCAGGTTGACCTCCTGGTAGACCGTGGAGACCCCGGCCCGCTGGGCCTCCTGCGGGGTGCGGAACTCCGCCTCCCGGCCTGCCAGTTCGATCCGTCCGGCGTCGGGGCGGTGGACGCCGGTGAGCACCTTGATCAGGGTGGACTTGCCGGCGCCGTTCTCGCCGACCAGGGCGTGCACCCGTCCGGCGTGCAGCGCCAGGTCGACGCCGCGCAGGGCGTGGACGCCCGCGAAGCTCTTGTCGATCCCGGTCGCCGCCAGTACGGGGCCGACCGGGGCGGCCTGCTCGGTCTGGTCCATCTGGTCCTCCTCTCGGGTCCGGCGGCGGGCCGGTCAGTACACGAGGCCCTGGGCGAGGGCCTGTCGGGCACTGTCGGCGGTGAAGTGGCCGTCCTTGATGATCACCTTGGGCTGGACGCCGGCCGTGCCGTAGAAGTCCTTCAGCGACTGGAAGGCCAGCGGGCCGAACCGCGGGTTGGTCTCGATGTCGGCGACCAGCTGCCCGTCGACCACGCCCTGCACGGCCTGCCGGATCCCGTCGATGGACACGATCTTGATGTCCTTGCCGGGCGCCTTGCCGGCCGAGCGCATCGCCTGGATCGCGCCCAGCGCCATGCCGTCGTTCTCGGCGTAGACCGCGGTGATGTCCGGGTGCGCCTGGAGCAGCTGCTCCATCACCTTCTGGCCCTCGGTCTGGTCGAAGTTCGCCGTCTGCGAGGCCACCACCTGCATGTTCGGGTACTTGGCGGCCAGCTGGTCGGTGAACCCCTTGGTGCGGTCCGCGGACACGTTGTTGCCGGGGGTGCCCTGGAGGATCGCCACGTGCGCCTGCCCGCCGGTGGCGCCGGCCAGGTCGTCGGCGGCGATCTGCGCCTGACCGTAGAAGTTCGACCCGATGAACGCGACGAAGTCGCTGCAGGCCGCGCCGGTCACCGTCCGGTCGATGGTCAGCACCGGGATCTTCTTCGCCTTCGCCGCGGCCAGCGCCGGGCCCAGGCCGTCCGAGTTCTCCGGCGCCACGATCAGCACCTGCGCGCCCTGCGCGATCATGTCCTGGATCTGCGCGTTCTGGGCGTTGACGTCGGCGTTCGCGTTCCGCTCGATCAGCTTCACGCCGAGCCTCTTCGCCTCCGCCTCGATGCTGGCGGTCTCCGCCGCCCGGAACGGGTTGCTGGTGGACTCCGACTGCGAGAACCCGACCACGGTCTTCCCGTCGGTCAGGTCCGCCTTCGGTGCGCCGTAGGTGTCCGCGGTGCAGCCGGGACCGCTCGCGCTCGCCGCGGGCGACACCACCTGCTGGGCGGCCGCGCTGTTGTCGCCGGATCCCGGGGTGGCCCCGGACGCCGAGGTGGAGCCCTGGTTGGTGCAGGCGGCCGCCGACAGGCACAGCCCCGCGACGAGAAGCGCGGCGACGGCGGACTTGGCGCGCAGGGTGGGGTTCATACGCCCGATCACATCCTTGACTGCATGGGGGAAGCACCGGCTACCCGCCGGTTTCCAACGATGTAAGGGGACGATGAGCCATCCGCCCGGACGGTGTCAAGAACTCGCGCAGCGCTCTCCGAAGCTCGCCCCGGGCCGCTGAGGTCGCGTCAACTACCGTGACCTGCACGGCATGTGGCCGCGACAACCGCCGCCCGGCGGCGATCGGTGCGAGAGGTCTGGACATCGGCCGCCCCGCCTGCTGTGATGCCTGCGCGCCGAATTTCCAACGTTGTGAAGCGAGCCGAATGACATGCACACCGATCCGATCTGCCAGGCGTGCGATCCGCTCCGGGGGGTAGCCGAGGGCCGAACCGGAGAGAGGACGGACGACATGACGCAGGGAATCGTGATCGGCTACGACGGGTCGGCACAGTCCCGGGCCGCGGCCCACTGGGCGGCGGCGGAGGCCGCCCGGCGCTCGACCGGCCTGACGGTGCTGCGGGCCCGGCCGTGGCTGGACCACGCCGCGACGGTCGGCGACCCGCTGGACCCGGCCCTCGGCGAGCCCGGGCCGGACGAGCTCGACACGCTCGCCGCGGAGCTGCTGAAGGCCAACCCCGGGCTGGAGGTCGCCACCCAGGCCGCCGCCGGCGACCCGGCCGACGCCCTGGTCACCGCCGCCGCCGAGTACGAACTGGCCGTGCTGGGCGCACCCGAGCACGGCTCGCTGGTCGGCTCGGTGGGCCGGTCCGTCGCCGCGCACACCGACACCCCGGTGGTGCTGGTGCCGGACGACGCCCGGGTGCCGGCGTCCGGTCAGCCCGAGGTGGTGGTCGGCCTGTCCGCCGAGACCTCCCCCGCCGCCGTGGAGTTCGCCCTCGCGCAGGCCGAACGGCTCGGCGGGCGGGTCCGGGCCGTGCACGCCTGGGAGATGGTCCCGTTCTGGTCGGCGGTCCCCGGCTGGGTCCCGCCGAACGTCGACGTCGACGCCCAGTCCGCCGCGATCCGGGACGAACTCACCCTCGCCACCGCTCCCGCCGCGGCCGCCCACCCCGAGGTCGACCTCACCGTGGAGACCGTCCTCGGCACCCCCGCCCACGCGGTGCTGACCGCCGCCGCGACCGCCGACCTGCTGGTCCTCGGCCGCCCCCACCACCGCCTCGGCCAGCTGGCCCGCGCCGCCGTCCACCAGTGCCAGACCCCGGTCGCCCTGGTCCCGCACCGCTGACGCCCTCCCCCGTTCCCTTACCGATCGGTGACGCCCCGGCAGGTCGCCCGGATTCCGTCCGCGCACTGGGTAGCGTCGACCGGCATGAGGATCCTGGTGACGGGCGGGGCGGGTTTCATCGGTTCTGCGGTGGCGGGTGCGCTGCTGGCCGGCGGCCACGAGGTGCGGGTGCTGGACGCGCTGCTGCCGGCGGTGCACCCGTCCGGGCGGCCGACGGCGGTGCCGGACGGGGCGGAGTTCCGGCACGCCGACGTGCGGGACGCGGCGGCGGTCGAGGCCGCCCTGGAGGGCGTGTCGGCGGTGTGCCACCAGGCGGCGATGGTCGGGCTGGGCGTCGACCTGGACGACGCCCCCGCGTACGCCGGGTGCAACGACCTGGGGACGGCGGTGCTGCTGTCGGCGATGGCCCGGCGCGGCGTCCGGGACCTGGTGCTGGCCGGGTCGATGGTGGTGTATGGCGAGGGCGCCTACCGCTGCGGCGCCCACGGGCCGGTCGCGCCCGGACCGCGGCTGCCGCGGGAGCTGGACGCGGGCCGGTTCGAACCGCCGTGCCCGCGGTGCGGCGAGCCGCTGCTGCCGGGGCTGGTCGCCGAGGACGCCCCCGCCGATCCGCGCAACGTCTACGCGGCGACCAAACTGGCCCAGGAACACCTGGCCGCCGCCTGGGCCCGCGCCTGCGGCGGCCGGGTCCTGACGCTCCGTTACCACAACGTGTACGGCCCTGGCATGCCGCGCGACACCCCCTACGCGGGCGTCGCCTCGCTGTTCCGCTCGGCCCTGGCCCGCGGCGAGGCGCCCCGGGTGTTCGAGGACGGCGGGCAGCGCCGCGACTTCGTGCACGTCTCGGACGTCGCCGCCGCCAACGCCGCCGCGCTCCGCGCGCTGCCCGACCGCGCTCCGGGCAGCGCGCGGGCCTACAACGTGGGCAGCGGCGAGGTCCGCACCGTGGGCGCGATGGCCGCGGCCCTCGCCACCGCGTTCGGCGGCCCGGACCCGGTGGTGACCGGCGAGTACCGGCTCGGCGACGTCCGGCACGTGACGGCCGACTCCGCCCGGATCCGGGCCGAACTCGACTGGCGCCCGCAGGTGTCCTTCCGGGCCGGACTGACCGAGTTCGCGACCACGCCGCTGCGCGGCTGACGGCCCGTCGGCCGCGGCCCGCCGCGAACGGTCAGCGGCGGGCCGCGGGCAGGCTGATCTCGAAGCAGCAGCCGCCGTCGACTTTGCGGACCCGGGCCCGGCCCTCGTGCGCCTCGACGATGCCGCGGACGATGGCGAGGCCGAGGCCGGCGCCGTTGTCGACGGTGTCGGGCGCTCCGGGGGCGGGCACCCGGGGGGTGCGGGCGGGGGTGCCGCGCCAGCCGGTCTCGAAGACCCGGGGCAGGTCGGGTTCGGGGATGCCGCCGCAGCCGTCGGTGACCGCGAGCACCACCGTGTCGGCCTCCCGGCGGGCGGAGACCGCGACCACGCCGTCCTGCGGGGTGGCGCGGATCGCGTTGACCAGCAGGTTGCCGATCACCCGGGTGATCTCGCGCGGGTCGGCCTCGACCGGGTCCGCGGCGACCTGCTGCCCCTCCAGCCGGACGCCGCGCTGCCGGGCCAGCGGGTGGGCGCCGGCCAGCGCGTCGTCGACCAGGTCGAGCAGCGAGACCCTGGACAGCGAGAGGGAGAGCGCCCCGGCCTGGATCCGGGAGAGCTCGAACAGGTCGTCGACCATGCCGGTGAGCCGCTCCACCTCGGTGCGGATCCGGCCCAGGTAGCGTTCGGGCTGCTCGGCGACGCCGTCCTCCAGCGCCTCGGCCATCGCCCGCAGGCCGGCCAGCGGGGTCCGCAGGTCGTGCGAGATCCAGGCGATCAGCTCGCGCCGGGACGCGTCCAGCGCCCGCTCTCGCGACCGGGATTCCGCCAGCCGGGCACTGGTCGCGGCGAGCTCCGCGCTGACCGCGGCGAGCTCCCGGGCCAGCGGCCGGTCCGGCGGGGTGAAGCCGCCGTCCCCGCCGACGGTGCGGGCCGCCCGGGCCAGCGCCCGGCTGCCCGCCGCGACCTGCCGGCCGAGCAGCGCGGCGGTCAGCAGCGCCACCACCGACGCCATGCCCAGGACGGTGACCACCACCCCGAGGTCGTGGCGGGACAGGAACATCGCCTGCGCCACCGCGAAGGTCCCGGAGGTCACCGCGAGCACGCTCACCACGGCCACCGCGAACAGCGTCAGCGCCAGCGAGCGCCCACGGAGCAGGCGCAGCACGGCCAGCCCGAGCAGTCCCGCGGCGGCGGCGCCGAGCGCGGCGAACAGGGCGATCAGCAGCAGGTCCTTCACGCCGCACCGCCCTGCGGCGGCCTGGCCGGGTCGTAGCGGTAGCCGACGCCCCAGACGGTGCTGATCAGCCGGGGCGCGCCCGGGTCGTCCTCGATCTTCTCGCGCAGCCGGCGGACGTGGACGGTGACGGTGGACAGGTCTCCGAAGTCCCAGCCCCACACCCGCTGCATCAGCTCCTGCCGGGAGAACACCGTCCCGGGGTGCCGCAGCAGGAACGCCAGCAGGTCGAACTCCCGGCTGGTGAGCGCGAGTTCACGGCCGTCGCGGTGGGCCCGACGGGCCCGGGGGTCGAGGGCCAGGTCGCCGGAGCGCAGCGGCTCGGCGGCGGGCGCCGGGCCGCCGGCCGGTCCGGCGGCGCGGGCCCGGCGCAGGACCGACTGGACCCGCAGCACCAGTTCTCGCGGGCTGAACGGCTTGGTGACGTAGTCGTCGGCGCCCAGTTCCAGCCCGAGGATGCGGTCGGCCTCGTCGCCCCTGGCGGTGAGCAGCACCACCGGCAGATCGGCCCGGTCGGGCAGCGCGCGCAGCCGGCGCAGCACCTCCAGGCCGTCCAGCCCGGGCAGCATCAGGTCGAGCACCAGCAGGTCCGGGCGGTCCCGTTCGGCCAGGTCGAGCCCGCGCCGGCCGTCCTCGGCCCGGTCGACCCGGTGGCCGGCCCGGGTCAGGTAGCCGGCCACCACCTCGCCGACGGTGGGATCGTCGTCGACGACCAGGATCCGGGCGGGCTCCGGCGGTTCGGCGGTGGCGGGGCTGTGGTTCACCCGCCCGAGAATACGAGGCCCGCGCCACCGGACGGCCGGGCCGGGGCCGCCGTTCGCGTTCCGTAAGATCCCCGGCGCCGGCGCGGGCGGACGTCCGACTTCCGTAAGGGCGCGGCTCGGCCGCGACGGCCCCGGCCGTGACTAGCGTGGCCGTCGTGACTCCTCCACAGCCCCCGCCCCGGTTGCCTGTCCCGTCCCACCTCCCGCTCCCTCTCCCGTCCTCGTCCCCCTCCCGTTCCCGTCCCCCTCCCCTCTCCAGTCCTCGGTTGACGTGGTCCTGCCCTGCCTGGACGAGGCGCAGGCGCTGCCCTGGGTGCTGGGCCGGGTGCCGGCCGGCTGGCGGGCGATCGTGGTCGACAACGGTTCGCGGGACGGCTCGGCGCGGATCGCCGCCGAACTGGGCGCGACCGTGGTGACCGAGCCCCGCCGCGGGTTCGGCGCGGCCTGCCATGCCGGGCTGCTCGCGGCCGACGCCGAGTACGTGTGCTTCCTGGACTGTGACGGCTCGTTGGACCCGGCGCAGCTGCCGCGGGTGGTGGCCCCCGTCGCGGCGGGGACGGCGGACCTGGTGCTGGGCCGGCGGCGGCCGACCGCGTTCGGGGCGTGGCCGCCGCACGCCCGGCTGGCGAACCTGGTGCTGGCGCGGCGGCTGCGCGCGCAGACGGGTGCCCCGCTGCACGACCTGGGGCCGATGCGCGCCGCACGGCGGAGCCGGCTGCTCGCACTGGGCCTGGGCGACCGGCGGTCCGGCTATCCGCTGGAGATGGTGCTCTCCGCGGCGGCGGCGGGCCTGCGGATCGCCGAGACGCCGGTGGACTACCGGCCGCGCGCGGGCCGCTCCAAGGTGACCGGCACGGTGCGCGGCACCCGGCAGGCGGTCCGCGACATGCGGGCGGTGCTGGCCGCCCCGCCGCCCACCCTGCTGGTGATCGCCAAGTCGCCCGTCCCCGGCCGGGTGAAGACCCGGCTGACCCCGCCGTTCACGCCCGAACAGGCCGCCGAGCTGGCGGAGGCCGCGCTCGCCGACACCCTCGCCGCCCTCGACCAGGTCCCGGCCGGGCGGCGGCTGCTGGTCCTCGACGGCGCCCCGGGCAGGTGGCTGCCACTCGGCTGGGAGGTGGTCCCGCAGTGCGCGGGCGGCCTGGACCGCCGGCTCGCCGCCGCCTTCGCCCACGCCGCGCGACTGGCCCCGGACGCCCCCGCGCTACTGGTCGGCATGGACACCCCGCAGCTCGACCCGGCCGTGCTCGCCGCCCCGCTCTCCGCGACCGAGCGGGCCGGGGTGGACGCGTGGTTCGGCCCGGCCGAGGACGGCGGCTTCTGGGCGCTCGGCCTGGCCCGCCCGAGCGCCCCGCTGGCCGCTGCCCTGCTGCACGACGTCCCGATGTCCACCCCGGAGACCGGCCGCGCCGTCCTGGACCGCCTGCGCACCCACGACCTGACGGTCCGCCACCTCCCCCGCCTCCTGGACGTCGACCACCCCGCCGACGCCACCCGGGTCGCCGCCCACTCCCCCGCCACCCGCTTCGCCACCCGCCTCCACCACCTCCGCACCCTCGAACCCCACCCCGTCCCCCCTCTCTCACCTCCCCACCCGGAGCCGACCTCGTGAACGCCGTGACGAAGGCGTCCACGCCGCCGCGGGGGGACGACCTCCCGACTGCCGAGCATGCCGCGGTGCCGTGGGTGGACGATCCGTTCGGGCGGGCGGTGCGGGCCGGGCGGGGGCCGTTGTGGTTGCGGCGGGGCGACGGCTCGCGGGTGGTGCTGGAGGTGGACCGGTGGTGCGGCCCCGCGGCGGGCGCGGATCACGGACTGGTGCTGCGCTGCCTGGGCCTGGCCGCTCCGGTGCTCGACCTGGGGTGCGGGCCGGGCCGCCTGGTGGCCGCGCTGCTGGAGGCGGGCGTGCCCGCGCTCGGGGTGGACATCTGCGCGGCCTCGGTGGACCGCACCGCGGGCCTGGGCGGTCTCGCCCTGCGCCGCTCGGTGTTCGACCGGCTGCCCGCCGAGGGCCGCTGGGGCGCCGTGCTGCTGGCCGACGGCAACCTCGGGATCGGCGGCGACCCGGCCGCCCTGCTGGGCCGCGCGGCGGCGCTGCTCGCGCCGGGCGGGCTGGCGCTGGTGGAGGTCGCCGCGGAGCCGGTGGACGAGGTCGTCACCGTCCGGGTGGAGGACCCGGACGGCGCGGGCCCGCCGTTCCGGTGGGCCCGTTGTGGGGCGGACGCGACGGCGCGCCACGCCCGGGCGGCCGGCCTGGCGGAGGCCGACCGGTGGACCTCGCACGGCCGTGTCTTCCTGTCACTGCGCCGCCCCTGACGTACCGTCAGTCGACTTCGCTCCACTGCGGGTGTTCGCGCTGCGCCCACTCCCGGTCCACCGACCCGGTGCGCATGCCGCGCCGCGCTTCACGGTCCTGGTAGGCCATCCGCAGGTGACCGATCGTCACCACGGCGACGGCGAGCGCGAACCAGTCGTGGACGAAGGTCGCGCCGGTGCGCCACTGGGCGGGGGCGAAGTGGGTGAGCCACATCAGCAGGCCGGTGCCGAGCATCACCAGCATCGCGCCGAGCGTCCACTGCGCGTACAGCTTCTGCCCGGCGTTGAACTTGCCGGCGGGCCGGTGCGGGAGGCGGTGGCGGACGGCGCGCAGCCAGCCCCGGTCGGCGGCGGTGAAGCGGCCGAGGCGGCGGGTGTCACGGCGCATCGCCCGGGAGGCCAGGGAGAGCAGCAGCGGTACGGGCAGCAGCACGCCGCACCATTCGTGCAGGCCGGCCACCAGGCGCCGGCGGCC
This sequence comes from Streptomyces sp. TLI_171, assembly GCF_003610255.1. GTDB lineage: Bacteria > Actinomycetota > Actinomycetes > Streptomycetales > Streptomycetaceae > Kitasatospora. Next base: position 7,213,221 of record NZ_RAPS01000001.1, on the reverse strand, counting down.
GACGAGCTGGGAGAGCGCGGGCAGGTAGAGGCAGGCGGCGGTGGCCAGGCAGGCCAGCATCAGGGTGGCGGTGGCCCGGTGGGCCCAGCGCTGGGCGGGGGTGAAGCGGGGGCGGCGGTCAGCTGGTCGGGGCATCGTCGCGTCCGTTCGAGCGTCCGACCCAGGCGTCCACGTCGTAGCCGAGCCGTTCCCAGTAGCCGGGGCGGACGGTGTCGGTGACGGTGATCGAGGAGAGCCATTTCGCGGACTTGTAGAAGTACATGGGGGCGACGTACAGGCGGACGGGTCCGCCGTGCGCGTGGCCGATCGGGTTGTCCTGCATGCGCAGCGCCACCAGGACGTCCTCACGGCGGGCCTGTTCGAGCGTGAGGCTCTCGGTGTACGCGCCGTCGAAGCAGCCGAAGCTGACCGCGCGGCCCTCCGGCCGCACTCCGGCGGCGTCCAGCAGCGCGGACAGCGGGACGCCTTCGAACGGGGTGGCGGGGACCCGCCAGCCGGTCACGCACTGGACGTCGTGGACGAGTCGGCGCTGCGGGAGGGCGCGCAGGTCGGCGAGGCGCAGCGTGGCGGGGCGGTCGACCAGGCCGTCGACGGTGAGGGTGTAGTCGTGCTCGCCGCGTTCGGGCACCGAGGAGGTCACCGAGTAGTAGCGGAAGCCGCCGCCGGGGAGCAGCCCGGTCAGGCCGGTCGGGTCGCTGCCTGCCACGGCGTCCTGGGCGCGTTGCAGCCAGGGCCCGGCGGCCACGCCGGCCGCGCCGAGGCCGAGCAGGCCGAGCACCACCCGCCGGCCCACGGGCGCGCCGCGTCTCTCGTCGTTGTCGTCGTCCACGGGGTGATTCGACCAGGCGGGGCCGCCGTTGGCCAGGGGCGTGGGTGCGCCGTCAGACTTCCGTCATCTGTGCGCGGAGCGGCAGCGAGCGCCGCGCGGCCACCGCCAGGACGGTCAGCAGCGCCGCCCCGTAGGCGAGTTGCTGCACTTCGCTGCCGCCTGCCAGGTACAGCAGCTGCCCGGCGGCGGGCACCGTCAGCCACTCCCACCGGCCGTCCAGGGCGGCCAGCGCCACCACCAGCAGCCCGTACCACGGGTACTCGGGGCCGATCAGCAGCAGGGCGCCGCCGGTCACCAGCAGGGCGCCCCGCCAGGGGCGTCGCGGGTCGCCCCGGCGCAGCACCCGCAGCACCAGCGCGGCCAGCACCAGGGCCGCGGCCCAGGGCACCAGCGGGTCGGGCAGCACCAGCCGCAGCAGGCCGAACCGCCCCAGGTTGCCCTGCTGGTAGCCCTCCTCGTGCAGGTACCCGGGCAGGTAGCCGAGCACCCCGGCCCCGGACGCCGCCACGTACGGCAGATAGGAGAGGACGAAGACCCCGAGCGCCGCCGCACACAGCACCAGGTCGCGGCGGGTCGGGCGGCGGGCCAGCAGCCCGGAGAGCGCGCCGGGCAGGGCGAGCGCGGGGAGCAGCTTCACCGCGGTGGCCGCGCCCAGCGCCGCGCCCCCGGCCGCCGCCCGGCCGCGGGCCGCCCACCCGAGACCGGCGACCGTCAGCAGCACCCCCAGGGTGTCCACGTGCGCGTCGTTGACCGCCCACACCGCGACGCCCGGGCACCACGCCCAGAGCGCGGCCCGCCGCCGCCCGCCGGTGACGGCGAGCAGCACCCCGGCGGTGGCCAGCGCCAGCGCCGCCCCGAAGGCCTGGGCGACCCGGACCCGGTCGCCGAACGGGTGCTGGGCGAGGAACCAGACCTCCGCCAGCGGCGGGTAGACGGTGTGCACGGCGGGCCGGTTGATCCGGGTGCAGGCCCCGTCGGCGGTGCGCCGCTCGTCCCACCCGTCGCAGCCGTCGCCGACCGGGAACCGGCCGGGGTCGCGCAGCCGCACCAGCGCCGGGTCCTGCGGCGGGTGGGCGTACGGGGAGACGCCCGCCGCCTGCACCCGCCCGTCCCAGCCGTACCGGTAGGCGTCGTCGCTGGTCCGGGGCGGGGCGAGCAGCCCGGCCGCGGCCACCAGCACGCCGCCCGCCAGCACCATGCGCGGCACCAGCCGCGGCGGCACCCGGCGCAGCAGGAGCAGCGCCACCGCGAACAGGGCCGCGTCGGCGGCGTACCAGCCGTACAGCGGCGCCCGGTTGCCGAGGGTGCCGCCGACGGTGACGGTCAGCGCGAGGCACCCGGCCAGCGCGAGGACGGCCAGGGTGCAGAACAGGACGGGGCGTGCGGTCACCGCCCCACCTTCGCACCGAAGCCGCCCCGCCCGGCGGCAGCGGGGCGCGCCGTCCGCGTTCCGTAACCACTGCGCCGACCGACGCACCGTCAGCGCCCGCCCGGCCACGAGTGCCCGACGCACCGTCGGCACTCGCCGCCGGGCAGTGGGGCCGGTCGCGCCGTTCGGATTCCGTAAGCACGTCGAAGCGCGCTCGCGGCGGCCGGACACGCTTCGATGGCAGCGTGGACTCCGAACCCTCCCCCGCCGCGCGGCGCTTCGACCCGCCGCTGCCCGCCCCGCCGGAGGCGCTGCGGCGCGGCCCGTTCCGCCCCGGCGCGTTCCGCTCGGCCGCGCACGAGCCGCGCACCGCGGTGGTGCTGGGCCGCTGGCTCGGCGCGGCGCTGCTGCTGTGCTTCGCGACCGGTCTGATCAGCCACCTGCTGCAGGACCCGCCGTCCTGGCTGGCGGGCCGGCTGCCCGCGCGGCCGGTCTCCGGCTACCGGGTCACCCAGGGCCTGCACGTGATCAGCGGCCTGGCCGCGATCCCGTTGACGGGCGCCAAGCTGTGGACGGTGTACCCGCGGCTCTTCGAGTGGCCGCCCGCCCGCAGCGTGCGGCACGCCCTGGAACGGCTGTCGATCGCCGTGCTGGTCGCCGCCGTGCTGCTGGAGCTGTTCACCGGCCTGCTCAACACGCTCCAGTGGTACCCGTGGCCGTTCCCGTTCCGGCAGACCCACTACTGGGTGGGCTGGACGGCGACCGGGGCGCTGCTGCTGCACCTGGCCGTCAAGGCCCCGGTGATCGCGGCGCACTGGCGGCGCGTCAGGTCCGTCCGGCTCGCCGAGCGCCGGGCCCTGCTGGCGGGGGTGGCGGCCGCCGTCGGCGCGGTCACCCTCACCACCGCGGGCCAGTCCGTCGGCCCGCTGCGGCCGCTCGACCTGTTCGCACCCCGCCGCCCGGGCAGCGGCGGCGACCCCCTTCCGGTGAACCGCACCGCCGCCCAGGCCGGCACCACCGCCGTCCCCGCCGACTGGCACCTGGCCGTCACCGGGCCGAGCCCCTACCGGATCGGCCTGGCCGAACTCCGCGCCCTCCCGCAGACCACCGCCCACCTGCCGATCGCCTGCGTCGAGGGCTGGAGCGCGGACGCCCGCTGGACGGGCGTACGGCTCTCGACCCTGCTGCGCCGCGCCGGAATCCCGCCGGGCACCGCGGTCCGGATCACCTCCCTGGAGACGGCGGGCCCGTACCGCGTCACCGAGATGCCCGCCGCCTACGCCGACGATCCGCTCACCCTGCTCGCCCTCGCCCTGGACGGAGGGCAGCTGACGGCCGATCACGGCTTCCCGGCCCGCATCATCGCCCCGAACCGCCCCGGTGTCCTGCAGACCAAATGGGTCGCCCGCATCGAGGCCACCTGACCCGCGCAACCACCCGCCCCGCCCGTTGACACCCCTTGACGGCCGAACCGCCTCGGCCCACCACCGACCCGACGGACCACCCGAATCGAGAACCCCTGACATGCGCGTCGTCCGCGTCACCCTGGCCCTCGGCGGCCTGGCCCTGCTCGGCTGCGGCCTGGTCGGCCTGCTCACCGACCCGTACGTCACCGAGCCGCTGCCCGTGCTGCTCTGGGCGGCCGGGCTGGTGGTGGTCCACGACGGCCTGTGGCTCCCGCTGGTCTGCGCCGTCGGCGCGGCCGCCGTCCGCCGTCCGCTGCTGCGCGGGTGGCTGCTGGTCGCGGCGGCGGTGAGCACCGTGGCGGTCCCGGCGGTCCTCCGTTCGGGCGACGACCGCGGCAACCCGACGCTGCTGCCGCTCCCCTACCTCCGCAACTGGCTCCTCTTCCTCGCCGCCACCGCCCTGGCCGCCGCCCTCCTCGCGCTGGCGGCCCGGGTCCGCCGCCGGCCGCACTGATCCGCAACACCCCGTGTTCGGCTGTCAATCTCCGGGGTGGGACATCGCGTCGATTGCGATCGCCGCCGCCAGGACGGTGGCGTGGTCGGCGTCCGGGCCGATGTCCAGGCCGTAGGTGTCGCGGAGACGGAACCACTTTTTCGAAACCTCGGCGATCTTGGTGCCGTCGTCTTCGATGGTGTACTCGTGGTCGAGGATGTTGCCGTGCAGGGTGAGCTCGGGGCCGTCCTCCTGCTTGATCAGCCAGCGGTCGTGGATCGGGCTGATCAGGGCCTTCTTCACCATGGCGATGCGCTTGCCGTCGGCGTCCTCGATCTCCATCGAGTCCTTGATCCGCAGCGGGCGGCTCTGCACGGTGGCGACGCGCCGTCCGCTGCGGTCCTCGATGTGGAAGGTCTTGCGCATCCGCAGGGCCTTGCCGTCGACCTTGTAGACGTGGTCGCCGTCCTCGTTGTCGATCCAGTAGTCGTCGCCGATCGCGAGGACCTTCTGCTGCATCCGGTAGCGGGTGACCCCCTCGCCGTGGTCGAAAGCGCGGTTGGCCTGGCGGCGGGCCCGTCGTTCCTCGAACATCCCGGTGTCCTCTCCTCGGCGTGGGCGTGCGGTGGTGGGGCGACGGACGTCGCTACCGCTCCGGGGTACGCCGTCCGCGGGCCCTTCGTACCTCCGCCTGTGCGGCGGCGCATCTTTTCCGGGGCCACGGGCCGCCAGGCAGGACTTGGTGATCACCCCTGGTAATCACGCGCATTCGGCTACGGTCGGGCGCATGGATCGCCTGTCCGAGATCACGTTCCTTCTGCCCAACTCAGCGGGATCGCACAGCTTCCTCGACGTGCTGCACTCGATGTTCGCCGACGTGGCGTACGCCGACTTCACCGTGGGCGCGGCGGACAGGCTGGGTGACCGCCTGACCCTCACCCCGCCGCAGCCTGTCGATGCCCGTCCGGTGACGATCTTTCAGCTGGCCGATGTGCGTGCGCCCGAAGTCGCCTTCGACGCACGTCACTCCATCGGTGTGCGGGGTGGCGCTGACGCGTCCGAGGCATCCACGTCAGCCCTGGTCGAGATGGCGGACCTGGCTCGCCGCATCGCCGGGCACGTCCGGCGCGTCGATCACACGGGCGTGAACGTGCCCGCCTGTGCGACCTCACCCGAGCAGTGGCGGGACCTCACGACCGCACTCGCCTCGACATCCACCATGTACCGCTATCCCACCGGCGAGGACTGGCCGTTCGTCCTTCCATCGGCATCGGATGAGTTCCTCAGCGGCATCAGTGACTTCGTCGTCGGCCGCGAGCCCAGGTTCGAGCTGGTCTACGACCAGTGGGTGACCCGGACGCAGTGGCAGTTCGCGCTCTGGACCGACCTGACCCGCGCCGAACTGGAGCAGATGTTTCCTGAGCCCGAAGGTATGACGTTCCCCGACCTTGAGGAGGTTTTCCGCGTCGTACCAGTCGTCAGTCCTTGGCCGGGTCTGGGGATCCGATTCGACCTGTGCTACCGGATCGAGAACGGCCCGTCCGACTGGGAAACCGGCGAATGGCTGGTCGCCGAAGGCGGCCGTATCCGCTGACACCGTCGCCGTGCAGGTGAGCCGGGCGGCCCGTACGAGGTGGGTCAGAGTTTGCCGTCGCCGGTGTAGCCGTCGGTGTAGTAGTCGCTGACCTGCCGGCGGTACTCCGGGTCGTCGGTGTGCTTGTCCTTGTCGAACTCGGGGGAGTTCTTCACTTCGTCCCTGGTGCGGTCGACCCACACCGTCTCCTCGGCCGCGTCGACCCGGGCGATGGTCCCGGCCGGGAGCAGGACCTCGCGGCCGAAGATCCACGGGCCGGTGTCCACCACGATGTGCGAGGAGTCGACCAGGTCGGTGTGCCGGTCGACCTTGCCGATGTGGCCATCAGTCGCCTCCACCCGGTACCCCGTCAGGTCGGTGCCCACCGCGTAGCCCTCGGCGCCCTCGTAGCCCCACAGTCCACTGCTCACAACTGCCTCCACCTCGCGTGCGTCTCGCTGACGGTGCCTCGGCTACCCCGGCGCTCCGGAAGGCACTCCTGCGATCTCCCCCGCCCCGAAGCACGGGCCCGGACTCGACGCGCCGGGGGTGAATGCGGGTGTCGGCTCGTTGATCGGGGGCAGGCGGTGCGTCACGAACCTGGCCGTTCCGACGAGTTGGAGGCTCCGCATGATGCTCTTGCTGCTGCTTGGTCTGGTGGTGCTGGTCGCGGTGGCCGCCGTCGAGGTGGCCAATGGACCGAGCGGGCGTCATCGCGGCGCCCGCCGACTCGCGCCGGTGGACCGGATCCACCACCACGCACCCCGCCACCGGCGCTGACCTGCTCCCCGTGCGGGCCGCCGGCCGGCTCGCCCCGCGTCAAGTCGCGCGGCGGCGCGGTCGGCGAACCCACCTGGGGTCCCGTCAGGCCTGCGAGGTTCGGGGGCCGTGGCCGAGCGGGCGCCTGGCGGCCGGCGGAGCGGAGGCGGTGGGCGGGGTGGTGGTGTCCGGCTCCAGGAAGGGCGGTCGTTCGGCGAGCGGTGGGTGCGGGAGCTCGGCGGCCGGGAGCGGGCTGTCGGCGGCAGGCTCGGAAAAGGCAAGGCCCAGGGGGCGGCGGTCCAGGTTCACGGGCCAAGTCTCTCCCATCGTCACCGATCCAATCTCGACCTGACGAGCTCGGTGCTGCCGTCCGGCTGCTGCACGGTGGCCGCAAGGTGGAAGTGCCGGTTCTTGTGCAGGACTTCACCATGACAACTGGCCCGGTCCCGCAGCTCGTGCAGCCGGATCGAGCCGACCCGGTCGGCGGGCAGCACCAGCTGTCGGTCCCGGGCTCGGGGGCCGCCATAGCTAAGTCATCGACATATCTAAATGGTTGATCTATAGTCGCCACATGACAGACCGTCAATTGCACCAGCCGACGAGGCTCGTGCTCACCGCACTGGCCGACGCGCCCCGGCACGGCTACGCCATCGTCCAGGAAGTCCTGGCGATCACCGGGGGCCGCACCAAGATGCTCACCGGCACCCTGTACACGGCCCTCGACCGGCTGCTCCAGGAAGGGCTCGTCCGAGTCGACAGCGAGGAGGTCGTGAACGGGAGGCTGCGCCGCACCTTCGCCCTGACCGACCAAGGGCGGGACACGCTCGCCGAGGAGACGCGCCGATTGCGCGCCGACGCCGCCGAGGCCGAACGTCGGCTCGCACTCGGCGCCCTCCGCCCGGTCCTCCGGGTGATCGGGGGAACGGCATGACCGAGTCGTCTCTCCGCCTGGTCCGCCGCCTCCCGCTGCGCGGCCTCTACCCGCCCGGCTACCGGGCCGCCCACGGCGACGAGATCGTCGACGCCCTCGCCGAGGCCGTCCAGCACGCCGACCGCCGCACCGCCCTGCGCGAATGGGCCGTACTGGCGGCACACGCCCTCCGGCTGCGCACCGGGCTCGGTTCGAGCGACCCGGCCGGACGGATCCTCGCCGGCGCCGCGCCCTTCCTCCTGGCCGGCGGCGCGGCCCTCAGTGCGGTCCACCTGCTGACCGCGCTGCTCCTGCACCAGCCGCACTCCGGTGTCGGACCGGCCGCGTGGGACGCGGCCCGGGCCGCACCCTGGGTCCTGGGGCTGCTGTGCGCCGGCGCCGGCCGCTGGACGGCGGCCCGGGCGCTCGTCCTGGTCGGCCTTGTGCTTCGGTGCGGCTTCGCGGTCGTGGCCTCGTTCCACTTCGGCTCGTCCCTCGCCCCCTACCTGGTCTGGCTGTGGGCCGCCTGCGGCGTCCTGGTGCTCCTCGCACCACCGGACGCCGTGGAACTCACCCGCCGCGACCGCTCCCGCCTGGTCGCCACCGCCGTGGCCGTCGCCCTGCCGATGAGCGCCACCGCCATCCTGTGGATCGGCACCTGGCACGACGACTACGACCAGGTCATTTTCGCGCCCACCTTCGTGCTGCTGTTCTATGCCGTCGCCGCCTGGCCCGCGCTGGTCATCGCGCTCAGCTGTCTGCGGCACCTCACCCGCCCCGGCGCCGACCGCCTTCGCGCAGCCGGCGTCGCCCTCGCCGTGCTGCCGTGGACCGTGCCCGTCGCCGCGCCCCTCTACCGCAGCGCCCACGCCGATGCCCACGACCTGCTCCGCCAGGGCGGCGCGATCCTCGCCCTGCTGGCCACCGTGACCGCCGTCGCCGTCCTGCGGCGCACCGCCGAACGGCCCACCCCGAAGTAGACACGGCGGCATCGGGCCCGGCACCGGCACTTCCCGCACCGATCGCTCGGGACGCCGAAGAACACTCACTTCGCAGCAGCAGACGATGTTCTGGCCGTCGCATCCCAACCGGCCAGGACGCCGTCTGCGCGAGCCGGGCCCGCACAGGACGACAGGGTGTTCGACGGGCCGAGGGTCCGAGAAGTGGTTCCGGGTCCGCGACGCCTACGGCATCGACTTCCGACCCGGGCGCCGCTCAGTCGCGGTCGCGGGCCAGCCAGGCGCCGACGGTCGGCAGCGCCTCGGGGCCGCTGTCCGTCTCCACGGAGGCGGCGAGGTCGGCGATGGTGACGGCGGCCAGCGAGGCGCGCCAGGCCGCGTCGGCGGCGCCCATCGCGCGGGAGATGGGGCACGGCCTGGTGCACTGCTCGGGCGGAGTGCCGAGCGGGCCGCGCTGCCGGATCTCGGTGCAGACGAAGGCGGGGCTCGCGCCGTCGACGGCCTGCACCACGTCCAGCACGGATATCTCGGCGGGCTTCCGGGTGAGCACGTAGCCGCCGGTCTTGCCCTGCACCGAGTGCACCAGGCCCGCGCGGGACAGCGCCTGGAGCTGCTTCGCCAGGTAGCTCGGCGACACGTCGTGCAGGGTCGCCAGCCGGGCGGCCGGCACCGGCTCCGCCGCCGCGGTCAGCACCACACAGCAGTGCAGCGCCCACTCCACGCCACCCGACAACTTCATCGCGCCTCCATTTGACTCGGACACAGGATATCCGAGTAGTATCTCGGACAGAAGATGTCCGAGTTTGAGCCGGGTGCTCGCGCCCGGCTGACGAAGGAAGGCACACCATGAAGACCACCGTCATCGGCACCGGCCTCATCGGATCCCAGCTCGCCGCCGAGCTGACCGCCCGCGGCCACGACGTGACCACCGCCTCGCTCTCCTCCGGCGTCGACCTGCTCACCGGGGCCGGCCTGGACCGGGCGCTCGCCGGCGCGGAGACCGTCGTCAACGCGACCAACTCCCCCACCTTCGACGAGCAGTCCATCGCCTTCTTCCGCACCACGGTGGGCAACCTGCTGACCGCGGGCGAGCGGGCCGGCGTCCGCCACCAGGTCGCGCTCTCCATCGTCGGCGTCGACCTGGTCCCCGAACTCGACTACTACCGCGCCAAGTCGCTCCAGGAGGAGCTGCTGCGCGGCGGCCCGACGCCGTACTCGATCGTCCGCGCCACCCAGTTCTTCGAGTTCATGGAACCGACCATGTCCTGGACCTCGGACGACAGCGCCGTGCGCCTGCCCGCGACGCCGATCCAGCCGATCGCCAGCGCCGACGTGGTCGCCGCCCTCGCCGACGTGGCCACCGGCGCGCCGCTCGACGGGATCCTGGACGTCGCCGGCCCCGACCGGTTCACCCTCGACGAGATCGGCCGCCTCACCCTGGCCGCCCGCGGCGACCGCCGCCCCGTCCTGGTCGACGACCGGGCCGGCCTGTTCGCCGCCGTCCCCGGCGACGTCCTCACCCCGGGCCCCGGCGCCCGCCTGGCCACCACCCGCTACCGCGACTGGCTCGCCGCGGCCAACTGACGGTCCGCCCCTCCGCGGACGGTCGGTGCGTTCGGCTCGCGGTCAGCATGGTGTCGGCCCAGCGCATCCGATGCAGCGCCTGCGGGTGGCACCGGCCGGCCAGGCCCGGCAGTGCGCTGTCGCGAGTGGCCCTGCTCGGCCCGGCCGAGCCTCTCCCGGCGGCGGGAGTTTTCGGCCCTCCGCGCCTCGGTCCTGTGGCGCGACGCCCCGCCTGGCGGCCGCCAGGCGGGGCGTCGCCCCGGCACCCGGGGTCAGCCCCCGGCGCCGCGGTCCCGTTCCGGGGGCCGCTCCTCGTCCGGGGTGCTCCACGACTCCGCGCGATCCTTCGCCGGTCCGGGCTGCGGCGGCGGGACCCGGCGGCGGGCGACCCGGCGGCTGCCCCAGACGAAAGCGCCGATGATCAGGACGACGACGATCAGCGCGGGGACCAGCACGGCGAACACGTTGGGACCGTCGTCAGCGGCGATGAACACGAATCTCCTCCTGGGCTGATCGGCAACTGCCCCGGGACAGCTCCCGAGGCACACCGCCCGCACGGTCACCCGGCGACGCCGAGCCCGTCCGGCCGGTGTGCGCAGGCGGCTACCCCGCCCGCCGCCTCCCACACCGACACCCGCGCAGCCCGGTCGCCGCGTTCGACGCACCACCCGCCGGTGCCGCTGACGCCGGACTCCACGCCGCCGGGCGCGGCCCGGGGTCCTCGGCGGTCTGCTGCCCGTCCCGCAGGAGCCGGCCGGCGGTGCGGCCCTGGGTGTCGGCCGGCTCGGCGAGCCGCTGAGGCTCGCTGCGACCCGAGGGCCGACCTACCGCCTGGCCCGGCGCCGCGCCAGCATCCAGCCGAGCGCGGCGCCGACCAGCAGGGTGACCAGCAGCACCACCCACAGCGGCAGCGTCACGGTGGGGATCCAGAGCCGGATCTCCACCGACGCGGTGTTCACGGCGATGAACCAGATCGCGAGGACGCCGAGCAGCAGGAACGCGATCGTCCGGATCCGTACGTCGCGGCCGCGGACCGACACCGTGGGGGGCTGGTCCGCACCTCTCGTTTTGTCAGCCATACGGCCCATTATGTGAGCAATGTCCCACTACGGCCCGTTCGACCGGGCCTGCCGTCCGCTCGGTGGAGGCGCCGCGGTGGTCGCCGGTCAGCCGCAGTTGATGATCAGTGCGGTCAGTGCCGTGCAGCCGCGGCTCGCGCTGTCGTTGGCCGGGTTGGGATCCGCCGGGGTGGCGGCGATGCGGGTCGCGGTGGCCTTGTAGGCGGTGCCGAGGCTGAGCAGTGCGACGGGGAGGCTGAAGGTCCGGGTCGCGGTGGCGCCGGGGGCGAGGCCGGTGACGGTGCAGGTGACCTTGCCGGGGGCCGCGGTGCAGCCGGGGGCGACCGGAGTGGGTGTGAGGCCGCCCGGCGTGATCGCGGTGCTGACCGTGCCGGCGGCGGTGGTGGTGGTGCTCCGGTTGGTCACGGTCAGCGTGTAGTCGATCCGGCCGCCGAGCAGCGCGGGCACCGCGGCGGCGTTCAGCGCGACGGCGAGGTCGGCCTGGGCGGGCGGGGCCGGGGGCGCGGGGGCTGCCACGGTGACGTCGACGGGGTGGTCGCCGGCGTGCACGTGGCCGGTGACGGCGGCGGTGGCGACGTCGACCACCGTCAGGTAGTCGTTCACCGGGTTGGCGACCCACAGCTGCGCGCCGTCGGGGGTGAGGGCGAGCGCGCCGGGCTGGTCGGGCGTCTCGACGACGGCAGCGGTCCGTCCGGTGGCGGTGTCGACGGAGGTGACCGTCGGGCCGAGCGCGCTGGTGGCGTAGGCGTGCGCGCCGTCGGGCGCGACGGCCACGCCGTCCGCGCCCGCGTAGACGCCGATCTCGCCGCTGACGGCGCGGGCGGCGGTGTCGATCACGGCGACGACGCCGGCGTCGTACTCGGTGACGTACGCGTGCTTGCCGTCGGGCGCGAACGCGACCTGCCGGGGCGAGCCGGGCAGCGCGAGGGTGGCGGCGACGGTGTTGGTGAGCGTGTCGACCACGGTGACGCCCTGAGCCTGCGTCAGGTAGAGGGAGGCGCCGTCGGGCGAGACGGCGGCGTCCTCGACGGTGGCGCCGACCGGCACGGTGGTGGTGACCGTCCCGGCCGCGGTGTCGATCACCGAGATCCGGCCCGGCCCGCCCCAGTCGCCGACGTACAGGCGCGCGCCGTCGGGCGAGACGGCGACGGCCTGGCTGGCGCCGCCGGTGGCGATGGCGCCCAGCACGGCGCCGGTGTCGGTGCCGATCACCGAGACGGAGCCGCCCGCGTGGTCGGTGACGTACACGTGGCGGCCGTCGGCGGAGGCCGCGACCCGCGCCGGGTCGGCGCCCACGGCGATCTGCCGGACCTGCTGGGTCGCGGTGTCGACGGCCGTCACGGTGCCCCGGCCGGCGTTGGCCACGTAGGCGACGGGCGCGGCCGGCCCGGCCGCGTGCGCGGGGGCGGCCAGCAGCACCGGCGCGGCGGTCCCGGCCAGGACGAGGGCGAGCGCTCCGGCGGCGGCCCGGGCGGGCCGGGGTCTGCGACGGGGCCGGGGGGCCTGGAGGGTGGATCGCACAGCTACCTCGTCTCGATCACGGGTCACGACACAGGACACACAGCGCGGCGACCTACGGTGCGCCCGTGATCACCGAGAGTGCATGCTGCTGGCCGGTCGACTACTGCCGCAAGAGCCGCTTTGCGCCACTGGCGCGGACGATCCGACCCGCCGCGGGCATCGACCCTGGCCGCCCGCCGGAGCCCGCGGATGGCCTGGCCGAAACCCCTCCCCACCGATCTCCCACGTCATGTTCACCGAACCCCCTCGCCCCGCACGCACGTTCCGGCGCCGACCGTTCGGTCGAGGGCCCGACCGGCCGCCGCCCCGCCCACCGTGGGCGCCCCGTCCGGCGTAGTCGGCCCCGCCGGGGCGCACCGCGCCGCACCGGGGTGCCTACGGTGGGCGGATGACCGATCGTCAGCACCGCGGCTACCTGGGGGCGGCGGCCGCGTTCGCCGTCTGCATGGCGGGAACCACGCTGCCCACCCCGCTGTACGGGCTCTACCAGGAACAACTCGGCTTCTCCGAGCTGATGGTGACGGTGGTGTACGCGATCTACGCCTTCGGCGTCATCGGGGTGCTCCTGCTGTTCGGCAACGTCTCGGACGCCGTCGGACGCCGACCCGTCCTGCTCTGCGGCCTGGCCTGCGCGGCGGCCAGCGCGGTCGCCTTCCTCGCCGAGGACGGCCTCGCCTGGCTGTGCGCGGGCCGCCTGCTCTCCGGCTTCGCCGCCGGCCTGTTCACCGGAACCGCCACCGCGTACGTCCTCGAACTCGCCCCGCCCGAGCGCCGTGCCCGGGCCGGCTTCGTCGCGACGGCCGCCAACATGGGCGGCCTCGGCTGCGGACCGCTGCTCGCCGGCCTGCTCGCGCAGTACGCGCCCGCCCCGCTGAAACTGCCCTTCATCGTGCACCTGGTGCTGCTCGCCGCCTCCTTCGCGATCACCTGGGCGCTGGCCGAGACCGTCGCCGGCGCGTCGCCGCTGCGCACCGCCCGCCCGCGCCGCCCCTCGCTGCCGCCGGAGGTCCGCGGGGTCTTCGTGCCGGCCGGCATCGCCGCCTTCGCCGGCTTCTCGCTGCTCGGCGTCTTCACCTCCGTCACTCCCGCGTTCCTCGCCGAGGACCTGGACGTGCACAACCACGCCGCGGTGGGCCTGATCGTCTGCTCCGCCTTCTTCGCCTCCACCGTCGGCCAGTTGCTGGTTCCCCGCCTCGGCGCCCAACGCGCCATCCCGCTCGGCTGCCTGGTCCTGATCCTCGGCCTGGCCCTGCTCGCCGTCTCCCTCTCCACCCACACCCTCGCCCCGCTGCTGCTCGCCGCCCTGGTCGGCGGCGCCGGCCAGGGCATGGCCCTGCGCGGCGCGGTCGGCGAAGTCGCCGCCGCCGCCCCGCCCGCCCACCGCGGCGGCGTCCTCTCCGCCCTCTTCGTCGTCGCCTACTTCGGCATCTCCATCCCCGTCATCGGCGTCGGCCTCCTCGACACCCCTCTCGGCCTCCCCCACGCCGGCCTGGTCTTCACCGCCTGCATGGCCCTCCTCGCGGCCGCCTCCGGCGCCTACCTGCTCCGCCGGTCCCGACAGTGAACACCCACGCCCAGCCCGCTCGCGCCGCCGTGCCCTCCACCAGCCGCATAGCCGTCCTCGCCGCCTACCCGCCCCGCCGCCCCCGGGCGTGAGCACCCATGTTCAGGCCGCTCGACACCCCCTCGGCCGTCCGAACGCCGGGCTGGCCTTCACCGCCCGCATGGCCCCGCTCGCCACCTACTTCCTCTGCCGCTCCCCGTTCAGACCGGGAGCGGGCCGCAGAGCAGGTTGCCGGGTTCGGCGGGGTCGGCGCTGATCCAGAACTGGGCCCAGAGCTCGCGGAACTCGGGGCGGCTGAGGTAGCCGTCGCCGTCCTGGTCGAGGCGGTCGAAGACGTCGGCGGTCTCGGTGGGTCGGCCGTGCCAGACGTCGACCAGGTGGCGGTGTTCGGTGCGGGAGATGCGGCCGTCGCCGTTCTCGTCGACGGCGTCGAAGACGGTGTCGGCGGTCGCGGTGACGGTGTCGCGGAATTCGGGCAGCCGGTCGACCATGGCGAGCAGTTCGTCGAGGTCGACCCTGCCGTCGCCGTTGGCGTCGGCGGCCGCCGAGAGCAGGTCCCACCAGCCGAGCATCAGGCGTTCGACCCGGACGGCGAGTTCCGGGTCCGCGGCCACCCGGGGCACGGCGTGCCATCGGTCGGCGAGGGCCCGGAAGTCGTGCTGGTCGAGGTGGCCGTTGGCGTCGGCGTCGAACGCCTGGAACATGGCGGTCATCTTGGTGCGCTGGAACTCGTTGGCCACGGCGGTGCCTCTCTTCCGGGGGTGCTGCGGAGCATCCTGTCCACGGCGGCCGCCGCCCCAACGGCGCACGGGAGCGCGTCCGGCGCTCCCCGCCACCGCGCACGCCTGCCGGGGCGTACGGCACCTGATTGGGTGTCATACCGCGGTACTACCCGCCCACTTGGCTCCGGGGTATGACGCCGCCGACCCGTTCGGGCCCGTACGGTGCTGCTCGTCGAGGCGGTCGAGGACGAGGAGGCATTCCGATGGGGAGTCGGGGACGGGTCGTGGCGGCGGCACTGCTGGCGGCGTCGGCGGCGCTCGCGCCGCTGTGCGCGCCGGTGACGGCGACGGCGGCGCCCGCGCCCACCGCCGGCAGCGGGCAGCAGGCGCGGGCAGCGCTGCCCGAACCGACCGGGCCGTACGCGATCGGGACGGCCTCGCTGCGGCTCACCGACCCGTCCCGCCAGGACCCGTGGGCGGCCGGGCAGCCGCGCGAGCTGATGATCAGCTTCTGGTACCCGGCCGTGCGCACCGCCCCCGGTGGGCGCGCCCCGTACATGGAACCCGCCGCCGGCGCGCACTTCGGCGGCCCGGACGGCGTCGGCCTGATCAACTACGGGGTGACGCCGGGCAGCACCGGCTGGTCGGGCGTCCGCACCCACGCCCGGGCCGGCGCGCCGGTGCTGCCCGGCGGGCCGCGACCGGTGGTGCTGTACTCGGCGGGGCTCGGCGACCCGCGCACCTGGGGGACCGCGCTGGTGGAGGACCTGGCCTCGCGCGGCTACGTGGTGGTGACGATCGACCACACCTACGAGGCGTCCGAAGTCGCGTTCCCGGACGGGCGGCTGGCCACCTCGGTGCTGCCCGGCATGCTCGGCCGGCCCGACCTGGACATCGGCGCGGTGCTCCGCAGGTCGATGGCCGCCCGGGTCGAAGACACCCGCTTCGTGCTCGACCGCCTGGCCTGCCCGGGCGCCCCCGGGCTGCCGGCCGGGCTGTCCGGCGCGCTCGACCTGACCCGGGTCGGCATGGCCGGCCACTCGGCGGGCGGCTTCACCGCGCTCCAGACCATGCACGACGACCCGCGGATCGCCGCCGGGGTCGACCTGGACGGCCAGCTCCACTTCCCCGGCCCGGACGGCACCGGCGTCTTCCTCCCCACCCTCGCCGAGGACGGCCTCGACCGGCCCTTCCTCCTGATGGGCACCCGCTCCGAGGACTCCGGCGACCACCACGCCCAACCCGGCTGGGACGCCCTCTGGCGGCACAGCACCGGCTGGCACGCCGACGTCACCCTGGAGGGCTCCCGCCACGGCTCCTACACCGACGCCGAATCCCTCCTCCCCCGACTCGCCGCCCAGGGCGCCCTCACCCCCGACCAACTCCGAGCCGAACTCGGCACCGTCCCGCCCACCCGCGCCGAGTCCGCCACCCGCGCCTACGTCGCCTCCTTCTTCGACCGCTGGCTCCGCAACCACAACGACCACCTCCTCGACGGCCCTTCCCCCCGCTACCCCGAGATGACCTACACCCCCTGACCCCCGTCCCCGGCGGGAGCCGCCCCCTCGACCGCGTCTCCGCGAGACCCCGGGCATGGCGAGCATCAACACCCCGGCCTCTCCTCCCCCTTCCACAGAGCCCGGCGGGAGCCACCCGCACCCAACGCCCACGGCCCCGCGAGATCCGACCGGGGAAAGCCCAACACCCCGTCCTCCCCTATCCCTCCGCAAGACCCGGCGGGAGCCGCCCGCTCGCCCGCGGCTCCCGCCCGGGCCGTCAGGCGGCGGTCACCGACTGCGGGAAGGCGAACACCCCGTCCGGGTCGTACTGGCGGGCCACCTGCTGAAGGCGGGGCAGGTTGTCGCCGTAGTAGGCGCGGCCCCAGTCCGGGAGGGTGTCGTCGATGTAGTTGACGTACGCGCCGGGTGCGCCGAGTTCCGCGAGGCCGTCGCGGACGGCGTCCACGGTCGCCCGGACCTGCGGGGCGGTGGCGGCGGTCGCCCCGGCGTAGACCTGGGCGCTGGCGAGGGAGTGGCGGTGCGGGAAGGCGGTGGCGTCGGGGGCGAGTTCGCCGACCGCCCCGCCGAGCGAGTCGAGGAGCAGGTCGACGCCGGTGCGGCCGTCCATCAGGTCGGTGACCTTCGCCGGGTCGAGCGGCCCGGGCCCGAACATCCGCGAGACCGCGACGAAGCCGGTGCGGGTGAGCCGCCCGCCCTCCCAGGTGGGGTGGCACTGGGCGATGGTGTCGTTGGCGCAGCCCGCCATGAACTTCATCGCGGCGAGGTAGTCCTTGGGCGCGACGGTGCGGCTGGTGGGCGTGGTGGCGGCGGCCCGCAGCAGCCGGTCGATCTGCTGGTTCGCACCGGCCGGGTCGCCGACCCAGCAGCCGACGATCCGACAGCTCGGCGGCGTGCCGCCGGCGATCTGGCAGGACGCCCACAGTTCGAACGGCGCGGCGGCGACCCACTGCTGCCAGGCGCCGAGCACCTGCGGGACGGCGCCGGCGGGGAAGGCGAGGACGAAGACGGTGAGGTCGGGTGCGGGCGCGGTGTCGAAGGCGAACCGGGTGGTGATGCCGAAGTTGCCGCCCCCGCCGCCGCGGAGCGCCCAGTACAGGTCGCAGTCCTGTTCGGGCGAGGCGGTGCGCAGGCAGGAGTCGGCGGTGACGACCTCGGCCGCGCCGAGGCGGTCGCAGGTCAGGCCGTACTTGCGGCCGAGGACGCCGATGCCGCCGCCGAGGGTGAGGCCGCCGACGCCGACGGTGGGGCAGCTTCCGGCGGGCAGCAGGCGGCCGGCGGCGGCGAGGCCGGCGTACACCTCGATCAGGCGGGCGCCGGCGCCGACCTCGGCGGTGCCGTCGGGCCGGACCCGGACGCCGGCCATGCCGCGCACGTCGATCACCAGGCCGCGGTCGGGGATGCTGTAGCCGAGGTAGCTGTGGCCGCCGCTGCGGGCGGCGATCGGGATGCCGTGGCCGCGCGCCACGTCGAGGCACGCCCGGACGTCGTCGGCGGAGAGGCACTTGGCGACCGCGCCGGGCAGTTGACCGTCGTTCAGCTCGTTGAAGCCCAGCCGCGCCGTCCCGTAGCCGGGATCGTCGGGCAGCACGAGCCGGCTGCCCAGTCGGGCCCGCAGCGCCTGCCAGTCGGGCGGCGCGGCCCGCCATCCGCGCTGCCGGGCGGGGAACGCCCCGATCGTTCCGGCCGCCCGCGCGGGCGCGGCTCCCAGACCGACCACCCCCGTACCGGCAGCCCCGACGGCGGCGAGGAAACGACGACGATCCATGCTCACGGCTCACCCTTCCTCCCCGCACCGGCGTGCGGGGCCACTGTCCGCCGATCGTCACGCGCCCCCGTGCCGCCGCGCCGCAACCCCGCCGCCCGCTGCCGCCGGGCCCCGTCTCTTGGCCCAGCGCACACCCGGCGCACGCGCTGACGCCCCGTCAGCCTTGTGCTGCGCGGCGGACCGGGCAGAATCGCCGGTATGCGTACCCTTCTCGTCATCGGCATCGGCGCGGGCGACCCCGAGCACCTCACCCTGGAGGCGGTCAGGGCGATCGGCCGCACCGACGCGTTCCTGCTGTTGGACAAGCCCGAGGAGCGGCAGGACCTGATCCGGCTGCGGCGGGACATGATCGCCGAGCACGGGCGGCCCGGGCACCGGGTGGTGGAACTGGTCGATCCGGCGCGGGACCGCGGCACGGCGGCGTACCGGGAGGCCGTCGAGGAGTGGCGGGAGCGGCGCGCGGACCTGGTCGAGCAGGCGGTGGCCGACGAGCTGGCGGACGGTGAGACGGGGGCGCTGCTGGTGTGGGGCGACCCGGCGCTGTACGACAGCGTGATCGCGGTGCTGGACCGGATCCTGGCCCGCGGGCGCACCGTGTTCGAGTACGCGGTGATCCCGGGCATCAGCAGCGTCTCGGTGCTGGCGGCCCGCCACCGCACCACGCTCACCCGGACCGCCCGCCCGGTGCGGATCACCACGGGGCGGCGGCTGGCCGCGGAGGGCTTCGGTCCGGGTGCGGAGGACGCCGTGGTGATGCTGGACGGGCAGGCCGCGTTCACGCAGATCGACCCGGCGGGCGTGCACATCCACTACGGGGCGTACCTGGGCACCGAGGACGAGATCCTGGTGGCCGGCCCGCTGGCCGAACAGGCTGACCGCATCGCCGCACTGCGCGCCGAGGCGCGCGAACGCAAGGGCTGGATCATGGACAGCTACCTGCTGCGCCGCACTGAGGACTGACCGGGCCGGAAACGCCGTCGTCCGATCACGCCGTCGGCCGGTCGACGCGAGGCTGCAAGCCCCGACGTCGACCGGCCGACGGAGACCACTGGCGGGAAGCCACTGGCAGGAAATCACTGGTCAGAACCCACTGACCGGATCGCACCGGCCGGATCCCGCTGACCGGGAACCTCCGCTCGGTGACGGCTAGTTGGGTACGGCGGCCGGTTCGCGGGTGCGGGCCGGCCGGGGCAGCAGCTGACGCTCCGCCAGGTGGCCGAAGATCAGGCCGAAGGCCAGCCACAGGGTGAGTTGGATGGCCAGGGCGGCGATCCGGAACTGCCAGAGCAGGCTGGCGGAGAAGTCCCCGGGGACTTCGTTGACCGAGGGCAGCAGGACGTAGCCGAGACCGATCACCGCGGCGTAGCCGAGGACGGCGGTCACGGTGGCGTTCCAGTTGCCCAGCCGCGGGGCGAGCCGCTTGCCGCCGGCGACCGCGGCCACCGCGAGCAGCACGCTGAGCAGCATCATCAGGAAGTACAGGGTGGTGCGCCTGCCGATGGTCTCCGGGTCGCCCACCGACGGCGGGTTGGCCGGGTACTTGAGGAACGGCACGACGTACACCGCGACCAGCGCCGCGCCGGAGAGCAGCAGGGCGGTGGCGCGCGGGCCGAGGCGGCCGGTGCGGCCGAGGGCGAAGCAGTAGGCCAGGGCGGCGATCCCGCCGAGGGCGAGGCCGTAGACGAGGATGCCGGTGGCCAGGCCCGCGGTGGACTGCAGGGTCCGGCTGACCAGTTCCTCGCCGTGCTCGTGGCTGTGGGTCTCCTCGAAGGCGATCGCCGCGTCCACCCGGGGCTCCCCGAGCAGGTAGGCGACGATCAGGGCGAGGACGCCCGCCCCCAGGCCCGCGAGCATGCCGCGGACCAGGAGGTTCCTGACGGTGTGGGAGTTCATCTCAGGTGCTCGCTTCCGGCCGGGTCAGTGGCACGGGAAGCCGAGCAGGTGGCGGCCGTCGTGCACCCACTCGTGCACCGACTCGCCGGAGAGCAGCGAGGTGGCGCCCTGCTCGGCGCCGACGAAGTAGAGCAGGGTGAGCAGCAGGATGCCGAAGAAGACCGCCCACGGAGCGATCGCCTTGATGGAGAGGGGGGTGATGGCCGGCGTGGCGGCGGGGGCGATGGGGTGAGCCATGGCGTGGACCTCCTTGCGGGAACTCGCGTCCCGGTCGATTGGAGCAGGGGCGACGGAGGCGGGTCTGACTTCCCCTCAGCGGGGTTCACAGTGGCGCGACCGTACCGGGTTCTCACCGGACTTCCACGCACCGTCGCAGATATGGGGTTGTTCGCCCAGAAGGTACCGTTCGGCGCGGGCCCCGCCAAGGGCGCGCGGACGCGATGCACCGATCCGTACACACATGATCGCTGCGAGGGAGGGACCATGACGGTCCGGGTGATGTTGGTCGCACCCGCATTGGGCGCCGAACTGCGCGAGGCCAGGTTCGGGGACGAACGGCCGCTGACCGAGGCCGACCTGGCCCCGGCCCGCGCCTGCGAGGCGCCTTCGGCCGGTCTGCGGCTGTCCGCGCCCGCCCCGCGCTGCCGGCAGACCGCCGAGGCGCTGGGCCTGGCCGCCGCCACCGTCGAGCCGGCCCTGGCGGACCTGGACGCCGGAGCGTGGCGCGGCCGGCCGCTGACCGAACTCGCGTCCGCCGCACCGGAGTCGGTCGCCGCCTGGCTCTCCGACCCGGCGTTCGCCCCGCCCGGCGGCGAGTCCGTCGCCGCCCTGTGCACCCGGGTCGGCGGCTGGCTGGACGCGCTGCCCGCGGACTCCGGCCGGGTCCTGGCGGTGGCCGAGCCCGCCGCCGTCCGCGCGGCCGTGGTGCATGCGCTCGCACTGCCGGCCGCCGCGTTCTGGCGGCTGGACGTCGCCCCGCTCACCCTCACCTCACTGGTCGGCCGCGCCGGACGCTGGAACCTGAGCTGCGGCTCCGCGCTCCCGGCCCGACCCTCCTCACGCTCCGCCGCTACACCCTGACGGTCCGTCAACTCCGCTTCACGATGCGATCGTTGCCGAATGGTCTCCGTTTCCCGCCGTCGGCCGATGCGGCGCGCGCAACTCCCCCGCGGTGCGGCATGCTGTGCACTTCGCCCGGCGCACCTGCCGGGCGCGGAACGACGGAGTGGAGGACCGGGTGCGCCATGCACTGCGGACCGCGGGCGGGTCGGCGCGGGCGACTGGCGGGTCGGCGACGGGGCGACGGCGGTGACCGCCGCCGAGGCCGACCGGCGCGGCGGGCTCCAGCCGTTGGACCCCGAACTCAACCGGGAGTGCCGGGAGTTCGCCGAGGCGCTGCGCGGCCTGTTCCTCGGCCTCGGGGTGTCGGTGCGCCGGTACGCCAGCCGCTGCTACCTCAACCCCGGCACCCTGTCCCGGTACCTGGCGGGCAGCCGCATCGCGCCGTGGGAGTTCGTCGAGGAGCTGCTGCGCAACCTCGCCGACGACCACGCCGTCCGGCTGGACGAGCAGGCCCGCGCGCACCTGCAGCACCAGCACCGGGCGGCGCTGCGCACCAGCGCCTCGATCGGGCGGGCCGTCCAGCAGTTGGAGGGCCAGCTGCACGCCGCCGACCGGGAGGCCCGCCAGGCGGGGGCCCGCGAGGAGCAGCTGGACCACGCCCTGGACGACACCCGGCAGTCCATCGCCGACCTGGAGGGGCGGCTGAACCGGCTGGAGGCCGATCTCGGGGGCGACCCAGCTGCCCAGCGCAACGCCGAAGGCCACAGCGCCGCCGGCCCGGCACTGCTCGCCGAACGTGACGCGCTCGCCGTCGAAGTCGCCCGACTGTCAGAGGAGTTGGACTTGGCCCGGCAGCACGCCGCGCTCGCCGAGGCGCGCTGCGCGCTGCTGGAGCGCCAGCTCCTCCTGGTGGAGCAGCAGCAGGGCGCGGACGCCGCCGCCGCGCCGCCGGCCCGCACCGTCACCCGCCCGGATCCGGGTCCGCCGCCGAAGGTGCTGCTGGTCGACGACCGGCCGGAGAACCTGCTGGTGCTGGAGGCCGTCCTCGGGCTGCACGGCCACGAGCTGGTCTCCGCGGCCTCCGGCCCGGACGCGCTGCGCGCCCTGCTCGACCCCGACGACTACGCCGTCATCCTGCTCGACGTGCAGATGCCCGGCATGGACGGCTACGAGACCGCCGCGCACATCAAGCGCCGGGCCCGCACCCGGGACATCCCGATCATCTTCGTCACCGCCATAGGCAGCGACCCCGACCATTCGATGCGCGGCTACGCGGCCGGTGCGGTCGACTTCATCCCCAAGCCGGTCGATCCCTGGGCGCTGCGCGCCAAGGTCGCGGTCTTCGTCGAGCTGCACCGCGAGCGCCGCCACCGCCGCTGACGCCCCCTCACCTCACCCGTCCGGGCTGCGCTGTTCAGGTGGGCCGGGCGGCGCGCCCGCGTGTCGCGGTCCGGGACGGGAACACTGAGGGGCGCCCCGCCGCCCGGCGGGACGTCCGTCCGAGCGCCGTGCCGGGGAGGTGCCGCCGTGGGCCGAGGCCGACTCGTCGACCGCCTGAGGTCGCCGAGCCTGGCGGCGATCGCTGTCACGGTGCTGCTCGCGGTGCTGGTGGCGCTGGGCGGGCTGGCCCTGGAGCGGCGGCACGACCGGGCGGTGAACGAGTTGTCCCGGCACTGGAACCCGGCGCAGGACACGGTCTCCAGGCTGGACGACGCGATCGCCGACGCCCGCGCCGCCTGCCTGGTCGGGCCGCCCGGGCAGGCGCTCGCGGAGGAGGCCCACTACCGGCTGGTGGTGCACCTGCCGGACCTGCGCCGCCAGGTGGCGATCTCCGCGACCGTGACCGCCGCCGTGACGGAGTTCGACCGGATCGCCGCGGACTGGTTCGCGGCCGGCTCGCCGAGCACCGTCGGCACCTACTCCGGGCACTGCGAGCCCGCGCTGACCGACGAACCGCCCGCGCAGGCACCGCAGTACCCGGAGGTGCACGGCCGGCTCTCCGTGGTCGGCACGCTGCTGCGCGGCGAGGTGGAGCGCGCGCAGCACGAGGTGGCGCAGAGCGGGACGGCGATCCTCTGGTACGTGCTGGCGCTGTGCGTGGCCGTACTGGTGGCGACGGCGGTCGGAGCGCGGCTGATCGACCGCCGGGTGCTGATGCCGCTCGGTACGATCTCCGAGCAGCTGCGGCTGGCCGACGACCGCCGGGCCGAGGACCGGCACGTCGACCCCGGCGTGGCCGAGGCGGGCCTGTACGCCCTCCCCGTGCCGGCCTCGGCCCGCCCGCCCGGCCCGGTGGCGCGGCTGGCCCAGGAGGCGGACGGGGTGCGGGCCCGGCTGCGGCACTCGCAGCGGCAGGCCCGGCGCGGCGAGGAGGCGCTGCTGCAGAACGGGCCCTGCGTGCGGGGCGTGCACCGGGCGCTGACGGTCCGTGGGCGGCCGGGGCCGGGGGTGGCGGCGGCGAGCGAGGTCGCGGCGGCGGACGGGCTGATCGCCGGGGACTACCTGGGGGTGCTGGCGCTGCCCGGCGGTGCGACCGCGGTGTTCCTCGGCGACGTGTCCGGCCACGGCGTCGAGTCGGGCCTGCTGGCCGTCCGGTTGAAGAGCGTGGTGGACTCGGCGCTGCGGGCCGGTCTCGGCCCGGCGGCGGCCGTGCTCGGCGCCTGGCACTCGCTGGAGCACGAGTACGGCCCCGAGCCCGGTCGGGAGCCGGGATCCGAGCCCGGGCCGGAACAGGAACGCTTCACCACCCTGGTGGTGGCCGTCCTCGACCCGGCGGGGGGCCTGCTGCACTGGGTGAACGCCGGCCACGAGGAGCCGTTCCTGCTGCGGGCCGGCGGCGCCGTCGAACGCCTGGCCCCGTGCGGCCCGCTGGTCCACCCGGTGCTCGCCCCGGACCCGGACGACTGGCGGCCCCGCAGCACCCCGTTCTCCCCGGGTGACCTGCTGGTGCTCTGCACGGACGGCCTGACCGAGGGCCGCGGCGGGCTGGACGACTTCGGCGAGCACCGCGTCACCGAGGTCCTCGCCGCGCTGGCCGGCCGGACCCCCGCCGAGGCCGTCCACGCCCTGCTGGCCGCCGTCGACGAGTTCGGCATCGACTGGGACCGCGACGACGTCTCCGTCCTCGCCGCCACCCTGCTCCCGGCCGCGGGCTGACCCGGCGGCCCGGCGGGGTGCACGGCCCGCTGCCGGCGGTTCCTGAGCACCTGTCAACTGCCGGTCACGAACAGATCATGGTCGCCCGGACGGCCCGCGGAGGCCGATATCCTGTGCGCCGTGACAGACGCGGACGGCAGGCTGATCGGTGGGCGGTACCGGCTGATCGAGCCGGTCGGGCGGGGCGGCATGGGCCGGGTCTGGCGGGGGCGGGACGAGACCCTGCACCGCGAAGTGGCCGTCAAGGAGATCCTGTTCCCGGCCGGGCTCGACGAGGAGCAGCGGGAGCTGCTGCTCCAGCGGGTGATGCGGGAGGCCCGGGTCGCGGCGGGGCTGAACCACCCGGGGATCATCACGGTGTTCGACGTGGTGGAGCACGAGGGCGCCCCGGTGATCGTGATGGAGTTCGTGGTCGGCACCTCGCTGGCCGCCACCGTCCGCGACCACGGCCGGCTGCCCGCGCCGCGGGTCGCCGCGATCGGCCTGGCGGTGCTGGACGCGCTGGCCGCCGCGCACGCCGCGGGCGTGGTCCACCGGGACCTGAAGCCCGACAACATCCTGCTCAGCGGCAACCGCGTGGTGCTCACGGACTTCGGCATCGCCAGCATCGCCGACGCCACCATGTCGCTGACCAGCACCGGGACCTTGCTGGGTACGCCCGCCTACATGGCCCCGGAGCAGCTCGACGGCAAGCCGGCCACCCGGGCGAGCGACCTGTGGTCGCTGGGCGCGACCCTGCACACGGCCGTCGAGGGCGAAGCCCCGTTCGCCGCGACCACCCTGACGGCCCTCTACGTGGCCATCCTGACCCAGCCGCCGCGCCCGGCCCGGTTCGCCGGGCCGCTCGGTCCGGCCCTGCTCGGCCTGCTGGTGAAGGACCCGGCGCAGCGGCTGACCGCCGAGCAGACCACCCGCCTCCTGACGGCCGTCCGGGCCGCCCCGGCGGCGCCCGCGGCCCCGCCCGCCCCGCCGCACAGCGACACCGTCCGCGACGCCGCCCCCGTGCCGCCCGCGCCCACCACGCCGCCGCCCGTCCCGACCTCGACGCCCACCCCTGTCCCAGCCCCGGGACCGGCCCCGACGCCGATGCCGGTCCCGGTGGACACCCCGAACCCGTACGTCTCCCCCACCCCGTTCCCGAACCCGTACGCCGTCCATCCGCCGCCGCACGCCCCCGTCCCGGTCCCCGTCCTGACGGACCGTCCGGTCGCCGCGAACGGCCCCGGCAGGCGGCGCCGCACGATGCTGTTCGGTGCGATCGGCGTGCTCGTCGCCGTGGTGCCGACGTCCGTCCTGGTGGCGAACCTGCTGAACAACAGGGACGACCCGGGCGGCGGCGGGGGCGGCGGGGGCAGCAGCGCCTCCTCCTCGCCACGTTCGAACGACGGTGTCGGGACGACCACGACGGCGGCGTACAACGCGGCGGTCGGCCAGGTGCTGAACCCGTCCGAGAAGAAGGGCGGCACGCTCAACCTCGGCACCCCGACCGACCTGGACTCGCTGGACCCGGCGCGCGCCTACTACGGCTACGCCTGGAACTTCCAGCGCTTCTACGCCCGCACCCTGTTCGCCTACGACGGCAAGCCGGGCCAGGCGGGCGTCGCCGTGGTGCCGGACCTGGCGTCGGCGCAGCCGAGCCTCTCGGCCGACCGCAGGACGTACACGGTGCGGCTGCGCGCCGGGCTGAAGTTCGAGGACGGCACGCCGATCACCTCGAAGGACGTGAAGTACGGCATCGAGCGGTCGTTCGCCCAGGACGTGCTGTTCGGCGGGCCCACGCTGCTGGTCGACGAGCTCGACCAGGGTCAGGGCTACCAGGGCCCGTACACCGACTCCGCCCCGGACAAGCTGGGCCTGAAGTCGGTGCAGACGCCGGACGACCTGACCCTGGTCTTCACGCTCGCCAAGCCGAACGTCGACTTCCCGTACCTGCTGACCCTCGGCGCCACCGCGCCCGTCCCGAAGGCGTCCGACACCCGGGACAAGTACGGCGACCACCCGGTCTCCTCGGGGCCGTACCGGTTCCGCACCGTGCAGGTCGGCAAGAGCTACGAGCTGGAGCGCAACCCGTCCTGGAGCCAGGCCGGCGACCCGCTGCGCAAGGCGCTGCCGGACCGGATCCGACTGACCGTCAGCAGCAGTGCCGACGACGTCGACGCCCGGCTGCTGGCGGGCGACTTCGACCTCGACCTCTCGCAGGCCGGGCTGCAGCCCGCCGCGCGGGCCAAGGTGCTGGCCGACCCGGCGCTGAAGGCGAAGGCCGACGACCCGGCGACCGGCATCCTGCGCTACGTGGCGCTGGTCCCGGCGGTCGCACCGCTGGACAACCAGCACTGCCGCAACGCCGTGCTGTACGCCGCGGACACCACGGCGCTGCAGACCGCGCGCGGCGGCCCGGAGTCCGGCCAGCTGGTCGGCTCGATGCTGCCGCCGACCGTCACCGGATGGGACGACTACGACCCGTACGGCCTCAAGGACGGCAGGGCCGACCAGGCCAAGGCCAAGTCCGAACTCGCGGCCTGCGGCAAGCCCGACGGGTTCGCCGTCACGCTGGCCGCCCGCGCCAACAACCCCAAGGAGCAGGCGGCGGCACAGGCGCTGCAGAGCTCGTTGAAGGCCGTCGGCATCGACGTCACCGTCGACACCTTCGAGGCGGCGCAGGTGTCCCGCACCATCGGGTCGCCGAGCACCGTCAAGTCCAAGGGCTACGGGCTGATCATGTCCGGTTGGGGCGCGGACTTCCCGGCGGGCAGCGCCTTCCTCCAGGAGCTGACCGACGGCCGCCACATCCGCGACTCGGGCAACTACAACTTCCCCGGCGTCAACGACCCCGAGGTGAACGGCTGGTTCGACCAGGCCGCCCAGCAGACCGACCGGGCCACGGCCGCCGACTACTACCGGCAGGTCAACCACAAGGTCACCGACGGCGCCTACTACCTGCCGATCGTCGCCACCCGCGCCCTCAACTACCGCAGCGCGCGGCTGACCAACGTCTACGTCACCGACGCGTTCGGCGCGGTCGACCTGCAGGCGCTGGGCGTCTCCGACGGCAAGTGACGGCGCGTCGGTCGCCCGCCGGCAGCCTGGCGTGCCGCCCGCCCCGGTTCCTGACGGCGGGTTAGCGTGACCCGGTGAGCGGCACTGGGATCCACGGCAGCGGCGACCTCGACGACGGCATGGTGCGGGTGCGCGGGGCGCGGGTGCACAACCTGCGGGACGTGACGGTGGCGGTGCCGCGCGGCGCGGTGGTGGCGTTCACGGGCGTGTCCGGGTCGGGGAAGTCCTCGCTGGCGTTCGGCACCCTGTTCGCGGCGGCCCAGCACCGGTACCTGGAGTCGGTGTCGCCGTACGCCCGCCGCCTGCTGCGGCAGGTGGAGGCGCCGCGGGTGGACGCCGTGACGGGGATGCCGCCCGCGGTCGCCCTGGAGCAGCGCCGCTCGGTGCCGTCCTCGCGCTCCTCGGTGGGCACCATCAGCACCATGTCGAACCTGCTGCGGATGCTGCTGTCGCGCTGCGGCGACTACCCGCCCGGCGCGGCCCGGCTGGACTCCGACGCGTTCTCGCCGAACACCCCGGCGGGCGCCTGCCCGGAGTGCCACGGGCAGGGCGTGCTGCACCGGGTGACGGAGCGTTCGCTGGTGCCGGACGACTCGCTGAGCATCCGGCAGGGCGCGGTCGCCTCCTGGCCGGGGGCGTGGCAGGGCAAGAACCTGCGGGACATCCTTGGCGCGCTCGGCCACGACCTGGACCGGCCCTGGCGGGAGCTGCCCGCGGAGGACCGCGAATGGATCCTGTTCACCGACGAGCAGCCGGTGGTGACGGTCCATCCGGAGCGCGAGCCGGGCCGGGTCCAGCGCCCGTACCGCGGCAAGTACAGCAGTGCGCGCCGCCTGGTGCTGAAGGCGTTCTCCGAGTCCCGAAGGGAGACGTCCCGGGCGAAGGCCGCCGCGTTCCTGGCGCAGTCCCCCTGCCCGGTGTGCGGCGGGCACCGGCTGCGGCCCGAGGCCCTCGCCGTCACCTTCGCCGGGCTCGGCATCACCGGCCTGGCCGCCCTGCCGGCCGCCCGGCTCGCCGCGCTGCTGCGCCCGTTCACCGCCGACCCGGGCCCGGCGGGGCTGATCACCGCCGACCTGACCGACCGCCTCGCCGCCCTGGAACGGCTCGGCCTCGGCTACCTGTCGCTCGACCGGGCCGCCCCCACCCTCTCCACCGGCGAGCTCCAACGCCTGCGCCTGGCCACCCAGTTGCGGTCCGGGCTGTTCGGCGTGGTGTACGTCCTGGACGAGCCGTCGGCGGGCCTGCACCCGGCCGACACCGAGGCGCTGCGCGAGGTCCTGACCGAGCTCCGGGCGGCCGGCAACTCGGTGTTCGTGGTGGAGCACGACATGGCGGTGGTGCGCGGCGCGGACTGGCTGGTGGACGTCGGGCCGGCCGCGGGCGCCGGCGGCGGCCGGGTCCTGCACAGCGGCCCCGTCGACGCCCTGCGCACCGTGGACGCCTCGGCCACTCGCCGCTTCCTGTTCGACCCGCCGCCCCCGCCGCCCTCCCGCGGCCGCACCCCCTCGGGCGTGCTGCGGCTGCGCGGCGTCACCCGGCACAACCTGCGCGGCCTCGACGTGGACGTGCCGCTGGGCGTGCTCACCGCCGTCACGGGCGTCTCCGGCGCGGGCAAGACCACCCTGCTCGCCGCGGCCGCCGAGGCCGCGGCCCAGGACCCCGCCGTGGCCCGGGTGGTGACCTTCGACCAGACGCCGCTCGGCCGCACCCCGCGCTCCAACCTGGCCACCTACACCGGCCTGCTGGACACCGTCCGCAGACTCTTCGCCGCCACCGACCAGGCCCGGTCGCGCGGCTACGGCGCGGGCCGGTTCTCCTTCAACGTCGCGGCGGGGCGCTGCCCGACCTGCGAGGGAGCGGGCGCGATCGAGGTCGAACTGCTCTTCCTCCCCACCGCGTGGAGCCCCTGCCCCGACTGCCACGGCAGCCGCTACAACCCGCAGACCCTGGAGATCGCCTACCGCGGCTCCACCATCGCCGACGTCCTCGCACTGACCGTCGACGGGGCCGCCGCCTTCCTCGCCGACGTGCCGCCCGCCGCGCGCGTCCTGACGGTCCTCCAGCAGGTCGGCCTCGGGTACCTGCGTCTCGGCCAGCCCGCCCCCGAGCTCTCCGGCGGGGAGGCCCAGCGCGTCAAGCTCGCCGCCGAACTCCAGCACGCCCGCCGCCGCGACACCCTCTACCTCCTGGACGAGCCCACCACCGGCCTGCACCCCGCCGACAGCGAGACCCTCACCGCCCAGCTGCACCGGCTGGTCGACGCCGGCGCCACCGTCCTGCTCGCCGAGCACGACCTCGACCTGCTGGCCGGCGCCGACCACCTCATCGACCTCGGCCCCGGCGGCGGCGACGCCGGAGGCCGTCTCCTGGCCACCGGCGCCCCGCACCGGCTGGCCGCCACCCCGGCCAGCCCCACCGCCCCGTACCTGGCCGCCCGCCTCGGCCTGCCGGTCCCCCGGTAGCCCGGGCGTGCCCGCCTCAGCCGGTAGTGCTGCGTCCGGCGTCGGCCGGCCGCTCGTCGCGGCTCTCCGGGGTGGACGCGTCGCGGCGGGCCAGCGTCACCGACAGCGGCACGCCCAGCCGCTCGGCCGCCCGCCGCCGCACCCGCAGCTGCGCCCTGGTCCGGGGCCGGTACGAGGGGAGCCTGGTGCAGCCGCAGCCCGGCCGGTGGTCGTAGGACAGGCCCTCCGCGAGCACCGCGGCGACCACCGACCAGGCCTTGCCGTCGGTTCGCCGGGGCGCGGCGAAGTCGTACCCCGCGTAGGCGAGTTCGCCCCGGCAGCCGGGGCAGACCCGCTTCCGGATCGGCCAGGTGCTGGCCTTGAACGACAGCCGGCAGGTCACGCAGACGTAGTGGCGGAGCGCGCCGTTGAACGCGTGGTAGCACATGCTCCGGAAGCCTACCCTCGCGATTGACCGCGGCCACCGCGGCTCATTAGCGTACGCAGCGCACCGCGCCACTCACCTCACACCTGCCCCAACGCCCTTGCCACGTAACGGAAGTGATTCCATGGAACTGGCCCCGCAGCTGCACCGGCTCGGCAACGACGTGGTGTCCAGCTACCTGCTCGACACCCCGGACGGCATCACGCTGGTCGACGCCGGCCTCCCCGGCCACTGGAACGACCTCCAGGAGGAGCTGCGGGCCCTCGGCAAGACCCCGGCCGACATCCGCGGCCTGGTCCTCACCCACGGCGACAGCGACCACATCGGCTTCGCCGAGCGGCTGCGCCGCGAGCACGGCGTCCCGGTGTACGTGCACAGCGCGGACGCGCACCGCGCCCGCACCGGCGAGAAGCCCAAGACCCCGACGGGTCCGATGCGGCTGCTTCCGGCGCTCGGCTTCTTCTGGTACGCGCTGCGCAAGAACGGCCTGAAGGCGCAGTACCTCACCGAGGTCACCGAGGTCGCCGACGGCGACGTCCTCGACCTGCCGGGCAGCCCGGTGATCCTCGCCATGCCGGGCCACTCGCCGGGCAGCGTCGCCGTCCACCTGCCGACGGTCGAGGCGGTCTGCGTGGGCGACGCGCTGACCACCCGTCATGTCCTCACCGGCCGCACCGGCCCCCAGCCGGCCCCGTTCACCGACGAGCCCGCCGTGGCCCTGGCCTCCCTCGACCGCCTGGCCGAGCTCAAGGCGTCCTGGGTCCTCCCCGGCCACGGCACCCCGTGGCACGGCTCCCCCGCCGACCTCGCCGCCGCGGTCCGCGCCGACGCCGGCTGACGGCGCCGGTCGCCACCCGACGGGGCTGCTGCCC
The DNA here is from genome assembly GCF_003610255.1 of Streptomyces sp. TLI_171. Taxonomy (GTDB): domain Bacteria; phylum Actinomycetota; class Actinomycetes; order Streptomycetales; family Streptomycetaceae; genus Kitasatospora. Next base: position 7,182,263 of record NZ_RAPS01000001.1, on the reverse strand, counting down.
GTCGGTTCCGGCAGCCGGGGGCGGCCACGGCCGTCGCAGGCGTGGGGACGCCGCATCGGGGCAGACGGCCCGGCATGAGTGAGCCCGTCAGGTCGCCGTCCGCGCCCCCGCCCCGGCCAGTGGCCCCGCCCCGGCCGGTCGTCCCGCCACCGCCCGCGGCGCCGCCCCGCGGCCCGGCCCCGGGGCGGCGGTGGGAAGGCACGGTGGCGGTCGCCGTGGTGCTGGCCGTCGCCGCCGTGTGCGCGACGGTCGTCGCCGACCGGGACACCGCCCGGCCGGCCCCGGCGTGGGCGACCCGGACGGTCCGGTCCGGCCCGCAGCTCCTGGCGGACGGTCCGCGGACCCTGCTGGTGGACAACGTGTCGGGCCGCGTGGAGATCACCGGATCGCCGACCTCCCGCGTCACGGCCGAGTACCTGCCGACCGCCGGTGCGACGTTCGACGCCGTCACCCTCGACGCGGTCACCGCCGAGGGAACCACCCGCGTGACCTGTGCGCCTGCCGCCGCGGACCCGGCCCCGCGGTGCGACGGGCTGCTGCGACTGGGCGTTCCGGCCGGGGCGGACCTGGTCGTCCGTCAGGAATCGGGCGAGATCGCCCTCTCCGGCCTCCGGGGCGACCTCACCCTGTCGCTGGCCTCGGTCCGGTGCACGGCGGTCGACCTCCGGCCGGCCCGTGCGTCGGTGTCCGTGCGGTCCGGGAGCGCCGACCTCGGCTTCGCCGGTGCCCCCGACGACCTGTCCGTGGACTCGACCTCGGCCTCACTCACGCTCAGACTGCCGTCCGACGCCTACGCCTTCACCTCCGAGCAGACCTCCGCCGACGTCCGCATCGGCCTGCCCAGCAGCCCGGACTCCGCCCACCGCGTCCGGCTGCACACGGTCTCCGCCTCCGTGGCCGTCCTCCCCTCCGGCCCGTGAGTCCGGCGCAGGTCACCCCGCTGCGTCGCCGGCCACGCCGCCACCGCCCACCACGGTCGTGCCCTGGCGGGTGAACTCGCCGGTCAGCAGCGGCACGAAGGCGCTGAGCGGTGGCGCCCCGGGCCCCGACCTGTGCCGCTTCCGGGCCGGCCCCGATCAGGCCCCTTCAGCGCCGGACGGCCCGCCTCTGCCGCAACTGCGCCGCCCACTCCCGTACTTGCTCCGCGTCGTGCAGGTAGGGCTCGCCGGGGCCGTGCCGCAGGTCGATCCCGTGCAGCTGCTGCAGCGCCCGCCACGACGCCTCGTCCCAGCTCAGCTCCTCGTCGAGCACCCGGCGGGCCGCCCACCGGTCCGCGGTGTCCCGGTCCACCCGGCCGTCGGCGACGGCCGTCAGCCACTCCTCGATCCGCTCCGGCCCGTGCTGCTGCTCCGTCACCTCTCCCCCTCCTCCCCGGCCGCTTCCTGAGCGGCCATCACCTGGTCGCCGTGCTCGAACGCCCACACCCCGAACGCCTCGATCGGCGGCAGCAACGTCCGTCCCAGGTCCGTGAGTTCGTAGGCCACTCCGGTGCCGGCGGACGTTCCCGGGCGGCGCTCCACCAGGCCGCTGGCCTGCAGCCGGCGCAGCGTCTCGGTCAGCACCTTGGAGCTGATCCCGCCGATCCGCCCGCGCAGCTCCACCGGCCGCTGCGGGCCGTCGCGAAGCGCCCACAGCAGCACGGCGTTCCAGGTGTTGGAGAGCAGGTCGAAGGCGAGGCGGGCCCGGCAGTCGGCGAGGTAGGCGTCGGTGGTCACGTACCGAATGGTGCCCGACCCGCTCCCTAGGCTCGGAGTCGACCCGCCAAACACACGGACGAAGGAGTCAGTTGATGAGGATCGGCATCCTGGGCACCGGCAACATGGCCGACGCGCTGGCCACCCACTGGGCCCGCGCCGGCCATCAGGTGGTGATCGGCGGCCGAGACGTCGCCAAGGGCCGCCGCCTGGCCGACCGGATCGGCCACGGTGCCGCCGCCACCGACCTGCGGGCGGCCGCCGAGCACGCCGAAGTCGCCCTCGCCGCGCTGCCGTTCGCCGTCGCCGCCGAGGTCGTCGGCGGCCTGCGGGCCGAACTGGCCGGCCGCACCCTGATCGACTGCACCAACCCGGTCGGCCCGGGCTTCCGCCTGCTCACCGGCCAAGGCCCGTCCGCCGCGCAGCAGTTGGCGGCCGCCGCACCCGAGACGCAGGTGGTCAAGGGCTTCAACCTCTGCCATCACGACGTCTGGCGGATGCACCCGCCGGTCTTCGACGGCCGCCCGCTCGCCGTCCCGCTCTGCGCCGACCACCCCACCGCCCTGGCCCGGGCCGACCAGCTGGTCCGCGACCTGGGCTGCACCCCCGTCCACGCGGGCCCGCTCGACCGAGCCGGCCTCCTGGAGGCCACCGCCGCCCTCTTCATCGGCCTCTGGGTCGGCGAAGGCGCCGACGCCCAGGCCGTCGCGCCCCCACTCGCCTTCGCCACCGGCCCCGCCCGGCAAGCACCATGACCGGGCAAGCCGCCCCCGCATCCCACGCCTCCCGACGGAGCACCGCCCCTGGCCCGCCCGGCGAACCTCCACGAACCGTCCGCGCCTCCCACGTTCACTCGGCCCGAGCGACAAAGCACCTACCCCCGCACCCCACGCCTCCCGGCAGGGCACCACATCCGGCCCGCCCGGCGAACCTCCACGAACCGTCCACACATCCGCCCCGATGACCGCCTTCACCTTCAACCCTCAGTCGAGCGAGCCCAGTTCGGCCCGCAGCTCGGCCCAGGCGGCGAACGGCAGCCCTTCGCCGCCGGCCGGCGCGGTGACGTGCAGCGCCACGTGGTCGGCCCCGGCGGCCAGTTGCTCGCGCACCCGGGCGGCGACCTCCGCGACTCCGCCGTGCGCCACCAGCGCGTCGACGACCGGCGGCCTGAGGGCGTCCACCTGCCGGTACCCCGCCTCCGCCAGCAGGTGCCGTCGGTTCGGCAGGGCCGCGGCGGCGATCCTGGCGGCCTGGTCCGGCGAGCCCAGCACGCAGAACTGGACGACCGCCAAGGCGGGTTCGGCGCCCAGCCCCTCACGCGCGCGCCGCGTCCACTCGACCGGCAGGCCGAACACCAGCGCGCCGTCCGCCCGCCGGGCTGCCAGCTCCAGCATCTCGGTGCTCAACGCCGAGACCAGCCGCGGCGCGCCCGCCCCGACCGGTGCGGCCGCCATGCCGTCCAGGTACGCCGCCATCTTCTCCACCGGCGGCTGGTACGCGTGCCCCCGCACACCGCCCACCAGATCGGGGTGGCTCTCCCACAGCGTGGTGAGGAACCGCCCCGGGAAGGCGTCGTCGAGCGTCTGCGCCCCGGCCGCCGCCGTGACGGCGTCCCGTGCGTACACGTCGGCCATGCCGCAGGCCACGGTGATCCGGCTGCTCGCACCGAGCAGCACGGCCGCCTGCGCCATCGCCTCCCGCCCGCCGGTCTCGCCGAACCACAGCGCCCCGTAGCCGAGTTGCTCCGCCTCCAGCGCAGCCCGCCGAAGCTCCGCCACCGGCCGGTCGTCCGAAGTGGCCGCCCAGATTCCGACCCGCCCGAGCGTCGGCACCCCGTCCCGCTGCATCCGCTTCCCCTCCCGACCCGCGAAGCGGGGTGGCCCCCCACTTGCTGACCGGTACGATATGGAGGGCCACCCCGGTTGGCAACCCCTCAGGAGGACCGGTGCCCGCGAGCCCCGCACAGCCGCCCCGGCCGATGCGCGCCGACGCCCGGCGCAACTACGAGCGCCTCGTCGCGGCCGCCGAGCGACTGGTCGGCGAACAGGGCGCGGAGGTCTCCCTGGAGGAGGTGGCCCGTGCGGCGGGGGTCGGATCGGCGACGCTGCACCGCCATTTCCCGTCCCGGCAGGCGCTGTTGGAGGCGGTGTTCAAGGAACGCGTGTCGGCCCTCTGCGCGACGGCCGACACCCTGACGGCCACCGGCGACCCGGGTGCCGCGCTGGCCGGATGGCTGCACGCGGTCGGCGCCCACGCCGTGGCCAACCGCGGGCTGGGAACGGCCCTGATGCACACCACCGAGGACCCCGCTTTCGGCCTCGGCTGCCACACGATGATCCTCGCCGCGGGCGACCGGCTGCTCGACCGCGCCCGAGCAGCCCGCGCCGTCCGCCCGGAGGTGACGACCACCCAGCTCCTCCGTCTGGTCACCGCCCTCGCCCGCGCCGCGGAGGGCGAGCCGAACGGCCCCGCCGAGACCGGGACCCTGATCGACCTGGCCCTCGACGGCATCCGCCACCACCGACCCGATCCGCCGGCCCCGCCGACCGGTTGACAGCCGACCGGTTGACATCGGCAACCGGTCAGCTCGCGCAGCATCGCCGTCCACCGCAGGGACCCGACCTCGAACCCCGGCCTCCGCCCGCCGGCCCGGCACCACGGGAGCAGAACGCCAGCCGCCCCGCCGGCCGGATCCAGCCCGCCGCTCAGTCGACGACGGTTCCCGCGCGCCTGCGTCCGACCAGCTCGCGCGCCGCGCCCTCGCACTCCGGGAAGTCGAACGCGAACCCGGCGCCCAGCAGCCGACCCGGTACCACCCGGCGGCTCTTCAGCAGCAGTTCGGTGTCCGTGCGCAGCGCGAACGCGCCGACCTCGGCCATCCACCGGCTCGCGGGCAGGCCGACCGGCACCCCGTTCGCCCGGCGCAGCGCCCGCATCAGCTCCCGGTGCGGCAGCGGGTTCGGCGCGGCCAGGTTGACCGGACCGGTCAGCTCCTCGTGCTCGACCAGGAAGGTCACGGCGCGGACGAAGTCCCGCTCGTGGATCCATGACACGTACTGCCGGCCGCCGGCCACCGGGCCGCCCAGACCCAGCCTGGTCATCCGGGACAGCACGTCGAACACGCCACCCCGGTCGGGGCTCAGCACCATCGCGGCCCGCAGCGCGACCTTCCGCGTGTCCGGGGTGTCCGCCTCGTCCTGGGCCGCCTCCCAGTTCCGGGCGACCCGGACGCTGTACCCCCAGTAGTCCGGAACGCCCGGCTCGCTGCCGCCGATGACGCCGCTCGCCTCGTCGTTCGGCGCGTCGTGGCGGTGGGCGTAGACGGTCGCGGTGCTCATCTGCAACCAGACCCGGGGCGGCCGCTCGGCGGCCGCGATCGCCTCGCCGACCACCCGGGCGGAGTCCACCCGGGAGTCCATCATCTGTCGCAGGTTCTCCGGCGTGTACCGGCAACTCACGGTCCGTCCAGCCAGGTTGACCACGACGTCGGCGCCGTCCAGCTCCTCGGCCCAGGGCCCGAGGGTGCGGCCGTCCCAGGCCAGGTGGTGCGGGGCGGTCGGCGTCCGGGTGAGGATCATCACCTGGTGCCCGTCGACGCGCAGCGCGCGCTCCAGCATGGTTCCGACCTGCCCGGTGCCACCGGGAATCACGAACTTCACGGATCGACCGTATACCGGTGTACTGAACGCGTTCAATTCCCTGCCGGGCTCCCGTCCTGTGCGCTCGCCCACCTCGCCCGACCCGCCCGGCATCCCTGGCTCGTGAACCCCGAACACCCGGACCCGCCCGAACTCGCCGCGCTCCGCGCCACCTTCGAGACCGCGCATGGCATCGTCCTCCCCGAGCCCCACCGCACCTTCATCGCGGCGATCGCCCACGGCTCCCGCCCAAGGCCCGCCGCACTACGCCCGGTCCGCCTCGCCGAACTCCCCTCCGACCGGAGCGCCGGCCGTCCCGAGCGCGAACTCGCCCGCCCGTTCCCGCTCACCGCCGCCCGGCTCCGGGAGACGACGAGGACACCCCGCTCGAAGAGGTAGCCGCCGGCCGTCTCACTCCCCCGGCGGTGATCAGGCCGGCGGCCGGCTCCACCCCTCCCGCGTCGGCCTCGAAGCCGAGCAGGACGGGCGGCGGCCCGTCGAGGCGACGGGTGATGCGCCGCTCTTCGTCCGGGGTCGGGGTGCGGAAGACCGGGTCCTGGAACGATGTCGGGCAGGCGACGAACTCCGGGGCGGTGAATCGCAGTTCGAGCGCGTGATGGTAGGTCAGGTCGTGGTCCGCGCCCAGCACCGGTTCCCCGGGGTCCAGGACACCACGTCCCAGTCCCACCACGAACCTTCGGGCAGGGTCAGCATCGCCCTCACCCGCCCAGCAGCGCGCCGAGGTACCGCTCCGCGTCGACCGCCAGCTCGGCCCGCGTCGGCGGGTGCGCATGGCCGCTGCCCGCCGTCCCGTTGAACAGCACGCCCTCGCACCAGCGCACCAGCCGCCGGGCGTCCGCGGCCGGTTCGGTCGAGCCGGCGCGGGCCAGCAGTCCGACGGCCAGTTCCAGGAAGCCCGCGCCCAACCGGTCGTACACGGCTCGCAGTTCGGGCCGCCGAGCCGCCTCCAGGGCGAGTTCGATCCGCGCGACCGTCAAGCTCCGCCCGGCGGTGAGCGCCTGGTGCAAGCCGTCCGCCACCACCCCGACCAGGGCCTCCCGGGCCGACCCACCCGGCGGCGCCTCCCCGACGGCGAGCCCGGCCGTCTCCAGTTCGGCGATCCGCACCAACGCCGACTCGAGCAGCGCCGACCGGGTCCGCGCCAGGTTCGAGGTGGACCCGGCCGGAAGGCCCGCCGCCTCGTCGACCGCCCGATGGGTCAGTCCCCGCAACCCACGCTCGGCGATCACCGCAATGGCGGCATCGGCAATCAGCACGGGCCGCCGCACAGGCGGGCGCGGCGTGGTCGGTCGCGACGGGGTCATGCCTCCGATCATCACCCGCCCGCACCCCGCACCCCAAAAAAACCGGCCGACACCCGCCCCCGCACTACAACTGTAGTAATGTCGACGCGCTCAGCGGATACTACGGCTGTAGTCGGACTGGAAGGGGCTCGACATGACATCAACTCCCCACCCGCACGCGGTCGTCATCGGCGCCGGCATCGGTGGCCTGACCGCCGCCCTCGCCCTGCACCGGCGCGGCGTCCCCGTCACCGTCCACGAGCGCTCGGCCGGCCTGGAACCCGTCGGCGCGGGCCTCGCCCTCGCCCCGAACGCCTTGCGCGCCCTGGACGCGCTCGGCGTCGGGGCACGTCTGCGCGCACTCGCCGTCACGCACCCCGCGGTCGGCCTCCGCCGGCCGTCCGGACGCTGGCTGGCCCGCACCGACACCGGCGCGGTCGAGGCGTACTTCGGCGACCCGGTGCTGGCCGTGGCCCGAGCCGAGCTGATCGCCGCGCTGGTGGAAGCCCTCCCGCCCGGCACCGTCCGCACCTCCTCGCCCGCGGTCCTCGCCGACCACGGCACCGCACAGCGACCCGCCACCGTCACCACGCCCGACGGCGAGCAACGGGCCGCCCTGGTAGTCGCCGCCGACGGCCTCCGGTCCGCGACCCGGGCCGCACTCTTCCCGCACCACCCCGGGCCCCGCTACTCGGGGTTCACCACCTGGCGCACCGTCATCGACGCGCCCGAGCGGCCCCCGGCCGCCGTCGGCGAGGTATGGGGACGCGGGGCCCTCACCGGTGTGGTGCCGCTCGCCGCCGGACGGGTCTACCTGTACGCGGCCGCCCTCGCCCCGGCCGGCGGGCGCGCCGCCGACGGTGACGAGCACGCCGAGCTGCTGCGCCGGTTCGGCGGCTGGTGCGCGCCCGTTCCCGAACTTCTGCGCCGCACCGCACCGGAGCGGGTGCTGCGCCACGACGTGTGGGCACTCACCGACCCGCTGCCCGCCTTCCACCGCGGCCGGGTCGCGCTGCTCGGCGACGCCGCCCACGCGATGTCCCCGTTCCAGGGCCAGGGCGCCTGCCAGGCCATCGAGGACGCCCTGGTGCTGGCCTCCGTCAACCACCCCGCCGACGCGGCCGCCGACCGCCCCACCGGGCTCGCGGCGTACTCCGCCGCCCGCCTGCCCCGGACGTCACGGATCGTGGCGGGCTCCCGGACGATGGGCCGCCTGGTGGCCGTCCGCTCCGGTCCGGGCACGGCGCTCCGCGACGGACTGCTCGCGCTGGCCGGACACCTGCCGCCCCGCGCCCTGCTGAGCCGCTCCGCCGAGACCTACAACTGGACTCCTCCACAACTCTGATGACGGGCAGTCATCGTTTGACGCACGCTCCGCACGCGTGCGATCTTGCCCTCCGCCCGGGGAACCACCCCGGGGTGATCGCCGAGGGGGAATCGAATGACCAAGGACGAGAGCGGCCGCACCGGCACGGACCGGCTCCGCCGCCGGGCGCTGCTGACCGGCGCGGTGGCGGGCGTCGCGGGGGCGACCGTGGCCGCGACCAGCGGCCCGGCGGCCGCGGTCGGCACCGCGGGCGGGGCGAGCGACTGGTTCAACGTCAAGGACTACGGCGCGCTCGGCAACGGCGGCGCCGACGACACCGCCGCCGTCCAGGGCGCCCTGGACGCGGCTGCCACGGCCGGCGGCGGCACGGTGTACTTCCCGGCCGGCAAGTACCTGGTGAAGCCGAACGGCAGCACCCCCGCACTCACCGTCGGCGGCAACTGCATCCGGCTGGTCGGCGCGGGCAGCAAGGCGTCCGTGCTGGTGAAGGGCGCGGACGGCATCCTGCTCCGGATCTCCGGCGCCGGCCCGGACAACTCCGGTGCCACCCACCGTCGCTACTGCGCGGTGGAGGACCTCGGCTGCAACGGCAACGGCAAGCCCGGCCTGGTGCTGGAGCTGTACTACAACGACAACACCGTGGTCCGGGACGTCTACATCACCAGCAACCCGGACATCTGCATCGACGGCGTGGAACTCTGGGACTCGCGCTTCACCAACCTGGTGGTGGAGTCCAGCACCGGCGCGCCGTTCACCGCCAAGCCCAACATGTGGCTGCGCAACGCCTCCGCGGCCTCCGGCTGGGGGTCCAGCGTCGACAACACCAACCAGGTGCACCTGGTCGGCTGCCGGTTCGAGGCCTTCGGCACCGGCGCGCTCTGGATCACCGCGGGCAACTCCAACAACCCGAACGGCATCCACCTCACCGACTGCAAGTTCGAGACCTCGCAGATGCAGGGCGGCCCGCACCTGAAGGTCGACGCCTCCAGCAAGCACGTGCACGCCCGCAACATCTACTGCTACGCGGGCAACTTCGCCGCCGGGACCACCGCGACCCCGCAGAACATCATCGCCTGGGCGGGCGTCGCCTCCAGCCTGGAGAACGTGCTGATCGCCAACGGGGGCGTCGCCACCGTCAATTCGGGCATCGACCTGTACGCGGGGCCGGGCACCACGGCCGTGCTGCGCGATGTGGTCGGCCTCTACGGCACCGCGCCCACCGGTCACCACGTCTACTACGAGACCAGCAGCACCGGCGACTTCCGGTTGGAGAACACCTACGCCAACACCGGCAGCCAGGGCGGCAACACGGTACCCGCCGGCAACGCCCCCAACCCGCCGCTGCGCCTGGTCAACGGCCCCGTCACGGACGCCTCCTTCACCCACCCGCCCGCGAACGGCACCCTCGCCGTCGACACCGCCAACCAGCGGCTCTACGTCCGCGTGGGCGGCGCGTGGAAGTGGTCCGCCCTCAACTCCTGACCTCACCCCGGCCGTTCGCCGCGCCCATGTACCTTTCAGCGCGCGGCGAGCGGCCCGGCCCGGCCGAATGGGAGCGCTCCCAAGGTTCTTGACGCCACCCATGCCGGTCTGGCTTCATATGGCATGCCCTGAGGGGCAGTTGTGGGAGCGCTCCCGATCAGGTCCCCCGCCTGGTCGCTCCCGAAAGAGCCGCACAGCACGTCAACGCACGGACCCAACGCACAGCACCTCGATGAATGGCACGTCTCGGACCACCCCACCCCCACCGGACGCCCCCACCCGCGTCCAGAGAGGAACGAGACCCATGCGCCTCCTCCTGCGCCGGCGCCTGTCGCGCCGGCTGGCGGGCTGCGCGGCCGCGCTGGCCGCCGCACTCGCCGCCACCCTGACCGCCCCGGCGGTCCCGGCGGCCCACGCCGCCGCCTCCGCCGCCGGCACCACGGCGACGGCTTCCGCCGCGACCACCGCGGGTGCCGGTTACTGGCACACCAGCGGCCGCCAGATCCTCGACGAGGCCGGGACCCCGGTGCGGATCGCCGGCATCAACTGGTTCGGCTTCGAGACCTCCAACTACGTGGCCCACGGCCTGTGGAGCCGCGACTACAAGTCGATGATCGACCAGATGAAGTCGCTGGGCTACAACACCATCCGGTTGCCGTACAGCGACGACATCTTCAAGGGCACCGCCCCGGCCAGCATCAACACCTCGGGCGGGATGAACGCCGACCTGGTCGGCCTCAACTCGCTCGGCGTGATGGACAAACTCGTCAACTACGCCGGCAGCATCGGCATGAAGGTCATCCTGGACCGCCACCGCCCGGACTCCGGCGGGCAGTCCGCGCTCTGGTACACCTCGGCGGTGCCCGAGTCGACCTGGCTGGCGAACCTCAAGTCGATCGCCGCCCGGTACGCCGGCAACTCCGCGGTGGTCGGCATCGACCTGCACAACGAGCCCCACGACCCGGCGTGCTGGGGCTGCGGCGACACCGCCACCGACTGGCGCCTGGCGGCGCAGCGCGGCGGCGAGGCGGTGCTGTCCGCCAACTCGAAGCTGCTGATCTTCGTCGAGGGCGTGCAGAGCTTCAACGGCAGCTCCTACTGGTGGGGCGGCAACCTGCAGGGAGCCGGGCAGTACCCGGTCCAACTGAGCGTCGCCAACCGGGTGGTGTACTCGGCGCACGACTACGCGACCAGCGTCGCCCAGCAGACCTGGTTCTCCGACCCGAGCTTCCCGTCGAACATGCCGGGCGTCTGGGACAAGAACTGGGGCTACCTGTTCAACCAGAACATCGCGCCGGTCTGGGTCGGCGAGTTCGGCACCACGCTGCAGTCGACGGTCGACCAGGCCTGGTTGAAGGCGCTGGTGCAGTACCTGCGCCCGACGGCGACGGCCGGCGCGGACTCCTTCCAGTGGACGTTCTGGTCGTGGAACCCCAACTCCGGTGACACCGGCGGCATTCTGAACGACGACTGGACGACGGTGAACTCCGTCAAGGACGGCTACCTGGCGTCGGTCAAGGCGCCCGGGTTCGGCTCCGGCACCCCGGGCGGCAGCGGTGACGTCCAGGCCCCGTCCGTGCCGGGCGGGTTGACCGTCACGGGCACCACGGCGAGCAGCGTGTCGCTGTCCTGGACGGCGTCCACCGACGACACCGCGGTGACCGGCTACGACGTCTACCGGGGCGGGACGAAGGTGGCTTCCGTCACCGGAACCTCGTTCAGCGACAGCGGGTTGACCGCGGCGACCACGTACAGCTACTCGGTGCGGGCGAAGGACGCGGCGGGCAACGTGTCGGCGGCCTCGGCTGCCGTCTCGGCGACCACTTCGGCGGGCAGCGGCACCAGCGCCGGGTGTTCCGCGGCGATCAGCCTGAACGACTGGGGCAGCGGCCTGACCGCGACGGTGACCGTCACCAACACCGGCACCGCGCCCACGAAGAGCTGGCAGGTGGTCTGGGCGTGGCCCACCAGCATCCAGCTCAGCGGGAGTTGGAGTGCGAACGTGACCCGCAGCGGGCAGACGATCACGGCCACCAACCTCAGCTACAACGGGGCGCTGGCGGCGAACGCGTCGACCAGCTTCGGTGTCCAGGCGACCCGGACGGACGCCTCCGCGGCGGCGACGGCCACCGCGGTCTGCACCGCCACCTCCTGATCCGGCGGCCGCACCGCCCGTAGGTCCGCACTGCCCGTAGTTCCCGCACTGCCCGTTCGCCGTCGGTCGGTTCCCCCGACCGGCGGCGAACGCGCGTTTCCGGCCGGGCGGAGGGGCGCCCGCCCGCCGGTCCCTCAGCCGCGGCGGGCCTCCAGGAAGCCGGTGCCGGCGGGCCCGCCGGCCGGTGGAAGGGGGCGACCGAGGGTCGCGGCGAGGTCGGTGAGGGCGGTGAACCCGGTGGTCCAGCCGTGCGCGTCCAGCCAGGCGCCGGTGCCGGGTCCGAGGCCGCCGCGCCAGAGCGCGGTCATCTCGGTGAGGCCCTCCTCGGTGGGCGTGCCGGTGACGTCGCGGCCCTGCTCCAGCAGCAGCCGGCTGGCCGGGGCGGACAACTCGCCCACGGTGGTGAGCAGTCGGGCGGCCTGCTCGGCGTCGAGGTAGACCAGCAGGCCCTCGGCGAGCCAGGCGGTGGGCTGCCCCGGGTCGAAGCCGGCCGCGCGGAGCAGCTCGGGCCAGCGCGGGTCGGTGAGGTCGGCGGGCACGGCGGTGCGGGCGCAGCGGGGGCGGGCGCCCTGTTCGGCGAGGACCCGTTCCTTGAAGGCGAGCACGGGCGGGAGGTCGAGCTCGAACAGGCGGGTGCCGTCCGGCCAGGGCAGCCGGTGGGCGCGGGTGTCGAGCCCGGCGGCGAGCACCACGACCTGGCGGGTGCCGGCGGCGAGCAGCCGGTCGTCGTAGTGGCGGGTGCGCAGGATGCCGTGCACCAGCAGCCGCTGCGCGAAGGGGCCGGCCGGTGCGCCGGTGGGTCGGGGTCCGCCGGCGGCGGCGAGGAAGGCGAGGGCGTACGGGTCGGTGAACAGCGGGGCGGGCTGGGCGCTCTCGTAGGCGCGGACCCCGGCCACCGCGAGGGCGGTGCGGGACACGGGGCTCAACTGCTCGTCCGGGCGTGCGGCGTCGCCGCCGGACCGGTCGGTCCTGTCGGTCGTCATGCCGGCAAAACTACATCGCTGCAGATGCATCTGTGAAGATGTATCCTCTCGCCATGGACAGCGCGAAGGACACGGGCGGCGCGAGCGGAACCGGCGGCGCGAGCGGGGCGGGCGGCGCGCCCGGCGTCGACGGGGTGCGGCTGCTGCGGCTGGGCAAGCGGCTCACCGAGCTCGGCCGCCGGCTGGTCACCGACCACGCCTCGGCGACCCTGACCCCGGGCGAGATTGCGGTCATCTCGGACGTGTACCAGCACCCCGGCACCTCGGTGCAGGACATCCGGGCCCGCACCGGCTTCGCGCAGAGCCACGTCTCCACCTCGGTCGCCCGTCTGCGCGAACGCGGTGTGCTGGACGCCGCCCCCGACCCGTCCGACGGCCGGCGCACCCTGCTGTCCGCGTCCGACCTGGCCCGCGCCTACATCCGCGCCCGCGCCACCCGCCCGGCCGAGCCGGTCATCGCCGGGGCCGTCCGCGACCCCGCGCAGGCCCACCGGGTGGCCGAACTGGTCGACGAGCTCGCCGCCCTGCTGCTGCCCTGACGGGCGCTCGACTGACGCCCGGTCAGCCGGGGCACGCCGCCGTCCAGTCCAACGCCGCAGCTCGCGGGCGGGCGGGCCGGGCGGCCGTCGGTGACCATGGACGGGTCGGGACCCCGGCGTCGGGGCCCAGTGCAGCCAACGGAGGCCGTGAATGATCCAGATCGCCGACATCCGGGAGTGGCGCAACCACGACGTGGTCGACCAGGACAGCAAGAAGATCGGCAGCCTGGAGAACATCTACGTGGACACCGCCACCGACGAGCCGTACTTCGCCACCGTCACGGTCGGCATGCTCGGACGGCACCGCCTGGTGTTCGTACCGGTGACCGACGCCGTGGCCGGCCCCGGCTACCTTCGTGTCCCGTTCGGGCGCAACGACGTCAAGAGCGCGCCGTCCATCGACCCGGACGGGGTGCTGGCGGCCGAGCAGGAGCCCGAGGTGTTCGCCCACTACCAGCTGGAGTACGTCCCGGGCGCCACCGGCGAACGGCGTCTCGCCCGCCGCTGAGCGGGCGCCCGCCCGGCCGCCACCCGTCGCTCACGCGGACAGCAGCGACGCCAGCCCGCCCTCCCAGTCGATCCGTTCGGACTCGGTGCCGGGGGGCACCAACTCCGCGGTGGCGGCCAGGAACGCCTCCAGCTCGGCGGTGCCGACGCTCAGCATCACCATCCCGGCGCGGGCGCCGAGCACCAGGCACAGCCGGCCGTCGCCCAGCGGCGCCAGGTGGATGTCCCCGTCGCCGACCGGGCCGTGCGGCGCGGCCATCAGCAGTTCGCGGGAGAGCACCCAGCACGCGCCGTCGGTCTCCGGCCCGAAGTCGAGCCGGACCGCGTACGGGTCCTCGGGCCGGTAGCACCAGTCCGTGTCGAGGGCGACGGTGGTGCCGTCGAGGGCGAGCAGGTGCAGGGTGATCCGCTCGATGACGGGTCCCATGGCGGTGGCTCCCTTCCGTGGTCTCGCGGGTGGACGGCGGCCGGCCCGCACGGTCAGGCGGCCAGGTGCGGGCGGTGGCCCTCGACGTGCGCCTTGAAGGCCGCGAGTTCGTCGATGACCTTGCGGTCGGTGAAGCCGAGGCCCTCCACCAGGTGGTCCCACAGGCCGTGGGGTTCGGTGTCGAGCTGCAGCATCACCCGGGTGGTGCTGTCGGTGACGCGGTGGAACGTGACCACCCCGGAGTGCCCGGGCAGGTCGGGACCGCCGCTCCAGGCGATCCGGTCGGGCGGCATCACCTCGGTGGCGGCGGCGCCGCGCGCGGCGCCGCCCCGCATGCAAGCGGGTATCGGCTGGTAGCCGGTCCACTCCCGGTAGACCGCGCCGAGCGGCGCGTCGACCTCCACGGATTCCTCGATCCGGCCCATTGCGTTCCCTCCTCCGCCGGGTGCGGCCGCCGGCTGCGGTCCGCGTCCGGGCTCCGCCTGCCCCGTCCCCCGCCGCGCATGCACCCCGGAGCCGGTCCGATCCGGTCCGCCCCCCTTCACATAACCTTCACGCATGAGGTCGGCATGACCCGCGTAAGGTCGGGTACCCGGGAACGGACCGGCCGGAGACGAGGAAAGGACTGGCATGCCTGTGCCCACTGATGAACTTCTCCTGACCGCAACCACCGAGGCGGGCTCCGTCCCGTTCGGAGCGCCCTCGCCGGCGACCGCGGTCCCGGCGCCCCGGAGCGCCGCGGACCTCGGGCTCGGCGAGGAGCTCGGCATCGACCCGGACGCACTCGCCGACCCCGCGCACACCACGCCCGCCGACGCCCGCGAGATGACCCGGGTGCTGCTGCGCCGGCTGGCCGGCCTGGAGGAGGGCACCCGCGAGTACTCGTACGTCCGCTCCACCCTGATCGAGCTGAACCTGACCCTGGTCCGGTTCGCGATCCGCCGCTTCGGCCACTCCAAGGAGCCGTACGAGGACCTGCTGCAGGTCGGCTCGGTCGGCCTGATCAAGGCCATCGACCGGTTCGACCCGACGCTGGGCGTGGAGTTCACCACGTACGCGGTGCCCACCATCGTGGGCGAGATACGGCGCCACTTCCGCGACACCACCTGGTCCGTGCACGTGCCGCGCCGGCTCCAGGAGCTGCGCCTCGACCTGGCGAAGGCGCAGGACGCGCTCGCCCAGACGCTGGACCGCGAGCCGACCGTCACCGACCTCGCCGAGCACCTGTCGATCACCGAGGAGGAGGTGATCGAGGGCCTGGCCGCCGCGAACGCGCACACCGCCGGGTCCCTCGACCTGACCTCTCCCGGCGAGGGCGACGGGCAGCAGCCCGGTGAGCGGCTCGGCCGGGTCGACAACCGCTTCGCGCTGGTGGAGAACCTGGTCGCGCTCAAGCCGCTGATCGCCGCCCTCCCGGAGCGGGAGCGGCTGATCCTGTCCATGCGGTTCACCGAGGACCTCACGCAGTCGCAGATCGGCGAGCGTCTGGGCCTGTCCCAGATGCACGTGTCCCGGTTGCTCTCGCGCACCCTGGCCCGGCTGCGCACCGGCCTCGCCGCGACGGACTGACGCACCGCCAGGTCGTCTCCACGGGAGGGCCGGCCGCCCGGCCCTCCCACCGCACCGGGCCCCCGTCTCGACCGCTGCGCCCGCCAGTGCGTAAGGTCGAGGCAGACAGGTCGAGGGAACAGGACGAGGATGCCAGCCGAGAACATGCCCGTGGCCCCCCTGGGGGTCGAGGTCCGGCACACGCCGTCCCGCGCGGCGGTGTGCGCGCTGGTCGGCGATCTGGACATCGAGAGCCTCGGGCCCGCCCGGGAGGCGCTCGACCGACTGGTCGCCGAGCGCCCCCCGGCCCTGGTGGTCGACCTGGGACAGGTCGACTTCTGCGACTCCTCCGGACTGAACCTGCTGCTGCAGACCCGGATGGCCGCCGCCGACGTCGACCTCGCGTTCCACCTGGCCGCGCTCTCCGGACCGGTCCGCCACCTGCTCGAGCTGACCGGGGCGAAGGCGGTGTTCACCATCTACGACACGGTGGACGAAGCCCTCGCCGCAGACTCCTGACCCCCACTCCGCCCGGAGTCTTCCGCAGTCCCGCCCGTACCGTAGGGCACAGCGGGCATAATCCGGGCCGGGACGGGAAACCGACCCGTGAGCCCGCCGTCGACACCGAAGGGAACCCGTACGTGACACCCAGCCGGGGAACCCTCGACGGCGACCGCCCGAACCCCGGGCCCTCGCTGCCGCCCGGCGGTCAGCGCCGTCGGCTGCGACTGGCCGGAGTCCCCCGCCCGGTGGCACGCGCCCGGGCCTTCACCGCCGAGGCCCTGGCCGACTGGTCCTGGTCCACGCCGCCCGACCCCGACCTCGCGGAGGACGTCGTCCTGCTGGTCGCCGAACTCGTCGGCAACGCGATGCTGCACGCCGGCGGCCCGCTCGAACTCGTCCTGGACGCCACCCCGGCCCGCCTGCGCATCGAGGTCAGCGACCCCTCGTCCACCCTCCCCACCCTGCGCACCCCGCACCATCCCGGCCTCCCCGGCGGCCACGGCCTCTACATCGTGCAGCGCACCGCCGACCGCTGGGGCTCCGACCTGCACGAGCAGGGCAAGTCCATCTGGGCCGAGATCGACGCCACGCGCCTGCTCGCGTAAGCGGCGGCCGTCGGTCTGCCGGAAACGCCGACACGGCCCCTCCGCGGCCGATAGCTTTGGCTCGCGTGACGACGCCACCGAACGAGCTCCCGGCCCAACTGGGCTTGCTGGACCTGTCCGTCGACCTCTCCGTCCCCGAGGTCTACTCCGGCACCGACTTCACGCTCTACCTGCACATCAAGAACCCGTTCGCCCAGTCCACCTGGATCGATTCGGTCGAACTGAGCCTGCCGACGCAGCTCCTCCAACGCCCTGAGGGCCCTCGCGAACCAGGCCGTGGCTGGCAGGAGCGCCGCGCGGAACGGAAGGCGGTCCGGCAGATCGTGGCCCGGGACCGCCTGATCGCGGACCTGAACGAGGAGCTGCTCGACCTGGCGGACACCGCCGCCCCGGAGGCCAGGCGGACCCGCCGGCGGATCGAGGAGCTGGAAGCCGAGAACCGGATCTCCTGGCTGAAGGTGAAGTCCCAGCTGCACGTCGACTCGCAGTCCGGAACCGTCAACATCGACGGCCACCTGCGGAACGTCCGGGTGACCAGCCGAGAAGGAACGGTCAACGTCACCATGCGCGACAGCAACGAGCGCGCCAGACTGATCGGCTCGCTTCCGGCCGGCGCCGCGCTCGAACCCGGCTGCACCGACGTCTGGACCATCCGGCTGGGCACCGGCCGCGGCCCGTTCTTCATTCCGGCCAAGTACCACCTGCAGATGACGGTGATCTACGGATTCGAGGCCGGACCCGCACCGGCCCGGGCCGACAGCCGGGACGATCCGCCGCAGGTGCCCCCGGCCGGCACCCGGCGGCGGATCTTCTCGAACACCACGTCCTGCACCGTTCCGGTCAAGTCCGCGCTCCGCAACGTCATGCTCGGCGGGGTAGTCGGCGGGCTGGTCGGCAGCGCGGCCCGGTCGCTGCAGAGCGTGCGGACGGACGGCTTCCTGAGCCACGGCCATCCCGGAGTCGCCGCCGTCTCGCTGGCGCTGTCGGCGATCCTCAGCTGGGCCGCGATCATCTTCTCGGCCCGGAAGTCGGAGGCCCAGTCCTTCATCACCGTCGAGGACTTCTGGGGCGGCCTGCTGGTCGGCTTCCTGATCGGCTACTCCGGGACCGCCGCGTTCACCGAGATCACCGGTCTGAAGAGCTGACCTCCCCCACCCGGCCCCGGTTGCGCCGCCGCCTGCGCAGCAGGTGCTGGCGCTCCTCCTCGGTGCAGCCGCCCCACACGCCGTACCGTTCCCGGGTGGCGAGGGCGTGCATCAGGCACCGCTCCCGGACGGGGCAGCGGGCGCACACCGCCTTGGCCGCCCGGTCGCGGTCGTCGTGGGCCTGTCCGCGTTCCCCCGCGGGGTGGAAGAACAGGCCGGAGTCGGCTGCGCGGCAGGCGCCGCTCAGCTGCCAGTCCCACTCCTCCTCGACGGCCCCGGGCAGGCGCGAGATCACGGTCATCGGATGCTCCCTCCGTCTAACGATCGGATCAGCGGATGAACGGATATTCCGTCCGTCTAACCGCGATCCGTCCGCTGAAGCACCTTCGACCGGTACGCCCGCCGGGCGCCGCTCAGTCCTCCTCGAGCTCGGGCGGCGAGGACACCGGAACGGCGAACTCGGGGCCGTCCTCGGGGCTCTTCTCCGCCTCGTCCGGCGGCGGCGAGCCCTCCCCCGTCATCCGCGCCTCGGGCGTCTCGGTGGGCGGCCACTCGTCCGACGGTGCGTCGTGGCTCCCATGCGTCTGGTGCGACATCTCGTCTCCCGCGGCTGCGTCTCGGCCCCCTCCCTCCATGGTGCGTCCCCGCCGGTCCGAGCCTCGGCGTGTCGGGCGCGTCCCGGGGTGTCGCCGCCCGCCCCGGCTGGCGGGCGCCGCACAGCCGGGGCACCGTGGACCGGGGGAACTGTTGTGCACCGCCGCGAGAGGAGAGGCCATGTCGTCGAAGCGACGCCGCAAGAAGAAGGCCCGCGCCAGGCGCGGAGCGAACCACGGCCGCCGGCCCCAGTGCTGACGCCCACCCGCCCCGCCCCGACCGCCGAACACTGACGGCGCCGAAGCGGCCGCCCTCCGGACCCAGCCCCGGACGGCGGCCGCTTCGCGTGCCTCTCGCCGACTCCGGCCCACGGACCCCTGCCCTGAACCTGGACGCGGTGGAACCGGCGTGGCCGCCGCTCAGGTCAGCCGCGCACCGCCCGGGCTGCGGGCTTCGCGCGGGCCCGGGCCTCGGCGGCGGCGCGGATCGGGGACAGGCCGCAGGCCCACACCATGGCTGCGCCGAGCGCGCGGGCCAGCGGCCGGTCCCAGAGTCGGCGGACGACCCACGGGCGGTGGATGCCGAGTTCGCGGCGCGCCCAACCCGGCAGCAGGCCGACCGCCGCGTTGGTGAGCACGTGCACCGCGAGCCGCTCACGGCGGGTCCGTCCGAAGCCGCGCAGCAGGGCGACGGCCTCCCGCGCCTCGGGGGTGACCCGCAGTTCGCGGCGGACCCGCGCCAGGTACCGGGCCAGCCCGGCCCGGGAGTCCGGCACCTCGTGCGCGCCCAGCAGTTCGCCGATCAGCGCGACCTCCGCGAGGTACTCGTCGCACTGCGGGCCGCTCAGCCGCCCAGGCCCGCGCCGGCCCTCGGCGCCGCCACCGCCCTCACCCGGACCGGCCTGCCGGCCGCCCGCGAAGACCTGATGGCCCGCCAGGAAGCAGGCCGTTTCCGCGGTGTGCACCCAGCAGAGCAGCGCGGGATCGTCGGCCCGGTAGGGCCGGCCGGCGGTGTCGAAGCCGCGGACGTGTCCGTGGATGCGGCGGACGGCGGCTATCGCGGCCTCCGCGGCGGCGGAGGAGCCGAGCGTGGTGGTGGAGACGAACCGGGCGGTGCGGTGGAGCCGGCCGGTGGGGTCGGTGCGGTAGTCGGAGTGTTCGGCGACGGCCCGCATCGCGACGGGGTGCAGCGACTGGAGCATCAGCGCGGCGAAGCCGCCGACGAGCATGCCCGCGGGGTGCCCGTGCACCTGCCACACCACGCTGTTCGGGCCGAACAGGCCGGGGTCGCCGGGCGGCCGGTCGTAGCGTTCGAGGTGCAGATCCGCCCCGTGCACCGTCGAGTTGATCTCCCGGAGCAGCCTGAGCCGCAGTGCCTCCACCGGCCGCCGCCACGCGCCTGTCACCGCCGTCGTACCTCCCGCTCCGGGCCGGTCGCGGCCCTGCCGCCACCCTACGTCGGGAGGGCGCGCCGAAGAATGGGGCTGACAGGCCGCACCGGCACGGCTACGATCACCGGCGATGACTCTTCATGGATTGGAGGTCCCGTCCGCCCGAAGTGAGTGCTGATGCACGACACTTCCTTCCCGGACGAGGACACTCGTACCTGCTTCTGGTCGCGCGTGCGGCAGTTCGCCGTTCCCCCGGCCATGATCGAGACCGCTGCCGCCCGCCGTGAGCTGGGCGACTGGGGCGGGGCGTGCGCGGCAGCCGGATTCGATCCGGACATCGACGTGCGTGCCGTCTCCCGGTCGTACGGTGCGGAGTTGGCGGGCCGGCTCAGGTCGGACCTGCGGCACCTGGCCCCGGACCTGCTGCGCTGGCACCTGCCGCGGATCGCCCCGGACGGGCTGCTGCGGCCCGGCCTCACCCTGACGCTGGCCCGCTATCCGCGCGACGGCGACTCCGCCACCGCCGAGCCGCTCCACCTGGTCGTTCGCACCCCGCCGGTCACTGCGGCGGCGGGCCAACGTGTCCGGCTGGCGCTGTGGGAGGGCGAGAGCGCGACGGCCCGGCATCCGCACCCGCGCCCGGACCGGCGCTTCCGCCTGGACCTGCACCGGCACCTGTGGGACGCCCGCCGCTCCCCCGAACTCGCATTCCGCGCAATCAATCTGACGGACAGTCAGTTTGCCGATGCGGCCTGGGGGTTCGAGGCGGACCTGCTGCGCACCGCGGACGGCCTGCCACCCGACGAGCCGGTCGCGGTCCGGCTGGCTGCCCGCCGGTTCCTGCTGCTCGACCCGGGCGCGGCACCTGCCGCACCGGACCGCACGGCCCGCACGGCCCGCGGCCACCCGGTCCTGCCGGACGCCGCGACCTGGACGCCGCCGGACGTGCTGCTGCTCGCCGCCGGCCGGATCACGCCCGAGCGCCTGCACCCGCTGGTGGCCGCCGCACTCGCGCCCGGCCACCGCACCCCGCGGCAGCCCGGTCCCGGCGCCGACGCCGGGCCCCTGCTGGTGGACTGCCGCGGCGAGCTGCACCGGCTCGCCGTGGTCGACGGCGTACTGGTTCCGCTCGACCACGGTGCGGAGCAACTGCGGCGCGAGGACCTGCTGGTGGCGCTCGGCGGCACTCCGCTGCCGTGCCTGCGGGCGCTCGACCGTGCGCACCGGCAGCCGGAGGACCTGGACGCCGTCCGGCAACGGCTGCTGCACGGCGACCGCCCGGCGGCGCTCGCCGCGGTCCGCCGCCTCCTCGGCGAGCAGGCCGTCCTGCGCGAGGGACCGCTGGCCGAAGCGCTGCGCACCGACGCCGACCGCCACCTGGACCGCGGCCTGGACGCCAACGGCCTCGATCCGCACCACGGCCGCAACGGCACGTCACCGGTTCCCGTCCCCGTCCCTTCCGGGCCGAAACCGGGCGGTCACCCGCACCGCCCGCGTCCGCCGCGCAGCACGCCGCGGCGGCTCGACCGGCCCTGGCGCCACTGACATTCGCCGTGCCCCGGCGGGCCGGACTCCGGCCCGTGCCCCGCTGCGCCCGGCTTTCCCCTTCTCACGACCCCAGGTGACCCCACCATGCCTTCAGCGAACCGCATTGCCGTTGCCGACCAACTCCTCACGCTGCTGCGGCAGTCCACCACCGAGCCCCGGCGGGACCTCCAGATCGAGGCGCTCACCCTGGCCGTCGCAGCCGACCTGCCCGTCCTCCTGTGGGGTGAGCCGGGCATCGGGAAGACCGCGGCGCTCACCCAGCTCGCCGCCGAACTCGACCTGCCGCTCACCACGGTGATCGCCAGCGTGCACGAGCCGTCCGACTTCGCCGGCCTGCCGGTGATCGGAGCCGACCCGGCCAACCAGGGCGTGCCGCTGGCCCCACCGGACTGGGCGGTGCGGCTGGCCGAGCAGGGGCGCGGGCTGCTGTTCCTGGACGAGCTGTCCACCGCGCCGCCGGCCGTGCAGGCCGCGCTGCTCCGACTGGTCCTGGAGCGGCGCATCGGCGCGCTGCAACTCCCGCCGGGGGTGCGGATCGTGGCGGCGGCCAACCCGCGGGCGTCGGCCGCCGACGGCTGGGAGCTGAGCGCGCCGTTGGCCAACCGCTTCGTGCACCTGGACTGGGTGCACGACGCCGAGGTGGTGGTCCGCGGCCTGGGCGGGGTGTGGCCGCGCGCCGAGCTGCCCCGGCTCGATCCCGAACGGCTCGCCGCGGCGGTCGAGTTCGGCCGCCGCGCCGTGTGCGGCCTGCTCACCGTCCGGCCCGAACTGACCCACCGCATCCCGACCGCCGAGTCCAGGCGCGGCCGGGCCTGGCCCTCGCCGCGCAGTTGGGAGATGACGGTGCGGCTGGCGGCGTTCGCCTCGGCGGCGGGCGCGGACCGCGAGGTGCTGTCACTGCTGGTGCGCGGCACCGTCGGCGACGGCCCGGGGCTCGAACTGCTGGCCGCCGTCGACCGGATGGACCTGCCCGCGCCCGAGGACCTGCTCGCCG
Source organism: Streptomyces sp. TLI_171 (assembly GCF_003610255.1). Classification (GTDB taxonomy): domain Bacteria; phylum Actinomycetota; class Actinomycetes; order Streptomycetales; family Streptomycetaceae; genus Kitasatospora. The sequence continues at coordinate 7,159,879 of NZ_RAPS01000001.1, read as the reverse complement.
ACCCGGCCGCCGCCGTGCTGCCCCGGCGCGGCGACCTGCGGCAGACCGTGCTGGACGGTGTGGTGGCGGCGGTGCGCGGCCGCCCGTCGCGCGAGCGCTGGGACGCCGCCTGGGCGTTGATGGCCCGGGCGTTGGAGGACGGCGCGCCGGACGTGCTGGTGGTGCCGGTGACCACGCTCGCCTCGCTGCGCCAGGACGACTGGGAGGTACCGGAGTTGATCGACCGCTTCGCGGGCGCGCTGAAGCTCTCGCGCCGCGCGGAGACCTCCGCCGCCCGGGTCGCCACCACCGCCGGACGCCGCCGGTGACGGCCCGGCCGGACACCGGCGCGCCCGGACGCCTGCACCTGGAGAAGCTGTTCGCGGCCCGCCTGCACGCGGTGCGGGCCCGACCGTACCTGGCGACGGCGCTGTTCGCGGTGCACGTGGTGGAGTCCGCGCGAGTGCCGACCATGGCCGTGGACCGGCACTGGCGGTGCTACGTCTCGCCGACCTTCGTGGACCGCACCTCGGAGGAGGTGCTGGCCTCGGTCTGGGTGCACGAGGTGTCGCACCTGCTGCGCGACCACGCCCGGCGCGGCGACCGGGTGATGCGGACACTGGATCTCGACGGGCCCGGCGACCGGCTGCGGATCAACCTGGCGGCGGACTGCGAGATCAACGACGACGCGTTCGGCGAGGGCCTGGTCCGCCCCGCCGACGCGGTCTACCCGCACACCCTCGGGCTGCCTCCGGACGGCCTGATGGAGGAGTACGTGCGGATGTTCTCGATCGGCACCGAGCACCAGGAACTGGTGTGGCTGGAGTGCGGCAGCGGCGCGGACGGCCTGGACCGGGCCTGGGACCTCGGCCCGGACGGCGCGCACGGGTTGAGCGACCAGGAACGCGACCTGGTGCGGTTCCGGGTCGCCGAGGCCATCCGGGCCCGACCCGGCGACACCCCGGCGGGCTGGCGGCGCTGGGCCGACCGGGCGTTCCATCCGCCGCAGCCCTGGCGGGAGTTGCTGGGTGCGGCGGTCCGCGCGGCGGTGGCCGGCGCGGGCAGCGGCGACGACTACAGCTACGGGCGGCCGCCCCGGCGCGCCACCAGCCTGCCCGGCGTCGTGCTGCCCTCGCTGCGCCGCCGCCCGCCCCGGGTCGCGGTGGTGGTGGACACCTCCGGCTCGGTCAGCGACAGCGAGCTGGGCACCGCGCTGCTGGAGACCGCGGCGATCGTCCGCGCCGTCGGCGGGCGGCGCGACCTGGTGTCGGTGGTGTCCTGCGACGCCGCCGCGCAGTACGTCCAACGCGTCGCCGGCGAGGGCGGGTTGGCGCTGATCGGCGGCGGCGGGACCGACCTGCGGGAGGGCTTCGCGGCGGCGCTGCGGCTGCGTCCGGCCCCGGACGTGGTGGTGGTGCTGACGGACGGTCAGACGCCGTGGCCCTCGCGCCGTCCGCCGTGCCGCACCGTGGTCGGCCTGTTCGGACGGCACGCCCACGTCCGGGAGCACGACCCCGATTACCGCCCCGACGGGCCCCCGGAGTGGGCGCGGGTGGTCAGGCTCAGCTGACCCGGCCGCCGCTCAGGCGAGCCGGAAGTGCACGGTGTCACCGGGCCTGGCCTGGGCGGCCGTACCGAGGTCGGGCCGCCGGACGACGGCGATCACCGGGTAGCCGCCGGTGACGGGGTGGTCGACGAGGAACAGGATCGGCCGACCGGACGGCGGCACCTGCAGGGCGCCGCACACCATGCCCTCGGAGGGCAGTTCGCCGACCCGGGCGCGGGCGAGCGGCGGCCCGTCCAGGCGCATGCCGACCCGGTCGCTGTCGGAGGTGACGGTGTACGGCTCGCTGAGCAGGGTGCCGAACGCCTCTTCGGTGAACCAGTCGTCCCGAGGGCCGGGGATCACGTGCAGCACGGTGCGGTCGGCGGGGGCGGGCCGCGGCGCGAGGTCGACGCGCGGCCAGCCGGCGGCGGCGCCGAGCGGCAGCAGCAGACCGGCCGCCAGCCGCCCGGGGCCGAGGCCGGCGATGGTGTCGGTGGCCCGGGAGCCGAGCTCGGCGGGAACGTCGAGACCGCCGCGGACGGCGAGGTACACCCGCAGGCCCCGGGCCGGCGTTCCCAGGCGCAGCCGGGCGCCGGCGGGCACCGTGAACGGGGCGTACGGGCCGACCGGTCGCCCGCCCGCCCAGGCGGCGCACTCCGCGCCGGCCAGCGCACAGGTCGCGGCCCGGCCGAACTCCACCTCGACGCCGCCCATCGGCGCTTCGATCCCGGCAGCGTCCTCGGGGTTCCCCACCAGCCGGTTGGCCAGCCGCAACGCCTCAGGATCGGCAGCCCCGGAGCGCCCGACCCCCAACGCAGCCAGCCCGGGCCGCCCCAGGTCCTGCACGGTGGCCCCGAATCCGCTCCGGACAACCAGCAGTTGAGCTCCAGAACTCATGCGCCCATCGCTCCCTTCCCAGCATCCGAGGCACCCCCGACAAAGCGCCCGCCCCCGAGACCGGCCACCCCAGGCCCGAATCCGCTCCGGACAAAAAGCACTTGAGCCCCAGAACTCATGCGCTCCGCAACCCCTTTTCGCCGTCCGAGGCGCCGCCGACGAAGCGCCCGCCCCGGAAGACGGCCACCCCAGGCCCGAATCCCCCACGGGCAACCAGCAATTGAGCCCCAGAACTCATGCGCTCCTCGACCCCTCTTCGGCGTCCGGCTCGGATTCGTCCTCGACGAAGCGCACGGCGGTGCCGGGGCGCAGCCGGGTGGGCGGGTCGGCGGTGGGGTCCCAGAGGGTGAGGGCGGTGGTGCCGAGCAGCTGCCATCCGCCGGGGCTCTGTCGCGGGTAGATGCCGGTGTACTCGTCGGCGATGGCGACAGCGCCCGCGGGGACCCGGGTGCGGGGTTCGGCGCGGCGGGGGACGTGCAGCCGGGGGTCGAGTCCGGTGAGGTACGCGAAGCCGGGGGCGAAGCCGCAGAACGCGACGCGGTAGTGCGCGGCGGTGTGCCGTTCGACCACCTGGCGGGGCGTCAGCCCGGTGGCGCGGGCGACCTCGGCGAGGTCGGGCCCGTCGTAGCGGACGGGGATCCGGACGGTCTCGGCCGGTGCGGCGACCGCGGCCTCGGCAAGCGTGAGGGCGGTGACGGCGGCGCGCAGGCGCTGCCAGTCGGCCACGGCCGGGTCGTAGCGGACCAGGACGGTGCGGGCGGCGGGAACGAGTTCGGTGACGCCGGTGGGCGGCGCAGCGTGCAGGGCGGCGTGCAGCTGCTGGACCTGCTCGGCATCCTCGACCTCGATCAGGACGGCGTCGCTGCCGCATCGCAGTACTCGCACCGCATCCGTCCGTTCTGCTCGGTTCGGCCGCTCACGGGCCGTCAGCGGCCAAGCTACCAACCGGACGGGCCGGGTCGCGGGCACGGGGCCCGCGGCGGGGTGCCGGGTCCGGCCGCGGTCCCCGCCCGCTCGGTGTGCGGGGGCCGCGGACGGATCTGCCCGGCGGCGGCCACGCTCCGCCGCCGGTCCGCCCCGGTCAGGCCGGGGTCGCTCGGCGTTTCGCCGCGCGGCGGGCGCGGCGGCTCTGCCGTCGGGGCTGGTCGGGGAGCCAGCCGAAGGCGAGGGTGCTGCCGATCAGGCCGAGCAGCAGGCCGATGAAGAAGCCGCCCAGGTTGGAGGTGACCCAGCTGCCGAGGGTGGCGAGGACGGCGAGCAGGGAGTAGAAGACCCGCTGCACGGGGTGGAAGATCAGCAGCAGGCCGCACAGCACCATGAGGGCGGGGATGACGTAGCCGGCCAGTCCGAGCATGCCGATCCGGATGACCATCCGCATCGGGGCCTTCTCGGTGAACAGGATCTCGGCGCCGGCCAGGGTGACCAGCAGGCCGCCCCAGAACGGTCGCCGTCCGCGCCACCCGGCGAAGCCGCCGCGGGCGGCCGGGCCGGGCGGTTCGGGGTGCTCGGCGGCGGTGAGCTCGGCGCCGGTGGGCCGGGCGGCCGTGGTGTCGGCCGCCCGGTCCGGTGCCGGGTCGAACTCAGCAGCCATCGGTGCTGAAGCTCAGGTGCATGTTGGGCAGCCGGAAGGTGCCGGCGGTGGTGGCGTAGTTCTGCTGCCGGAAGTGGTCGACGGCCACGGTGTCGCCCTGCTGGCCGAACATGCCGGGCGGGCCGGCCACGCCGCCCTTGTCGAAGGTGCTGGCGTCCCGGCCGACTTCGAGGCCCTTGAACTCGGCGTCGCCGCTCATCAGGTCGGAGTCGGTGGTGAGGTTCTCGGCGGTGACGGGGGTGCCCTTGTCGCCCGCGGTGATCAGCAGGTTGATGCCGCCGAGGTTGACGCTCTGGCAGAGCTTGGTGAGCGAGGCGTTCTTCACCACGGTCTGGATGAGGAACAGCTGGCCTCCGGTGTCGCCGGCGTTGGGGCTGTTCTCGATCATGTTGTCGAGGGTGCCGTACTGCTCGAACCCGGTGCCGTCGAGGCGATCGGCGGTGACCGTGAAGGCCATGCCGGAGATCGCGAACTGGGTGGCGAGGACGTTCTGCGCGGTCAGGGTCACCAGGACGCCGGCGGTGACGCAGGCGGGTATCGCCATCAGGGCGGCGCGGCGCAGCCGGACCCGGCCGCGCCCGGTGGGGGTGGCGGCCGGTTGTTCTGCGGAGGGGGCCATGTGCAGCTCCAGAGGGTTCGGGTGGGGGATTCCGCAGCTCGTCGGGGCCGAGTTCCTGGCGTGGAATGCATCGTCAACTGGGTTGCACGGCAGTGCAGTTGACGATCTTTCTCATAACCGGCGGGCTGACTGGAAGTTACCCCGGGGTACATGCCGGGTCAATACTTCGCGCACCGCTGCGATCGAGCTGAACGACAGTCAACTTCTGTGACAGGTAAGGCAATTGAGTACTACATAGACCGCAACTTCGCTCACCTTCCTTCCAACTTCCGTATGCCGCCTTGACGTTGGCGCGGACATCGGCCTAGAACTTGGCAGGTACCCGGTGGTCGCCGCGCCTCGACGGCGTGCCCGCCGGCCCTTCCCGCTCCGCCCGCCGGCGTCCTCCCCGCACCTCGGAGGCGCCCGCTCTCTCCGGTACGGCGGACCGCTCCGGCGCAACGGTGGCAGTCGTGCGCCTTCGGCCCGGTCGCTCGTGGCGTCGAGCGCCCCACCCGCTCACCGAACCACCCGACCGTGCACCGCCCGGCCCGCCCGCGCCCGCTCCGGGCCGCGGGCCCGCCTCCCCCTGCCTTCCTGCCGTGAGGAGTCCCCCCGCCATGCGCCCCACCCCGCGCGCCGTCCCCGCCCCCGCCGCCGGTCCCCGCCGCACCGCCCGCAGGCGGCTCGGCCGACTGGTCCCACCGGTCGCCGCCCTCGCCTGCGCCGCACTGCTGGGCTCCACCGCCCCGGCCTCGGCCGCCACCGCCGCCCCGGGCGCGCCGTACACCGGCATGGGCAACTGTCCGCTCACCGCACCCGCCATGACCAACCCGGAGAACCTGCAGGTCGGCTGCCTGGTGTCGGTCACCAACGCGGGGAAGTTCACCCTCGGCAGCACCGTGGTGCCGTTCAACTCCCCGATCAAGCTGCAGTTCGGCTTCTACTGGGACAAGTCCGCGCCCGAGGTGTCGTTCCCGGACGGCAGCACCGCCAACCAGTACACGGTGGTCCCGCCGATCGGCGCGCCGCTGATGACCGCCCCGATGGTGCAGATCACCATCCCCGGCATCCAGAACTTCCTGCCCGGCATCACCAGCGTCTTCGCCCAGGTCGAACTCGCGGGCCCGGTCACCAAGTTCACCCCGCTGGCGACCGGCGAGCCGTACCCCGTCTTCCAGCTGCCGATCAAACTGCACCTGTACAACGCGCTGTTCGGCTCGCACTGCTACGTCGGCTCGGACGCCGCGCCGCTGCTGCTGAAGCCCACCACCGGCATCACCGCCCCGCCCGCGCCGGCCTCCCCCATGACCGGTGACCCGGGCACCCTCGGCTACGACATGGACCCCAACGGCCATGGCGCGCTGGTGATCTCGGAGACCGGCGCGGCCCTGGTCGACAACACCTTCGCGGTACCCGGCGCCAACGGCTGCGGCCTGCTCGGCTCCCTCGACCAGATCATCGACTGGACCATGGGCCTGCCCGCCGCGCCCGGCAAGGACGCCGTGAGCTTCGAGAAGACCAACGCCTCCTTCGTCCTGGACACCGACCTCGCCGACCTCACCGCCGCGATCAAGGACAGCGCCGCGAACTGAGCGCCCGCACCGGGCTCCCCACGTCCCGGAGCGCCCGCCGGACGCCGGGACCTGACACGTCCGAGCGGCTCCCCCACCGACTCGTGCCGACCCGTCGACGGGCCGGCACGGGCTCCGCGTCGCCGCGGAGCCACCGCCCCGGCGAGGCCGCCGGGGCGGCCCCCACCGGATGCCCCACCCACCGGAAGGAACCCTCGTGCGCAACCGTCTCTACGCCGCAGTCGCCGCTCTCGCCGCAGCCGGCGCACTGCTCGCGCTCCCCGCCGTCCCGGCCAGCGCGGCCGGCACCCAGGTGCTGACCATCGCCGGTACCACCACCCCCGTCGGGGTTGGCGACTCGCTCTCGGCCGGCCTGGTCGGCGGCACCTTCGCCACCATGTACAACCCGGGCACCACCACCGGCGTCAAGTGCTCCGTCTCCACCATCGGCGGCAAGGTGGCCGCCAACCCGGCCGCCACCGGCTCCGCCACCGCGTCCGGCCCGGTCAGCGTCCTGACCTTCTCCGGCTGCACCTCCAACGTGGTCGGCGTCACCGGCGTGAACAGCCTGACGATGAGCAACCTGCCCTACACCCTGGCCATCACCGACTCCGCCGGCTTCCCGGCCACCCTCACCGGCACCATCCAGGCCGTGGTCAGCCTCAAGACCCTGGCCGGCAACGCCACCTGCACCTACTCCTCCCCCACCGGCGTGTTGAACGGCAACGCCACCAACAGCCCGGCGCAGATCGGCCTGACCAACCAGCCCTTCACCAAGCTGACCGGCCCGAGCATCTGCTTCGCGAACATCAACTTCTCGGCCTCCTACGGCCCGGTCACCGACACCACCCTGGGCGGCACGGTCTTCGTCAACTGAGCCGACCGAGCGGATCCTCACCGCAGTTCGGACGCCGCGCCCCACCCGGGGCGCGGCGCACCGGCACTGACGGCGAGTCAGTCCTCCTGAGAAGAAGCAGAGTTGGCGGTCCGGGCCCGGACGTGCACCCGCTCGCCCTGCGGGCCGAACAGGCTCAGGAACTCCACCGGCGTGCTGCCCGCATTGGTGAACAGGTGCGGGGTGCGGGTGTCGAACTCCGCCGCCTCGCCGGCCTTCAGCACCACGTCGTGGTCGCCCAGCTTCAACAGCAGCTCCCCGGACAGCACGTACAGCCACTCGTGGCCCTCGTGCGTGCGCTGCTCGCAGTTGTCCCGGCTGCCTCCCGCCGGAACCACCATCTTGTACGCCTGCATCCCGCCGAGGTTGCGGGCCAGCGGCAGATACGTCCAGCCGTGCCGGACGAACGGGCGCAGCCGCACCCGCGGGTCTCCGGTCGGCGGGGCGTCCACCAGCTCGTCCAGGGCCACGCCGTGCGCGCGGGCCAGCGGCAGCAGCAGCTCCAGGGTGGGCCGGCGGCCGCCGGACTCCAGGCGGGAGAGCGTGCTGACCGAGATCCCGGTCCGCTCGCTGAGCTGCGCCAGCGTGGTACCGCGCTGCTGGCGGATCGCCCGCAGCCGCGGGCCGACCGCCGTCAGCACCGATTCGAAGTCCTCGTCCTGGGTGCTCACCGGCCCGCTCCTTCCGTGTCGTCCCCCGACCCCTTCCATTTGCCACCTCAGCAACATTGTTTGTCAATCCGGCCAACCCGGCGCACCATCGAGCCATGACCACGACGCACCGCAACCAGCACCCGAACCCCGCCCGTCACCACGACGTTCTGGTCGTCGGCGGCGGCGCCGCCGGACTCAGCGGCGCCCTCACCCTGGCCCGGGCCCGCCGCTCGGTCCTGGTCGTCGACGCGGGCAGCCCGCGCAACGCGCCCGCCGAGGGCGTCCACGGCCTGCTCGGCCGCGAGGGCCTGCCGCCGGCCGAGCTGGTGGCCCTGGGCCGGGCCGAAGTCGCCTCGTACGGCGGCGAGTTCCACGACGCCGAGGTGCTCGGCATCAGCCGGCACCAGGACGGCGGGTTCCGCGCCGAGCTGTCCGACGGCACCGCCGTGCACGCCCGCCGCCTGCTGCTGACCACCGGCGCCACCGACCGGCTGCCCGAGGTGCCGGGCGTGGCCGAGCGCTGGGGCCACCAGGTGGTGCACTGCCCGTACTGCCACGGCTGGGAGGTCCGCGACCGCCGCATCGCGGTGCTGGCCACCAACCCGGTGATCGCCGTCCACCAGGCGCTGCTGTGGCGTCAGTGGAGTGCGGACGTCACGCTGCTCGCGCACACCGCCGAGCCGTTCACCGAGCAGCAGTCGCGCGAACTCGCCGCCCGCGGCGTCACCGTGGTGACCGGCGAGGTCGCCGCACTGCTGCCGGAGGGCGCGCCCGCCGAGCTGACCGGCGTGCGGCTGGCCGACGGCACCACCGTCGAGTGCGAGGTGCTCGGGGTGGGCCCCGAGCTGGCCGTGACCGCGCCGTTCCTCGCCGACCTCGGCCTGGAGGCCACCGACCTGGTCCGCGAGGGCGTCCGGTTCGCCACCCGACTGGCCACCACCGACCCGATGGGCGCCACCGCCGCCCCCGGCGTCTGGGCGGCCGGCAACCTCACCGACCCGTCCGCCCAGGTCGCCGTCGCCGCCGCGGACGGCCTGCGCGCCGCCGCCGCGATCAACGCCGACCTGGTCGCCGAGGAGACCCGGCTGGCCGTCGACGCGATCGAGTTCTGGGAGAACCGCTACGGCGAGAGCGAGCAGATCTGGAGCGGCCGCCCGAACGCCTCGCTGACCCGCGAGGCCGAGGGCCTCAAGCCCGGGCACGCGCTGGACCTGGGCTGCGGCGAGGGCGGCGACGCGATCTGGCTGGCCAAGCAGGGCTGGCAGGTCACCGCCGTCGACATCTCCCAGGTGGCGCTCGACCGGGCCGCCGCGCACGCCGCCGTGGAGGGCGTCGCCGACCGGATCACCTGGCAGCGGGTGGACCTGGCAAACGCTTTCCCGTCGGGTTCCTACGACCTGGTCTCCGCCCAGTTCCTGCACTCCCCCGCCGAGTTCCCGCGCGAGCGGGTGCTGCGCCGGGCCGCCGACGCGGTCGCTCCCGACGGCATCCTGCTGATCGTCAGCCACGCGGTGCTCCCCGCCCGGCACGAGCGCCCGGAGATGCACCTGCCCACCCCCGAGGAGACGCTCGCCGCCCTGCAACTGGCCCCCGACACGTGGACGGTGGAGCGCGCCGAGGAACACGCCCGGCACGACCACCCCGGCCACCCCGTCGCCGACCCCGACGCCCGCCCGCACCGGGACTCCACCCTCCGCCTGCACCGCACCGCCTGACCGGCACGCCCGCCCGGCACTCAGTTCCCTCCCCGCCCCACACTGAGGCCACGATCACTCGCACGGAGAGTGGATCTGTGGCACGGAGTGTGGTCTAGTGGGGGTACTCAGTTCCCTCCCGGTAGGAAAGGACGACGCAGCCGTGAGCTTGAGGATCGTTGTCTGTGTGAAGTACGTGCCCGACGCGACCGGTGACCGTCGCTTCGCGGACGATGCCACCACTGACCGGGAGGGCGTGGACGGCCTCCTGTCGGAGCTGGACGAGTACGGCGTCGAGCAGGCGCTGCGGATCGCGGAGGCGAACGACGGCGCCGAGGTGACGGTGCTGACGGTGGGTCCGGACGACGCGAAGGACGCGCTGCGCAAGGCGTTGTCGATGGGCGCCGACAAGGCGGTGCACGTCAACGACGACGACATCCACGGCACGGACGTGATCGGTACCTCCGCGATCCTCGCGGCGGCGCTGGAGAAGACCGGTTTCGACCTGGTGGTGTGCGGCATGGCGTCCACCGACGGCACGATGGGCGTGCTGCCCGCGCTGCTGGCGGAGCGCCTGGGGGTGCCGCAGGCGACGCTGCTGTCGGAGGTCGCGGTCGAGGGCGGCGTGGTGAAGGGCCGCCGGGACGGCGACGCGGCGTCCGAGCAGGTCGAGGCGGCGCTGCCGGCGGTGGTGTCGGTGACCGACCAGTCCGGCGAGGCCCGCTACCCGTCGTTCAAGGGCATCATGGCGGCGAAGAAGAAGCCGGTGCAGGCCCTGGACCTGGACGACCTGGGCATCGACGCGGACGCGGTCGGCCTGGCCGGCTCCTGGACCAGGGTCGAGGACGTCACCGCCCGCCCGGCCCGCACCAAGGGCGTCATCGTGACCGACGAGGGCGACGGCGGCAAGCAGCTCGCCGCGTACCTCGCCGAGCAGAAGTTCATCTGACGGTCCACCGCGGACCTGGTGCACCGCCCGGCCCCCGCACCGCCGGCCCGGCCGGGCGCCGCACCCCACGGATGAACAACTCCGCCGACCAGGCACCGTCCTGACGGCCCGTCACCCCCGCCCCTCCAGCATCCTCAGGAGCAACCGATCATGTCCGAGATCCTGGTCCTCGTGGACCACGTCGATGGTGCGGTGCGCAAGCCCGCGCTCGAACTGCTGACCCTGGCCCGCCGGCTGGGCACCCCCTCCGCGGTGGTCCTCGGCGCGGGCGCCGCCGCCGCCGAGATCGCCGCCAAGGCCGCCGAGTACGGCGCCGCCAAGGTCTACGTCGCCGACGCCGACGAGTTCACCTCCCAGCTGGTCGTCCCCAAGGTCGACGCGCTGACCCAGATCGCCAAGGCCGCCGACGCCGCCGCCGTCCTCGTCACCTCCTCCGGCGAGGGCAAGGAGGTCGCCGCCCGCACCGCCCTGCGCCTGGGCTCCGGCATCATCACCGACGCCGTCGACCTCGAAGCCGGCCCCGCCGGCCCCGTCGCCACCCAGTCGGTGTTCGCCGCGTCCTTCCAGGTGAAGTCCACCGTCACCACCGGCGCCCCCGTCATCACCGTCAAGCCCAACAGCACCGCCCCCGAACCCGCCCCCGCCGCCGGCGCCGTGGAGAACGTCACCGTCGCCCTCACCGGCAACGCCGCCGCCGTCACCTCCCGCACCCCCCGCGTCTCCACCGGCCGCCCCGAACTCACCGAAGCCGCCATCGTCGTCTCCGGCGGCCGCGGCGTCGGCGCCGCCGACGGCTTCTCCGTCGTCGAGGACCTCGCCGACGCCCTCGGCGCCGCCGTCGGCGCCTCCCGCGCCGCCGTCGACGCCGGCTGGTACCCCCACACCAACCAGGTCGGCCAGACCGGCAAGCAGGTCTCCCCGCAGCTCTACGTCGCCGCGGGCATCTCCGGCGCCATCCAGCACCGCGCCGGCATGCAGACCTCCAAGACCATCGTCGCCGTCAACAAGGACCCCGAAGCCCCCATCTTCGAACTCGTCGACTACGGCGTCGTCGGCGACCTGTTCACCGTCCTCCCCCAGCTCACCGGCGAGGTGAAGGCCGGCTGACGCACCGTCACCCCGCACCTCGCCGGAAGGGCGCGACCACCGCGGTCGCGCCCTTCCGGCGTTCCTGCACCCCCGGCGGCGGCGGGCAACCCGACACCAACCGTCTACAGTGGAGCAGGCGGTCTACATTTCTGTAGACGAAGCCTGCTTCCCGGAGGCCCTGCCGTGCCGACCCACGCCGCCCTGCTCGCGGTCAACCCGCTCGACGCGTCCTCGCTGCTCTCCGCGTTCGGCGCGTTCGGCATCGCCGCCGTGCTGTTCGCCGAGACCGGGCTGCTGATCGGATTCTTCCTCCCCGGCGACTCGCTGCTGTTCACCGCCGGGCTGCTCTGCACCCCGGGTCTGCACTCCGGCCCCCACCTGAACCTCGCCCAGGTCCTGGCCGCCGCCCTGGTCGGCGCACTGGCCGGCGCCCAGGTCGGTTACCTGCTGGGCCGCCGCGGCGGCCGGACGTTGCTCGACCGCTCAGCCAACCGGCGCCTGCACGACGGCGCGCGGCGCGCCGAGGCACTGCTCTCCCGCTACGGCCACGCCAAGGCCATCACGCTGGCCCGCTTCGTCCCCGTGGTGCGCACCGTGCTCAACCCGCTGGCCGGCGCGCTCGGCGTGCCCGCCCGGACGTTCACGCTCTGGCAGGCCGTCGGCGGCACGATCTGGACGGTCGGCCTGGTACTGGCGGGCTACGCGCTCGGTGCCACCGTCCCGAACATCGACCGCTACCTGCTGCCCGTGATCGCGGTGATCGTCGTCGTCTCGCTGCTGCCGCTGCTGCTCGAACTCCGCCGCTCGCGGTCCAGCCGCCGCCGCTGAGCCCGGCGGGTCACCGGCCCGGCGTCCGACCGGCCGCGGGGTCAGGAGCCCGCACCCCCCAGGAGTTCCTCGACCCCGCGACGCGGGGTGGCGGCGCCGGGCGGGCCGTAGCCGACCCGCAGCACCACCTGGACGGTGCCGACCCCGCTGTCCGGGTCGCGCAACCGCCAACGGGTGTCCGACAGTTCGACGGCCTGGTGGAGCACCGAGACGCGCAGGCCGACCGCGGTCGCCACCAGCCAGACCCGCTCCATCGCCTGCCCCGCCCGCAGCCAGTCGGCCGCGGTGTCGCCGCGGGTCGCGATCGTCACCAGCTGCGGCAGCGCCTCGAAGCGTTCGGAGTGCGCGGGCCCGTGCCCGGCGAAGTCCCGGACCGGGACCCGCGCTTCGTGGTCCTGCGGGCCGAGCGCCCGGTCCGGGATGCCGTCGGCGGCGGGCTCCTCGCGGAGCCAGCCCCCGGTCTCCGCACGCCGGGCCGCGTCGCCCGCGATCCGCGCCTCCGCCTCGGCGGTGAGCGCCAGCACCCGCCGCGCCCCGGCCTCCTCCAGGAACTCCAGCACGGTGTCCTCGGCTGCGGCCGCGGCGATCAGCTCACCGACCACCGCCTCCGGCACGTCCCGGTTCCCGAACGGCTCGCGGCTGGAATGCCGTTGGCCGATCGCCTCGGCCAACTCGGAAAGCTCGTACGGCACTCCACGGGCGCCGAAGTGCACCACTGCCACGGGGGCGCCCGCGCCGGGCGGTCCGGGCAGCACCTCCAACTCGTCGACGGGCAGCCCCTGCCGGGCCGCCGCCACCCGCAGGTTGAACAGCGCCGCACCCACCGAGACCAGCATCGCCCGCCCGTCCGGGTCGGCCAGCGGCACCGCCCGCGCCGGGTCGGCGAACACCAGCACCCCGGGCCCGTCCGGCGCGGGCCGGAACTGCCAGGGCTGGGTGTTGTGCAGCGACGGCGCCGCACCGGCCGCCGCCACCAACTCGCGCAGCTCGTCCGCGCTCAGCCTGCTTCCACCGCCGGCCGCACCGGCCATCGACTCGGTCATCGCGGATCACTCCTCGCCGCATCCTCGTCGTCGCGTCCAACGCTTGCCTGTCTTGAGCCTCCGCCGCCGACCGGTCGCCCGGTAGGGCCCAAAGGCCCGTGCCGAACGACCGCCGCCCCCTTCCTCGGCCGAGGGCCGTCACACCGTGCCCAGCCTCCCGCTGCCCGGCCCCCGCGGCCCAGGCTTCCGCGGCCCAGGCTTCCGCGGCCCAGGCTTCCGCGGCTCAGGCTTACGCCGCTCAGGCTTCCGCGGTCCGGCGGACGAACACCTCCAGCCGGGCCGCCTCCAGCGCGGTGGCCACCGCTCCCAGCAGCACCGCGTCCTCGCCGAGCGCACTCGCCACCAGCCGCGGCCGCAGCACGCAGGTGCGCCGCAGCGCGTCCTCCAGCGGCGGCAGCAGCAGGTCCGCGCTGCGCCCCAGCCCACCGCCCAGCACCACCAGCTCGGGGTCCGCCACCGCAGCCACCACCGCCACCGCGAAGGCGAGTTGCTCCGCCTCGTGCGCGACCGCAGCGAGCGCGGCGGCGTCCCCGGCGCGGGCCGCCGCGAACACCTGCGCGGCCGTCGACGCGCCCGTCAGGCCGCGCCGCTCGGCATCCCGCACCACCGCGTCGGCCGCCACCACCTGCTCCAGCGCCAAGCCTTGACGATCCGTCACGTCATTGCTGAGCCGAGGGAGTTGCAGCATGCCGATCTCACCGGCGGCCCCGCGCGAGCCCGTCCACAGCTCGCCGCCACGCACCAGGCCGACCCCGAGCCCGGTTCCCACCAGCAGGTACGCGAACACCGAACTGCCCGCGCCCGCACCGTAGGTGTACTCGCCGAGCGCCGCCAGGTTGGCGTCGTTGCCGACCTCCACCGGCGCGCCGAGGCCCGCCTCGATCCCGTCGAACAGGCCGGGACGCGCCCAGCCCGGCAGGTGCGCGGCGTGCCGCACGACCCGGCTGCGTTCGTCCCACACTCCGGGGCTGCCGATCACCGCCCGGACCACCGCGCCGTCCGCCAGCCCGGCGTCCGCGACCGCGGCCCGGGCGGTGGCGACCAGCGCGTCCGCGACGGCGGTTCCGGTCCGGCCCCGGTTGGGCACGTCCCGGCGCGCCACCACCCGGCCCGCCAGGTCCGCGACCGCGACCCGCAGCCGGGCCTTGCCGACGTCCACCCCGAGCACGTGCCCGGCGGCCGCGTCCGCCTGGTACAGCACGGCCGTACGGCCGCGCTCCGGGGCGATGGTGCCGGCCTCCCGGACCAGGCCGGCCCCCGCCAGCGAGCCCAGTGCGGCCGACACCGTGGGCTTCGACAGGCCGGTGTCCCGGGCGAGTTGGGCCCGCGACGACGGGCCGCCGGTGCGCAGCAGCTCCAGCAGCAGCCACTCGTTGTTGCTGCGCAACCGCTGCCGGCTCCACCGGGCGGGCTCCGGCGGCACGCCGCCGCCCGGCCGCCGCCCGGCCGACGGCTCCTGCGGGTGGTCCACTGCGATCGTCCTCCGCTCCGTGCGCCGCCGTCCGCCCGACCGCCGGCGCTTCCGAGTACACGTCATCCGCCGCCCGGCTCCGGCCCGCACCCGGCACCTTCGGCAACGGCGATGGTACCCACCGGCCCGCCGCCGCTGACGTACCGTACAGATCATGGAATTCCGCCACCTGGGCCGCAGCGGCCTGATCGTCAGTGAGATCGCCTACGGGAACTGGCTCACCCACGGCTCGCAGGTCGAGGAGGACACCGCGGCCGCGTGCATCCGCGCCGCCCTCGACGCGGGCATCACCACCTTCGACACCGCCGACGTGTACGCCGAGACCCGCGCCGAGTCGGTGCTCGGCCGCGCCCTGAAGGGCGAGCGGCGCGAGGGCCTGGAGGTCCTCACCAAGGTGTTCTGGCCGACCGGTCCCGGCCGCAACGACCGGGGGCTGGGCCGCAAGCACATCATGGAGTCGATCGACGGCTCGCTGCGCCGCCTGCAGACCGACTACGTGGACGTCTACCAGGCGCACCGCTTCGACCCGTCGACTCCGCTGGAGGAGACCATGGAGGCGTTCGCCGACGTGGTCCGCTCCGGCAAGGCGCTGTACATCGGCGTCTCCGAGTGGACCGCCGACCAGATCCGGGCCGGCCACGCGCTGGCCCGCGAGCTGCGGATCCCGTTCGTCTCGAACCAGCCGCAGTACAGCGCGCTGTGGCGGGTCATCGAGGGTGAGGTCGTCCCGACCTCGGAGGAGTTGGGCCTCGGCCAGGTGGTCTGGTCGCCGATCGCGCAGGGCGTGCTGACCGGCAAGTACCTGCCGGGCGCCGAGCCCCCGGCGGGCTCCCGCGCCACCGACGACAAGGGCGGCGCCAACTTCGTCGCCCGCTGGCTGCGTCCCGAAGTGCTGGAGCGCGTCCAGCTGTTGCGCCCGCTCGCCGAGGAGGCCGGGCTCTCGCTGGCCCAGCTCGCCGTCGCCTGGGTGCTGCAGAACCCCAACGTGTCCGCGGCCATCATCGGCGCCTCCCGACCCGAGCAGGTCACCGAGAACGTCAAGGCCGCCGGCGTGAAGCTGGAGCCCGCGCTGCTCGCGAGGATGGACGAGATCCTGGCCCCCGTCGCCGAGTTCGACGCCGGCAAGACCGCCGAGAACTCGCCGAAGTCGCGCCCCTGAGACCTCGGCCCCGCCGGGCGGGCAGCGGCGCCGCCGCACCGCCCGCCCGGCACCCGGTCGCGTTCCCGCACCCGCCTTCCCGCTGCGTGCTACGTCAACCGCTCGCCGCCCCGGTCGATCTCCGGGCCCGACGGCGGAGTCGGCGTCGGCATGTCCTGCTGCGCCCAGATCGTCTTGCCGTGCCGGGCGAAGCGGGTGCCCCAGCGCTGCGCCAGCTGACCGACGATGAACAGGCCACGGCCGCCCTCGTCGGTGTTCTTGGCCTTGCGCAGATGCGGGGTGCTGGCCGAGGAGTCCGACACTTCGCAGGTCAGACCCCGGTCGTTGATCAGACGCAGCCGGATCGGCGCCTTGCCGTAGCGGATCGCGTTGGTCACCAGCTCGCTGACGATCAGGTCGGTGGCGAACTCCAGGTCCGTCAACCCCCAGGCGGCGAGCTGGTGTTCGACCAGACGGCGGGCGGTGCGGACCACCGCCGGGTCCTCCGGCAGGGTCCACACCGCGACCCGCTCGTCCGGCAGCGCCCGGGTGCGCACCAGCAGCAGCACCGCGTCCTCCCGGTGCCGCTCGGGCAGCAGCGCGTACACCGCCTGGTCGCACAGCTCGCGCAGCTCCTCCTCCCCGGACCTGGCCAGCACCCGCTCCAGCACCGCCCGCCGGTCGTCGGCTCCGTGCGGCAGCGGCTCCCGGGGCTCCTCGCCGTCCGTCCCGGCGGACCGAGCCTGCGCGGGGCCGGACATCAACCCGCAGGTGTACAGGGCCAGTACGCTGCCCTCGGCGAGCTCCGCCGTGCCCGTCTCGTACAGGCCGTCGCCGCAGCCCAGCGGCAGTCCCGGCACCACCGGGAACGGCGCCGGCGCGCCGTCGGGGTTCACCAGCACCGGGCCGGGGTGGCCGGCGGAGGCGGCCGTGCAGGTCCGGCCGATCGAGTCGTAGACCAGGTACAGGCAGGACGCCAGGCCGTCGGGCAGCTGGTCCGCGCCCGGCGGCAGGGTGTCGCGCTGCTCCTCGGTGAGCACCCGCGCCGCCTCGTCCAGGCGGACCAGGAGCTCGTCCGGCGGCAGGTCCTGGACGGCCAGCGTCCTGAGCGCGGTGCGCACTTGGCCCATGATGGCGGCCGCCTCGATGCCGGTTCCGGTGACCGTGCCGATGGCCAGGCCGACCCGGGCGGCGGACAGCGGGATCACGTCGTACCAGTCGCCGCCTGGGCCGACCACGCCGGGCAGGTAGACGTGCGAGGTCTGCACGGCGCTGAGCTCCGCGGCGTCCCTGGGCAGCAGTTGGCGCTGCAGGGTGGTCGCGATGGAGCGTTCGCGGGCGTAGCTGCGGGCCTTGTCGATGGAGAGCGCGCCGCGCGAGGCCAGTTCGATCGCGAGGTCCAGGTCGTCCTGGTCGAAGACCTCGGGGCGGTGGTAGCGGTACAGCGAGAGGACGCCGAGCACCGCGTCGTGGACCACCAGCGGCGCGACGATCATCGAGTGCACGCCCATCGCCATCAGCCGCTGCCCGCGCTCCGGGTCGGCGGTCAGCCACTCCTCGTCGCCGCGCAGCCCGCGGATCAGCCGGGCCTGCCCGTCCTCCAGCACCTGGCTGTACGGCGTGGGCGATCCGTAGGTGGAGAGCGCGCCGTGCGGGATCGGCCCGTGCGGCAGGTTCGCGGGCCCGGGCCCGCGGGTCAGGCGGTACGCGGCGCGGTAGGCGGCGCGGCGCAGCGGCGTGTCAGGGTCGATCGGGCCGGTGCGCAGCGGTTGTCCGCGCATCGGGTCGTCGAGCAGGTCGACGGTGGCGGCGTCCGCGAAGCGCGGGACGGCGACGTCGGCGAGTTCCTGGGCGGAGCCGATGGAGTCGAGGGAGGCGCCGAGCTGGCGGTGGGCGCTGTGCAGGATGTCGAGGCGGTCCAGGGCGGCCTGGCGTTCGGTGACGTCCTCGACGGCGGCGACCAGGTAGGGCCGGCCGGTGTCGGAGACGACCCGGAAGAACGAGACCGCGCCGACCATCTCGCGGGCGGGGTCGCCGGGCATCCGGCCGCGCACCAGCTGCTCGCGGATGTACACGCCTTCGTCCAGGACCTGCCGGGCGAGCACCTCGAGTTCGGCCCGGTCGAAGCCGGGCGCGAACTCGGCGGGCTGATGGCCGACGATCTCCGAACTGGGCATGCCGCGAACGCCGTGCGAGGCGCTGTTGTAGCGGACCACGCGCAGGTCCTGGTCGAGTACGAACAGACCTATCGGGGCCTGGGCGAACAGCGCGTCGAGCAGGGCCGCGTCCATGTGCTCCTCGTCGGTGCTCACCTGGTCCGCCTCCTGTGCGTCGCCGCTGCCGCTGTCGCGGTGTCCGTCCACCTGCGTCCTCCGCTTCCCCGGTCGCTGTGCCTGTCGTGCCGTGGCCGTGCGGTGCGCTCATCCGGGGGCGCGTCCGGGACGGACGGGCGGCGGGTCGGGGCGGAAGGCGACCACGGCGATGTCGTCGCGGACGTCGGCGACCCGGCCGACCAGGTGGTCGCAGAGGTCGGCGAGCGGGCGGCGGCGGGCCTCGGCGGCGGCCGCGCAGAGCCGGCTGATGCCCTCGTTCAGGTGCTCGCCGGGAACTTCCACCAGCCCGTCGGTGTAGAACAGCAGCGTCTCGCCGGGGCCGATCGGGTGCCGGTGCGTCACCCGGGGGCGGCGCGGGTCGACGCACAGCGGCACGTCGGCGTCCTCGGCGGCGAGCAGCCGGGGCGGGCCGTCGACGGGCACCAGGACCGGCGGCGGGTGGCCGGCGTTCGCCCACTCCAGCTCCCAGCCGCCGTCCGCGCCGTGCCGCACCAGCCGGGCGTGCACCGCGGTGGCGAAGCTGCCGACGCCGAGCCCCTCGGCGGCGGTGTCGAGTTCGCGCAGGGTGTCGGCGGGCGTGTGGCTGTGGGTGCGGGTGTAGGCGATGGAGCGGAGCATCGCGCGGAGCTGGCCCATGGTGGTGGCGGCGGCCAGGTCGTGGCCGGCCACGTCGCCGATGGTCATCGCCAGCGAGCCGTCGGGCAGCGCGAACGCGTCGTACCAGTCGCCGCCGACCTCGGCGTTGCGGCTGCCGGGCTGGTAGCGGGCGGCGACCGCGGCGCCGCCGATCTCCGGCGGGGTGGTGAGCAGCGCGCGCTGCAGGACGACTGCGGCGTGCCGGGCGCGCTGCAGCGCGAGTGCCTGGCGCAGCGGGGCCTGGGCCCGTTGCAGCACCTCGTGCTGGAGGTCGATGTCGGCCGGGCCCGGCGGCGGCGCGTCCTCGCAGCCGGCGGTGGCGGCGAGGGCGACCACGGCGCCGTCGACGACGATCGGCAGCAGGGTGAGGCTGGTGGCCCGGGCCTCGCGCAGCCACTTCGCGGAGATCTCCGGGACGGCGCCGTCGGGGACCTCGCCGCCGGTGATGGGCAGCAGGGTCGGGGTGCGGTCGGAAATCGCTTTCCTGGCACGCTCGCCGAGCGTGAAGGTCTGCCGGTTGAGCGGCGGCAGGGTGGGCAGGCCGGCGCGGGCGACGGAGGCGATCCGGGTGGCGATCACCTCGCCGTCGGCGGCGTCGGGGGCGGGCAGCAGGTAGACGGCGCACACGTCGGTGAGGTCGGGGACGAGCGTGGCGGCGAGCGCGGCGAAGGCGTCCTCGGCGCGTTCGGCCTCGGTGACGGCGCCGGCCCGGGCGAGCAGCCGCTCGCGCAGGCGGTTGCGCCACTGGTCCTCGATGTCGCTGGTGGTGCCGATCCACTCGGCGTCCCGCCCCTCGCGGACCACCGGGACGGCGCGGGAGCGGATGTGCCGGTAGCCGCCGTCGGCGGAGCGGACCCGGAAGACATGGTCGAACACGGGCGGCAGGTCGCGGGCGGCGGCGGCCCAGTGGGCGGCGACCTCGGCACGGTCCTGCGGGTGGACGACATCCAGCCAGCCGCCGTCCAGGGCTTCCGGGAAGGGCTGGCCGGTGAGTTCCTCCCAGCCGGGCATCAGCTCGCTGGTGCTGCCGTCGGCGCTGGTCACCCAGACCATCTGGGAGGCCGCGGCCATCAGCGCCTCGTAGCGCTGCAGGGCGTGCAGGCGGTCTGCGGAGAGCCGCTCCGCCTCGATCGCCGAGTGCAGTTCGGCGGTGGTGTCGATGGCGGCGGCGAGGATGCCGGGGCCGTACCGGGTGGCGGCCGGCGAGCAGGAGTAGACGAAGTGCCGGTGGGAGGCGGGGCCACTGGGGCAGCCGAGGGTGCGGTGCGCGGTGACCTGCCGGGCGGTGCCGTCGGCGAACACCGCGTCGAGGGTGGCGACGAAGCGCTCCGAGCCGGGTTCGGTGAACACCTGGCGGGCGGGTTCGTCGAGCGGACGGTCGCCGAACAGCGCGCGGAACGCGTCGTTGTAGTAGACCAGGCGGTGTTCGGCGCCGGCGGTCAGGGCGATCGCCACGATGGCGCGGTCGAACACCTCGGGTGTCAGCTGTGGTTCCGGCACCCCGGTGGTCCTCCTCCCGCCCGCCTCGCGGCGGGGTCGTCGGCGTCGTCGGCGGCTGCGCCCGGCCTGCCCGTCCGTGCGGCGGGCCGGCCCGCTGGGACGTCCGGGTCTGTGCGGCGGCCCGGGCCGGGGCGGGGGTGCCGCGCCGGTCCGGGCCCGTCGGCCGGTCGGCCGGTGGCGGTTGCCGGAGTCAGGCGAGCAGCTTCTGCTTGGCCTTCTGGAACTCCTCCTCGGAGATCGCGCCGCTGCTCTTCAGGTCGGCGAGCCGGCTGAGCTCGTCGACGTGCCGTGGCCCGGTGCCCTGGGTGTCGGTGCCGGCGGCTTTCCGTACGTAGTCCTGGAAATCGCTTTCCGCCTGGGCGGCGAGCGCCCGGTCGCGGTTGCCCATCTCCTTGCCGCGGGCGATCAGGTAGACCAGGACGCCCAGGTAGGGCAGCAGGATCACGAAGATCGTCCAGCCGGCCTTGCCCCACCCGCCCATGTCGTGGCTGCGGAAGATGTCGGTCAGCACCTTGAACAGCAGGAAGAACCACAGGATCCACAGGAACAGCCAGAGCATCGTCCAGAACAGGTTGAGCAGCGGATAGTCGTCCATCGACTGGCTCCCTTCCACAGGTCATACGAGTGGTATCACCACATTTCGGACATCGCATGTCGGCGGCCCTCGGCCCCGGCACCTGCCCGCACCCCCTCCCGCACCCCTCCCGCCCGCCTCCCGTGCGCCTGCGCGCGCCGCACCGCCGCCAAGGCCAGGATGTGAGCAGGTGTCAGGTTCGGTGGCGGGGCCCGGGAGGCGCAGATGGACGACGAGCGGACGGCCCGCCCTGGCGGGGCCGACGAGCTGGCGCCGGAACGGTTGACGGCGCTGCTGGTGCGGCTGACCCGGATGCTGCTGGCGGCCAGTGGCGAGGGGGCGTCCGAGCTGGAGTACGCGGTGGCCCGGGTCGCGGCGGGCTTCGGCGCCAGCACCTCGATGGTGCTGGTCCCCGACGGTGCGACGCTGACGGTGGTGCTCGCCGGGCAGTCCCGCACCGTCGCGGTAAGGGCTTTCCCGGACGTCGCCCGGCTGGACAAGGTCGCCGCGCTCAAGCCGTGGGCGGCAGACGTCGAACGGGGCCGCCGCACCCTCGCGGAGGCCGAGCGCACCCTCGCCGCGATCGACGACTCCCCCGCCCCGTACCCGTGGTGGCTGAAGGGCCTGGGCATCGTGCTGTTCGCGGTGGGCTTCGCGCCGCTGATGCAGCCCACCTGGTACGAGATCGGCAGCACCGCCGTGCTCGGCCTGCTCACCGCGGTGCTGGCGGTCGCGGCGGGCCGGTGGCCCCGGCTGGCCCGGGTGCTGCCGCTGGTCGCGGCGACGGTCGTGTCCGTGGCGACGCTGGAGGTGTTCGCCCGCACCCCGGTGCACGGCGGGGCCGTGCTGCTGATGCTGCCCGCGCTGTTCTACTTCGTCCCGGGCGACCTGCTGTCCGCCGGTGCGACGGAACTCGCGGCGGGCTTCGTCACCACCGGCGCGGTCCGGCTGGTGTACGCGGCGTTCCTGCTGGTCCAGCTGTACGTGGGCGTGATGCTCGGCGTGTACGCCACCGGTGGCGACACCTCCGCGCTGTTCGACCTCGCGGCGCACGCCGACCTGCCGCGCTGGGCGACGTTCTTCGCCTGGGTGGTGTTCACCGTCGGCACCGTCCTGGCGTTCGCCGTCCCCTGGCGGCTGCTGCCGGCGCTGCTCGCATCGGTGTACCTGACGGTGGCGGTGCAGTCCGCGGCGACGAAGCTGGTCGGCGAGGTCGGCGGGACGTTCGTCGCCGCCGCCGTGCTCGGCGCGCTCGCCACCGCCGTCGCCCACCGCCCGGGCTGGCCGCCGCGCCTGCTGCTCGCGCTGCCGGGCTTCTTCACCCTGACCGTCGGCTCGCTCGGCATGCGCGGCCTGACCAGCCTGGCCGGCGGCCACCCGGTGCGGGGCTTCCACGACCTGCTGTCGATGGTCACCGTCGTGGTCGCCATCGCCGCCGGCCTGCTGCTCGGTTCGGTCCTCGCCCAGCGCCCGCGGCCGCTGCCCTGATCGCGCCCGTGCCCCGACCACGCCTGTGCCCCGACCGCAGGCGGTCACCGCGACCTCGCGCCGCGGAAGGCGGGTCAGCTCGGGCGGACCCAGTGCGGCGTCCACGTGCCCGGTGCGTCGTGGCCGGGGACGGCGGCGGCCAGGTGGGCGCGGAGGGTGGCGAGCGCCGGGTGCGGGTCGTCGCGGTGCCAGATCAGCGAGTGCGGGTACACCGGCGTCGGGTCGGTGACCGGGATGCGGCGCAGGCCGTGTCCGGCCGGCCAGACCAGCCGGGTCTGCTCGCTCATGAAGGTGGCCAGCGCCGGGGTGTCGGCGATGGTGTCGAGCAGCGCGTCCGAGCCGAAGTTCGGGCCGGTCGCCTCGATGGTCAGCCCGAACTCCGCGACCAGGTCGTCGTAGTAGGCCGCCCACTCGCTGCCGGGCACGATCCCCGGCATCCAGATCCGGTGCCCCACCAGCTCGGCGAGCGTCACCGAACGGGCGCCAGCCAGCGCGTGCGCGGGCCCCGTGAGCAACTGCAGCGCCTCGTCCAGCACCCGGACGGATCGCACGTCCTCGGGCAGCGGACGGCCCGGCGCGGCGACCGCCCGGAAGGACGCGTCGATCGCCCCCGAACGCACCGAGGCGACGGCCGCCTCGATGTCCAGCAGCATCACCACGTCGAGCTCGATCTCCGGGTGGGCGCGGTGGAAGTCCCGCAGCAGCCCGGACGCCGCGCCGCGCGAGTTGATCACGTCGACGCGCAGCGCGCGCTGGCCCGTGCGCACCGACGCCACCGCCCGCTCCGCAACCCGCAGCAGCTCTCGGGCGTGCGGCAGGAAGGCCTGCCCGTCGATGGTCAGCTCCGCCCCGCGCGGGGTGCGGGTGAACAGACGCACGCCGAGCTCGCGCTCCAGCGCGGCGATCCGCTTGGAGACGGCCTGCTGAGTGATCGACAGGTCAGCGGCGGCCTTCTGGAACTGGCCTGCGTCCGCGACGGCGGCGTAGGTGCGTACGGCTTCGAGGTCCACGTGGCCACCCTAGTGAACAACGGATGGTTGTGGATCGACCGGTGATCGGTTGTTTGACCTGGGGTTGTGCGGCTTGCTTGGCTCCCTGTGGTCAACGTCGGATTGTGCACCGGGGACGTGGAGGGGGCGCAGGGCATGCCGGGCAGGAGAGCGTTGGGCCGGCCGTTCGGCTGGCTGTGGGCGGCGTACGCGGTCAGTGCGTACGGGTCCGGATTCGGGTTCGGGGCGTTGCCGCTGATCGCCGTGCTGGTGCTGCACGCGGGGCCCGCCCAGGTGTCCGCGCTGTCCGCGGTGGGCCCCGCGGTCGGGGCGCTGATCGCGCTGCCGCTCGGGCCGTGGGTGGAGTTCCGGCGCAAACGGCCCGTCATGGTCACCATGGACCTGCTCCGGTTCGCGGCGATGGCGACCGTCCCGGTCGGCTACGCGCTCGGCCTGCTCGGGTTCGTCCAGTTGCTGGTGGTCTCGGCCGTGGTCGCCGCGGCCAAGATCGCGTTCAATGCGGCGAGCGGCGCCCTGGTCAAGGCGCTCGTCCGCCCCGACGACCTGCTGACCGCCAACTCCCGCTTCGAGTCGACCAACTGGAGCTCCATCGCGGTCGGCCCACCGCTGGGCGGCGCAGCAATCGGACTGTTCGGGCCGGTCGCCACCGTGATCGCCGATGCGGCCAGTTACCTGCTCTCCGCCGTCGCCCTCACCGCGATCCGCGGGCGGGACGACGCGCCGGAGCCGAGCAGCCGGGGCCCGCGGCCCGCACGCGGCCTGCTCGACGGCTGGCGGCACATCCTGGGCGAGCCCACGCTGCGCGCCCTGTACCTGAACAACCTGCTCGTCGCCGGCCTGATCATGGCCACCGAGCCGCTGCTCGCCGTCCTCCTGCTGCGCCAACTCCACTTCCCGCCCTGGCAGTACGCGCTCGCCTTCGCCGCGCCGTGCCTCGGCGGACTGCTCGGCTCCCGGCTGGCCCGCCGGGTGGTGGCCCGCCACGGCCGCGACCGGGTCTTCCGGACCGTCGGCACGCTGCGCGCCGTCTGGCTGATCGGCCTGGTGCTGGTCCGGCCCGGACTGGCCGGCCTGCTCACGGTGATCGCCATCGAACTGGCGATCATCGTCAACATGAGCCTGTACACCCCGGTCCTGGCCACCTACCGCCTCGAACACACCCCCGCACACCTGGTCGCCCGCACCCTGACAGCCTGGTCCGTCGGCCAGCAGGCCGCCACAGCCGTCCTCACCGCCCTCGCCGGCCTGCTCGCCGCAGCCACCGCCCCCCGCACCGCCCTCCTCGCCACCGGCCTGCTCATCCTCACCACCCCCCTCCTCCTCCCCCGCCCCACCCGAACACCCCACCCCGCCCCAACACCCGCCACCCCCACCTGACCGACCCTCACGCAACGCGGTCGCGACTGGACCCCCGGGGCCGGAAAGCCGGCGAAGCCGGGCAGGCGAAAGCAGCCGGGCATCACCCCAACCCCCGCCACCCCCACCTGACCGACCCTCACGTAACGCGGTCGCGACTGACCCCCGGGGCCGGAAGGCCGACGAAGCAGGGCAGGCGAAAGCAGCCGGACACCACCCCACTCCCACACCCGCCACCCCCACCTGACGGACCGGTAGGCCCGCCCTGGCCGTACCGCCCCCGCCAGCGCACGTCGCCTCCACTCGGCAGGCCGTCCAGCGACATCGGCGAAGCCCGGCCCGGGCCCCGTCCCGCTCCGACGCCGGGCACCAGGTGTGGCTCGGCTACCAGGCGTCGCCCCGGTAGTAGGGCAGCTCGAGCGCCGACGGGTCCATCGCGGCCAGCCACTGCCCGCCCTTGCGGAGCACCGGCGTCAGCACGATCACCGGCGGGTCGGAGACCACGGCCGCCTCGTAGCGCAGGGGTCGGTGTGCGGCGAGTGCCTCGGTGGGCTGCTCGTCCCGGCGGCGCCGTGCCTGCTCGTTCAACTCCTGGTAGGTGCGCCGCAGGTGGGGTTGCCAGGCGGCCAGGTCGTGCGGGTCGGCGGGGATCAGGTAGCGCGCGCCGGCGTCGATCAGCAGGCCGACCAGGCGGCCGAGTGCCTCGGATCGGCTCAGGCCGGGCGGGAGTTGGGCCAGGCAGGCGGGGACGGGGGCGGCCACCCGGAGCAGCGCCTCGTTGAAGTCGAGGCCGTGTTCGCCCTCGGCCTGGATCGCGAGTGCCCGGGCGTCGCCGGTGACGCTCAGGTAGCAGGGGTAGCGGCCGCCGTCGGCGAGCCGGTCCACCGGTCCGCGCCACACCACGGGGGTCTCGCCGAGCTGCGCCCACTCGGGCCAATCGATCTGGGTGCCGGGGCCTTTGACAGCGGTGCCGAGGGGGTGTTCGGCGACGGTGAGGATCTCGATCCGGGCGCCGACGACCTGCTCCGGTTCCGGGCGCGCCACCAGCCGTGCGGCGGTCTCGTCCCAGGCGAGGCCACCGGTCTCCACGTCGGCGGGGGCGGTCACGGCCAGGGTCAGCGGCCCGTCCGGGTGCGCGGCGTGCATGTGGGCGGGGGTGACGGGCACCAGGACGGCGGCCCGCAGCACCGCCTGCCGGTCCGGGAACGGCCGGACCTGGACCGGTTCCGCCACCATTCGTGCGGGGGCCGCCTGTTGGGGTTCCGGACGGCCGGTGTCGACGGTCCCGACGCCGATGACGTGCTCACTCATGCGCTGTGCCCTCCTCGCGCCGGACGGCGCACTCCCCCGCCGGGCGCCGACGCGGACCGGCCGGCGCCCCACTGTCCCGGTGGCCGCTCGCGGCGGCCGGGGGGACAGCGTACGGGGCGCCGGCCGGTCCCGGCGAGGGCTTCGCACGGGTCGGAACAGCGCTGCGATCAGCGGTCGTTGGGCGAGATCCACCAGGCCAGCAGGACGACCACGAAGGACGCGGCGCTGAAGCCGGTGCACCACCAGGCGGTGGCGATCTGGCCGCGCATCCAGGCGTTGGTGGCGACGGTCAGCGCCCACAGCTGGCCGATCACGATGGTGATCACCAGTCCGAGCCGGGCGGACAGGATGGCGGAGCGCTCCGGCTGCTGGTCGGTGCCCGCACCGGGGCCGGGGCCGGTTGCGGAGACTCGCGGGTCGGCGTAGCCGGAGGTCGCCCGGATCTGCGGATACCGGTCGTGGACGGGCCGGTTGAGCCTCGGCTCGTCACTGCCCGGGTGGTAGTCCTCCGGGAAGTGCCCCTCGGGTACGCTCATCGCCCACCTCCGGCGCACGCTTGACGGCACATCAGGTCGGTTCCGCGGGGCGTCATTTGCCGCTCTTCCGCGTTGCGCATCCGGCGGCCTCGGCGAGCGCGGGGTTGCGGTCGCGCAGGCCGCGGCACAGCCCCGCCTGCTCGTCCTCGCCGGAGCGGGCGGTGCCGATCGCCCAGACTGCGCCCTGGGCGTCCTCCACCATGACCACCTTCGGCAGCGGGCGGGGCGGCGGCCCGCCGGTGACCTCGCCGGTGCGGGCGTCGAACTGCCCTTCGTGGCACGGGCAGTAGAGATCTCCGTCGGTTCCCTCGTCGCGCCGCCAGAGCACCCCGCAGGCCAGGTGGGTGCAGACCGTGGAGTAGCCGACCAGGGTGCCGTCCGGTAGCCGGATCGCCATCGCCGCGTCGGCCTCGCCGGGGTAGTCGAAGGTCACCGCCTGACCGCGCTCCAGGCGGTCGGCGACCTTCAACGGGGCGGCGCTGCCGTCGCCGTGGCGGTGCAGGACGCCTGCGGAGACCACCGTGGAGCCGACCACCAGACCGCCGGAGACGGTGGCCACGATCCGCAGGTAGTCGCGGCGGGTGGTCAGCGAGTCGGCGCTGATCCGCTCCCGCAGCGCGGCCTGCTCGGCCCGGTGACCCTCGGAGCCGTCCGGCTCCGGGGAGTTGACGGGGCTGGTCACGCCACCGCTCCATTCCCGGGCGTGGGCCGCCCGTTGACCTCGATCAGGTTCAACATGCCGCCGGGCACGGGGGTCCGGCGCTCGGCCGGCACCACCATCGCGACGCCGGTGGAGACGGTGGTGTCGCCGAACGCGAACATCGTGGAGACGTCCACGCCGGGCCGCTCCGCCTGCAACTCCTCGACGGTGCCGTAGAACAGCGCGCCGGTCGGGCAAACCGTGGCGCACATCGGCGCCAGCCCGTAGGAGGTACGGTCGTAGCAGAGGTTGCACTTCATCTGGAGCTTCGCCTCCAGATCGATCTTGGGCACGCCGAACGGGCAGGCGTTGACGCAGTTCGCGCACCCGATGCAGCGCGTCGGGTCGGCCTCCTGGACCACGCCGTCCGCGGTGATCAGGATCGCCTCGGCCGGGCAGACCTCGGCGCACGGTGCGACCGGGTCCTCGCAGTGCATGCACACGGTCGGCAGCGAAGCCACCGACCGGCCCTCGTCCGGATAGTCCAGGTGGATCATCGACTTGCCGCGGTGCGAGTCGCACTCGCGGCACGCCGACACGCACGCCTGGCAGCCGATGCAGCGGCCCGGGTCGATGAAGATGGTGCGTCCCAGCATCGGCGGTCAGCCCCTCTCGGCGGTGCCGCGGCCCTGCGGCGAGGTCGGCGGCAGCGGGTCGGTGCGCGACACCTGGGCCTCCGGGTAGGCTTCCCGGCCCGGCGGGGTGGGCGGCGCGGGCACCGGATCGATCGCCTCGGCGTGCTCGATCCGCACCGCGCACACCTTGTACTCGGGGATCTTCGAACGCGGGTCCAGCGCGTCGATGGTCAGCGCGTTGGCCGCCACCGGGTACGGCCAGTGGTACGGCACGAACACGTGGTCGGGGCGGATCGCCTCGGTGACCAGCGCCGGGAGCACCTCGTTGCCACGCCGTGTCACCACCCGCACCGGCTCCCCGTTGCGGAACCCGTGCGAGGGGTGCACCTCCACCCACGGGCGCGGCGTCTGCTCGACCAGGCCGCCCAGCCGGCGGGTCTGGTTGCCCGACAGGAAGTGCGCCACGGTACGGCCGGTGGTCAGCGTCATCGGGAACTCGTCGCTGTACGGGTCGGCCGGCGGGTGCCACTCCACCGCCTGCAGGTGCACCTTGCCGTCCGCGTGGTACGTCTTCCCGTCCTCGAACAGGCGTGGCGTTCCCGGGTGTTCGAGGCTCGGGCAGGGCCAGGCGAGGCCGCCGGTCCGCTCCAGCCGCTCGTAGGTGATGCCGTAGTAGTCGATCACGGTGCCGGCCGAGGCGCGGCGCAACTCGTCGAACACGTCGCGGGATCCCTCGAAGGCGAACTTGCTTCCCGCGCCCAGGCGTCGGGCCAGCTCGCACATCACCCAGGTGTCGGTGCGGACGCCCTCGGGCGGTTCCTGCGCCTTGTTGTGCTTGACCACGCGGGCCTCGGCGTTGGCCATCACGCCCTCGTCCTCGGCCCAGGTGGTGACCGGGAAGACCACGTGCGCGTTGGCGGCGGTCTCGGAGAGGAAGAAGTCGAACTGGGCGTGGAACTCCAGCTTGTCGTAACCGTCTTTGACCACCGCGTAGTTGGGCAGCGAGACGAACGGGTTGTTGCAGATGCCGATCAGGCCGCGGATCTCGCCGCGCTGCATCTGCCAGACCATCTCCATCATCGAGGTTCCGGCCTGCGGGAGTTCGGACTCCTCGATGCCCCAGATCGCGGCGACCTGCCGGCGGTGCGCCGGGTCGTTGATGGAGCGGCCGCCGGGCAGCAGGTCGGACTTCTGGCCGTGTTCCCGGCCGCCCTGTCCGTTGCCCTGGCCGGTGATGGTGCCGTAACCGGCGCCCGGGCGGCCCAGGTTGCCGGTCGCGGTGCACAGGTTGATGACGGTCAGGCAGTTCTCCACGCCCTGGGTGTGGTGCTCGATGCCGCGCGCGTGCCACGCCATCGCCCGGTCCGCCCGTCCGAACACCCGCGCCACCTGGACGATCTGCTCCTCCGGGACGCCGCAGATCTCGGCCGCCCGGCTGGGCGGGTACGCCTTGACGGTGGCCTTGACCTCCTCCCAGCCGGTGGCGTGCGCGGCCAGGAACGCCTCGTCGGTCAGGCCTTCCTCGACGATGACGTGCAGCACCGCGTTGAAGAACGCCGAGTCGGTACCGGACTTGAGCGCCACGTGGATGTCCGCGGTGCGGGCGACGGCGGTCTCCCGCGGGTCGACCACGATCAGGGTGGCGCCGCGGTCGCGGGCGCCCCACACGTACTGGGTCATCACCGGGAAGCACTCGCCGACATTCGAACCGGCGATCAGCAGACACTCGGTCTGCAGGATGTCGGCGAACGGGTTGGCGGCCCGGTCGATGCCGAAGGCCAGCTTGTTCGCGCCGGCGGCGCTCACCATGCACAGTCGGCCGTTGTAGTCGACGTGCCGGGTCTTCAGCGCGACCCGGGCGAACTTGCCGACCAGGTAGGTCTTTTCGGAGAACAGGCTGGCGCCGCCGAGCAGGCCGAAGGCGTCGCGGCCGCTCTCCTGCTGGATGCGATTGATCTGCTCGACCGTGAAGTCCAGCGCCTCCTCCCAACTCACCTCCCGGAACGGCTCGTTGCGGTCCCTACGGAGCAGCGGCGCAGTCAGCCGGTCGGGGTGGTTGACCTGCTGGTAGGCGTTGATTCCCTTGGGACACAGGCGCATCCGGTTGATGTCGTGGTTGCGCGGCTCCACCCCGAACACCTTGCCCTGACCGTCCACCCGTAGGTACATCCCGCACTGCACGCCGCAGAAGCAGCAGTGCGTGGGGACGAGGGTCTGCTCGGTCTGGTCGGCGCGCCAGGCCGCGGCGGGCAGGCCGCCCGCGTCGCGGAAGTTCCGGGTCCCGATCGGGGCGACGCTCGGATCCAACGGGACGTGGTCGGCACTCACTTGAACCCCCGCTTGACGTTCGAAAGGTAGGCGGTGCCACGCAGCACCCGCTTGCAGCGCGGGCAGTACTCGGCCCACTCGTCGAAGGCCAGGTCGAGGTCGCGCATGGTGGCGCGCAGGTTCTCCACCGCGGCGACCGTGTCGATCGGCTGCCCGCAGCGCTTGCACGCCTGCAGCTCCACCTCGTCCGAACCCTTGCGCCGGGCCGTGTACTTGAACAACTGCATGCCGACCGCGGCCGGACGCTGCACGATGTGGAAGAACTTCCCGAACGGCAGGTAGACCAGGGTCAGCACCACCGAGGCCATGTGCAGGATCGCCAGGAACTCGTAGCCGCCGCCGTGCAGGAACATCTCGGAGAAGGTCAGCAGCAGGCCGGTCACCGAGATGGTCAGCAGCGACAGCAGCGGGACGAAGTCGTAGCCGAAGCGCTGGCCGGTGGTCGCCGCGCGGTCCCGCATCCGGCGCCACAGGAAGTAGCCGGCGCCGCCGATCACCATCACCGCCGCCAGGTCCAGGCCGTGGTAGAGCGCCCAGCCGAGGAAACTGCCGGAGTTGAAGCCGAACAGCCGCAGGCCCCACAGCCGCATCTCGTAGCCGGGGCCGGCCGCACTGGCGGCGGTGAAGGTGAACCAGCCCCAGGTCAGCGGGAAGGTGATGGCCGCCGCCAACAGGCAGCCCCAGAACATCAGTTGGTGTGCCGCCCAGCGGGCGTGCGACCGTGCGCCGAGGAACTTCTGAAAACCCAGGTAGGTGGCGATCATCCTCGGCAGCGCGGCCGGCGAGCGCTTCAGGTTCTCCCAGGACAGCGCCGCTCTCCAGCCCTCACGGAACAGCCGGCGGGCGGCGGGCGCCGACACCCACACCATGTACCGGTAGACCACGCCGAAGGTCAGGAACACCGTGGCCACCGCGTACGGCACCAGCGCGGAGTCGAAGTCGCGCAGCCCGCGGCTGCCGAGCACGATCGCCACCACCAGCAGCACGCTCGCGGCCGCGGCCACCACCGAGGCCCGCAGTGCTGTCGACCCGTCGGGCGGCGCCGCGAGCGACTCCTCCGCGAACACGGACGAGCCAGCGCCGGCCGGTCCGCCGTCGCCTGGTCTGCCCTCGGGGGGCGGCAGGGTCCCGGCCACGCGCAATCTCCTAGCGCTCGACGAGCCGATCGATCTGACGTTCTCTCAGGCCCGGACGCTAGCGATCACCCGCAGGACCCGCCCATCACCTGCGCCGTCGGCGGCGTGTCGCTGCGCCGAACGGGCGAGCGAACGGCGCGCCGGCCCGCGCTCTGGACTGACGGGCCGTCAGCCATTAACGTATGGCTTCATTATGAAGGACGTACATATCTCCGGCCCGACCGAGGACATCGACGGCCACCTCTACGACCCCGGCGTCCGCGCCTCGATGAGCGCCTTCGCCCTCGGCGACGACACCCTCGCGCTGGAGGCGGCCGCCGCCGTCCGCTCCGCCTCGCAGGCCCTCGACCGCCTCCGCTCGCACGGCGCGGGCAACCGCGGACTCAGCGCCGGCGCGCTCGACGTGCTCGCCCGGCTCGCCACCGCCGACGAACTCGGCCTGACCATCGGCGAACTCGCCCGCGCCGCCGACGTCAGCTCGCGCAACGTCACCGGCCTGGTCGACACTCTGGAACGCGACCACCTGGTCCGCCGGGTCCAGAACCCCGACGACCGCCGCTCCGTCCGAGTCACCCTGACCCCCGAGGGCGCCGCCTGGCTGGACGCCTTCCGTCAACCCACCCAGCGCGCGATGGCCGCCGTCTTCCGCGGGTTCACCCCCGACGAGCTCGCCGCCTTCCGCCACCTCTGCCTGCGCCTGGTCACCAACCAGCACCAGTTGGAACAGCACCTCAACGCCGGCCGCCGCTGACCCCCCTGACCGTATCCGCCCTGCTGGAGACCTCGTGACCGAGCCCGTGACCGACCCCGCGACCGACCCCGTGACCGGCTCTGAGCCGCCGAGCTCTGCCGCCGCCGTCCGCACCTACCACGAGGCCCGCTTCCGCGGCGACGTCGCCACCGCGGCCGCCCAACTCGGCCCCGGCTTCCGCTTCCGCAGCCCCTTCCTGACCTCCGACAGCCCCACCGGCCATCTCGACGGCCTCGACGGCCTGTTGAGCATCGTCACCGCCGTCGACCTGATCAGCGAGCTCTACGCCGAAGACCGGGCCACCCTCGTCTACGACGTCCACACCGCCTCTCCCGCCGGCATCCAGCGCACCGCCGAACACTTTCACCTGCACCAGGGACGCATCACCGCCATCACCCTGATCTTCGACTCCGCGCCCTGGCAGTCCCTGATGGCCGCCGCCGGACCAGCCGCAGCCCTCCGGCCGACCGTCACCGACCCGACCCAGCCGGCCGCCCGGCACCTCCACCTTGCGCCCTGAACGCGCCTTCCCCTCGCGACGCCACGTCTCGGTCCACGCGCGGAACGGTGATTCGGTCCGGCGGGCAGGTGCCGCTCACCGAGCTCGTGCCTGACGGCGACCGGCTCAGCTGGAAGCAGGCCGTCACCCAACCGCTGCGCCTGAACCCGGCCTTCGCGGTCACGGTCGACGGCGACGCGCTGACCGGCACGTCCAGGGCAGGCCGCCTGCCCGCCTCCGAGGTCACCGGCCGACGGCGGACCGAGGGCGGCTGAGCGATGCGGAGCCCGGACCGGACGAACCCGGCCGCCGATACCTGACGGTTGGTCAGTCCGCTTTCGGCGCCGCGGTGCTGTCCCGCAGCACCACCTGGGCGAAGGCCTCGCTGCGGTCGCGCTGCGGGCCGGGCCCCCGGAGCGCCAGACGCACCGCGGACTCGCCCATCCTGATCAGCGGCAGCCGGACGGTGCTCAGCGCCGGGGCCAGATCGGTCGCCAGCGGGATGTCGTCGAAACCGGCGACCGACATCTCGCCGGGGACGGAGATTCCTCCGGCCCGCAGTTCGGCGAGCGCCCCGGCCGCGCAGATGTCGGACAGCGCGATCACCGCCGTGGGGAGGGGAGTTCCACTCTCCCGGGCGATGTCCAGGATGCGCGCCATCGCTGCCTGTCCGCCCTCCCGGGTGAACTCGGCGTGCTGCACCATCCCGTCGGTCGGCTCCTGGCCCGCCCCGCGCAGGGCGTCCAGCACGCCGTTCAACCGGTCCGCGGACACCCACATCCGCTCGGGACCGGTGATCACTGCGAACCGGCGGTGGCCGAGCTGCTGCAACGCGTAGGTGAGGGAGGTCGCCCCCTCCTGATTGTTCACGTGCACGGTGTCGTAGTTCGGGCCGTGCTCACTGATCGCCACCACGTGGCCGCCCTGGGCCTGATAGGCCGTCAACGCCTCGTCCAGCCGCCGCCGCGCTTCCACGTCGGTGTACGCCGACCCGGCCAGCACGATCGCCCGCGCCCGATGCGCGTGCAGCATCCGGATCGCCTCCAGCTCGCGCCGCGGATCGCCGTCCGTGCTGGCCACCAGCGACAGCAGGCCCGCGCGTGCGGCGGCGTCGCCCACGCCGCGGGCGATCCCGCCGAAGTACGGATCGGCGACATCGTGCAGCAGCACCCCGATCGTCGCGCCGGTCGCCCGGGCCAACGCCTGGGCCGGCGCGTTCGGCAGGTAGCCCAGCGCCTCCGCGCTCGCCCGGACCTTCGCGGACAGCTCCTCCGTCACCGACCGGGCCGAGCCGTTCAGCGCTCGGGAGGCGGTGGCGAGCGAGACGCCGGCGTGCCGGGCGACATCTCCGAGAGTGACAGCCACCGATGCTCCTTCGTCCGCATCCTGCTCGCCGGCGATCGCCGGTAGTGCCCGGTGATCGAGGAATCAGGTTACCGCTCGCCCGAACCACCTTGACCGGGACGATGCGGCCGCCTAGCCTCGGCGGTGGAAAGCGCTTTCCAATGGTCCGCAGCGTCACTGTGGAAAGCGCTTTCCGGAAGTCGCACCAGACCTTCCCGGAGCAGTTCACGGCCCCGGCGGAGTGGAACCGGGGCCAATCCCCCGGCGCACCTCGCCCGGGCATCTTCGGGCCGCGATGGAAAGCGCTTTCCACCGCCCCCTTCGTTCGCCTCCTCGTCCGCCTCGTATCGCCCGACCCCCCGGGCTTCACCTACTGCCCGAACCACCGGTGGCCGATCGCTCGGCACCTTCAGGAAAGGAACTCCCCATGTCCCGCAGGGTCATCGGCATCGTCATGAACGGCGTCACCGGTCGGATGGGCTACCGCCAGCACCTGGTGCGCTCGATCCTGGCCATCCGCGAGCAGGGCGGGCTCCCGCTCGGCGACGGCGAGGTGCTGTGGCCCGAGCCGATCCTGGTCGGGCGCAGCGCCGCCAAGCTGGAGGAGCTGGCCGCGCGGCACGGGCTGACGCACTGGACCACCTCGCTGGACGAGGCGTTGGCCCATCCGCTGGCGGAGATCTACTTCGACGCGCAGGTCACCCCGGCCCGGGAGTCGGCGATCAAGTCGGCGATCGCGGCCGGGAAGCACATCTACACCGAGAAGCCGACCGCCGAATCCCTGGACGCCGCGCTGGAGTTGGCGCGCCTGGCCCGGGAGGCGGGGGTGTGCAACGGGGCGGTGCAGGACAAGCTGTTCCTGCCCGGCCTGCTGAAGCTCAAGCGGCTGGTGGACGGCGGGTTCTTCGGCCGGATCCTGTCGGTGCGCGGCGAGTTCGGCTACTGGGTGTTCGAGGGCGACTGGCAGAGCGCGCAGCGCCCGTCCTGGAACTACCGGGCCGAGGACGGCGGCGGAATGATCCTCGACATGTTCCCGCACTGGCGGTACGTGCTGGACGGGATCGTCGCCCCGGTCCGTTCGGTGTACGCGCATGCGGCGACGCACGTCCCGCAGCGGGTGGACGAGCAGGGCCGCCCGTACCCGGCGACGGCGGACGACGCCGCGTACGGCGTGTTCGAACTGGAGGGCGGGATCGTCGCCCAGGTGAACTCGTCGTGGGCGGTTCGGGTGGACCGGGACGAGCTGGTGGAGTTCCAGATCGACGGCACCGAGGGCAGCGCCGTCGCCGGCCTGCGCAACTGCCGTATCCAGCACCGTGCTTCGACGCCGAAGCCGGTGTGGAACCCGGACCTGCCGGCCACCGAACGGTTCCGTGAGCAGTGGCAGCAGGTGCCGGACAACGGCGAGTTCGACAACGGCTTCAAGGTGCAGTGGGAGCTGTTCCTGCGGCACGTGGCGACCGGGGCCCCGTACCAGTGGGACCTGCTGGAGGGTGCGAAGGGCGTGCAGCTCGCCGAGTTGGGCCTGCGCTCGGCGCGCGAGGGACGCCGCCTGGACGTTCCCGAGCTCAGCCTCTGACCTCCCGCTGCGCCGCGCGCCCAGCGACCCCAGCCCCCCGGCTCTCCCCTCTCCCCTCTCCCCTCTCCCCCTCTCCATCTCTCGACTCGATCGACCGACGACCACCGACCGACGACCACCGACCGACCCGCGAGGCCTGACACCATGACGCATCTCGACCTTCCCGGCATCGGCCGGTACCAACTGCGTGATCCCGAGCCGCTGCCCGTGCCGCCGGGGCCGTCCTCCTCCCGGGTGGCGTTCGCCGCCGCCCACGTGGTGGCCGATCCGCTGGGCGGCAACGCCCCGGGCGCGCCGGCCGCGGTGGACTGGGAGACCACGCTGGCGTTCCGCCACCGGCTGTGGTCGCTGGGCCTGGGCGTCGCCGACGCGATGGACACCGCGCAGCGCGGGATGGGCCTGGACTGGACCGCGACCCGGGAGCTGATCGTCCGTGCCGGGGCGGAGGCCAAGGCGGTCGGCGGGCGGCTGGCCTGCGGCGCGGGGACCGATCAACTCTCCTCGGTCGACGTCTCATTGGCTGCGGTGACGGCTGCGTACGAGGAGCAGCTGGCGGTGGTGGAGGGGTCCGGCGCCCAGCCGATCCTGATGGCGAGTCGGGCGCTGGCCGCGTCGGCGAGCGGACCGGAGGACTACCTCGCGGTGTACGGGCGGCTGATCGAGCAGTCCGAACGGCCGGTGATCCTGCACTGGTTGGGCGAGATGTTCGATCCGGCGCTGGCCGGATACTGGGGGTCGGCGGACGTCGATGCGGCGGCGGAGACGGTGCTGGAGTTGATCCGCAGTCACCCGGGGCGGGTGGACGGAGTCAAGGTCTCGCTGCTCGACGCGGGCCGGGAGGTGGCGCTGCGCCGCGAACTCCCGGCCGGGGTGCGGCTGTACACGGGTGATGACTTCAACTATCCGGAGCTGGTCCGGGGCGACGGGCTGGGGCACAGTGACGCCCTGCTCGGGGTGTTCGACCCGATCGCCCAGGTCGCGGCGGCGGCGCTGCAGGCGTTGGACGCGGGCGATCTCGCGCGCTACGACGCTCTGTTCGCGCCGACGGTGCCGCTGGCCCGGCACCTGTTCGCGGCGCCGACCTTCCACTACAAGACGGGCATCGTGTTCCTGGCGTGGCTGTGCGGCCACCAGGACCACTTCACGATGGTGGCGGGGGCGCAGAGCGGCCGGTCCGTGAGTCATCTGCTGGAGCTGTTCCGACTGGCGGATGCGGCCGGCGTGTTGGCGGATCCGGAGCTGGCGGCGGGCCGGATGCGGGAGTTCCTGGCACTGGCGGGGGTGCGGGCATGAGCGCGGGATCGGGAGTAGGCGCGCGGATCGGGTCGGGCCCGGTGGCGGCCGAGGGCTGCGAGCGGCTGTCGTTGAACCAGATCACCACCAAGGGGTGGAGTCTGGAGGAGGCGGTGCGCGGGTGCGCGACGGCCGGGATTCCGGCGATCGGCCTGTGGCGGGACAAGGTCGCGGAGACCGGCCTGGGCCGCGCGGCGCGGCTGTGCCGGGACGCCGGCCTGACGGTCAGCAGCCTGTGCCGGGGCGGGTTCCTGACCGCGGGCGACGAGTCGGCCCGTCGGGCGGCGTTCGCGGACAACCTGGCGGCGATCGAGGAGGCGGCCGAACTCGGGACCGACACACTGGTGCTGGTGGTCGGCGGTCTGCCGTCCGGCAGCCGGGACCTGGTCGGCGCGCGCCGTCAGGTCGCCGACATGATCGCTGAACTCGCGCCGCACGCGGGTGACTTCGGGGTCCGTCTGGCGATCGAGCCGCTGCACCCGATGTTCTGCGCGGACCGGGCGGTGGTCTCCACGCTCGGCCAGGCGCTCGACCTGGCCGAGCCGCACCCGGCGGACCGGGTCGGCGTCGTGGTGGACAGCTACCACGTCTGGTGGGACCCGGAGTTGGCAACCCAGCTGACCCGCGCCGGGGAGGGCGGGCGGATCGCCTCCTACCAGGTGTGCGACTGGACGCTCCCGCTCCCCGCGGATGCACTGCTCGGCCGCGGCCACGTCGGCGACGGCCACATCGATTTCGGCTGGCTGACCGACCGGGTGACCGAGGCCGGCTACCGCGGCTGGATCGAGGTCGAGCTGTTCAACGAGACGGTGTGGAGTACTCCGGGTGACCGGACCCTGGCCACGCTGAAGGAGCGCCACCGGGCACACATCGTCCGCCGCTGAACGGCACGCGGCGGGCGGACGGGGCGGGGCGGGGGTACGAGCGCGCGGGCCGACGTCGTGCGAAGAATGGTCGGACGGGATCCAGCGAGGCGGAGGTGGCGGGTGCGGGTCGTGGTGGCGCCGGATTCGTTCAAGGGGACGATCGACGCGACGGAGGCGGCGGACGCGCTGGCGGCCGGATGGCGGTCGGTGCGGACGGCGGACCGGGTGCGGTGCGCGCCGATGGCGGACGGCGGGGAGGGAACGCTCGCCGCGATCGTGTCGGCGAGCCCGGGCGCTCGGCTGGTCGAGGTGCCGGGGGTGAGCGGCCCGGACGGGCGGCCGGTGCCGGGGCGGTTCGCCTTGCTGCCGGACGGGACGGCGGTGGTGGAGCTGGCGGTGGCCAGTGGACTGCCGCTGCTGGGTGGCGAGTTGCAGCCGGTGACGGCGACCACCCGGGGTACCGGCGAGACCGTCGCGGCCGCGCTGGGCGCGGGCGCCACCCGGCTGCTGATCGGCCTGGGCGGCTCCGCGTCGACCGACGGCGGGTACGGCCTGCTGTCGGCACTGGGTGCGAGGCTGCTGG
This sequence comes from Streptomyces sp. TLI_171, assembly GCF_003610255.1. Classification (GTDB taxonomy): domain Bacteria; phylum Actinomycetota; class Actinomycetes; order Streptomycetales; family Streptomycetaceae; genus Kitasatospora. The sequence continues at coordinate 7,121,536 of NZ_RAPS01000001.1, read as the reverse complement.
ACGCCGCAGGAGCGCCGCTCCCTGACGGTCCGGAAGACCTGGACGCCGCTCTGGAGCGGGCGTCGGGCTTCGATCCCGGAGGTCTGCTCCCGTCGCCGCCCGGTGGGGTGGTGTTGCTGACGGACGTGACCAATCCGCTGCTCGGCGAACGCGGTGCGGCAGCGGTGTACGGGCCGCAGAAGGGCGCGGGCAAGCGTGAACTCCCGCTACTGGAAACGCGGTTGACGCGGCTCGCGGCGCTGCTCGGCGGCGCTCCGAGCGCACCTGGCGCGGGGGCGGCGGGTGGCACGGGGTACGGGCTGACGGCGGCGTGGGGCGCGGTGGTCGAGCCGGGCGCCTCGGCTGTCGCCGAACTGCTGGGCCTGCCGGGCCTGTTGGCACGGGCCGAGCTGCTGATCACCGGTGAGGGGCGGTTCGACGCAACCAGTCTGCAGGGCAAGGCGGTCGGCGAGGTGGTGGGGCTCGCCGACGCGGCCGGTGTCCCGTCCGTGGTGGTGGCGGGCGAATCGGCGGTCCCTGGAGTGCTGACGCTGTCCGAACTGGCGGGGTCCTCGTCCGCGGCGCGTGCCGAGCCGGCGCGCTGGCTGTACCGGGCAGGGGCCGTACTGGCGAGCCGGCAGGCTTCGGCGGCCGGTCCGATCGGGTGAACTGCGGCCGCGCCGCCCGACAATCCGTTGCCAGGCTGCCTGCCTCGGACCAGGGTGGGGCCCCATGCCCGATCGTCTCTCTCCCGACTCGCCCCACCTCCCGCAGAGCGAAGCCCGGTCGGCCTCCGACTGGTCGGAGTGGGCGGAGCTCAACCGCGCGAACTGGGACGAGCGCGTCCCCGTCCATCTCGACGGGTCGTTCTACGACATTCCGGCGTTCGTCGCGGGCGCCGCCGCCCTGCGGGACTTCGAGCTCGCCGAGGTCGGGGAGGTGACCGGAAAGCGCTTGCTGCACCTGCAGTGCCACCTCGGCCTGGACACCCTCGACTGGGCCCGCCGCGGCGCGGCGGTCACCGGCCTGGACTTCTCCGAGCCCGCCGTCGCGGAGGCGGCGAAGCTGGCGGCCCGGATCGGCGCGGACTCGGCGCGGTTCGTGGTCTCCGACGTGTACGGCGCGGTGGCGGCACTCGGCGGCGAGACCTTCGACGTGGTGTACACCGGCATGGGCGCACTGAACTGGCTGCCGGATCTGGCGGGTTGGGCCCGCACGGCAGCGGAGCTGGTGCGGCCGGGCGGGTTCGTGTACCTGGCGGAGTTCCATCCGGTGGCGGAGCTGGTGGCGGAGGACGGCCGCACGCTGGTGGAGGACTACTTCGACCGCCACCCGGCCGTCCTGGACGTGCCCACCAGCTATGCGGACCCCGACTCCCGGCTGACGGCGACCAGGACGGTGCAGTGGCGGCACGGCGTCGGCGACGTGGTCAGCGCGCTCGCGGCCGCCGGTCTGCGTCTGGAGTTCCTGCACGAGCACGCGCACGGTCACTTCGCCCTGCCGCCCGGCCCGCGGATCCCCCTGGTCTACTCGCTGCGCGCGACTCGCGCGTCCTGACCCACCGTCGGGCGCCCCGACCGTCGCCGGCTCCGCGTCCGCCCGCCTCGATGTCGGTTCCGGCCCGCCCTGGGCCGTCCTCCTCTCCCCGTCCTGCCCTGTCGCTGCCCCGCTCTCCTCTCTCCTCCTGCACCCTGCCGTCAGCGCCCGGTGAGCGTGTCGACGGCCGCGTGGACGATGTCAGGCCGGCCGAGCAGATCTGTGTTGTCGGCCCACTGGTCGACGGCGCCGATCAGTGGGAGGTCGCGCAGCTCGGGGTCGGTGACGGTGCGTCGCAGGGCCTGGGCGAAGCGGTCGGCGTGCAGGACCTGGTAGGGGCGGCTGTGGTAGGAGCGGCGGGTGGGGTCCAGGGGTTCGGTCAGGCCGAGGGAGTTGTGGGTGCGGGCGGCGCTCTCGTACGCCTCGCACAGATGGCGTTCACGGCTGGCATGGTCGGGTGCGGCGAGGGCGGCGCGCAGGGCGGGGGCGAGCGCGGGGTCGGTGTCGAGGCGGGCGAAGGCGCTGCCGAGCCATTTGCTGTACGGCGCGTAGCAGCGGTGCATCAGGAAGGCCAGACGCATCAGGTCGCGGACCAGCCGGGCGGTGACGACGGCTGCGCCGAGGTCGTCGTCGACCTCGGCGCAGCGGCCGACGAACGCCTCTTCCTGGGCGATGCGCTGCCACTGACTGGCCAGCAGGTAGCGGCGGACCTGGTCGGGGTAGTGGGCGAGGCGGGCTCGGGTCGCGGTGAGGAGGCCGAGGTCGTCGTGGAACACGGCGCCGCCGGTGAACTCGGCGAGCCGTTGCTGCGGCAGGGCGAGCCAGTCAGTGGGGGTCGGGGCGGTGTCGGTCCAGCGGGCGGCGCGGGGATCGAGGTGGGTGGTGAGCCAGCCGGGCAGGTCGTGGACGGTGACGCGGTGGTCGACGACGGGGCCGTGGGCGGGTTCGAGGTGGCTGACGGGGTTGAGCGGGTCGCCGGTGCGCCGGTAGTGGGTGGACCAGCCGCGGATCCGTCGGGGGAGGCGTTCGGCGAGGAGTTCGGTGATGGCCCGGCCGTGTCGCCGGGCGTCCTCGGGGGTGAGGAAGAGCTGCAGCCGCGGCCCCCAGTCGTGGTCGGCGGATCGCGCGGTGTCGAAGCCGAGCACTTCGGATCCGGCGCCGATCCGCGCCGCTGCGTACCGAAGCTGCGGGTAAGCGCTTTCCAGCAGGGGCCGGACCGCTTCCTCGTGCAACGCCCTCGCGAGCTCGATCCCCGACACGAAGGGCACGTCCGAAGCAGCAGACGCGGCAGGCAGGGCAGGCACGCCGGACCCGCCGGACCCGGCGGACCCGGCGGACGCGCCAGTCGCGGCGGACGGGGCGGGCTCACGGGGCGTGGTCATGCGGCCCACTGTGGCAGCGCCGCACGGCAGGATCCATCGCTTATCGGTGCCCGGCGCGTCCTCGAACACCGCGGTGTGGTGACCCTGGTCCCCGCCAGAACCTCAGCCGACGGCGGCGGGTCGCTTCCCGGGGCGGCGGGGGCGGTCGGAACCGTCGGGTGTGCCGAGGCCGCCGGGGGCGGCGGCCGAGGCGGGCGCGGCTTCGGCGGGGAGCGGGACGAGGACGGCCGTGCGGGCGACGGATGCGGGCTCCGCGGCGGGTTCCTCGGGGCGCTGCCGGATCGGCATGGCGATCAGCAGGGCGACGGTGACGAGGACGTAGGCGCTGCCGCCGAGCAGGGTTCCGAGGCTGCGGCCGTCGGGTCGCCAGAGCCACACCATGCCGCTGCAGACGACGAGTTGGATCAGCCAGGTGGCGGTGAGCAGGACGCGGCGGCGGGCGGTCCGGCGGACGTTCAGGACGGCGTCGGCGAGGACGACGAGGCCGGGGAGCATCCAGACCAGGTGGTGGACCCAGGTGATCGGGCTGACCAGGCAGCAGGCCAGGCCGGTGAGGCTGTAGGCGGCGAGGGAGTCGTGAGCTCGGTCGGCGCGGCGCAGGCGGTAGGCCCAGACGGCGAGGACGGCGAGCGAGGCGGCCACCCATAGGGAGCGGCCGGGAAGTTGGGGGCCGAGGCGGGCGATGAGTCCTTGCAGGGACTGGTTGGACATGTTGGCGAAGCCGCCGACCCGGTCGGTGTCCCACAGGGTGGCGGTCCAGAACTGCCGGGAGACCTGGGGGCCGATCAGGAAGCCGACGCCGGTGGCGGCGAGGGCGGTGGCGGTGGCGGTCGCGGCGGCCCGCCACTGACGGGTGATGAGCAGGTGGACGATGAACAGCGCGGGGGTGAGCTTGATCGCGGCCGCCAGGCCGGTGCCGATGCCGACGAGGAACGACCAGCGGCTGCCGACCAATTGCCGGTCGGTGAAGACCAGGGCGACCAACAGTAGGTTGACCTGGCCGAAGCTGAAGGTGTCGCGGACGGGGTTGGTGAGCGCGCACAGGCAGGCGGCGAGGCCGAAGGCGTACCAGCGGCACCAGTCGCGCCGGCGGGCGATCGGGTCGACCAGCCAGTACAGCAGCAGGGCGGTGGCGGCAGCGGAGAGGGCGACGCTGACGGCGACCGCGGGGTGCCAGCCGAACAGGCGCATCGGCAGCATGCAGACCGCGGCGAACGGCGGGTAGGTGAACCCGTAGACGGTGCCGGGCCGGACGTAGTCGTAGATCTGTCCGGTGTCGATCCAGTGCCGCACGGTGCCGTAGTAGACGCCGACGTCGAACCAGCCACGGTGGCCGGGTATCACGGCGAGCACGACGGCGGTGGCGAGGACCGCGAGGGTGAGGACCGCGATCCGGGCGGTGGTGGAGCCCCGCTTCAGCAAGCCAGCTGCCTTTCCTGGAAGGCCATCTGACGTTCCGCCAGAAGCACGGTGAAAGCGCCGATGGCCAGGCCGCCTGCGGTGAGCACCAACTCGGCGGAGTCGGGCCCGAATCCGTCCGGCATAACGGTGAACGCCATTATGAGACAGGCGAGTTCGGCGAGTCGGCGGGCGTTCGGGGTGCGTGCGGCGAGGGCCGCGGGGACGAGACACCACAGCGCGTACCAGGGGCGGAACGCCGGTCCGAGGGCGACCAGGGCGCCGAATCCGAGCGCCAGCGCGGCCAGCGGGTCGTGTTCGGCGCGGCCGACCCGTAGGGCGAGCAGCAGGATCGTCGCGGCGGCGAGGGCCAGGCCGAGCAGGCGGACGGTGGTCACGGTAGCGGCGGGGGCGGCGCCGGTGAGGTCGGCGAGCGTCCGACCGAAGCTGCTGGTGAGGGACCAACTGGTGGCGGTGGCCGGGGTGGTGAGGGCGGTGATCCAGCCGTAGCCGGTGCCGGCCGCGGCGGTGACGGCGGCCGTGGTGACGGCAGCCGCAGCCAGGACCTGGCCGGCGGCACGCAGGCGGCGCGGCCCGGCCCGATCGTGGGCGACCAGCCACCAGACGGCGGGCAGCGCGAGCAGTGCGGGCGCCTTGACCAGGGCGGCGGCGGTGACCAGGGCGGCGGCCAGCAGCGGGCGGCGGCGGGCGGCGGCGAGCAGGCCGCCGAGCATCAGGGCGAGCGGCGGGGCGTCGTTGTGCGCGCCCGCTATCAGGTGCAGCAGGACCAGTGGGTTGAGCGCGCCGAGGCGCAGCGCGGCGGCCGGGTCGGCTCCGATGGCACGGGCCAGGGCGACCAGCAGGGCGGCCAGCGCGGCGACCGCAAGGACGGCGGTCAAGCGCAGCAACAGCGTTCCGGCGTACGGGTGTTCGGCGAGCGGGGCGGTGGCGCGGGCGAGCAGCATGAAGCCGGGGCCGTACGGGGCGGGGGTGTCCTGCCAGACGTGCGGCACCTGCTGGGCGACGGCGCCGCCGAGCGCGGCGGGGCCGACGGTGTAGACGTCGAATCCGCTTTCCAACAGGGCGCCTTGGGCGAGGTAGCTGTAGACGTCGCGACTGAACAGCGGCGGCAGGAGCAGCAGCGGGGCCGCCCACCAGGCCAGGGTCGCGGCCAACCAGCGGGCGCGGGGCGGAGGTTGGCCGTCGGCGGGGCGGCCGAGGAGCAACCAGGCGGCGGTCAGCACCGCCAGCCCGGCGAACACCAGCACGGTGCCGGCGCCGCCGGAGGCGCGCAGGGTGGGGCCGGTGTCGGCGGCGGGCAGCGCACCGGAGGTGAGTCCGCCGCCGGCGAGCGCGAGCGAGCCCAGGAGTCCGAGCCACCGGTACCGGCTCGGGTAGGCGTTCGCGCCCGTGTTCGGCATGTCGGGAACGCTGGCAGAGCGGGGTGGCCCACGGGCGAAGAGCCTGCGTCCGTCGGGTGACCAAGGAGAGTCCGGATCGGGCGTCGGTCCGGCTGAGCTCGGGCCCCTCGTGGCGGGGCGAAAGGGCTGCTCCGGATGCCGAACCGGCCATTCAGCATGTGCACATCTGGTCTCCGTCGGCCGTCCACCTTGGGGCCAGGCGCGCAGGGGAGACATACGGGTGCCGCCCGTGGCCGCTCCGCCCGACCGGCGGATCGACACGAGCGCTCGTGTCGTTGCGTGTCGTCCCGTGCTGTCCGTCGCCCACCGTATCGCGCCCCGAGATCCCGGAGAGTCCGCCATGACCACCGCCCCCGCCCGCCCCGCCCAGTCCTCCTCGGCCCGCGGTCGTGCCACCGCTGCCGCCGATCAACAGCCGTCCTACCAACTGGCGTTCGCGCGCACCGCGGAGGACGTGCGGGCCGCCCAGCGGCTGCGCCACCAGGTGTTCGCGGACGAGATGGGCGCGGTGCTGAACTCGCCGCTGCCCGGCCTGGACGCGGACCCGTTCGACGAGTTCTGCGACCACCTGCTGGTGCGCGAGCAGCCCAGCGGCGAGGTGGTCGGCACGTACCGGCTGCTCCGTCCCGAACAGGCGCGCCGCGCGGGCCGGTTGTACTCGGACACCGAGTTCGACCTGGCCCGGCTCGGCGGGCTGCGGGACGGCATGGTGGAGGTCGGCCGGTCCTGCATCGCCGAGCCGCACCGCGGCAACGGCGCGGTGATCAACCTGATGTGGGGCGGCATCGCCCGCTACATGACGGCCACCGGCAACGCCTGGCTGGCGGGCTGCTGCTCGGTGCCGCTGGCCGACGGCGGGGCCACCGCCGCGGGCGTGTGGGACGCGGTGTCGGCCAAGCACCTCGCCCCGCAGGAGTACCGGGTGGCGCCGCTGCGCCCGTGGTCGGCGGAGGGCGTGGCCCGGCAGGGCCGTACGCCGGTGCCGGCGCTGCTGCGCGGCTACCTGCGGCTGGGCGCGTGGGTGTGCGGCGAGCCCGCGTACGACCCGGACTTCAACGTGGCGGACCTGTACGTCCTGCTGTCGCTGGAGCGCACCGACCCGCGGTACCTGCGGCACTTCCTGGCCGCCGCGGCCGACCTGCCGATCTCCGCGATCATCGGCAACTCCGGTACGGCCGGCGGCACTTCCGCGGGCGCGAGCGGAACGGCGACGGCGGCATGAGTGCCTGGCTGCCGACCGCGCCGTGCACGCCCGGCGACTGCGTGACGGTCGGCGGACCTCGGGTCGCCGTGCCGCAGCGCGTGCTGCGGCTGGCGGGCTGCCTGTCCGTGCTGGTCGCCGGAATCCTGGCGGTGCCGCTGGTCCGCGCGCTGTCGTGGCTGCCGGCCGAACGGCTGGCGCGCTGGTGGGCGCGGCTCCTGCTGGCCACCCTCGGGGTCCGGGTGCGGCCGATCGCGGTACCCGGGAAGCAGCTCGGCGGATCGCTGCTGGTCGCCAACCACATCTCCTGGCTGGACATCCTGCTGGTCGCCGCCGTCCGTCCCGGCCGGATGCTCGCCAAGACCGAGGTCGGCCGCTGGCCGGTGCTCGGCCCGGTGACCTCCTGGGGCGGCACCATCTTCATCGACCGGGACCGTCTGCGGGCGCTGCCCGAGACCGTCGACCGGATCGCGGCGGCGCTGCGCCGGGGCGAGCGCGTGGTGGTCTTCCCCGAGGGCAGCACCTGGTGCGGCCGCGGCGGCGGACGGTTCCGCCCGGCGCTGTTCGAAGCCGCGGTGCGCGCCGACGTGCCCGTGCAGCCGCTGACGCTGCGCTACCGCACGGCCGACGGGCCGAGCACCGCGCCGGCGTTCGTCGGCGAGGACGGGCTGCTCGCCTCGCTCTGGCGCGTGGTGTCGGTGCGCGGCCTGGCCGCGGAGGTCGAGTTCCTCCCGCAGTTGCCGCCCGCGCTGTTCCCCGGGCGCCGTCAACTCGCCGCCGCCGCACAGCGCGTGGTGGACCGGCAGCGCTACACCGACGGCCTGCCGGACGTCCCCGACTGCGCGAGCTGCTCGGTGAACGCCCACCCCGCGGAGCGTCCGGTGCGCACCCCCGGCGAGCCGCTGCGCCGGATCCCGCTCCAGGGCGTCACGCCGGAAGGCGCCGGGAGCGGAACGACGCGCGCCGGGAGCGGGACGACGACGAGCCGGGACGGAGACCCGGTCGAGGCACGACGCTAGCCTCCGGACATACGGACCCACGGGCATCCGGGTATCCGGGCATCCGCGCTAGGACGCGGAGAGATCCGATATCCGCTGGGCCAACAGGTGGTAGGAACTCTGGGCCTCGATGACCTCGCTGAGCTTGGCGCCGCCGGTGAGCGAATCGGTGTTCTGGGTGCAGTTGGTGGCCGCGGTCTGCGCCCGGTCGAGGGTCTCCTGCCACAACGACTGCGCGGTCTTGTCGGGTATCGCCCGGTACGCCTTCGCCGCCTTGATGTCGTCGAGGACGTGTCGGCAGCGGTCCGTCACCTCGGGCGACCCTCCGGTGGCACCCAGCAACGCCTGGATGTCTTTGCCGATCAGCACGACCTGGTCCTTGCCGCCCTTATCGGACCAGCTCTTCCACGTCTTCCCGTCATCGGAGGAGCAGGCGGCCAGGCCGCCTGCCAGGAGAACGGCAAAGACCACCGCAACAGGGCCGCGTCGGGCCGAACGCCGTTGCTGCGCAAGGTTCATGGGCACTTCCTTCCGTTGGAGGCTCGGACAACTGCCATTCTGGCAGTCGGCTCTGACACTGCGTCAGCCCATTGACCTCGGCCCGGAGGCCCGCGAGCTGCCTGCCGAACGGCTCCGCGCCGGCCGACGGCGCAGGGGCCGGCTCGCGCCGCGGCGGGCCGCGTCCGGCGATCCTGATCATCGACGCAGGTCACCGCCGCGGGGCGCGGGCGGGGTCGCCCGGCTGCCGCGCCGGGCGGGGCGGGCGGCTCCCGTATGATCGGGCGGGTTCAGAGAAGGCAAGGAGGTGCTCGATGCAGGTGGACGAGGAAGCCGTGGGCGCGGTGCTGAACCGGCTGCGCCGGGCGCAGGGCCAGCTGACCGGCGTGATCGCGATGATCGAGGCCGGGCGGGACTGCAAGGACGTGGTAACGCAGCTCGCCGCCGTCTCGCGGGCGCTGGACCGGGCCGGCTTCAAGATCCTGGCCAGCGGCATGCGCCAGTGCCTGGCCTCCGGGGACGAGAACACCCCGCCGATGACCGAGGCGGAACTCGAGAAGATGTTCCTCACCCTCGCCTGACCGCGCCCGCGCCCACCCGCCCCGGGGATCGGCCTGGCACGACTGTCGGCCGGGTTCGACGAGACGCATGAAAGCGCCTCCCCGAACGGCGTCGGGCGGGGTCGTGGCGGCCCGGCCCGGCACCGAACGGGAAAGCGCTTCCCGCAGGCTTCGGCGCGGCGGCTCAGGCGAGGGCCAGGAAGAGCTTCTCCAGCTCTGCCTCGCTCATCGGCGCACCGCCCTCCTCCGCCTCGGCCATGCACTGCCGCATGCCGCTGGCGACGATCTTGAACCCGGCGCGGTCCAGCGCCCGCGACACCGCTGCGAGCTGCGTCACCACGTCCTTGCAGTCGCGGCCGGCCTCGATCATCGCGATCACTCCGGCCAGTTGGCCCTGCGCCCGGCGCAGCCGGTTCAGCACTGCGCCGACGGCCTCGTCGCCCACCTGCATGAGGCTCCTCCTCGTCCTCGACGGGCGGCCCGCCCGGGCTGCCCGCCCCCGTTGTGTCCGCCACCTGGCGTGACGATCAGCTCATACCCCCGCCGGTATCAACCCGACCGTCGGGCCGGGCATTCCCCCTCAAGACGGCCCGGCCGACCGCCCGAACCGGCTCAGACCGCGGACTCCCAGGCGCCGTAGCCGCCCAGCAGGTCGGAGGTCTGCGGGTGACCATGGTGACGCAGCAGGCTGGCGGCGATGGAGGACCGGTGGCCGCCGGCGCAGTGCACGACGACGGGGCGGTCCTGCGGCATCTCGGCGATGCGCTGCGGCAGTTCGGCCAGCGGGAGGTGCACCGAGCCGGGGATCAATCCGCCTGCGCGCTCGCCCTCGCCGCGCACGTCGACCACCAACGGCGGCTCGCTGCCTGCGAGTTCGGCCCGCAGGTCGGCGACGGTACGGCGCGGGGCCTGGCGCATCTGCTCGGGGACGGAGCGGAACGTCTGCTCCGGGTCGGCGAGGTAGCCGGCGACGCGGTCGAAGCCGATCCGGGCGAGACGGGTGACGGTCTCCTGCTCGCGACCCTCGGGGGCGACCACCAGCAGCGGCCAGGCCGGGTCGAGGACGGTGCCGGACTGCTCGGCGAAGCGGCCGTCGGCGGGGACGTTGATGGCGCCGTCCAGGTGCCCGGCCGCGAACGCGACCGGGTCGCGGGCGTCGACCACGACGGCGCCCGCGGCACGCCGGCCGAGGAAGGCGTCGGCGTCCAGCGGGCCGGCGAGTGCGGCGGCGTCGAACAGTTCGCGCTCGCGGCGGTTCAGGTCGGCGTCGTAGCCGAAGTAACCGGGCGCGGCGGGCTGCCCGGCGGTGACGATGGCCACGAACTCGTCCTCGGTCATCGGCGCGCAGGCGTAGTTGGTGACCCGCTGCTGCCCGATGGTGGAATGCCGCTCGGTGGACAGGTTCTTCCCGCAGGCGGAGCCGGCGCCGTGCGCGGGGAGCACCCGGACCTGGTCGTCCAGGGCCATCAGCTTGTGCTGGACGCTGTCGTACAGCATCCGGCCGAGCTGGTCGGCGGTGACGCCGACGGAGGCCAGCAGGTCGGGGCGGCCGACGTCGCCGATGAACAGGGCGTCGCCGGTGAGGACGCCGTACGGGACGGCGTCGTCGGCGCGTTCACGGACCAGCACGCTGATCGACTCGGGGGTGTGGCCGGGCGTCTCCAGGATCTCCAGGACCACCTCGCCGAGGCTGATCCGCTCACCCTCGGCGAGCTTGCGGATCGGGTACTCGGTCTCGGCGCGCTTGCCGTAGCCGATCCAGGCGCCGGTGCGGGCGGCCAGTTCGAGGTGGCCGGAGAGGAAGTCCGCGTGGAAGTGGGTGTTGATGACGCCCTCGACCGTGAAGCCGCGGGCCTCGGCCTCCGCGAGGTACTCGTCCACGTCCCGGCGCGGGTCGACCACCACGGCACGGCCGGTGGTCTCGTCCGCGATCAGGTACGAGGCCTGGGAGAGGCAGTCGAGGTAGTACTGGGCGAAGAACACGGGTGTCCCCATCTCTGCGTCGGCCGGGCGCGCTCGGGGCGCGCCGGAGGGTGGTCGCCGTCCGGGGCGTCCGGGCGGACACGCACACGGATATCGATACCCCCATAGGTATTATCCCAGGTAGTTCTCGGCCATCGGGCTATCCCGGGCCGATACCGGTGGGGGTATATGCTCGAGACCAACGATATACCCCCACCGGTATCTTCCCGGGATGGCCGACCGCCTCCGGGGGGCCGGCGAACTCCCTCAAGTACCGCCCCGCGATTGCCAGGAGGACACCGTGGCCTGGACCCCTCAGCCCGCGCCCGCCCAGATCGACCCCGCCGAGGCGCATCGCCTGGCCGCCGCCGGCGAGGTGCTGCTGCTCGACGTCCGCGAGCCCGCGGAGTACGCCGAGGTGCACGCACCCGGCGCCTTCCTCCTCCCGCTCCCCGGCCTCGCCGCCGGAGAGGGTCCGGCAGACCTCGCGCGGGCCGCGGCGGACGGGCGGCCGGTGCTCGCGGTGTGCCGTTCCGGGAACCGTTCGATGCTGGCCGCCGAGCTGCTGAGCGCGCGCGGGGTGCCGACGGCGAACGTGGTCGGCGGGATGCGCGCCTGGGCGCTCGCCGGGCTGCCCGCGCACCGGGGCGAGTGTCGCTGCGGCGGAGCGATATGACCACCGTGCTGCTCGCGCTGGCCGCGGGCGCGGTGGTCGGGTTGGCGCTCGGCGGGCTGGGCGGCGGCGGCAGCATGCTCGCCGTCCCCGCGCTGATCTACCTGATCGGGCTGACCCCGGGCACCGCGAGCACCGCCAGCCTGCTGATCGTCGCCGTGACCTCGCTCACCGGACTGGTCGCCCACGCCCGGGCCGGCCGGGTCCGCTGGCGCAGCGGCCTGCTGTTCGGCGCCGCCGGACTCCCGCTGGCCGCACTCGGCGGAGCACTCTCCCGCCACCTGCCCGGACCGGCCCTGACCACCGCGTTCGCCCTCCTTGCCGGGCTGGCCGCGTGGCGCATGCTCGCCGCGGGCCGCAACCGCCCCGGCTGCCCCGGCCGCGCCGCCGGATCCACTGACTCCGGCTGCCCCGAGCACCGCCCGCACCCCACGACGGCAACCGCTTTCCCGCTGCCCGACGGAACGGCGTACCTCGCGACGGCTGCCACTACCGCCGCCGGTTCTCCCCCGTCAGGCGGAACGGCGTACCTCGCGCCCGGAGCCGTCGGCACCGCCTGCACCGCCGCCGACGGCGCGCCGAGCAGGGAGGCGGAAATCGCTTTCCCGTTGCCCGGCACCACGACAGCGAGCGGCGTGGCAGCCTCCTTGCACGTGGCCGCCGCAACCGCCACCCTGCCGAATCCGACCCCCGCAAGGCCCCTCGGTCCGACGCCGAGCGCCGCGGCGACCCCCGTCCCCGTACCCGTGTCGGCGCGGCGCTCCGCTCTCGCCGGGGCGGGCCTGGGCGCGGCGACCGGTGTGCTCGGGGTCGGCGGCGGGTTCCTCGCGGTGCCTGCGCTGGTTTCGTTCCTGGCGTTCCCGATGGCCGAGGCGATCGGCACCAGCCTGCTGGTGATCACGCTCAACTCGCTGGCCGCGCTGCTGCCCCGGCTCGGCGGCGCCGCCGAGATCCCGTGGGCCACGGTCGGCCCGTTCGCCGCCGCGGCGGTCCTCGGCGCGTGGGACGGCAAACGCCTCGCGTCGAAGCTGTCCGGCCGCACTCTGCAGCGGATCTTCGCCGTGGCCCTGCTCGCCGTCGCCGCGCTGATGCTGGTGGACGCCGTGTTCTGACGCCTCGCCCGCCCCCTTGCCCGCCGCCTCCCCGCCCCGCCCCCGTCTCGACCCCGCCCCGACCCCGCCCGGCCTCAACCGCGTCCCTCGATCGCGTGCCGGAACTGCCGTCCCGGCTTCGCCTCCGTTTCCGTCTTCACCCCGAAAGGCCATCCGCCCCATGACCGCTCCCCTGACCGTCGACCAGCTGCAGCCCCGGATCGAGCAGTTGACCGTGATCGATGTCCGCTCTGCCGGCGAGTTCGCCGGCGGCCACATCCCCGGCGCGTACAACGTGCCGCTCGACCGGCTCTCGGAGGCACTGCCCGCGCTGCGCGCGGCGGCCGCCCGCGGCGAGCTGGCCGTGACCTGCGCTTCCGGCGCCCGCGCGTCGAACGCTTGCGAGCAGCTGGCCGCCGCCGGGATTCCCGCGTTGCTGGTCGACGGCGGCACGGCCGCCTGGACGGCCGGCGGCGGCGACCTGAACCGGGCGGCGGGCGCGAAGGTCCGTTGGGCGATGGACCGTCAGGTCCGGCTGGTCGCGGCCTCGCTGGTACTGGCCGGCGTGCTCGTCGACCTGGCCGTTCCCGGTGCGCGCTGGGTGTCCGCCGCGGTCGGCGGCGGCCTGCTGTTCTCGGCGGTCTCCAACACGTGTGCGATGGGCATGCTGCTCGGCAAGCTGCCGTACAACCGCCCGCGCGACTCGGCTGCCGCGTTCGCGGCGACGCTCACCGCGCTGCGCGACGGCAATCAATGACGTACCGTCACCTCTCCGGGACTGACGATCGATCACCACACCGGTAGCTGATCGCAGTCGGCCCCGGCCCGGTTCGTGCCTGCTCACGGCCCGGGCCGGGGCCTGGTGCTTACCGCCCGGCGGGGACGGTCAGTGGCCGGTGCCGGCCGCCTGGCCGCTGGTGGAGGTGGACGTCGGGGTGCAGGAGGCGGCAGGGGCGGTGGTGTCGTGGTGGCCGGCCAGCCAGAAGCCGATCAGCAGGCCGCCGACACCAAGTGCCTTGTGGCGGTTGCGTTTCCACCAGGACGGCGTACCGGCCGCCATGAACCGCAGTTGGGTGAAGTCCGGATGTTCGCTGGGCGGGGCGTCTTTGAACACTCCCATCGCGGATGACCCTCCTCTCGCGTCGGGGAGTTCATGACCATACGCCCGGATCGCCTGGACCGCAGGTAATTAATCCCGTTTCAGGGATCTGCGCGCGCCCTCGCGCGCCCCCTGCTACGCCCCCCGCCCGCGCTCCCCCGCGCCGCCTTCCACCTGGCCCGACCCGGCCCCGCCGCCCCTCGGGCCCGGCCCGGCACGGACTCACCAGTGCGCGGGGCGCGCCGGGCCAGGACCGACCAGAGTGGTGGAGTCACCCTTGGCGGCGTTGAGTTGGGACTGGGTGAGGAAGAGTGCTCCGGTGAGGTCGGCCCCGCGCAGGTCGGCGTCCCGCAGGTCCGCGCCGATCAGGTCTGCCTGGCGCAGGTCCGCGCCGGACAGGTCCGCGGCGATCAGGTAGGCGCCGCGGAGGTTCGCGCCGCGCAGGTCCGCCCCCTTCAAGCGGGCGCCGATCAGGTCCGCGCCACGGTGGTTGCGCTTCTTCCCGGGCAACGCGTTGCGGGTCAGCTCGCTTGCCCGCAGCAGCAGTTCGCTGGTCTCGGCGCGGATCGCGGGGACGTCGGCGGCGATCAGTGCGGCGGCGTCCCGGCGAGTGAGCTGCTCGATCCCGTCCAGGGCGCGGCGGAGTTCGGTGTGCACCGGGCGGGCCTTCGGAAGATCCAGCGCCTCGGTCAAGTACCAGAGCAGTTCGTGGAGTTGACGCATCACCGGGAAGGTGTCGAACATCTGCCGGGCGGTGTCGGGGTCTTCGCGCCAGCTGCGGCCGTCGAAGGTGTGCTGGGAGACCTTCTGCCCCGCGCCGAAGCAGTCGAACACGGTGCAGCCCTGGTAGCCGCGGTCGCGCAGCGCGGGGTGGATTCCGCACCGGTAGTCGTCCTGCAGGTTGCGGCAGGGAGTGCCGGCGTTCTTGTCGGCCGCGAAGTCGGACGACTTGGCGAAGGGCAGGGCGACGCAGCACAGCCCGAAGCAGGCGGAGCAGTCGGCGAGCAGGTCGAGTCGACGGCCGGTCGGGGCGGGGTGCTGCTGGTCGGTCACGGTGCGGGGTCTCCTGCGGGACGGGGCCGCGGGCCGAGGTCCGGTCCCGACGGTTCGCGTTCGGTTCGCCTTCCATTGTCCCTGCCCGCCCGGTTCCTCCCGTCCACCGGGTGCGCCGTGGCCCACCGTGCCCCGCGTCCCTGGCCACCGCGCCCGCCGCGTCCCCCGGCCGGCGAGCCGCCGCGCCCGCCACCTCCACGGGCTCGACGGTGTGGGCCCGCACCACCCGCGAGGCCCCCGCCCGGGCGCGCGTGTCGGCCATCCGTGCCACTCCCGTCCGCGCGTCGCCGCCGTCCGGGCGGTCGGGGCGGCACAGTGGTGGGCGGAGCGTCCGAGCTACGCGGTGGCAGCAGGAGGAGCAGCGTGGGCATCACCGGCGACTGGTACAGCGAGCTGGGTTCGCACATGAAGTTGGTGGCGGGCCCGGACGGGGCGCTGACCGGGACGTACATCTCCGCGACGGGGCGGGCCAGTGGCGCGTACCCGCTGGTCGGCCGGTTGGTGCCGCCGCGCGAGGCGGGGCACGGGACGGCGGTGGGCTGGACGGTGGCCTGGCACAACGAGAACAGCGACGCGGGGTCGGTGACCTCGTGGAGCGGCCAGTACCAGGAGGATTCGGTGGAGCGGATCTCGGCGGCGTGGCTGCTGACGCGTTCCGCGGAGGCGCCGGACGCGTGGGAGTCCACGGTGGTGGGGCACGATCTGTTCACCCGGCAGGAGCCGGACCCGGCCCGGCTGGAGGAGGTCCGGCGGCTGGCGCGTCCGCTGCCGCACCCGCCGTCCTGAACCCCGGGCCCGCGGTTCGGCCGCCGCACGGGGCCGCCGCGCCCGGCGCCCGCTCCGGGCCGCTCCGGGCCGCTCCGGTCCGGCCCGGACCGCGCCGGACCGCCGCACTCGCCGGCCGCACGACACCGTCCGACGCAACGGAACATCACGGATCGACAAAAAACGGGCCTTCGATCGGCAACGGCGCTGCGTCTGATTCCGGCCAGGCGCGAGCGCCGAGTATGGTGCGTGCCCCGGGTGCGGATCATCCGGGGCAGTAGGACACCGGGCTGGGCGGTTCGGCGGCGCGCCGTGCCTGCCGGCCGTGCGACGGCTCCACGGGGGACGTGGTGAGGGAGGAGTCACGGGTGCGGCCCGAATCGGCGGGCGACAGCTCGACGGATTCGCTGCTCACGGCTGCCTCCCAGGCGCTGGAGGTCGACCGGGACGCGCTGGTGTCGGCCCTGCTCGGGCAGTTGCCCGTCGGGTTCGCGGTACTGGACGCGGGGCTGCGCTGGCGGTACCTCAATCCGACGTTCCATCACGTCACGGGCGTGTCGCCGACCGAGGTGCTGGGCCGGCCGGCAGGGGACGCGGGCGTGCCGCGCAAGGTGCTGGCGGACGGCCGGGCGCGCCCCGGCACGTTCGCCGGGCGGCCCGCGGACTTCCGGCGGCTGGAAGTCGACGGCGCCCCGATCGGGGTACTGGCGGTGCTGCCGGGCGGCGCGGACGTGCACCGGTCCGAACTGGAGCGCACCCGCACCCGGTTCGCGCTGCTGGAGACAGCCTCCGAGCAGATCGGCACCACCCTCGACCCCGAGACCACCTGCGCGGAACTCGTCGCGTTCGCGGTTCCCGACTCGGCGGATCTCGCGGTGATCGACGTGCTGCCGCTCGACGCGCCCGAGCAGGCCCGCCGGACCGGCCGGGGGGAACCGTCCGACCCGCCCGAGCCACTGGGACCGCCGCACGCCGCAGTCGCTTCCGACCCGCCGGAGCTGCCCCGGCTCCGGCTGCGCCGCGCGGCGGCGGCCTGTGCGAAGAGTCTGCACGAGGCACTGCCGTCCTCGCCGCCCGGCGGGGCGGTGCGGCACCGTCCGGGGTCGGTGACGGCCCGGGCGCTCGCGGAGGGCCGGGCGGTGGCCGCCAACCTGCTGTCCGCCGAGGAGTTGGCCGCGCTCGCCCCGGACGAGGCGGCGCTGGCCGCGTACCGGGCGGCGGGCGTGGACTGCCTGCTGGCGGTGCCGCTGATCGCCCGCGGGCGGCCGATCGGCGTGCTCACCCTGGCCCGGGCGCACGGCAGTTCGCTCGGGTTCACGACCGAGGACACCGAACTGCTGGCCGCGGTCGCCGGGCGCGCCGCGCTCACCCTCGACCACGCCAGGCGCTACGCCCGCTCGCAGAACACCGCGCTGGAACTCCAGCGCGCCCTGCTGGCCGAGCCGGGCAGCCCGCACCCCAACCTCGAACTCGCCTCCCGCTACCTGCCGTCCGGGATCACCTCGGTGGTGGGCGGCGACTGGTACGAGACGGTGCGGCTGCCGTTCGGGCGGACCTTGCTGGCGATGGGCGACGTGATGGGCCACGGCGTGGAGGCGGCCGTGGACATGAGCAACTACCGCTCCACGCTGCGCTACGTGGCCGCGATGGACCTGCCGCCGCACCGGATCCTGCGCCAGCTGGACGCGCTGATCGCCGAGCAGGAGAACGCCCGCCCGGCGACCTGCGTGCTGGCCCTCGCCGACCCGGCCCGCGCCCGCTGGACGTTCGCCGGGGCCGGCCACCTGCCGCCCGCCCTGCTCACCGCGCACGCCACCACCCTGGTCGACGTACCGACCGGGCCGCCGCTGGGCACCGGGGTCGGCGGCTACGAGCAGACCACCGTCGAACTCCGGGCCGACCACGTCCTGCTGCTCTACACCGACGGCCTGGTGGAACGCCGCGGCGAGGACATCGACGTCTCGTTGGCGCGCCTGTCCGAACTCCGCCTGACCGTCGACGGGCCGCTCGACACCATGCTCGACGGCACCCTCGCCGCACTGGCCCCGCAGGACGCCGAGGACGACATCGCGTTGCTGGCCGCCCGGGTTCGCCACCGCGGGCCTCGCTGACACGACTTCGGTTCCAGCGGGGCGACCTGACGGCCCGTCAGTCAGTTGCTGGGCCAGTCGCGGCGGTAGCCGGCCGACAGCGGTCCGCCGACCAGGTCGAGCACGTCATTGGCCGCGGCGAGCAGCGCCGCGGGGTCACCGGTCTCGGCGAGGGCGCGGTGGGCTTCCAGCAGGCGGGGGCCGCGCTCGGGGTCGGCGGCGAGCAGGCGGCGGGGGAACCACTTGCCCGTACCGGTCCAGGCCCGGCGGTGGTCGCAGAGCAGGTCGCCCGCGGTGCGGAGGACGTCGGCGCCGATGGCCAGGGCCTCCCACCGGTCGGCGGCGTCGCCGAGGTCCTCCAGCAGGTCGGTGAGCGCGTAGCGGAGGTTCTCGCGCTGTTCGGCTGCGAGCGGCGCCGGGCCGGCGAGCAGTTCGGCCCTGGCCTCCTCGGCGAGGCGGGCGGCGCTCCCGTCGCGGTCCAGCAGGATCACCCCGGTCGCGTACAGCTGCTGGACGACGCCGCGGCGGGAGGCGGCGTCGGCGGCGCGCAGCTCGGCGAGGCCGTCCGGGGTCTGCGCGAAGACCTCGACCAGGCGGCCTTCGTGGCGCAGCGTCTCCCGGTGGGTGGTGCGTCCGGCGGGCAGCAGCACGGCGAGGTCGAGGTCGCTGGTGGCGCGGGCGCGCCCGGTGGCGGCGGAGCCCGCCAGCAGGACGGCCGAGGCGTCGGGGTACCGGTCGGCGACCAGTCGGCGGGCCTGGGCGATCAGTTCGTCACGCATCCGGTCACCCTCTCATGCCGTTCCGGCCACCCCTCCCGCTGCTCCGGTCTCCCTCTCGCCCCGTTCCGGTCTCCCGCTCGCGCTGGTCCGGTCCCCCGCTCGCCCCCGTTCCGGTCCCCCTCTCGCGCTGTTCCGGTCTCCCCCTCCCTGCTGCTCGGGTCCCCCTTGCTGCCGTTCGCGCGGCACCGGTGGGCCGGCGCGGGCGGCCGGGTCCGGGGAGGTCAGCGTCAATGGCGCGGGCCGCGGCGGGCGCGGTGGGCGCGGTGGGCGCGGTGGGCGGCGTACGCGGCTCCGGCGGCCACGGCGAGCAGGGCCGCGGTGGTGAAGCGTCCGCCGACCAGTTCGAGGCCGAGGAACAGCACGCCGAGGTAGACCACCGAGGGGATGAGCACGGCGAGCAGGGTCTGGCCGAGGACGGCGACGGTGGCGGCGCGGACGTGGCCCTCCCTGGGCGGCCGGTCGGCGCCGCCGGTGGGCCAGTAGTAGGCGATGGCGCGGTGGGCCAGGGCGGTGGTGGCCTGGGCGGTGGCGCGTCCCATCACGGGGATCCAGACGACGGGGAAGGCGAGTCCGACGATGATCAGGAGGGTGACGCCGACCCAGCCCGCGATCCGGCGCAGCCAGCCGCGCGGCGCCTGGTCGAGGCCGACCAGGCCGAGCAGGTAGGCCATCCGCCGGATCATGTCGAGCCGGGTGGCCCAGGACCGGCGGGTGGGCCGGTCCTGGTCGTCGGCGGCCGGTTCGGCGGCCGGTTCGGGGGGTGGTGGTGCGGGGGTGTCGGCGAGGGCGGCCCTGGCCTGCTCGGTGGTGTCGTAGACGCCTTGCAGGACGAGGAGTTCGGCGGCCCGGTCGGTGCGGTCGCCGGCGGCGCCGGCGAGTTCGGCGAGTTCCAGGACCATCCGGGCCTGAGCGAGCATCGCTGCGCAGAAGGCGACGGGGACGAGCAGGATCAGCGGCCCGCCGACCAGGCAGCCCTCGGTCATGGTGAGGCGGATGCCGTGGGTGACGACGGTGTCGCGGCGTTCGTCGAGGGTGCCGGAGAGCCGGGTGACGGCCTTGGCAGCGGGGGCGGACTCCTGGTCGGCGGCCAGCTCGGCGAGGTGTTCGGGCAGCCGTTTGGGGTCGTGGCGGACGGCACGCCAGAGTGTCGCGGCGGCCGTGCCGCGTTTCTCGACGGCGTCGGCCGTCTCCCCTCCCTCGTGTTCCATCGCCCCAGCCTATCCGGACATTAAAGACATTTGGGTGGGAACCATTGTCGGACGGCCCGTGCCCCGCAGGGTGTCCTGCGGGGCACGGGCCGGGTGCTGCGCCGGTTACGGCGCGGAACTGCCGGTGGCGGTGATCTCCGCGGCGCTGGTCCACGGCCCGCGGTTGCCGGCTTCACCGAGGGCGCGAAGCCGCAGGTAGCGTCCGGTCTTCGCGGTGAACGTCGCCGACTTGGCGGCGGCGGTGTCGGCGAAGGTGCCGGTGGCGACGGGGCTGCCCCAAGAGGTGGTGCTGTCGGAGACGTAGACCTCGTAGCTGCCGATCCGTCCGTTGACGCCGCCGTCCTGCCGGGGCAGGTAGCCGAGGCTGTCGACGGCGTAGCGGGCGCCGAGGTCGATCTGGATCTCGTGCGGGAGCGGCGCGGCGGCGCTGTACCACTGGGTGTGCCAGATGGTGGCGGAGTTGCCGTCGATGGCGTTGGCGGCGGCGCCGTTCTCGCCGGTGGTCTCCTGGCTGTCGGCCGACACGACCTTCCAACCGGCCTGCGGGATCGGCCCGCTGGCGGTGACGGGGGTTCCGGTGGGCAGGGTGAGGCCGGTGGCGGTGACGCTGAAGGCGCTGGCGACGGCGTGGCTGCCGGCCTTGATCCACAGCGTTCCGGAGCGGTCGGCGGCGTCGAAGTACCAGCCGGTGGTGGCGGATTGGTACGCGGCCTTGCCGCTCAGCTGCGGCAGGGCGGCGCCGCCGACGGTGACGCTGCTCGGCGCGGCGGCCGCGTGGACGGTGAACTCGTAGTTCCGGTTGGCGAGTTGTCCGCTGTAGCTGCCGTTGGCGGCGGCGACGGCGAGCGTGACGTTGCCGGAACCGCCGCTCGGGGCGGTGACGTTGACCTGCTGCTTGGAGTAGGCGCCGCTCTGGTAGGCGCGGGTGGTGCCGTCGTCCTCGTACAGGGTGAAGGAGGAGTTGCCGCGCGGGTAGACGTCGTAGGTGAGGGTGGAGACGGGCTTCTCGCCGGTGTAGTTCATCTGCGGCCACATCGGCACCGCCGCGCCGGACTTGACGAACAGCGGCAGGGTGTCGAGCGGGGCGCTGTAGCCGTTGAGCCAGCCCGGGCCGGTGTAGGCCTTGCCGGTCCAGTAGTCGGTCCAGGTGCCGGCGGGCAGGTAGATGCCGTCGCGGACGGTGGTGTCGCTGACCACGGGGGCGACCAGGAAGGAATCGCCGGCCATGAACTGACCGCTCGTCAGGTTTCCGCGCGCCACCGGGTCGTCGGGGTACTCCAGGACCATGGCCCGGGTGGAGGGCACGCCGGTGTCGGCGGCGACCCGGCTCATCGTGTACAGGTACGGCATCAGCCGCATCTTGAGCTGCAGGTACTTGCGGTTGATCGACAGGTAGGGGTCGGCGTACCGCCAGGGCTGCTTGTCGTTGTAGCCGGTGGACGGGTTGACCGCGCCCCAGCCGGACATGGTCATGAAGGCGGGGGTGAACGCCTTCCACTGCAGGTCGCGGACGTACGTCTTGGGGCTGCCGTCGTAGATGCCGTCGACGTCCCCGGAGGCGTAGTTGAGGGCGGACAGACCCGCGCCGGCGATGGACGGGACGTGCCAGCGCATGGCGTCCCAGGTGCCGTGGGTGTCGCCGGTCCACACCACCGCGTTGCGCTGGGTGCCGGCCCAACCGTCCACGGTCCACACGAAGCGGCGGGCGTCGGAGTTGTTCTCGATGCCGGCCACGGCCTGGTTGACGCCGGTGAACGCGGTCTTGTAGCCGCCGCCGATCCACGCCACGTCAGTCTTCACTGCGCGTGAACCGGCGGTCGCCACCTCCCAGTTGATGTTGTTCAGGCCGGTGGAGGTCCACAGGCCGGTGTGGAAGCCCTTGCCGCTCAGGCCGCTGGTCGCGGTCGGCAGGTCGGTGTAGCCGCAGCCGTAGCCGTCGTTGGGCAGGAACCAGCCGGAGGGCATGTCGGCGGCGCGGGCGTCGGTGGCGTAGCCGACCACGTCGGGGGTGGTCTGGTGGCGCAGCCGGTTGTGGTCGCCGCTGTAGCTGGGGTTGGAGGCGTTGAAGCAGTCGGCGTTGCCGAGTTCGAGTCCCCAGATCGGGGCGAGGAAGGGCTTGCCGGTGACGTCGGTGTAGGCGTTCAGGACGTCCTTGAGCGAGTTCCCGGCGAAGTACCAGGCGTCGAACCGGCTCTCGTTGTGCGTGAGTTGGGTGGGCGAGTTGAAGGCGTAGCTGCCAGCGGCCCAGGTGTTGCGCATGACGCCGTAGCCGTTGGTGGACATGTAGAACGGCGCGGGGCTGGCGTTGCTGTTCTCGGTCCAGGAGTTGGAGACGGCGACGGGGACGGTCTTGTCGCGCAGCGCCCAGTCGCCGAGGTGCAGGCCGGTGCCGTAGAACTGCTCGTCGGCGCCGCGGGCGAGGTACTGGGTGGTCTGGCTGGTGGTCCAACTGGTGGGCTGCGACTCGGCCCAGAGCAGGGTGGTGTTGTCGGCGCGGTAGAGCGCGAACGTGAGCGGGGTCTTGTTGATCCGCAGTGAGATCGAGGCGGTGCTGATCCGCCAGTAGGTTCCGGCGTCGGTGAGGGTGGCCGCGACGGTGCCGAAGTCGGTGGTGACGGCGAGGTCGGCACCGGCCGGGTCGGTGGTGAACGCGCCGTTGGGGCTGAGCCAGATCCGGAAGATGTCGGCGCGGGCGAGTTGCACCCGGGCGGCCGCGCCGCCGGAGGTGGTGACGGTGAAGGTGTTGCCGGAGCGGGTGACGCCGGTGACGTTGCCGGCGGTGGTGGCGTGGGCGGCGGTGGCCGGTCCGAGGCTCGCGAGCAGTGCGGCGAGCAGCAGCAGGACGACGGTGAGCGCGCTCGGGCGGCGGCGGATGTCGCCTCGTCCGGGCAGCGGGGTCCGCGGGGCGGAACGCATCTGGGGGGTGCCTCCTCGGCGGGGGTCGGGGTAGGGGTCCGGGGTGGGTGCGGCGGCTGCCGGACCGCCCGGGCGTGCTGTCAAGTCCCGTGTGGGGGAACGGGTTTGGGCGCGTACGGACGGTCCGGCAGATTGACCGGTACACATCGCAGCAGTAAGCCGACATGACGTCAAGTGCTCGATCGGTCATAGTTTCGAGCATCTTTGCGCAGAACGCGCACGTGCTCTGCGCGAAAGGCAGGATGCCGAGCGGGCCTGTTCAGACACCTGTGCGGAAATGGCGGCAGACGTTCGTCTGCGCGAAAGATCCCTTTGGCTGGCCGCACGCCCAAGTTGGCAACAACGTTGGCATGCGAGTCGCCATCGTCACCGAATCCTTCCCGCCCGAGGTCAACGGCGTGGCCCACAGCGTGCTGCGGGCCGCCGAGCACCTCGTCCGGCGGGGTCACCAGCCGCTGGTGATCACCCCCGCTCCGGCCCGGGGCGCGCACTGCCCGCCGCAGTCCTTCGGCCCGGACCAGGAACCGCTGCCGGTGGTGCGCGTCCCCTCCGTCCCGCTGCCCCGCTACCCGCAGGTTCGCATCGCGCTGCCCAGCCGCAAGCTGGCCGCCGCACTGACCGCCCACCAACCGGACGTGGTGCACCTGGCCAGTCCGTTCATCCTCGGCGCCCGGGCCGCGAGGATCACCGAGCGCCTCGACCTGCCGACCGTGGCCGTCTACCAGACCGACCTGGCCGGCTACGCGCAGGCGTACCGGATGGGCCGCGGCGTCGGCTCCGCGATCGCCTGGACCCGGATCCGCTCCGTGCACCGCGCCGCCGCCCGCACCCTCGCCCCGTCCACCCCCGCGGCGCAGGACCTCACCGCCCACGGCGTCCGGCAGGTGCGGATCTGGGCGCGCGGCGTCGACTCGGTGCGCTTCCACCCCGACCACCGCGACGAGGCGCTGCACCGCTCGCTCGCCCCCGGCGGCGAGGTGCTGGTCGGCTACGTCGGACGGCTCGCCCCGGAGAAGCGGGTCGACCTGCTCGCCGAGGCCTCCCGGCTGCCCGGGGTGCGGGTGGTGGTGATCGGCGACGGCCCGAGCGCGCCGGCGCTGAAGGCCGCGATGCCCGGCGCGGTGTTCCTCGGCCGCCGCACCGGTGCCGAACTCGCCCGCTGCTTCGCCACTCTGGACCTGTTCGTGCACACCGGCCCGCTGGAGACCTTCTGCCAGACCATCCAGGAGGCGATGGCCAGCGGCGTCCCCGTCGTCGCCCCCGCGGTCGGCGGGCCGCTCGACCTGGTGGGCCACCAGCGCACCGGCCTGCTGGTCGCCCCGCGCGACCCCGGCGCCGTGGCCCGCGCCGTCGCCGCCCTCGCCGCCGCCCCCGAACTGCGGGCCCAGTACGGCGCGGCCGGCCGCGCCGACGTCACCGACCGGACCTGGGAAGCGGTCGGCGACCAACTGATCCAGCACTACGAGGACGTGGTCGCCGAGCACCGCGCGCGCCTCGCCGGCACCACGCTGCCCCTCCTGGCGCCGGCCGCCGTCGCGCCCGCGGACCTGCCCGTCGCCGCCCGGCACGCCGAGGCGCCCCACCTGAGCGTGCCGACCCCCCGTCAGCCCGACGCCGGCCTGCAGGCGGCCGCCCCGCTGCCGCAGAACACCGAGGATCCCGCCGCCCCGCCGGTCGTGCTCGCCGCGGCCGACCTGGTCAAGGAGCAGCCGGCGTGAGCGGCGGACTGCACATCGTCCGGGTGGCCAACTTCGTCACCCCGGTGTCCGGCGGTCTGCGCACCGCCCTCCGGCACCTCGGCGCGGGATACCTGGCGGCGGGCCACCGGCCCGTCCTGGTGGTCCCCGGCCCGGTCCGCAGCGACGAGTGGACCGAACAGGGCCGGGTGATCACCCTGCCCGGCCCGGCCGTCCCCGGCACCGGCGGCTACCGGATCCTCCGGGACCGCCGCCAGGTCGCGGCCGTGCTGGAGGAGTTGGCTCCGGATCGGCTGGAGGTCTCGGACCGCACCACGCTGCGCTGGACGGGCGCGTGGGCGCGCGCGCACGGCGTCCGCTCGATGATGGTCTCGCACGAGAGCGCCACCGGCGTGATCGGCGCGTGGGGCGTGCCGCCGGGCCTCGCCCGCGGCCTCGCGGACCGGCTCAACTCCCGTACCGCGCAGGCCTACGACACGGTACTGTGCACCACCGCGTGGGCCGCCGAGGAGTTCGCCCGGATCGGGGCCCGCAACGTCACGCAGGCCCCGCTGGGCGTGGACCTCGACACCATGCACCCCGACCGGCGCGACCCGCAGTTGCGCGGACGGCTCGCCGACCCGCACCAGGTGCTGCTGGTGATGTGCTCGCGACTGTCAGCCGAGAAACGCCCCGAACGGGCCCTGGACGCCCTCGCGGAGCTCCGTCGCCGCCACCGCGTCCCGGCGGTGCTCGCGGTCGCCGGAACGGGTCCGCTGCGCGGGCGCCTGGAGCGCCGGGCCGAGGAACTGCGCCTGCCGGTCACCTTCCTCGGGCACCTCGCCGAACGCGCCGAGGTGGCCGCCCTGTTGGCCACCGCGGACGCGGTGATCGCCCCGGGCCCGGTGGAGACCTTCGGTCTGGCCGCGCTGGAGACCCTGGCCTGCGGCACCCCCGTCGCCGTCAGCCGCTCCTCCGCGCTCCCCCAGGTGGTCGGCCGAGCGGGCCTGGCCGCGGCCGACACCGGCACCGGATTCGCCCAGGCGGTACGGGACTTGCTGGACCGGCCGGAGGCGGACCGGCGGGCCGCAGCCCGCGCCCGCGCGGAGGAGTTCGGCTGGGACGCCGCCGCCACCGCCTTCCTCACCGCGCACCACGCCCCTGTCCGCACACCGACCGAACCGGCGCCCGCCGACGCCCCGGTCGGAGCACCCTTCGCCGGGTGAGAATCCGACTGATCACCTCTCATTTCCCGTGAGTTGACGGCACGTCGGGCCGTCGCCGTGCCGCTCCGCCGCCCGGCGGAGCGGCGGCCCACCGCGGGCCCCACTCCCGACTCCCGTTCCCCTCAAAGCACTTCCGCACCCGCCACACCCCACCGGAGGGTCGTGATGACAGTTCGATTCGCGGCACTCGGCGACTCCCTCACCGAAGGAGTCGGCGATCCCGTCCCCGGCGGCTGGCGTGGCTGGGCGGCGCTGCTCGCCCCCAG
This sequence comes from Streptomyces sp. TLI_171, assembly GCF_003610255.1. GTDB lineage: Bacteria > Actinomycetota > Actinomycetes > Streptomycetales > Streptomycetaceae > Kitasatospora. The sequence goes on along the minus strand of NZ_RAPS01000001.1, from coordinate 7,095,759 downwards.
CCTCTCGCCGGACACCGTGGAGTTCCGCAACCTCGCCAACAGCGGTGCGCTCAGCCGCGACCTGCTGGTCTCCCAACTGCCCACCGCACTCGCCCTGCGCCCGCAGTACGCGGCCGTGCTGGTCGGCGGCAACGACACGCTGCGCGCCTCCTTCGACCTGGACCTGACGGCACGCCACCTTGCCGCGACCCTGTCCTCGTTGACCTCCGCAGGCATCGTGCCGCTGACCGCGTGCCTGCCCGACCCGGGCCGGCTGCTGGGCCTGCCCGCCCCGCTGGCCCGCCCGCTCGCCCGGCGGATGCGCGGGGTGAACGCGGTCGTGCACGGGCTGTCCGAGCACTACGGTGCGGTGCACCAGCACCTCGTGGACCTGCCGTGGACCGAGGACCGCGCGCTGCTCAGCGTGGACCGGCTCCACCCGAGCGCGACGGGCCACCAGATGATCGCCCGCGGGTTCCATGCGCTGCTCGCCGGGGCGGGCCGCCCCGTGGGCGCGCCGCCCGCCGAACTGGCAGCCGACGCTCCCCGGCCCGGCGCGGACCTGTGGTGGATGCTGACCCAGGGCACCCGCTGGGTGGCCGCGCGCTCCACCGACCTGCTGCCGGGCCTGGTCGCCCTCGCCGCGGTCGAAGCCCGCCACCTGCTGCGCGGCTCCACCCGCCGCCTCGACCAGGCCGACGCCCGCGCCACCGCCGAGATCCTCGCCCGCCTCACCGCCACCGTCCCCCGTCCCCGGTCCGCACCCCCGAAGCCCGTCGAGCCCACCGCCGGTGAGGCCGCCGCCGCCGTCGCCGACGCCACGGCCGAGGACACCGCCACCAGCACGCCCACCGGCGGGTAGTCACGCGGGACCAGGGCTGCGGACGTCCGAGCGTCTCGGCGTTCACGGGTCGTCAGATCGGCAGCCGGAGCCGACGTCCGCCGGACGGTCCGCGCCGCCCGGCGGTCCGATCCGGCGCCTCCCGGCACCGGCGACCTGGGGACCTGGGGACCTGGGGACCTCACCAGATGTCGCCCTCCCGCCACTCGCACACCGTCAGGTCGCCGTCCGGGTCCAACTGCGCCTCGCCGCCCAGCAGGTAGATCCAGCCGTCCTCCTCTGCGGTCCGCACCCGCCCCTGCGGGCCGAGCGCCCAGGTCGGATTCGTCCACGGACGCCAGCCGCGGGCCAGGTAGAACGGGACGCCGTCGTCGCTGGAGCCGAGCGCGCCCAGGTCGTGGGCGGCCCGCACGATGCGTTCCGCCTCGTCCATCAACCGGCCGCCGATGCCCAGCCGCCGGCGGTCGGCCCGGACCGCCACGCCCTCCACGTAGCCGGCCCGCAGGATCCGGGCGCCGTTCAGCAGGCGGCGCTGGACCACCGCGGCGTGGCCCACCAGCTCCGGACCCTCCCAGGCCAGCACATGGAGGCCGCCGAGGCAGTGCACCCAGTCCTCCTCGGTCATCTCCGCACCGAAGACCTCGAACAACAGGGCCCTGGCCGCCTGCCGGGTCGCCCCGTCCAGTTCCGCCGTGTGTACCGTCACCGTCCGCACCGTCGCCATGCCGGGCATCGTGCCACGCCGCACCGCCCCCGGGCCCGACCCGACGGACGTTCTCGCCGAACAGCCCTGACGGTGCGTCGGCCGCCGTGCCGCGCGCCGTAGCATCGCCCGGGAGAGATCCACCACCCGCCGGGAGGCACTGAGCATGGACGTCGGATTCGTCGGTCTGGGAGCGATGGGCCGGGCGATGGCCCGCCGGCTGTTGGCGGAGGGCCACCCGGTGCGGGTGTGGAACCGCTCGCCGGAGCCGGTCGCCGAGCTGGTCCGGGCCGGCGCCTCGGCGGCCGGGTCGCTCGCCGAGGCGTTCGAGGCACCGGTGGTGCTCTCCATGCTGGCGGACGACCGGGTGGTGGAGAGCCTGCTGCTGGACGAGGAGTTGCTGGCCGGCGCGCGGGCCGCGGTGCACGTCAACATGGCCACCGTCTCCCCCGCACTGGCCCGCCGGGCGGCCGAACTGCACGCCCGGCACGGGCTGGCGTACGTGGCCGCGCCGGTGCTGGGGCGCACCGACGTCGCGGCGGCCGGGAACCTGAACATCCTGGCCGCCGGGCCGTCCGCCGAACTCGACCGGCTGGCACCGCTGTTCGAGGCGATGGGGCGGCGCACCTGGCCGCTCGGCGAGGACCCGGCGGCCGCGAACGTCGCCAAGATCGGCGCCAACTTCCTGCTGGTGTCGGCGATCGAGGCGTTCTCCGAGGCCGCTGCCCTGGCCGAGGCGAACGGGCTCGACCCGGCGGCCCTGCTGGAGGTCCTCACCAACTCGCTGTTCCCCGGCCCGGTGTACGCGGGCTACGGCGCGATGATCACCCAACAGTCCTTCGAGCCGGCCGGGTTCCGCCTCGCGCTCGGCTTGAAGGACGTGAACCTGGCGCTGGACACCGGCGCGGCCTCTCAGGTCCCGCTCCCGCTGGCCTCCCTGCTGCGCGACGCACTGCTGCAGGCGGTCGCCCACGGCCACGGCGAAGCGGACCTGGCGGCGGTCTCCACCACGTCCCGGGCCCGCGCCGCGATCTGATCGCGCTGTCGGGGCGGGCCCCCTTTTCGTCGTATTGACGACAATGCCGAGTGGGCGTTATCGTCATTGCGACGAAAAGAGAGGACCGCGACTCCCATGGCCGACATCACGCGCCGCTTCGGCTTCCGCCACCTGCGCTCCGCACCCACCAGCCACATCCGTCACCTGCGCGGCGGCGAGCTCGCCCACGAAGGCACCGGGCTCGCCTTCTGGTTCCGCCCGCTCGCCGCAGCGATATCCGAAGTCCCGTCGGAAGACCGCGAGTTGGCGATGATGTTCCACGCCCGCACGGCCGACTTCCAGGACCTCGCGGTGCAGGCCACCGTCACCTACCGGATCAGCGACCCGACCGTGGCCGCCACCCGTCTCGACTTCGGCATCGACCCGGACACCGGCGTCTGGCGCTCCGAGCCGCTCGCCCAGCTCGGCACCCTGCTCACCGAGACCGCGCAGCAGCACGCGCTCCAGTCGATCGCCCGCACCCCGCTCGCCGACACCCTGATCGACGGGGTGACCACCGTCCGGGAGCGGATCTCGGAGGGGTTGGCCGCCGAACCCCGGCTGGCCGAGATCGGCCTGACCGTGCTCGCGGTCCGTGTCACCGCCGTCCGCCCGGAGGCCGAGATGGAGCGGGCCCTGCGCACCCCGGCCCGCGAGCAGGTCCAGCAGGAGGCGGACCGCGCCACCTACGAGCGGCGCGCCGTCGCGGTCGAGCGGGAACGGGCGATCGCCGAGAACGAACTCGCCAGCCAGATCGAACTGGCCCGCCGAGAGGAGGAGTTGGTCGCGCAGAAGGGCACCAACGCGCGCCGCGACGCCGAGCAGAAGGCCGCCGCGGACGCCGTCCGCACCGACGCCGAGGCGATCCGGCGCACCAAGCTGGCGGTCGCGGAGGCCGAGGCGGCGGGCACCCTGGCCGTGCAACAGGCCGAAGCGGCACGGACGTTGGGCGAGGCGAAGGCCGCGGCCGAGGCGGCCTGGCTGGCCGCGCACCAGCAGGTGGGCCCGGAGGTCCTGCAGGCGCTGGCGCTGATCCGGCTGGCCGAGCACCTGCCCCGGATCGACAGCGTCACGCTCACCCCCGACGTGTTGACCGGCCTGCTCACCCGCCTGTCGGGTTCGACCACCGCGGCCCCGGGCGGTGCCGAGGGACCGGGTCGATGAGCCTCGCCCCCAGGGTGGTGCTGGTCCACCGGCGCACCGAGTACGAGGAGTTGATCGCCCATCACGGCACCAAGGGCCAGGCGGAGTTCTTCCTCGCCCGGCGCGGCCGCTCGCTGGCCGAGGCCGAGCAGCGGCACCACCTGACCCGGGGCGCGCTGGCGGAGGTGTCGGCGGCGGTGCCGCTGGACTGGCGGCAGACCCGGGTGGAGCGCACCGACCTGGACCGCTTCCTGTTCGGCCCGGAGGACCTGGTGGTGGTGGTCGGCCAGGACGGGCTGGTCGCCAACACCGCCAAGTACCTGGCCGGCCAGCCGGTGATCGGCGTCGACGCCGAACCCGGCCGCAACCCCGGCGTGCTGGTGCGCCACCGCTCGGCACAGGCCGGCCCGCTGCTGCGGGCGGCCGTCGCGCCGGGCGTGGAACGGCGGTTGGAACTGCGCACCATGGTGGAGGCCGTCGCCGACGACACCCAGCGGCTGCTCGCGCTGAACGAGATCTACCTCGGCCAGCCCGGACACCAGACCGCCCGCTACCGGCTGTCCGCGCCGGGCGGCGAGGCGGAGTCGCAGGCCTCCTCCGGCGTCCTGGTCGGAACCGGCACCGGCGCGACCGGCTGGTGCCGCTCCGCCTGGCTCGAACGCTCCAGCCGGCTCGCCCTGCCCTCCCCGACCGCCCCCGGCCTGTCCTGGTTCGTCCGCGAGGCCTGGCCCTCCCCCGTGACCGGCACCTCCCGCGTCGAGGGCCTGCTCGGGGCCGAGCAGCGCCTCACCGTGACGGTCGAGTCCGAACGTCTGGTTGCCTTCGGTGACGGCATCGAGGCGGACGCCCTCCACCTCACCTGGGGCCAGACCGTCCAGGTCGGCCCCGCGGCCCAGCGCCTCCACCTGCTCGTCTGACGCCGCGGGCCCCGCCCGGCCGGGGGCACCCGCCGCGCCGCGCCGCGCGGGTGCGACCAGCTGCCGGGCAGCCGCCTACGATGGAACGACGGACGGCAAGGAGGCCCGGCCATGGCGCGACGATTCGCACTCACGTTCCCCGGGGATACCGGCGGCCACGCCGAGCAGGACGTGGTGGTGGTCGAGGCGACCGGCACCCGCGGGCCGGGCGGGCATCCCGTGTACACGGACCCATCCGGCATCGTGCAGGCCGAGATCAGCGATCTCGGCGAAGTCCGGATGCTGGCCAGCGGCGGCCACCAGAGCCCGCGCAACCCGGTGCACGCCGAGCCGCTGGACTGACCCCGGACCGCCCACCCCCCGCTGCAACGGGAAAGCGCTTGCCGACCGCAGTCGGCAAGCGCTTTCCCGCGTCCGTCCCGTGCTCACCGTTCCGTGCCCACGCTTCCGTGCGCACCGATCCGCGCTCACGCTTCCGTGCTCACGCTTCCGTGCTCACGCAGCCGTGCGCACGAAGCTGTGCCCGCCCTTGCATCGCGCCATCGGTGCTCAGCTCACCAGCGCGAGTGAACCTCGGCGCGCAGTCGGCGGTCGTACAGGTCCTGGACGGCCTTCAGGGTCGACTGCGGCAACGGCGGGAGCGCCATCGCCTCGGCGTTCGCGCGGGCCTGCTCGGGGTTGCGGGCGCCCGGGATGACGGTGGTGACACCGGGCTGCTGGACGATCCAGCGCAGCGCGGTCTGTGCGGAGCTCGCGCCGGGCGGGGCGAGCCGGGCGAACTCGTCGGCGGCGTCCACACCGGTGGCGAAGTCCACCCCGGAGAAGGTCTCGCCCTGGTCGAAGGCGGAGCCGTCCCGGTTGTAGGTCCGGTGGTCGTCGGCGCCGAACAGGGTGTTCTTGGTGTACTTGCCGGACAGCAGGCCGGAGGCCAGCGGCACCCGGGCGATGATGCCGACCCCGGCCCGTTCGGCGGCGGGCAGCACCCGGTCGAGCGGCTTCAGGCGGAACGGGTTGAGGATGATCTGCACGCTGGCGACGCCGGGTCGGGCGATCGCGGTCAGCGCCTCCTCACAGGTCTCCACGCTGACGCCGTAGGCGGCGGTGCGGCCCTCCTCGACCAGGGTGTCGAGGGCGTCGAACACGGCGTCGGTCGAGTACACCTCGCTGGGCGGGCAGTGCAGCTGCACCAGGTCGAGCCGCTCCACTCCCAGGTTGCGGCGCGAACGGTCGGTCCACTCTCGGAAGTTGGCGAGGGTGTAGTTCGCCGGCAGCTGCGGCAGCCGGCGGCCGAGCTTGGTGGCGACCATCAGGCCGTCGTCCTGCCGGCCCTTCAGGAAACGGCCGATCAACTGCTCGCTGCGGCCGTCCCCGTAGACGTCCGCGGTGTCGAAGAAGGTCACCCCGGCGTCCGCGGCGGCGTCCAGCACCGCGAGCGCGTCCTCCTCCAGCACCACGCCCCAGTCCGCGCCGAGCTGCCACGTCCCGAGACCGATCACCGAGACCGGACGTCCGGTCCTGCCAAGTACACGCTGTTCCATGCGCCGAGCCTGCCACAGGGCCCCGTGCGGCCCAACAGCCGACACCCCGGCCGGGCCGATCCGTTACCGACCTCGACCCCCGGAACCCGGCACACCGAGCCCGCAGTGGCACCCAGCACCCGGCACCCGGCACCGCAGCGGGCGCGACCGCCCCGACGCCCCCGACCAGCGGGGTCGCCGAAGCGGTCATCAGGAGAACGTCGGGACGACGTCGGGAGGCCGTCCGAAGGATGGGTCAGACGTTGACGCCGTAGTCCAGCGCGATGCCGCGCAGGCCGGAGGCGTAACCCTGGCCGATGGCGCGGAACTTCCATTCGACGCCGTAGCGGTACAGCTCGCCGAAGACCATCGCGGTCTCGGTGGAGGCGTCCTCGGACAGGTCGTAGCGCGCCACCTCGCTGCCGTCGGCCTCGTTGACGATCCGGATGAAGGCGTTGCGCACCTGGCCGAAGCTCTGGTGCCGGTTCTCCGCGTCGTAGATCGACACCGGGAAGACCACCTTGGCGACCTGCGGCGGGACGGCGGTCAGGTCGACCCTGATCTGCTCGTCGTCACCGCCACCGCCACCGGTGAGGTTGTCGCCGCTGTGCTCGACCGAGCCCTCGGGGCTGCGCAGGTTGTTGTAGAAGACGAAGTGCTGGTCGCTGAGCACCCGGCCGCCGTCGCCGCACAGCAGCGCGCTGGCGTCCAGGTCGAAGTCGGCGCCCGTGGTGGCCCGGACGTCCCAGCCGAGGCCGACGATGACGTTGGTGAGCCCGGGGGCCTCCTTCGTCAGCGAGACGTTGCCGCCCTTGGCGAGCGTGACTCCCATGTGTGCCCTCCTGTGGTATCCCCGTACCGGGCCCGGCAGTTCGGCCCGGCGGCCATCACCCGGCCACTCGGACGGGACCCGGCCCCACCCTTGAATCTACAGCACTGTAGATCAGTTAGGAATCCGTCTGCGGGCCGCACCGACGCCCCGTCAGGCGCCGTCTCTCCGGCCGACGGCGACACCCCGGAGCCCGCCCGAATCGCCCCCTCCCCGCACCTCGCCGCCGCAGCACCCCGCCGCATCACTTCGCCGCGCCGGGTCCGCCTGCCGCGCCGACCGCCACCCCGGGCATAGGCTCGTCACGGAGGTGCCGCGATGAGCGAAGACACGGGGATCCCCGGTATCGACCCGAGCGTGCCGCCCAGTGGCGACGGCTGCGTGGAGTGTCTGGCGGGAGAGGGCCAGGGCTGGTGGTTCCACCTGCGCAGGTGCGCGGCGTGCGGGCACATCGGGTGCTGCGACTCCTCGCCGTCCCAGCACGCCACGGCCCACGCCCGGGCGGCCGGCCACCCGTTCCTGACCAGTTTCGAACCCGGCGAGGACTGGTTCTGGAACACCGAGACCGAGCAGTTCTACGAGGGCCCGCCCCTGGCCGGCCCGTCCGCGCACCCGGTCACCCAGCCCACCCCCGGCCCGCTCGGCCACGTGCCGATCGACTGGCAGCAGCGCCTGCACTGACACCCCGTCAGCGCCGGCCCCGGCCACCGCCCGCCCGCCCGGTACGGTCAGAGGCGTCGGCGACGTGGACACCGACGCGGAGACGAATGCGGACGGCACGGCGGGTTCCGCACCGCTCCGCGGGGGGACACCGAGGGTGGAGGGGGGCGTCGTGGACGCGCAGCAGTGGGAGACGGTGCGCCGCCTGGCGGCGTGGCTGGCCGAGGGAAGCACCCAACCCCCGGAGATGCAGCGGGTGTTGCAGTGCCTCAAGCTCAGCGAGGAGGCCGGCGAGGTGGCCGAGGCGGTGATCGGCGCACTCGGCCAGAACCCGCGCAAGGGTTTCTCGCACACCTGGGACGACGTGGCGGGCGAGCTGTGCGACGTGGTGATCACGGCGCTGGTCGCCCTGACCCGGGTGCACCCGGATCCGGCCGCCGCGTTCGACGTTCACCTGGCCAAGGTCGCCGCCCGGGTGCTCCCCGCAGCCGACGGTGCCGACGGGCCGCCCGCAGCCGACCGCGAGTGAGCAGCGCCGAGGAACGGCCGTGGTCGAGCCGCCCGGAGCGCGGCGTCAGTGGTGCCCGACGGCGAACAGCAGGATCACGAACCCGGCGAAGAGGTGGGTGCCCACGATGTAGATCAGCGCCCGGATCATCATCTGCTTGCGCCGCGACTTCTCCTCGCGGACGGCATCGCTGGTCACGCCGACCCTCCTCTCCTCGCTGCTCGGCCTGGCTGTTTCGAACCCCTGAAGACCTCTGAAGGGTAACGGCTCGGCCCCCGTGGCAGAGATCACCCTGTGCCACGTGGCACCTACGGTGGCGTAAGTCACTTCACAAGGTGAACTATCTCCTGCATGGCCGACTACCAGGAGACCCTTGACCTCAGTTCGTACGCCGCCCTCGGGGACAGCTTCACCGAGGGCCTGAACGATCCCGGCCCGGACGGCCAGTTCGCCGGCTGGGCCGACCGCCTGGCCGGGATGCTGGCCGCGCGCCGCCCGGAGCACGACTTCCGGTACGCCAACCTGGCCGTCCGCGGCCGCCTGCTGGACCAGATCGTCGCCGAGCAGGTTCCGAAGGTCCGTCAACTCCGCCCGGACCTGGTGACCCTGTGCGCGGGCGGCAACGACATCCTGCGCCCGGGCAGCGACCCGGACCTGATCGCCGAGCACTTCGAGTCGGCCGTGCTGGAACTGCGCGAGAGCGCCGGAACGGTGCTGATCTGCACCGGCTTCGACACCCGCACCGTGCCGGTGCTGCGCCACCTGCGCGGCAAGATCGCCACCTACAACGCGCACCTGCGGGCGATCGCCGACCGCAACGGCCTGGCCGTCGCGGACCTGTGGTCGCTGCGCGCGGTGCACGACCGCCGGGCCTGGTCGGACGACCGGCTGCACCTGTCCCCGGAGGGGCACCAGCGGGTGGCCCTGCTCGCGGCCCGCTCGCTCGGCCTGGCCGTGGACGGGGACCCGGAGGCCGCGTGGCCGCCGGCGCCGTTCACCACTGCGGCCGACCAGCGCCGGGAGAACCTGCAGTGGGCGCGCACCTTCCTGCTGCCCTGGGTGGGGCGCCGGTTGCGCGGCGAGTCCTCCGGTGACCACGTGGAGGCGAAGCGCCCGGAGCTGCTCCCCTCTGACCCGCCCCGTCCCGTCCGACCCGTTCCGAACTTCCGCTCGCACACCGCGCCCCGGCGTCCGGTGTGCGAGCGGACACCACTGCGGGCCGCCCCGCCCCCACGCGGATGCGGCCCGCAGACCCCAGGTGAGACCCCTGCCTCGCCTTATTCGACGATCAGCTCCACCGGAATGTTCCCCGCGGTGGCCTTGGAGTACGGGCAGACCTGGTGGGCCTGCTTGACCAGCAGCTCACCGGGCTCGCCGGCCAGCTCCTCGGGCAGCTCGACCCGGATGACGGCGGACAGGCCGAAGCCGTTCTCGTCCTTGCCGATGGTGACCTCGGCGGTCACCGACACCTCGGAGATGTCGACCTTCGACTGCCGGGCGACCACGCCGAGCGCGCCGGCGAAGCACGCCGCGTAGCCGGCCGCGAACAGCTGCTCCGGGTTGGTCCCCTCGCCGCTGCCGCCGAGCGCGGGCGGCGGCGAGAGCTTGAGGTCGAGCTGGCCGTCGGAGCTGACGGCGCGGCCCTCGCGGCCGTTCGCGGTGGCCACAGCGGTGTAGAGCGCGTCCATGTCCTGCTTCTCCTTCGTCGTTCGTCAGACCAGTTGCCCGTCGGAGCCGTCCGTCGCCGTTCCCCGGTGCCGGGCGCTCCGCCCTGTCCTGCCCACAACTACAGCACACAACTCAATTGCGCACAACTGAATCGGCCGCGCGCTACCCTTGTCCCATGACCTGGCACGGCGAGAACCGGCACGGCGGGAGCGACGCGAGCGGCGGCAACGGCCCGCTGCTCGACGGCACGGACGACCTGCTCCTGCTCGACCAGCAGATCTGCTTCGCGCTGAACGCCGCCTCCCGCGCCTTCGGCAGCGTCTACCGCACCGCGCTCAAGGACCTCGGCCTGACGTATCCGCAGTACCTGGTGATGCTGGTGCTCTGGGAGGACGGCGAACTGCCGGTCAAGCAGCTCGGCGAGCGGCTGCGACTGGACTCCGGCACCCTCTCGCCGCTGCTCAAGCGCCTGGAGGCGGCCGGCCTGATCGTGCGCGAGCGCAGCCCGCAGGACGAGCGCTCGGTGCTGGTCACGCCCACCGAGGCCGGCCGCGCGCTGCGCGCCCCCGCCCGCGCCGTCCCGCGCCACATCCTGACCGCCGCCGGCCTCCCGATCGAGGACGTGCGCGCCCTGCGCGAACTGCTCGACCGCGTCACCGCGAACCTGGACGCCTCCGGCGCCTGACGCGCCCCCGCTCCGAGCCGGGCCGCCCGGCGGCCCCCGCTACGACTCGTAGCGTTCGACCTCTTCGACGCTGCGCACGGCGGCCTGGTCCGGGTCCTCTCCGACGTTGACCCGGGCGCGGCGCTGGCGGAGCAGGTCCCAGCACTGGTCGAGCTGCTCCTCGATGTCCTTGAGTTCGCGGTGTTCGGTGGACTCGTCGATGCGCCCCTCGGCGAGCGCCGCGCGCAGGCCGCGTTCGGCCTCGACCATCTCGCTGATCCGCTCCAGGATGTGGCGGTCGGTGCCGCCTTTCGTGCGCTGCTCGTCCATCGGGGGCCTCCTCGCGGTCGTCTCCACCCACTCTAGGAAGGGCCGGTGCGGGCCGCGAGCCGGGCGACACGCCGTGTTGCCCCGAACGAGGGAGCGGAATTGACAGTGCATCAGGCGAGCGACAGGATCACTTATTGAAAACGACTTCCACTTTCATGATCCTGGAAAGGTCCGCCCCGCCATGTCCCTGGACGTCTCCCCCTCACTGCTGGCCCTCGCCGAGCGCGACGAGGTCGCCGACGCCGACTTCCTCGCCACCGTCCGCACCTCCCTGCCGTACGCGTACCGCCTGGTCAACGACCTGACGGCCGAACTCGCGACCACGGACGCCGAGTTCGCCGACAACACGGTGGCCCCGAGCGAGGCCGAGCGGGCCCAGTTGCTGCGCGCGCTGGCCAGCGACTCGATCCGCGGGGCGCTGGAGCGGCACTTCTCGGTGAAGCTCGCCTTCCAGAACTGCCACCGCCTGGCGGTCTTCCACCCGCACGCCGAACTCACGGACGCCTACCGGAAGTTCACCTCGCCGCGGGCGCAGCTGCTGAACCAGTCGCCGGAGCTCCGCGACTGCTGAACGCACCGCCGGGAGCACGGCCAGGACCCCGGGGGGCAGGCACGACGGGCCGGGCGCGCCGCCGAAGGCGCGTCCGGCCCGAACATCCACCCGTCCCCGACGCTCCGCCGCCGACGGGCACCCGCTACCCGACGGTCTCGCGCTGCGCGACGGTCTCCCGCTGGGCTGCCGCGGCCTCGACCGGGACGGTTGCCGGCACCGCGCGGCGGGCCGGGACGAGCAGCGCGGCGAAGGCGGCGGCCAGGCAGAACACGGCCAGCAGCGCGAAGCCGTGGGTGTAGCCGGATTCGTAGGGGCGGCCGGAGGGCTGCAGGTGGCCGGTGACCAGACCGGTCATCAGGGCGGCGCCCATCGAGCCGCCGATGGTGCGGATGTTGGCGTTCATGCCGGTGGCGGCGCCGGTCTGCGCGGCGGGCACGCTCTGCACGATGAGGTTGCTCATCGAGGCGAAGGCCAGGCCGATGCCGAGGCCGAACACGCCGGCCGCGAGGGCGACGTCCGCGGGCGTGCCGTGCCGGGCGGCGAGCAGCGCGCAGGCGACCGCGCCGAGCAGGGCGCCGGTGGTGAGCTGCGCCTTGGCGGGGAAGCGTCCGGCGATCCGCCCGCCGACCACGCCGGCGACGAACATCGCGCCGACCATCGGGAGCATCAGCAGGCCGGCGCCGGAGACGGTGGAGCCGAAGCCGTAGCCGGCGCTCACGGGCGTCTGGACGAAGCCGGGCAGGAAGGCCCAGACCGCGTACATGCCGGCGCCGAACAGCAGGGCGGCCGTGTTGGTGGTCCAGACGGCGGGCAGCCGCATGACGCGCAGGTCGATCAGCGGGTTGCGGGAGCGGGCCTCGTTGAACGCCCAGGCGGCGAACAGCAGGACGGCGACGGCGAGCAGGCCGAGCACCCGGGCGGACCCCCAGCCCCACTGGGCGGCCTGACTGACCGGCAGCAGCAGCGCGACCAGCCAGCCGGAGAGCAGCACCGCGGAGAGCCAGTCGACGGCGCCCTCGCTGCGGGTGGGCGACTCGGGGATGTAGCGGTGGGCGAGCGCGATGGTGGCGGCGACCACGATGACGGGCAGCCAGAACAGCCAGCGGTAGTCGAGGGCGCCGACGATCGGACCGGCCAGCACCATGCCGAGGCCGCTGCCGACGGCGATCACGGCGGACAGGTTGCTGATGCCGCCGGCCACCTTCCCGGCCGGGAACTCGTCCCGGATGATGCCGAAGGACAGCGGGAACAGCGCGCCGCCGATGCCCTGCAGGACGCGGCCGAGGATCAGCACGGTGATGTTGGGCGCGAGGGCGTCGACCAGGCAGCCGATCAGCAGGGCGCCGAGCGCGGCGACCAGGGTGCGCTTCTTGCCGGCCAGGTCGCCGACCCGGCCGAGGATCGGGGTGAAGACGGAGGCGGAGAGCAGGTACGCCGTCATCACCCAGGTGACGGTGGACTGCGAGGTGTGCATCGCCTGCTGGACGATCGGCAGGGCGGGCGTGATCAGTGACTGGAGCAGGGCGAACACGCCCGCGCCGGTGGCGAGCACGCCGAAGGTCACACGGGGGGACTGGCGGTTCATCGAACCCTCTCGGGACTCGGGTCGGGGCACGCGGGATCGGCGGCGCGCCCCGGCAGGAAAGCAGACGGGGGACGAGCGGTGACGGAGCGGTCACCCAGCGACGATCGAGCGGGTGACGGGCACGGAAGAGTGAGGGGCCGACCGGCACGGGGCAGGCCGAAGCAGGGGCCCCGGTGCTAAAGTCGAGGCATGCCTCCAGATTAGCGGAGGCATGCCTCCGGTTCAATCCGGATGTCGAAACGAGGTCACCCGTGCCGGATCAGATCGTCGTCAGCGAGTTCCTCGCCGCGCGCCGCCCGCGCCGTGCGGACGCCGCGCGCAACTTCGACGCGCTGCTGGCCGCCGCCCGCGAGGCGTTCGCCGAGCACGGCGCCGAGGCGTCCCTGGAGGACATCGCGCGGCGCGCCGGCGTCGGCATCGGCACCCTCTACCGCAACTTCCCGACCCGCCGCCACCTCTTCGAGGCGGTCTACGCCAACGAGGTCGACGACCTCGGCCGGGTCGCCGCGGAGGTCGCCGACCAGCCCCCGTGGCCGGCCCTGACCGCCTGGCTGCGCCGGTTCGTCGAGTACGCGATGACCAAGCGCGCGATCCGCGAGGCGCTCGCGGGCGAGGAGTCCACCGTCTTCCTGGCCTGCCTGCAGTCGATGTACGACGCGGGCACCCCGCTGCTGCTGCGCGCCCAGGCGGCCGGCGAGGTGCGCGAGGACATGAGCATCGACGACCTGCTGCGGATGGTCTCCGGCATCACCTCGGTGGCGTTCCCGAGCGAGGAGCAGCGCGACCGGGTCCTTGCCATCGCCCTGGACGGGGTGCGGGCCCGGCGCTGACGGGCCCGCGGGGCACGCCCGGCGGACCCTCAGGCCGTCCCGAACGGGTGTGCGGGGTCGCGCCCGACCAGGCCCAGCAGACGGTCGCCCGGCTCCGCGTCGGCGGGCACCGGAACGGCGTCGGCGAACAGCCCGGAGGTGGCCAACGCGCTTGCCTGCGGGCCGATTTCGGCGAGTCCGAACTCGGCGGCGGCGGGGTCGATCCGGGCGTCCGCGCCGATGCCCTGGGCGAGGTCCCAGGCGTGCACGATCGCGTCCACGGTCATCTCGCGGGCGTACCCGGCGGCCCGGCGCGCGCCGTACGACAGCTGGACGGTGCGCTCCAGCGCCCCGGGCTCGGCGAACGCGTCCCGGGCGGCCGCTGCGGCGGCCGTCCACGCCGCGACCGGGTCCTCGCCCAGTACGTCGCCGTCGAAGCGGTCGCCGATCTCGGCGACGGTGGCACCGCCCAGCAGCGGGGGCACCCACAGCTGCTCGGACGTCAGGTGGCCCACCAGCTGACGCACCGTCCAGTCCGTGCACGGCGTGGGCGCCTGCCAGGCGTCGTCGGGGACGGCGCGGACCAGGTCGCCGAAGTGGTCCAGGGCCCGGGCGTGGAGCGCGAGCAGGCCGGGCCCGTCGAGGTGTGCAGCTGCCATGCGGTACACGCTTGCCCGCCCGACCCCGGACGGGCAAGCCGACACCCCGATGAGGGCCCGTTCGGTCCGGACTACTCGACCGGGGCCTTCTCGCGCAGCAGCTGCACGAACGCCCGCATCCACGTGGGGTGGTCGGGCCAGGCCCGGGCGGAGACCACGGTGCCGTCGACCACCGCGCCGCCGTCGACGAAGTCCGCGCCGCCGGCCGCCACGTCGGGCTCCAGTGCCGGGTAGGCGGCGGTGCGGCGGCCCGCCAGCGCACCGGTGCGCAGCGGGATCAGCGGGCCGTGGCAGATCTGGGCGAGCGGCTTGTCGTCCTCGAAGAAGTGCGCGACGATCCGCTGCACCTCGGGGTCGTTGCGCAGGTACTCGGGGGCGCGGCCGCCGGGCAGCACCAGCGCCACGTACTGCGCCGGGTCGACGTCGGCGAAGGCGAGGTCGGCGGGCCAGGTGTAGCCGGCCTTCTCGGTGTACGTGTCGAAGCCGGGCACGAAGTCGTGCACCACGAACTGCAGGGTCTTCTTGGTGGGCGCGGCGATGTCGACCTGGTAGCCCTCCTCCAGCAGTCGCTGGTACGGGTAGAACACCTCCAGCGATTCGGCCGCGTCGCCGGTGATGATCAGGATCTTCGCTGCCATCCGGGGTTTCCGTCCCTTCGTCACGCCTGGCACGCGCCGGCCCCGGCGGGACCGGGCGCTGCCCACCCTGCCCGCTGACGCCCCGTCAATCAAGGGGCGCACGTCCTACGGCGCGCCGCCGGGGCGTACGCTCCCCCGCTCGCCGCACCGACCCGCCCGGGCGGGGGTACTCCGGGGGCGACCCGCCCGGGACGCGCCTAGCGTGCTGGCAAGGTCCGTCGGCAGGGAGGTCGTCATGCAGCACTCGTACTTCGTGGACTCCGCCACCGTTGCCAACCTGCGCGATCTGGGGGGCATCGACCTGCCGGGCGGCGCCCGGGTGCGGCCCGGACTGGCGCTGCGCTCGGGGCAGTTGGACCGGCTCGACCCGTCGGGAGACCCGATGTTCAGCGCGCTGGGCGTGCGCACCGTGGTCGACCTGCGCACCGAGCTGGAGCGCGCCGCGTTCCCCGACCGGGTCCCCGGCGGGGCGCACCTGCTGGTCGCGGACGTCCTCGCGGACCAGGCGGGCAGCGGTGCGACGGCGGCGCTCGCCGCCGCACTGACCGACCCGGCCGCCGCCAACCGCACGCTGGACCGCGGACGGGCGGCCGCGGCGGTGTGCGAGGACTACCGGGCCTTCGTCACCTCCCCCGCCGCTCGCCAGGCCTACAAGCAGCTGATCACCGCGCTCGCCCACCAGGGCGGCGGCCCCGTCCTGTTCCACTGCACCGCCGGCAAGGACCGCACCGGCTGGGGCGCCACCCTGATCCTGCTGCTGCTCGGCGCGGACCTGGCCACCGTGCGCACCGAGTACCTGTCCGTCGACCCGGCCGTCCGCGCGCACTACGGCCCGCTGGTCGAACGCTTCACCGCCGCGGGCGGCGACCCCGAGATCGCCGACGCCGTCCTCTCCGTCCGCGCCGAGTACCTGGACGCCGCCCTCGACACCCTCGCCGACCACTGGGGCGACCCGGAGAGCTACGCCCGCGCGGGGCTCGGCCTCAAGGACGACACCCTCGACAGCCTGCGGTCCCGACTGGTCGAGGCCGCCTGATCCGCACACGGAAACCGCTTTCCCACTCCCGCCGGCCTCCGCCTTCCGGCCTTCCCGCCTTCCCGCCGACGGTGCGTCAGCCGGCGGCCCCCGCCGCGCCCACGCAGGCCTCGTTGCCCTCGGGGTCGGCCAGCACCCAGTGGTTCGGCGCGTGCTCGTCCGTCACCAGCCGGCCGCCGGCGGCGAGCGCGGCGGCGATCCGTGCCTCGGCCAGGTCGTGCGGCACCCACACGTCCACGTGCACCCGGTTGCGCTGCGGGCGCGGCTCGTCCATCTGCTGGAAGTAGAACGGCGCGCCGCGGCGCAGCGGATCGATCAGGTCCTCCGGGCTGCCCGACCGGTCCCGGTAGCCGAGCAGCGCGCGCCAGAACGCGACCACGGCGGGCTGCTCCAGTGCGTCGATCGTCACCTGCACCGTCTGCACGCCCTGCGGCTCGGCCACCGCGCCCACCTCGCGCGCGGCCTCGGACACCCGGCGCGCCAGCTCGACGTGCCGCTCCGTCAGCCCGTAGTACTCCTCGCCCGCCTCGATCAGCCGGGCGGTCACCCCTTCGGCCCGCAGGTCGAGGTCCACCTCCCCGACCCCGTCCACCGCCGCCCCGATCGCCTCGACCAGCCGAACCCCACCCGCGAACGACCCGGTCCGGAAGAAGGCGCACGCCCCCTCCCCCAGCACCCGCCAGTCCTCGGTCCCGGGCGCCGCGTGGAACGCCGACGGCCTGATCCGCCCACTCACCTGGTTGTCACTCATCCCGGCAGCCTAGAGCCTGCGGTGGCGTCGTCGGCGGGCGCGGACCTCCTCGGTCAGGATGTTCCTTGACCCAGATTTGGTGAACCCTTGCCTACTCAACGACCGTGAGGGCATTGAGTGTTGCCCGCCCGCCTTCTACGCTCGCGCCGGTCCGGACCCGGTGCGCCTGATCCACACCGGGTCGTCCGGGCCACGCAAGTCCCCCGAAACAACCCTCAGGAGGACTCTTGAAGGCTCCATCAGCACGTCGCTGGCTGCTTGTGGGGGTGAGCAGCCTGGCCCTCGCCGCCTCCGGCGTGCTCGCCGCGCCGGCGGTCACCACCGCGAGCGGCCCGATCTCGCTCGCCGCCTACCCCGAACTGCGGCCCACCGTGGCCGAGTACGCCCAGGTCACCGCCGGGGAGGTCCCGCCGACCCAGGCCCAGTGCGCCGCGGCCGGCCGGCGCTGTTTCGCCCCGCAGGCGATCCGCGCGGCGTACAACCTCGGCCCGCTGTACGCCGACGGCTTCGACGGGCGCGGCCAGACCATCGCCGTCGTCGACTCCTACGGCAGCGACACCATGGCGCACGACCTGCACGTCTTCGACCAGGCCTTCGGCGTGCAGCCGATGTGCGGCGAGGAGGGCGTCACCTGCGCGCCCGGCATGCCGACGTTCAGCACGCTGCACGTCCAGGGCTCGCCCGACACCAAGGCCCCGCCGGCGACCGGCAAGGGCACCGGCCAGGAGGACAGGAGCGCGTGGGCGCTCGAAGTCGCCCTGGACGTCGAGACCGCCCACGCGATGGCGCCCAACGCCAACATCCTGCTGGTCTCCACCCCGACCGCCGAGACCCTCGGCGTGCAGGGCTTCCCGGCGATGATGAACGCCGAGCAGTACGTGGTCGACCACCACCTGGCCACCGTCATCTCGCAGTCCTTCGCGTCCGCCGAGGGGGCGTTCGGCAGCGCCCAGTCGATCGAGCACCTGCGGCACGCCTTCAAGTCGGCCGCCGAGAACGGGGTCACCGTGCTCGGCTCCTCCGGCGACGACGGCAGCAGCGGCTCGAAGAAGACCCCGGTCAAGGACGGCGGCACCACGCTGCCCGACCCGGCCGTCGAGTGGCCCGCCTCCGACCCGTTGGTCACCGGCGTCGGTGGCACCTACCTGTGCACCGACCCGGACGCGACCGGCGGCCGTACCGCGACCGGTGGCGCCCCCGCGAAGTGCGCGGCCAGCCCCGGCGCGGCGGAGGTCGGCTGGACCTTCTCCGGCGGCGGCTTCAGCCAGGTCTTCGACCGTCCCGCCTACCAGAACTCCCTGCCGGCCGGGTCCACCGCGGTCGGCGCCAAGCGCGGCGTCCCCGACATCGCGCTGCAGGCCAGCGCCGGCACCGGCGCGCTGGTGTACGTCTCGCTCCCGCCCGACGGCCAGGGCGGCCTGGACTGCGGCGGCACGCCGTGCAGCACCGGCTGGTACGACATCGGCGGCACCTCGCTCGCCTGCCCCGAGTGGGCCGGCCTGGTCTCCATCGCCGACCAGATCAACGGTGGCGGCCTCGGCCTGATCAACCCGGCGCTGTACAAGATCGCCGGTGACCCGGGCACGTACGCGGCCGACTTCTACGACATCACCCTCGGCAACAACACCGCCGACCCGTCGGTGCCCGGCTACCCCGTCACCACCGGCTGGGACCCGGTCACCGGCCTCGGCACGCCCAACGCGGCGAAGCTGCTGCCCGACCTGGTGGCCGCCGTCCGCGCGGGCTGACGGCAGCGCCGTGACCACCCGCGGTCGCGGGCCGCACCACTGCTGACGGCCCCCCACCGGCCAGGCCCGGCCCGGGACTTCATCGCCGGTTCCGGGGGCCCGCCGGGCCCCCGGAGCAGGCTCAGCCGGAGCCGACGAGGTCGGGCAGGTGGGCGACCGCCTGCTGCCGCGGGCGCGAGCTCACCGGGCTCCCGCCCAGGCCAACAGGTGGTCCACCGACCAGGCCGTCAGGATCCGTTCCGCGTCCAGGCCGAGGTCCGCGGCGCGTTCGCAGCCCGTGATCTGCCAGTCGAGCTGGCCCGGCGCGTGGGCGTCGGTGTCGATGGAGAAGAGGCAGCCGAGGTCGGCGGCGAGGGTGAGGAGGTCGTCCGGGGGGTCCTGGCGGTCGGGGCGGCAGTTGATCTCGACGGCGGTGTCGTGTTCCCGGCAGGCCGTGAACACGGCCTCCGCGTCGAACTCGGACTGCGGGCGGGGCTTCTCGCCGAGTCGCCGCCCGGTGCAGTGGCCGAGGACGTCGACCAGCGGGTTGCGGACGGCCGCGAGCATCCGCCGGGTCATCGCGGAGCTGTCCATCCGCAGTTTGGAGTGCACCGAGGCGACCACCACGTCCAGCCGGCCGAGCAGTTCCTCGTCCTGGTCGAGCGAGCCGTCGTCGAGGATGTCGCACTCGATGCCGGTGAGGAGCCGGAACGGGGCGAGTCGACCGTTCAGCTCCTCGATCACGTCGAGCTGTTCGCGCAGCCGTTCCGCGCTGAGGCCGCCCGCGACGGTGAGGCGGGGCGAGTGGTCGGTGAGGACGGCCCAGTGGTGGCCGAGGGAGCTGGCGGTGCGGGCCATCAGTTCGATCGGGACGGTGCCGTCGGACCAGTCCGAGTGCAGGTGGCAGTCGCCCTGGATCTTCTCGCGCAGCCGCAGCGCGCCGGTGGAGGGGCGGGTCCGGCGGCGGCGCGGGCCTCGGCCTCCAGCAGGTACTGCGGGGTGCGGCCGACGGAGGCGTCGGCGATCACCCGGGCGGTGGCGGGGCCGACGCCCGGGAGGCGTTCGGCGGTGGCGACGTCGATGGGTTCGGCGGGCAGTTGGGCTGCGGCCTCGGCGGCGGTGCGGAAGGCCTTCACCCGGTACGGGGAGGCGAGTTCGCGTTCCAGCAGGAAGGCGATGCGTTCCAGGGTGGTGACCGGGTCCATGCGGCCAGTCTGCGGGGGGCCCGGCGGGGTCGCACGCGGGCGACCTCCGCCGTGGCGCCGCGCGACCTCCGGCGCGGCACCGCACCGCACCGGCCCCCGCCGCGCCCTCGGTCGACCCGCTGACCGTCCGGCGATCCACCCGAGGCCGTCCGGCCATCCGCGCGGGAATCCGCCCGGTGATCTGCCCGAACCCCTTGTTGACACTCTGTCTCATTGGTTTACTCCTCCTGAAGCCCCTGCCGCCCCCACCCTCCGGAGCCCGCCGATGCCCGACACCGCCGCCCCCACCGGGACGATCGCCCAGCAGCGCAACGCCGACCGCGAACTCAACGCGGCGCGCCTGCTGCGCGCCTCCGCCAAGCACTCCTACGACCCGCTCACCGAGATCGACTGGGACGCGCCGCTCGACCCGGACCAGTACGCGCTGCCCGCCCACCGCGTCTCGCTCTACGGCACCCCGCTCTGGGAGCGCCTGGACGAGCGGCAGCGCGCGCAGCTGAGCGTCCATCAGTTCGCATCGACCACCGCGGCCGGCATCTGGTTCGAGCTGGTGCTGATGGAGGGCCTGATCCGGCACGTGTACGAGGGCGACCTGACCACCCGGCACGCCCAGTACGCGCTGACCGAGGTCGCGGACGAATGCCGGCACTCCACCATGTTCGCCCGCTACATCACCGCCACCGGCTACCCCTCCGCCCGGCCTACCCGGCGCGCGGACCGGCTCGGACGGCTGCACTTCCTGCTGAACGACACCACCATGACCTTCGCCGGGGCGATCTTCGTGGAGGAGTTCACCGACGCGATGCAGCGCGAGATGATCCGCGACGAGAGCCTGCAGCCGCTGGCCCGTTCGGTGGCCCGGATCCACGTGATCGAGGAGGCCCGGCACATCGGCTACGCCAAGCCGGAGCTGGAGCGGCGCTGGGCGAGGATGTCGCCGGCCCGGCGGGTGGTGTTCCGCCGGGCGCTGGCGCTGCTGGCCCGCCAGTCGGTCGCCGAGATCGTCCACCCCCGGGTCTACGCCCTGGCGGGCCTCGACCCGGCCGAGGCCCGCCGGGCCGCCGCCGCCAACCCGCACTGGCAGCAGGCCCGGGTCGACTGGGCGCGCAAGGCGATGGAGTTCTTCGCCGACCTCGGCATCGTCACCCCCGAGACCGGCCGCCCCTGGCAGCGCGGCGCCCTGCTCCCCTGACACCCCGCCGCTGACACCCAGCCGCCTCACCCGGCCGGCACCCCGCCACTCCCCCGCCCGCGCGGCGGACCTCCCGCCCGGTGCCCGGCTGCCGGAGGATCGGATGCGTGAGCGAGACGAGCGCAACTGACGGGATCCGGCTCGGGACGAATCGCGGCCGGTGGGTGGTCGCGGCGACCGCCCTGGGCTCCGGCATGGCGATGCTGGACGGCACGGTGGTGAACGTCGCGCTGCCGCGGATCGGCGAGGACCTGGGCGCCGGCCTGGCGTCGCTGCAGTGGACGATCAACGCGTACATGCTGACGCTGGCCGCGCTGATCCTGCTGGGCGGCTCGCTGGGCGACCGGTACGGGCGGCGGCGGATCTTCCTGCTCGGGGTGGGCTGGTTCGCCGTCGCCTCGGCCGGTTGCGCGGCCGCGCCGAACGTCGAACTCCTGATCTTCGCCCGGGCGTTGCAGGGCATCGGCGGCGCCCTGCTGACGCCGGGCTCGCTGGCCATGCTGCAGGCGGTGTTCGCCGAGGAGGACCGGGCGGGCGCGGTCGGCGCGTGGTCGGGCCTGGGCGGGGTGGCGGCGGCGGTCGGACCGTTCCTGGGCGGCTGGCTGGTGGACGGGCCGGGCTGGCGGTGGATCTTCCTGCTGAACCTGCCGCTGGCCGCCGTGGTGGTCGCGGTGACGGCCCGTCACGTCCCGGAGAGCCGCGACCCCGACGAGCAGGGCCGCTTCGACGTGCTGGGCGCGCTGCTCGCCGCCCTCGCCCTCGCCGGGATCACCTACGCGCTGACCGAGGCCGGCTCCGGCCTCACCCCGGGCGCGGTGGTGGCCGGCCTCGCGGGCCTCGTCCTGGCCGCGCTGTTCCTCCTGGTCGAGCACCGCTCCGCGAACCCGATGCTGCCGCTGTCGCTGTTCCGCTCCCGCCTGTTCAGCTCCGTCAACCTGGTCACGCTCTGCGTGTACGGCGCGTTCAGCGGGGTGTTCCTGCTGCTCACGGTGCAGCTGCAGATCGTCTCCGGCTTCACCCCGCTGCTGTCCGGCCTGGCGCTGGTGCCGATCACCGTGCTGATGCTGCTGTTCTCCGGCCGGGCGGGCCGCTTCGGCCGCTCGGTGGGGCCGCGGATCCCGCTGACCGTCGGGCCGCTGGTGGTCGCCGCGGGCGTGCTGCTGATGCTGCGGATCGGCCCGGACGCGAACTACTGGACCGACGTGCTGCCCGCCGTCACCGTGCAGGGCGCCGGAATGACGCTGCTGGTCGCCCCGCTCACCGCGACCGTGCTGGCCGCCGTCGACGTCCGCCGCGCGGGCATCGCCTCCGGCGTGAACAACGCCGCCGCGCGCGCCGCCGGCCTGTTCGCGGTCGCCGCCATCCCGCCGCTGGCGGGCCTGAGCGGCGACGCCTACCGGATCCCCGCCGAGGTCGACAGCGCGTTCCACACCGCCATGCTGATCTGTGCGGGCCTGCTCGCCACGGGCGCCGTCCTCGCCCTCGCCACCATCCGCTCCGACGCGCTGACCCCGCCCCACCCCGTGGCCGAACCCGACTGCGACTGGTACTGCGCCCCGACCTCGCCCCCGATCCACCCGGACGAGGCCTGAGCCGGACGAGGCCCGGGCCCGAATGGGGCCCGAGCGACGCGAACCGGCCCCGGCGGAGTCCGCCGGGGCCGGTCAGGGCTGCTGACGATCCGTCAGAGGATGTCGCCGGGCGCGTACTTGGCGGCCTCGGGGTGGGCGGCGGCGACGGCCTCGATGCGGCGGACCAGTTCGCCGACCTGGGCGGAGGCGGCGCCGGTGAAGGAGAGCCGGTCGGCGAGCAGGGCGTCGAGCGCGGCGCGGTCCAGCGGGATGCGCGGGTCGGCGGCGAGCGCGGGCACCAGGGTGTTCTCGCGGGCGCCTTCGCGCATGGCGAGGGCGGCGGCGACCGCGTGCTCCTTGATGACCTCGTGCGCGGTCTCCCGGCCGACGCCGGCCCGGACCGCGCCCATCAGGACCTTGGTGGTGGCCAGGAACGGCAGGTAGCGGTCCAGCTCGGCCTCGATGACGGCGGGGAACGCGCCGAACTCGTCGAGGACGGTCAGGAACGTCTCCAGCAGGCCGTCGAAGGCGAAGAACGCGTCCGGCAGGGCGACCCGGCGGACCACGGAGCAGGAGACGTCGCCCTCGTTCCACTGGTCGCCGCCGAGCTCGGCGGTCATCGAGGCGTAGCCGCGCAGGATGACGGCGAGGCCGTTGACGCGCTCGCAGGAGCGGGTGTTCATCTTGTGCGGCATCGCCGAAGAGCCGACCTGGCCGGCCTTGAAGCCCTCGGTGACCAGCTCGTGGCCGGCCATCAGGCGGATGGTCTTGGCGATGCTGGACGGGCCGGCGGCGAGCTGGACCAGCGCGGAGACCACGTCGTAGTCGAGCGAGCGCGGGTAGACCTGGCCGACCGAGGTGAAGACGTTCTCGAAGCCGAGGTGGCCGGCCACCCGGCGCTCCAGCTCGGCGAGCTTCTCGGCGTCCCCGCCGAGCAGGTCGAGCATGTCCTGCGAGGTGCCGACCGGGCCCTTGACGCCGCGCAGCGGGTAGCGGGCGATCAGGTCCTCGAGGCGGGCGTAGGCGACCAGGACCTCGTCGGCGGCGGTCGCGAAGCGCTTGCCGAGGGTGGTGGCCTGGGCGGCGACGTTGTGCGAGCGGCCGGCCATCACGAGCTCGCCGTACTGGGCGGCGAGCCGGCCGAGACGGACCAGGACGGCCACCGTGCGGTCGCGGACGTGCTCCAGCGACTGGCGGATCTGCAGCTGCTCGACGTTCTCGGTGAGGTCGCGCGAGGTCATGCCCTTGTGGATCTGCTCGTGCCCGGCGAGCTCGGAGAACTCCTCGATGCGGGCCTTCACGTCGTGCCGGGTGACCTGCTCGCGAGCGGCGATCGAGGCCAGGTCGACCTGGTCGACCACCCGCTCGTAGTCGGCGATCGCGGTGGGCGGCACCTCGATGCCGAGGTCCTGCTGCGCCTTGAGGACGGCCAGCCACAGGTGGCGCTCGAGGACCACCTTGTGTTCGGGGGACCACAGCTGGGCCAGGGTCGCCGAGGCGTACCGGGAGGCCAGGACATTGGGGATCTTGGGCTTCGCGCTCACGCTTCGCAAGCCTAACAGTCGAGGTCAGGAGGGAACGCAGCACGTCCGAAAACCGGGATGAGCGGGGCGGCGGGGCCGGGTTAGGGTCCGGGCATGACCAAGCGCACCTTCCGGATCATGGTCCGCGGCTCCTTCGACGCCCTGACCGACCAGCAGCGGGCCGAGCTGACCGCCGCGGCCGCCGAACACGACGTGCTGCACGCGCAGTTCACCGAGGAGGGCCACCTGACGTACGACCTGTCGGCCCGCCCGTTCTTCACCTTCCGGTTCCTGGAGTACGGGGAGGCGGAGGAGGACGTGGTGGCGGCGTCGGTCCGGGCGGAGACCGCGGCCGAGCTGTGGCTGACGGACCGCGGGTACGGCTACAAGAACCTGAAGTCGCAGGCGCAGGACATGGCGCTGGCGGCGGTCGGCGCACGGCAGAAGCAGGAGGCCCGGAAGAAGGGCTAGTTCAGAACAGCGCGTCCTGTTCGGCGGCGGGCCTGGCCCTGGGCAGCAGGGCCAGTCCGGCGCAGGTGTCGGCGTCCTCGGGGTGCAGCGTCCAGCCGCTGAGCAGGCGGGTGTCGAGCAGCAGCGGCGGGCCGTCGGGCGGGTCGAGGAAGAGGTGGCCGCCGATCGGTCGGCGCAGGGTGCCGGTCAGGCGGGCGCCGTCGGCGAGGGCCTTGATCTGCTGGTAGTGGTCGGGGGCGCCGCCGGTGAGGCCGTACAGCTCGACCTGGTCGGTGACGGGGTGGTCGGGCAGCAGGGTCAGCGGGTGGTCGGCGAGCAGCCGGTGGGCGCGGGTGCGGGCGGCGGTGAGTTCGGCGTGCCGCTGGGCGGCCTCGGGCAGGCTCCACCAGGCGGGGTACTTGGCCGCGGCGGGGATCCGTTCGCGGGCCAATTTGCTGTGGGCCAGCGCGAGTTCGGCGCGGCGGACGGCGGGCAGCGGACCGTTGGCGAGGAACGTCCAGGTCAGGGCGGCCTGTTCGAGCAGGCGGACGGTGCCGCGTTCCTCCGCGGTGAGGCCGACCTTGAGCAGGCCGGGGGCGAACCAGGCGAGGTACAGGCGGTAGCTGCGGCCGTCGTCGAGAATCCGGTCGCGGGCGAGTTGGAGTCCGCGGTCGGCGCTCTGGCAGCTCGGGCACTGGCTGCTGGTGCCCTCGGGTTCGACGGTGGCGCGGTGCGGGCAGTCGCGGTGGCCGCGGGCGGTGTACGCGCCGGTGCAGCGGCGGGGGCCGGCGATCCGCCAGGCGACCGGGAGCCCGTCGGTGAGCGGCCGGGCGTGGCGCTGCCGGCCGTCGGTGGCGGTGAGTTGGGGTGCGCCGTCGTGCCAGCGCAGTCCGGTGGCGGTCCATCCGCTCGCCTGGTGCATCCGGAGAGCGTACGTCACGCCACTGACAGTCAGGCGACGTCCGGGGTCAGGGGCGCAGCAGCAGGGGCAGGACCTGGTCGCAGAGCCGGGAGAGGGCGGCGCGCTGTTCGGGGTCGAGGCTGTCGAAGGCGGCGCGGGCCCGGGTCATGTCGTCGCGGATCCGGTCGAGGACGGTGCTGCCCTGGTCGGTGATGGTGACGATCTTGACGCGCCGGTCGGCGGCGGCGGCTTCGCGGCGGGCGTAGCCGAGTGCTTCGAGGCGGTCGACGATGCCCGTGACGTTGGAGGCGTCGCAGCCGAGGCGCCCGGCCAGCGCGCGCATCGGGACCGGCTCCAGGACGGCCTTGAGGGCCTTGGCCTGGGAGGAGTTCAGCCCGTGGCGGGCCGCCGCGGCGGCGAAGTCGTGGAAGTAGGCCGTGCCGACGGCCGCGACCTGCTCCATCAGTTCGGTGGTGGAGGGTGCGGTGCCGGTACCGGTGCCTGTGGTGCCCATGGCGGTCAGGGTACGCCCATTCATTTCATTGCCTCCAGTATTGAACGGGGCAAGTATTCAGGGGATTCCGTGGACGGTGCGCCTCAGAGGACCAGACGGTCGAACAGGTGGTGCAGTTCCGCCTCGGGGTCGGCGGTCAGCCCGGTGTGCACCGGCCCGGGCTGGACGACGGCGCTGCGCGGGGCGGTGAGCCAGCGGAACCGCTGCCCGGCGCTGTCCCGGGCGGCCGGACCGGCGGCCTCGCCGCCCGCGCAGACCGCCTCGATGCCGCGCAGCGCGCGCCGCACCCCGGTGACGTCGGCGACCGGGTCGAGCGCCAGCAGCCGCCCCTGGTCGAGGTGGGTGCGGGCGCCGAGGAAGCCTGCCTCGCGGCAGTACAGCAGCACGCCGACGTTGACGCACTCACCGCGTTCGACCCGGGGCACGGCCCGGATCAGCGCGTACTCGTAGTCGCCGAGTCGTCCGTCCATCAGGCGGCCACCTCCGGGAGCCAGTCGCGGGGCCCGGCCAGCCGGGCGGTGAGCTGCGCGGTGTAGGCGGCGCGGACGTCCTCGGGGCCGGCGAAGCCGGGCTCCTCGGCCAGCCAGAGGTCGGGGACGGCGGCGACGGCGGCGGGCAGCGCCTTCTCGGCCAGCGCGGCGAGTTCGGCGTCGACCTGCGCCAGGTGGCCGGCGGCGTGCCGCAGGGCGTGGTCGGAGGCGTCGTAGGGCTTGCGGCGCCACTTCTCGGCGCCCGCCCAGCTGTGGTGGAAGATCAGGCTGGCGCCGTGGTCGATGAGCCGCAGGCCGCCGGTGGCGACCAGCAGGTTGGGGTTGCGCCAGGACCGGTCGACGTTGCCGATCAGGGCGTCGAACCAGAGCACCCGGGCGGCGACGTCGGGCTCGACCTCGAAGCACAGCGGGTCGAAGTTCAGCGCCCCGGAGACGTAGGCCATGCCGAGGTTGGTGCCGCCGCTGGCCCGCATCTGGTCCTGGATCTGCACCTCGGGCTCGCTGCGGGCGAGCACCGGGTCCAGGTCGACCAGGGCGAGTTCGGGCACCGGCAGGCCGAGCCGGCGGCCGAGTTCGCCGGCCAGCACCTCGGCGACCAGCGCCTTGCGGCCCTGGGCCGCGCCGACCCATTTCAGGACGTACAGCCGGCGGTCGTCGGCCTCGATCAGGCCGGGCATCGAGCCGCCTTCGCGCAGCGGCGTCGCATAGCGGACGGCCGTCACCTCGGAGAGCATCCGGACAGCCTAGCGGCCCGGCCGCGGGGCATGGCCCGGCGTCCGGCGGGCAGGCGGCCCGTAGCCGTTGGAGATGCACCCGCCGATACCGCGTGCGAGTGTGGCCAACAGTCGTCCTTGCTACTCACGGACCTGCAAACGTAGGGGATGAACGATGGAACGACCTCGGATCCTGATCGTCGGCGGCGGCTTCGCCGGGCTCGAGTGCGCGCGCCGACTGGAGCGCAAGCTCGCCCCCTCCGAGGCGGAGATCTCCCTGGTCACGCCGTTCTCGTACCAGCTGTACCTGCCGCTGCTGCCGCACGTCGCCGCCGGGGTGCTGACCCCCCAGTCGGTGGCGATCTCGCTGCGCCGGACGCTGCGGCGCACCCACATCGTGCCGGGCGGGGCGATCGGCATCGATCCGCGGTCGAAGGTCGCGGTGGTCCGCAAGATCACCGACGAGGTGGTGGCGGAGAAGTACGACTACCTGGTGCTCGCGCCGGGCAGCGTCACCCGGACGTTCGACATCCCCGGCCTGCCGGACTACGCGCGCGGGATGAAGACGCTCGCCGAGGCGACGTACATCCGCGACCACGTGATCGCCCAGCTCGACCTGGCCTCGGCGTCCATGGACGAGCGGGAGCGGGCCTCCCGGCTGCAGTTCGTGGTGGTCGGCGGCGGCTACGCGGGCACCGAGACCGCGGCCTGCCTGCAGCGGCTGACCACGGCGGCGGTCCGGCGCTACCCGCGGCTGGACCCGGAGCTGGTCAAGTGGCACCTGATCGACATCGCGCCGAAGTTGATGCCGGAGCTCGGCGACAAGCTCGGCGTGACCGCGATGGAGATCCTGCGCAAGCGCGGCGTGGACGTGTCGCTGGGCGTGTCGGTGGCGGAGGTCGGCGCGGAGACGGTGAAGTTCACCGACGGCCGCACGCTGCCCTGCCGGACGCTGATCTGGACGGCGGGCGTCGCCGCCTCGCCGCTGGTGGGCACGCTGGACGCGGAGACGGTGCGCGGGCGGCTCGCGGTGACGGCGGAGATGCGGGTGCCGCAGTTCGAGGGCGTGTTCGCGCTCGGCGACGCGGCCGCGGTGCCGGACCTGGCGAAGGGCGACGGCGCGGTCTGCCCGCCCACCGCGCAGCACTCCGCCCGGCAGGGCAAGAAGTGCGCCGACAACCTGGTGGCGGCGCTGCGCAACCAGCCGCTGCAGCCGTACTTCCACAAGGACCTCGGCCTGGTCGTCGACCTGGGCGGCACGGATGCGGTGTCGAAGCCGCTGGGCATCGAACTGCACGGCATGCCGGCCCAGTTGGTGGCCCGCGGCTACCACGTGATGGCGATGCGGACCAACGCCGCGAAGTACCGCACCGGGGCGAACTGGCTGCTGAACGCCACCGCCGGCGACGACTTCGTGCGCACCGGGTTCCTGGCCCGCCAGCCCGCCCGGCTGCGGGACTTCGAGTACACCGACGCGTACCTGACCCGCGACCAGGTCCGCGAGCACGCGCAGGCGCTGCTAGCCAAGGGCTGAGCACCCCGCCCGCTGCGTTCCCGTCCTTCGAGCCCCCGTCCGGCGCCTGCCGGGCGGGGGCTCGCGGCTGTCGGGCGCCCCGGGCTCGGGCTCGCGCTCAGGTGAGGCGGGAGCCGCCGGGGGCTGGGCGGGCCAGGACGGCGGCCAGGTCGGCGGCCAGGGCGGTGGCCTCGGCGGGGAGGAGGGTGGAGATGCTGATCCGGACGCCGGGCGGGGAGCCGAGGCGGAACCGGGCGCCGGGGGCGGTGACCCAGCCGCGCTGCAGCAGGGCGGCGGCGGTGGCGGTCTCGTCGGGGACGGGGATCCAGACGTTGAGTCCGCTCTCGCCGTGGGCGCGGATGCCGTGCGCGGCCAGCGCGGTGAGCAGCGCGTCGCGGCGGGCGCGGTAGACGGGGGCGGGGGCGACGGGGCGGCGGCGCAGTTCGAGGACGGCGCGTTGCAGCAGGTGGCTGACCCAGCCGGCGTCCAGCCGCTGGCGGCCGAGCACGCGGGCGACGGTGTCGGCGTCGCCGATCGAGACGGCCACCCGCAGGTCGGGGCCGAGCGCCTTGGCGGCGGAGCGGATCAGCGCCCAGTGGGTGACGGTGCCGGCGGCGAGGGACTGGAAGGGCTGGTCGACCATGCCGTGGCCGTGATCGTCCTCGATCAGCACGGTGGTGGGGCGGGCGGCCAGCACGGCGCGCAGGGCGGCGGCGCGGGCGGGGGTGAGGGCGGCACCGGTGGGGTTCTGGGCGCGGCTGGTGACGATCAGGGCGCGGGCGCCCGCGTCCAGGGCGGCCGCCACCGCCTCGGGCAGCGGGCCCTGGTCGTCGAGGGGGACGGGCGCGGTGCGCAGGCCGAGGGCGGGCAGCAGGTCGAGCACGCTGCCCCAGCCCGGGTCCTCGACGGCGACGGTGTCGCCGGGGCGGAGGGTGGCGGTCAGGACCCGCGCGATGGTGTCCAACGCGCCCGAGCAGACGGCGAGTTCGCCCTCGGGGGCGCCGTCGGCGCGGAACTCGGCGCGGAAGTCGTCGAGCAGCTCCGGTTCGGCGACGGGGTCGCCGTAGAGGACGGTGGGGCCGGCCGCGGCGGCGGCCAGGGCGGGGCCGAGCGGCGGCAGCAGGGCCGGGTCGGGGTTGCCGGCGGACAGGTCGCGGGCGCCGGACGGGACGGGCAGCCGGGCCTGGTCGCGGGGGGTGGTGACGGGGCGGGGGCGGATCCGGCTGCCGCGCCGCCCGGCGGTCTCGATGACGCCGCGTTCGCGCAGCAGGCGGTAGGCGGCGGCCACCGTGTTGGGGTTGACGCCGAGCTCGCCGGCCAGGTCGCGCAGTGGCGGCAGGGCGGCCCCCGGGGGCAACTCCCCCGCCGCGACCGCGCGTTCGACGTCGGCGGCAATCTCGCTGGCACGCCGACCGGTGATCCGATACTCTCCTAGCACAAACACCATTATGCACTAGTACATAGAGGTTGTCATGTCGGAGGCGTCGTCCACCCCGTCCTACACCCGCAACGATCGCACCACCCCGACCCGGAGCAAGGAACGGGCCGCCTGGGACAAGGCCGCGGTGCACGCGATCCTCGACGCCGGGTACCTGTGCCACCTGGGCTTCGTCCGGGACGGCGCGCCGGTGGTGCTGCCCACCCTGTACGCGCGGGTCGGCGACCGGCTGTACGTCCACGGCTCCACCGGCAGCCGCCCGCTGCGCGGCGCGCGGGACGAGCAGGGCCTGCCGGTGTGCGTGACGGTGACGCACCTGGACGGGCTGGTGCTGGCCAAGTCGGCGTTCCATCACTCCGTCAACTACCGCTCGGTGGTCGCGCACGGCACCGCGTACCAGGTCACCGACCCGGAGGAGCTGCGCAGCGCGCTGGACGCGATCGTCGAGCAGGTGGTGCCGGGCCGCTCGGCGGACTGCCGGCCGGGCAACGCCAAGGAGCTGGCGGCCACCGCGGTGATCCGGCTGGAGCTGGACCAGGTGTCGGCGAAGACCCGGACCGGCGGGGTCAACGACGAGGAGGAGGACCTCGACCTGCCCTACTGGGCGGGCGTGCTGCCGGTCGCCCCGGCCTACGGCAACCCGCTGCCCTCCCCGCACACCGCGGTCGAACTGCCGGGATACCTGAAGGAGTTGACGTGCTGATCCGCGGCTGGGACCGGGGCGCGGAGGACGAGTGGCGGCAGTGGCTGGCGGCCGGGCGCGACTTCGGCACGCTCGCCGCCAACGGGCCCGAGGGCCCGGTGCTGGTGCCCACGCACTTCCTGCTGGACGCCGGGGCGGGCGAGGTGCTGCTGCACCTGGCCGCGGCCAATCCGCTACTGGCCGCGGTGCGGGCCGACCCGCGGGTGACGCTGGCCGTCACCGACGACTACGCCTTCGCCCCGGGCCGCTGGCGCGGCGCCCCCTACGTGCCGACCAGCTACTACGCCTCGGTGCAGTTCTCCTGCACCGCCGAGCTGGTCGAGGACCCGGCCGGGAAGGCGGCGATCCTCAACCGGCAGCTGGCGCACTTCCAGCCCGAGTGGCCCGAGGACCGGGTGACGGCCGGCGCCGAGCCGTACGGGCCGATGCTGACGGGGCTCCGCGGGCTGCGGCTGACGGTGCGCCGGGTGCGGGCGAAGTTCAAGTACGACGACAAGAAGCCGGTGGAGCTGCAGGGCGAGGTCGCCGAGCGGCTGGCCGAGCGCGCGGCCGCCACCGGGAACCCGCAGGACGCGGGGGCGCGGGCGCAGCTGCTACGGCGGATGGCGCTGCGGACGGCGGGCGCCGAGCAGGCGTGCGGGCCGGCGCGAGTGGGGCCGCAGCGGGGCGCTGACAGTTCATCGGACTGACGGCTGATCGGTTACGGGCGTGTCGACTGCGCGCGGCGGGGTAACCGCTGGTCGAATTACCTCCGGATATTTCCGTCCCAACCCGGACGGATCGTCACGTAGGGAGAGACCACTGGGTACCCACTCCGCCGTCCGGGACGAGCACCTCGGCCATGTGGTGTTCATCTCCGCCGCCGCCGCGATGGGCGGGTTCCTGTTCGGCTACGACAGTGCAGTGATCAACGGCGCGGTCACCGGCATCCAGAAGCACTTCGGCGTCGGCAACGGCGAGACCGCGTTCGTGGTGGCCATCGCGCTGCTCGGCTCGGCCGGCGGCGCGGTGGTGGCCGGCTGGCTGGCCGACCACTTCGGCCGGGTGCGGACCATGCTGCTGGCCGCGGCACTGTTCGCGATCAGCGGCGTCGGCTCGATGTTCCCGCCCAGCATCCAGGTGCTCGGGGTGTGGCGCGTGCTGGGCGGCATCGCCATCGGCATCGCCTCGGTGATCGCGCCGACCTACATCGCCGAGGTCGCCCCGACCGCGTACCGCGGCCGGCTGGCCTCCTTCCAGCAGATGGCGATCGTGCTCGGCATCACCGTCTCGCAGCTCGCCAACTGGGCGCTCAACCAGGCCGCGGGCGGCGAGTCCACCAATCACCTGGGCGGCGTCCAGGCCTGGCAGTGGATGCTCGGCGTGGAGGCCGTGCCCGCGGTGATCTACGGGCTGATGGCGCTGTCCATCCCCGAGTCGCCGCGCTACCTGATCTCCGACGGGCGGGAGGCGCAGGCCCGCAAGGTGCTCGCCGAGGTGGAGGGGGCCGACGTCGACCTGGACGCCCGGATCGCCGAGATCCGCGGCGTCCTCAACACCGCGCACAAACCTCGCCTGAAGGACCTGCTGGGCGGCCGGTTCGGGCTGCTGCCGATCGTCTGGGTCGGCATCGGCGCCTCGGTGTTCCAGCAGTTCGTCGGCATCAACGTGATCTTCTACTACTCCTCCTTCCTGTGGCAGTCGGTCGGCATCGACGAGTCCAACTCGCTGCTGATCTCGCTCTCCACCTCGATCGTCAACGTCATCGGCACCGTCGTCGCGATGCTGCTGGTCGACCGGATCGGCCGCAAGCCGCTGGCGCTGGCCGGCTCCGCGGGCATGGCCGCCGCGCTCGGGGTCGCGGCCTGGGCGTTCTCCTTCCGGGAGGGCACCGGTGACACCGCGACCCTCGCCGACAGCTACGCCACCACGGCGC
Organism: Streptomyces sp. TLI_171; assembly: GCF_003610255.1. GTDB lineage: Bacteria > Actinomycetota > Actinomycetes > Streptomycetales > Streptomycetaceae > Kitasatospora. The sequence continues at coordinate 7,063,077 of NZ_RAPS01000001.1, read as the reverse complement.
TGGTCGCCGCCCACGTCTTCGTGTTCTGCTTCGCCTTCTCCTGGGGCGTGGTGGTCTGGGTGCTGCTCGGCGAGATGTTCCCCAACCGGATCCGCGCCCTCGCCCTGTCGGTGGCCGCCTCCGCGCAGTGGATCGCCAACTGGGCGATCACCGTCAGCTTCCCCAACCTCTCCGACTGGAACCTGTCGGCGACGTACGTCATCTACGCCTGCTTCGCGCTGCTGTCCATCCCGTTCGTGGCCTTCTGCATCAAGGAGACCAAGGGCAAGGCGCTGGAGGAGATGGGCTGAACCCGCCCCGAGAGGCTGTTGACTGTTGACCGACTGCTGACACCGAGTCAGGAAAGCGGGCGGCGGACGTGGATGCCGCCGCCCGCCGCGCCTGGAGTGCCGGCCGAACCACGCTGCCCCAGCGAGCCGCCGCCGCGCGGCCGTCCCGACGGAGAGGTCATGGGCGCTCCCCGCCAGAACATCGCCTTCCCCGGCCCCGGCCGGACCCTGCACGGCTACCTGGTCCTGCCGCCCGCCGGGATCGGCCCGGGCGTCCTGCTGATCCAGGAGTGGTGGGGCCTCACCCGGCACATCGCCGACCTCACCGACCGGTTCGCCGCGGAGGGCTTCGTCGCCCTCGCGCCCGACCTGTACGGCGGCGTCGTCACCCACGACCGGGAGCAGGCCGCCCGGATGAAACGCGAGCTCCCCGCCGACCGGGCCGCGGCCGAGCTCTCCGCCGCCGTCGGCCACCTGCTCGACCACCCGGCGACCGTCGGCGACACGATCGGCGTCGCCGGGTTCTGCATGGGCGGCGGCCTGGCGCTGCGCCTCGCCGCGCAGGAGGGCGACCGGGTCGCCGCGGTCGTCCCCTTCTACGGGCTGCCCGGCGAGGAGGACTACGACTACCGGGGCCTGACCGCGCACGTCCTCGGCCACTTCGGCGAACAGGACGCCTCGCTGCCCGTCGACGCGGTCGACGAGGCCGCCGTCCGCATCGGCGAGGCGACCGGGCGGCGACCGGAGATCCACTTCTACCCGGCGGGGCACGCGTTCATGAACGACGAGAAGACCCCGAGCAGCTACGACCCGCTGCAGGCCGAGATCGCCTGGCGGCGCACCGTCAGCTTCCTGTGGGGGCACCTCGGCTGACGGGGCGCCGCCTCCGGCCGGAGCGGCGCCGGGGCGTTATTCGGTGGTTCGGGCGCGGAGGGGGTGCTAAGCAGGGGGCATGTTGATCGGGGAGAAGGTCGCGCTGCGGGCGCGGGCCGAGAGTGACGTGGCCGTCCTGCACGAGGAGCTGTACGAGGACGTGGTGATGCGGTCGCGGGCCGATTCGCGGCCGTGGCAGCCCGTCTCGGTGGAGTCGGGGCAGTCGCCGTTCCGGGTGCGGGAGCCGATGGCCGATGCGGCGGTGTTCTCGGTGGTGGAGCGGGCCGGCGGCGAGCTGGCCGGCGAGGCGCTGCTGTGGGGGATCCAGACGCACAGCCGGGCGGCGCACATCGGGATCTCGCTGCGCCCGTCGTTCCGCGGGCGCGGACTGGGGGCGGACGTGGTGCGGTTGCTGTGCCGGTACGCGTTCGAGGTGCGCGGGCTGAACCGGGTGCAGGTGGAGACGCTGTCCGACAACGCGGCGATGATCGCGACGGCCCGCCGGGCGGGCTTCACGGTCGAGGGCACGATCCGCGAGGCCGGGTGGGTGCTGGGCCGGTTCGCCGACGAGGTGGTGCTGGGGCTGCTCGCCCGCGAGTGGAAGGGCTAGGCGGCGCGAAAAACCCGTGGACAGCGGCGCCCTGGCAGGTACATCGTCGGGCGGTGCAGATCTTCGATCCGGCCTGGGCCGGCCGCAACTACCGCATCCAGACCGCCGCGACGGTGGTGAGCGGCTTCGGCAACGCCGCGGCCCCGATCGCCACCGCGTTCGCCGTGCTGAACGCCGGCCAGGGCTGGCACGAGACCGAGGTCGGGTACGTGACGGCCGCGCGCACCGTGCCGCTGGTGGTGCTGCTGCTGGTCGGCGGCGCGGTCGCGGACCGGCTGCCGCGGCACCTGGTGATGGTCGGCGCGAACGTGTTCAACGCCGGGTCGCAGGCGGTGCTGGCGGCGCTGGTGCTGATCGGGCATCCGAGCCTGTGGGCGCTGCTGCTGCTGTCGGCGGCGGGCGGCGCGGGCCAGGCGTTCTACGCACCCGCCGCGGAGGGCGTGATCCTGGGGACGGTGCCGGCGGAGCACGCCGCGAAGGCGTTCTCGGTGTTCAAGATGGCGATGAACGGCTCGCAGATCGCGGGCGCGGCGCTCGGCGGCGTGCTGGTCGCGGCGGTCGGGCCGGGCTGGGTGCTGGTGGTCGACGCCGGGTGCTTCGCGGCCGCCGCGGCGCTCCGGGTGGGCCTGGACGACGTGTCCGCCGACCGGGGGCCGGCGAGGCCCGGGCTGGTGCACGAACTGCGGGTCGGGTGGCAGGAGTTCCGCTCGCGGCAGTGGCTGTGGTCGATCGTGGTGCAGTTCTCGCTGATCAACGCGTGCGTGCTGGCCGTGGAGGCGGTGTACGGGCCGACCATCGCCAAGGAGCGGATGGGCGGCGCCGGGTCCTGGGGCGTGGCGATGGCGGCGATGAGCGCGGGCATGGTGCTGAGCGGGTTCCTGATGGCGCGCTGGCAGCCGCGGCGGATGCTGCTGGTGGGCAACGGCGGGGTGTTCCTGTTCGGGATGCCCGCGCTGGCCCTGGCGCTGGGCCTGCCGCTGGTGCCGGTGGTGGCCGCGATGTTCCTCTCCGGCGTGGGCATCACGGTGTTCGTGGTGGGCTGGATGGTGACGCTGCAGCAGGAGATCCCGGAGGAGCTGCTGTCGCGGGTGTCGGCCTACGACTCGTTCGGTTCGTTCGCGCTGATGCCCGCGGGGACGGCGCTGGCCGGTCCGGTGGCGAAGGCGCTGGGGATCACGGGCGCGCTGTGGGCGTGCTCGGCGGTGTGCCTGGCGCTGGCCGCGGCGGTGCTGCTGGTGCCGGAGGTCCGGCGGTTGGAGCGCGCGCTCCCGCAGGCGCCGGCCGCGACGCGCGAACCGGAACCGGCCACTTCCGGGTGACAGTCGCTGACAGCTTGCAACCTCCCGCGCCCGCGGCTCGTCCGACCAGATGACAGGTCGCGACCCGGGGGAGGAAGCCGAATGGGCAAACCACTGCTGTACCTTGACGTCGACGGGGTGCTGAACCCGGTGTTCCCGCACCCCGACGACGGCTTCGACCCGCACACCCTGCTGGGCTACTCGGTGCTGCTGTCGCCGCGCCACGGGGAGTGGCTGCGCGAACTCGCCGCCCACTACGAGCTGGTGTGGGCGACCACCTGGGAGGAGCAGGCGAACGCGCACATCGCGCCGCTGCTCGGCCTGCCGGAACTGCCGGTGGTGGTGTTCAGCGGCTACGTGCCGCAGCCGGGCGATCCGCGGGTCCCGCTGATGGAGCTGTTCTCCGCGCACAAGTGGGCGCCGATCCTGCGGCACGCGCAGGGCCGCCCGTTCGCCTGGGTCGACGACTGCATCCCGCCGAGGCTGGTGCGGCGCAGCGTGCTGCGGGCGGACCGGGTGCTGCTGCGGATCGATCCGGCGCACGGTCTGCGGCGCGAGCACGTGGACCGGCTGCTGCGGCATCCGCCGTCGCGGGCCTGGCCGAACCCGTGGGCCTGCTGACCCGCCGTCAGCGGCGGGGCGGCGGGGCGGCGATCTCCACCCAGAGGCGCTCCCAGCGGGCGGTGTCGCTGTGACCGAAGCGGTCGCCGAGGCCGAGGACCCGGAGCAGGGCGAGCGCCTGCGCGTCGTCGGGCTGTTCGGTGACCCGGACGAACAGCCGGGTGGCGCCCGTGCGGGTGCGGTGGGCCACCGGGGGGCGGCCGGTCAGCCGGTGCAGCGCGTCCGCGATCCGGCGGGCCCGGTCCCGGTCGCCGTGCCAGCCCGTCCGCCCGTCCATGTGCCGCTCCCGTTCCGCCCGGTGCTCCCGGGTCGGCCGTCACCCTACTGAGGGCGACTGACAGTCCGTCAGCCCGGCGGCGGGGCCGGGGTCAGGGCAGCCAGCTGACGTGGCCGGCGAGCAGCGCGTAGCCGACGAAGGCGACGGTGTCGATCAGGCCGTGCGCGGCGACCAGCGGGCCGACCCGCTTCCAGCGGCGGTAGAGCAGGCAGAACACCACGCCCATCACCATGTTGCCGACCAGGCCGCCGACGCCCTGGTACAGGTGGTAGGAGCCGCGCAGCACGGAGCTGGCGATCACCATCGCGGGCCAGGACCAGCCGAGTTGGGTCAGCCGGCGCAGCAGGTAGCCGACCACGATGACCTCCTCCAGAATGGCGTTCTGCCAGGCGGAGGCGATCAGGACGGGGATCCGCCACCACACGTCGGGCAGGCCGGAGGGGGCGACGGTGAGGTTGAAGCCGGCGGCCTGCGCGCCGAGGTACAGGGCGAGGCCGGAGCCGCCGATGCAGGCGGCGACCAGGGCGCCGCGGCCGAGGTCGGAGAGTTTGCGGCGCAGGTCGAAGCCGAGGGCGCGCAGCGAGGAGCCCTCGCGGACCAGCAGGTAGCCGACCAGGACGACGGGCATCAGGCCGCGGGCGACGTAGTACAGCTGCCAGGCGAGGTCGAGCCAGGGGCGGCCCGGGGCGCGGGAGGCGTTGAGGGTGGCGACCTGCTTGCCGAGCGCGACGGGTTCGGTGAGCGAGCCGACGAAGCTGATCAACGCGGTGACGCCGCTGGCGCCGAGCGAGAGCCCGAGGACGATCAGCAGTTCGGCGGCCAGCAGCCGGCGCGAGAGGGGCTTGGTGTCGGTGGGCTCGGCCGAGGCGGTGGTCACTGGTCTCCCCGAGGGCGGTGGATCGGCCCGGAGCTCGCTGCTGTCCCCGGGCCGATCATCCTTTCACAGGAAGATGAGCCGTTCCTGAAACGCCGGCGCGCGTGTGTCCGCCCGCGGGGCGGGGCTCAGTCGACCGGCCAGGTGTGCACGGGCTCGCCGGTGCGCATGCACTCGATGTAGCGGCGGGTCATGGCGGCTATCGCGGCGTTCGGGTCGAGGTTGTGGTGCTCGCGCAGCCGGTGCACGGTGGCGGCCTGCCAGGCGGCGCCGTTGGTGCGGCGCAGGCAGCGCTGCTCGATGATGCCCAGGTAGCGGTCCCGGTCGCGGGCCTCGATGCCCCACTCGTCCAGACCCTGGTGGGCCAGCGGCAGCAGTTCGTTCAGCACCAGGTCGGTGGCGGGCAGTTCGGCCAGGCCGCGGGCGCCGCGGCCGGAGCGCGGCCACCACTGGACGGCGTCGATGCCGTGGCGGGCGCCCTGCTGGAAGTTCTGGTCGGCCCGGTCGAACGGCAGCCTGCTCCAGATCGGGCGGGACTGCTCGGCGAGCACCCGGACCAGGCCGTAGTAGAAGGCGGCGTTGGCGAGGGTGTCGGCGACGGTCGGGCCGGCCGGCAGGCAGCGGTTCTCCACCCGCAGGTGGGCGATGCCGTCGGCGACGTCGTACACGGGCCGGTTCCAGCGGTAGATGGTGCCGTTGTGCAGGCGCATCTCGCCGAGCCGGGGGACGCCGCCGGAGGACAGCACCTTGACCGGGTCCTCGTCGTCGCAGATCGGCAGCAGCGCCGGGAAGTACCGCAGGTTCTCGGCGAACAGGTCCAGCGCGGAGTCCACCCAGCGCTCCCCGAACCAGGTGATGGGGCGCACGCCCTGGGCCTTGAGCTCGGCCGAGCGGGTGTCGCAGGCCTGCTGGAACAGCACCGGGCGGGTCTCCCGCCACAGCTCCCGGCCGAACAGGAACGGCGAGTTCGCGCCGAGCGCGAGCTGGACGCCGCAGATCGCCTGGGCGGCGTTCCACACCGAGGCGAACCGGGCCGGGGTGACCTGCAGGTGCAGTTGCAGCGAGGTGGCGGCGGCCTCCGCGACCATCGACACCGAGTCCACCGCGAGGCGCTCCACGCCGTCGATGTCCAGCGCGATGTCCTCGCCGCGGGCGGCCAGGATCTGCTCGCTGAGCAGGCTGTACCGGTCGTTGTGGCTCATCGCGTCCAGCCCGGCGTGCTCCAGGTCGAGGGTCGGCAGGATGCCGACCATCACGATCCGGGCACCCGCGTCGGCGGCCCGCCGGTCCGCGTAGCGCAGGCCGGTGTCCAGTTCCTCGCGCAGGTCCTCGAACACGTGCCCGCTCAGCCGGCGCGGGGCGACGTTCACCTCGATGTTGAACCGGCCGAGCTCGGTCTGGAAGTCCGCGGAGGCGATCGCGTCCAGCACCCGTTCGTTGGCGAGCATCGGCCGGCCCTGCTCGTCGGCCAGGTTCAGCTCGATCTCCAGGCCCATCATGGCCTTCGGGCGGTCGAACCGCTCCTCCCTGAGCATCCGCTCCAGCACGTCCAGACAGGACTGCAGCTTGCGGCGGTACAGCTGCCGGTCGGCCAGCTCCGCCCGGGTCGCCACGACCTTCTCGCCCACGGGTGCCTTCCCTCCCCTCGGTCGACAGTGCCTGAGCATCATGCCCAGCCGGAAGATCGATAGCCCACGATGCGAACACCCGGACGAGACAGGCTTTCTGACGCCCATTCAGCTGGACCCCGACTTGTGCGGCACCACGGAACGTGATATGAAGGTCACCCTGCGCACCTGTTCGAGTAGAATTCGCACGCCGCTCAGGCCCGGACAAGGCCGTCCGAGACACCCCTTCCTTTTCCCCGGGTGGGCTCGTCGACGACCCGCCCACCCACTCGGCGCTCATGCTCAACCGGACACGGCCAGGCCCTCATCTCGACGCCACGCCGGTATGCCGCATCAGCACGCCGATCTCGCACGGAGAGGCGACTCAGCCATGACCTTGCACCTGCCCCAGCCCCCGGCCGGCGCACAGCGCGCCGTGCTCGCCGCCCTGGTCCACGAGGGCGGGCTGCCGCCGTCCGCGGCGGCCGTCCTGCGCCATGCCGCCGGCCGCCCGCAGCCGCTGCTCGCGCTCCCCGTCCACGTGCTGCGCGGGCCCGCGCCCCGGCTCGCCGGCGCCGAAGGCACCGGGTGGCGGTTCCTGCTGCGCCGCGACGAGCCGGACGGCGCCCCCTCCCCCGCCGAGGCGCCGAACTCGCCGGCCCCCTCCCGCGCCGGCGAGTTCAGCGAGGAGGGGCTGGACGCGGTGGTGGCCGCCGCCGAGGTGAACATCGGCCCCGCCGGCCCGGTCTTCTCGCACGTCACCGCCGGGCCGTACCTGGACTCCACGGTCCGGGCGCTGCGCCAGGCCTGGCAGCTCACCCAGGGCTCGCCGAGCCGGTTCGAGCCCCGGCTGCTCTCGCTGCCCGAGCACTACGCGTCGGCCCTCTGGCTGCACAGCGCGTTGCCCGGGGAGGACCTGATGATCCCGCTGGCGCCCGCGCCGCTCGGGGTGGCGGGGCATCAGGTGCTGCCCGCCGCCGAACTGCTGGCCCGGCTGGAGCGCTCCCCCGCGGCGCGCCCCACCGCACTGATCGGCTGACCGCCCGCGAACCTGCGGCACCGACTCCGAGCCCCGTACTGATCCGGTACTACCCGGCACTACCCGGTACCACCCGGACGGGCCATGGCGAACTGATCCGATCGGATCGGTCCGACATGGCCCGTCTGTGCGCGGATCGGACCGACGGCCGCCCGGTCGGGTGATCTCGGCCGTTCTTCTGTGGCGCATGTCACCAAATGCCTGCGCGAACGCCCGCGGAGTCGGACACTGGTGTCGGTCGGGAGGAGGACCAATCGTCCTACCCGGCTGACGCCGTTTCACACCCGATTCGGTGCACAATCTCTGCCCGCCGGCGGAGCGGCACCCGAGGGGGCGGCCGGGCGGCGGCGAGAATCCGAGCGAAGCGAGGTACAAGGATGTGCCAGCACCGAACCGACTGTCCGACCGCGGACTCGGCGGACCGCGAGGCCGCCGTGCCGGTGGCCCGCCACCCCGAGCAGGGCTGGAGCCTGCTGTGCAACGGGGTGCTGCTGTTCGACGACACCGGTGAGCTGCTGCCGGACGGCCGGGTGATCGCCCCGCGCCGGACCTTGCTGATCGCGGCCTGAGCGCTTCGCTCCCTCCTCGACTCCCCCGCTGCCCGCCCGGGGTGTGCCCTCCGGGCGGGCAGCGGCGTGTTCGCGGACAGCTGCCGCTGCCGGACCCCACGACACCCGTCGGCGGGTCAGGAGCCGCGGCTCGGGCGGCCGGTGGGCCTCCGGGCGGGGGTCAGGAGCCGCCGTGCGGGCGGCCGGTGGGCGTCGACGGGTCGTACCAGAGGCTGGCCATCGGGGAACGCAGGGTCCAGCCGAGGCTGCTGTAGAGGGCGCGGCCCTCGGTGGTGCCGACCAGCAGGGCGGTGCGCGCGCCGGCCGCGTGCGCCTCGTTCTGCAGGGTGCGCATCAGCACCGAGCCGAGGCCGCGGCGGCGGTGCGCGGGGGCGGTCTCGATCTGGTCGGCGACGGCGAGCAGCGGGACGTCCACCCGGCCGGCCAGCGGGGTGGCGGGGCCGAGACCGATCTGGCCGCGGGCGGCGAACTCCCCGTCGGTGGTGCGGATCATGGCGCGGACCACGCCGCCGCGGCTCCAGGTGGTGACCCGGTAACCGGCCGGGACGGCGGTCTGCTCGGGGCGCAGCGGACGGGTCATCAGGTGGCCGGGGCCGTCCTGGTGCCAGCCCGGGCCGATCCACGGCATGACCTGCTCGTCCTCGGCGAACAGCTTGAGCCACGTCCAGGGAACGGTGGTGCCGTCGGTGAGCTTGCGGACGTCCGCCTCCACGGGGGCGGGGAGCACGTGCCGCCACACGTGGCGGGCCTGGCCGACGTCGATGCTCCAGCCCCAGGGCTCCGGGTGCGGGTCGGCGGCGCCGCGGGAGACCGTCCAGCCGCTAATCCAGGCCCGGACGAGTTCGGGGACGGTGGCGTCGTCGAGCATGGGCACTCTCCAGATCTGTAATGGTCTCTCTTCAGTTTTGAATATTACACAGGGCGGGCGAGGGCCGTCATGCGGGTTTTCCGGCGGCGGAGGCGGTGAGCGCGGCAGCCAGCGCGCGGACGTCCACCGGGCCCGCGGTGTCGACCCGGTGGACGGGCCCGAGGGCCAGCGGGTGGGCGTCGCGGGCCCAGGCAGCCCAGCGGCCGTCGAACGTGCCGGGCGGTTCGGCGTGCACGGGGTGGCGGGCGGCGGTGCGGGCTTCGTAGCGACGGCGGGCCAGCGCGACCGGGACCTCGCACCAGACCTCCTGCGGCTCGCCGACCCCCGCCCCGGTCAGGCCGGCCCGGACCACCGGGCGCAGCTCGGCGCCGAGCCACGGCGACTCCAGGACGGCGGCACCGCGAGCGTCACGCAGCAGCGTCCAGAGCGTCTCGGCGGCGGCGACCCCCAGCAGGCGGCTCCACTCGCGGTCGCCGGTACCGGGTGCGCGGGCCTCGGCGAGGCGGTCGGCCAGGGTCTCCTTCACCGCGTCCCTGCTGAACAGCGGGAGGCCGAGCTCCGCCGCGAGGGCCCGGGCCAGCGTGCTCTTGCCCGCCCCCGGCAGGCCGTTCACCAGCACAGTCATCACCCGGCCACGGTAGCGGCGCTGACGGTGCGTCGGGGGCGCTTCGTCTCCGGTGCCGCACCGGAGACGGCGACGGCGACGGCGACGGCGACGGCGGCTCGGACGGGCGCTCGGACCGGGGCTGAGACGGCGACTGAGACGGAGTCGAGATCGGCGGCGGCGCTGACCCGGCCCCCGGTGCGCACACGACAGGGGAGGGCGCGCACTCCGGAGGCCGGGCGTCGGCCGGCCGCTGCTCCGCCGGCCGCCGCACCGTCCCTGCGCGTGTGGGTCGCCCCGGGACGGGCTCGGGCGGCAGCCCCGCGGATTCGGGCGCTCCGCTGCGGGCTGTGTGCAGACCGTAGACGCCGAGCCCGGCGCTGTCATCCCTTTTGACCGGAAATGGCATGTACCGCACCGGTGTTGAGGAGTGGTCCGCTACCGAGGTGCGGTGGGGCCATGGTCGGGCGGGCGGAGCGAGGGCATGCCGAGGTCGGCCTTCGCCGGGGCCGTCGAGCACGCCGCCCTCCGGCGGCGACGGCGGACGACCACCAGGCCGATGGCGGCGGCCGCGGCGGTGATGGCGAGGGCCGGCATCCACAGGGCGCCGATCGCGGAGAGCGCGCCGACGCCACCCAGCACCGCCAGCAGCGGGCCCGCGCACGCGGCCGGCGCGGCCGTGCCGGCGCCGAGGAGGGCCCAAGGGCGGGCCGGGCGGGCGGGGGTGGAGGTCATGAGGTCACTCCGAACAGGTCGGCCAGCAGCTCGGCGCCCTCCTCGGGGGCGCGCACGGACAGGTGCACGGTGGAGGGGGTGAGCCGGAGGGTGAAGTCGAAGAACGCGCAGCAGCCCTGTTCGGCTGTGGCGAGTTCGGCGAGCCGGCCCACCAGACCGGGGTGCGCGGGGAAGGTCAGCCGCAACCCGTCGGGGATCGTCTCGCGGCCCACGGCCTCGGCGATCAGCTCCTGCCACTGGGCGACACGCGCGCCGAGCCGTTCACCGCCGAGCGTGCACGCCACCGGGGCCTGCCGCCACGCCTCCGCCGGCTCCGCACCCTGATCGGGCCCGGAGTTGGAGCCGGCCCCGGCGTGGGGCCCGGAGTCGCGGGCGGGGTCGGATTCGGGGGCGACCTCGGGACGGTCGTGGCCGGTTCCGGGTTCGGGGTGGGCGAGGGTGCGAGTGGGCGAGAGGTGCAGGGTCGCTCCGGTGGCGGGGTTGCCGGTGCAGCCGCGCTGGGGGCCGCAGGCGCCGGCGGGGGCGGGGCCTTCGAGGGTGGCGTGGACGTCGGCCAGGCGGGCGGAGAAGGCGGTCAGTTCGGCGATGCGGGCGTCGGTGTCGGCGATCCGGTCCGCGACCAGTGCCCGCATCCGCGAGCGGACCGGTGCGCACGCGCCCTGCTCGCGGACGTCGAGCAGGCCCCGGATCTCCTCCAGCGGCAGGCCCAGCAGCTTCGCCGAGGAGATGAACTCCAGCCGCTCCACCGCCTGTTGCCCGTACACGCGGTACCCGGCCGGGGTCCGCTCGGCCGGTAGCAGGCCGGCGCTCTCGTAGAAGCGCAGCGTGGTCGCCGGAGCGCTCGGCGAGCTGCGATATGCGGTAGCTCGTCACAGCGCCGACGCTAAACCTTCCACCCGAGTCGAAGGTCAAGCCCGGACGATCCCTCCGCTCGCCTCCCCCGGCCGGGATCCGTCAGGGAGGCAGCACCGACCGACGGACGGACGGGCCGTTCCATGCTGACCGAGCTCAGAGGCCGCCCGGCAGATCTGACGTGGAGCGCCACCTCAGGCCGATCAGACCTGCGGTCGACGGAGTCGCTCACGGTCGGCAGTTCCGACCTGTAAGGCCAGGTCAGGGACGGAGGTAGAACGGCTGTTGGTCGAGCTGCTCGGCGAGGAAGGCCAGTTGGAGGCCCTGGTCGAGGCGGAGGCGGAGGGTGGGGTCGGCGGCGAGGGCGGGGCCGAGGTGGGTGGCGAGCGGGCGGGGGTCGGCGCCGGGGTCGGTGAGGACCAGGGCGAGGGTGGCGTCCGCGTCGGTGGCCGGGGCCAGGTGGGCGGCGGCGATCTCCGGTACGGCGGCGAGGAGTTGACGCAGGGCGCGGTGGACCTCGGGGTCGAGGTGCGGCGGCAGGTAGGGCCGGTTCTCGGCGACGGCGCGCAGGCGGGCGCCGCTCAGCCGGTAACTGACCGGGCCGGCCGGGTCGATCAGCAAGGTGTCGGCACGCTCCGAGTAGGCGACCATCGCGGCCTGCGGAGCGACCACGGGAGCGGGGCGGGCGTCCGCGCGCCAGCGGGTCATGGTCGCGAGGGAGGTGAAGGCGGGGAGAGCGCGGCGGCCGTCGGCGGCCTCCAGGACCGGCACCGCCATGTCGCTGGTCTTCTCGTGCTGGTGGCCGTGCTCGTCGACCTCCACCTCGCCGAGCAGCGCCACGATCGGCACCATCAGGCGGCTGGGCGTCAGCGCGGCCAGCAGGTCCGGCTCGGCGGACGGGTCCTGCTGCCAGGCGACGAGGGCGGCGGCGAGGGCGGGGTCGGCCGTGCCGTCGTCCTCGGCGAACCCGGGGTTGGGGATGTTCTTGCGGTCCACCCTGCGAGCCTATGCCACGTTGATGCCGATCCCGACGAGGGTGTGGGGGCGGGCCGGAGGCGGTGGGCCGGGCGAGGCGGAGGAGGAGCGGTGGGGAGGGTCGCGGTGGCCGCGGTGGTGGCGGGGACGGGGGTGGCGGTGGCGCGTGGGGCGGGGGTGTTCGTGACGGCGAGCGTGGTGAAGGTGGACCTGGTGGCCGCGCTGTTGCTGCACCGCGGCGGCCTCGGCGGGCTGACCGAGCATCAGCGGGCCGCGGCGGAGCTGGCGGTGGTGCGCAGTGACAATGCGGCGGCGAGCGAGCTGTACCGGGAGGTGGGCGGCGCGGCCGGTCTGGACGCGGCGTACCGGGCCCTCGGGCTGGTGGAGACCGTGGCCGGGCGGGACGGGTACTGGGGGCTGACCGGTACGACCGCCGCGGACCGGGTGCGGTTGTTGCGGCAGGTGTTCGTGGGCGGCGGGTCGCTGGAGCCGGGCGGGCGGCGCTGGTTGGCGGGGCTGCTGGGGCGGGTGGTACCGGAGCAGGCGTGGGGGGTGTCGGCGGCCGGCGGGGGCCGGGCCCGTCTGAAGAACGGCTGGCTGCCGCGGACCGCGACGGGCCTGTGGGTGGTCAACAGCACCGGCGCGGTGGCCGCGGACGGGGGGCGGTCGGTGCTGGTCGCGGTGCTCTCCGACGGCTGGCCGTCGCTGGCGGAGGGCGTCGCCGCGGTGGAGTCGGCGGCATGCGGGGCGGTCCGGGCGTGCGGGGCGGCCCGGGCGTGCCGCGGGACGGGCGCGTAGCCGGTGTCCCGTTGCAGGTGCGGGTGAGCGGAACGGGGAGCCGGCGCCGCGCGTTGGCCGCCTGGCGGGTCGCGGGGCGGGTGCACAGCGGGTGGCCCGGCCGGGCGCGGGTGGGTGGAAGGGGAGAGCAGCGGTGCGGGGTGACGGGGTGTCGGTGCGGGTCGGGGCGTTGGTTCCGTTGAGTCGGCCGGGGTGGGTCGGGGCGGGGCGTCAGCTGTTGGCGGGGTTGGAGCTGGGTGTTCGGGAGGTCAACGAGGGCGGGGGGATCGGCGGGCGGCCGCTGCAGCTGGTGGTGCGGGACACCGCGGCGGATCCGGAGCGGGCCGTGGCGGCGGTGGCGGAGCTGGCGGAGCTCGGGGTGGTGGCGCTGGCCGGGGAGTACCACAGCGTGGTGGCGCGGGCGCTGGCCGGACGGGCGGAGGCGCTCGGGGTGCCGTACCTGTGTTCCTCGGCGGTGCTGGACGCGCTGACGGACGGCCCGTCGCGGTGGGTGGCGCGGGTCGCGCCGACCCAGTCGCACGGCTGGCGGACGTACGCGGACTTCCTGCTCGACGGGGGGCACCGCCGGATCGCGGTGGTCGCCGACCCCGGCGTCTACTGGGCGGCGGGGACGGGGATCCTGCGCGAGCGGCTGGCCGGCCGCGGCGGCAGCCTGCTCGCGCTCGATGCGCGCGAGCTCGGCCCGGACGGGGTCTGCGAGGCGCTGGCGGCCGACGGGGCGACGGCGCTCCTGCTGCTGGTCGGCCACCCGGAGCCGGCGGTGTCGCTGGTGCGGGCGGTGCGCCGCGACCCCCGGTCGGCGGGCGTGCTGCTCGGCGCCCCGGCCGGGCAGCCGGAGTTGGCGGACTGGGCGGAGCTGCTGGGCGAGGACGGCGCGGGTGTCCCGTTCCTGCGCTACCTGCCCGAGCGGTTCGACGGGCGGGGCCGCCGGGTGGCGCGCGCACTGCGTGAACTCCTGGGCGGTGAACCGTCGTTCGTCGCGTTCGAGGGTCACGACACGGTGACCGTGCTGGCCGAGCTGCTGCGGGTGCACGGCCCGGACCGGGCGGCGATCGCCGACGGCTGGGCGGAGGTGGCGGTGGAGGGCACCCGGGGGACGATCCGGTTCTCCCGCACGCCGGGGACCGGGGTGTGGCAGTGGGCGTGGCCGCCGGTCCAGGTGGTGGACCGGGACCCGGCCGACCCGGTCCGGTTCCGGGTCCGGCACACGGCCCGGCCGTAGGGCCGATCACCTCTCGCAGGTCTCGCAGCGGTGGCCGTCGGTCTCCGCGAGCAGTTCGTGCGCGGCGGCGACCGCCGGGTCGGCGTCCCGGGTCAGGCGGTCCGCGGTGGCGCGGCCCTGCCGGACGGCGAGGTGTGCGGCCCGCTGGACCTCGGCGCGGGGCGGGCCGCCGTGGGCCGGCACCGAGTTCAGCAGGGCGAGCACGCCGGGGCGGGCGCGGACCGTCCGCGTCGCGGCGAGGTCCCACAGGTGCGGGACGGCGGCGACCGTCGCGTCTAACACCGCGAGGTGGGCGAGCCGGAGGCCGAGGTCGTCGAGTGCGGCTTCGGCAGTCGTCCCGTCACCCCGGGCGAGTCGCCCCAGCAGGCCGGGCACGGCCTCGGCGGGGCGGTTCGCGTGTTGTAGTTCGTGCCGGCGGACGCGGTGCAGGCCTTTCAGGATCGTCCCCACCCGCCACCTCGCCGCTGCGCCGCCGGAAGGGTACCGGCCGGGGCCGTGCGGCACGGTGGATTCGGGGACCTCGGGATCTACCGCCCAGTAGGGGGATGTGGCAGTCTGCGCCCATGGCACTCGCTGAAACCACCGCGACCAGCGGCACTGTCACCGACCGGGCCCGGTACGACCGGGCGACGGCGCACCTCGACGCGCCGCTGGCGATCGTCGACCTGGCGGCGTTCGACGCCAACGCGGCGGATCTGGTGCGGCGCGCGGCGGGCAAGCCGGTGCGGGTGGCGTCCAAGTCGGTGCGCTGCCGGGCGCTGCTGGAGCGGGTGCTGGCGATGGACGGCTTCGCGGGCGTCATGAGCTTCACGATGGCGGAGACGCTGTGGCTGGTGCGGTCCGGGTTCACGGACGTGCTGCTGGCGTACCCGTCGGCGGACCGGGCCGCGTTCGGGCAGTTGACGGCCGATCCGGAACTGGCGCGCCAGGTCAGCGTGGTGGTCGACGACGTGGCGCAGCTGGACCTGATCGACGCGGCCCGCGAGGGTTCCGCGACGGTCCGGGTCTGCCTGGAGCTGGACACCTCGCTGCAGTTGCTCGGTGGGCGGATCCGGGTCGGGGCGCGGCGCTCGCCGCTGCGCACGCCCGAGCAGCTCGGCCGGTTCGCCGAACTGGTCACCGCCCGCCGGGGGTTCGAGGTGGTCGGCCTGATGGCGTACGAGGGCCACGTCGCCGGGGTCGGGGACGCGGTGCCGGGGCGTCCGCTGCGCTCGGCGGCGGTGCGGCTGATGCAGGCGAAGGCTCGGGCGGAGCTGGCGCAGCGGCGCGCCGAGGTGGTCCGACGGGTGCGTCAGGTCGCCGAGTTGGAGTACGTCAACGGTGGCGGCACGGGCAGCGTGGAGTCCACCGTGGCGGAGCCCGCGGTGACCGAGGTGGCGGCCGGTTCGGGTCTGTTCGTCCCCCGGCTGTTCGACAACTACCGGGCGTTCCAGGGCCGTCCGGCCGCGCTGTTCGCCCAGCCCGTGGTCCGCCGGCCCGGGGTCGGCGTGGTGACGGTGCTCGGCGGCGGCTACCCGGCCTCCGGCCCGGCCGGCGCGGACCGCTCCCCCGTCCCCTACCTGCCGGCCGGCCTGCGCTACGACCCGCAGGAGGGCGCGGGCGAGGTGCAGACCCCGCTGCTGGGTTCGCCGGCGGACGACCTGCTGATCGGCGACCGGGTCTGGTTCCGGCACGCCAAGGCCGGCGAACTGTGCGAGCGCTTCCCGGAGTTGCACCTGATCGAGGGCGACGCGATCACCGCCACCGTCCCCACCTACCGCGGCGAGGGGCACACCTTCCTCTGACGCCCGGCGGCCCGGCGGTAGCGTGAGGGCCTGCGGACGGCGACGGGGGTGGGCGGTGGAGAGCGGGTTCGGCCCGGTGCGGCGGCTGCGGGTGCTGGCGGAGGCCGGGGGGTACCCGATGGTCGCGGAGCGGGTGCTGGCCGCGCCGTTCGACCGGGTCTGGCCCGTGGCGGCCGATCTGGAGGGTGAACTCCCGCTCCTGATCGGCGGGTTGCGCTCCTTCAGGATGGAGGCGGGGCCGGGCGGGGGCGACCGGTCCGGTGCGGTGGCGGTGAGCGCGCTCGGGTATCGGGAGCGCTTCGAGGTGGTGCTCCGTCCCGGCTGGTGCCTGATGCAGTCGCGGGCGGTGGTCGGCGGGATGGCGGCCGAGGCGCTGGCGGACGGGCGGGTCCGGTTCGCCCTGTTCGGTGGGGTGCGGCTACCCGTCGTGGGCCCGATCACCCGCCGGCTGCCGGGCCGGGCCCGCCGGCGCGCCGAGCTGCTGATGGACCGGCTGGAGCGGCGGGTGTGCGGCCCGGCGGGCGCCTCACCCCTCGGGTGAGGACCAGGCCCGGCGGAGCAGCGCCCGGGCACGGTGCAGGCGGGAGCGCACGGTGCCGACCGGGAGGTCGAGCAGCGCGGCGACGGTGCGTTCGTCGAGGTCTTCGAGGTGACGGAGCGTCAGTACGGCCCGGTGTGCGGGCGGAAGCCGGGCCACGACGTCGCGGAGGTCGGCGGCGAGCTGGGGGTCGGACGGCCCGGATGCGCCGTCGGCGGTGGCCGGGTCGACCGGTGGAGTGCGCCCGGCCCGGGCGGCGACCCGCACCGACTCGCGGACGGCGATCGCCTTCACCCAGCCGAACAGGGCCTCAGGGGCGCGGAGTTGGCGCAGGTTGCGGAGGACGGCGAGCAGCGTCTCCTGGGTGGCGTCGGCGGCGTCCTGGCGGGCGATCGGGGCGCAGATCCGGGCGACGTGCGGGGTGAGCAGGGTGAGCAGTTCGTCCCTCGCCAGCAGGTCGCCGCGCTGCGCCCGGCGCACCAGCCCGGCAGCCGTCCCGTCCTCCATCGGCACCGCTCCCCCGTCACCGCCGTGCGCCCGCCACCTGCCGGGCGGGCATCCCGCGCACCGGCCGCCTTCACGCCCGTCCGCCGCGCACGCCGCCCGGTCGCCGACGATACGCGGCCGGTCACGGCGCCGCCGTCCCGGGGCAGCCGCTCGACATCCCCCGGAACCTTTGTGCCCCGCGCCTCCTCCTGACGGGACGGCAGCTCGCCGCACCGACCGGAAGGACCCCGTGAACATCACCGTCGACCCCCAACAGCCGGACCTCCGTCGCCCGTTCCCGCCGCTGTCGGGTACCCGGCACCGGCACCTGGACCTGCCGGGGGTGCGGCTGCACGTGGCGGAGGCGGGCCGCTCCGACGGTGAGCCGGTGGTGCTGCTGCACGGGTTCCCGCAGCACTGGTACGCGTGGCGGCGGGTGGTGCCGCTGCTCGCGGACCGCTACCGGCTGATCTGCCCGGACCTGCGCGGGTTCGGCTGGTCGCAGGCCCCGGCGCGGGGCTACGACACGGCGACCCGGGTGGCCGATGTGCTGGCGCTGCTGGACGAGTTGGGGCTGGCGCAGGTGCAGCTGATCGGACACGAGTGGGGGGCGTGGGCGGGGTTCCACGCGTGCCTGCGGGCACCGGAGCGGTTCGGGGCCTTCCTGGCGCTGAACATCGTGCACCCGTGGCCGCTGCACCGGCGGCTGGCGCCGCAGGCGTGGCGGTTCTGGTACACCACGCCGCTGGAGTTCCCGCTGCTGGGACGCCGACTGCTGCGCCGGCGACCGGAGTTCACCACCTATCTGCTGCGGCGCGGCACCGTCGCCCCGGCCGCCCGCTCGACCACCGAGACCGCTGAGACCGCCGGGGCCGCACAGACCGTTGAGAGCGTCGAAGCCGCTGACACCGCCGACGCGTTCGCCGAGTTCGCGGCGGCGAGCGCGCAGCCGGGGTCCGCCCGGGCGGGTGAGCTGCTGCACCGGGCCTTCGCGCTGCGGGACGTTCCGGCGCTGGCGGTCAACCGGTTCCACCGCCAGCGGCTCAGCACGCCCACCGAACTGCTCGGTGGGGAAAAGGACTTCA
The DNA here is from genome assembly GCF_003610255.1 of Streptomyces sp. TLI_171. Classification (GTDB taxonomy): domain Bacteria; phylum Actinomycetota; class Actinomycetes; order Streptomycetales; family Streptomycetaceae; genus Kitasatospora. Next base: position 7,045,093 of record NZ_RAPS01000001.1, on the reverse strand, counting down.
TCCTTCCCCCGGAGGTGCTCGCGGGTGGCGAGCGGCACGCGGACGACTTGCGGACGGTGATCGTGGCAGGTGCCGGGCACTACCTGCACGAGGAGCGCCCGGAGCTGGTGGCCGCCGCCGCGCGCCGGCTGTTCGCCCGGGTTCAGCTCAACTCGTCCACGCCAGCCGGAAGTTGTGCTTGGCCCGGTGCAGCCGGGACTTGACCGTGCCGCGGCTGAGGCCGAGCAGTTCGGCGCAGGACCGCTCGTCCAGGCCCTCGAGTTCGCGGAGCACCAGTACGGCGCGGTGCTCGGGCGTCAGCCGGTGCAGGCAGTCGCGCAGCGCGGCGGACAGCGCGGGGTCGGCGCCGTCCGCACGGTCGACCGCGGCGTCCAGCGGGAGGTGCCGGCGGGTTCGGCGGGCAGTGCGGACGGCCTCGCGGACGGTGACGGTGCGCACCCAGCCGTACAGGGCTCGCGGGTCGGTCAGACCGGGCAGTCCGCGCAGCACGGCGATCAGCGCCTCCTGGGCGGCGTCCGGCGCATCGGCGAGCGCGATCGGCCGGCACAGCCGGGTCACGTACGGCAGCAGCAGTGTGATCAGCTCGTCCAGTGCGAGCGCGTCGCCGCCCCTGGCGGCCGTGACCAGCGGGGCGGCGCGCTCCCAGGGGGCGGGGATCGGTTCGGTCTCGCTCATGCCCGTCAGGAGGCGGCGGCCGACCGGAACAATCCCCCCGGGCGCCGAAGAACTTCCGGCAAAAAATCTTCGTCGGTCGTGTCGAGAACCCGTGAGCGGCTCCGTCCCAGGGTCGAAGGCGGCCACAATGGGTCGCATCAGCACCGAGGAGTGAGACCGATGGCGAAGTACCTGCTGCTGAAGCACTACCAGGGCGCCCCCGTTCCCCCGAACTGGATCCCGATGGACCAGTGGACGCCCGAGGAGGTCACCGCGCACATCCAGTACATGCGGGACTTCGCAGCGAAGCTCGAACAGTCCGGCGAGTTCGTGGACGCCCAGGCGCTCGCCCCGGAGGGCACCTGGGTGCGGTTCGACGGGGAGGGGCGTCCGCCGGTCACCGACGGGCCGTTCGCCGAGACCAAGGACCTGATCGCCGGCTGGATGGTGATCGACGTGGACAGCTACGACCGGGCGCTGGAGCTGGCGGCCGAGCTGTCGGCGGCGCCCGGCGCCGGCGGCAAGCCGATCCACGAGTGGCTGGAGCTGCGCCCGTTCATGTCCGAGCCGCCGACCGTCACGGAGTGACCGGGTGACCACCGCGATGGACGAGGCGCTGCTGCGCGCGCTCACCCCCGAGGTGCTGGCCGTCCTCGTCCGCCGCGGCGCCGACTTCTCGGCGGCCGAGGACGCCGTCCAGGAGGCGCTGGTGGAGGCGGTCCACCGCTGGCCGGAGGATCCCCCGCGGGACCCGAAGGGCTGGCTGATCACGGTCGCCTGGCGGCGGTTCCTGGACGCCGCCCGGGCGGACGCCTCGCGGCGCCGCCGCGAGGACCTGGTGGACGAGCAGCCCGGGCCCGGGCCGGTGTCCGACGTCGACGACTCGCTGCGGCTGTACTTCCTGTGCGCGCACCCGTCGTTGACGCCGGCCTCGGCGGTGGCACTGACCCTGCGCGCGGTCGGCGGGTTGACCACCCGGCAGATCGCCCAGGCGTACCTGGTGCCGGAGGCGACCATGGCGCAGCGGATCAGCCGCGCCAAGCGGACCGTCTCCGGCGTCCGGCTGGACCGGCCGGGCGACGTGGCGACGGTGCTGCGGGTGCTGTACCTGGTATTCAACGAGGGCTACTCGGGGGACGTCGACCTGGCGGCGGAGGCGATCCGGATGACCAGGCAGCTGGCCGCCCGCATCGAGCATCCGGAGGTGTCCGGCCTGCTGGCGCTGATGCTGCTGCACCACGCCCGCCGGGCCGGCCGACTGGCGCCGGACGGCAGCCTGGTGCCGCTCGCCGAGCAGGACCGCTCCCGCTGGGACACCACGGCCATCGCCGAGGGCGTGGTGGTCCTCCAGGCGGCGCTGGCCCGGGACCGGCTGGGCGAGTTCCAGGCGCAGGCGGCGATCGCCGCGCTGCACGCGGACGCGCCGACCGCCGCCGAGACCGACTGGGTGCAGATCGTGGAGTGGTACGACGAGCTGGCCGCGCTGACGGACAGTCCGGTGGTGCGGCTCAACCGCGCAGTCGCGGTCGGCGAGGCGGACGGCCCGCAGGCCGGGCTCGCGGCGCTGGCCGCCGTCGATGCGGCACTGCCCCGGCACACCGCCGCGTCGGCGTACCTGCACGAGCGGGCGGGCGAGCTGCCGACGGCCGCCCGGCTGTACGCCGAGGCCGCCCGGAAGGCGGGCGCGGCGGCCGAGCGCGATCATCTGGTCCGGCAAGCAGCTCGGCTCAACACCCTTCTGCGCGAAGGGCGTTGAGCCGGGAGCGAGGCTGCTGTCGGCAGCTGACTGGGCGTCAGGTGGTGGTGGTTCCGCGACCGCCCGAGCCGCCGGAGAAGGTGGCGATGCCCTTCACGATGGCGTCCATCTGGTCGGCGCTCGGCGCCTTGTCGGCGATGTCGAAGCCCATGTGCACGGCGATCAGCGCCTTGTTGTCCGCGGTCGGGAACACCACCGTCTCGACGTAGCCGGCGTTGCCCTTGGACACGTCGACCTGCCAGCGCACCAGGTACCCGGAGCGGCCGGCCACCGTGACCGCCTCGCTCTTGATCTCCTTGTGGCCGGTCATGTCGACGTAGGCCTCCTTGGCTGCGGCCTCGATGTCGCTCTGCGCGGCCTGCTTGGCGTCGGTGCCGCTGATCCGGCTGGTGTTCGCGCCGGCCAGGGTGCACTGCTCCGAGCCGTCCGGGCAGGTGTACTTGCCGATGGACGCGGCGGCGTAGCCGTCCTGGGTGGTACCGCCCTCCCAGCCGCTCAGGATCGGCAGCGAGACGCCGTTGACCATGTCGACGGCCAGGTTGGCGCTGCTGCCCTTCCCGTTGCCGTTGCCGCCGCTGCCACCGCTGCCGCCGCCCTGGCCGTTGCCGCCGCCGAAGCCGGGAAGGCCGTCGCCGGGGAGGCCGTTGCTCCCGTTGCTCCCGTTGCTCCCGCCGCCGTTGCTGCCGCCGCCTCCGCCGAAACGGCGCTCGTTGGAGCTCGGGGCGGCGCTCGACTTGCTGTCGTGGCCGTCCATCGCCAGGTAGGTGACGCCCGAGCCGATCGCCAGGCCGAGCACGGCGGCGACCGAGGCGGCGATCAGCACCGGCTTGGACGGGCGGGGGCGCGGCTTGGGGACCGCGAAGGGCTCGGTGTACGGGGGCAACGGCGGGTAGTGGACGGCCTGGCCCGACGCGTCCAGCACGGTGCCCTCGAGGACGGCCGTGTCCTCGGCGGGGCCGCCGGCGGGGGGCGCGTCCGAAGTCGGGGCCCCGGGAGCCGGGGCCGGGCGGGTGCTGGAGGTCCAGCCCTTGCCGTCCCACCAGCGCTCGGGACGGGGGTCACTGTGGGTGTCGACGGGGTCCGGGTACCACCCGGCCGGAATCTGCTGCTCGCTCACATCCCCGACCCTAGGGGGCTGCGGATAAGCGGGAAATCAGCGCGGGGCCGGAATCGGGGGTCGGGCGATGAGATTCCGGTGAGAATCGCGCATCGGCCCCTGGCGGGACCGTTCGGGGGTGCTCCCGGGAGCCACCGGGGCGCGCAATGTGCTCCACGCGCCTGAGGGGGCGCACGAGGGGGGTGGGTCGCGCAGCCGGGGGTTCAGCGGCACGGCAGAATGCGCGCCATGACCTCTCGCCCCGTGATCGGCATCAGCACCTGTCTCACCGACGCCGCCTGGGGGAGGTGGGACAGCATGCGCTCGGTACTGCTGTCCGAGAGCTACCCGGCCCTGATCCAGGCCGCCGGCGCCATCGCGGTGATGCTCCCGCCGGACGCACCGCAGTACGCCGCGGCCGCCGTCGCCCGCCTCGACGGCCTGGTGATCGCGGGCGGCGAGGACGTCTCCCCCACCCTCTACGGCGAGCGCGCCCACCACCTGACCACGGCCAACGCCCCCGAGCGCGACCTGTGGGAGGCCGCGCTGATCCGCGCCGCGCTCGCCGCCGGCACCCCGCTGCTGGGCATCTGCCGCGGCATGCAACTGCTGAACGTGGTCTGCGGCGGCTCCCTGATCCAGCACCTGCCGGACGTGGTCGGCGACGAGCTCAGCCACATCGGCGAGCCCGGCGAGTACGGGCGGCACCCGATCCGTCCGGTGCCCGGCACCCTCCTCGCCGACCTGCTGCCGGAGGAGTCGGTGGTCGTCCCGACCTACCACCACCAGGCGGTGGCCCGGCTCGGCGAGGGCCTGGCCGTCTGCGCCCACGCGGCGGACGGCACCGTCGAGGCGGTCGAGGGCGCCGGCTTCACCCTCGGCGTCCAGTGGCACCCCGAGCAGGGCGAGGACCTCCGGATCGCCCGCGCCCTGGTCAACGCCACCCGGCTGGCCCCGCTCACCACCCCCGCCACCCCGGAATCCGCCGCCCTCCCGGTGGTCTGACAGACGCCGGGAGCAGCAGGCAAGCGTCGGCGGGCGGCCCGGGCGGGCTACGGCAGCAACTGGCCGGCGGCGTCTGCCCACGGGAGCAGCAGGCAAGCGTCGGCGGACCGCCCTGGGCGGGCTACGGGAGAGGCAGGCCGGCCGCGGTGGTGGCGAGGATGCCGAGGGCGGCCGCGCCGAGCAGGCAGGGGACGATGCCGCGGCGCAGCCCGAGCAGCCAGCCGGCTGCGAGCGCCAGCACCGCGTACTGCCAGGGGCGGCTGAGGGCCAGCGCCAGCGGGAGGGCGGAGCCGGCGATCGCGCCGATCACGGCGGGGCCCGCGCCGGTGAGGAAGTCCTGGACGGCGGTGTTGGCGCGCAGACGGTCGAACTGGGCCGCGCCGAACAGCACGAACAGGAAGGACGGCGCGAACGCGACGGTCGCGGCCAGCAGTCCGCCGAGGACGCCGGCGGCCGCGTAGCCGACCACCGAGACGGTCTGCACGACCGGCCCGGGGGTGATCTGGCCGAGCGCGACGGCGTTCAGGAACTGACCGTCCGTCATCCAGTGGTAGCGGTGGACCGCGTCCTGCTGCATCAGCGGGATGATCACGAATCCGCCGCCGTAGGACAGCGCGCCGACCTTGAACGCCACCCAGGCGAGCGCGCCGAGCCCGCCGGTGGCGGCCAGGCCGGGCGCGAGCAGCGGGAGCGCGAGTCGCGGTCCCTTCGGTGCGGCGGGCGGGTCGGCGTCCGGTCGGCCCAGCGCGGCGTCCCCCGTTGGGTTGGTTCCGCGGGTGCGGCGGCGGAAGGCGATCTCCGCGGCGCCGGCGCCGATCAGGGCGAGCACCAGCCAGGGGCCGGTGAGGATCACGGCGGCCGCGCCGAGCAGCAGGTAGCAGCCCCAGCGCAGCCGGGCCCGGCCGGGGCCGGAGCGCCGCAGGCTGGGCGGGACGAGCGTGCTGGCGGCCTGGACGGCGACGGCGGCGACGGCCGAGCCCGCGCCGGCGGCCGCGCCGAGCACCCAGCGCGGCGGGTTGCCGGCCAGGAACAGGGCGGACAGCAGCAGGATCAGCAGCAGTCCGGGGACGATGAACGCCGCGCCGCCGACCAGTGCGCCGGCGGGGCCGCGCAGTCGCCAGGCGGTGAAGATCGCCAGCTGGGTGGAGGCCGGGCCGGGCAGCAGGTTGGTGGCGGCGATGCCGTCCTCGAACTCGCTCGCGGCGATCCAGCCGCGCTGTTCCACGCAGAGCCTGCGCAGCAGCAGGATGTGCGCGGGCGGTCCGCCGAAGCCGAGGACGCCGATCCGGCCCCACTCCCTGGCGATGACCGTGAGTGGCACCCGATCCGCGGTCCCGTCCGCCATGCCGCTCCGCCCTCCGTCGAATGCCCGCGCGGCCTGCGCGGACGCGGGCCGCACCTTATCGGACCCGAATGGCCTACAGGGGAACGACAACGGTCACCAGTGCAGCCTTTGGATCTTCCTCCGAATTGGGGTTCACTTCCCGTGCGGGCACCAGAGCGGAGGGATCTCGATGGCCGAGCACGCGCACGACGCGCACGACCAGGAGCACGGCCACGACCACGCCGGGCCGGAGGGCCACGAGCACGCCGGACACGGCGGGCATCGCGGTCACAGCCACGCGGTGTCGGCGGACGCGGACCGGAAGTGGCTGTGGAGCGCGCTGGTGCTGCTGCTGGTCTTCATGGCGGGCGAGGTGGTGGTCGGTTTCGCCGCCCAGTCGCTGGCGCTGATCTCGGACGCGGCGCACATGCTGACCGACGCCGCGTCGATCGCGCTGGCCCTGGTGGCGATGCGGCTGGCGGCGCGTCCGGCGCGCGGCGGCTACACGTACGGGCTGAAGCGGGCGGAGATCCTGTCGGCGCAGGCGAACGGGGTCACGCTGCTGGTGCTGTCGGCGTGGCTGGGCTACGAGGCGGTGACGCGGCTGATCTCGCCGCCGGCGGTGACGGGTTCGCTGGTGCTGGTGACGGCGCTGGTCGGCGTGGTGGTGAACATCGCGGCGACCTGGTGCCTGTCGCGGGCGAACCGGTCCTCGCTGAACGTGGAAGGCGCTTTCCAGCACGTCCTGACCGACTTGTACGCGTTCATCGCCACGGCGCTGGCGGGTGCGGTGGTGCTGTTCACCGGGTTCGTGCGGGCGGACGCGATCGCCTCGCTGGTGGTGGTGGCGCTGATGCTGCGGGCCGGGATCGGACTGGTCCGGGACTCGGCGCGGATCTTCCTTGAGGCGGCGCCCGCCGGGATCGACCCGGACCGGGTCGCCGACCGGCTGGTGGCGTTGGAGCAGGTGGAGGAGATCCACGACCTGCACATCTGGGAGATCACCTCGAACGAGCCCGCCCTGTCCGCGCACATCCTGGTCACCCCGGGGGGCGACTGCCACGCGGTACAGCACGAGCTGCAGCGCCGGCTGCGCGAGGAGTACCGGATCACCCACACCACGCTGCAGGTCGATCACGTCGGCGAGGGGGACGCGGACGGGCTGCTGCAGATCGCGCCGAGCAGCGCGGCGGCGGCCGCGGCCGAGGAGGAGGCGCGGGAGCACTGCGCGGACTCGCACGGCCCGGTGCACCGCTCGGGCCCGCACCCGCACTGATCCCGCACCCCCGACGGGAGCCCCCGCGCCCCCGTCGGGAGCCCCCGCACCGCTGACGGGTCGTCACCGTCTCGTCGCCGCCGACTGTCGGCGGGATGCGGCATGATCGGGGGGTGACCGTACCGACCGCACCGCGTCTGATGCTGCTCGACACCGCGAGCCTCTACTTCCGCGCCTACTTCGGCGTCCCGGATTCGCTGCGCTCGCCGCAGGGCGAGCCGGTGAACGCGGTGCGCGGCCTGCTGGACTTCATCTCCCGCCTGGTCCAGGACCACGGTCCCGACCAGCTGGTGGCCTGCATGGACGCCGACTGGCGTCCGCAGTGGCGGGTCGACCTGATCCCCACCTACAAGACCCACCGGGTCGCGGAGGCCGCCACCGACGGCGAGGAGGAGGTGCCGGACACCCTCGCCCCGCAGGTCCCGGTGATCGAGCAGGTGCTGGACGCCGTGGGCCTGGCCCGGGTCGGCGCGCCGGGCTACGAGGCGGACGACGTGATCGGCACGCTGGCCACCCGCGCCACCGGCCCGGTGCAGATCGTCACCGGCGACCGGGACCTGTTCCAGCTGGTCGACGACGCCCGGGCGGTGACGGTGCTGTACCCGGTGAAGGGGATCGGCGCGGCGCAGCGGATGGACGATGCGGCGCTGCTGGAGAAGTACGGCGTCCGCGGCGCGGGTTACGCGGACCTGGCGGCGCTGCGCGGCGACGCCAGTGACGGCCTGCCGGGTGTGAAGGGGATCGGCGAGAAGACCGCGACCCAGCTGATCCAGGAGTACGGCGACCTGGCGGGCGTCCGCGCGGCCGCCGCCGATCCGTCCTCGAAGCTGACGCCGGCCCGCCGCCGGAACCTGCTGGAGGCGGCCCCGTACCTGGAGGTCGCGCCGACCGTGGTGCAGGTCGCCAAGGATGTCGAACTCCCGCCCTTCGACCCCGAGTTGCCGCGCGAGCCGCGCGACCCGATGGCGCTGGAGACGCTCGCCGAGCGGTGGAACCTGGGCACTTCGCTGACCCGCCTGCTGGAGGTGCTGGCCCAGCGCTGAGCGGCGGGCGAGCGGCGGTTCTCAGCGGGGCGCCCCCGTGGGTGCGGCGAACGCGGGGGCGAGGCTGGTCAGGACGGAGCCGGCCCAGCTGCTGGGGCCGAACACGGTGATCGGGAGGGCGAGCAGGCCGTGTTCCTGCCGGAGGGTCTCGGCGGGGACGGCGACCGGGAAGAAGTAGTTGCCGGGGCTGGTCCGGCTCGCGGCGGGGATCGCCGCGAGCACCTCGCCGGGCAGCCGGCCGAACAGGCGCTCGGCCCGGGCGGCGAGTTCGGCGGCGACCTGTCGGGGGGTGTCCTGGTGGTCCGCCAACAGGTGTTCGGCGAGCTGCAGTTGCTCCGGCGACGGTGGGTCCGCCCGGAACGCCTCGGCCGCCTCCGTCCGGTCGGGGCCGAGCAGGACCACGCCGAAGGTCTGCGGCCACAGCCAGCCCTTGGTGACCGAGTGCAGCAGGATCGTGCGGCCGGTCTCCAGCAGCCGCCGGGTGCCGTCGGCGAACGGGGCGCCCAGGTCGTAGACGCTGTCGATCAGCAGCCGGCGCTGCGGCGACTCCCCCAGCCAGGCGGTAAGTTCGGCGCACTCGGGGTCGGTGAGGTACCGGCCGAGCGGCTTGCTGGGGTTGGCGAGCAGCAGGTACTCGGGGCGGTCGGTCGCCGCTGACGCGGGGAGGACCGGGGCGGGCAGGGTCGGGTAGGTCCCCGGGTTCAGGCCGGCGGCGCGGGCCAGCTCGGCGTAGACCGGGTACACGTCCGAGGGAATCCACAACCGGGCCTTCTCGGCGTGCAGTTGACCGAACATCAGGGACAGGCCGTGCCGGACGCCCCGGCTGACCATCGCCCGGCGGGACCACTCCTCGGGCAGCCCGTAGCGGCGCAGCCACGTCCGGGCCAGGTCGCACCGGTACACCGTGCCCGTCCGCGCCGGGGGTGCGGGCCGCAGCGGGGCGAGCGCCCGGTACACGTTGGTCTCCGCGGCGTCCAACAGGCCTGGGGTGGCGCTGAGTTGCCGCTGTCGGTAGTCCTGGAACTCGTCGAACCTCATACCGCCACCGCTCCTTCCGGCAGGATCTCGCTGGCCCGGTCCTCCAGGGAGGCGTAGCAGCGGCCGTCGGCCAGGACGTTCCAGCTGCGGGCGATGCCGTGGGCGCGTTCCCAGTACAGGCTGGGCTCGGTGTAGGCAGCGATCCGCATCGGCCGGCCGGCCCAGCTGCCGTCGAGGACCGGGGCGCCCCAGGGGAGGCGGTCGGCCGTCTCGAAGCCGTGCCGGGCCGCGAACCGGGTGACGACGGACAGCGAGACCTGGTGGTCGCGGCTCCAGGTGTTCGCGGCGCGGTCGAAGTAGAGCGATTCGGTGCTGGTGGAGACGTAGAGCTCCTTGAAGCAGACCTCTTCGACGCCGAGGGCGGCCGCCCAGGAGAGGTAGGCGGCGATGCCGGCCTCGTCGGCGACGCCGCCGTGCTGGAGCACGCAGATCAGGCGCAGCCGCAGGCCCGGCCAGCGGTCGCGTCCGGTGCGCCAGGCGTCGACCAGCGAGGCGACGGGCGTGTCGAGCATCATCAGGCGGGCGCTGACCGCGTCGTCCTGGTGGTGCCGGGAGACGGCCAGCACGCCCAGGCCCGCGTCGCTCAGCGCGGCCAGCCGGTCGGCGCGCTCGCCGGGCCCGCCCTTCGCCAGGGTGTGGCCGTTGGTGATCAGGACGACCTTCGGGAAGGTCGCGGAGCAGGCGGAGACCAGCCGCAGCTGCTGGTCGAACGGCAGGATGGTGGGCTCGCCGCCGCCGGTGATCACCGCGCGTTCGGCGCCGGCCGTGCGGGCCCGTTCCAGCCAGGAGGCGACGGTGTCCCACGGGACGCGGGCCGGGGGCTGGTCGGCGGATATCGAGGCAGCGGAGAAGCAGAACGAGCACTTGGCCTGGCAGGCGGAGGCGACCGGCAGCACCGAGACGGAGCGCGGCCGCAGCTCGGCGTACCGGCGCTGCACCGAGTCGTGCAGATGCAGGGAGGCTGCCATCGCGTCCTCGACGGTGGTCGGACGCAGCGTGAACTCGGGTTCGGTTCCGTCGAGTTCGTGGACGGCGGCGAGCCGGATGGCGGGGCGGTGGAGTTCCGTGCCGAGTCCGGTCGCCGTGTTGGGCACCAGGTCGCCGGGGTCGACCTCGGTCTCCAGCACCAGCAGCCGGTCGCCGGCCACCGCCAGCCGGTCGAGCAGGCGTCGCGCCTTGCGGACGCCGATGCCGAGTTCCGCGCGGGTCAGCAGGTGGAACCGGTCGGGGAAGGTGCTCTCCGGAATGCCCGCCTTGCCGTAGGCGAGCGCGTACTTGTCGAAGCCCTTGGCGAAGTTCGACAGCACGATGACGTGGAAACGCCGGTCGGTACCGTTCATCCCCTCATCATGCACGGGGCGGCTGTCAGCGCTGTGGAGAGGTGCCCGCCCGGGTGCTCAGGCACACCCGGGCGGGCACCTCGTGGGAGCGGCCGGTCCACCAACCGGCCGTCCCGGTCAGGGGGTTGTCAGCCGACCGCGGTGAGGCGGAAGGACTGGGCGGAGCCGCCGGTGCAGGTCCACTGCTGGAGGCGGGCGCCGTCGGCGGTGGAGACGCCGGTGACGTCCAGGCACTTGCCGCTGTTGCGGTTGGTCAGCGTCCAGCTGCCGTCGGCCTGCTGGACGGGCTTGAACTGCTGGTTGGCGCCGCCGGACCACTGCCAGGTCTGGATCGGGGCGCCGTCGGCGGTGGAGGCGCCGGTGACGTCGAGGACCTGGCTCGCGGCGGCGGCGTTGCGGTTGGTGACGCGGTAGTAGCCGTTGTCGGTGGGCGTGAACTGCCACTGCTGGTTGGCGCCGTTGCCGCACGCCCACTGCTGGACGGCGGTGCCGTTGGCGGTGCCCCAGGCGGTGGCGTCCACGCACTTGCCGGAGTTGGCGTTGGCCAGGGTGTACCAGGCCGCGGAGTTGATCGGGCCGCCGGTGCTCCCGCCGCCGGTGGGCGCGCCGGGCCAGGTGAAGGTGGCGACCGCGCCGGCCGGGAGGTCGTAGACCAGGGAGCGGCCGTTGTCGGTGATCGAGAAGTGCTGGGAGCCGCCGGTGGCGTTGAGCACGACCGCGCCGCGCGAGCCGTCCGGGTTCAGGAAGGCGACGTCCTGGAGGCCGCCGCTGCCCTGGCTGGTGGAGCCGATCCGGTGGGCGCCCGCCTTGACGAACTTGGAGACGTGTCCGAGCGCGTAGTACTCGGCGTTCTTGCTGTAGGCGCCGCCGGAGATCTCCAGCACGCCGTTGCAGGTGGTGGAGCAGTTGCCGTACTGCGGGCCGCCGTTGGCGTCCAGCGCCACGTTCCACAGCACGGCGGTGCGGCCGCCGCTGCGCAGGTTGCGGATGATCAGGTTCTCGGTCTGCCACTTCAGGGTGTTGCTGAAGGTCTGCGCCGGGGTCGCCGAGTCGGTGCCGGTGCACTCGGTGAAGAACACCGCCTTGCCGGTGTTCGCGACCTGCTGCTCGGCCTCGGGCTGGCCGCCGTAGCAGTGGAAGGCCGCGCCCTTGAGCCGGGTCACCGAGGCGTCCTGGGAGAGCACGCTCAGCGGGAAGGAGGTGTCGTCCCAGTTGTGGTCGTAGGCGTAGACGTCGGTGGGCAGGCCCGCGGCCGTCAGCTTGGTGTCCAGCACCTTGATGAAGTCGGCCTGTTGGGCGGCGGTCATGCCGGTGGACGGGTAGACCGTCTGGAACTTCGGCTCGTTGGCCACCGTCAGGTCGCTGATCGGGGCGCCGGCCGCGCCGTACGCCTGGACCGCCTTGACCAGGTAGTCGGCGAAGTCGCCGTAGTTCTCCGGCTTCAGGCTGCCGCCGTTCAGCGAGCCCGAGGTCTTCATCCAGGCGGGCGGCGACCACGGGGTGCCCATGATCCGGATGGTCGGGTTGACCGCCCGGGCCTGGTTGATCGCGGGCAGGATCTCCTGCTGGTCGCGGGCGATCGAGAACGCGCCCTTGGTGTCCTCGTACGAGTAGAACGGCAGGTGCGAGACGAAGTCGGAGGCGCCGAGCGGTTGGCGCAGGTAGTTCAGGCCGATGCCGCTGCCGGCGGTGGAGAACAGGTCGTTCATCAGGGCGGCCCGGGTGGTGGCGGACAGGCCCGCCACCAGGTGGGCGGAGGACTCGGTGAACGCCGCGCCGAAGCCGACCAGCGGCTGCTGGACGTCGTTGGCGTTGACGGAGATGTCCTGCGCCTGCGGGCTGGTGGCGGAGAGCGGGACGCTCGCCGCCTGGGCGAGGCGGCTGGATCCGTCGGCGGTGGTGATCCAGACCTGGGCTGTGGTGTCGGCGGCCTGCGCGGCGGCGCCGCCGAGGGTGGTCAGGCCCGCGCCGGCCAGCGCGAGGGTGGCGGCCGCGGCGGCGAGCCTGGTGCGGGTGGAGCGGTGCGTACCGTGCATGGTGCGGCTCCTCGTGGGGGTGTGGGTTGCGGGGTGTGACGGCGGGTCAGCGGTACAGGCGGACGTCCGCGAGGCTCCACCAGTGGGGGGCGGTGGCGGTGGCGGTGATCCGCAGGTAGCGGGTGCGGGTGCCGCGGGCCTCGACGGTGGTCAGCTGGCCCGTCCCGGCGCCGGTCGCCAGGGTGCGCCAGTGGGCGCCGTCCTCGCTCGCCTCCACCTGCCAGCCCCGGGCGTAGTCACCGAGGTTGTCGCCGCTGTCGAGGGCGATCCGGTCGAAGGCGGTGCGCCGGCCGAGGTCGATCTGCAGGTACTGGCCGGGGGCCTGGGCCTGGCCGGTGGACCACCGGGTGGAGGCGTCCGCGTCGATCGCCGACCGGGCGTCCGCGCCCGCGGGTTCGGCGCCGGCGGTGGCGCCGTCCAGCGGGACCTCGCGGGTCGAGGGCTTCGGCGCGCCGGACCTGGGCCAGCTGAAGGTGGCGAGGGCGCCGCCCGGCAGCGCGTACTCGAAGGTCCGGCCGCCGACCGCGACGGCGAACTCCCGCGGCGCGTCGTTCTCGTTGTGCACCACCAGGACGGTCGACCCGTCCGGGTTGCTGAAGGCGACGTCGGTGAGCTGCCCGTTCCAGCCGGTGGTGCCGAAGTTGGTGCTGGCGATCCGGCGGGCGCCGGGCTGCACGAACTTCGACAGGTGGCCGATGGTGTAGTACTCGGCGCCGGTGCTCACGGTGCCGTCGGCGTGGGTGGTGAGCAGCGCGGTGCAGGCGTCGCAGCCGCCGTTGTGCGGGCCGTCCTGCTCGTCCAGCGCGATGTTCCAGTTGAGCACGGACTTGGCCCAGTTGCGGGTGGCGCCGACCGTCAGGTTCCGGGCGTGCCAGGTGAGCGTGGAGCGGAAGGTCTGCGCGGGGGTGTCGGTCGGGCCGTGCGAGCCCGAGCACTCGGTGAACCAGATGCCCTGGTCGGGGTGGGCCGCGTGCAGGGCGCTCTGCGCGGAGGGGTCGCCCGCGTAGCAGTGGTAGGCGGTCCCGGCCAGCCATTCGGCGGCGTCGCTGTCCAGCAGCCGGTACGGGTAGTCGGTCTCCGAGTCCGCGCCGGGCGGGGTATTCTTGACGTCGTCGGGGTGGGTGATCCAGTTGTGGTCGTACCCGAGGATCTTCGTGTGCGGGCTGGCCTGCTTCAGCAGCGGGCCGAGCGCGTTCACCACCGCGATCTCCTGCGCGACCGGCAGGTCGGTGCCCGGGTAGGCGTTGGGCTTGCGGTTCTGCGGCTCGTTCTGGACCGTCAGGTAGTCGATCGGGACGCCGGCCGCGGCGTACGCCTGGACGAACTTCACCAGGTAGCGGGCGTAGGCCTGGTAGACCGCCGGGTCGTCCTTGAGCCGCCCCTCCAGCAGCGAGTCGCTGGTCTTCATCCAGGCGGGCGGGCTCCACGGGGTCGCGACCACCTTCAACTCCGGGTTGAGCCGCCGGGCCTGACGCAGCAGCGGGAGGATCTGCTGCTCGTCGTGGGCGATCGAGAAGTGGCGCAGGCCGAAGTCGGTCCGGCCCGCCGGCACGTCGTCGTAGGTGTAGTGCTGCGGGGCGGCGGTGAAGTCGGAGGATCCGATCACCTGGCGCACCATGCTGACGCCGATGCCCTGCCGGGGGTCGAACAGCCGGCGCATCGCGTCCTCGCGGGCGGCCGGGGGCAGCGCGGTGAGAACGGCCGCCGAGGAGTCGGTGATCGAGGCGCCGAATCCGTCCATGCTCTGGAAGGTCTGCGTCGGGTCGACGGTGATGGTGGTGCGCGGGGACGCCCCCTGGTGGAACGCCACGGGCTCGCGCTGGTGCAGCTGTTCGGCGCCGTCGGAGGTGGTGACCCAGACCTTGACCGCGGACCCGGCCTGTCCGGGGGGTGCGGCGGGGGCCGCGCCCATCAGGCCGAGGGCCAGGACAACGGCCGTGGCGGCACCGAGCGTGCGTCGGGACATCGCTCTCTCACCCTTCATGAAACATAATGAAACATTTCTGAATTCCTCGCCTCGCGTTCAGGAAACGGCACCCCGCTTCTCCCTGTCAAGATTCCTGCAGCCCTTGCCAGGTAAGTGATGTAGGCTCAGTTTCATGAAACAAAAGGCTGAAACAAATGGGTAGACCGAAATCCTCGCGGGTCACCGTCCGGGAGATCGCCGCCGCCGCCGGCGTCTCGCCCGCCACGGTCTCCCGGGTCCTCACCGGTCAGGCCGTGGTCGCCGACGAGACCCGGGCCGCCGTCCGCGACGCGATGGACCGGCTCGGCACGCCCGAACCCGCGGCGAAGCGGACCGCCCGGCCCGGCGCGGTCTTCGTGCGCTGTCCGTACCTGCTGACCGACTACTTCGGCACCATCGTCACCGCCGTCGCCGAGACCCTCGAACGGCACGGGCGGGAGCTGATCCTCAGCGCCGGCGGCTCCACCCGGCACAACGGGGCCCTCGCCGAACTGCCCAGGCGGCGCGACCTGGCCGGCGCGCTGCTGATCCTCCCGGTCGAGGAGGGCGAGGAGCTGGAGCGGCTGCGGCGGCAGGACTTCCCGTTCGTCGTCATCGACCCGCGCACCCCCGTACCCCGCGACATCGCCGCCGTCTCCGCCTCGCACTTCACCGGCGCCCGCAACCTCACCGCCCACCTGGCCGCCCTCGGTCACCGGCGGATCGGCATCATCAACGGCCCCGGCGACTGGCTCGCCAGCACCTCCCGCTTCGCCGGCCACACCTCCGCGCTCGCCGAGGTCGGCGTCCTCATCCCGCCCGAACTCGTCGCCAGCATCGAACCCACCAGCGACTGGGGCTACAGCGCCGCCGGACGCCTCCTCGACCTCCCCGACCGGCCGACCGCGCTGGTCGCCTTCAACGACAAGGCCGCCGTCGGCGCGCTCCGCGCCGCCCACGAACGGGGCCTGCGCGTCCCCGAGGACGTCTCCATCGCCGGCTTCGACGACGACTACCTGAGCCGCACCTCGATCCCCACCCTGACCACCGTCCGCCAGCCCCTCGAGGAGCTCGGCGGCCTCGCCGTCAGCCTGCTGCTCCGGCTGATCGAGGGCACCACCGTCGAAGCCCTCCACGTCGAACTCGCCACCGAGCTCATCACCCGCAACTCCACCGGCCCGGTCCCACCCGCCGCCGCACGCTCGCGGCGGTGAGGCGGTCGATCAGGATTCTAGCGGCGCTAGACAATTGAGCATCGATAGAACTACCTTTGGCACGTCAGCTTTCAGCGCTGGATCTCGGAGGGGTCGTCATGTTCCACGCACTTCAGGTCTTCACCACGGTGGCCGTCGGCCTGCTGGTGGGGGTGGAGTTCTGCGTCGCATTCGTCGTCAACCGGATCCTCAACGCCCTCCCGGACGACGCCCTGGTGCTCGGCCGCGCCCACGGGGGCCGGATGCTCGGGGCCCTGATGCCGTTCTGGTACATCGGCTCGCTCGCCCTGGTCGTGGTCTGGGCCGCCACGGGGTGGCACCGGCCCGGTGCCGGGCTCGTCGTCACCGGCGGCGCCCTGCTGCTGCTCAGCGTGCTGATGTCGGTCCTGCTGCTGGTCCCGATCAACAACCGGGGCAAGACCTGGACCGCGGAGGACCGGCCCGCCGACTGGCGGGAGCAGCACGAGCGCTGGGACCGCCTGCACTACGGCCGCGTCGCCGTCATCGTCGCCGCCTTCGCCCTGCTGGTCACCGCCCTGGTCTGACCGCCGCCGTCGCCGGGACCGCCGCTACGGTGCGGCGAAGGTCCGGCGCAGCGCGGAGGCGATCGGGGCGGGGTCGGCGGCGGGGAGCCGGGCGGTGAGGTGACCGTCGGGGCGGATCAGCACGGATTCCCCGTCGTGGGGCGCGTAGGTGTGCTGGAAGGTGGCCAGCGGGTCGTGCAGGTAAGGGAGTTGGAGGTCCTCCGGGCGGGCCGTGGCGTCGGGGGCGAGCAGCACGTGGACGTCCAGCAGGTCGTGGGCGGCGGCGCGGGCCGCGGCGGCGGCGGCGCGCAGGGTGGCCGCCGAAGTGGTGGGGCCGGCGTGCAGCAGCAGGGTGTGGCGGGGGCTGCGGAGCAGGTCGAAGAGCCGGGCCGGGTAGCCGGCGAGGGGGCGGCGCAGTCCGCTGCAGTCGGGGGCGCGGTCGCCGGAGCCGGAGGGGTCGGTGAGCGGGCTGTCGCGGTAGGAGATCAGCAGTTGGGCTTCGCGCAGCAGGTTGGCGGTGAGGTCGGGGAGGCCCTCGCGGGCGTGTCTGACGGTGCGTCCGACCACCTCTTCGCCGACGGGGTGGCGTTCGGCGTGGTAGCTGTCGAGGAGCCCGTCGGCGGCCAGGCCGTGCACCGCGAGGGCGAGTTTCCAGGCCAGGTTGTGGGCGTCCTGGATGCCGGTGTTCATGCCCTGCGCGCCGGTCGGCGGGTGGATGTGCGCGGCGTCGCCGGCCAGGAACAGACGCCCGGCCCGGTAGCGGTCGGCGAGCCGGTGGCTGATCCGGAAGGTCGAGGACCAGCGCAGCGCGCTCGCGGTGACGGGTTGCGGGGAGAGCCGGTCGAGGACGGTCTGCAGATGGTGCAGGCCCGGGCCCTCGCCGCCCTGCAGACCGTGGGCGAGACCGCCGGCGGTGGCGAGTTCGGGCGCCACCCGGGAGGAGATCCGGTACCGGCGGCGCCCGGGCAGCGGGACGGCCACCAGCGCGTCGCCGGGGTCGTGGCCGGTGGCGCGGACGGCGTACCCGGCGGGCAGGTCCCAGTCGAGTTCGACGTCGCCGAGCATGTACTGCTCGGGGAAGGCGTCGCCCTCGAAAGCGATCCCGGCGCCCTTGCGGACCCTGCTGTGCGCGCCGTCGCAGCCGATCACGTACCGCGCGGCCAGGGTGCGGCCGTCGGAGAGCGTCACCTCGACGTGCTCGGAATCCTGCTGAAGGTCCGTCACCTCGACGCCGCGCTCGATGCGGGTGCCGAGGGCGGCCAGGTGCTCGGTGAGCAGCCGTTCGGTGGTGTACTGCGGCAGGGCGGCGAACCGGTAGGGGATGTCGGCGGGCAGGTCGAGGACGGTGCGCGGGCCGGGGGTGCCGGCGGTGAAGCCGAGCTGGCCGTGCAGCGGGAGCGCCTCGTCCAGGACCGGACCGATCAGGCCCATCGCCTCCCACACCTCCATGGTGCGGGGCTGGATGCCGACGGCCTTGGCGTAGGGCTGGCGCCGGGTGAGCAGGTCGACGATCCGGCAGTGCACGCCGTGCCGGCGCAGTTCGGCGGCGGCGGTCAGGCCGACCGGCCCGGCGCCGACCACGAGTACGTCGATGGTTTCCGCGGCCATGGGCCCACTCCTCGCAGCGCGTCGGCCCCCTCGTCCAGGCTGCGCCGTGCACACCTGCCCCGGCCACTCGAACGGACGCCGGGCCCCGCCGCCCGAGGGGGCGGCGGGGCCCGGCGCCCAGCGTCCGGACGGCTGCGGGGCGGGCGGTCAGCCGACCGAGGAGTACGCGATGATGCCGCGCCGCATCCCGTCGACGGCCTTGCGGGCGGTCCGGCGGAGTTCGAGGTTCTCGCCCGCGGCGTCCTGGATCTGGCCGAGCACGTCGATCAGCTGCTTGGTCCAGCGGACGAAGTCGCCGGCCGGCATGTCGGCGTCGCGGAGCACCGAGTCCAGGTCGTGGCCGAGGGCCCACCGGTAGGCGATCCAGGCGAAGCCCAGGTCGGGTTCGCGCTGGCCGACGCCCTCGGCGGTGGAGATCTTGTGCTGCTCCTCCAGGGCGTCGAGGTGGCCCCAGATCCGGATCATCCGGCCGAGCGCCTCCTTGGCCCCGCCCTCGGGGACCCGCGGGGCGACGGCGTCGTCGGACTGCCGGGCCTCGTAGACCAGCGCCGAGGCGCAGGCGGCGAGTTCGGCGGCGGCGAGGCCGTCCCAGACGCCTTCCCGGATGCACTCGGAGGCGAGCAGGTCGAGTTCGCCGTACAGCCGGGCGAGGCGCTTGCCGTCGGCGGTGACGGTGTCGCCCTGCAGGTAGCCGAGGTCGGTGAGCAGGCCGCAGACCCGGTCGAAGGTGCGGGCGATGGTGTGGGTGCGGGAGCGCATCTTGCGCTGCAGCAGGTCGGTGTCGCGGTGCAGGCGGTGGTAGCGCTCGGCCCACCGGGCGTGGTCCTCGCGCTCGTCGCAGCCGTGGCAGGGGTGCTGGCGCAGCGCGGTGCGCAGCCGGCTGATCTCGGGGTCGTCGGCGGCGGCCGCGCGGCCCTTGCGGAAGCGCTCGGGCTCCAGGTGTCCGGCCTTGGTCCGCAGGGCGGAGGCGAGGTCGCGGCGGGACTGCGGGCTGCGCGGGTTGAAGGACTTCGGGATGCGCATCCGGTCCATGGCGGCGACCGGGTGCGGGAAGTCGATCATCGCGAGGCGCTTGACCTGGCGCTCGGCGGTGAGCACCACCGGGCGCGGCCCGTCCTGGAAGTCGGGGTGGCGGGGGCCGCCGCGCCCGTGCCCGTTGCGGCTGACCGGCGGCAGGCCGGGGTCGAGGACCAGCGCGAGGCCGGCGAACTTGCCGGTGGGGACGTGGATGATGTCGCCCGGCTTGAGCTGCTCGATGGCCTCGATCGCGGCGGCGCGGCGCTGGGTGGAGCCCTCGCGGGCGAGTTCGTTCTCGCGGTCCTTGAGCTGCCGGCGCAGGCCCATGTACTCGTCGAAGTCGCCGAGGTGACAGGTCATCGACTCGCGGTAGCCGTCGAGGCCCTCCTCGTTGCGCTGCACCTGGCGGGAGATGCCGACCACCGAGCGGTCGGCCTGGAACTGCGCGAAGGAGGTCTCCAGCAGTTCGCGGGAGCGGTGCCGCCCGAACTGGCCGACCAGGTTGACGGCCATGTTGTACGAGGGCCGGAACGAGGACTTCAGCGGGTAGGTGCGGGTGCCGGCCAGGCCCGCCAGCGCCTCCGGGTCGAGCCCGCGCTGCCAGAGCACCACGGCGTGGCCCTCGACGTCGATGCCGCGGCGGCCCGCCCGGCCGGTGAGCTGGGTGTACTCGCCGGGGGTGATGTCGGCGTGGGTCTCGCCGTTCCACTTGACCAGCTTCTCCATGACCACCGAGCGGGCGGGCATGTTGATGCCGAGGGCGAGCGTCTCGGTGGCGAAGACCGCCTTGACCAGCCCCTTGACGAACAGTTCCTCGACGACCTCCTTGAACCGCGGCAGCATGCCGGCGTGGTGGGCGGCGATGCCGCGCTCCAGGCCGTCCAGCCACTCGTAGTAGCCGAGGACGTGCAGGTCCTCGTCGGGGATGTCGCGGCAGCGCTCCTCGACGAACTGGCGGACCGTCAGGCGGTCGGCCTCCCGGTTCAGCCGCAGGCCGGAGTTGAGGCACTGCTGGACGGCGGCCTCGCAGCCGGCCCGGCTGAAGATGAAGGTGATCGCGGGCAGCAGGCCCTCGGCGTCCAGCCGGTCGATCACGTCGACCCGGCCGGGCGTCCAGATCCGGCCGGGGCGGCCGGCGGGCATCGAGCGGCCGCGGCCGCGGGCGAACCGGTCCCGGCCGCGGTCGGCCTCGGAGCGGGCCAGGCGCACCAGTTCGGGGTTGACCGCCTTGGCGGGGTTCTTCAGGCTGCCCTTGGGGCGGCCGTCCCGGTCGGGGCTGGCGAACAGGTCGTACATCCGGTTGCCGGCCATCACGTGCTGCCAGAGCGGCACGGGGCGGTGCTCGGAGACGATCACCTCGGTGCCGCCGCGCACGGTGTCCAGCCAGTCGCCGAACTCCTCGGCGTTGGAGACGGTCGCGGACAGCGACACCAGGGTCACCGACTCGGGAAGGTGGATGATGACCTCCTCCCAGACCGCGCCGCGGAACCGGTCGGCGAGGTAGTGCACCTCGTCCATCACCACGTAGCCGAGGCCGTCGAGGGCGCTGGAGCCGGCGTACAGCATGTTGCGCAGCACCTCGGTGGTCATCACCACCACCGGCGCGTCGCCGTTCACCGAGTTGTCGCCGGTGAGCAGGCCGACCTTGGCGGCGCCGTAGCGCTTGACCAGGTCTCCGTACTTCTGGTTCGACAGCGCCTTGATGGGCGTGGTGTAGAAGCACTTCAGACCGCCGGCCAGGGCGAGGTGCACGGCGAACTCGCCGACGATGGTCTTGCCGGACCCGGTCGGCGCGGCGACCAGGACGCCCTTGCCGCTCTCCAGCGTCTCGCAGGCCTTCACCTGGAACTCGTCGAGCGGGAAGTCGTACAACTGCTGGAAGCCGTACAGGGCCGTCGCCTGCACCCTGGCGCGCTCGCGCGCGGCGGCGTACCGCTCGGCCGGGCTGAGCTGCTCTTCTTCGGGCATGGGAGTGCCGGGCACTGGCGTCACCTGTTCTTCCCGTGAGTGTGGCTGGACGAGAACGCAGACGGCGACGCCTGCGGCTGCGGGGCCGTGGCCCTGGGGGGCGACGGGGCGCAGCAGGTGTGTGGAGTATGGTGATCGAGCATCTCAGCCTGAGATTACCCGTCCGGAGTGACATCAACAGCAGACTTTCCCGGCACTTCGGGGGCGGGCCCGGAGCGTGACGGGACGGCTGCCGACGGTGAGTGCGGCCCGGCCGGAAAACCCGGTGACGGTCGAACGGGTGTGCCGCTAGCGTCCGGGGTGTGGCCAAGTTGAACCAGATCATCGCCGTGGAAAAAGGCGTCAAGTCGAAGTCGTTCCAGGAGCTGACGCAGTCCCACCAGGACCTGCAGAAGCCCGCGCTGCTGGCGGGCCTGTCCCGGACGTACCAGCCCAAGGACGAGGAGGGCGAGCAGTTGCCCCCCGAGTCCACCCGTGTGCAGGTCAAGGCGGAGGACGTGCTGCGTGCCACCGCCGGGACGCTGACCAGGCTGTTCGACGTGACGGCCACCAAGGACTGGGCGAACACCGAGGCCCGGGCCGACGTGGTGGTGGACGGGCGGACGCTGGTGGCGGACGCGCCCGTGACGTACCTGCTCTTCCTGGAGAAGCAGTTGACGGACCTTCGGACGTTCGTCCGCAAGCTCCCGGTGCTGGACGCCGCGGAGTCCTGGTCGCTCGACCCGTCGACGGACGCGTGGAAGACCGAGGCGGTGCGGACGATCCGGACCAAGAAGGTGCCGCGCAACCACGTGAAGGCGGAGGCGACGGAGAAGCACCCGGCGCAGGTCGAGGTCTACTACGAGGACATCGCGGTCGGGTACTGGACGACGGTGAAGTTCTCCGGTGCCCTCCCGGCGCGGCGGGTCAACGAACTGCTGGAGCGGGTGGAGAAGCTGCAGCAGGCCGTGCAGTTCGCCCGCGAGGAGGCCAACGCGGCGGAGGTGACCGACCGGCGGGTCGGCGACGCCGTCTTCGGCTACCTGTTCGGGTAGCCCCACGATCTCCCCCGGGTGAGACCGGGGGTGGCGCGAAGAGCGCAAGCTGACACTGAAGTTGAAGCTGACATCGGGGACCAGTGGGGGTTCGAATCCCTCCCCCGGCACCACGTGCCGGGGTAGCCCAAGCGGCAGAGGCAGCCCCGTCAATCTCAGACTCTCGCTCAAGTCTCAGCATTCGCCGCCGAGCGCCGGATCGACCGGTCGAGGGCCGTGAACGTCGGATGCGGGTTCGACTCCCGCCTGCGCCTCTCCCGTGGCGCGGTAGCTTCAATGGCAAAGCACGACGTCGTGAGAGTGACCCTCGACCTTAAACGTGCCGGCGCAGAGCAATTGGGTGGCACCTCAGGGGCCCGGGAGCTGGATACCGCTCCCGGGCCCCGTCACGTGTGCGCACCGTTCCCCGGCGGCGGCCGCAGAAATCACGTTCGAGCGAACTGCTCACATCCTGAGTTGCAAATGTCTTCAACCGATCGCCAGAACGGCGCTCCGCGATCAGAACCTGGACAGCATCGAAGGATTCCGATCAACAGTCGGATGTCGTGCGATCTCGTTCCTACAGTCGTGCCACCGACCCCGGCAGGACAGGAGAACAGGCGATGGCCAATCTGGAGACCTCGCTCAAGGAAGCCATGACCATTGAGGGAGCCATCGGCGTGGCCCTGGTGGACTACGGCAGTGGCATGGCGCTGGGCACGCTCGGCGACGGCGGCGAGATCGATCTGAACGTGGCGGCGGCCGCCAACACCGATCTGGTCCGTGCGAAGATGCGGGCGATGGAAATGCTCAACCTCCACGAGGACGGCATCGAGGACATCCTGGTCACGCTGACCGGGCAGTACCACCTGATCCGGCCGCTCACCACGTCCAGCGGCCGCGGCCTGTTCCTGTACCTCGCGCTCAACCGCAGCCGCTCCAACCTGGCGATGGCCCGGCACCAGTTGAAGCGGATCGAGTCGACGCTGGAGGTCTGAGCGCGGGACGGCGGCCCGCAGGCCGCCGGGAAGGGGAGGAAGCATGCCCGTACCGCTGTACCAGGCCAAGGCCGAGTTCTTCCGCATGCTCGGGCACCCGGTCCGAATCCGGGTGCTCGAACTGCTCCAGGCCGGGCCCACGCCCGTCCGCGACCTGCTGCCGGAACTGGACATCGAACCGTCCAGCCTGTCCCAGCAGCTCGCCATCCTCCGCCGCTCCGGCCTGGTCACCGCGACCCGCGAAGGGTCCACCGTGGTCTACGCGCTGGCCGGCGCCGACGTCGCCGAACTGCTGCGGACCGCGCGGCGCATCCTCACCGAGCTGCTCGCCGACCAGGGCATGCTGCTGGAGGAGCTCCGCGCCACGCGCTAGCCGGGCCGCGGAGCCGACACACTCCCGTTGTCACCCCGAAGGTGGCGGCGGGAGTACTTCTTTGCTCAACTCCTGTGGGCCGCACGGTCCTTGTGGCGGGCGACGGCGGCCTCGCCGTCCGGGCGGCGACGCTGCGGCCGGGGTCGGCCCGGGAGGCGATGAAGGCCCCGTCGACGCCCGCGACCGAGATCGGCATCCTGGTGGAGTGCCGCCGCCTGGTCGGCGGCCAGGAGGACATGATCATCGACATCGCGCTCAACCTGGCGGCGCAGACCCCCGCCGCCGCGGCTAACGGGTGATCAGTTTCGCCAGGCCGTCGGCGAGGCGGAGGTACTCCTCGGGGCGGTTGTAGAGCTGGGCGCTGATCCGGAGGATGCCGCCGCCCTGCCAGGGTCGGACGGCGATCCGGGTGGCGAGGGTGCGGCGGACGGCGACCATCAGGGCCTTGGCGGCGTGCTCGTGCTCGGCGACCCCGGGTGGGAGGCGGACGGTGCGCATGCCGAGGCCGGGGAGGGCGGGGAGGGCCCGCAGGCCGGCCCGTTCGACCAGCAGCTGTTGGCCGTGGGCGGCCAGCCGGTCGTTGTGCGCGCGGAGCTGGTCGGCGCCGATGCGGTCCAGCAGCGCGAAGCCGGCGGGGGCGGCCAGCCAGGGCGTGTAGTCGAAGGTCCCGCGCCATTCGACCCGCCAGGGGAAGCCGCGGTCGTGCTCCCAGGAGAACGTCAGCGGGCGGACCCGGGGGCGCCACGGGCGGTCGACCGCGAGCACGCCGGCGGCGCGCGGGGCGAACGCCCACTTGTGCAGGTTGCCGACCCAGAAGTCGGCGCCGCCGGCGGCGCCGCCGAGGTCGACGGGGAGGGCGCCGGGCGCGTGCGCGGCGTCGACCACGGTGGTGACGCCGCGGGCGCGCAGGTCGGCGAGCAGCGCGGGGGTGGCGACGGCGCGGGCGGTGGGCGAGCTGACCAGGTCGAGGACGGCGACCCTGGTGCGCGGTGTGACGGCGGCCAGCACCCGTTCGGCGACGGCCTGTTCGTCGGGGGTGTGCGGGGAGATCCGGATGCAGTGGACGCGGGCGCCGCTCTCCGCGGCGCGCCGTTCGGCGGCCCGGGTGACCACGCCGTAGCCGTGGTCGGTGACCAGGATCCGGTCGCCCTCGGCGAGCGGGACGGAGTCCAGTGCGACGGCGACGCCCTCGGTGACGTTGGTGATCAGGGCGAGCCGGTCGGGGTGGCCGCCGAGGGCGGCGGCGATCTCGGCGCGGGCCCGGCCGATCCGGTCGGGGGCGTCCTGGAAGAAGTTGTCGGGGTCGCGTTCCAGTTCGGCGCGGAGCTTCGCCTGCAGGCGCTGGACCGGTACCGGCACGGCCCCGTAGGAGCCGTGGTTGAGGTGCGCGATGCCCGGGTCGAGGCCGAACAGCGTGCTGCTGCCGCTCAGCGGCGCGGGTGCGGCCGCCTGGTTCCCCGGATTCGTCATTGCCACCCTCTCCATGCTGTGTGACATTTCACACTGCATACTTCTAGCCGAACCGACCCCGGCACGGCAACCATCGGCGGGTGACTCACACCGACCCCTACCTCGCGCTGAGCGCCGCCACCGGCCGCTTCAGCTACGGTTCGCCCCGCGCCGTCACCCTCGCGGCCGACGCGACCCGCGCCCTGTTCCTGCGCTCCACCGGTCCGACCGACCCGGTGGAGCGCCTCTGGCTGCACGACCTGGCGAGCGGGCAGCAGCGGATGGTCGCCGACCCGGCGGCGATCGACCCGCACCGCACCGGCGAGACCTCCGAACTCCCGCCGCTGGAGCGCCGGTTGCGCGAGCGGATCCGGCTGTGGGCGCCCGGTATCGGCTCGTTCGCCGCCACCGCGGACCTGGCCACCGCGGTGTTCGCGCTGGACGGCCGGGTCTTCCGCTGCGACACCGCGACCGGCGCCTGCACCGAACTCCCGCTCGCCGGACCCGCGTTCGACCCCCGCCCGAACCAGGACGGCACGACGGTGGCGTACGTGGCGGACGGCGCGCTGCACCTGACCCCGGGCGGGCGGCTCAGCCCCGCGGACGGCGCACTGTGGGGCGTGGCCGAGTTCGCCGCACAGGAGGAGCTGGGCCGCACCCGCGGCCACTGGTGGTCGCCGGACGGGACCGCGCTGCTGGCCGCCCGGGTGGACGAGTCCGCCCTGCCGCTGCGGCACTTCGCCGACCCGGCGCACCCGGAGCGGGCCCCGGAGTCCTTCGCCTACCCGCAGGCCGGCGGCCCGAACGCGGACGTCCAGCTGTGGGTGCTGCGGCTGGACGGCGGCCGGGTCCGACTGCGCTGGGACGAGCACGCCTACCCCTACCTGACGGCGGCGGACTGGGCCGGCGAGGGCGAGCTGCTGCTGACCGTCGCGGACCGGCTGCAGCAGAACGTGCTGCTGCTGAGCGCCGACCCGGCGACCGGCGCAACGCGTGAACTCTCGCGCACCGTCGACGAGTTCTGGGTGGACCCGCTGCCGGGCACGCCGCTGCGGCTGGCCGACGGCCGGGTGCTGACCTCCGCGGACACCCCGGCGGCCCGCGGCGTGGCCCTGGACGGGAAGATCCTCACCGACGAGCGGCTGCAGGTGCGCCGGGTGGTCGGCCCCTGGCGGGACGGCCGGCTGCTGATCGAGGCCGGCGACGGCGACCCGGCCGACCAGCACGTGTTCCTGCTCGACCCGGACACCGGCGCGCCGGAGAAGCTCACCGAGGGCCCGGGCGTGCACGCGGTGGCCGCGCACGGCGAGGGCGTGCTGCTGCTCACCTCGGCCACCCCGGACGGCATCCGCCGCGAGCTGCGGACCGCCGCGGGACACACCGCCTTCCCCGACCTGGCGGCCGAACTGCCGTACCGCCCACGCCCGTTGCTGGCCCGGGTGACCGAACACGGCCTGCCCACCGCGGTGCTGTACCCGCGCGGGCACCTGGCCGGCCGCCGGCTGCCGGTGCTGCTGGACGTGTACGGCGGCCCGGGCGCCCAGGTGGTCGCCAACGAGCCGCGCCGCTGGCAGCCCAAGCAGTGGTGGGCCGACCAGGGCTTCGCGGTGGTGACGGTGGACAACCGCGGCACCCCGTTCGTCTCGCCGGACTTCACCCGGGCGATCTTCCGCCGCTTCTCCCAGGTCGCACTGGACGACCAGGTGGCGGCGCTGCGGGCGCTCGGCGCCGAGCACCCGGACCTGGACCTGCAGCGGGTCGGGGTGCGCGGCTGGTCCTACGGCGGGTACTTCGCCGCGCTGGCGGTGCTGCGCCGCCCGGACGTGTTCCACGCGGCCAGCGCGGGCGCTCCGCCGACCGACTTCCGGCTGTACGACACGGCCTACACGGAGCGGTACTTGGGGCTGCCGCAGGACAACCCGGAGGGGTACGCGGCGGACTGCCTGGTGGACGACGCGCCGGGGCTGAGCCGCCCGCTGCTGCTGATCCACGGGCTGGCGGACGACAACGTGCACCCCTCGCACACCCTGCTGCTGTCCGAGGCCCTGACCCGGGCGGGCCGCCCGCACAGCGTGCTGCCGCTGCCGGGGGTGAGCCACATGACGCCGAACGGGGTGCTGGAGCAGGTGGCCGCGGTGGAACTCGACTTCCTGAGAAGGGAGTTGGGTGCGACCCCTTCCCTGTAATGGATGACATGTGAAATATTACCGACCATTCCCGTTGTTCACCGCTTAAGGAGCGGGTCACTTGCGCAGACTCCCCACAGCCCTCATGGCTGCGCTGACGACCAGTGCGATAGCACTGACCGCCGTCCCGGCGTTCGCCCAGCCGTCCACCGCCGCACCGGAGTTGACGGTGCAGCAGGCCGCGGACGGCCAGGAGGCCCCGCCGTCGCCGCTGCCGCCGCAGGAGAAGGCCCGGCAGGCGCTCAAGGCGCAGGCCCTGGAGCAGGTCAACCAGGGCACGGTCGCCAAGAACGGCAAGTCGGCGCCGGCCAAGGTGAAGGTCGGCAACGACTACGTCCAGCTGGCCACCCAGCGCACCGACAAGGTGTTCGTGATCCTGGCCCAGTTCGGCGACCAGGTCGACGACACCACCCAGTACAACGGCCAGGCCCGCTACGGCGGCACCCCCGGCCCGAAGCACAACGCCATCCCGCAGCCGGACAAGAGCGACACGCACACCTACTGGGAGCGCGACTTCGGCCGCGACTACTACCAGAAGATGTTCTTCGACGACACGCCCGGCGCGAACTCGATGCGCAACTACTACCGCACCCAGTCCTCGGGGCGCTACGACATCCAGGGCACCGTCTCCGACTGGGTGACGGTGCCGTGGAACGAGGCCCGCTACGGCTCCAACAAGGGCCCGCAGGGCGGCGGCGCCTGGACCCAGGCCCAGGAGTTCGTCCGGGACGCCACCAAGGCCTGGTACGACGGCGAGCTCGCCAAGGGCCGGTCCGCGGCCGACGTCAAGGCGGAACTGGCGCAGTACGACACCCAGGACCGCTACGACCACGACAAGGACGGCGACTTCGACGAGCCGGACGGCTACCTCGACAACGTGATCGTGGTGCACGCCGGCGTCGACGAGACCTGGGGCGGCGGCGCCCAGGGCGCGGACGCCCTGTGGGCGCACCGCAGTTGGACCTTCCCCGACCCGACCGGGCAGACCGGTCCGGCCGGGAACCGGATCGGCGGCGCACCGGTCGGCGACTCCGGCCTGTACGTCTACGACTACGTGCAGGCGGGCGAGAACAGCGGCGTGGGCCTCTTCTCGCACGAGTACGGCCACAACATCGGCCTGCCGGACCTCTACCCGACCACCGGCGGCGACAATTCGGTGAGCTTCTGGTCGCTGATGTCCTCCGCCTCGTACCTGGGCCGGGGCCGTAACACCACCGGCGAGTACCCGGGCGACCTGGACGCGTGGAGCAAGCTGCAGCTCGGCTGGCTCGACTACGACGAGGCGCAGGCCGCGACCCGCTCCAGCCACACCCTGGGCGTGAGCGGCTACCACACCGACCAGGCGCAGGCCGTCCTGGTGCACCTGCCGCCGAGCACCACCACCACCTCGCTGGCCACCCCGTTCGAGGGCGGCCGGCAGTGGTGGAGCGACACCGGCGACAACATGGACGCCTCGCTGACCCGCACCGTGGACCTGACCGGCGCCACCGGGCCGGCCGCACTGGACGCGGCGACCTGGTACGACATCGAGCAGGACTACGACTTCCTCTCCGTGGAGGCCTCGGCCGACGGCGGCAGGAGCTGGACGCCGCTGCACGGCACCGTCGACGGGCAGCCGATCGGCGACACCACGGCCCTCACCCCAGGCCTGACCGGCGCCTCCAACGCCTGGCGGCGGCTGCACGTCCCGCTCGACGCCTACGCGGGCCGCAGCGTGCAGGTCCGCTTCCACGTCACCTCGGACTCCAACACCCACGGCAAGGGCGTGCTGCTCGACGCGGTCACGCTGACCGCGGGCGGCGCGGTGCTGCTGGCCGACGGCGCGGAGGGCGGCGGCGACAGCGGCTGGACCCAGGTCGGCTTCTCGGTGATCCAGGGCCAGGACGCGGTCAAGCAGCACCCGCGGGCGTACCTGGTGGAGAACCGCCGCTACACCGGCTACGGCGCCTTCCTGAAGACCGGCCCGTACAACTTCGGCTACTCGGGCGTCGCCGGCAAGGCCAACGTGATCGACACCTACCCGTACCAGGAGGGTGTCCTGGTGTGGCTGTGGGACACCGCGTACGGCGACAACAACACCGTCGACCACCTCGGCGGCGGCCTGATCCTGCCGGTCGACGCCCGCCCGCAGGCGCAGCGGTTCGCGGACGGCACGGTCACCAACGGGCGGTCGCAGCCGTACGACGCGACCTTCTCGCTCAAGCCGACCACCCCGTTCACGCTGCACAAGGCGGGCGTGCCGACGGCGGTTCCGGCCAAGCCGGCGGTGCCGGTGTTCAACGACCGCACCGGGGTGTACAGCGACCCGGCGATCCCGCAGCTGGGGGTGAAGGTGCCCGACACCAACACCCGGATCGAGGTGGTGCGGGAGACGCAGGGCGGCAAGCTGACCACGGTCAAGGTGGGTCCGGCCTCCTGACCTGCTGATTCCGGCGGCGGTTAGCCCAGCCAGAACTTGTAAAGAGTTCTTTCTAAAGCTAGCTTTAGAACATGAGCGAACCGCCGCCGGCCATCCGGCTCACCGATCCGCGCGCCCTGCGCGCGTACGCCCATCCGACCCGGATGGCCCTGGTGGGCCTGCTCCGCCGCGAGGGACCGCTGACCGCGACCCGCGCGGCGGAGCTGCTCGGCACCGAATCGGTGGCGAGCTGCTCCTTCCACCTGCGCCAGCTCGCCAAGTACGGCCTGGTGGAGGAGGCGGGCGGCGGGCACGGCCGGGAGAAGCCCTGGCGGGCGACCGCCGCCTTCACCAGCTGGGACTCCTCCCCGCCGACCCCGAGCAGGCCGCCGCCGCCGACGCCCTGCAACGGGCCGTCCTGGACGGCTACTTCACCCGGGCGACGGCCTGGCTGGCGCACCGCGCCGCGGAGCGTGCCGAGTGGCGCGAGGCCGCCGGCTTCGGCGACACCGCCGTCCACGTCACCGCTGCCGAACTCGCCGAACTGAACGAGAAGATCCAGGAGTTGACCCGTCCGTACCTGGACCGGCTGACCGACCCGGCGCTGCGCCCCGCGGGCGCGCGCACCGTCCAGCTGATCCAGCTGGCCGTCCCGACGGACGTGCAGCCGTGACCGCCGCCCTGGACCAGCACCCGGCCCGCCCGGCCGGCGCCCTCCGCCGCCGGATACCCGAGCTGCTCCACGAACCGGCCTTCCGCCGCTACTGGACCGGCCAGACCGTCTCCTCGCTCGGCGACCAGATCACCCTGCTGGTGATCCCGCTGATCGCGGTCTCCGCCCTGCACGCCGACGCCGCGCAGATGGGCTACCTGGCCGCCGCCGGCTGGCTGCCGTACCTGCTGCTGTCGCTGCACGCGGGCGGCTGGGCCGACCGCTACGGGCACCGCCGCCGGGTGATGATCGCCACCGACCTGGGGCGCGCGGCCGTGCTGCTGACCGTCCCGATCGCCTTCGCCGCGGGCGTCCTGACGCTGGCCCAGCTGTACGCGGTGGTGCTGCTCACCGGCACGCTGTCGGTGTTCTTCCACGTCTGCAACCCGCCGCTGTTCGTGGCCCTGGTGCCCGCCGAGCAGTACCTGCGCGGGAACGCGCTGATCAACGGCAGCCGGGCGGTCACCTACGTGGCGGGCCCGGGCCTGGGCGGCCTGCTGGTCCAACTGCTGGCCGCGCCCCTGGCGTTGGTGGTGGACGCGGCGTCCTTCCTGGTCTCCGCGCTGTTCCTGCGCCGGATCAGTCCCGAGGAGCCGCCGCCCGCCGCGCCCGGCCGGGGCTCGGCCGCCGAGGGGCTGCGCTGGATCCGGCGCTCGCCGGTGATCCTCGCGGCGCTGCTCGGCACCGCCACCGTCAACCTGTTCACCTTCGTCATCGGGGCCCTGTTCGTGCTCTACGCGACCGAGGAACTCGGCTTCAGCGCGGGCCTGTTGGGTGCGGTGATGGCGGCCGCGGCGGTCGGCACGCTGCTCGGCGCGGCGGTCACCGGGCGGCTGGCGGCCCGGATCGGCGTCGGACCGGCATTCCTGCTCGGCCTGGTGGCGTTCCCCGCGCCGCTGCTGCTGATCCCGCTGGCCGGCGGGTCGCCCGGCACGGCCGCGGCGCTGCTGTTCGGCGCGGAGTTCCTGTCCGGCGTCGGCGTGATGATCCTCGACATCACCGCGGGCACGATCTTCGCGGCGTGCATCCCGGACGCCCTGCGCTCCCGGGTCTCCGGCGCCTACCAGGCCGTCAACTACGGGGTGCGCCCGGTGGGTTCGCTGCTCGGCGGGCTGCTCGGCAGCACCCTCGGGCTGCGGCCTGCGCTGTGGATCGCGGCCGTCGGGGCGCTCGCCTCGGGGCTGTGGGTGCTGTTCTCGCCGATCCCGCGGCTGCGCGAGCTGCCCGGGCAGCAGGACTGACTCCCGCTCAACCGCCGGGCACCATAGCGTATTCGGGCATATGCCCGAGCGATATGCCGGAAAGTCTCGCTCTCCCGTGGCGGCGCCGGTAGCGTTGCGTCCTGGTCAGACTACCGCAGGTGAGCGCGGTGGCAGCGACGCGCCGTGCCTGCCGCGGTGGGGAGGGAACGCACTTCGTGCCCGGGATCGAAGAGTGCCTTGCGGAAGCCATGGGGATCACCGGCGCCCTGGGCGTCAGCCTGGTCGACTGGACCAACGGCCTGGCCATAGGCACCGCCGGACTCGGCCCCGACGGCGACCACGAGACCGGGGCCGCGGACGCCACCGAGCTCGCCCGCGCGGTCACCCAGACCCCCTCCTTCGCCGACCCGGACACCGGGGCGCCGCCCGCCGAGGACGTCATCGTCACCTCGGCGGGCAACTACCACCTGATCCGGTTCGTCCCCGCGTCCTTCGACGCCAACGTCTTCCTCTACCTGCGGCTCGACCGGGACACCGCCAACCTGGCGATGGCCCGGCTCCGGCTCGCCGGGATCGCCGACCGGCTGGTGCTGTCCTGATGTGGCCCGCCGAGACCCTCGCCCCGCCGCTCACCCCCGCGGCCGTCACCGTCCCGCCGCGGCCGCCGCTCCCGCCGACCGCCCTGCCCACGGTGCCGCCGCTGCTGGTCGCCTCGCCGCTGCGCTCGGCGCAACCGGCCGCCGACGCACCGCCGCCGGCCGACCCGGCGGCCCGGCCGCGGCGCGCGCACGCCGCGCCGCTCCCCCGCCGCCGGCGCTCCAGCTGCGCGCCCGCCACCACCTTCGAGGCCGCGCTCACCGACCTCGCCGCGGAGGGCGCCACCGGAGCGCTGCACGGCCCGGACGGCGCGGTGCACCTGGCGGGCGGCCTGGTCGTGCACGCCGAGGCGCCGGGCGGCGCGACCGTCGGCCACCTGCTGATCGGGGCCGGCCGGATCGGCGTCCGCGCCTGGGAGGACAGCCTGCTGCTGGGCGCCGGCCGGCTCGCCGAGTACCTGGTCGACAGCGGTCTGATCGGCGCCGGCGCCCTCGAACTCGCCCGCCTGACCGCCACCCTGGACGCCGCCCAGGACGCGCTCGCCCAGCACGTCGGCGAACTGCGCTTCGACCCGGCCGCCCATCCGGTCTTCCGGCTGGCCCGGCCGCTGTCGGTGCTGGAACTGCGCGGCGCGGTCGGCCGCCGCCGCGCCCTGCTGGACGCCTGCTGGCCGTCCGCCGAGCTGGACCGCTCGCCGCTGCTGGCCTCCGGAGCCGCCCCGGTGCGCCGCACCGCGGTGCCGCGCCGCCGCCGGGAGGCGCTGCTGGCCGCCGCCGACGGCACCCGCACCGCCCCCGAACTGGCCCGGCTGCTCGGGCGCTCCACCTTCGGCACGCTGCTGGACGTCCGGCAGCTGGCCGCCGCCGGGCTGCTGACGGCCCGGCAGCCCGCCGCCGCCTTCGACCCGCCGCCGGCCTCCGTGCCGCAACCGGCGCTGCCGGACGTGTTGTTGCCGCCCGGTCCGCGCTCCTACGACTCCTCGGACCCGGAGGTGGGCCTGCTGCTCCGACTACGCGCCGCTCTGGAGGCCCTGTGACCGCCCTGCCCGCCCGACCCGTCCCGCCGACCCAGTCATGAAGCGGACGTTTCGACAACTGACCGCGAGGAGGACCCCCGTGCTGCCGGAAGCCGAGGTGCAGGCCGAACTGCGCGGCCTGCGGGCGCGCATCCCGCACCTGACCGGATCCCTGGTCGCCACCATCGACGGCCTGGTGGTGGCGCACGACGCCAGTGCCCTGGAGAGCGAGAGCGTGGCGGCGCTGACCGCCGCCGCGCTCGGCGTGGGCTCCCGGCTCACCGAGGCGACCGGGCAGGGGGCCTTCCGCGAGCTGATCACCCGCGGCGAGCGCGGCTACACCGCCACCTACGCCGCGGGCGCGTACACCGTGCTGACCCTGCTGGCCGGCTCGCAGGCCAACGTCGGCCGACTGCACCTGGAAGCCCGGCGGGCCGGGGCGCGGATAGCCGCGCTCGCCGACACGGACCTCGACCGGACGTCCTTCTGACCCCTGACGCTCATCTCACTGCGCACCACCCCCGTCGCCCGAAGGACCTGACGGGCCGTCAATTTCTCTCATGGAAGAGGTACTTGCAAACAATGGCTGCTGTGGAAACCGCGCTCAAGGACATCATGAGCTCGATCGAGGGCACCATCGGCGTCGCCCTGGTCGACTACAACAGCGGAATGGCGCTGGGCACCATCGGCGGCGGACCGGACCTGGACCTGAACGTCGCGGCCGCCGGCAACACCGACGTGGTGCGGGCCAAGCTGCGCGCGATGGAGCTGCTCAACCTGAACGAGGCGATCGAGGACATCCTGATCAGCCTCTCCACCCAGTACCACCTGATCCGGCCGCTGACCTCCCGCACCGGCAAGGGCCTGTTCCTGTACCTCGCCCTCGACCGGGGCCGGGCCAACCTGGCGATGGCCCGGCACCAGCTGAAGAAGATCGAGGCGGAGCTGGAGGTCTGACCGGCGGCTCCGGCTACCGGCGCAGGGTGAGCAGACCCCCGGTGGGCACGCGGACGGACAGCTCCGTGCCGCCGACCGGGGTCTGCGCCCGCGCGACGGCGCCGCCCAGGCAGTCCTGCACCAGCAGCTCGACGGCGCCGGGCGGGCGGTCGAACTCCACCCGCACCAGGGTGTCCTGGTCGGCGTTGGCGACCAGCAGCAGCTCCCAGTCGCCCGCGGCCCGCAGCGGCAGCGGGGCGTACCGGCCGAAGGCGAGCTGCGCGCCGTGCCGCGCCTCGATCAGCGGATAGGCCAACTCGGGTCGGTGCGGGCGGAGTTCGCCGCGCTGCAGCAGGGTGCGGTGCTCCTTCATGACGCTCAGCCAGAAGGCGAGGGCGGTCAGCTGCTCGGCGCTCTGCGCGCCGAGGTCGACGGAGACCTGGGCGGTGGCGAACAGCACCGACTGGAGCAGGACCGCGATCTGCTCGGGGCTCTCCCCGGGGTGCCAGGTCAGCGGGTCGGCGTGCACGGCGAGCGGGCCAGCGGTGAGCCGCAGGTCGGCGGTGCGGACCCGGTTCTCCACCGCGTTGTGCGGGCAGTCGGTGGCGCGGACCATGGTGGCGTAGGGCCACAGCCCGGGCCCCAGGTAGTCCTGCCGGTGCTCGACCAGGACCTCGGGGCGGGTGGCCCGCAGCCGGGCGTCGAGTTCGGCGAGCAGCTTCTGCACGCCTTCCGCGACGGTGGCGCAGTCGGCTTCCGGCGAGGCGGTGTGGGGGGCGGCGCCGGGTGGCGGCTTGCGGGCGAAGGTGTCGACGAAGTCGACCTTGAGGCCGTCGACGCCGTGCTGCTCGACGGCGGCGGCCAGCCGTTCGACCTGGTGGGCGCGGACGGTGGCGCTGCGCGGGTCGAGCAGGTGGGTCTCCAGCAGCGGCAGGTGGGCGAGGGTGTGGCCGGCCAGCCGCTCGGCGGCCCGGCTGCGGTCGCCGACGAACGGAACGGCGTGCCACAGCAGGTAGTTGAGGCCGATCGCCTGGATCCGCCGGACGTGGCCGGCGAAGTCCGGGAAGTCCTTCGGGGCGGGCTCCCAGTCGCCGGTGGTGGCGTAGGAGCGGGTGCGTTCGTCGGTCTGCCAGCCGTCGTCGACGATCAGCGAGCGGAAGCCGAGCGGGGCGGCGAGTTCGGCGAGCTGCTCGACGTCGGCGGAGGTCATCGCCAGGTGCAGCGCGTACCAGGTGCAGAACACCGGCTCGAAGGCGGCCTCGGGGACGTCGCGTGCGGGTGCGAGCGTCGCCCACCAGGCGGCGGACTCCCGCACGGTGTCGGCGAAGTGGCGGCGGGTCAGGTCGAGGCGCAGGCTGAGCTGGGGGCCGTCGTGCTCGACCCACCAGCTGTAGCGGCCGGTCTCCTCGACGGCGCCCTCGCCGATCGTGACGGGCCGCACGAGTTCGCCGACCGCGAAGGTGCACAGCGCGGCGTCGCCGGCCCCGACCAGGCTGCCGACGGGCGCTCCCTTGGGCAGCGAGGCCTCCCGGGGCAGCGCCCAACTCGGGGGCAGCCATCGGGCGTTGGTGTTCGGTGTCCAGTAGCCGGTGGCGCCGGTGCAGGGCAGCTGCCACTCCGCTCGCAGCCGGAGGTCGGCCCCCGTGCCGCGGGCCTCGATCAACAGCGTGCCGGGCACGTCGAGTGGGGTGACGGTGACGGCCGGTTCGGCCTCGCTGCCGATCGCGGTGATCCGCAGGGCGAGCGGGCCGGCGTCGACGGTGCGGGAGGTCTCGGTGCGGCCGGACGGCGGTGCGGAGCCGTCCCAGGACAGCGCGGTCACGCGGTGGTTCCTTTCCCGGAGGTGGTCCCGCCCCGGCCGGCCGCGGAAGCGGTCGGACGGCCGGTCGGGGCGGGGGCATCGGTGCGGCGGCTCGCTCAGCGGCGGAGCGGGCCCTCGCAGGTGTAGTCGGCGGTGCCGGCCTGGCCGCCGGGCCAGACCTCGACCTTGCCGAACCAGCAGTTCATGTCGTCGAGGTTGTTGGCGACGCCCTTGGTGCGGGCCAGGACGAAGTAGTCCACGGTGGCGGACATGTCCTTGAACACCCGGTCCGGGCTGCCGGAGTCGGCGAGGTTGGCGGTGATCCGGCCGGTGCAGACGAAGCGCATCGGCTTGTTGTCCCAGTCGCCGTTGTCGGTGCAGTCCGGGGTGTTGTAGGTGGCCTTGGCGAACGCGGCCCGCACCTCCGCCGGGTAGGCGTACTGCAGGGATCCGTTCGGGGTGAAGTCGGTGGCGGGGACGTCGAGTTGGTCGACCTTCTTGATCTGCGCGTCGAGGAACGCCGAGTACTCGGCGTTCAGGCCGGCGTCGGCGCCCAGCCGGGCGCGCCAGGCGTCGAAGCCCGCCGGGTCGTCGGCCCGCTGGTAGCCGTACATCTCGCGCAGCAGCGAGGGGTGGGCGGTCCACAGGAACTCGAAGAAGGTGCCCGCGTAGTTGTAGAAGTGGAACGCCGGCGCGTCGTCGTAGCGGGCGTGCAGGAGCTGGTCGACGGTCATCCGCGGGATGCCGTTCGCCTCGTCCCGGGCGAGCGCAGCCACCAGGGCCTGCCGGACCTCGATGCCCTGGTCGCGGGTCGCGCCGTCGAAGAACTCGGCGGTGCCCTCGTCCATCGCGGTGGTCCGGTCGTCGGCGTACCAGCGCTGGTCGCCGAAGTAACCGGGCACCGCCCAGCGGCCGTTGAGGTAGTGCACGTACTCGTGCCGGAACAGTTCCTCCAGCGTCAGGTACGACTCGGCGCTGGTGCGCTGGTAGGTGTAGAACGTCGCGCCGTTCTCGATGTAGATGCCGCCGTTGTTGGTGGCCATCCCGGTCAGCAGCGGGTGGTACACCTCGTAGTCGGAGCGGGTCGCGTACAGGTGGATGTGCAGCGTGCCGTTGGTGTCGCCGGCCAGCGGCGCGTCGGTGCCCAGGACCCGGAAGAACTGGGTCTTCACCTGCTTGCTGGCGTAGTACATCCGGTCGACGGTGGCCTTGTCGAGGCCGGTGTGCACCTCGATCGCACCGTTGTCGTACGTGTAGGTGTTCGGGAAGAGCCTGGCCTCGATCCGGTCCGTGCAGACGTCGAACCGGGCGCAGACGCCGTACGTGTTGGCCCAGCCGACCACCTTGATCCACGGCGCCGAGTACTCGCCGAAGGTCGCCGCGGTGTCGTTCAGCAGGCCGCCGATCTCGCCGGTGAGCTGTGCCTTCAGCGCGTCGATCTGCCCGAACCGGCCGTACTCGCCCATCGCGTCCCGGGCCAGCCAGTCGTTCTGGCTGCCCTTCAGGTGGCCGGCCGTGGCGAACGCGCGGAACGCGGCGCGGTAGTCGGCGTCGGCGGTGACGGCGGCGGTGAACGCCTGGTCGCGGTTGCCGATGCCGAGGAAGTTGATGTTCAGCGCGGAGAGCGCGGCGCCGCCCCACTCCCAGGACCCGGCGACCTCGGTGCCGCTGCCGAACTGCGCCAGCACCCGCTTCACCAGCGGCAGGTTGTGTTCCCGGTTGCCGGTCGAGCCGGCCACGACGCCCAGTTCCCGCAGCACCAGGCCCGCGGCCGGCGTCGGGTCGAAGGCGTGGGCGCTGCCCAGGTACGCGTCGATGGCGCGCTGCACGGCGGTGGTGGTCGGCGCGGTGGTGAGGTCGATCTCGGCGTGCGAGAAGTCGTGGAACACGGCCGCGTGCAGGAAGTACCAGAGCTGGTACAGGTTCGGGTCGTTCGACGCCGCCAGGCTCTCCGCCTTCGCGGCGACCGCCGCGACGTGCGCGGCGTCCATGGTGGTCGCGAAGCGGGCGTCCCACGTCCAGAGGGCCCCCTGCAGGCACTCCTCGGTGACGGCCGGGTCGGCGAGGAACTCGGCGAGGGCCTGCGGCGAGAGCCCGGTCATCCCGCTCGCGTCACAGGTCACGCCGGCCGCGGTGGTCGCCGACTGCGCTGCGGTGGGCGCGGGCCGCCCGACCTTCGACGGCAGCGCGCCGGGAATGTGCCCGTCGCCCAGCGACCCCCCGCCAGGTGCGGGCGCGACGGCCCCGACCTGCTCGGTCGCCGCCCCGAGGTGATCGACGTCGTCGTACGCGGTCCGGTCGGTGGGCGCCGCGGCGGCGGCTGCGGGCGCCGGGTCCGCGGCGGCGGCGTGGGTGCTCTGCAGGAACGGCACGGCGAGGGACGCGGCGATCGCCGCGGCCAGCAGGGTCTTTCGGGTGGATCGCACAGTGGGGGCTCCATGTCGGCGCAGGTGTGGGGGTGGGCGTCGCGCGGCTGACGGGTCGTCAGGGTCCCGTTCAGGCTTCCGGGAAGTGGCAGGCGACCTGGCGGGTGGGGGTGTTCAGGGTGAGGAGGGGGGCCTCGGTGCGGCAGATCGCCCGGGCTTTCGGGCAGCGGGGGTGGAAGGTGCAGCCGGGCGGGGGGCTGGCGGGGCTGGGCGGGTCGCCGAGCAGGACGATCCGTTCGCGGGCGCGCTCGGCGGCGGGGTCGGGGAGCGGGACGGCGGAGAGCAGCGCCTTGGTGTACGGGTGAGCGGGGTGGTCGTAGACCTGGGTCTTCTCGCCGATCTCGACGATCCGGCCGAGGTACATGACGGCGACCCGGTGGCTGATGTGCTTGACCACGGCGAGGTCGTGCGCGATGAACACGTAGGCGACGCCGAGTTCGCGCTGCAGGCGTTCCATCAGGCCGACGATCTGGGCCTGGATGGAGACGTCGAGCGCGGAGACGGGTTCGTCGGCGACGACCAGTTCGGGCCGGGTGGCCAGCGCGCGGGCGATGCCGATGCGCTGGGCCTGGCCGCCGGAGAACTGGTGGGGGTAGCGCTCCAGGTGTTCGGGCGCGAGGCCGACCAGGCGGACCAGGTCGCGGACCTCGCCGCGGATCTTCTCCGCGGAGGCGCCCTGCGCCCGCAGCGGCGCGGCGATGATCTGCTGGACGGTCTGCCGCGGGTTCAGCGAGGCGAACGGGTCCTGGAAGATCATCTGGAACTGGCTGCGCAGCGGCCGGAGTCGGCCCTGCGGCAGGCGGGTGATGTCCTGGCCGCGGAAGCCGACCGTCCCGGCGGTGGGGTCGAGCAGGCGGACCAGCATCCGTCCGGTGGTGGACTTCCCGCAGCCGGATTCGCCGACCAGGCCGAGGGTCTCGCCGGGGCGGACGTCGAAGCTGACGCCGTCGACGGCGCGGACGCCGGGGCGGCGGCGGAGGGTGCCGCGCGGTCCGGGGAAGGTCATGCCGAGGTCGCGGACGCTGAGCAGGGCCCGGGGTGCGCCGGGGTCGGCGGGGTCCGCGGTCGTCAGGGTCTCGGTGGTCATGCGGTCACCTCATCGAGGACGCAGGCGCTGCGGTGGCCGGTGGCGACGGTGCGCAGCGGGGGGCGTTCGCCGGTGCAGCGGTCGTCGGGCGCGGCGGCGTAGACCGGGCAGCGCGGGTGGAAGGCGCAGCCGGCGGGTGGGGCGAGCAGCGAGGGCGGGGTGCCGGGGATGGAGCGCAGGTCGGCGTCCTCGGGTGCGTCGAGTCGGGGCAGCGAGTCGAGCAGGCCGCGGGTGTAGGGGTGTCGGGGGGTGGTGAAGAGGGTGTCGGCGGGGGCCTGTTCGGCGGCGGAGCCGCCGTACATGACGAGCACCTCGTCGGCGACCCGGGCGATCACGCCGAGGTCGTGCGTGATCATGACGATCCCGAGTCCGCGTTCCTGCTGCAGGCGCATCAGGAGTTCGAGCACCTGGGCCTGGACGGTGACGTCGAGGGCGGTGGTGGGTTCGTCGGCGATGATCAGGTCGGGTTCACAGGACAGGGCGAGGGCGATCATGGCGCGTTGGCGCATGCCGCCGGAGAACTGGTGCGGGTGTTCGTCGGCGCGGCGGGCGGGTTCCGGGATGCCGACGTCGCCGAGGACGTCGACGGCCCGGGCGCGGGCCCGCTTGCGGCTGCCGCCGAAGTGCTGGCGGTAGGCCTCGGCGATCTGGTCGCCGACGGTGAAGTACGGGTGGAGGGCGGTGAGGGCGTCCTGGAAGACCATCGCCATCTTCCGGCCGCGCAGTTGCCGCAGTCGTTCGTCGGGGGCGCCGATGAGTTCGACGCCGTCGAGCTTCGCGGAGCCGGTGACGGTGGCGCCGCGGTGCAGGCCCATGACGGCGAGTGAGGTGACGGACTTTCCGGAGCCGGATTCGCCGACGATGCCGAGGGTGCGGCCGCGGTCGACGGTGAAGTCGACGCCCTTCACGGCCCGGACGGCGCCTTCGGCGGTGTCGAACTCGACGGCCAGGTCCCGTACGGACAGCAGGGGTTCGGTCATGCGAGCCTCGCCCTCGGGTCGATCCAGGCGTAGACCAGGTCCACGACCAGGTTGGAGCTGACGATGAAGAAGGAGGCGAGCAGGGTGACGCCCATGATCACCGGCTGGTCGGACTTGTTCAGCGAGTCGGCGAAGAGCTTGCCGATGCCGGGGAGGCTGAACAGCGATTCGGTGATGAGGGCGCCGGCCAGCAGGCCGCCGAGGTCCATGCCGAGCATGGTGGCGACGGGGGTGAGGGCGGGGCGCAGGCCGTGCTTGCCGACCACCCGGCGCTCGGGCAGGCCTTTGGCGCGGGCGGTGCGGACGTACGGTTCGGCCATCGTCTCGATGACGGAGTTGCGGGTCATCCGGGCGTAGATGGCGGCGTACAGCAGCGAGAGGGTGATCCACGGGAGGATCAGGTTGGTGACCCACTGCCCGGGGTTCTCGGTGAACGCGATGTACCGGGGGTAGGGGAGGACGCCGGCGACGCTGACGACCAGGTAGAGCAGGATCATCGCGGTGAAGTAGACCGGCAGGGCGGCGATGCCGATGGTGCCCACCATCAGGGTGCGGTCGAGCCAGGTGCCGCGGCGCAGTGCGGAGAGCACGCCGGCGCCGACGCCGAGGACCAGCCAGAGCACGGCCGCGCCGAGGGCGAGCGAGACGCTGGTGGGCAGCCGGTCCATCATCAGGTCCCAGACGGGCTGGGCGGATTGGAAGGAGTAGCCGAAGCAGGGGAACCCGCAGTGGACCGCGTACTGGCCGCTGCCCATGGTCTGCCCGGCGAAGATGCCGACGACGTAGCGGCCGAACTGGACGATCAGCGGGTCGGCCAGGCCGAGTTGCTGGCGGACGAGTTCGATCCGGTCGGTGGAGCAGTCCTTGCCGCAGAACTGGGCGGCGGGGTCGGCCGGCAGCAGGAAGAACACGGCGAAGGTGAGCGCGCAGATGACCAGCAGGGTGGCGGCCATCGCGGCGAGCCGGCGGAGCAGGAATCCGATCACGTCCGGCTGCCCTTCGGGTCGAGTGCGTCGCGCAGCGCGTCGCCGACCAGGGTGAAGGCCAGGACCACCAGGAACAGGCAGGCGCTGGGCAGGATGAAGAACATCGGGTCGACCTTGTAGTAGAGCACCGCGTCGGAGATCATCTGGCCCCACGAGGGCGTGGGCGGGCGGATGCCGACGCCGAGGAAGGTCAGCGCCGCCTCGGTGCCGATCAGGCCGGGGATGGCGAGGGTGACGTAGACGATGACGGTGCCGGTGAGGTTGGGCAGGATCTCGCCGAACAGGATGCGCAGGTCGGTGGTGCCGCTGGCGCGGGCGGCCTCGACGTACTCGCGGTGCTTGAGCGAGAGGGTCTGGCCGCGGACCACGCGGGCGATGTAGGGCCAGGAGAAGAAGGACATCACGCCGATCAGCAGCACGACGCGGTTGACGTCCCGGGCCACCGACAGCAGCGCGATCATGAAGATCAGGCTGGGGAAGGACATCATGACGTCCATGAAGCGGCTGATCACGGCGTCGGTGCGGCCGCCGAAGTAGCCGGCGGTGATGCCGAGGACGGTGCCGATCAGGGTGATCAGCACGGCGGAGGCGAAGGCCACCAGCAGGCTGATCTGGGCGCCGTAGAGCAGCCGGGCGAAGATGTCGCGGCCGAGCAGCGGTTCGACGCCCAGCCAGTGCTGGGGGCTGATGCCGCCCAGGCTGCCGCGGGGCAGGCCGCCGAGGTACGGGTCGATGGCCTTCTTGTCGACGGTGTCCGGGCGGGTGCCGCTGATCGCGGTGAGCACGGGGGCGAGCAGGGCGGCCAGCACGAAGAAGGCGATGATGCCGGCGCCGATCCTCGCGGTGCGCTGGCGGCGCAGGCGGTGCAGGGCGAGGGCCCGGGGGGAGGCGGGGCGGCGGGGGCCTGGGCGGCCTCCGGGGCCCCCGCTCCCCCGGCCGGCGCCGGGGCGAGCGGGGTGGTCATATCGGGAACTCCCGCCTTACTTGACGGACTTGAGGCCGATGACCGCGTAGTCGATCTGGCCGGCCCAGACCGGGTGGGCGTAGGCGCCGGCGATGTTGGAGCCGACCAGCAGCGGCTTCTTCTGCCACACCAGCGGGACGGCGGGCGACTTGTCCATGATCTTGGCGTCCAGCTCCAGCCAGGCGGAGTTGGCCTTCTGCAGGTCGTCCAGGCCGGCGATCCGGTCGAGCTCGGCGTTGGTCTCCGGGTCGTTGAACCGGGTCATGTTGCCGTTGTTGCCCTTGTCCTTGATCAGGCGGCCGTCGTAGATCATCGGCAGGAAGGTGGCGGCCGACGGGTAGTCGGGACACCAGCCGAGCTGGGTGAGTCCGGGCTGCTTGTCCTTGTCGCCGACGATGGAGTTGACGGCGGTCGGGTCGACGGTGGTGATGGTGACGTTCACCCCGGCCCGCTTGAGCGCGGCCTGCAGCGCCTCGGCCTGCGGCTTGCCGCCGGTGGAGGTGACCAGTTCGGTGTCGAAGCCGTTCGGGAGGCCCGCCTCGGCCAGCAGCTGCTTGGCCTTCTCCGGGTCGCCGGCCGGCTTGATCATGAAGTGGTCGACCGGGGCGCCGGAGGTGAGCACCGGCGGCAGGTAGGTGGTGGCGATGTCGTTGAACGCCGGGCCGCCCATCGCGGCGGCGAAGGACTCCTTGTCCACCGCGTACTGCATCGCCTGGCGCACCTTGGCGTTGTCGAACGGCGCCTTGGTGGTGTTCATGTCGAGCATGGTGGTGCAGCCGGCGTTCTCGCTGATCAGGCGGGCCTTGACGTCCGGGTTGGTGAGCACCTCGGAGATCTTCGCGGGCAGCAGGTCGACGTAGGAGATGGCGTTCTTGTCGTCGCCCTGGTCGGCGATCAACCGGTCGGCGATGCCGGAGCCCTTGAGGGTCTGGTCGACCACGATCCTGTCCGGGTAGGCCTTGCGCACCGGGTCGGACGCCGGGTCCCAGTTGGTGTTGCGGACCAGCACCATGCGCTTGCCGCGGTCGTAGCTCTCGATCTTGTACGGGCCGGAGGAGACCGGGTGGTTGGAGTAGTTGGCGCCGGCCTCCTTCGCCTTCGGGACGGGCGCGAAGGTCGGCAGCGTGACGGTGTAGCCGAACTCGGCGACCGGGCGCTTCAGGTGGAAGACGATGGTCTTGGCGTCGGGGACCTCGATGGCCTCCTTGCCGAGCCGCTCGCCGCCCAGCGGGCCCTTGTAGCCGGCCGGGGCGTTCAGGTAGCGCACCGCGTAGTCCGGGCCGCCGGGCAGCTCCGGGGAGAACGACCGCTCGACGTTGTACTTGATGTCGTCGGCGACGATCGGGGTGCCGTCCTCGTA
The DNA here is from genome assembly GCF_003610255.1 of Streptomyces sp. TLI_171. Classification (GTDB taxonomy): domain Bacteria; phylum Actinomycetota; class Actinomycetes; order Streptomycetales; family Streptomycetaceae; genus Kitasatospora. The sequence goes on along the minus strand of NZ_RAPS01000001.1, from coordinate 7,001,766 downwards.
CTTGAGGCCGTCCTTCAGGTGGAAGGTCCAGGTCTTGGCGCCGTCGCTGGGGGTGCCCAGGTCGGTGGCCAGGTCGGGTTCGATCTTCAGGCCCTCGGCGCCCGGGGCGGCCTTGAAGGTGGTGAGCGTCCGGTAGAGCATTCGGACACCGACGTCCATCACCGGCATGGTCCAGTTGCGGGCCGGGTCGAGCTGGTCGAAGTCCTGGTTGGAGAGGATGGTGAGGGTGCCGCCCTTCACCGGCGTGCCGCCGATGATGCCGTTGCCCTGCGTGGTCACACCCTTGTCTCCGCCGTTGTTGTCTCCGCTGCCGCCGCTGTTGCTGCTGCACGCACCGAGGCCGAGGGTGAGGGAAGCCGCGATGGCCGCCGCGAGGGCGGCGTGGGTACGCCTGTTCATGTGCAACTCCGGAACTGGGGGCCGCTCAACGGGGATCTGTGCCGCCGGGGGTCTGGCCCACTCTGAGGTGTGACCCGTAACATAGTAATGTGAAATTGCACTGCGCAATGAGGCGGCCGGACCGTTATCGAGCCGTGTCATTGCGGGCCCGCCCGGGCCGCGCAACTCCCTTTCCCCGTAATGAACTTGTCCCAGGTCAGAGGAGCCCTCGACAATGGCCGACCAGCCGCAGCTGAACACCGGAAGCCACGACCTCCCCGTCACCCCCGCACTGGAAGCCTTCATGGCCGGGCAGTGGGCCGCCACCCCGCTGCCCGCCGACCGGCGCGTCCCCGGGCACGACTGGTTCCCGGCCCGCCGGGCCGGCCTCGCCGCCGCCTTCCCCGGCGAGCGACTGCTCGTCCCCGCAGGGCAGTTGAAGGTCCGCAGCAACGACTGCGACTACCGCTTCCGCCCCTACAGCGGCTACGCCCACCTCACCGGCCTCACCGGCGAGGAGCAGGTCGGCCACGTCCTGGTGGTCGAACCCGACGGCGAGCCCGTCCTCTACCTGCGCCCCCGCTCCGACCGGGCCGACGGCAGCGCCGAGTTCTACCGCGACCGCCGCTACGGCGAGTTCTGGGTCGGCCGGCGCGCCGACCTCGCCGAGGCCGCCCGGCTCACCGGCCTGCGCACCGCCCACCTCGACGACCTGCCCAAGCTCTTCACCGGCTCCGTCCCCACCCGGATCGTGGCGGGCGTCGACCCCGTGCTCGACGCCCTCGCCGGCCGCGCGGCCTCCGGTTCCGCCGCCGACGGCCAACTCGCCTCCGCGCTCTCCGAGTTGCGCCTGATCAAGGACGCCTGGGAGGTCGAGCAGCTGCAGCTCTCCGTCGACCACACCGCCCGCGGCTTCGAGGACGTGGTCCGCGCCCTGCCCGCCGCCCTGCGCCACCACCGCGGCGAGCGCTGGCTGGAGGGCGCGTTCAACGCCCGCGCCCGCGCCGAGGGCAACGGCACCGGCTACGACACCATCGTCGCCTCCGGCGCGCACGCCTGCGTCCTGCATTGGATCCGCAACGACGGCCCGCTCGACCCCTCCGAGCTGCTGCTGCTCGACGCCGGCGTGGAGACCGACACCCTCTACACCGCCGACATCACCCGCACCCTCCCGCTCTCCGGCACCTTCACCTCCGCCCAACGCGACGTCTACGAGCTGGTGCTGGCCGCCCAGAACGCCGGCATCGCCACCCTGCGGCCCGGCGCCTCGTTCCGCGACTTCCACCGCGCCGGCATGCGCGTCATCGCCGAGGGCCTCGCCGACTGGGGCGTCCTTCCGGTCTCCGCCGCCGAAGCCCTCCACGAGGACTCCGGTCTCTACCGCCGCTACACCCTCTGCTCCAGCGGCCACATGCTCGGCCTCGACGTGCACGACTGCGCGAAGGCCCGGGCCGAGACCTACCTCGACGGCGTCCTGGAGGAGGGCATGGTGCTCACCGTCGAACCCGGCCTCTACCTCCAGCCCGACGACCTCACCCTCCCGCCCGCCCTCCGCGGCATCGGCGTCCGCATCGAGGACGACCTCGTCATCACCGCCGACGGCGCCCGCCTGATGTCCGACGCCCTCCCCCGCACCCCCGACGCCATCGAGTCCTGGATGGCCGCCCTGCTCCCCTGAGCGACAGCCGCGCCGCTAGTCGTTCCACTGTCGCGCCTCGTGCCACAGGGCGCGGGTCAGGTCGGCGGCACCGCCCTCGCGGGCGAGGTGGTGGGCGGTGCCGGCCCAGAGGTGCATGGCGGTGAGGTCCTCGCGGCGGGCGGCGGCGGCCCGGAGGGGCTGGGTGAGGTGGTGGACCTCGGGGTAGGCGGTCGGGGCGTAGCGGTCGTGGCGGTCGATGAAGGCGTTGCGGAGGCCGCGTGCCGGGCGGCCGGTGAAGGCTCGCGTGACGGTGGTTTCGCCGAGAGCGGTGAGGGCCCGGCGGTGGGCCGGGGAGGCGCCGGACTCCTCGGTGCGCAGGTAGGCGGTGCCGAGGAGGGCGGCGATCGCTCCGGCGCGCAGTGCGGCGGCGATCGCCGGGCCGTCCCCGAGGCCACCGGCTGCGATCACCGGCAGGGCGGTCACTTCCCGTACAGCGGTGATGAGTTGGAGCAGCGGCAGGGTGCCGGGCGGGTCCTCCGCCCGGTGGGTGGCGCGGTGCCCGCCGGCCTCGGGGCCCTGGACGGCGAGGGCATCGAGGCCGAGCGCGGTGGCGGCGCGGGCCTCCTCGGGGCTGGTGACGGTGCCGAGCTGGCGGATTCCGGCCGCGCGGACGGCGGCGGCCTCGGCGGGTTCGGGGAGGCCGAAGGTGTAGGAGACCCAGGCGACGGGTTCGCGCAGCAGGGCGTCCAGTTTGGCGTCCCAGTCGTCGCGGTCGGGTGGGATCGCGGCGGGCAGCTGAATGCCCCACTGCAGGGCTTCGGGGAGCAGGCGTTCGCGGTAGGCGGCGACCGGTCCGGGCGGGGCGGGCGGCCCGGGGACGAACAGGTTGACGCCGATCGGACGGTCCGTCAGCTCGCGGGTGCGCCGGATCTGTCGGAGCATCGCCTCGGCGCTGCGGTAGCCGGCGGCGAGAAACCCGAGGCCGCCCGCGCGGTTGACCGCGGCGACCAGTTCGGGGGTGCTCGCCCCGCCCGCCATGGGCGCCGCGACCAGCGGCACCGTCCAGCCGAACTCCATGCCCGCTCCTTGTCCGCCGGTCCTCCCGCGGCCACCCTACGTCGCCGCGCCCGGCCGTCCGGGGAACCCGCTCGCGGGGTCCGCGCCGCCGAGTGCCACAATGGCGCGACGATCAGCGGTGAGGGGGGCGGGGCATGGCGATGGGTCAGGTGGCGTTGACGGTCCGTCGGCTCGGCGTCGGGACCCGGGCGGCGCTGGTGGGCGCGTCGGTCGGCGCGGTGCTGGTGGTGGGGGTGCTGGCCTCCCTGACCTCCCCCGAGGCCGTCGGGCCGCTGGTCCCGATGGCCGTCCCCGGGGTGTGGCTGGTGCAGGGCTGGGTCCTGTTGCGTCTGGCCGGCGTGCACCGCCCGCTCGGCGCGACCGCGGCGGCGACCGGCCTCGCGCTGCTGCTGGCCCTCCCCTCGCTCCGGGTGGCGGCGGGCACCCCGTTCCTGGTCCTGGCCCCGATCCCGCTCGCCGCCGGCTGCTTCGCGGTCGGCGCCCTCCTGTTCGCCCCGCGCGTCTCGCGCACCACCACCAACGTCCTGACCGCGGTCTTCGTCGCCGCGGTGTCGCTGTTCCTGCTGACCCGGCTGTCCCCGTCCTTCCTCTGGTGACGACCGGCCGAGCCTGGCGCCGCGCCGGCCGGCCGAACGGCCGTCCGTCGAGGGCCCGTTCACGTTCACGGCCGGCGAGGACGGGGTGCTGCGGCTGGTGCGGGAGGGATTCCTCGTGCGCGTGTGCTGCGAGGCGGACCTGCCTGCGCGGTGGAACGTGGACGAACCGGTAGCGTGACGGGCGTCACATCGCAGGGCTGTCACAGCGGGGTGGGCGGCGGGGTCAGTCCTTGCAGAAGCACTCACCACAGGGAGCCGACCATGGACGCACGTCTCAACTACTTCGCCAACCCGCTCGGCGCGAAGTTCCTCAAGTACATCAACTCGGCGGGCCACGCGCTGGGCCTGTCGGCGCTGCCCGCGGCCACCCAGGAGCTGGTGAAGATCCGGGCCAGCCAGATCAACGGCTGCGGGTTCTGCACCGACATGCACACCAAGGACGCGGCGCACGCCGGCGAGAGCCAGCTGCGGCTGAACCTGGTCGCCGCCTGGCGGGAGGCCACCGTCTTCACCGAGGCGGAGCGCGCCGCGCTGGAGGTCACCGAGCAGGGCACCCGGATCGCCGACGCGGCGGGCGGGGTCAGCGACGCGGCGTGGGCGGAGGCGGCCCGGCACTACGACGAGGAGCAGCTGACCGCGCTGGTCAGCCTGATCGCCGTGATCAACACCTACAACCGGATCAACGTGATCATCCGTCAGCCCGCGGGCGACTACGTCCCCGGCCAGTACGCCTGACGCCCGGCGCTCGACGGGCGTCGCCTCCGCAGGGCGCGGGGTGACGGCCCGTCAGGCCAGGTCGCGGGCGGCCGCCGCGGCGGCCGCGCGGGTGGGGCGGTCGCAGCCGGCCAGCCGCAGTGCGGCGTCGGCGACGGCGGGGCCGACCTCCGCGGTGGGGTGGGCGTTGCGGTCGCGGACCACGGCGACGCCGCCCTCGACCAGGCCGAGCAGCAGGTCGCAGCGCAGGTCGCGGCCGGGCTCCGCGGGGTCGATCAGGTGCAGCAACTCGCCGTAGGCTGCCTTGAGTTCGGCCCTGGCCCGGCGGAAGTGGGCGAACCGTTCGCCGCGTACCTCGGGGAGCTGGTAGAGCGCGCCGAGGTTGTACAGGCCGCGGTGCAGCAGCGCGGCGTCGGCCGCGGCCAGCGCCCACAGCCGGACGGCCGGGTCGAGCTCGGGCCGGGCGAGCAGGGCGGTGGCGAGCACCAGCGAGGGTTCGACGGTGGACTCCAGCAGGGTGGCGAGGATGTCCTCCTTGCGCGCGAAGTAGTGGTACATCGACGCCTGCCGCAGGCCGGCCTTCTCCGCCACCGCCCGGGTGGTGGTCGCGGCGTACCCGTTCTCGGTGAACAGCTCGGCCGCCGCGGCCAGCACCTGTTCCCGGGGGCTCAGCGAACTGTCGGACGGCCCCTGCGCGCGCGGTCGTCCGACCCTCGCTCGGGGCTGGGAGTACTGGGCGGCCATGCGCAGAATCCTTCCACACCCGCGACCCCGGCCCGCACCGCGCGGCCGCCGCGCACCAGCACGGCGGCGGCCGCGCGCACCGCGGCCTCCCACTCGCGCAGTTCCTGCGCGGCGAGGTACCTCGTGCTGCCGCAGTCGCAGTGCCGGGCGGGGAGGTCGAGCAGCCGCTGCGCGTCCTCGCCGGCGGGAGAAAGGTCCTCGTTCCGGACCGCCGCGGCGGCCGGCATCGGCGTCAGCCGGCCGGTGTGCAGGCCGTCGGCGAGGTCCCCCACCAGGTGGCGCGCGTCCGCTGCCGGGTCCGGGTCCGGCACCCCGAACTCGGCCAGCACCTCGCGCAGCAGCGGGGCCAGGTCCGCCGACGACTCGCGGCGGCCGCGGCCGGCCAGCTCGCGCAGCGCCGGCGAATCGTGGCCGTCCACCAGCGACCGGGCTGCCGCCACGGGCAGTTCCGAGCCCGGCAGCAGGCCGGAGGTACCGCGGTACCGCGGGACAAGCGGCAGGAGGGGTTCCATGCCGGGCATCCTGCCGCTCCCCCACCCGCCCCCGCCAGCGGTTCTGCGGTCCCGGCTCAGCGGCCGGTGCGGGCCACCGGGATCCACAGCTGGGCGTGGTGCTCGGCCGGGTCGTGCTGGGCCGGGCGGGTGCGCAGGATCTCCGGGCCGGGCCGGTACTCGTACGGGTTGGCGGGCATCCACTGGGCGGCCACGTCGGCCCACATCTGCTGCAGGGCCTGCGGGAACGGGCCGGTGTTGTCGAACACCGCCCAGCTGCCGGCCGGGCAGTCCAGTGCGTCGAGGTCGTCCGGCAGGTCGGCGGCCGAGCTCACCACCGCGTGGTAGTAGTCGAGTTCGCTGCCCTCCTCGAAGCTGTCGGACAGGCGCACCGTCGCCGAGACGACGCCCTCCGGGTCCTGGTCCGAGAGGGCGGCGATCCGCAGCATGTCCTCCGGCGGGATGCCCCGGATCAGGTCGGCGATGTGCGGGTTGACGCCCCGGTGGATCAGCGGGACGCGGGCCTTCCGGCCGACGACGCGGAAGGCGTCCTTCTCCACGATCCGGTACCGCATGGTGGTGCTCCCTTCGACGGTGAGGCGGAAGGACAGCCGGGGCTGGGAGTTCAGCGTCGCGCCGCTGCGCCTGGCCTCGCCGGGGCCGACGCCGTGCAGGGCCCGAAAGGCCCGGGCGAACGCCTCCCCCGAGGTGTAGCCGTACCGGACCGCGATCTCCAGCAACGACGGCTCGCCGGCCAGCACCTCGGCCGCCGCGACGGTCAGCCGCCGCCGGCGCACGTACTCCGACAGCGGCATCCCCGCCAGTGACGAGAACAGCCGCCGGAAGTGGTACTCCGACGTGACGGTGATCCGGGCCAGCTCGGCCGCGTCGATCCGCCCGTCGAGGTGCTCCTCGACGTACTCCATCGCCTGGTTCAACCGGTCCAGCATCCCCGGCCTCCTTCCTCTTGCCCGACCGACGTTAGGCCCGGCCCGGCCCGCTGGACCCGACATCCTGTGCCCGCTCCGGTCGGGTCAGCGCTCCGCGGGCCGGATGATGCCGGCGGCCAGGCCGGCGGCGATCGCGGAGGTGCGGGAGTCGACCCCGAGTTTGTCGTAGACGTGCACCAGGTGGGTCTTGACGGTGGCTTCGCTGATGAAGAGGCGTCTGGAGATCTGCCGGTTCGGCAGCCCCTCGGCGAGGAGTTGGAGGATCTCCGCCTCGCGCGGGGAGAGCGAGGGCCGGCCGGCCCTGACCCGGCCGAGCAGGCGGGCGGCGACCGGCGGGGCGAGCACGGTCTCGCCGCGGGCGGTGGCGTGGACGGCGGCGGCGAGCTCCTCGGGCGGGGCGTCCTTGAGCAGGTAGCCGGTGGCGCCGGCCTCGACGGCGGCGAGGATGTCGGCGTCGGTGGAGTAGGTGGTGAGGATCAGCACGGCAGGCGGGTCGGGCAGCGCGGTGAGGCGGCGGGTGGCTTCGACGCCGTGCATCCCGGTGCCCATCTGAAGGTCCATCAGGACCACGTGCGGGCGCTCGGCGGGCGGCAGCGCGGCGAGCAGCTCGAGTGCGGCGGCGCCGTCCGCGGCCTCGCCGACGGCGGTCACCCCGGGCAGGTCCTCGACCATGGCGCGCAGGCCGCGGCGCACCACCGGGTGGTCGTCCACCACCAGGACGCGGATCACCGGCGCACCCCCGCGGGCACGAAGCGGCGGACGGTGCGCAGCGCGGCCCCGGGCGGCGGCCGCTCGGCGGACGGGCTGTCGGGGGCGGCCGCCGGTCCGGGGGCGTCGACGGCGCGCAGCGGGAGGGTGGCGGCGACGGCGGTGCCTTCGCCGGGGGCGGATTCGACGGTGAGGGTGCCGCCGAGCGCGGCGATCCGCTCGTGCATGCCGTGCAGGCCGAAGGATCCCGGGGCGGGCGCGGCGGCGGGGTCGAAGCCGGCGCCGTCGTCGTAGACATCGAGGGTGACGGTGTCGTCGAGGTACCCGAGGGTGACGGCGATGTGCGGGGCGGCGGCGTGCCGGACGGCGTTGGCCAGGGCTTCCTGGGTGAGGCGCAGCAGCGCGACCTCGGCCTCGACGGGCAGCGGGTGGGGCTCGCCGTCGAGGTGGAAGGCGGCGTCGGCGCCGGTGGCGAGGCGGCGCAGCGCGTCGGCGAGGGTGGTGTCGTCCAGGGCGGGCGGGGTGAGCGCGTGGACGAAGCGGCGGGCCTCGGCGAGGTTGGCGGAGGCGGTGTGCTCGATGTCGCGGAGCAGGCCGGCGGTGGCTGCCGCGTCGTCGGCGGCCGAGGCTTCGCGGGCCAGCAGGACGATGCCGGACAGCCCCTGGGCGAGGGTGTCGTGGATCTCCCGGGCGAGGCGCTGGCGTTCGGCGAGGCGGCCCGCCTCGCGCTGGCTGGCGGCGAGTTCGTCGCGGGTGCGGACCAGGTCGTCGATGAGCTGCTGCCGGGCCCGGCTCTCCCGGTACAGGGCGGCGTAGCCGTAGGCGGTGAGCAGGGCGACGGCGGCGCCGGCCAGCGGGCCGAGCACCTTGGCGGTGGTCAGGCCGCCGGGGGTGGTGGCCTGGGCGGCGATCACGGCGGCGGTGAGCGCGGCGAACGCGGGCAGCGCCAGGCGCAGCGGAAGCACGTGCAGGCAGACGAAGTACAGCGGGAAGGCGAGGTAGCTGAACTCGGGGTGCTGGAGCGTCAGTCCGATCCACAGCGCGGCGACGGCCAGCAGCCAGGCGGCGCCCAGCGCCCGGCTCGCGCGGATCGGCCGCAGCACGCCGCCCGCGGCGTACACCGCGGCGAGTGCCCCGGCGGTGACCCAGCCGGCCGGGCCGAGCGCGCCGTCGGCGGCGGCGCGGACCAGCAGCACGGCGAGCAGCGTGAAGAACAGGCCGTGCACGGCGAGGTTGGCCAGCCGCAGCGCGGGCGTCGGGCCGGAAGGGGAGGCGTGCGGCTCGGTGGTGCGAGCGCCGGCGGCAGGTGGTTCGGTACGGGGCACGCCTTCCGAGAGTACGGGGCGGCGGGGCCGGTTCGGGGCGGCGCGGCATCAACCGTTCGATGGATTTTCGGCTGCACCGCTCGGAGGGTGCGCAGTCCGTTCCTCTCCCCGATGGCAGGGCGGCCGGCCGGCGGCAGGGTGGAGTGGTCTCGTCCGCCGTCCCTCCGGAAGGTCTCCCGTGTTCGTCGCTCTGCGTGACATCCGCTTCGCCCGAGGGCGGTTCGCCCTGATGGGCGCGGTGGTCACCCTGATCACCACCCTGGTGGTGTTCCTGTACGGTCTGACCGGGGGCCTGGCCTCGGCGGCGTCCTCGACGGTCGCCGAACTCCCGGTGGACGGCGTGGTGTTCGGCGCCCCGGCGGGCGCGGAGCCGGAGGTGTCGTTCGCCTCCAGCACGGTGACGGAGGCTCAGCGCGCGGCGGTCGCCGCCGCCGGGCCGAGCGAGGTCCACCCGCTGGGGGTGGCGATGACGCGGCTGACGGCGACCGGCGGCGCGGCCTCGGTGAGCGTGCTGGGCACCGACGCCGCGCTGCTGCCGCCGATCGAGCGGGGCGCCGCCCCGGCCGACGGCGAACTCGCGGTCGGCGCGGACACCGCGGCGGAGTTCCACCTCTCCCCCGGCAGCCGAGTCACGCTCGGCGCACAGAAGTTGACGGTCTCGGCGGTCACCGCGGCGCGCTCGCTGTCGCACGCCCCCACCGTCTGGACCACCGAGTCGACCTGGCAGCAGGTCTCCGGCCAGAAGCAGCCCACCGCGCTCGCGGTGCGCGGCGCGGTGCACGGCCTGCCGGCGGGGCTGAAGGCGGTCCCGCGGGCCGACGCCCTGGCGGGCATCAACGGGTACGCCGCCGAGCAGGGCAGCCTGCAGCTGATCCAGGGCTTCCTGTTCGCGGTCAGCGCCCTGGTGGTCGGCGCGTTCTTCACGGTGTGGACGGTGCAGCGCCGCCCCGACATCGCGGTGCTGAAGGCCGTCGGCGCGTCCTCCGGCTACCTGGTCCGCGACGCCCTCGCCCAGGCGGCCGCCGTCCTCCTCGCGGGCGCCGTGCTCGGCGGCGTCCTGGGCGCCTCCGGCGGCGCGTTCGCCTCGACCGCGGTGCCGTTCGACGTGGGCCTGCCGACCGTAGCGGTCCCGGTCGCCGCCATGGTGCTCCTCGGCCTCCTCGGCGCGGCCCTCGCCGTACGCCGGATCACCGCCGTGGACCCGCTGACCGCACTGGGCGCCGGCCGCTGACCGCGGCGGGCCGCCGCTCTGTCCGACCGACCACACCTTCCCGAGGAGCCCTTCCGATGACCACTGCCGTCCGCTCCGGCCTCGCGCTGCGCGGGGTGACCCTGACCTATCCCGACGGCGAGAGTCGGCTGACCGCGCTGGACGAGGTCGAACTGACCGTTGAGCCAGGAGAGTTCGCTGCGATCGCGGGGCCCTCCGGGTCCGGCAAGTCCAGTCTGCTGGCGGTCGCCGCGACCCTGCAGCGGCCGGACCGGGGCGAGGTGCTGGTCGACGGGGTGGACGCGGGTGCGCTCGGCGACCGGGAGCGCACCGCGCTGCGCCGCGAACGCCTGGGCATCGTGTTCCAGCAGGCGAACCTGCTGGCCTCGCTGACCGCCGTCGAGCAGCTGCTGGTGCTGGAGTCGGTGCGCGGCCGCCGCCCGGCCGCCGCCCGCCGCCGCGCCGAGGAGCTGCTGGAGTCGGTCGGCCTGGCGGGCGCGAAGCAGCGCCGTCGCCCGCACCAGCTCTCCGGCGGCGAGCGGCAGCGGGTGAACATCGCCCGCGCGCTGTTCGGCAGCCCTTCGGTGCTGCTGGTGGACGAGCCGACCTCCGCGCTCGACCACGAGCGCGGCGCGCAGATCGTCGACCTGCTGGCCGGCGTCACCCGCACCCACGGCACCGCGACGGTGATGGTCACTCACGACCGCGAGGTGCTGGGCAGGGTGGACCGCGTCCTGGAGATGCACGACGGCCGCCTCACCGCCGCCGTGGCCCGGCCCTGACCCGGCGGGGTCTACCAGTCGAGGCCGAGCAGGCCCCGCAGCGCGGCCGCCCCGGCCGGGGTCACCCGGAGCGCCCGGGTGTCGGGGCGGGGCTCCACCCAGCCGGTGTCGACGGCGTGCCGGCAGAGGGCCGCGCCGACCGCGCCCGCCAGGTGGGGGCGGCGTTCGGTGAAGTCCAGGCAGGCGCGTACGGCGGGGCGGCGGCCGGGGCGGACGGTGATGCCCGCGGTGGTGAGCCAGTCGGCGCCGGCGGGGGTGAGGGCCAGGCCGTGGCGGTCGTCGAGCAGGCCGCGGGCGGTCATCGCGTCGGTGACGGCGACGCCGAGCGCCCCGGCCAGGTGGTCGTAGCAGGTGCGGGCGCGGGCGAGCTCGCCCTGCTGCCGGGCGGCCCGCAGCGACCGGGCGGCGACCGGCGGCGCGCCCGTGAACTGGGCGAGCGCTTCGACCAGTTCGGCGGCGGCCGGCCCGGCCAGGCGCAGGTAGCGGTGGCGGCCCTGGCGTTCCTCGGCGAGCAGTCCGGCGTCGACCAGGCGGTGCAGGTGGCCGCTGGCGGTGGAGGCGGCGACTGCGGCGTGGCGGGCGAGTTCACCGGCCGTCCAGGCGCGGCCGTCGAGCAGGGCGAGGCAGATCGCGGCCCTGGTCGGGTCGGCGAGCAGGGCCGCCGTGTCGGCGAGGGCGCGGGCGCGGGGCGGGGTGTCCACCCGTCCATCCTGCCGGGTCGACGTTTCGGCCGGGGCCGAAGTGTCGGTGGCCAAGACTCGGCGGCATGCGAAACGATCTTCTTCCGCACCGGGTCATCGAGCCGCAGATCCTGTACTTCGGGACCCCGGTGGTACTGCTGAGCACCGTCAATCCGGACGGTACGCCGAACCTGGCGCCGATCTCCTCCGCGTGGGCGCTGGACCGCACCGTGGTGCTGGGCCTGGGCGCGGCGGGCCGGACGGTGCAGAACCTGGCGGCCCGCCCGGAGCTGGTGGTCAACGTGCCGGGGCCGGGGCTGTGGCGGCAGGTGGAGCGGCTCGGCGCCACCACCGGGCGGCCGGACGCGGCGCACTTCGTCCGGGACAAGTTCGCGCACGCCGGGCTGACTCCGGTGCCCGCGGACACCGTCGCCGCGCCGCGGGTCGCCGAGTGCCCGCTCCAGCTGGAGGCCCGGGTCGCGGACCTGCGGCCGGACGCCACCGGGGAGTTCCGGGTGGTGGAGGCGCGGGTGCTGCGGGTGCACGCGGCGGAGGCGGTCACGGTGCCGGGCACCGACCACGTGGAGCCCGCCGCGTGGAGCCCGCTGGTGTACAACTTCCGGCACTACTTCGGCCTGGGGCCGGAGCTGGGGCACTCCGCGCGCAGCCGCACGCCGCGCGACTGACAGCCGGTCAGCGCGCGGGCAGGCGCAGCGCCGTCTCGGGTTCGGCCTGCTCGTCGGCGGCCCACAGGTGGCGGATGTGGCCGAGGTGGCGGGTCATGCACTCCTCGGCGGCCTTGGCGTCGCCGGTGAGCAGGACGTCCAGCAGTTCCAGGTGCTCCTCGGCGGAGGAGACCAGTTCGCCGCGCTGGTCGAGGCGGTTGAGACCGTACAGGCGGGAGCGCTTGCGCAGGTCGCCGACGGTCTCGACCAGCCGGGCGTTGCCGGCCAGCGCGAGCAGGTCGAGGTGGAACTGCCGGTCGGCCTCCAGGTACCCGATCAGGTCGTGCTTGCGGGCGGCGGCGACGATGGCCTGGGCCTGCGGGCGCAGCGCCTCCAGCTGCTCGGCGGTGGCGGTGCGGGCGACCTGCCCGACGGTGGGGACCTCGATCAGGGCGCGGATCTCGGTGAACTCGTCGAGGTCGCGCTCGCTGAGCTCGGTGACCCGGAAGCCCTTGTTGCGGACGGCCTCGACCAGGCCCTCGCGGGCCAGGTCGAGCATCGCCTCGCGGACGGGCGTCGCGGAGACGCCGAAGTCGGCGGCCAGCGCGGGGGCGGAGTAGACCACGCCGGGGCGCAGCTCGCCGGAGATCAGGGCGGCGCGCAGGGCGTGGGCGACCTGGTCGCGCAGCCGCTCCTGGACGGAGATGAGGTTGCGGGGCTTCAGGTCGGCCATGGTGTTCCTCCGGAGGTTCAACAGAACCCCATTGTACAATGTCACGTTGCGGAGAGTGAATGCCCTGCGTCCGGCCGCCGCTCCGACTGCCGGTACTGCGCCGCCGCCACCGCCAGATCCTGCCAGGCCATGCCGACGCTCTTGAAGAACCTGGGCCGATCATGGCGGACAACTGCCGCACCGGTCACCAGTTCCGACAGATTAGCAAGCCGCCCGGCCCCGACACCCGCCATCAGCAGGTCCCCGGCCTCCCGCAGCGCCACCTCCCGCGCCTCCACGAACAGCTGGGCCCGGCCCACCAGTTCGGCGTCCACCTCGCGGGCCCGCGGCTCGTGCGAGCCGACCGCCGCGACCGCCGCCCGGTCCGGCACCAGCCGCCCGTCGAACAGCGGCGTGCGCGCGGTGGTGCAGCACACCACCACGTCCGCCGTGGCGACGGCCGCGGGCCCGCCCACCGCCGCGTCCAGGCCCAGCCCGGCCGCGTGCGCCGCCAACTCCCCGGCGGGGCCCGGCCGGCGCGCCACCACGGTCACCCGCTCCAGCGCGGGCAGCACCGCCCGCAGCGCCCCGAGGTGCCCGACCGCCTGCGGCCCCGCGCCGAACAGCACCAGGTGCCCGGCGTCCGGCGCGGCCAGCGCCCGCAGGGCCAGCGCCGTGACCGCGGGGGTGCGCAGCGCGGTCAGCGCCGCCCCGTCCAGCAGCGCCACGGGCTGCAGCGTCGGCCCGTCCAGCAGCAGGTACGAGCCGGTGATCCGGGGCAGCCCGGCCGCCGGGTTGGCGGGCGCCACCCCGGCGATCTTCACTCCGGCGAACTCCCCGGCGGCGGCGGGCATCAGCAGCAGCTCCCCCGCGGGCACCGGCACCGCCGACCGCGGCGGGCACGCCTCCACGTCCAGCCCGTCGAGGAGCGTGCGCTCCAGCGCCGCCACCGCGCCGAGGTGATCGAGCGTCAGCTCCGGTCGGGCGATCACAGCAGGAACCCCGCGCCGAGGGTGTCGTCGGTGTCGAGGACGAAGCGGTGCTCGCCGGTGCGGTGGGCCGCGCCGGTGACCTCGGTGACCAGGCCGGCCGGCTGCTGCTCGCGGACCCGGCCGGTGAAGACGGTGCCGATGATCGAGTCGTGCCGGAGCGTCTGCCCGGCGCGCAGGGCGCCCTCGTCGGCGAGCAGCGCCAGGCGGGCGGAGGTGCCGGATCCGCACGGGGAGCGGTCGATCTGGCCGTCGGCGAAGACGGTGACGTTGCGCTGGTGCGGGCCGGTCGGGGTGTCGGGCAGCTCGTCGTACAGGATCACGCCGTAGACGCCGTCGCGGTGCCCGGCGAGCGCCGAGTGGCCGTCCAGCGCGGCGCGGACCTCCCGCCCGGCGGCGGTCAGTGCGGCCAGCCGGTCCGGGACCACGGACAGGCCGAGGGCGGCGGCCGGCAGCGCGGCGTAGACCGCCCCGGAGTGCGCCAGGTCGACGAGCACCGTGCCGTGGGAGGTGGCGAGTTCGACCTTGCGGGCGAGCACCGCGGTCGGCACGTTGCGGAAGGTCACCGCGGTGGTGCGGCCGCCGCGGCGGTGCACGGTGGCGCTGACCCGGCCGGACGGGACGTCGATCCGCACCAGCGCGGTGCCGTCCTCCGGGGCCGCGACCAGGCCGGTGTCGACCGCCCACGCGCCGAGCGCCATGGTCCCGTGGCCGCACGCCGTCGAGTAGCCGTCCTTGTGCCAGAACAGCACCCCGAAGTGCGCCTCGCTGTCGTCCGCCGGGACGACGAACCCGCCGTACATGCCGGCGTGCCCGCGCGGCTCCCGGGTCAGCAGCCGGCGTACGTCGTCCAGCGCGCTGGGGCGCGGCGAGGTCGCGCTGCCGCCCGCTCCGATCGCGATCGACCGGCGCTCGGCGACGGTGTCGCCGGGGACGGGCGGCAGGCCCGCGGTGACGATCCGGAACGGCTCGCCCGCCGCGTGGTAGTCGGTGGTGGAGATGTTCATCAGTACTCCCCTGCGGGCAGCACGCTGACGGTGCGCGAGGCGGTGTAGAAGTCGAGCGCGGCCTGCCCCTGCTCGCGCGCGCCGTAGGAGGCGCCCTTCGCGCCGCCGAACGGCAGGTGGAAGTCCACGCCGCTGGACGGCGCGTTGATCCGGATCATGCCCGCGTCCAGGCGGTCGGCGGCCGCCAGCGCCACGTCCAGGCTGCGCGAGTGCACCGAGGTGGACAGGCTGTGCCGGGTGTCGTTGGCCAGCTCGACCGCCTCGTCGAGGTCCGCGGCGTGCAGCAGCACCGCGACCGGCCCGAAGAACTCCTCCACCAGCAGCGGGTGCCCGGCCGGGACGCCCTCCACCAGCGTCGGCTCCAGGAACCAGCCGGCCCGCTCGGCCCGCGCCCCGCCCGCCAGCACCGCCGCCCCGCCCGCCCGGGCGGAGTCGATCGCCTCCGTCAGCCGCTCCAGCGACTGCCGGTTGATCACCGGGCCGCACGCCGTGGACGCCGCCGCCGGGTCCGCCGCCGGGGTCTGCTGCAGCGCCTTCGCCAGCGCCTCCGCGAGCGGCTCGTACGCGTCGCCGACCGCGATCACCCGGCCGGTCGCCGTGCACTTCTGGCCCGCGAACCCGGCGATCGCGTTCGCCAGGTGCGCCGCCGCCTGCGCGATGTCCGCGTCCGGGAGCACCAGCGCCGCGTTCAGCCCGCCCATCTCGGCCTGCACCGGGATGCCGCGCTCCGTCGCGCCCGCGATCACCGAACGCCCCACCCAGGTCGAGCCGGTGAACGAGACCACGTCGACGCCGCCGATCAGCGCCGTCCCCTCCTCGGCGCCACCCGGAACCACCGTCAGCACGCCCTCCGGCAGGCCCGCCAGCTCCGCCAGGCGCAGCGCGCACGCCACGCCCTCCGAGGACGGCTTCAGCACCACCGCGTTGCCCACCGCGAGCGCCGGCGCCGCCTTCCAGCTCGGGATCGCCAGCGGGAAGTTCCACGGCGTGATCAGTCCCGCCACCCCGTACGGCCGGCGCCGCGTCAGCAGCAGCCCCTGGCCGGCGGCCGGCTCGTGCACCTCGCCCGCCGCCGCGAACGGCGCCTGCGCGTAGTACCGCCAGATCGCCACCGTCCGGGCGACCTCGCCCCGCGCCTCCCCCACCGGCTTGCCGACCTCACGCACCGTCAGCGCGACCAGTTCCTCGGCCGCCGCCTCGATCGCGGCCGCCGCCCTCGTCAGCGCGAGCGACCGACCCGCCGCCCCCAGCCCCCACCACTCCCGCTGCGCGCGCCGCGCGGCGGCGAGGGCGGCCGAGACGCCGGCAGCGCCGACGGCGGGCACCGACACCACCAGGTCGTCCGGGTCGGCAGGGTTGTAGGAGTCGATGGTGGTCATGGTCGGAGACCTTTCGTCGGTAGCGTGCCCTGCGCGGAGCGGGGAGCGTGGAGGGGGAGGATCGGGGCGCGGGCGGCACCCGCCCGCAGCGGGGCCGCTACAGCAGGAAGCCCGCGGGGAACGGATCGGTCGGGTCCAGGAAGTACTGCGCGGTGCCGGTGACCCAGGCGCGGCCGGTGACGGTGGGGACGACGGCGGGCAGGCCGGCGACGGTGGTCTCCTCGACCAGCCGACCGACGAAGGTGGTGCCGATGAAGGAGTCGTTGCGGAAGTCGTCGCCGATCGCCAGTTCGCCGCGGGCGTGCAGCTGGGCCATCCGCGCGGAGGTGCCGGTGCCGCAGGGCGAGCGGTCGAACCAGCCGGGGTGGATGGCCATCGCGTGGCGGGACTGGGCGGCGTCGGATCCGGGCGCGAGCAGCTGGACGTGGTGGCAGCCGTGGATGGACGGGTCCTCGGGGTGGACGGGCCGGTGCTCCGCGGAGGAGTTGAGGGCGTCCATCATGGCCAGGCCCGCGGCCAGGATCTGGTCCTTGCGCTCGCGCTCGAAGGGCAGGCCGAACTGCTCCAGCGGGAGGATCGCGTAGAAGTTGCCGCCGTACGCGAGGTCGTAGGTGACCGTCCCGTACCCGGGCACGTCCAGCTTGCGGTCCAGCGCCACGGAGTACGAGGGCACGTTGCGGAGGGTGACGTCGAGCGCCGCGCCGTTCTCCACCCGCACGTCGGCGACCACCAGGCCGGCGGGCGTGTCCAGGCGCACCGTGGTGACCGGTTCGACGACCGGGACCATTCCGGTCTCGACCAAGACGGTGGCCACGCCGATGGTGCCGTGCCCGCACATCGGGAGCAGGCCGGAGACCTCGATGTAGAGCACGCCGAAGTCGGCGTCGGGGCGGGTGGGCGGCTGGAGGATCGCGCCGCTCATCGCGGAGTGCCCCCGGGGCTCGTACATCAGCAGCGTGCGGAAGTGGTCGAGGTGCTGCTGGAAGTGGCTGCGCCGCTCGGCCATGGTGCTGCCGGGGATGGTGCCGAAGCCGCCGGTGATCACCCGGGTGGGCATGCCCTCGGTGTGCGAGTCGACGGCGTGGAAGACGTGACGGGTCCGCATCGCGGTGCTCTCTCCTGACGGTCCGGCAGTTGATCGGGCGCCGGCGGCCCGGACCGGCTCCCCCGGGGCCGGTCCGGGAACTCCCCCGGCGGGGTGGTTACTTGTGGCCCTCGGCGAGCGCCTTCTCGGTGGCGGCGCGCACCGCGGCCTCGATCTCGGGGCGCAGCGGCAGGCGCGGGGCGCGGGTGGGGCCGCCGGGGCGGCCGGCCAGGTCCATGGAGAGCTTGATGGCCTGGACGAACTCGGTCTTGGAGTCCCAGCGCAGCAGCGAGTGCAGCGACTTGTAGAGCGGGAGGGCGGTGGCCAGGTCGCCGGAGACGGCGGCGTGGTACAGCTCGGAGCTCGCGGCGGGCAGCGCGTTGGGGTAGCCGGCGATCCAGCCGACGGCGCCGGCCAGGGCGAGTTCGAGCAGGACGTCGTCGGCGCCGATCAGCAGGTCGAGCTCGGGGGCGAGTTCGGCGATCTCGTAGGCGCGGCGGACGTCGCCGGAGAACTCCTTGACGGCGACGATCGAGCCGGCCGCGTGCAGGTCGGCGAGCAGGGCCGGGAAGAGGTCGACCTTGGTGTCGATCGGGTTGTTGTAGGCGACGACCGGCACGCCGGCCCGGGCGACCTCGGCGTAGTGGGCGCGGACGGCGTCGTGGTCGGCGCGGTAGGCGTTCGGCGGGAGCAGCAGCACCGAGCCGGCGCCGGCCTCGGCGGCCTGCTCGGCCCAGCGGCGGGATTCGGCGCTGCCGTAGGCGGCGACGCCGGGCATCACGCGGGCGCCGTCGCCGGCCGCCTCGACGGCGGTGGTGACGACCTTGGCGCGCTCCTCGGGGGTGAGGGTCTGGTACTCGCCGAGCGAGCCGTTGGGGACGACTCCGTCGCAGCCGTTGTCGATCAGCCAGCGCACGTGGTCGGCGTAGGCGTCGAAGTCCACCGAGAGGTCGTCACGGAACGGCAGGGTGGTGGCGACCATGATGCCGCGCCAGGGACGGGCGGGGTCGTGGGGGGTGCGGGTCACGGGATCTCCCTCGATATGATGTGTGACATTTTACAAGCGGGCGACGTGGACGCACAAGGGGCCCCGCCGCCCGAACCGGGCCTAGGCGTCGGGGTCGGCCAGTTGCGCCAGCGGGACCGGGCAGGAGAGCGGGCGGCTGTCGGGCCGGCCCAGGGGGCCGCCGGACAGGCAGGCCACTGCGGGGCCGCACATCCGGCCCTGGCACCAGCCCATGCCGGCCCGGGTGAGCAGCTTCACCGTCCGGGCATCGGCCGCGCCGAGGGCCTCGACGGCCTCCCGGACCGCCCGGGCCGGGACTTCCTCGCACCGGCAGACGTCGGTGTCGTCGGTGACCCAGCGGGTCCAGCCGGGCCCGGGGGCGTGTGCGGCGGCCATCAGCGCGGCGAACGCCCGCCGTCGGCGACGGATCGTCAACTCCCGGGCAGGAGCCGGCCGTCCGGCCACCGAGTGGGCGGCCAGCACGCCTTCGGCGAGGGCCAGGTCGGCGCCGCCGACCCCGCAGGTCTCCCCCGCCGCCCACAGGCCGGGCACGCTGGTGCGCTGCTGCGCGTCCACCTTCAGGGCGGCTGCGCCGTCCGGCCCGGCGACGGTCTCGGCGCCGAGTTCGACGGCCAGGTCGAGCTGCGGGACCAGGCCGTGGCCGATCGCCAGCGCGTCGCAGGCGATCCGCCGCTCGGTGCCGGGGACCGGCTGCCAGCGGGCGTCCAGCCGGGCCACCGTGACACCGGTGACCCGGTCGGTGCCGTGCGCCTCCACCACCGCGCTCGAGCGGCGCAGCCGCACGCCGTGCCGCAGCAGCCGGGCGCCGTGCGAGGCGCCCTCGGCGAGCTTGCCGGGGTTGCCCACCAGCACCGGAAGGCCGCGGGCGTAGCCGAGGTACGAGGTCGCCTCGACGATCGCGGGGACGCGAGCGCCCGCCGCGACCAGCGAGGACGCGGCGGCCAGCAGCAGCGGGCCGCTGCCCGCCACCACGATCCGCCGGCCCGGCAGCACCAGGCCGGACTTGAGCATCGCCTGCGCGCCACCCGCGGTCACCACTCCGGGCAGCGTCCAGCCGGGGAAGGGCAGGTGCCGCTCGTGGGCGCCGGTGGCCAGCAGGACGGCGCGGGCCAGGACGGTGGCCCGGTCGCCGGCCTCGGGACCGCGGGTGGCGTGCAGCCGCCAGGGCTCGCCCGCCTCGGCGGCCCAGACGTGGTGACCGGGCAGGTGGTCGACCAGCGGGTTCGCGGTCAGCCGGTCGCGCAGCCGGGCGAAGGCGGCCCAGCCGTGGTGCAGCTTCTCGGGGCGGGCCGCGCCCAGTTCGGGGGCGGGGTGCCGGTAGTACTGGCCGCCGAGGCGGGCCCCGGCGTCCAGCAGGGCGACCCGCAGTCCGAGGGCGGCCGCGGCGTCGGCTGCGGCGAGTCCGGCGGGGCCCGCGCCGATCACCGCGAGGTCGTGGCACTGCTCAGACGTCGAGCTCGGCATGGCCGTGGCCCTCCTGGGTGGTGACGGTGTCGCCGGGTTCGGCGGGCAGCAGGCACAGGCGCTGGTTGGGGCGGCCGTTGACGACGGCCAGGCAGTCGAAGCACTGGCCGATGCCGCAGAACGCGCCGCGCGGGCGGCCCCCGTGCCGGGTGGTGCGCCAGGCGAGCACGCCGTCCGCCCACAGCGCGGCAGCCAACGTCTGCCCGGGCAACGCGGCCACCGGCCGCCCGTCGAACAGGATGGTGCGGGCGGGGCCGGGTTCGGCGCCCACCAGGTCGAGCGGGTCCATCGGGCTACTCCTCGCCCTCGGGTGCGGCGGCGTGCAGGGGGACGGCGGCATGGCGAGCGGCAGCCCGGCTGCGACCGGCCCCTGCCGCGCTGCGGGTCTGCGGCGGGCGGAGCGCACCTGGCGGGTCGGGTCGCTCGGAGCGGTCGCTCGGCCTCCGGTTCATTCCTCCCCCTCGAACCGCTCGGGCCGGAATGGGGTCAGGTCCAGCTCGGGCTCCCCGCCGGTGAGCTGACGGCTGATCAGCAGGCCGGTGGCGGGCGCCAGTCCGATGCCCGCGCCCTCGTGCCCGCACGCGTGGTACAGGCCGGGCGCCCGGGCGTCGCGGCCGATCGCCGGCAGGTGGTCGGGCAGGTACGGGCGGAAGCCCCGGTAGGCGCGCTGCACCTGGACGGTGCGCAGCACCGGGAAGAGCGCGGCGGCCTGCGCGGCGAGGCGGTGCAGCACCTGGGGGCGCAGGGTGCGGTCGAAGCCGACCCGTTCGCGGCTGGCGCCGATCAGCACCGGCCCGGCGGGGGTGCCCTCGACCACGGCGGAGGACTGCAGGTCGGCGGAGCCGGAGGCGACGTCGGCGACGTAGTCGGCGGCGTAGACCTTGCGGCGGACGATCCGCGGCAGCGGTTCGGTGACCAGCACGAAGCCGCGCCGGGGCAGCACCGGCAGGTGCGCGCCGGCGAGGGCGGCGAGGTCGCCGCCCCAGGTGCCGGCGGCGTTGACCACGGCGGGGGCGGCCAGTTCGCGGCGTGCGGTGACCACGCCGGTGACGGCGCCGCCGGGGCCGCGGAGCAGGCCAGTGACCGCCTCGCCGAGGTAGCGGTCGGCGCGGGCGGCGCGCAGCAGGTGGGCGGCGGCCAGGGCGGGCTGGACCTGGGCGTCCTGCGGGTAGAGGTAGCCGCCGGGCAGGCCCGCGGCGAGGTGCGGCTCCAGGTCGCGCAGTTCGTCGGCGGCGACCGGGACGGCGTCGACGCCGGCGGCGCGCTGCTCGGCGGCGAAGCCGTGCAGGGCGTCCAGTCCGGCGGGCGCGGTGGCGACCACCAGGCCGCCCTTGGGCTCGTACTCGACCAGGTCGCCGAACTCGGCGGCGAGCTCGCGCCACAGCGCGGTGGAGAGCAGGGCGAGGTCGAGTTCGGGGCCGGGTTCCTTGTCGGAGACCAGCAGGTTGCCTTCGCCGGCGCCGGTGGTTCCGCCGGCCACCGGCCCGCGGTCCACCACGGCGACCGAGAGTCCGGCGCGGGCGGCGTAGTAGGCGCAGGCAGCGCCGACCACGCCGGCGCCGACCACCACGACGTCGTAGGGGGTTCGCTTGAGCACCTCAGTAATATGTCACATGGCTTGAATCCCCGGCAAGCCCCCCACCAGCGCCGATCGCCCCGGGAACGCGGAGCGGCCCCGAACCTCAGGGTTCGGGGCCGCTCCGTCGTCAGCGGGTCATCAGGTGATGTCGTCGATCTGCTCGCGGCGCGCGGCCGGCACCGGCGCGGACGCCTCCACCGCCTCGACCCCGTCGACCGCCTCCGCGTCCTCGACCGCGTCCACCGTCAGGTCGACCTGCGAGGCCTCCTCGTCGTCCAGCAGGGCGTCGGGGTTGCGGGCCAGCTTGCGCTTGTCGTTGAGCAGCGAGATGCCCACCGCGATGAAGTACAGCGCCCAGATCGGCGCGGCCAGCGCCAGCATCGACAGCGGGTCGGCGGACGGGGTGGCGAAGGCGGCGAACACGGTGATGCCCATCACCATGGCGCGCCACCAGCCCAGCAGCCGCTTGCCGGAGAGCACCCCGACCAGGTTCAGCATCACCAGGAAGAGCGGCAGTTCGAAGCCCGCGCCGAACACCAGCACCATACGGGTGATCAGGTCGAGGTAGTCCTCCACCGGCACGATCGAGGTCACGCCGTCCGCGATGAAGCTGATCAGCATCTGCGCCGTCACCGGCATGACCACGTACGCGAGCACCGCGCCGGCCAGGAACAGCGGGGTGCCGACCGCCAGGAAGGTCACCGAGTAGCGCCGCTCGTGCTGGTGCAGGCCCGGGGAGACGAACTTCCACAGCTGGTACAGCCAGACCGGGGTGGCGGCCACCACGCCCGCGGTGAGGCTGACCTTCAGCATGACCGTGAACGGGGTGGTCAGGCCGATGTTGGAGATCTGTGCACAGTGGTCCAGACCGGGCGCGGGCTTGCCGTCCGGCCCGCAGGCCGGCAGCGGCGCGATCAGGAAGTCGAGCAGCCGCTTGTGGTAGAACGCCGCCACGACCGTGAACAGGATGATCGCCAGCAGCGCCTTGACAATCCGGTTGCGCAGCTCGCGCAGGTGGTCGGCGAGCGCCATCCGCCCCTCAGGGTCCTTGGGCGCTTTGGTCGTCTTGCTCAACCCGGTCCTCGAATCGTGCGCTCGGTAGTCGGAGTGGTGCGGGCCGCGGTTCAGGCGGCCCGGTCGGTGCGGGGCGCGCCCGGGGCGGCCTTGACCACCCGGTCCGGCTCGGCGGCGGGCGGCGCGACCGGCGCGGCGGGCGTCTCCCGGCCGGCGTCGAACTCCCGACGCAGCGCCTTGCCCTCGCTCTTCAGGATCCGCAGGGACCGGCCGAGCGCGCGGGCCGCCTCGGGCAGCCGCTTGCCGCCGAACAGCAGCACGGCGAACACCGCGACCAGCAGCAGCGACCCGGGTGAGAGCAGTCGCATCCGCGAACACCGCCTTCCTTGGTACGGGAGGCAGGGCTCCCCCTCTGCGGGCGATGGTAGCCGCTCGGGGTGTCGCGCCGGGAACCCGGTACCCAACGATCGGATACCGGTCAGCCGCCGTCGGCCGCCCGCTGCAGCGCGCTGACCGCGCCGTCCACCTCACGGGCCAGCGCCCGGGCGTCCAGCCACAGCCGCAGCGCCAGCACGCCGAGCACCAGCAGGCCCGCGGTGGACAGCAGCACGGCGCCGACCAGGGTCCAGTTCACGCGCGGGGCCCTCCTATCCGTCCACCGGCAGCAGCCGCATGGTGTGCACGCCGGCCTCGGTCAGCGCGGCGACGATCTTCTCCCCGGCGATCTTGCGGACGGACGCTCCGCACTCCGGGCAGGTGAAGCTGTAGAAGGTGCGCTCCCGGCTGGCCCCGAGGGCCAGCCGGAACTCGGGCGCCGGGAGCTCGACCTTCTCCCGGCACTGCGAGCAGTACACCTTGAATCTGGTGCCTTCGGTCACGTGGTTCCGACCTGTCCGTCCCGGTAGTGCTCCAGCGCGGCGAGCGCGGCGGTGCGGGCCTGTTCGGCGAGCTGCGGCGGGGCGGTGATCCGGCCGTCCCGGCCGAGCCGCAGGGCGAGGGTGCGCAGGCCGGACGGCTCGGCGGAGCGCAGGGTGATCCGCAGCCCGCCGTCGGGGAGTTCCTCGGCGCTGTCGTGCGTGTAGTACTCGGCGACCCAGCGGCCGCCGGGACCGACCTCGACCACCACCTGCGGGTCGTCGGCGGCGGGGGCGACCAGGCCGGCGGACAGGTCGCGGGGCTGCAACCGGGGCGGGTTGGCCGGCTCGTCGAGGACCTTGATCTCGGCGATCCGGTCGAGCCGGAAGGTGCGCCGGTCCTCGGAGGTGCGGCACCAGCCCTCGAGGTAGGTGTGGCCCTCGGTGACCAGGCGGATCGGGTCGACCTCACGCTCCGTCAGCTCGCCCCGGCCGTGCGACCAGTAGCGCAGCCAGATCAGCCGGCCCTCGCTGAGCGCCCGGTCGATGTCGGCGAAGACGGTCCCCTCGGCCTCGAAGGTGACGCCGATCCGGGCGGCGGACTCGGCGCTCTCGCCCGCCGCGTCCTCGATCTTGGCGACGGCCCGGGTGAGCGCCTGCCGGTCGCGCTCGCGCAGGCCGGGCAGGCCGGCCACCGCGCGGGCGGCGACCAGCAGGGCGGTGGCCTCGTCGGCGGCCAGCCGCAGCGGCTGGGCCACGTCGTCGACGTTGTGCCACCAGATCCGCTCGCCGTCGGTGTCGATGTCCAGCAGGTCGCCGCCGCGGAACGAGGTGCCGCACATCGGCAGCACGTTGAGGTCGCCGATCAGCTCGCGCTCGCTGATGCCGAAGGCCCGCGCCACCTCGGCGACCTCGGCCCCGGGGCGCTCGCGCAGGTAGGTGACCAGCGACAGCATCCGCCGCGTCTGGTCGATCGCGTTGCTCATGCCCCCACCTCGCTGCGCTCGGTGGTTGCTTCGCAGCGGGCGTCCCGCATAGTGGTTCTCTCGCTTCGCTCGTTCACTCTGCTCCCACCCCGGCGAGACCGGCGACGGCGCGCAGCCGGTCGATGACGTCGGCCCGCAGGTCCTCGGGGCCGATCACGATGACGTCGGGGCCGTACTCGGCGAGGTCGGCGCCCAGGCCGTTGCCGTACGGGATGTCCAGCTCGTCCCAGTCGGCGTCCACCGGCCGGGTCTCCAGGGCGCGCTGGCGCAGCGGGTAGGCGGCGGCCCGACGGAGCCTCACCCGCGCCACCGCGGTGGCGCCTTCGCCGGCGAAGCGGGCGACCACGGCGCGCACGTCGACGTGCTCGGGGACCTCGCCGGTGAACGCGCCGGCCCGGGACTTCACCTTGCCGGTGATCCGGGACAGCCGGAACACCCGGGCGGAGCCGCGGTCGCGGTCCCAGCCGGCCAGGTACCAGTGGCCGCGCCAGCACTCCAGCGCCCAGGGCTCGACCGAGCGCGGCTCGGCGGTGGCCGCTCCGGCCTTCCGGTACTCGAAGGTGACGGGCCGTCGGTCGCGGGCGGCGACCAGCAGCGGCTCGAACGCGGCCTCCCGGCCGGGGATCCGCGGCTCCAGCGCGCCGTGCTCGCGGTCCTCGGCGAACGGCACGCCGGCCGCGCGCAGCTTCTGCAGCGCGCCGCTGGCGGCGCCGGACATCTTGGCCTGCTGCCAGACCCGGGCGGCCAGCGTCAGCGCGGCGGCCTCCTCGGCGTCCAGCGCGATCTCCGGGAGGCGGTTGCGGTCGCGGCGGGCCAGGTAGCCGATCTCGCCGTCGAGCGCGTTCTCGTCCACGTCGATGATCAGGCCGAGCTCGCGCAGGTCGTCCTTGTCGCGCTCGAACATCCGGTTGAAGGCGTCCTCGGAGCCCTGTTGCCAGGCCTCCCGGTACGCCTCGACGGACTCCCGCAGCTCTTTCTTGGACAGTGGACGCCGCGTGTTCATCAGGCACAGGGCGAGGTTCATCAGCCGCTCTGCCTTGGCGATCGCCATCGCTGACCCTTCCTCCGATCGGGGGTGACCCGCCTGACCGTACCGGTACGGACACGCTCGGCGAAAGCCGAACCCCCGGCTCCTGTCGGAACCGGGGGTTCGGCGGTGCGTCCGAGGTCAGACGCCCAGCAGGTCCACCACGAAGATCAGGGTGGAGCCGGCCGGGATGAGCGGGCTCGGCGACTGGTTGCCGTACGCCAGGTGCGGCGGGATGACCAGCTCGCGGCGGCCGCCGACGCGCATGCCCTCGACACCCTGGTCCCAGCCCTTGATGACCCGGCCCCCGCCCAGCGGGAACTTGAAGGTCTGGCCGCGGTTCCACGAGGCGTCGAACTCCTCGCCGGAGGCGAAGGTGACACCGACGTAGTGGACCTCGACGACCGCGCCGGCCTTGGCCTCGGCGCCGTCGCCGACCACGATGTCGCGGATCTGGAGCTCGGTCGGGGCGTCGCCGCCCGGGAAGTCGATCTCCGGCTTGGTCTTCACGATTGCTCTTCTCGTTCGGTTGCGTGAACGGGACTCATCCTAGGCGAGCGGTGGCCGCCCGACGGCGCGTCAGTCCGCGCCGCCGACGCCCGCGTCCAGGATGTCGACCACGAAGACCAGGGTCGAGTTGGCCGGGATGCTCTCGGAGGCCTGGTCCTTGTAGCCCAGCGACGCGGGGATCACCAGCTCGATCCGGCTGCCGATGTTCTGGCCGACGATGCCCTTGTCCCAGCCCTCGATGACGTTGCCGCCGCCGGTGACGAAGCTGAACGCCTGGCCGCGGTCGAGCGAGGAGTCGAACTTCTTGCCGTCCTTGTACAGCGCGCCGGTGTACTGGACGACGACCTTCTCACCGGAGTCGATCTTGCGGCCCTTGCCCTGGATCAGGACGTGGCTCTTCAGCTCGGTCGGGTCGGCGGCGCCCTTGACCGGGGTGATGTCGAACGGCTTCTTGCCGTTGTCCTTCACCTGCGGGAAGTCGGCGGGCGGCGGGGTCATGTCGCCGGAGAGCACCGCGTCGGGCGCGGTGGCCTGCTTGATGTCCAGCACGAACACCAGGCTGTCCTTGGCGCCGATGCCGAGGTCCGCGTTGCCCTGGTCGCCGAACGCGGCGGCGGGCGGGGCGACCACGACGATCCGGCTGCCGGCCTTGTGGCCGGTGATGGCCTGGTCGATCGCCGGGATCAGCTTGCCGGCGTCGGCCTGGATCAGCTGCGGCTTCGGGCTGTCGCCCTCGTACGAGCCGGGGATCTCCTTGCCGGTCTGCCAGTCCATCGCCGTGTAGTCGACGGTGACCCAGTTGCCCTTCTCGACCTTCGGGCCGTTGCCCGCGGAGAGCTCCTTGACCACGAAGGTGCCGTCGGGCGCGTCCTTGGGCACCGTGATGGTGGCCTTGGAACCGAACTCGCCGGTCACCGTGGGCAGCACCTTGGCGTTGTCCTTGATCGGCGGCACCGGCGCCTGCGTCGGCGTGGACGCACTGGCGCTCGGGGCGGCCGCGTCGGCCTTCGCCGCGGGCTTGTCGTCGTCCTTGTTGACGTAGTACATCGTCACCGCGGAGGCGATCAGCAGCACCGCGACGACCGAGCCGAGGATCGCGCCGAGGCGGCCGGAGCTGCCCGGGTCCTCGTCGTAGCCGGCCTCCGAGAGGTCCACCTTGCGCTGGGTGGAGGCGAACACCTGCGGCTCGTCCCGGTCCTCCGCGGACTTCACCGCCGGCGAGGGCGGCGCCCAGCCGGCCTGGGTGAGCATCTCCGCCGGGACCACGATCGACTCGCGGTCCACGGAGGTCAGCTTCCCCGTGTTGTCGGCCTCGTCCGGGCTCGACGCTTTCTCAGACATGACTCCCCATTCATCTCGCCCGACGACGCGTGTACCACTGGTGCGGGGCAGCAGTATGTCAGGTCGGAATGAGAGCGGGTCAGTCCGGTCCTCGCCCCGTTGTCAGGCGGCTGTCAGACTGCTTCCAGGATGTCGATCACGAACACCAGGGTGGAGTTCGCCGGGATCGATCCGCTGGCCTGGTCGCCGTAGCCCAGCGACGGCGGGACCACCAGCATCACCCGGCTGCCCACGGTCTGTCCGACCAGGCCCTGGTCCCAGCCCTTGATCAGGCTCCCGGTGCCGACCTGCAGCGCCTGCGCCCCGCCGTGGTTCCACGAGGAGTCGAACTGCTTGCCGTCGGCCCAGGTCACGCCGGTGTACTGGACCACCAGCGTCTGCCCGGTCTTCACCTCCGGGCCGTCGCCCTTGACCAGCACGTACGTCTGCAGGTCGGTGGGCGGCTGCTGCCCGGACGGGATGGTGATGGTCGGCGCGGCCTTGCCGTTGTCGGTCACCTGCGGGGAGGTGGCGGGCGGCTGGGTGAGCTGCCCCGAGATCGTGGAGTCCTGCGGGACCGCCTGCACGATGTCGAGCACGAACACCACCGTGTCGTCCTTGCCGACGCCCAGCGCCGTGGAGCCCTGCGAGCCGAACCCGGCCGCGGGCGGGGCGACCACCAGCAGCCGGCTGCCGACCTTCTTGCCGACCACGCTCTGGTCGAAGGCGGGCACCAGCTGACCGGTGCCGGCCTGGTAGATCTGCGGCTTGCCGCCGGAGTCGTAGGAGCTGGACAGGTCCTTGCCGGTGGTCCAGTCCTTGGCGGTGTAGTTGACGGTCACCCAGTCGTTCTTGTTGACCGTCGGCCCCGAGCCCTCGGTGACCACGCTGACCACGAACTGCCCGCCCGGCTGCTCGGAGGGCAGCGTGATGGTCGCCTTCGAGCCGAAGTCCCCGCTGACGGTGGGCATCGGCGACGCGGACGCGACCGGGCTGGGCACCTGGGCCGCGGAGCCGGTCGCCGACGGCGTCGCCGAGGCGGACTTGCCGTCACCGCTGCTGCAGGAGACCAGCAGCAGGGCGGCGAGGGGGACGGTGAGCAGGGAGGCGATTCGACGCATGCCGTCAGCCTATGACCCGATTCGTCCGGTCCGTCGGAGGCGCGGCGCACCCCCGACGGACCGTCAGCCGCGGAACTTACATTCCGGCGATCAGCTTCTCCACCCGCTCGTCCACCGACCGGAACGGGTCCTTGCACAGCACGGTGCGCTGCGCCTGGTCGTTGAGCTTCAGGTGCACCCAGTCGACGGTGAAGTCCCGGCGCTGCTCCTGGGCGCGCCGGATGAAGTCGCCGCGCAGCCGGGCCCGGGTGGTCTGCGGGGGCACCGACTTGCCCTGGAAGGTCAGCAGGTCGGTGGTGACCCGCTTGGCCTGGCCGTTCTTCTGCAGCAGGTAGAACAGGCCGCGGCGGCGGTGGATGTCGTGGTAGGCCAGGTCGATCTGGGCGACCCGCGGGTTGGACATGGTCATCTGGTGCTTGGCCCGGTACTTCTCGATCAGCTGGTACTTCATGATCCAGTCGATCTCGGTGCCGACCTTGGCCAGGTCCTCGCTGCGCACCGCCTCCAGGGTGCGGCCCCACAGGTCCAGCACCTGGGCCACGGTGCCCTCGTTCAGGCCCTTGCGGTCGGCGAACTCCAGCGCCTTGGAGTAGTACTCCTCCTGGATCTCCAGCGCGGAGGCCTCCCGGCCGTTGGCCAGCCGGACCTGGTGGGTGCCCGTCAGGTCGTGGCTGACCTCGCGGATCGCCCGGATCGGGTTCTCCAGCGTCAGGTCGCGCATCACCACGCCGGCCTCGATCAGCCGCAGCACCAGGTCGGTGGCGCCGACCTTGAGCAGCGTGGTGGTCTCCGACATGTTGGAGTCGCCGACGATCACGTGCAGCCGGCGGTAGCGCTCGGCGTCGGCGTGCGGCTCGTCGCGGGTGTTGATGATCGGGCGGGAGCGGGTGGTGGCGGAGCTGACGCCCTCCCAGATGTGCTCGGCGCGCTGGCTGACGCAGTAGACCGCGCCGCGCGGGGTCTGCAGCACCTTGCCGGCGCCGCAGATCAGCTGACGCGTCACCAGGAACGGGATCAGCACGTCCGCCAGCCGGGAGAACTCGCCGTGCCGGGCCACCAGGTAGTTCTCGTGGCAGCCGTAGGAGTTGCCGGCGGAGTCGGTGTTGTTCTTGAACAGGTAGACGTCGCCGGCGATGCCCTCCTCGTGCAGCCGCCGCTCGGCGTCCACCAGCAGGCCCTCGAGGATCCGCTCGCCGGACTTGTCGTGGGTGACCAGCTCGGTGACGTCGTCGCACTCGGGGGTCGCGTACTCCGGGTGGGAGCCGACGTCGAGGTAGAGGCGGGCGCCGTTCTTCAGGAAGACGTTGCTGCTGCGGCCCCAGGAGACGACCCGGCGGAACAGGTAGCGGGCGACCTCGTCCGGCGACAGTCGGCGCTGGCCCCGGAAGGTGCAGGTGACGCCGTACTCGTTCTCGATCCCGAAAATTCGGCGGTCCATGTGGCGGCCCTTCTCTGTTCGAAGCTCGGTGGAACCCCTCGGAGGTGCGGTGGCGGACCGTCGGGCGGCCGGCCGGTCGGGCCGGCCGCCCGGTGGGTCATTCGGTGTCGGTCTCGTCGTCCTCGACGGCGGCGGACTCGTCGCCGCTGAGCAGCCTGGTCAGCTGGCCGCCCAGGATGCGCTTGAACTTGCGCTGCTGGAACCGCTGCCGGTCCAGCACGGCGACCTCCAGCTGCTCCGGCGTCAGGGTGCGCGGGCTGCCGCCGTTGGGGTCGCGGGCCAGGCCGTCGACCGCGAGCTTGAGCGCCTCGGTCAGGGTCATGCCGGTGCGGTGGCGCTGGCCGAGGTAGTTGCCGATGGAGTCGGCGTTGCCGCCGACCACCACGGCGTTCTTCTCGTCCACCACCGAGCCGTCGGGGGTGAGCCGGTAGATCTGGTCGTCGTTCCCGGTGCGGCCGACCTCGGCGACGATCAGCTCGACCTCGTAGGGCTTCTCGCCGACCGAGGAGAAGATGGTGCCCAGCGTCTGGGCGTACACGTTGGCCAGGCCGCGGGCGGTGACGTCGGCCCGGTCGTAGGAGTAGCCGCGCAGGTCGGCGTAGCGGACGCCGCCGATCCGGAGGTTCTCGAACTCGTTGTAGCGGCCGACCGCGGCGAAGGCGATCTTGTCGTAGATCTCGCTGACCTTGTGCAGGGCCCGGGAGGTGTTCTCCGCGACGAACATGATGCCGTCGGCGTAGGTGAGCACGACCACGCTGCGGCCGCGGGCGATGCCCTTTCGGGCGTACTCCGCGCGGTCCGCCATGGCCTGCTGGGGCGAGACGTAGAACGGCGTGGACACCGCCGGTCTCCCTTCGGGTGGTTGAGGCGGACTCAGAGAAGCGGGGCCTGCGGGCCGTTGGGGTGCTCGCGCCGCTGGTCGGTGATGGACAGCGCGATCGCGGCGACCTCGTCCTCGGTGAGCCGGCGGAAGCCGCTCTCGGTGATCAGCGAGACGATCGGGTAGATCTTGCGGGCCAGGTCGGGGCCGCCGGTCGCGGAGTCGTCGTCGGCGGCGTCGTACAGCGCCTGGACGGCGAGCATCGCGGCCTGGTCACCCGTCAGGTCGTCCCGGTACAGCTTCTTCATGGAGCCGCGGGCGAACACCGAGCCGGAGCCGGTGGCGGCGAAGCCCCGCTCCTCGGACCGGCCGCCGGTGACGTCGTAGGTGAAGATCCGGCCGCGGCCGAGGTCGAGGTCGAAGCCCGCGAAGACCGGGACCACGGCGAGGCCCTGCATGGCCATCGCCAGGTTGGAGCGGATCATCGTGGTGAGCCGGTTGGCCTTGCCCTCGAAGGAGAGCACGGCGCCCTCGATCTTCTCGTAGTGCTCCAGCTCCAGCTGGAACAGGCGGACCATCTCGACCGCGAGGCCGGCGGTGCCGGCGATGCCGACAGCGCTGTACTCGTCCGCCGGGAAGACCTTCTCGATGTCCCGCTGGGCGATCACGTTGCCCATGGTGGCGCGGCGGTCACCGGCGATCACCACGCCGCCGTCGAACACCGCGGCGACGATCGTGGTGCCGTGCGGCGCCTCGACCGTCAGGCCCTCGGGGAGGGTGCGCCGGCCCGGCAGCAGCTGCGGCGCGTGGCTGTCGAGGAAGTCGAGGAACGAGGAGGAGCCGGGGGTGAGGAAGGCGGCCGGCAGACGCCCGGTGCCACTGAGGTTGGCTTCCACACGTGTCCTTCCGGATCGAAGATCGAAAGTTGGGTTGTGCCCCGGACCCTACCCGCTTCCGGGGCTTGATCCACGTCCCTCGGGGGACCTCAGGGAACACGGCGCCGGAGGCGCGCTCAGGGCACACCTGCGGCGCTCGTCGTTCTGTTGTCGGCGTAAAGGGAGGGTCGTCCCCCCTCTCACTCGCCGCCCTTCTGCACGAATCCGCGGACGAAATCCTCCGCGTTGGATTCCAGTACCTCGTCGATTTCGTCGAGCACTGCGTCGACGTCGTCGTTGAGCTTTTCCTGACGCTCCTTGAGGTCGTCCGAGGCCTGAGTTTCCGCGGCCTGCTCGTCGACCTCCTCGGAGGTCCGGTTCGCCCGCTGCTGGCCGCCGCCGGTGTCCTTGTCCGACATTTCCCTCACCCCGCTCGCTCGGTGTTCTCGTTCAACGCTGGCTGCTCACCCGAATGATTCCCCGTCCGGGAAATGTTCACCCGTGGTGATCGAAAAGTTACCCGCCGGAGAGCACGCGCACCAGGTCGTCCGCGGTGCGGCACCGGTCGAGCAGGTCCTTGACGTGCGCCCGGGTGCCGCGCAGCGGCTCCATGGTGGGCACCCGCTGCAGGCTGTCGTGCCCGGGCAGGTCGAAGATCACCGAGTCCCAGGACGCCGCGGCCACGTGGTCCGCGTACTGCTCCAGGCAGCGGCCGCGGAAGTACGCCCGGGTGTCGTCCGGCGGCTGCGAGACGGCGCGCCGCACCTGCTCCTCGGTCAGCAGCCGCTCGAACCGGCCGCGGGCCTCCAGACGGTTGTAGAGGCCCTTCTCGGCCCGCACGTCGCTGTACTGGAGGTCGACCAGCTGCAGCCGCGGGCTGTCCCACTCCAGGCCGTCGCGCTGCCGGTAGCCCTCCAGGATCTCCTTCTTGGCGATCCAGTCGAGCTGCCGGGACAGGCTCATCGGGTCGCGCTCCAGCCGGCCCAGCACGTCCTCCCAGCGGGCCAGCACGTCCATGGTCTGGTCGTCGGCGTCCTGCCCGTAGCGGTCCTCGACGTACTTGCGGGCCAGTTCGCAGTACTCCATCTGGAGCTGGACCGCCGTCAGCTTGCGCCCGCTGCGCAGCGACACCAGGTGCTTGAGGTCGGGGTCGTGGGAGACCCGATGCAGGGTGCGGACCGGCTGGTCGACGGCGAGGTCCACGGCGATGAAGCCGTCCTCGATCATCGACAGGACCAGCGCGGTGGTGCCCAGCTTGAGGTAGGTGGAGATCTCGGACAGGTTGGCGTCGCCGATGATCACGTGCAGCCGGCGGTACTTCTCGGCGTCGGCGTGCGGCTCGTCGCGGGTGTTGATGATGGGGCGCTTGAGGGTGGTCTCCAGGCCGACCTCGACCTCGAAGTAGTCGGCGCGCTGGCTGATCTGGAAGCCGTGCGCGCCGCCCTCCTGGCCGAGCCCGACCCGGCCGGCGCCGCACACCACCTGGCGGGAGACGAAGAACGGGGTGAGGTGGCGGACGATGTCGGCGAACGGGGTGGCCCGCTGCATCAGGTAGTTCTCGTGGGTGCCGTAGGAGGCGCCCTTGTTGTCGGTGTTGTTCTTGTAGAGCAGGATCCGCTGTCCGTTGGGCAGTTCCAGGGCGCGCTCGGCGGCCTCCGCCATGATCCGCTCGCCCGCCTTGTCCCAGAGCACCGCGTCGCGCGGGTTGGTGACCTCCGGCGAGGAGTACTCGGGGTGCGCGTGGTCGACGTAGAAGCGGGCGCCGTTGGTGAGGATGACGTTGGCCAGGCCGATGTCCTCGTCGGTCAGCTGGCTGGCGTCCGCCACGTCCCGGGCGAGGTCGAAGCCCCGGGCGTCGCGCAGCGGGTTCTCCTCCTCGAAGTCCCAGCGGGCGCGGCGCGCCCGGTGCATCGCCGCCGCGTAGGCGTTGACGATCTGGGACGAGGTGAGCATGGCGTTGGCGTTGGGGTGGCCGGGCACCGAGATGCCGTACTCGGTCTCGATGCCCATTACGCGCCGTACGGTCATGCGGCCCTCCTGACCCTGTCGGTACTGCCGGTGCAGACGCGCCGTCCGGCTGCGGGGCCCTGCCGAGCGCCGCACAGCCGGACGGGGTTCGCCGCGTGCTACAGGTACTGCCCCGTGTTGGCGACAGTGTCGATGGAGCGACCGGACTCGGCGCCCTGCTTGCCGGTGACGAGGGTGCGGATGAAGACGATCCGCTCGCCCTTCTTGCCGGAGATGCGGGCCCAGTCGTCCGGGTTGGTGGTGTTGGGCAGGTCCTCGTTCTCCTTGAACTCGTCCACGCAGGCGGCGAGCAGGTGGGAGACGCGCAGGCCGCGCTGGCCGTGGTCGAGGTAGTCCTTGATGGCCATCTTCTTGGCCCGGTCGACGATGTTCTGGATCA
Source organism: Streptomyces sp. TLI_171 (assembly GCF_003610255.1). Lineage (GTDB taxonomy): Bacteria > Actinomycetota > Actinomycetes > Streptomycetales > Streptomycetaceae > Kitasatospora. The sequence goes on along the minus strand of NZ_RAPS01000001.1, from coordinate 6,968,194 downwards.
TCGCGCCGGAGTTGAAGTCCTTGAAGTACAGGACCTCCTTGTCACCGTTGGCGTAGGTGACCTCCAGGAAGCGGTTCTCCTCGGTCTCCGAGTACATCCGCTCGACCACCGACTGGATCATGGCGGCGACGGTCGCGGGCAGCGAGCCGTCGTGCTCCTTGACGTCGTCCGGGTGGAACGGCAGCGAGTCCTTGAGGTACTTGGAGAAGATGTCCTTGGCCGCCTCGGCGTCCGGCCGCTCGATCTTGATCTTGACGTCCAGGCGGCCGGGCCGCAGGATCGCCGGGTCGATCATGTCCTCGCGGTTGGAGGCGCCGATGACGATGACGTTCTCCAGGCCCTCCACGCCGTCGATCTCCGCCAGCAGCTGCGGGACGATGGTGTTCTCCACGTCCGAGCTGACGCCGGAGCCGCGGGTGCGGAACAGCGACTCCATCTCGTCGAAGAAGACGATGACGGGCGTGCCCTCGCTCGCCTTCTCCCGGGCCCGCTGGAAGACCAGCCGGATCTGCCGCTCGGTCTCGCCGACGTACTTGTTGAGCAGCTCGGGGCCCTTGATGTTCAGGAAGTAGCTCTTGCCCTGCGGCCGGCCGGTCACCTCGGCGACCTTCTTGGCCAGCGAGTTGGCCACCGCCTTGGCGATCAGCGTCTTGCCGCAGCCGGGCGGGCCGTACAGCAGCACGCCCTTCGGCGGGCGCAGCTCGTACTCCTTGAACAGGTCGGCGTGCAGGTACGGCAGCTCCACCGCGTCCCGGATCTGCTCGATCTGGTTGCCGAGGCCGCCGATCTGCCGGTAGTCGATGTCCGGGACCTCCTCGAGGACCAGCTCCTCGACCTCGGACTTCGGCACCACCTCGTACACGTAGCCGGAGCGGGGCTCCAGCAGCAGGGCGTCTCCCGGACGGAGCGTCAGACCGTGCAGCGGCTCGGCGAGCCGCACCACCCGCTCCTCGTCGGTGTGGCCGGTGACGAGCGCGCGGTCGCCGCCCTCCAGCACCTCCTTGAGCGTGACGATCTCACCGATCCGCTCGAACTCCATCGCCTCGACGACGTTCAGCGCCTCGTTGAGCATCACCTCCTGGCCGCGGCGCAGCTCGTCCAGCTCGACGCTGGGGCTGACGTTGACCCGGAGCTTGCGGCCCCCGGTGAAGATGTCGGCGGTGCCGTCCTCGTTCTTCTCGAGGAAGGTGCCGAATCCGGCCGGCGGCTGGGCGAGCCGGTCGACCTCCTCCTTGAGGGCCACGATCTGGTCGCGGGCCTCGCGCAGGGTGGCGACGAGCCTCTCGTTCTGGGCGGTCACACCGGCCAGGTTGGTCTGCAGCTCGATGATCCGCTCCTCAAGGACCCTCGAACTGCGGGGGGAATCGGCGAGCCTGCGCCGGAGCACGGCGATCTCCTGCTCGAGGTACGAGACCTGCGCGGCCTCGTCTGACCCCCGTGCGGGCCTGCCGGCGCTGCGGTCGTAGTCGTCATCCTGGGCTGCCACGGTCCTCACCTCCTCCTGGGGGAGCTGGACGACCCAAACCTACCTGGGACCAGGGTCATGTAAACCCCTAGATCAGAAAGATGGATCGGGCGTGTCCGATGTTCGCCCTGCGTGCTTCCCCTCTGACAGAGGAGATGCCCACCGCTCAACGGTTCAAAGCAGCGCGGATGTATCGTGACAGGAATGTCCCCGAATGCGGGGCGACCAGAGCAGAAACGGCAGGGGCAATGGCGGGGACTGGCGAGGCACTCGAAGTCTGGATCGACCAGGATCTGTGCACCGGCGACGGCATCTGCGCGCAGTACGCGCCCGAGGTCTTCGAACTCGACATCGACGGACTCGCCTACGTGAAGGGCGAGGACGACGAGTTGCGCCAGCAGCCCGGCGAGACGGTGCCGGTCCCGCTGACGCTCCTTCAGGACGTGGTCGACTCCGCGAAGGACTGCCCGGGCGACTGCATCCACGTCCGCCGGGCCTCGGACCGCGTCGAGGTGTACGGGCCCGACGCGGACTGACCCGCTGTCAGGCGGTGTGGACGGGGGTCTTGGTCTCGGCCTTCGTCCACCCGCCGCCGCCCTGCGTCCAGGTCAGCTCGACCTGGAGGTCGGGGGAGAACCGCGGGACGTCGTCCGAGGAGTAGCCGCGGGCCTTGCCGCGGATCGAGCCGTCGCTGCGGATCGCCAGCTCGGTCAGCGTGTAGCCGTCCGCCTCGGTCAGCAGCGGGACGGGCTTCGGCGAGTCGCCGCGCAGCAGGAACACCGCGTCCGGCGGGGTTCCCATGTCGGCCTGGCAGTGCGCCGCGACCACCGTGACCGCGTGGCCGTCCACCTTGGCCGCGGCCTTCAGGCTCACCGCGGACAGGAACGGGCCGCAGTCCATCGGCAGCGTCACCTTGCTGACGTCCACCTCCGGCGCCGGCTCCACCGCCGGTCCCTGACCCGACGTCACCGCCCCGGTCGCCGAACTCGCTCCCAGCGCCCCGCCCACGACCGCCGCGCAGCCCGCCGCGACCAGCACCCAGTGCTTCAGCCCCGACCGCGCATGCCCGGGTATCCGACGCTCCGCCACCACGAGACTCCCCTCACCCGAGCACTTCGGTGCGGGCATCTTTGCACATCACGCGGCCGGAGAGACCACCGAGGGGCGCGGGGAACTGCGCGCAGCGGAGGGCGGCCGACCGCAGGACCGCGACGAGGCAGTGACGTGCTGCTGTCTCGCCGCGACCCCGGTGGTTCAGCCCGTCAGGAGAGCTCGCGCGCGTCGTGGGACGCGGCTTCGCGCTGGGCCTTGCGGATGGCGGCGCGTTCGGCGAGCGTCAGCTCGCTCTCGGGGCCGGTCTCGTAGTCCTCGCCGTAGGAGCCCTTGGCGGGGCGGCGGCGGCGGAGCGGGGGCTCGACGCCGTCGGCGAGGCGACGGGCCGTCAGGAGGAAGCCGGTGTGGCCGATCATGCGGTGGTCGGGGCGGACCGCGAGGCCCTCGAGGTGCCAGGTGCGGACCATGGTCTCCCAGGCCTGCGGCTCGGTGAAGGTGCCGTGTTCGCGCAGCGCCTCGACGGTGCGGGACATCTGCGTGGTGGTGGCCACGTAGCAGCAGATCAGGCCGCCGGGGACGAGCGCCTTGGAGGCGACGTCCAGGCACTCCCAGGGGGCGAGCATGTCGAGGATGACGCGGTCGACGTCGGCCTCGACCAGGTTGTCCTGGAGGTCGCCGACGGTGAGCTTCCAGGCCGGGTGCGGGCCGCCGAAGTAGCGTTCCACGTTGCCCTTCGCGATGTCCGCGAAGTCCTGCCGGCGCTCGTAGGAGGCGAGCATGCCGGTGTCGCCGACGGCGCGCAGCAGGTAGGTGGAGAGGGCGCCGGAGCCGACGCCGGCCTCGACCACCCTGGCGCCGGCGAAGATGTCGGCCATGGCCAGGATCTGCCCCGCGTCCTTGGGGTAGATCACGGCCGCGCCGCGCGGCATGGACAGGACGTAGTCGGGGAGCAGGGGGCGCAGCGCGAGGTACGGGACGTTACCCGTGGTGCGGACGACCGTGCCTTCGGGAGCGCCGATCAGCTCGTCGTGCGGGAACGCACCCTTGTGGGTGTGGAACTGGTTCCCGGCCTGGAGCGTGAACGTGTAGTGGCGGCCCTTGGGGTCGGTCAGCTGGACCTGGTCCCCGACCTGGAAGGGCCCGCGTCGGCGGGCGGCACCGGTCGGTTCGGACATGGGGGCCATCCTACGGGAGCCGGAGGGCTCCCCCGACCACATGATCGGTTCAGGCGGCGGGCCGTCCCAGCAGGGCCGAGGAGAGCCGGCGTTCGAGGTCGGCGAGGGAGAGCACGCCGTAGACCGTGCCGTCGGGGCGGACCACCAGGTACTCGGTGGCGGGGGCGCGGCGGAGGGTGTCGAGGATGTCCTCGCCGGCCAGGTCGACGGGGACGGTGAGGCCGGGTTCGAGGTCGCGGGAGACGGCGGTGACGGCGACCCAGGGGCGGCGGTGCTCGGGGATCGCGGTGACCGCGGACTCCTTGACCAGGGCGACGGGTTCGCCGCGTCCGTCGACCACGACGATCGCCCCGGCGTGGCCCTCGCGGGCCCGGCGCATGGCTTCGCCGAGGGGGGTGTCGGCGGGGACGTCGATGCTCCGGCGGGCCAGTTCGCGGACCTTGAGCCGGGGCATGACCTCCTTGAGGCGGGCGTTGCGCAGCGAGTTGCCGGCGCCCTGCCAGATGATGAAGCCGAGGATGGCGGCGAGGACGCCGTCCAGCATGGCTTCGGCGGTGGAGCGTTCGACGTCCTGGGCGGAGCTGAAGAGCGGCAGGCCGAGGACGACGGCGACGGCGAGGGCGCGGCCGGTCCAGACCGCGGCCAGGGTGCCCTTCATCGGGTTGCCGGTGACCGCCCAGACCACGGCGCGCAGCATCCGGCCGCCGTCCAGCGGGAGGCCGGGGAGCAGGTTGAAGGCGGCGACGACCAGGTTGGAGACCATGAGTCCGGCGAGCAGCACCCCGGGGACGGTGGCGGGTTCGACGGCGCGCAGGCCGAGCCAGAAGCCGCCGCCGAGGACGAGCGAGAGCAGCGGGCCGACGAAGGCGAGCCAGAACTCGCGCCAGGGGGTCTCGGCCTCCTTCTCGATCTCGGAGATGCCGCCGAGGAACTGCAGCTGGATCCGGCGCACGCCCAGCTTGTACTTCAACCCGACGACGGTGTGGGCGAGTTCGTGGACCAGCACGGAGGCGTAGAAGGCGACGGCGAAGGAGAAGGCGAGCAGGTAGCGGGCGGCGCCGAGGTCGGGCAGGACGGTGTCGAGCCGGCTTCCGAAGATCCAGGTGATCAGCGCGGCGACCAGGAACCAGGACGGGGTGACGTAGACGGGCACGCCGAACGGGCGGCCCATCAGGATGCCGCCTCTCGGCTGGTCGCCCTTGTCGGGCGACTCCGGCTTCCCCGGTGCCCGCCCCTCGGTGTCGTTCACCGTGCTCCCTTCACCGTCCGCTGATCCTTTGATCCTCGTACGCTACGTGATCTCTCCCCGGGATCGGCGGTGCACCCCGCGCTCCCTTACTCCTATACCCACCTCTTCGACCCGTTCGCCCAAGCTGTCCGTTCGGTGCAATAGGGTCGGGGCATGCAGCAGACCGACCCCTCGCCCGCCGCCCGGCCGGCCGCCCGGCCGACCGGGCTGTCGCCGTCGCGGGCGGGCGATTTCATGACCTGCCCGCTGCTGTACCGGCTGCGGGTGATCGACCGGCTGCCGGAGCCGCCGAGCCCGGCCGCGACCCGGGGGACGCTGGTGCACGCCGTGCTGGAGCGGCTGTTCGACCACCCGCCGTCGGAGCGCACCCCGGAGCGGGCGCGCGGGCTGCTGGCCCCGCAGTGGGAGCGGCTGCTCGGGGAACGGCCGGAGCTGGCCGAACTGTTCCCGGGCGAGCCGGAGCAACTGGCGGGCTGGCTGGGCGATGCCGAGAAGCTGGTGGAGAAGTGGTTCCGGCTGGAGGACCCGACCCGGCTGCACCCGGTGGAGCGGGAGCTGTACGTGGAGACCGCGCTGGCCTCCGGCCTGCTGCTGCGCGGCTACATCGACCGGGTGGACCTCGCGCCGTCCGGCGAGGTCCGGCTGGTGGACTACAAGACCGGCCGGGCGCCCTCGCGGGACTTCGAGGGCAAGGCGATGTTCCAGATGAAGTTCTACGCGCTGGTGGTGTGGCGGTGGAAGGGCGTGGTCCCCAAGCGCCTGCAGCTGGTGTACCTGGGCGGCGGCGGCGATGTCGTGACGTACGACCCGGACGAGGCGGACCTGCTGTCCGTGGAGCGGAAGTTGGAGGCGCTGTGGGAGGCGATCTCGGCGGCGGTGGCCACCGGTGACTTCCCGGCGACCCGCAACCGGCTCTGCGACTGGTGCGACCACAAGTCGTCCTGCCCGGAGTTCGGCGGCACTCCCCCGCCGTACCCGCTGCCGCTCGCTACTGTGACCAACCCACGCAAGGAGTCGTAGGTGACGATCCGTGTGCTGCTGGTGGACGACCAGCCGCTGCTGCGTACCGGTTTCCGGATGATCCTGGAGGCGGAGTCCGACCTGGTGGTGGTCGGCGAGGCGGGCGACGGGCAGCAGGCGCTGGACCAGGTCCGCGCGCTGCAGCCGGACGTGGTGCTGATGGACATCCGGATGCCGCGGATGGACGGCGTGGAGGCGACCCGCCGGATCGCCGGCCCGGACCGCGGCGGCCCGGCGAAGGTGCTGGTGCTGACCACCTTCGACCTGGACGAGTACGTGGTGGAGGCGCTGCGCGCGGGCGCCAGCGGCTTCCTGCTGAAGGACGTGCCGGCCGAGGAGCTGGTGCAGGCGATCCGGGTGGTGGCGGACGGCGCGGCGATGCTGGCCCCGTCGGTGACCCGCCGGCTGCTGGACATGTACGCCACCAAGCTGCCCTCGGGCGAGGAGGCGCCGCCGCAGGCGCTGACGGTGCTCACCGAGCGCGAGGTGGAGGTGCTGCGGCTGGTGGCGCGCGGCCTGTCGAACGCGGAGATCGCGGCCGAGCTGTTCGTCTCGGAGACGACGGTGAAGACCCATGTCGGCCACGTGCTGACCAAGCTGCAGCTGCGCGACCGGGTGCAGGCGGCGGTGTACGCGTACGAGAGCGGCCTGGTGCGCCCCGGCGCGATGTAGTCCTCCCCCGGGCCGTGCCCGGAACGGCCGAACGGCCCGTCACCCCTCGCGGGGCGGCGGGCCGTTCGGCTGCTGAGCGGGTGTCACTTCTTGGTGCGGACGATCTCCCAGAAGCGGAAGACGCCGGTGTTGTCCACGGTGGAGTCCACGCCGGAGATGTCGTCCTTGTACACGTAGAAGGACTTGTTCTGGAACAGCGGGACCATCGGCACGCCGTCCGCGACCAGCTTCTGGATCTGGTCGTAGGCGCCGCCGCCGGAGCGGTCGGTGAGCTTGATCGAGTCCGGCACCAGCTTGGTGCTGATCTGCGGGTTGTCCCAGCCGTTGTGGAACGCGCCGCCCTCGACCACCAGCGGGCTGATGTAGTCGTCGGCGTCGGCGTAGTCGGGGGTCCAACCGACGGTGTACGCCTGGTAGTTGCCGTTCTTCCAGCCGGCCTGGTAGGCCGTCCAGTCGGGCTCCTGGGCGACGGTGACCTGGAACAGGCCGCCGTTCTCCAGCTGCTTCTTGATGCTCTCCATCTCGGCGGCGCCGGCCCGGGCGCGCGACCAGGTGAGGTTGAGCTTGACCGGGGTGGTGACGTGCGCGTTGGTCAGGATGCGCTTGGCCTTCGCGACGTCCGCCTCGCCGTACTTGTCGAAGAAGGCGGTGTTGTGGCCGGCCACGCCCGCGGGGACGACCGAGTACAGCGGCTGCACGGTGCCCGCGTACACGTCGTGGGCGAGCGACTTGCGGTCGATCAGCTGGGCGGCGGCCTGGCGGACGGCCGGGTTGCCGGCGGTCTCGTCCTTGGTGTTGAAGACCAGGTAGCGGGTGTCGCCGCTGGCGCCCTCGGAGACCTTCAGGGTGCCGGTGCCGGCCAGGTCGTCGCTCTTCAGCTGGGCGGCCGTGGTCGGGTCGAGGCTGTTGTCGGAGAGCTCGACGTCGCCGGCGTCCAGCGCGCTCTTCAGCGCCTCGGGCTTGTCGTAGTACCGGACCGTGAACTTGCTGTTCTGGAGCTTCGCGTTGCCCTGGTAGTTGCTGTTGGCGGAGAGCACGATCTTGCTCGGCGCCTTGCCGTTCATCTCGACGCTGTCGATCTTGTACGGGCCGGAGCCGACCAGCTTGCCGTTGTCGAGCAGCGCGTCGGCCGGGAACACCTGGTGGTCGACGATCGAGCCGGCCGCCGAGGCCAGCTTCGCGGGGAGCACCGCGTCCGGGGTCTCCAGGTGGAAGGTGACCTCGCGGTCGCCCGAGGTCTCCACCGACTTGATGGTGGAGAGCAGCGGGCTCGGACCGGACGGGTCGTTGATCTTCTTGGTCCGCTCGATCGAGAACTTGACGTCCTCGGCGGTCAGCGCGTGGCCGTTGGAGAACTTCAGGCCGGACTTGAGCGTGCACTTGTACGTCAGCGCGTCGGCGCTGGTGAACTGGCAGGACTCGGCGGCGTCCGGCTGCGCGACGGTGGCGCCGGAGGGGAAGCTCAGCAGCGACTGGAAGGAGTTGTTGAGGACCAGCCAGGAACCCGCGTCGTACGCACCGGCCGGGTCCAGCACGCTGGTCACATTGGTGGTGCCAATGGTGATCGCGCCACCGCTGTCGCCGCCGGTGGCGGCCTTCTCCACGGAGGCGCAGCCGGCCGCCGTCGAGACGACGAGCGCGGCGCAGCTGAGCACGGCCAGGCGGTTGGGCGTAGTCATGCGGGGTGGTCTTCCTCACTGCGTGCGGCCGGCTGTCGCCGGTGGCCCGTCGTCCGGCGCCGGGGTGGGGCGGCCGTTCGCGGGTCTGGTACGACCGCGCGCGCGCCTTCCTTCCGGGGTCTCCCGGCGGTGGGCGGCGGCACGGTATGGGGACTGATCGGATGTAGCGTGCCACATCGGTTCCGGGTGGTCACCGAGCGTTCGACCGGCGGGTGGCCGGCGGGCTGCGGATCGTCCCCGGGCGGCCGACGAGTTGTCAGCCAATGCCCGTTTTCGCACCTCTTGACGGACACGTTCCGCATACCACCGGACGCGGAACGAAACCGGCATACCTCACGGAGGAGACGAAACTCACACCCTGGTTCCGGCCAGTGTGCGCAGCAGCGCGAGGTCGACCTGCTCCAGCGAGGGCAGCACCAGGCGGCCGGGGGCGGGGTCGATCGCGGCGATCGAGGGGACCGCGACGACCGGGCAGCCGGCCGCCTCGGCGGCGGCCACGCCGGTGGGGGTGTCCTCGACGACCACGCAGCGGGCGGGCTCGGCGCCGAGCCGGGCGGCGGCGGCCAGGTACGGGTCGGGGTGCGGCTTGGTGCGCGGCACCTCGTCGCCGGCCACCGTGAAGGCGAAGTGCTCGGCGCCCAGGCTGCGCAGCACGATGTCGATGATGTGGCGGTGCGAGGCCGACACCAGGGCGGCCGGGACGCCGTGCGCGGCGAGCGTGTTGAGCAGGCGCTCGGCGCCGGGCATCAGCGGGACGCCGCCGGCCAGCAGGTCGACGAAGCGCTGGTTGATCAGCACGGTCAGCTCGGCGGGGCTCAGCGTGACGCCGGTGCGGGCGATCAGGTAGTCGATGACCCGGGTCATCGGTCCGCCGACCACGTGGGTGCGGTCCTCGGCGGTCAGTTCGTGACCGAGTTCGGCGAACAGGTCGACCTCGGCCTGCCACCAGAAGTCCTCGGTGTCGACCAGGGTGCCGTCCATGTCGAGCAGGACGGCCTGCAGGCCGCTGCTCTCGCCGTCTCCGCCGACTCGGATCGGGGTCGAGACCGTCGTCATGCGCGCCGTCCTTCCGGGATGGGTGGTCCGGAACGGGAGCTTCCGGGGATGGCACAGGCCGGCCCGCTGGTGAGCGGACCGGCCCGTTCAGGATCATCAAGGATACGCCCGCCCACCTCGATTGCACCGGACGACGGCGCGGCGAACGGATGATCTCCGGTTGAAGACCTAGCGCGCGTTGAAGTACTTGGCCTCGGGGTGGTGCAGCACGATCGCGTCGGTCGACTGCTCCGGGTGCAGCTGGTACTCCTCGGAGAGGATCACGCCGACCCGCTCGGGCTTCAGCAGCTCGGCGATCTTGGCGCGGTCCTCCAGGTTGGGGCAGGCGCCGTAGCCGAGCGAGAACCGGGCGCCGCGGTACTTGAGCGCGAACATGTCCCGGACGTCCTGCGGGTCCTCGTCGCCGAAGCCCAGCTCGTAGCGGACCCGGGCGTGCCAGAACTCCGCCAGGGCCTCGGCCAGCTGCACGGACAGGCCGTGCAGTTCGAGGTAGTCGCGGTAGGAGTTGCCGGCGAACAGCTCGTTGGCGGCCTCGGAGATCCGGTTGCCCATGGTGACCACCTGCAGGCCGACCACGTCGCGCTCGCCGGACTCCTCCGGGCGGAAGAAGTCGGCCAGGCACAGCCGGCGGCCGCGGCGCTGGCGGGGGAAGGTGAACCGGGTCAGCTCGGAGCCGTCCTCGCGGTACAGGATCAGGTCGTCGCCCTTGGAGTTGGCCGGGTAGTAGCCGTACACCACGGCGGGCTCCAGCCAGCCCTCGGTCTGCAGCCGGTCCAGCCAGCCGCGCAGCCGCGGCAGGCCCTCGGTCTCCACCAGCTCCTCGTAGGAGGGGCCGCCGGTGCGGGCCGCCTTCAGGCCCCACTGGCCCTTGAACAGGGCGTCCTCGTCCAGCCAGGACGCGTAGTCCTGGAACGGGATGCCCTTGATGATCCGGTCGCCCCAGAACGGCGGGGCGGGCACCGGGTTGTCGACGGCCACGTCGGAGCGGATCTGCCCGAGGTTGACCTCCTCCGGCTCCTCCACCTCGACCCGGGCGTGCCGGCGCTGGCGCAGCTCCGGCAGGGCCGCGCCGGGGACGCCGCGCTTGACGCCGATCAGCGCGTCCATCAGCCGCAGGCCCTCGAAGGCGTCGCGGGCGTAGCGGACCTCGCCCTCGTACACCTCGTGCAGGTCCTGCTCGACGTAGGCGCGGGTGAGGGCGGCGCCGCCGAGGATCACCGGGAAGTCGGCGGCCAGGCCGCGCTGGTTCAGCTCCTCCAGGTTCTCCTTCATGATCACGGTGGACTTCACCAGCAGGCCGGACATGCCGATCACGTCGGCCTTGTGCTCCTGCGCGGCCTCGACGATCGCCGAAACGGGCTGCTTGATGCCCAGGTTGACGACGTTGTAGCCGTTGTTGGACAGGATGATGTCGACCAGGTTCTTGCCGATGTCGTGGACGTCGCCCTTGACGGTGGCGAGCACGATGGTGCCCTTGCCCTCGCTGTCGGACTTCTCCATGTGCGGCTCCAGGTGGGCCACCGCGGCCTTCATCACCTCGGCGGACTGCAGCACGAACGGCAGCTGCATCTCCCCGGAGCCGAACAGCTCGCCGACCACCTTCATGCCGGACAGCAGGGTGTCGTTGATGATCTCCAGCGCCGGACGCTCCGTCAGGGCGGCGTCCAGGTCGGCCTCCAGGCCGTTGCGCTCGCCGTCGATGATCCGGCGCTGCAGGCGCTCCTCCAGCGGGAGCGCGGCCAGCTCCTCGGCCTTGGAGGCGGCGCTGGAGGCCGCCGAGACGCCCTCGAACAGCTGGAGCAGCTTCTGCAGCGGGTCGTAGCCCTCGGAGCGGCGGTCGTAGACCAGGTCCAGGGCGGCCTGCCGGCGCTCCTCGGGGATCCGGTTGATCGGCAGGATCTTCGCGGCGTGCACGATCGCCGAGTCCAGGCCGGCCTCCACGCACTCGTGCAGGAAGACCGAGTTGACGACCTGTCGGGCGGCCGGGTTCAGGCCGAAGGAGATGTTGGACAGGCCGAGGGTGGTCTGCACCGCGGGGCGGCGGCGCTTGAGCTCGCGGATCGCCTCGATGGTCTCGATGCCGTCGCGGCGGGACTCCTCCTGGCCGGTGGCCAGGGTGAAGGTCAGGCAGTCGACCAGGATCGAGGACTCGTCGATGCCGTACTCGGTGGTCAGCTGGTCGATCAGCCGTTCGGCGATGGCGACCTTGGTCTCGGCGGTGCGGGCCTGGCCCTCCTCGTCGATGGTCAGCGCGATCAGGCCGGCGCCGTGCTCGCGGGCCAGTGAGGCGATCCGGCCGAACCGGGTCTCGGGGCCGTCGCCGTCCTCGTAGTTGACGGAGTTCAGCACCGCGCGGCCGCCGAGCATCTCCAGGCCGGCCCGCAGCACCGGCGGCTCGGTGGAGTCCAGCACGATCGGCAGCGTGGAGGCGGTGGCCAGCCGGGCGGCGATCTCGCGCATGTCGGCGACGCCGTCGCGGCCCACGTAGTCCACGCACAGGTCCAGCAGGTGGGCGCCCTCGCGGATCTGCTCGCGGGCGATCTCCACGCAGGTCTGCCAGTCCGCGGCGAGCATCGCCTCGCGGAACTTCTTCGACCCGTTGGCGTTGGTGCGCTCGCCGATCGCCAGGTAGGAGGTGTCCTGGCGGAACGGCACCGACTGGTACAGCGAGGCCGCCGCCGGCTCCGGCTTCGGGTCGCGCACGGTGATCGGCAGGCCCTGCACCCGCTCCACCACGTGCCGCAGGTGCTCGGGGGTGGTGCCGCAGCAGCCGCCGACCAGGGCCAGGCCGTAGTCGCGGACGAACCCCTCGTGGGCGTCGGCGAGTTCGACCGGGCTGAGCGGGTAGTGCGCGCCGTCCTTGGTGAGCACCGGCAGGCCCGCGTTCGGCATGCAGGACAGCCCGATCCGGGCGTTCTTCGCCAGGTAGCGCAGGTGCTCGCTGTACTGCTCGGGGCCGGTGGCGCAGTTCAGTCCGATGAAGTCGATGCCGAGCGGCTCCAGCGCGGTGAGCGCCGCGCCGATCTCCGAGCCGAGCAGCATGGTGCCGGTGGTCTCCACCGTCACCTGCGCCAGGATCGGCAGGTTCAGACCGGCCTCGGCGAGGGCGGCCTTGCAGCCCAGGATCGAGGCCTTGGTCTGCAGCAGGTCCTGGCTGGTCTCGATCAGCAGCGCGTCCGCGCCGCCCGCGATCAGGCCGGCCGCGTTCTGCCGGAAGCCCTCGCGGACCACCTCGAAGGTGGTGTGACCGAGCGTCGGGAGCTTGGTGCCGGGGCCCATCGAGCCGAGCACCCAGCGGGTGCGGCCGTCCTTGGCGGTGAACTCGTCGGCGACCTCGCGGGCCAGCCGGGCGCCGGCCTCGGAGAGCTCCTCGATCCGCTCGGAGATCTCGTACTCGCCGAGCGCCCAGTGGTTGGCGCCGAAGGTGTTGGTCTCCACGCAGTCAACGCCGACCGCGAAGTACGCCTCGTGCACCGAGCGCACGATGTCGGGCCGGGTCACGTTCAGGACCTCGTTGCAGCCCTCCAGCTGCTGGAAGTCCTCCAGCGTCGGCTCCTGGGCCTGGAGCATCGTGCCCATCGCACCGTCGGCCACCACGACCCGGGTGGCGAGGGCCTCGCGCAGGGCGTCGGCGCGGTCCTGGTGGACGGAGGTGGGTACGGCGGTGGCCATGAGGCTGCTCCCTGAGTGCGACGGCTGTCGGCTATGCGGCCCCACCGGTACCGGGGACGCACCCCGCCAGGGTATCCGCCTGCGGACGGTGCGACGGAACCCGTTTCGCATCGTGGGCGTCCTTGTCCACCGGAAGGGAGCACGATCATGCCCGCTTCGGGGGAAGAACGCCGGTGGCGCCACGCGCTGCGGGCCCTGCGCACGTCCGAATGGCGGACACTGGCGGCTCGGGCGGGTCGCCGCCGGCGCGCCCGCGAGCGGTGGAGCCGGCGCCGCCGGGTGCTCACCGCGCTCGGCGTGCTGCTCGCCCTGCTGGTGCTGCCGGTGCTCGGCGCCGGCACCGCGCTGCGCTGGGAGTACGCCGGCGACCCGGCCGCCGACGCCCGCACCCGCGGCAAGGACGCGATCTGGCTCGGCCACGCCTGGGTGGACGGCCGCCGCAGCCAGGAGGAGCTGGCCTCGCTCGCCGACAAGGTGCGCGGCACCGGCATCCACGACCTGTACGTGCACACCGGCCCGCTGGAGCACGACGGCTCGCTCGACCCGGCGCTCGCCCCGAAGGCCGCCGACTTCGTGGCCCGGGCGCACGCCGCGATGCCGGGCGTGCGGGTGCAGTCCTGGCTGGGAGACGTGGTCGCCCCCGAGAAGGACGGCCTGCACCTGGACCGCGCCGACGTCCGGGACCGGATGACCGCCTCCGCGAAGCAGGTCCTCGACCTGGGCTTCGACGGCGTCCACCTCGACCTGGAGCCGGTCCACTCCGGCTCCCCCGGCTTCCTCCGACTGCTGGAGCAGGTGCGGGTGCTGACGAAGGAGCGGGCGGTGCCGCTGTCCATCGCCGCCCCGCAGATCGACCCCGTGCCGGGCCTCGGCCGGGTCACCTTCGCGCTCAGCGGCCACGGCAAGTACTGGTCCGCCGGCTATTTCGCCGCCGCGGCCCGCCGGGTCGACCAGGTCGCCGTGATGTCGTACGACACCTCGATGCCGGTCGAGTCGCTGTACGGCGGCTACGTCGCCCGGCAGACCGACCTGGCGCTGGCCAACACCCCGCCGGACGTCGACCTGCTGATGGGCCTGCCCGCGTACTGGGCCGACACCCCGACCCACCGGGGCGACGCCGAGACCGTCCGCGCCGCCGTCCGCGGCGCCCGCCTGGCGCTCGGCCCCGGCGCCCGGCAGAACTTCGGCCTCGCCCTCTACGTCGACTTCGCCGCCACCCCGGACCACTGGGCGGCCTACCGCGACGGCTGGTGCGTGTAGCCGCGGGAACGCCGCGGGCGCACCCGGGAACCCTCGCCTCCCGGGTGCGCCTGCGGCGTTTCCGCTAGCGCAGCCAGACGGCGGTGTCCGGCGGAAGTCGGCCGTCCGTCAGGTCGGCGCTGGCCAGGACGACTTCGCCGTCGAGCGGGAGCGGCGAGGCGGAGAGGTTGACCAGGCAGCGGATGTCGCCGCGGCGGAAGGAGAGGACTCCGGTGGGAGCGCTCCCGTCCCAGTGGAACTCGCCGTGCAGGAGTTCGGCGCGCAGCCGGATGCCCTCCCGGTAGAGGGACAGCATGGAGCCGGGGTCGCTGCTCTGCGCCTCGACGGTGAGCGGGGCCCAGTCGAGGGGCTGCGGGAGCCAGGGGTCCTTGCCGACCCGGGTGAAGCCGTAGGGCGGCTCGTTGCCGCTCCAGGGCAGCGGGACGCGGCAGCCGTCCCGGCCGGGGTCGGTGCCGCCGGAGCGGAAGTGCATCGGGTCCTGCAGGGTGTCCAGCGGCAGGTCCTCGACCTCGGGCAGGCCCAGCTCCTCGCCCTGGTACAGGTAGAGGGAGCCGGGCAGGGCCATGGTGAGCAGCGCGGCGGCCCGGGCGCGGCGGCGGCCGAGCTCCAGGTCGGTGGGCGTGCCGAAGGCCTTGGTGGCGAACTGGAAGCGGGTGTCCTCGCGCCCGTAGCGGGTGATGGTGCGGGTGACGTCGTGGTTGGCGAGCACCCAGGTCGCGGGGGCGCCGACGGGGGCGTGCGCGGCCAGGGTGGTGTCGATGGACTCGCGCAGCGCGGCGGCGTCCCAGGGGCGGGCCAGGAAGTCGAAGTTGAACGCGGTGTGCATCTCGTCCGGGCGCAGGTAGCGGGCGAAACGCTCGGCGTCGGGCACCCAGATCTCGCCGATCAGGACGCGCGGGGTGGGGTAGGAGTCGGCGACGGCCCGCCAGCTGCGGTAGATGTCGTGCAGGTCGTCGCGGTCGATGTAGGGGTGAGGGCGGCCGGGTTCGACGTCGGCGAGTTCGGGGTCCTTGGTGAGCAGGCCGGCCGAGTCGATCCGGACGCCGGCGGCGCCGCGGTCGAACCAGAACCTGAGGATGTCCAGGTGCTCCTGGCGGACCGCCGGGTGGGCCCAGTTCAGGTCGGGCTGGGCGGTGGCGAACAGGTGCAGGTACCACTGGCCGTCGGGCAGCCGGGTCCAGGGGCAGCCGCCGAACTCGGACTTCCAGTCGTTGGGCGGCAGTTCGCCGTCGGCGCCGCGGCCCGCGCGGAAGTGGAAGAGTTCGCGTTCGGGGCTGCCGATGCCGGCGGCGAGTGCGGCCTGGAACCAGGGGTGCTGGTCGGAGACGTGGTTGGGGACGATGTCGACGATCGTCCGCAGTCCCAGTCCGGCTGCGTCGTCGATGAGTTGCTCGGCCTCGGCGAGGGTGCCGAAGACCGGTTCGACGCCCCGGTAGTCGGCCACGTCGTAGCCGCCGTCGGCCATCGGGGACGGGTACCAGGGGTTGAACCAGATGGCGTCCACACCGAGTTCGGCGAGGTACGACAGCTTTGCGCGCACTCCGGCGAGGTCCCCGATGCCGTCGCCGTTGCCGTCGGCGAAACTGCGCGGGTACACCTGGTAGATCGCCGCGTTCCGCCACCACTGCTCTGACACGGTCAGGGTTTCCTTTCAGACGTCGGTACGGGACTCAGCCCTTGAGGCTGCCCGCGGTGAGGCCCGCCATGATGTTGCGCTGGAAGACCAGGAACAGGGCGATGGTCGGGATGGAGGCGAGGAACAGGCCGCCGATCAGCGTGTTCTGCGGCATGGAGGTGGCCGCGGTGTTGACGCCGACGTTGAGCGTCTCGTGCTCGGGGACGGTGATCAGCGGCCACAGGAAGTCCTTCCAGACCGCGACCAGGCCGAAGATCGAGACCACGCCGAGGATCGGCCGCGACAGCGGCAGGATCACCGACCACAGCACCCGCAGCGGGCCCGCGCCGTCGATGGACGCCGCGTCGAGCAGCTCGTTGGGGATGGAGTCGAAGAAGCGCTTCAGCAGGAACACGTTGAACGCGTTGGCCACCGTGGGCAGCCAGATCACCCAGGGGGTGTTCATCAGGTTCCAGTGCACCAGCGGCAGGTCCAGCACCGTCAGGTACTGCGGGATCACCAGGGCGGCGGCCGGGATCATCATGGAGGCCAGCATCATGCCGAGGATCACGTTGCCGAAGATCGGGCGCAGCTTGGACAGCGAGTACGCGGCGGCGACGCAGAAGGTCAGCTGGAGCAGCAGGGCGCCGCCGGCGTAGACCACGGTGTTGAGCAGCAGCTGCCCCATCCCGAGCCGGTTCCAGGCCTCGGTGAAGGCGTGGGTGCTGGGGTGCTCGGGGACCAGGGTCGGGGGTGTGCGGATCAGTTCCTGGGAGGACTTGAAGCCACCGGTGGCCATCCAGTAGAGCGGGCCGATGAACACGATGGTGGCGATCACCAGGGTGAGGACCAGCACGATCCGGTAGGCGCGCCGGCCGCCGGGCTGGTTGAGTCGCACCGGGGAGATCAGCGTGCGGGTTCCGGTGCTCGGGACGGGCTTGATCATCGTCACTCCTCCCCGCCCCGGCGCTCCAGCCACAGGTAGAGGGCCGAGAAGGCGCCGAGTACCAGCAGCAGGACGACGCCCAGTGCGGCCGCGGTGTTGAACTTGTCGAAGTTGAAGGCGTAGTTGTACAGCAGGTAGACCACGGTGGTGGTCGATCCCTGCGGTCCGCCGCCGGTGAGCACGAAGGACTCGGTGAACATCTGCATGGTGGCGACCACCTGCAGCATCAGCATCAGCGAGAGGATCAGCCGGGTCTGCGGGACGGTGACGTGCCAGATCCGGCGCAGCAGGCCGGCGCCGTCGAGTTCGGCGGCCTCGTAGAGCTCGCCGGGGATGCTCTGCAGGGCGGCGAGGTAGACCAGGGTGGCGCTGCCCATGTTGGCCCAGGTCGAGACGATCACCAGGGAGAGCATCGCGGTGTCCTGCGAGGCCAGCCAGTCCGAGGTGGGCAGGTGCAGGAAGCCGAGGATCTGGTTGAACAGGCCGTACCCGGGGTCCATGAAGTACTTGAACAGCAGGATGCCCGCGACCGGGGGCAGCATCACGGGCAGGTAGACCAGGATCCGCAGGTAGCTCTGGGCGTGCCGGAACTCGTTGATCACGATGGCGGTGAAGAACGGCGCCACGAAGCCGAAGAACAGGGCGATGCCGGTGAACTCGAAGGTGTGCTGCCAGGCTGGCCAGAACTCCGGGTCGGCGAAGATCTGCCGGAAGTTGTCGAACCCGACCCAGTGGGTCTCGCCGTAGCGGACCTTCTGGAACGACATGACGATCTCACGGACCATCGGGTACCAGGTGAACAGCGCGAAGCAGAACAGCGCGCCGATCAGGAAGGCGTGGGCTCGCAGGTTGCGGGTGACCGCCCGGCGCAGGTGCCCGCCCGGCGGCCGGGTGCGGGCCGCTTCGGCTCTGGGCCGCCCGCGGGTCAGTGTGGTGGTCATGGGTGGTGACTCCTCGTCAGGGGGCCGGCCGCCGGCCGGACCGCCGTCAGGTGCGGTCCGGCCGGCGGCGCGGGTCACTGGTTGGCCAGGATCTGGTTGGCCTGGGACTCGGCGGTGGCGAGGACGCTGTCGAGGTTGGCGTTCGCGTCGGTCATAGCCGCCGACATCGCGGTGTCGAGGATCTTGTAGAGCTGCTGCGCGGCCGGCGGCTCGGTGATCGACTTGGTGGGGTTCTTGATGTAGGGGTCGTAGTTGCTGAGCGGCAGGTTGCCGTTGGTCTTCAGCGACTCGGTGATCGCCTTGATCTGGGGCGACTCGGCGGCCCAGAAGTAGGGCTGCGGGATGGCGATCGCGACCGGGTCCTTGCTGCTGCCGGCCAGGGTCTTGGCGCGGGCGTAGTTGAACTGGCCGGAGTCCGGGGTCTGGTACTGGAAGTTGATCCAGGCGATCTCGGCCTTGATCTGGTTCGGGGTCTGGCCCTTCTTGATGTAGTACAGGTCGCCGCCGCCGAGGCTGTTGCCGGGGCCGGTGGCGCCGGGCATCGGGCCGAGGCCCCAGGCCTTCGGGTCGGCGCCGAGCACCTCGATGAGGTGCTTCACCACGTCGGGCGCGCCGAGGAACATGCCGACCTTGCCGGTGGCCAGCGGCGGGAAGGCGTCGGCCCACTGGGTGACGGGGGTGGCGCCGATGCTCTGGTCGGTGAAGCGCATGTCGTGCAGGCGCTTGAGGACCTGCTTGCCCTCGGGCGAGTTGAACGCGGCCTTCTTGCCGTCGGCGGTGACCATCTTGCCGCCGAGGCTGTAGAGCTCGGAGGTGAAGTGCCAGCCGCCGGTGTTGCCGCCGGAGTAGTCCTCGTAGCCGGTGATGCCGTTGCCCAGCGCGGAGATCTTCTTGGCCGCGGCCTGCAGCTCGTCCCAGGTGGTCGGCGGCTTGTCCGGGTCCAGGCCGGCCTGCTTGAACAGGTCGCGGTTGTAGACCAGGCCGGTGGTGTAGTAGTTGATCGGCAGCGCGTAGACCTTGCCGTCGACCGTCATGTTGTCCTTGACGGACGGCAGCATCGAGGAGAAGCCGGGCAGCGTCTCGTCGTTGACGTACTTGGTGATGTCCTGCGCGTCACCGGAGTTGAGCGTGGCGTCGCGGTCGGTGAAGTAGGCGTGGAAGGCGCCGGTCTCGTCGTGCGCCTTGTACTGCGCGGTCTGCTGGGCCGGCACCTCGCACTGGCCGACGTACGGCTTCGCGTTGATCGTGACGTTCGGGTACTTGGTCTTGAACAGCGCCAGGTCGTCGGCGTAGTTCGCCTTGCCAGCCGCCTGGTCCGCACCCGGGGCGCAGTCGATGGAGATGGTGACGGTCGCGTTCGGGTCGAGCGGCTTGCCGTCCGCCACGCCGGCGGCGGCGTCGCCGCTGCCGGAGGAGGAGTCGCTGCTGCACGCAGCGGTGGTCAGCAGCAGGCCCGCGGCGAGAGCGACGGCAGCCATCCTGCTCGATCTGTTCAGCTTCATGCGTACCCCATGGGTGGGAGAGGTTTCGGTGAGGCCGGGCGAAAGCCGACGTGTGAGGAACGTAGATCCTTGAACCCCTCTACGCAAGAGGTTGACGAGAAAGTGAAAAGTTACGACTGCGCATCGGAGAACCTGGTTCTTGCTCGATTCTGTTCTACTTTTGCGCATGAAGAGCAAGCTCTCGGTGGTTGCACAGAAGGTCGGAGTCAGTGAGGCCACGGTCAGCCGGGTCCTGAACGACAGACCCGGCGTGGGCGCCGCCACCCGCAACGCCGTGCTCACCGCACTGGACGTGCTGGGCTACGAGCGGCCCACCCGGCTGCGCGGCGAACGCGCCCGGCTCATCGGCCTGGTGCTGCCCGAGCTGCAGAACCCGATCTTCCCGGCGCTGGCCGAGGTGGTCGGCGGCGTGCTCGCCCAGCGCGGCTTCACCCCGCTGCTGTGCACCCGCACCGCGGGCCTCGGCGAGGCCGGGCACGTCAGCATGCTGCTCGACCAGCAGGTGTCCGGCGTGGTGTTCGCCGGCGGCCACTGCGCCCAGCAGGACGCCTCGCACGAGCACTTCGCGCGGCTGCGCGAGCGCGGGGTCCCCGTGGTGCTGCTGAACGCCTCCGTGGAGCACCTGGGCCTCCCCCAGGTCTCCACCGACGACGCGGTGGCGGTGGCCCAGGCCTACACCCACCTGGCGGCCCTGGGCCACGAGCGGATCGGCCTGCTGATCGGGCCCGCGGACCACGTCCCGTCCCGGCGCAAACTGGCCTCCTTCCGCCACCAGTACGCCCTGCAGGGCCGCGAGCCGCGCCCCGAGTGGGTGGCGCACGCCCTGTTCGGCCTGGAGGGCGGCCACGCCGCCGCACGGCACCTGCTGGAGGCCGGCGTGACCGGGGTCATCTGCGCCAGCGACCCGCTGGCGCTGGGCGTCGTCCGGGCCGCCCGGCGGGCCGGGCTGGAGGTGCCCCGCGACCTGTCGGTGATCGGCTTCGACGACTCGGTGTTCATCAACTGCACCCGGCCGCCGCTGACCACCGTCCGGCAGCCGATCGAGGCGATCGGCCGGGCCGCGGTGGAGCTGCTGGTGGGCCGGATCGACGGCGCGGCGCTCGCCCCCGGCGAGCTGCTGTTCGAGCCCGAGCTGGTCGTCCGCGGCTCCACCGGACCGGCCCCGCACCGGCGTTGAGGCCCGGGCACGGGGCCGGTCGGACGCAACGACCAATGCCGGACAGGGCGGGCGCTGTCAGGGGCGCCCGCCCTGTCCGGTGTCGCGGGGGTGTTACGGGTTGACGGTGATGTGCATCGTCGAGGTGGTGTTCTGGATGTCCTTGTAGTTGTTGCTCAGCGTGAGGTGGTTGAAGGTGACGTCACCGACCGCCGGGCCCTGGCCCGACTCCGGCATCTCGTTGGCCCACAGGCCGTAGCCGGACTTGCCGTCGAAGGCGTCGCCGCTCTTCTGCGCCCCGGTGATGGACACGTTGGTGAAGACGGTGTCCTTGATCGGGTTCTGCGGCTGTCCGCCCACGTAGTTGGTCTGGAACATGATGCCGCTGTAGGTGGGGTCGACGATGTCCACGTCGCTCACCCGGATGCCCTGGAACACCTTCGAGGCGGAGAACACCCAGATCGCCGGGAAGACCTGCGAGCCCCAGAAGTGGCCGCCGGCCCGCACGAGCGAGATGTTCTGCAGGTTGGTCGGGTCCGTCCCGAAGCCGTTCATCGGGTAGCCGAAGTCCAGCGAGGAGATGGTGATGCCCGAGTAGCAGAGGGTGTCCGCGATGTAGATGTTGCGGAAGGTGTTGGCGTAGCCGCCGTACACCGCCACGCCCGCCGCGCGCCAGGTCAGGATCGAGGTCAGGTTCTCGAAGACGTTGTTCTTCTCGTCCGCGCCGCCCGCGTCGATCGCGGAGAACAGGGCGAAGGAGTCGTCACCGGTGGCCCGGGCCTCATTGTTGGCGACCAGGTTGTCGGTGGAGCCGTTGGTCATGTTGATGCCGTCGGCGAAGGTGTCCCGGATCCGCGAGTTGGTGATCTTCATGGAGTCCGTGTTGGCGCCCCAGTACATGCAGACCATGTGCTCGGTCCAGATGTTGTCGATCGTGATGTTCGCGACGTTGGCGAAGTCGAACACCTTGCCGGGGCCGTCGATCCGCGAGGTGTAGTTGCCGAAGTAGGCGAACCCGCTGAACGTCGAGCCGTTGGCGGTGGACTCGGCCCGGAAGCCGACGTCGGTGTTGGACTGGCTGGTCGGGGCGTAGAACCGGGTGAACCACGGGCCGGCGCCGATCACCTTGACGGCTTTGCCGTACACCTGGAACTTGCTCGCGGTCTGGTAGTCGCCGGCGGGCAGGTAGACGCCCACCAGGGTGCCGGTGGTGTCCATCCGGACCTTGTCCAGGGCGTTCTGCACGTCCTGGTGCGAGAAGCCGGCCGGGACCACGTACTTGGCCGGGTCCGGGTTGGCGATCTGGGTGGCCTGCTCCAGGCTGACGAAGTCGATCGCGTACTGCGAGGTGTTCGCCGAGTCCTTCTGCAGCTTGATCCGGTGTCCGGCCGGGACGGTGGTGCCCAGCAGGACGTTCGCCTCGTCGTAGATGTGCCGCGGGCCGCCGGCGCTCGGGCCGTTGCCCGGGGCGGTCTCGGAGCCGTACAGCCAGGCGTACTTGGAGGTCAGGTCGATGGACTTCAGGAAGGTGCCGTCGACGTAGACGTTCAGCGTGGCGTTGGTGCCGTCACCGCCGGCCGCGTCCGGGATGGAGAACCGGGTGACCAGGGTGTTGGTCGAGGCCTTGGTGGTGAACTCCACCGAGGCGCCGGTGTTGTTCAGCGTCACGGCCTTGCGGCCGGAGGCCTCGCCCGCCAGGTCGCCGATGGTCCGGTTGGGTCCGACCACCTGGGCGCCGCCGGCCAGCACGCCGTCCTCGGCCTCGTAGTTGTCGAACGGCATGTTGGCGCCGCGGCCGACGTACAGGGACTGGCTGGTGGTGTTGTTCGCCTGCTTCACGGGCAGCTCGTTGGCGTCCGTGGCGATCACCGTCTTGACGGTGTAGCGGCCGTTCGCCGCCGTCCAGCTGCCCAGCGAGACCGGGCTGCTGGTGGCGCCGGGGGCGAGCGTGCCGGTGTACGCGCCGGTCAGGGTCTTCACCACGGAGCCACTGGTGGCGTCCGTGACGGTCACCGTGATGCCGTGGCTGCCCGACGAACTCGCCACCGTGCCCTGGTTCTTGACCGCGACGGTGAAGTTCACCGCGCTGCCCGCCGCCGGGTTGGACGGCGACCAGGCGACCGGCGAGGCGACCAGGTCCGAGGAGGCGACCTGGTTGACCGTCAGCGCGCCCGCGGCGGTGAAGGAGTTGTTGGTCTCGTCCTGCTCGATGACCTGGTTGCCCTCGTCCACCTTCGCGGTCAGCTGGTAGCTGCCCGCGTTCTGCGCCGGGATCTGCGCGGAGACGGTGGTGGAGGCGCCGGCCGCGAGCGCGCCGACGTTGGCCGAGCCGACCTTGGTGGCGCCCAGGTAGAAGTTCACCGTGCTGGCGCCGGAGGCGTTGGTGCCGGAGTTCTTGACCACCGCCGACAGGGTCGGGGTGTCGGTCTCCACCGGGGTGGCCGGGTTGCTGCTCACCGAGGTGACGGTCAGGTCCGGGTTGGGGGCCGGGACGCCGATCACCTGGAACTCGGCGGCCTGGCCGGCGCTCGAGCCCGAGTTGGCGGTGAACTTCAGCTGCACGTCGGCGACGGTCGCGGCCACCGGGATGGTGACGGTGTTCCCGCTCGCCGGGTCGAAGTTGTAGCTCTGCGCCGGCACCAGGGTGGTGAAGCCGCTCGCGCTCTGCTCGCGGCCCTGCACCTCGATGGTCTGGGTGCGCGCGCCCCACGACGAGGCCGGGTTCAGCTTGACCACCACCGAGGAGGTGGTGGCGTTCGCGCCCAGCTTCACCGCGAGGGTGTTCGGGTAGCTGCCGCCCGCGCCCTCCCAGTAGGTGGCGGTGTCGTTGTCGTTGGCGTTGGTCGCAACGAACGTGAACACCGAGGACGAGGCCGAGATCGGCTTGCCCGCCGCCAGGTTGGTGCCGGTGCCGCCGCCGGAGCCGGTCCGCACCACGGTGTTGGAGGCCGCGGACTGGTTGCCCGCCGCGTCCTTCGCCTTCACGTAGTACGAGACGGTCGCGGTGTCCGGCTGGCTGTCGGTGTACGTCAGCGTGGTGCCGGAGACGCTGCCGCGCAGCGCGCCGTTGGCGTACACGTCGTAGCCGGTGACGCCGGTGTTGTCGCTGGACGCGCCCCAGGTCAGCTTGACCTGCCCGGAGGCGGGCGAGCTGTACGCCAGGCCGCTCGGCGCGCTGGGCGCCTGGGTGTCGCCGGACTGGCCGGTGCGGGTGACGGTGTTGGAGGCCGCGGACTGGTTGCCCGCCGCGTCCTTCGCCTTCACGTAGTACGACACCGTCTCGCTGTCCGAGCGGCTGTCGGTGTAGGTCAGCGTGGTGCCCGACACCGAGGTGAGCAGCGAGCCGTTGGCGTAGACGTCGTAGCCGGTGACGCCGGTGTTGTCGGTGGCGGCGTTCCAGGTCAGCTTGATCTGGCCGGCGGCGGGCGCGGTGTAGGCCAGGCCGCCGGGCGCGGTGGGCGCCTGGGTGTCGCCGGAGGTCGGCCCGTAGGCCTCGAACTCGGCGAGCTGGCCGGCCGGCCATGCGGAGTTGGCCGTGAAGACCAGCCGCAGGTACCGGGTCGTGGTGGTGGCCAGGTTGACCGTCACCGTGTTGCCCGAGGCCGGGTTGAAGACGTAGCCCGCCGAGGCCACCAGGTCGGTGAAGTTGGTGCCGTCGGTGGAGCCCTGCACCTTCAGCGTCTCGGTGCGCTGCTCCCAGCCCGCGGGCAGCTTCAGCACCAGCTTGTTGACCGGGACGGCGGAGCCCAGGTCGCCCTGGATCCACTGCGGGAAGGCGTTGTTGGCGCTCTCCCAGTAGGTGCCCTGGTTGCCGTCGCCGACGTTGCCGGGGGTGTAGTTCTGCGAGGTGCCGCTGGCGGTGAAGGTGCGGCCGGCCAGCAGGTTCGCCGAGGCGGAGGTGGTGCCGTAGACCTCGAACTCGGAGATCTGGGCGGCCTGCCAGCCGGTGTTGGCGCTGATGCTGACCCGGACGTACCGGGCGGTGGTGGCCCCGAAGCCGATCGTCACCTTGTCGCCGCTGGACGGGTCGAAGGCGTAGTTCGCCGAGGAGGTGATGGTGGAGAAGTTGGTGCCGTCGGTGGAGCCGAGCACGCTGAGCGTCTCGGTCCGTGCGCCCCAGGCGCCGGGGACCTTCAGCACCACCTGGTCGATGGAGGCGGCCGAGCCCAGGTCGACCTGGACCCATTGCGCGGAGGCGATCCCGTTGGACTCCCAGTAGCTGTCCTGGTTGCCGTCGTTGACGTTGCCCGCGGTGTACGCGCCGTTGCTGCTGGAGGCGGTGACGGTCTTTCCGAGCGCCAGGTTCGGCCCGCCGGCGGCCACGGCCGTGGGGAGCAGCGGCCCGGCGAGCAGAAGCATTCCCAGCGTGGCCGACGACGCCGTCAGCCGCGCGGTTATGCGCTTCGATCTCATGACGTCCCTTCACAAGGTCGAGAAGATGACAATCTTCTGTCCATCTTTTGCGTGATGGCAGCCAAGAGTTACAGCGGCGCTACGAGCATGTCAACGGATCGGGCCGAGAGTGCGCATACGAAAAGCGGGCGGGCACCGAAGTGCCCGCCCGCTCGGCGGCCTGTCCTGACGCCCCCTCAGGGGCCCTTCACCTGCTGCTGATCAGCTCCGGGCCCGGACCGGCGCGGTCGAACCCCGCACCACCAGCTCCGGCTCGAACAGCAGCTCGTCGTGGGTGACCCGGACCCCGGCGATCTCGCCGACCAGCAGGTCCACCACCGCGCGGCCCATCGCCTCGATCGGCTGGCGCACCGTGGTCAGCGGCGGATCGGTGCACATCATGAACGAGGAGTCGTCGTAGCCGACCACCGACACGTCGTCCGGCACCGCCAGGCCGGCCCGGCGCACCGCGCGCACCGCGCCGAGCGCCAGCGGGTCGCTCGCGCAGACCACGCCGGTGACGCCCTGGCGCAGCAGCCGGGTGGTCGCCGCCTGCCCGCCCTCCAGACTGAACAGCGCGCGCTCCACGTGCTCCACCGGCAGCTCCAGACCGAGCTTCGCCATCACGGCCTCGGCCGCGGCCAGCTTGCGCTGCGAGGGCATGTGGTCGAGCGGGCCGAGCACCAGGCCGATCCTGGTGTGCCCCAACTGCCGCAGGTGGCCCACCGCCTGCTCGATCGCCACCGCGTCGTCGCAGGAGACCCGGGGGAAGTCCAGGTGCTCGATGGCGGCGTTCAGCAGCACCGTCGGCAGGCTGCGCTCGGCCAGCCGCTGGTAGTGGTCGTGCGGGGCGTCGCCCTGGGCGTACAGGCCGCCGAAGAAGACCACGCCGGAGACGTGCTGCTCCAGCAGCAGGTCCACGTAGTCGGCCTCGGAGACGCCGCCCGCGGTCTGGGTGCACAGCACCGGCGTGAAGCCCTGGCCGGCCAGCGCACCGCCCACCGCCTCGGCGAACGCCGGGAAGATCGGGTTGCCCAGCTCCGGCAGCACCAGCCCGATCAGCCGGGCGCGCTCCCCGCGCAGTTGGGTGGGGCGCTCGTAACCGAGCACATCGAGGGCGGTGAGCACGGCCGCCCTGGTCGCCTCGGAGACACCGGGCTTCTCGTTCAGCACCCGGCTGACGGTCGCCTCGCTGACCCCGACCTTCTTCGCCACCTCGGCAAGTCGTCGTGTCATGCGCCGAGTGTACGACAGAAAACGCAAGCCGCTTGCGTTGATTTGCAGAACGAGACGGAACCGAACGGTTCCGCCCCGTCCGCGGCCCTGCTCGGGGCTCCGACGACCCGCGCTCAGCGCAGATCGAACACCAGCCGGGCCGTCACCTTGCCCGCCAGCACCTCCGCGAAGCAGGAGTTCACCTCCTCCAGCCTGCGGGTCTCCCGGATCACCCTGGTCCGGCCCAGCTGGTGCAGCCGGAACACCTCCGCCAGGTCCTGCCGGGTGCCGACGATCGAGCCGACCACCTTGGTCCCGTTCAGCACCGTGTCGAACACCGGCAGCGTCAGCTCGCCACCCGCGGGCAGCGCGACCAGCACCAGGGTGCCGCCGCGGCGCAGCGAGTCGTACGCGGCCCGGAACGAGGCGTTGCTGACCGCCAGCGAGACGGCGGCGTCCGCGCCGCCGAGCTTCTGCACCTCGTGCGCCACGTCCTGGATGCGGGCGTCCAGGACGTGGTCCGCGCCCAACTCCCGGGCCAGCTTCAGCTTGTCGTCGGTGATGTCCACCGCCACCGTCTCGGCGCCGAAGATCCGCGCGTACTGCAGCGCCAGGTGCCCGAGGCCGCCGATCCCCGAGACCAGGACCCGCGTCCCCGGGCGGGCCCCGGACAGCTTCACCGCCTTGTAGGTGGTGACGCCCGCGCAGGACAGCGGGGCGGCGTCCATCGGGTCGACCCCGTCCGGCACCGGCACCACGTAGTCGCCGTGCGCCAGCGCGTACTGCGCGTACGCGCCGTCCACCGAGTAGCCGGAGTTGTGCTGGCTCGGGCAGAGCGTCTCCCAGCCGGTCACGCAGTGGTCGCAGCGCCCGCAGGCGTCGGCCAGCCACGGGATCGCCACCCGCTCGCCGACCTGCACGTGCCGGACCTCCGCGCCCGCCGCCTCGACGATCCCCACGCCCTCGTGGCCGGGCACGAACGGCGGCGACGGCTTCACCGGCCAGTCCCCGTGCGCCGCGTGGATGTCGGTGTGGCACAGGCCCGAACACTCGATCCGCACCAGCACCTGGTGCGGCTCCGGGCCGGGCACCTCCCGCTCCTCGATCTCCAGCGGCTCGGTGAAGTCCCGGACGACGGCAGCCTTCATGTCCTTCTCTCCTCGCAGAACCGGTCAAACCCGTCATGCCTGACGAAAAGGGGCAACTCCCCCGGCCCAGCCTGCTCGTTCCGCCGTCGAACGGCGAAGGGGCGCGCCGGGCACGGCCGTCGGTCGTCGTCCGGCGACGCCGCTAGGCTTGGGATCTCGTCCGGCCACCGATGGCTTCAATGCCCGTAGGCTGGGCAGGTAGGGGACCAGGGGGCGGCAGTGCCCCCGCCCACGGACGGAGGGAGATGCCGGGTGATCGAGCTGGAAGACCTTCCCGAGTTGATCGATCCGGTGATGATCTGCGCCTTCGAAGGCTGGAACGACGCCGGCGATGCGGCCTCCGCCGCGCTCGGGCACCTCGACGAGACCTGGGGCGGCAAGGTGTTCGCCGCGCTCGACGCCGAGGACTACTACGACTTCCAGGTCAACCGGCCCACCATCTGGCTCGACGGCGGCGTGCGCCGGATCACCTGGCCCACCACCCGGCTCTCCGTCGTCCGCGTCACCGAGCCCAAGCCCCGGGACCTGGTGCTCGTCCGCGGCATCGAGCCCAGCATGCGCTGGCGCTCCTACTGCAACGAGATCCTCGGCTTCGCCCACGAGCTGGGCGTCGAACTCGTGGTGATCCTCGGCGCGCTGCTCGGCGACACCCCGCACACCCGCCCCGTCCCGGTCTCCGGCGTCACCTCCGACCCGGCGGTGGCCCGCTCGCTCGACCTCGAGGAGAGCCGCTACGAGGGTCCCACCGGCATCGTCGGCGTCCTCCAGGAGGCCTGCGCGCACGCCGGCGTCCCGGCCGTGACCTTCTGGGCGGCCGTGCCGCACTACGTCTCGCAGCCGCCCAACCCCAAGGCCACCCTCGCCCTCATCAACAAGGTCGAGGACCTGCTCGACCTGCGGATCCCCCCGGGCGAGCTCGCCGAGGACTCCCGCGCCTGGCAGCTCGGGGTCGACCAGCTCGCCGCGGAGGACTCCGAAGTCGCCGAGTACGTCCAGCAGTTGGAGGAGGCCCAGGACACCGCCGAGCTCCCGGAGGCGTCCGGCGACGCGATCGCCCGCGAGTTCGAGCGCTACCTGCGCCGCCGCGAGAACCAGGGCCCCAAGGGCGAGAAGCCCATCACGGGGCACGCGACCGAACGCCCCAAGGACGAGGACGACGAGTAGCACGCCCGAAGGGGTCGGCCCGAGGAGCTGTTCGCTCCTCGGGCCGACCCCTTCGCTCTGCTAGAGGGCCACGCCCAGCAGGGCGTCGACGGTGCGGGAGGCCAGGCCCGGGGCGCCGGTGTCGTCGCCGCCCTCGGTGTGGGCGGCGGCCGCCCAGCGGTCCATCGCGGCGAGGGCGGCCGGGGTGTCGAGGTCGTCGGCGAGGGCCGCGCGGACCTCGGCGAGCAGCCCGGCGGCCGACGGACCGTCGGGGCGGGAGACCGCGTCGCGCCAGGTGGCGAGGCGGGTGAGGGCGCCGTCGAGGTCGGCGGCGGTCCACTCCCAGTCGCTGCGGTAGTGGTGGGCGAGCAGGGCGAGCCGGATCGCGGCCGGGTCGATGCCGTCGCGGCGCAGCGCGGAGACGAAGACCAGGTTGCCGCGCGACTTGGACATCTTCTGGCCGTCCAGGGCGACCATGCCGGCGTGCACGTACGCGCGGGCGTACGGGTGCTCGCCGAGGGCGACCTGGGCGTGCGCGGCGCCCATCTCGTGGTGCGGGAAGGACAGGTCGCTGCCGCCGCCGTTGATGTCGAAGTCCATGCCGAGGAACTTCAGCGCGATGGCGACGCACTCGATGTGCCAGCCGGGCCGGCCGTGGCCGA
The DNA here is from genome assembly GCF_003610255.1 of Streptomyces sp. TLI_171. GTDB lineage: Bacteria > Actinomycetota > Actinomycetes > Streptomycetales > Streptomycetaceae > Kitasatospora. The sequence goes on along the minus strand of NZ_RAPS01000001.1, from coordinate 6,939,173 downwards.
GCTCGGTGTCCCAGGCGGGTTCGCCGGGCCGGGCGGCGAGCCAGAGCAGCGCGTCCAGCGGGTTCTTCTTGCCGGGCCGCTCGGGGTCGCCGCCGCGCTCGGCGAAGACCGGGAGCATCTGCTCGCGGGTGAGGCCGGAGACCTCGCCGAAGGTCGGGTCGGACTCGACGGAGAAGTAGATGTCGCCGTCGAGCTCGTACGCGGCGCCGGAGGCGAGCAGTTGCTGGACCAGCGGGACGATCCACGGGATGGACTCGACGGCGCCGATGTAGTGCGCGGGCGGGAGCATCCGCAGCGCGGTCATGTCCTCGCGGAACAGGGCGGTCTCGCGCTCGGCGAGCTCGGTCCAGTCCTGACCGGTGGCCTCGGCGCGCTCCAGCAGCGGGTCGTCGACGTCGGTGACGTTCTGGACGTAGAGGACGTCGTGGCCGGCGTCCTTCCAGACCCGCTGGATCAGGTCGAAGGTGTTGTAGGTGGCTGCGTGGCCCAGGTGGGTCGCGTCGTAGGGGGTGATGCCGCAGACGTAGAGCCGGGCGGTCGGGCCGGTGGGCACGACTTCTCGGACACTGCTCGTGGCGGTGTCGTAAATGCGCAGGGGAAGCCCCTGACCGGGCAGGGCGGGAACCTCGGAGGCGGGCCAGGCATGCATGGCTCGACTCTAACCTTGCGATCATTTGAAAGACCAACCTGCGGACGTGATCGGCTGGAATCCGTTCGTCCCCGGTTTCGGATCGGTATCAGACCGGCGGCCAGGGAATAGACGGCCAGTCAGCCGAAGGCAGCGGATGCCGGCCGACGCTGCGCAGCGCGGCGGTCCGGGCCCGCAGGGCGTCGAGCTCCGCGGGCGTCAGGTGCGGGCGCAGCCGCTCGCCGAGCGGGCCGTCGAGCTCGGCCGCGAGGCGGGCGAGGACGTCCAGGGCCTCGTCGGTGAGCGGCTGTTCGGCCCAGCCCCAGAGCAGGGTCCGCAGCTTGGGGTCGGTGTGGAAGGTGACGCCGTGGTCGATGCCGTAGATCCGGCCGTCGGCGGCGGGCAGCCAGTGACCGCCCTTGCGGTCGGCGTTGTTGAGGACGGCGTCCAGGACGGCGAGGCGGCGCAGCCGTTCGTCGTCGCGGTGCACCAGCCAGGCCTGCCGGCCGCCGTCGAGTTCGGCGCGGACGATCGGCAGCCAGCCCTCGCGCGGGGCGTCCAGCGGCTGCAGGTCGAGCAGTTCGGGACTGTCCGGGTCGGGTTCGATCCACAGCTGCACCATGCCGGGCCCGGCCGGGCCCTCGCGCAGCACGGTGGGCGGGACCAGCTGCCAGCCGGTCGCGGCGGACACCTCGTGGGCGGCGGTCTCCCGACCGGCCAGGGTGCCGTCGGGGAAGTCCCAGAGCGGCCGCTCCCCCGCGACGGGCTTGTACACGCACGGGGCGGTGACGCCGTCCAGCGTGGCGGTGCAGTACAGCACGGCGTTGGAGGCGTCGGTGACCCGGCCGTGCACGGCGAGCGCGCCCTCGCGCAGCAGGGTGAGCGCGACGGCCGTGTCGGCGGCCAGCGCGGCGCTGGTGGCCGGGTCGGTGCCCGGGGCCCCGGCGGCCTGCTGCTCGGCCCGGTCCTCGCTCAGCGCCGGTAGCCGTTCGCGCGCGGGCACAGGTGGCCCTCGGGGTCGAGCGGGAGGTTGCAGAACGGGCAGGGCTTGCGGCCGGCGGCGACCAGGTCGAGCGCGCGCTTGGCGAACACCCGGGCCATCGCGCCGCTGAGCCGCACCCGGAGCATGTCGGGCCCGTTCTCGTCGTCGAAGACCTCGGCCTCGTTCTCCTCCTCGGACTCCTCCACGAACGCCTGCGCCTCGACCACCAGGCACTCCTCGCGGGCGTCCCAGGCGAGCGCCATGGTGCCGACCCGGAACTCCTGCTCCAGCGGCAGGTCGAGCGGCGCGGTGTCGAGCAGGTCGACGGGGGCGACGGCCGGGATCGGGGCGTCGCCGCCGCTGCGTCGCAGCGCCTCGTCGAGGACCTCCTCGATGCGCTCGGCGAGCGCGGCGACCTGGGTCTTCTCCAGCAGCACGCTGGTGATCCGGCCGCGCGAGGACGCCTGCAGGTAGAACGCCCGGGCGCCGGGCTGGCCGACGGTGCCGGCCACGAACCGCTCGGGCTGGTCGTAGAAGTGGACCTGACGGGACACGCTGCTCGCTCCGAAGGGGGTTGCGGTCTTCTCGATCTCACCCTACGGCCAAACGGGCCGGGCGTGGGGCGGGGGTCGCGGTGCGCGCCCCCGCATTTTCCGGGGCTCCTGCGGGGCCCGCCGCTCAGTCGGTGCCGGTCTCGCCGCCGACCACCGCGTCGTCGCCCTTCGAGCGGCCGTGCGGGCGCGGGGCGAGCGAGCCGAGGTCGCCGGTGTCGCCGAGCCGCAGCAGGTAGGGGCGGTTCGGGGTGTATCGGATGGCGGTGACCGAGCACGGTTCGACCGAGATCCGCTGGAAGTGGTCGAGGTGCAGACCGAGCGCGTCCGCGACGATCGCCTTGATCACGTCGCCGTGGGTCGCGGCCACCCAGAGCGCGTCCGGCCCGTGGTCGACGGCGACCTTGTCGTTCCACTCGCGCACCGCGTCCACGGTGCGGTGGCTGAGCGCGCGCAGCGACTCGCCGCCGGGGAACGCGGCGCCCGAGGCGTGGTCCTGGACGGTGCGCCAGAGCGGCTCGTCCGCCAGCTCGGACAGCGGCCGGCCGGTCCACTCGCCGTAGTGGCACTCGCCGAGCCGCTCGTCCAGTTCGGGCGCTGCCAGCTCGGGCCGGGCGGCGACGAGCGGCTCCAGGGTCTGCCCGCAGCGCTCCAGCGGGCTGCTGACCAGCCGGGCGATCGGCAGCCCGGCCAGCCGACCGGGCAGGGCTGCGGCCTGGGCGCGGCCGGTCTCGTCCAGGTCGACCCCGGGGGTCCAGCCGGCCAGGATTCCGGCCGAGTTGGCGGTGGAACGGCCGTGGCGCACGAGCAGCAGGGTGGGCATACCGCAAGGGTACGGGGTCGAAGGCGCCCCACGGACGCCGCGTTCGGGTCACAATGGCGGGCATGATCGTGGATTGCGGCATCTACCGGGCCGGGCGGCGGACCGAGGGGCCGACCGACTTCTCGGACGCCCTCGCGGAGGTCCGGGCGGCCGGCGACGGCTTCGTGTGGATCGGTCTGGCGGACCCGACCGAGGCCGAGTTCGCCCACGTCACCGACGAGTTCGGGCTGCACCCGTTGGCGGTGGAGGACGCGGTGACGGCCCATCAGCGCCCGAAGATCGACATCTATCAGGACTCGGTGTTCACCGTCCTGAAGACCGCCGCGTACCACCCCGGCGACGAGACGGTCTCGATCGGCGAGCTGATGATCTTCCTCGGCGACTCGTACGTGATGACCGTCCGGCACGGGCCGGAGAGCCCGCTGCGCGACCTGCGCGCCGAGCTGGAGAAGCAGCCCGAACTGCTGGAGCACGGGCCCGCCGCGGTGCTCTACGCGATCTGCGACCTGGTCGTCGACCGGTACCTCGACGTGGCCACCGAACTCCAGACCGACCTGGACGAGCTGGAGGCCGAGATCTTCTCCCCCGGCCGGGCCCGCGGCGCCGCCGAGCGGATCTACGGCTTCAAGCGCCAGGTGGTCGGCTTCCGCAAGGCCACCTTCCCGCTGATGGAGCCCGCCCTCCGCCTCACCCGGGCCGGCGCCGCCGAGGTGAAGATCCCCTTCGTCCCCGCCGAACTGCGCCCCTACTTCCGGGACGTCGCCGACCACCTCGCCAAGGTCAACGAAGTCGTCGAGAGCCTGGACCGCCTGCTCTCCGACATCCTCTCCGCCAACCTCGCCCAGGTCAGCGTCCAGCAGAACGACGACATGCGGAAGATCTCCGCCTGGGCCGCGCTGGCCGCCGTCCCCACCATGATCGCCGGCATCTACGGCATGAACTTCGAACACATGCCGGAGCTCCGCCAGCCCTGGGGCTACCCCGTCGCCCTCACCGTGATGGCCGGCGTCTGCCTCTTCCTCCACCGCCTCTTCAAACGCGCCGGCTGGCTGTAGCCCCGCACGGACGGGTGATGACGGGGCGTCAGGACTGCTGCTGCCGCCGGCGGGTGACCAGGACGGTGGCGGCGCCGAGCGCGATCGCGGCCGCGCCGCCGGCGGTCAGGGCGCCGAGCGGGGCGTCGGCGCCGGTGGCCGCCAGCTCCGGGGCGGTGGCCTGCGTCGTCGTGGCGGCGGCGGTGACCGCCGTGGTCGTGGTGGTGGTGACCGGGGTGGTGGTGACGGGGGTGGTGGTCGCACCCGGCGCGGGGAGCTGGGCGGCGTCGTCCTTCGCCTTGGCGGCGGACCAGCCGCGCTCCAGGAACTCGCGCACCGCCTCCGCGCTTCCGTTCTCCAGGACGGCCCGGCCCGCCTCCCGGACCTCCGGCCCGCCGGCCCCGATGAGCTGCGCGACCCGGATCCGGTCGTCGGCCAGCCGGAGCGCGGGCAGCTGCTGCAGGAACAGCGCGACCTCCAGGTCGGTGCCGTCGATGGCCTTCTCGGCCGCCTCCCGGACCTTCCGTCCGATGCTCGGGTCCTCCAGCAGCTGCGAGACCCTGACCCGGTTCGTCGACGCGGCGGCGGGCCACGTCACGGTGAGGAAGTGGTCGAGGGAGGCCCCCGAAAGGTCGTCGAGGGTGTCCTGCGCCGCCTGCCAGAGCGCGCTGTGACGCTCGGAGACGCTCATGATCTGCGTGGTCCGGATGCGCTTGTCGGTGAGGATCGCGCCCTGCAGGCCGGTGTCGAGGAAGATCTGCCAACCGGCCGGCGGGCCGGCCAGGGCCTCCTGGACCTTCTCGTAGTAGAACGCGTAGTGGCCCGGCTCGGTGAGCAGCTGCTCCAAGCGGGCGCGGGCGGCCGCCTCGTCCGCGCTCGGCCCGGCGGGAGCGCCGGACGGCTCGGTGTCGGGGGCCGGCGCGTCCGGCTGGGACCGACCCGGGCCGCTCGGGGCGGTGTCGGCCATCGCCTGGGTGGCGCCGAGAACGGTGGGCGCGGAGACGGCCGCGACGAAAACGGCAGCGGCTATCGACCGACGGATGCTCAAAAGTCCCCCCAGGGAAGCAGATCGCACGAAGACGACCGCCGTGGAACCTGGCTCACACGGCGGCCGTTGGGCGGGATCGTATCGGAACCTTCTACACCGTCAAAACATATTCTTCAACGATCCTTTGCACAGGTCAGCCCGAGCATCGCGTCGGCGACCTCCTCGACGGCCGTCGCGGGGATCGCGGTGGCGGCGTCCTCGAGGACGAGCAGCCGGGCGGCGGGGATCTCGCGGGCGAGGGCCTCGCCGTTGCCGACGGGGAAGAAGCGGTTGCGGCGGCCGTGCACCACCAGGGTGGGGAGGTTGATCTCGGGCAGGCGCTCGCGCCAGCGGGGGGTGCAGTCGAGCTTGGCGAACACCAGGCCGAGGTGGTTGGCCAGGTGGACCGGCGGGGTGACGCCGGGCGTGCGTTCCCAGATCCGGGCGGCGGTGGCGCGCGCGGCGGCGGGGTCGTCGCCGAGGATCTCCGCTCCGGCGGCGGCGAACTCGGCGACCGCCGCGCGGTCGGCCCAGTCGGGCAGCTGACGGGCGAACAGGCGGCCCATGGTCGGCCCGTCGTGCTCGGGAAGGTCCGGGTCGACCGGCCCCGGGGCGACGGGGCGGGTGCCGGCCAGGGTGAGCGCCGAGAACGCGCCCGGGTGGTCGAGCGCCGCCACCTGCGCCACCATTCCGCCGACGCCGATCCCCGCGAGCTGCGCCGGTCCGCCGCCGAGCGCGCCGACCAGGGCCGCGGCGTCGGCGGCGAGGTCGCGCAGGGTGTAGGCGGGGGCCTCCGGGTCGGCCGTCGTCGACCCCCCGCTGTCCCGCAGGTCGTAGCGCACCGCGCGGCGGCCGCCGGCGGCGAGGCGTGCGCAGAGCGCGTCGGGCCAGGAGAGCATGGTCGGCGCACCGACGAGCAGCACGAGCGGCGCCCGCTCGTCACCGAACGACTCCACGCCCAGGGCGACTGCATTGACGTCGACTGTGGTCATCGGACTCATACCAGGACGGACGGGCCCCGGCGCCCGAACTCATCGGTCCCCCGGGGATCGCACCGCCCCTGGCCGCGGGGGTCAGCGGCGCGGGCAGCGCCGTCCAGGCGGAGCTGCCCGCACGGCCCACCAGGCCCGGCTGCTCGGCCTGCACCGGCCCGCCGCTGCGGGGAGCCGGCCCGCTCAGCCGACCTGCTGCCGCTGGCGGCGGCCGACCGCCTGCGGGCGGGGGGTCACCGAGCTGCGCGCGGGGCCGTCCGGCATGGTGAAGGCGAACAGTCCGGCGGCGAGCGCGACCGCCGCCAGCACGAAGTAGCTGAGCTGGTAGGAGGCCATCGGCGGGTGCACCCGCTCGGAGCCGGTCGCGCCGAGCACCAGGACGGAGGTGACCACGGCGGGGGCCAGCGCGCTGCCGGTCTGCCGGACGACGGTGTTGAGGGTGGCGGCGTGCGCGACGTCCGCCCGGTCGACGGTGCTGAACGAGGCGATGGTGGTCGGGATGAAGACCGCGCCCATGGCCAGGCCGAGCAGGAACATGTAGCCGCGGAAGGTCCACAGTCCGGTCTGCGCGTCGGCGGTGGCGAACAGCAGCATGACGCCGGCGACGCCCAGCAGGCCGGTGCCGATGATCAGGCGCGGCCCGATCCGGTGGTAGAGCGCGCCGACCACCTGCATGGTCAGCAGGACGCCGAACGCCTCGGTGAAGGTGGTGCTGCCGCTCTCCAGCGCCGAGCCGCCGCGGGCCTCCTGGATGAAGATCGGGCCGAGGAACATCGCGCCCATCATCGGCACGTAGCCGACCAGGCTGATCAGGTTGGTGTCGCGGAACAGCCGGTCGCGGAACAGCCGCAGCCTCAGGATCGGTTCGGGCGTGCGGAGTTGGTGCCGGACGGCGATCGCGAGCAGCACGCCGCCGGCCACCAGCGAGCCGAGCACCTGCGGCCGGGCCCAGCCGAGGTCCGGGCCGGTGCAGACGCCGTACATCAGGGCGGCCGTGCCGACGGCGCAGAGCAGCAGGCCGGGCAGGTCGAGGCGGCCCGCGGTGTGGTCGCGGTGCTCGGCGAGGAAGAGCGCGCCGAACAGCACGGCCGCGGCGCCGAACGGCACGTTGACGTAGAACACCCAGCGCCAGGACAGGTCGGTGACCAGCAGGCCGCCGAGCAGCGGCGCGATCGCCGGGGCGATCTGCTGGGGCACGACCATCAGCCGGGACAGCCGGACCTGCTCGGCCTGGCTGAAGGTGCGGAACATCAGGACCTGCGAGGTGGGCATCAGCAGGCCGGCGGCGAGTCCCTGCAGGGCGCGGGCGGCGACCAGGGCGGTCAGGTTCGGGGCGGCGCCGCACAGGCCGCTGGCGACGGTGAAGGCGGTGAGCGAGAGCAGCAGCGTGCGGCGGCCGCCGTACCGCTCCACCAGCCAGGCGGAGGCGGGGATCACCATGCCGAGGCAGACGGGGTAGATCACGACGACGCCGGTGAGGGCGGCCGGGGTGAGGTCGAACTGCCGGGCGATGCTGGGGAGGGCGACGGTGGTGATGGCTCCGTCGATGATGCAGATGAAGGTGGTCAGGACAGCCATGATGGGCACGACACGGCGCTGGCCCAGGCGGGTGCTCATGGAAGCTGAGCATACTCACTATGATGATGCTCAGGAACTCCGTGGACGCCCGGGGGACGAGAAAGGCACGGCATGGCAGAGGAATCGACGACCCGGCAGCGGTTCGGCAGCAGCGACCTCCTGATCGACGAACTCTTCGACACCACACACAGGTTGCGCATCTTCGTGGACGGCCGACTGCGCGAGCACGGCGCCTCGGTGGCCCGCCTGCGGACCCTGCGCGTCCTCGCCCTCGCCGGCCAGCCGCTGCGCATGCGCGACCTCGCCGAGTACGTCGGCAACGCCGCCCGCACCACGACCACCATCGTCGACAGCCTCGAACGCGACGGCCTGGTGGAGCGCGTCCGCCACCCCTCCGACCGGCGCGCCTTCCTGCTGACCCTCACCGCCGAGGGAACCCGCCGCCACCGCGAGGCCGAGGAACTGGACCGCGCCGCCCTCGCCACCGCCACCGGCGCGCTGACCACCGCCGAACGCGACCAACTCCGCACCCTGCTCGCCCGCATCCGCACCGCCGTCACCACCGACGACCCCGCACCGGACCCCACCGACCCGGCCGAGTGAGCGGGGCCCCGGCCGTCGCGGGTTGTGGGAACATGCCGTCCATGACGTGCATCCGAAGGGGCCGTGCCTCGTAGAACTCCGGCTTCACTCCGGCCGCGGGCACCCCGCCGGGGCGGGCCCTGGGTCCGGTATCGCGACGTCCCGGGTCTGTCGGGCGCCGCGAACGCCCCCGTCCGCCTGCTCGAACGGGAGCGCCTGCCCCGGGCATCGTGACCGTGGCGCTGAGCGTGTGGTCCGTGCACGTCCACGGCACGAGGCGCCGCTGGAGGCAGTGGGAGGCCGGGTTCACCTGCCGCTGCTGCGGCGAGGGCTGGGCCCGGGACAAGCTGCAGGCGGCCCTGTTCATGCCTCCGCCGAGGGCCGCCGGCGAACTCCGGGTCCAGGTGGAGCGCCTTGCCGCGTCCGGGCGCAGGGGCCATCGCCCGCCGAGCAGACCGTTTACGCGAGCCCGGCGCGCTCCAGGGCGTCGACGCCGGTGCGGAGGGCGGCGATCCGGTCGTCCAGGGTCCAGCCGGCCGGGGCGAGGGTGAGGGTGGTGACGCCGGCGGCGGCGTAGGCCTGCATCCGGTCGGCGATGCGGGCGGTGTCGCCGAGGAGGGCGGTCGCGTCGATGAAGTCGTGCGGGACGGCGGCCGCGGCGGCGGCCTTGTCGCGGGCCAGGTAGTGGGTCTGGACTTCGTCGGCGGCCTGCTCGAAGCCCATCCGGCGGGCGAGCTGGCTGTAGAAGTTCTTCTCCTTGCTGCCCATGCCGCCGAGGTAGAGCGCGGTGTAGTCGCGCAGGGTGTCGGCGGCGGCGTGGATGTCCTCGCCGACGGCGATGTTGACGGTGGGGCAGAGGTCGAAGCCGTCGAGGGTGAGCCCGGCCTTGGCGCGGCCGGCGGCGAGCGCGTCGGTGGAGAGCGCGGCGTGCTCGGGCGCGAAGAACAGGCCGAGCCAGCCGTCGGCGATCTCGCCGGTGAGTTCGAGGTTCTTCGGGCCCATCGAGGCGATGTAGATCGGCAGGTGCTCGCGGACGGGGTGGACGGTGAGCTTGAGCGCCTTGCCGGGCCCGCCGGGCAGCGGGAGCGTCCAGTTGGCGCCGTCGTGCTGCAGCCGCTCGCGGGACATCGCCTTGCGCACGATCTCGACGTACTCGCGGGTGCGGGCCAGCGGCTTGTCGAACTTGACGCCGTACCAGCCCTCGGAGACCTGCGGGCCGGAGACGCCGAGGCCGAGCCGGAAGCGTCCGCCGGAGAGGGTGTCGAGGGTGGCGGCGGTCATCGCGGTCATCGCGGGGGTGCGGGCCGGGATCTGGAAGATGGCCGAGCCGACGTCGATCCGTTCGGTCTTCGCGGCGACGAACGACAGGACGGTGGCGGCGTCCGAGCCGTACGCCTCGGCGGCCCAGCAGACCGAGTAGCCGAGCCGGTCGGCCTCCTGGGCGACCGCGATGTTGTCGGCGTCCAGGCCGAGTCCCCAGTAGCCGAGGTTGATCCCGAGTCGCATGTGCCCAAGCCTTCCAGTCGGGTGGTGCGGTGAGCCTAGCCCCGCCGTGGAAGGTCATGCTACTGACGGGTAGCGGCGGTGTGAATCACCGCGCGGCGCGCGGACACGTCGGCCGCGCGGGTCGTCCCCGGCCCGAAGGGGTTTCGCCGCTAACCTCACTGCACGTGGGGGGCGCGGCTCCCGAGCTGCACGATCACGGGGTGACGGAGGCGCGATGGAACTGCGACAGCTCGGCCGGACCGGACTGCGGGTCTCCCGGCTCGGCCTGGGCACCCTCACCTGGGGCCGGGACACCGACGAGCACGAGGCCGCCGAGCAGTTGAAGGCGTTCGCGGACGCCGGCGGCAACCTGGTGGACACCGCCGACACGTACGCCGACGGCGGCGCCGAGTACCTGCTGTCGCGGCTGACGGACAGTCTGGTCCCGCGCTCCGAGCTGCTGATCGCCACCAAGGCCGGCTCGCTGCCCGGCAGTCCCCGCCCCGACGCCTCGCGCGGCCACCTGCTGAACGCCCTGGACGCCTCGCTGCGCCGTCTCGGCACCGACCACGTCGACCTGTGGCAGGTGCACGCGTACGACCCGGCCACACCCACCGAGGAGACCCTGCACGCGCTCGACCTGGCGGTGTCCTCCGGGCGGGCCCGGTACGTCGGGGTGTGCCAGTACAGCGGCTGGCAGCTCGCCAAGTCCGCGGCCCGGCAGCAGGCTTCGCCCGGCCGCGCCCCGCTGGCCTCGGTGCAGCTGGAGTACTCGCTGCTGCAGCGCGGCATCGAACGCGAGGCGCTGCCCGCCGCGCTGGACGCCGGGGTGGGCCTGCTGGCCTGCTCGCCGCTCGGCCGCGGCGTGCTGACCGGCAAGTACCGGCACGGGGTGCCGCCGGAGTCGCGCGGCGCCTCACCGCAGCCGACGGGCTCGGTGCAGCCGTACCTCGGCGAGACCTCCCGGCGGATCGTGGACGCGCTGGCCACCGCCGCCGACGGCCTGGCCTCCACCCCGCTGAAGGTGGCGCTGGCGTGGGTGCGGGACCGCCCGGGCGTGTCGGCGACGCTGCTGGGCGCCCGCACCGCCGCCCAGCTGCAGTCCTCGCTGTCGGTCGAGGCCCTTACGCTTCCGGGTGAGATCCGCGCTGCGCTGGACGACGTGTCGGCCCCGGTGCACCGCTACCCGGACCAGGGCTGGACGGAGCTGTAGCCGTCCGGCCCGCTGAAGGAGCCTTCCGCACATGACCACCCCTGAGGAGAGCCCGGCCCCGGCCGCCGAGCAGCACGCCGGCACGGTAGCCGCCCTCGCCGAAGCGATCCGCGCGGTCGGGCAGTCCGGCCAGGCCGGGCCGTCCGGGGCCGACGGCCCGTCAGCGCCCGCGCCCCGCGCCGCGGGGCCGGAGGGCGACGCGCAGCGGCAGGCCTCGCTGGCCGCCGTCACCGAGGTGCTGGCGGCCGGCGGCGCGCCCGCCCAGCTCGCCCCCGCGGCGATCGCCGAGCTCGGCGAGGGCGCGGCCGAGCAGCTGCGCGAGGACCCGTGGGCGGTGCTCTCCCTGCCCGGCGTCCGCCCCGAGCACGCGGACGGCTTCGCCCGCGGCCTGCTGGGTCCGCAGGCGCAGCCCGGCGATCCGCGCCGCGCCCAGGCACTGGTGACCTGGCTGCTGGAGCAGGCCGCGCTGCGCGGGCACTCCGCGCAGGAGCTCGGCGAGGTCTCCGAGGCGCTGCGCGCCCAGCACGTCCCGGACCCGGCGGCCGCCCTGCAGGCGGTGCTGGTGGACGGGCGGGTGATGCCGTTCCAGGAGGAGCTGCCGATGCCGCCGGGCAGCCACGACGAGGACGAGGAGCCGCCCGTCCGCACCCTGCTGGCCCTGGAGCGCCTGGCGCTGGCCGAGGAGAGCCTCGGCGAGGGCCTGGTCCGCCTGCTGTCGACGTTCACCCCGGGCGAGGACGCGGACGACGCGGAGCCGGCGGAGGACGCGGACGAGGCCCCCGCTGACGAGCCGGCAACCCCGCAGGCCCCCGGCGCGCCCGAGACCCCGGCCGCTCCCGTCCAGCCCGGCCCGGCCGCCTGGAAGCAGGCCGCCGCGGCCGCGTCCTCCCGCTCCGCGCAGGAGCTGATCCGGACCGCGGCGGCGGCCGGCCTGGTGCTGCACACCGGCGGCGAGGCGGCCCGCGCCGAGCCGGCCGCGCTGCTGCACGCCGCTGCCGGCCTCGGCCTGCGGGTGTGGGGCGCGACCTGGACGGGCCAGGGCCGGGACGCGCTGGCCGCGCTGCTGCCCGAGGGCTCCCCCGCCGCCGGCCGGATCGGCACCCTGGCCGAGCTGCTGTACGGCGCCCCGGTGCCGCGCGCGGTGGACGGCACCCTCGCGCTGGACGTGCTGGTGGTGCTGGACGCCCCGCTGCTGGACGTGGAGACCGCGGCGACCCTGCTGGAGGCACTGGCGGACGGCGCCCGGCTGGTGCTGTCCGGCGACCCGGGCGGCCTGTGGTCGGCCGGCCCCGGCCGGTTCTTCGCCGACCTGCTGGCCGCCAGGGCGTGCCCGGCGGTGGCGTCCCGGACGCCCGACTTCGGGCCGATCGGCGAGCTGGTGTCCGGCGTCGGCATCGGCGAGCTGCAGCCGGTGGACGCCCCGGACAAGGAGGTGGTGATCCTCACCGCCAAGGACGGCGGCGAGGCCGTCCACCGGGCGGTCCAGCTGCTCACCGACTCGATCCCGCGGGCCCTGTCCATCCCGTCCGAGCAGGCGGTGCTGCTGACGCCGGGGCACGGCGGCCCGGCCGGGACGCGGGCGCTGAACGCCGCCGCCAAGGCGAAGCTGAACCCCGGCCCGGGCCGGTTCGGCGGCTTCGACCCGGGCGACCGGGTGGTGCACTCCCCCGCGCTGGGCGTCAACCTGCCCGGCCGGGTGCTGGACGGCGACCCGAGCGGCCTGCACCTGGAACTCGCCGACGGCGGCCGGCTCACCCTCTCCCCCGCGCAGGCCGCCAAGCTGCGCCACGGCTGGGCGGTGACGGCCCATCAGGCGGTCGGACGGCGCTGGCCCGCGGTGGTCGTGGTGCTGCCGGAGGACGCGGCGGCCCAGCTGACCCGTCAGTGGGTGTACTCGGCGTTCGGCCGCGCCGAGCGGCACCTGTCGGTGGTGCACGCGGTCGGCCCGGCGCTCGCCCAGGCGGTCGCGGAGCGGCCCGCGCAGGCCCGCACCACCCGGCTGCGCTCGGTCCTCACCGACCAGTAGCGGCCCCCGCGCGCACGAAGGGCCCGGGCGGTGCGATCCGCCCGGGCCCTTCCGCATGCCGACGTGCTCTCAGTCGTCCAGCTCGTCGTCGTAGACCTCGCTGACGTCGAAGCGGCAGATCAGCAGCTCCGGGTCGGCCCCGTCGAACGGCTCGGGCAGCCACTCGCCGGGCTCGGCCGGGTCGGTGGCGGACACCCACAGCGTGGAGTCGCCCTCCTCCAGGCCGAACTCCTCCGCGCGGGCGGCGATCTCGTCCGGCTCGTACTCGCCGAACAGCACGCCGATCGCCGCCGTGATCTCGCCCTCGCCGCCTCCGCCGGGGGTGAGCGACTCGTCGACCCGCTCGGCCTGGGCGCGCAGGCGCTTCGGGTCGGCGATCAGGTAGTCGCGGCGGATCAGCACGCTGATCGCCTCGGGCTGTTCCGGGCCCTGGTAGCCGGTCCCGGTCTCGTCGCCGGGGATCTCGAACGGGGTGACCTCGTCGTAGACCTCGTAGAGGATCTGGTCGTAGGCGATGGCGGCCGCCGCGAGCTCTTCGTACGCGTGGACGACGACCGGATCGCCGGGCTCGGTGGAGCTGGAGACGGCCTGCAGGTGGCGGTCGATGGCGGCCTTGACCGCCTCTGCGGCGGCCCGTACCTCGGTGATGGTCAGCTGCGCGGCATCAGACATGGTGCAGACGCTATCCCCACCCGGCGACGACACGCACAGCGGTTGTCACCTACGACCGCTAAAACCGGGCAAGTTCACCCCTGATGTCCGTTCCGCGTGCTTCTGTGCCCGCGCTCTCGGAGCGGACGCGAGCCCTCCGCCGAGCGGTTCCGGCCACAACCTGGCCGGTCCGCGGCCCCGTCCGCGCATCCTCGCGGCCCGCCGGGGGTATCGCTGGGGTGAGGGAAAACTGATTGACGATCAGCTCCGGCCGGGGCGACGCTCGACCCGTCCGACCGGCCGGGCCGACGGACCGGGCCGTACCCGAACCGGCCGCCCGCCGGCGACGCGCCGTAGGCTTGCAGGCAGCACAGCAGCGGAGGAGACGCCTTGATCCCTACCAAAACGGTCCGGCTCCCGGAGTACGAGTACCAGTCGCTTCGCCTTCCGCGCGGCACCACCCGCAACGCCGCGCGCCAGTTCCTCACCGAACAGGCCGAGTACGGGCATTGGGAGCTCGACCGGCTCCGGCTCTACCCGGACGGCAGCCGCACCGTCCGGCTGAAGCGACGGGTCATCCGGCAGGTCCGCTCCACCTGGTAGCCCCTCACGCACGGACGCCCGCGCCCGGTCCGCCCCACCGCACACCGCGGTGGGGCGCCCGGGCGCGGGCGTCCGCCGTTCCCGCCCCCGGCGCCTAGCGGCGGGCCAGCGAGCGCGAGCGCCGGTACAGCACCCCGCCGCCGATCAGCAGCGCCGCACCCGTCGGGGCCAGGATCTCCAGGCCGGACGCGCCGGTGGAGGCCAGCTGCGCCTGCTCGCCGGCGGTGGGCGCGGTGGCCCGGGCCTGGCTGACGGTGCCCGCGGTCACCGGCGTGCTCGGCGTCGCCGGGGTGCTGGGGGTGGCCGGCTGGTCGCCGTTCGGGCCGCCGTTGCGGTCCGAACCGGGGTTGCCCGGGGTGCCCGGGTTTCCGCCGTGCTCGCCGCCCGTCCGGTCGGGCGGGCAGTCGTCACCGTGCGGCGGGGTGCTGGGCGGCGGGGTGGTCGGGTGGTGGTGGGGCGTCCCGGTGTTGCCGCAGCTGTTGCCGAACGCCGGGTTGCCGACGCCGATCACGTCCGCCGAGTTGCCGCAGGCGTTGAGCGGCGCGGTGATCGGCACCTGCACGTTGTTGCCGGAGACCGCGCCCGGGGAGTTCGCGGTGGTGCCGCTCGCCGAGGAACCGGCCTGCGGGGTGTCCGAGCGGTGGCTGCTGCTCCGGTTCGAGCAGTCGTTGCCGTACGCCGGGTTCAGCAGTCCGATGATGTTGATCGTGTTGCCACAGACGTTGGGATCCACCTCCACGGGGAGCTGCACCGTGTTCCCGGACCCGACGCCCGGCGAGTTGGTCGCGGCGCCGTGTGCGTCCGCGGCGGCGTGGGCGTAGCCCGCGGTCGAGGCCAGCACGCTGCCGGTGGCCATGGCCGTGAGGAGGCCTTTCCTGGCGACCTGTCGCATTGACTCCCCTTGATTTCTCATCCGATGGTCTGACTGCTTCTGTTGCACTTCCGCATTCCGCCGCGGACCGGAACCGATCCGATAGTCGGAATTGCGCGCCGCTACGGCGAGGGCACTACTTCAACGACTCTTAACGGTGAAGGTTGAGCCATCTGCAGTCAGTTCATCCGATCGGGTGAGCTGCGCCGTGGAGGCGGAACCGCACCCTTCACCCGGACGGGCGGCACCACCGCCCGCACCGGCCGGACACGGGTCCGCCCCCGCGCGACACAGGGATCGCGCGGGGGCGGGAACTCGGGGGTCGGCGGCCCGTCGCGGTCGGCGACGGGACCCGCTCAGACGTTCTGGCAGCTGTTGCCGAACGCCGGGTTGAGCAGGCCGATCACGCTGATGGTGTTGCCGCAGACGTTCACCGGGATGTGCACCGGGACCTGGATCAGGTTGCCCGAGAGCACGCCCGGCGAGGCGACCGCGGAGCCGTCCGCGTGGGCGCCGCCGTGCGCCGAGGCGACGCCGGCGCCCGCGAGCACCAGGCCACCGGTGGCGGCGACGACGGCAGCGATCTTCTTGGCCTTCATCTGACTGTTCCTCCTGGTCGATTCCAGCCCGTTCCCCCGGGCTGCACACGGAAGAACGAAGGCCCGGCGACCGGGATACGGGACCGGATCCGCATTCACCCGTTGAAGTGATCAAGCGAACAGATGATCGCCATTTCGGATGCCGAACAGCTCTGATGCTCGCCCGACTAATCCGACGGACGCCGACGCCTCCCCCGGGATTTCCCGGCTCCTCGCCTCAGGCCAGATCGATGAACCGGTCGAGCACCCGCACGCCGAACTTCAGGCCGTCCACCGGCACCCGCTCGTCCACGCCGTGGAACATCCCGGCGAAGTCCAGCTCCGGCGGGAGCTGCAGCGGCGCGAAGCCGAAGCAACGGATGCCCAGGTCCTGGAAGGACTTGGCGTCCGTGCCGCCGGACAGGCAGTAGGGGACGGCCCGGGCGATCGGGTCCTCGGCGCGCAGCGCGGTCTGCATCGCGTCGACCAGGGCGCCGTCGAAGCTGGTCTCCAACGCCTTGTCGTAGTGCAGGCTCTCGCGCTTCACGCGCGGGCCGAGCACGCTGTCCAGCTCGGCCAGGAACTCCTCCTCGTACCCGGGCAGGAAGCGGCCGTCCACGTGCGCGGTGGCCTGGCCGGGGATCACGTTCACCTTGTAGCCGGCCCCGAGCATGGTCGGCTGGGCGGTGTTGCGCAGGGTGGTGCCGATCATCTTGGCGATGCCGCCGAGCACCCGCAGCGTCTCGTCCATGTCCTCCGGGTCGAGCGGCACGCCGAGCGCGTCGGACAGCTCGTCCAGGAACGCCCGCACCGTCTTGGTGATCCGCAGCGGGAACTGGTGCCGGCCGAGCCGGGCGACCGCCTCGCACAGCTCGGTGATCGCGTTGTCGTCGTTCTCCATCGAGCCGTGCCCGGCCCGGCCCTCGACGGTCAGGCGCATCCAGTGCATGCCCTTCTCCGCCGTCTCCACCAGGTACAGCCGGGCCTGGTCGTTGACGGTGAAGGAGAAGCCGCCGACCTCGCCGATCGCCTCGGTGACGCCCTCGAACAGGTCCGGGTGCCGGTCCACCAGGAACCGGGCGCCGTATGTGCC
The DNA here is from genome assembly GCF_003610255.1 of Streptomyces sp. TLI_171. Classification (GTDB taxonomy): domain Bacteria; phylum Actinomycetota; class Actinomycetes; order Streptomycetales; family Streptomycetaceae; genus Kitasatospora. Next base: position 6,922,456 of record NZ_RAPS01000001.1, on the reverse strand, counting down.
GCCCGCCTCCTCGTCGGCGAGGAACGCCAGCACCAGGTCGCGCGGGGGCTTGCGGCCGGTGCGCAGCCGGTCGCGGACGACCGCCAGGGTCATCGCGTCCATGTCCTTCATGTCGACGGCGCCGCGGCCCCACACGCAGCCGTCGGTGATCTCGCCGGAGAACGGGTGCACCGTCCAGTCCGCGGCGTTGGCCGGCACCACGTCGGTGTGGCCGTGGATCAGCAGGCCCGGACGCGACCGGTCCTCGCCCTCGATCCGCACCACCGTCGAGGCGCGGCCCTTCTCCGACTCGAAGATCTGCGGCTCCAGCCCGAACTCGGCGAGCTGCTCGGCGACGTACTCGGCCGCCTTCCGCTCCCCCGGGCCCGAGCCGTCCCCGTAGTTGCTGGTGTCGATGCGGATCAGGTCCCGGCAGATCTCGGCGACCTCCGACTCGGCCGTCACCACGCGCTCGCTGCCCACACTCATCGCTCCCACCTCGTGTCTGCCCGCCCCGGCGCGGCTGCGGCCCGCGCCGCCCCGGCCCGGCCGGAGGCCGCGGGCGTCGTCCCGCCATCCTCCCCCAGCACCCGTCCGGCCCCAAGGGCATATCCCCCGACACTCCTGACGACCCCGTCCCCCACCCTCCTTTCGAAGCCCCGCCCGCCCCACCGCCCCCGGTTTTGGGTCTCCCCGACGATCTTTGCTACTGTTGTCCATGTCAGCGCGGGACACCTACCCCGCGAGGACGACACCCGGTCCGGGTGGCGGAATGGCAGACGCGCTAGCTTGAGGTGCTAGTGCCCTTTATCGGGCGTGGGGGTTCAAGTCCCCCCTCGGACACTCTTTTCCCTGCAGCGCTTGGTTTTTCGGCACTGCTAATTGCCGCCTCCTGCAGACAGCCGGAGGCGGTTTTTGCCGTTCTGTATCGCACAACTCGACCAGCGCCGCCAGGAGAGCGCCAGCGTCAGGGCCACGCGGAGACCACGGGACTCCGTCTGCAGCATCTGCGAGCCGCGCGACGTGACGTGGTCCTGGTGCTCTTCGGTGGAACGCCTGCCGTAGAACGCGAACCGTGACGCGGCGAACAGCAACAGTGACCGGTACTGGGCTTCCACTTGTACCCGCCTCCCTGAAAGTGGTCACGACCGAATCGTGCGACCATCCAGGGAGTGTCGATGCCAGAGACGAACAGCGGGGCTGCCGATCTCTCGCCCGTTCCGGTGGAAGCGGTCCTCAGTGCCAGGTCGGCGGCGGTGCTCGTAGAGCTCCAGCGCGCCGACGGAAAGGCTACTGCGCTCTGCGCGCTGGCTGGCGGCACGCTGACCGCGGCGGTGGCGGCCGCCCCGGCCTGGTCCACCAGGCCGGCCCTGCTGACAGCGGCCGTGCTGTGCGGCTGCGTGCTCCTGCTCGCCGCGGCGGCGGCCGCGCTTGTCGCCATCCGGCCCGTGCTGCCGCAAGCCTGGTCGCTGGCCGAACTGGCGCCCTTCCGGGCCGGGCCGGTGATGGCGAGCGCTTTCGCCGACGTGGCGACTCTGGACCGAGCAACCCTGATCGAACTCGAGGCGCAGCGCCTCTGGCGGCTGGCACGGCTAGCCGAGCGGAAGTTCCGGGCCGTCAGGGCCTCGGTTGACCTGATCGCCGCGGCGGGCACGGTGACCGGAATTGGCCTGTTGATTTCCTGCGCGCATTGAGAGCATTGCGCCACTGTTGTCCGAGGAAACTCAGGGGGGGGCACATGTATTTTTCCCATGAATCTCTCATCGGTGACCAGCTCTGGTCAGAACTGCGCAATCTCGCACCGGAACGCAGCCGCCCCGCCAGATCGATGCTGCTCCGCCAGGGCGACCCCGGCACCCAGGTGATCCTGCTGAGCTCCGGATCCACCCTGGTCACCCTGGCGGGCGCCAACGGCGAGCGGACGCTGCTGGCTGTCCGCGGCGCCGGCGAACTGCTCGGCGAGCTCGCGGTCCTGGATGCCCAGCCGCGCTCAGCCTCGGTGATCGCTGCCGAGCCGTGCCGCGTCCATCTCGTCCCCGCTCCCGACTTCCTCGCCTTCGTCCGCGAAAACGATCTGACAATTCCCCTGCTGCGGCACGCCATTGCGCGGGTTCGGGAAGCGGAGGCGGTCCGCCTGGAAATGGCGACCGCGCCGGTGCCGGTGCGCTTGGCCGCTGCCCTGGGCCGACTGGTCCAGGCGGCTTCCCGGCACGGCGCGGAGACCGTGGTGCGGTTGACCCAGACCGAGCTCTCGCAGCTGATCGGTGCCTCCCGGAACGGGGTGGGCAGCGCGATCAGACCGTGGCGGGAACGGGGCTGGCTCGGGACCGAGGCCAGCGGCGGGCTGGTCATCCGGAACATGCCGGCCATCCGGGCGGACACGCTCGCATGAGTGACGCAGGCCACCGCGGCGGTGCCCAGTACTGGGCACCGCCGCTCCGTTCGGCCAAGCAGCATGGGGCCTCGTCCACCGCCCTGCCTGCCGAAAGGCCACCCACTCATGGTTTCCTCCGCATCCATGCCGGACCGGGACGTAACCGGCCACGACGTGCCGCCCGAGCAGGCAGTCATGGTCGTCGACATGAAGGGCTACAGCCGGCTCCCCGAAGCGCAAATGGCGCCTGTCCGGTCCGATCTGGACAGCATCCTGGAGACCGTCTTCGCCCAGAGCGGACTGCCTGCGCCCCACACCCTGGACACCGGGTACAAGGACGCGGGCGACGGCGTCATCCTGCTCCTCCCGCCGCGGCACGTTGCGCGGCTGGTCGATCCGTTGCTTAAGAACCTGAGTGCCGCGCTCCAGCGCTACGAGGGCCTCCGGACGGCCGCCGCGCCGACCATCCGCCTCCGCGCCGCCGTCCATCTCGGCCCGCTGAGCGTTCCCGACCACCGCGGCACCGCGATCAACGACGCCTGCCGATTGGTCAACAGCGACGCGGCCTACCAGGCGATCGCGGCCGCGACCGAAAACGGGCTGTTCTTGGCCGCCGTCCTCTCGGAGCCCGTCTACCAGCGCTCCGTACAGGCCGGTCGCACCCGCCCAGAACTGACGGAACGCCAGTTCTTGTCGGCCACCGCCCGGGTGGCCGACAAGCCCGGGTTCGAGGTGCCGTGCCGCCTGACTGTCCCGGGCCTGCCCGCTCACACCCTCCGCGAGTACTTGCCCGATCCCGCCAAGCCCGGTTCGCGCACCGATCTCACGCTACCCCCGGCGCATCCCATGCCGGAGCAATCCGCCAGGTCAGGGGCCGTCCTCAACTTCCACAGCGCGCTCAACGACCCCGTGATCAACGGGCAAGTTGAGAACCTCCGGATCGACCGCCGCAGTCGCTGAGCCGGCACCACCTCATCCGTCGCATCCGTACAAAGGAGAAGCCTGTGTCCGACACCTCCTACCCGCCCCGATCCGCTGGCGAGCCGAACGGCGAGGGGCACAGAGGCGGAGATCTCGAGTCCTGGCTGCCGGACTGGGTGCAGTCCCAGCAGGACCACCGGCTGAAGCAGCCCGACGCCCCGACGGCCCAGGTCGAGGAGGATCCGGAGCAGCCCGTCACCCAGGAGGTTGCCCCGGGTATCCACACGTCCGCTCGCCCGGTGGCGCACTTCCACGGTCAGGTCGATGTCGTGGCCGGCCACGTCCAGCAGCTGATCCTGGAAACCCGAAAGCGCGATGTCCTCGAAGGCGAGGAACTGGACCGGGAGGACCTCCTGGAGCAACCGTGCGTCCGCGACGTGTGGAAGGACGTCTGGCAGGAGGCCCTCGACCCGGGCACCGGCGGCTTGCGGGCACCCGTCCTGGTCGTCGTCGCTCCCCGTGCGATCGGCGCCACCACCTTCGCACTGCGCCTGCTGGCCGAACACACTCCGCCGAGCACCACGATGGTCAAGCTGCAGGCGGACTGGAACTCACCCAGCCGGACCCGGCTCCCCCTGGAGCCGCGGCACGCCTTCCAGCTCGACCTCAAGGATCCGGACAACGACCGGGTTTCTGCCGACTTCCTCTCCTCCCTCGGGAAGCATGCCGACAACCTCGCCGACTGTGGATCCCATCTCGTTCTGACGGTGCCTCAGGAGCTCTGGGACGCCCCCAGCCTGATCTCCCGGCCCGGTGTGCAGGTGCTCCGCCTGACGGACTCCCCCGCCGCCGACTCGGTGGTCGACGCCCATCTGGAGGCCGGCGGCCACCACGAGCTGGCCAGGGAGATCAGGGCGTCCCAGCAAGCCCTGGACCAACTGAGCGGTTTGAACGCCGTAGCAGCGGTCCGGGCGGTCCACCGGATCGTCGCGGTCTGGGAGGAATACCGCCTGTACCGACAGACCCCAGTGCTACTCCGGAACGGAGCGGAGCAGGGCGCGGCGAAGACGTTCGAGGACCGCGTACTCGAGGCCCTGTCGGACTGGCGCGGGGAGCTGGACGAGCTCTTTGGGGACCGCACCGTCGTCGCTGGTAGGACCGACCGGTCGTTGGCGCTTGAGGACCGCTACTTACTGCTCGCCTTGGCGGTGCGGCAGTCCGCGCCGGTGTCCCTGGTGTCGACTGGCGCGCGGCAGCTACAGGCGGTGGTGGAGTCCGCGAACAGCGGCCCAACGACAGGGACGGCCGCTCAGGCTTCCTTCGCGGCCCGCGGTCTGCGCCGCCGGATCCAGGACGTCGGTGCCACGGTCGACGGGCGCGACGTGGTGCTCTTCGACCGGCCGGCCTATGGACGGGCAGTGCTCGAGTACGTCTGGGACAACTACGAGGCCATGCGCACACCGCTGCTCGGTTGGCTCGCGAAGCTCGACCCCCGGCCCGATCCGACGGACCCGGTGGTCAGGACGCTCGCGTCCCTGGCCCTACGCCACGGCACCCGGGAACACCTCAACAAGCTGGCCGAGTTGACCGAGCCGGAGCTACTGGGCGCCGTCCTCCGGAGCGCGGTGAACGACGAGCATGTCGGACGCCTCGTCTGGGCCACGCTCTATAGTTGGGCTGACACAGGTGGCCGCGAACCCACCGTGGTGTCCACCTGCCGCCTCGTCCTGGCCGACCCCCAGGTCAGTTCTGCCGCCGCGAAGATGGCCGTGGTCCGGCTGCGGCGGGTGGCCCAGAGGACCTCTGACCCGGCCGTCCGGCAGAGCGTGCTCACAGCCTTCGAGGAGCTCGCCCGCCAACCGGCCGGCCGCGCCCGGCTGGTCGCCGAGGTCCAGACCTGGCAGCAGGCAAGGAGCTCGTCCCGGAACGGGAGCCTGGCATTCCTGGCCCTGATGTCGATGGACGGCCCGGGGCTGCCGTGGCTGCTGTCGGTCGATGGGCCGGAGATCGACGTCCAACGGGCCTTGACTGAACTGCTTGGCAGCCCGGAGACCGCGATCGAGACCATCCCCCGGATCACCGGCTGGATCCGCTCCTGCGCGAGCGACTCCGACAGCTACGTGAAGCTCCGTGACCAACTGCTCGTGCCGCTCCGCGGGCACCGGATGTTCCAGGCCGGGATGGACCTGATGCAGGCGCTCACAGGCTCCGTCACGGCGCAGGGTGTCAACATCGCTGAGGATTTCTACCAGCACCTGGTCAGTGCGCCGTTCCAGAAGCTCTTCGCACCCGACGGCACCACTCGATGAGGTGGCCATGGCAGCGGGCCGCGCACACCATCGGCTCGCCTGGGCCGTGTCAACTGCCCAGTGCCGAAACGGGAGTACCGTTCGAGGCGACCTTCAGCCTGGTCTGGCGGCCAGCCTTGCGGCGCCGTGCCAATCTGACAGAGCAGGTCCGTAGCGACTTCCGCGCCGCCGCCGCAGAAGTCTCCGCCGGGCTGCAACCGGACGACCTGTTCGGGGCCGAGGACACCCTCAACGCCGTGCTCGGTGCACCCACCGGGCTTAACACCCCGCACTATCGGCTGCTTTCCGCGAAGCTCACCCTCCGCCTGTCGCCCACCGCGCAGGCGACCTTGGCCGTCCGGCGAGCCGACACCGAACGGATCAGGCGACTGGAGTTCCTGAAGACAGCCCTCTACGACCATCCGGACCTCGTGGTGCTCGACCGCATCGAGCGGACTTCTGAGCTCCCGGACGACGCCCGCGTGGCCGACCTGCAACGGCTCTCCCGCGCGATCAGGTCCTGTAACACCTGGTGGTACCCGTTCCTCGAGCAATGGGAGGCGGTCGGCGCCGGGTTCCAGGACCCGGAGACCCGGCACGAGGCGATGCAGGTTCTGCTCCGGCATTCCGTCGAGGCCCTAAAGGCGTCCACCGCGCCGGCGGAGCGGGTCCCCCCGGACGGACGGGCCGGGTGAGGGCGGCCCTCTGGAGGGCCATGCTCTCCCCGCTCACAACCCTGCGGGCGCTCCGTCTCCAGCGGCTCAGCCGCGACCTGTTCGACTTCGACAGCGCTTGGCGGCAGGCCCGGGTGCGCCACGCGCCTGACGAGGTCGAATACCTCTTGAAGTGCCATATCCAAGAGACGGAGGCCCGCCGACCCAACGGCCGCCTGTAGATACAGCCGTGCCAGGCGCGGTCGTTCATACCTGCGAGACTCGGATACTCGCCGTTCGTCTAGCCGCTCGGACACGGGACCCTGGCAGGTCATGCTGAGAGAGCGGCCTTTGGCCGCAGGGCTGAGGGGTTGACGACCGGGGTGCCGTGCTCCGGCCCGCCCCCTCGGCGGGCCGGAGCACGGGGGTTCAGGTGGTGCAGGCCCGGCCGTTGAGGGTGAAGGCGGGTAGGGCGGCGGGGGTGCCGGTGGCCTGGAAGCCGAAGGAGGCGGTGCCGTTCGGGGCGAGGGTGCCGTTCCACCCGGCGTCGGTGGCGGTGACGGCGGTGCCGGACTGGGTGACCTTGGCGTTCCAGGCGTTGGTGACGGCCTCGTTGCCGCGGTAGGCCCAGGCGAGCGTCCAGCCGGAGACCGTGGTGCTGCCGGTGTTGCGCACGGTCACGTCGGCGGTGAACCCGGTGCCCCAGCTGCTGCCGACGGTGTAGGTCACCGCGCAGCCCGCCACCGGGCTGCCGCTCGGCGACGGCGAGGCCGAGGGCGAGGGGGACGCAGAAGGCGAGGGAGAGGGGGACGGCGAGGGGGACGGCGAGGGAGAGGAGGAGGGGGACGGCGAGGGGGACGGCGAGGGAGAGGAGGAGGGGGACGGGGAGGGCGACGGCGACGGGCTGCTGCCGCCGGGCTCCGCGCCCCACTGCGGGGCTGCGCCGTCCAGCAGGCGGATGTTCGGCGCGTCCACCGGGGTCGACCCGGGAACGAGTGAAATGCCCTGGTAGGACCAGTCGTTGGTCGGGTCCCAGGCGCCGGCCGAGGCGATCCGGAACTGGACCTCCTTGCGGTAGGCGGACTGGCCGGCGGGGGCGATCACGGTGTTGGAGCAGTCCACGGTGACGTAGTAGGTGGAGCCGGACCACAGGGTGGGGCCGCTGACCGCGCCGCACTGGTTGTAGTTGGTGGTCAGGGTGATCTGACTGGGGCTCACCCCGGGTTCCAGGGTGAAGTAGTAGCGCAGCGAGGCGTTCTTGAGGGCGCGGGCCGGCCAGGCCGACTTGTTGATCAGGTAGGCCTTGATCTCGGTGAAGTTGGTGCCGGAGGCGTTCACCGAGGCCTGGACGGACATTTCGGGGCCGTCGGGGGTCTCCGCCGGCGGGAACGCGGCGAGCGCGGTCCCGCCGTACTCGCTGTAGAGGCGGGCGAGGGCGCCGGTGAAGGCGGCGTTGTAGTCGGTGGCGACCTCGTTGTTGACGTAGTTGGAGCGGTCGTCGGTGTAGGAGTCGTCGGCCGAGCTGGGACCGCCGACCAGGGCGCCGATCAGGGTGTGGCGGCTGTTGACGGGGCTGGTGAGCTGGTCGGTCCAGGAGCCGTGCGCGGTGCGGTGGTGCGGGTTCTTCGGCGAGTTGGCGCCGAAGCCGATCAGGTAGCTGGACTTGCGGGGGTTGTCGCCGAGCGCGTAGTTGATCTGCCGGACGGCGAAGTCGTGGTAGCGGGCCTTGCGGGTGGCGTCCCCGGTGAGCGTGTCGGAGTAGACCAGTGCGACGAAGGAGGTGTTGGCGGCGTAGCGCAGCGATCCCCAGGAGTCGAGCACGGCCTCGCCGCCCGGCGAGTACTTGACCTGGCTGCCGTTGACGCCGACGGTCCACCAGTCGAGCCAGCGGTTGGCGTCGTCGACGTACTGCTGTTTGCCGGTGAGTTGGGCGAGCAGCACGTAGGCGCCGTAGGACTTGTCGTCCCACGCGATGGTCCACTTGTAGGACTTGGTGGTGCTCTGCGGTTCGGTGGAGAGGTTGGCGTAGTAGCTCTCCGCCTTGGCCAGGTAGCTGCTGTCGCCGGTGGCCTTGTACAGCCAGATGGCGCCCCAGACCAGTTCGTCGTTGTAGCCGCTCCAGGAGTTGTAGTAGCCCTGGGCGTCCTTGATGCAGTCGCTGTACTTGCCGCGGTAGGTGTCGGCGAAGGAGTACAGCTGCTTGGCGTGGGTGACCAGGGTCGCGGCGTACGCCGGGTCGCTGTCGGCGAAGACCATGGAGGAGGAGGCGAGGGCGGCGGCCGTCTCGCCGGCCAGGTCGGAGCCGGGGCAGGAGGCGTCGATCTTGTAGGCGGGCCGGGCCATCGGCAGCACCTCGGCCGGGCCCCACCAGGCGTGGTCGGCGGAGCCGCTGCCGACCTGGCCGTAGAGCACGTTCGGGGCGGCGTGCGCCTTGATCAGGTAGTCGTCGACGAAGCGCAGGTTGTTCTTCAGGTACTGCATCTGCCCGGAGGCGGTGTAGCCCTGCTTCTCGGCGATCCCGCCCCAGGCCAGCATGGTGGTCGAAGCGGCCATCGGCAGGCCGAACTTGACGTGGTCCCCGGCGTCGTACCAGCCGCCGGTGAGGTCGAGGCCGACGTCCTTGCCGTCGTCGAGGGCGGAGTCGCCGCGCCAGCCGACCCGGTTGGTGGCGGGCAACGTGCCGGACTGCTGGGCCTCGTAGAACAGCACCGCCTTCTGCAGTGCCTCGGCATAGTTGAACGCGGGGGTGGCGGCCCGGGCGGGCGAGGAGGCCTGCAGCGGCAGCAGGGCGCCGGCGGCCAGGGCGCAGGCGGCGGCCACGCCGAACACGGTGCGGCGGGCGGATCCCGGGCGGCGGCCGGGGGCCACCGTACGCGTGGGGGTGGTGCCGGGTGGGGGTGCGGCGGGGTGCGGCATGGCGTCCTTCCGGGACGGCTGGGTGGGGCCCGGCGGAGGGGACGCGGTGGCGGCGCCGGGAGCGGGGACGGCAGGCGGGGTGGGCGGGGCGCCTCGGGGTGGGGGTGGGGGGTGGGCAGCCGAACGCACCTCCCCTGACCTGCTGCATTGCCATGGGAGCGCTCCCACTCCTGGCCGACGGGTGTGGCGTCGACAGGCAGTGGGCGGCGTCCATGGTGGCCGCGCCGACGCGTCCGTGTCAATGCACAACGCAGCACTCGCGCAGCGGAGTTGGCAAAGCGCCCGGCCCGACGCGACCGGCGCCCGAGTCCGCCGCGACCGACCCCCGGTTCGCCCCGCCGGTGGCGAGGGGGTCCGAGGGTCGGTCGAGAGCGGCGCTCGTTGCTCGGCGACGAGCCGCGCCGCAGCGAACTCCTCGGGGCCGCGCCCGGGCGCGCGCTCGCCCGGCCGGACCGCCGTTCCCGGCCGTCCCACCGATGGCCCGATGTGGCAGATCCTGGTCATTGCGGCCATGTCGGCGTGGGAGCGAGGATCGGGGCATGCCCCCGTCGCACCGCGTCGTGATCGTCGCCTTTCCCGGAATCGAGCTGCTGGACGTCACCGGGCCGGCCGAGGTGTTCTCGGTCGCCACCCGGGTCGCCGGAGCCGAGCGGCCCGGCTACGCCGTGCAGATCGCGACGGCCGACGGCGGTCCGGTGGTCACCTCCAGTGGTGTCCGGCTGCTGGCCGACCTGACGCTGCGTGAGGTGGCCGGCCCGGTCGACACGCTGCTGGTGTCGGGCGCGATCGAGCTGGTCGAGGACGGGGTGGAGCCGGTGATCGACCAGGAGGTGGTCGGCTGGCTCCGCGGTGCGGCGTCCCGGGCCCGGCGGCTCGGGTCGATCTGCGCGGGGGCGCACCTGCTGGCCGCCGCCGGGCTGCTGGACGGCCGGCCCGCCACCACGCACTGGCTCACGGCGGGCCGGCTGGCGGCCGAGCACCCCGCTGTCCGGGTCGACCCCGATCCGATCTTCGTCCGGGACGGCCGGGTGTGGACCTGTGCCGGCGTCACCTCGGGGATGGACATGGCGCTGGCCATGGTCGCCGAGGACCACGGGCAGGACCTCGCCCTGGCGACCGCCCGGATGATGGTGATGTACGTCAAACGCTCCGGCGGGCAGAGCCAGTTCAGCGTCCCGCTGTCGGTGCCGGGCTCCTCGGACGACCGGATCGACGAGCTGTGCCGGTGGATCGCCGAGCACCCGGCCGAGGACCTCTCCCTGGAGGCGCTCGCGGCCCGCACCCATCTGAGCACCCGGCACTTCACCCGGCTGTTCCGCCGGCGGACCGCCACCACCCCGGCCGCGTACGTGGAGGCGGCCCGGCTGGAGGCGGCCCGGCGGCTGCTGGAGGACCGCGGGTCGAGCCTGCCGGAGGTCGCCGCCGCCAGCGGCCTCGGCTCCGTGGAGACGCTGCACCGCGCCTTCCGCCGCCGGCTGGGCACCACCCCGGCCGAGTACCGCCGCCGCTTCTGACACCTCGTCGCTCACCGCGCCCGGCCGGCGGCCCACCGCGTCCGCGCGGCGCCCCGCCGTGTCCGGACGCGGCACCGTTCCGCACATTTCGGAGGAGAACCATGTCCCGCACGAAGGTGGTCCCGATCCCGGTGACCGGCCCGCACCACATCAACGCCTACCTGGTGCTGGGGCGGCGTCCCGTCCTGGTGGACGCCGGGACGCCCGGGAGCGGGCAGCGGATCCGCGACCGGATCGCCGCCCACGGCGTCGACCCCGCCGAGCTCGCGCTGATCGTCATCACCCACGGCCACATCGATCACTTCGGCTCCGCCGCCGAACTGCAGCGGCTGACCGGCGCGCCGCTGGCGGGCCACGTCGCGGACCTGGGTCCGTACCGCTCGGGCCGGGTCCGTGCGCCGTACCTGCCCACCGGGCCGATGGGCCGGCTGATGGCTCGCCACCGGAAGCTGCACGCCCGGGCCGAGCCCTTCGAACCCGCGGTGCTGGTCCGCGGCGAGACCGCGCTCGATGAGTTCGGGGTCGCGGCGCGGATCGTGCCGACGCCCGGCCACACCGCCGGGTCGGTGTCCGTCCTCACCGACGCCGGCGCGTTGGTGGCCGGCGACCTGGTCGCCAACTCCTTCATGGGCCTGGTGCCCGGTAGGCCCGCCAACCCGCCGTTCCACGACGACCCGCGGCAGAACCTGGCCAGCCTCCGCGCGATGCTCGCCCTCGACCCCACCACGCTGTACGTCGGCCACGGCACTCCGCTGGATCCCGTCCGGGTCCGGCGGTGGGCGGACCGCGAGCACGACCGCCTCGCCCGGCTGGAGGCCGCCGGCCGCCGCACCGCGCGCCGCGACTGACGCACCGTCGGGCCGGCGTACCCCCCGGCGGGCGCGGGCCCGGCCCGGAATCGGCGGCGATCTTCTGCCGTTCGCGTGACAAAACCGGACGAACCCGATCGATCGCAGGCCGACCGATTCCCGGTTTCCCACTATCGTGTCGATGTTGCGCCGAAGGAGGCCGACGGGGGCAGGGGGGATGACGGGGTGTCGAACGCCGGGTTGGCGCACCAGGTACGGATGGTGCGGGCGGGGGCGGGGGACCACGGCGGTCTGCGGTGGCTGCACGCGTTCACCGACGAGGCCGCGTTGCTGGCGTTCGCGCGGGCCCGGGGCTTCGCGGAGGCGGAGGTTCCGTACCTGACGGTGCGCGGCGTGGTGCCCGGGCACCGACCTGAGCCACTTCCACCTCGACGACCCGAGCACGTCGGAGGGTCAGGTGCCCACCGAGGACGGCGTCGTGTCGACCTGTCCGGGTGACGGACTCCCGTCCTCGTTGCGAGGCAAGGAAGCCGTGCGCGGCCTCAACTGGCGGGCGGACAAGGTGATCCGCGATGCGGAGGGGAAGATTCACATCTACGGGGAGATCGTGCCGTGACGGCGATGGACCGACCGACCGGCGCGCGGATCGTCGCGGACCACAGCCCGCCCCGCTACGGGACGGACGCCACCGGCCCGGTGGAGTACTGCCCGGTGGTCAGCACCGGGTTCGGCCTGCGCGGCTACCTGTGGTTCTCCGACGCGGAGGGCGCCGCCTGGTTCGTCGAGCTGCGCCGCCTGGACCGCTTCTCCGGGTCCGGGCACTGGTCGGACCTGCTGAAGGCGGCCCGCGCCGGGGAGTTGACGCCCTCCCGGGCCGTCGAGCTGTTCGCGGAGCAGCCCGAGGACCCGTACTACGGCCTGCCGGACCTGTCCGCGCGGGCGACCGCGGACTCCGTCGAGGCGGTGAAGGAGCTCGGGCTCGAAGGCTGGGTCCCGCCGAAGGAGCCGATCGTGCCGCGCGGGCACCGGCCGTACCCGGGCGACGCGGGCCGGCTGACGGAGGCGGTCGACGGCTGGCGGTTCGAGGTCGACGAGGGGTACGACCCGCGGGGGCCGGTGCCGGCGGAGGCGGTGGCGGGTGTCTGGGAGGTCAGCCGGGCGAACCATCCGGTGCGGTACTGGCCGAACCCGCGCCACGGGGCGCCCGCGGAGGAGCGGGCGGCCGGGGTCGCGGCGCCGCCGCTGCCGCCGCTGCTCGCGGGGCGGCGGCCGGCGGGGCGGGCGCTGCTGGGCTGGCTGGAGGACGCGCGGGCGCCGCGGCTGTGCCGGGTCGCCGGGTCGAGCGGCACCGGTCGTACGCACCTGCTGCGCTGGCTGGCGGCGGCCTGCCCGCCCGACCATCCGCGGCCGGACCGGCGCGTCCAACCGGTGCTCGACGCGGCCGGGTTGACGGCCGAGAGTTTCGTGTGGCGGCTCGGCGCGGCGCTGGGAGTTCCGGCCGGCAGCGCGCACGAGCTGGTCGCGGCGCTGACCGACGGGACGCCGCGGGTGCTGGTGGTGACGGACCTGGACCGGGCCGGTGGCGGGCTGGTGCGGGACGCGCCGCAGCGGATCGCGGCCGAGGTGCTGCGTCCGCTGCTCGCCGTGCCGTGGCTGCGGATGGTGGTCGAGTGCGGCGCCGGTACACCGGCCGCGGAGGCGTTGGACGTTCCGGCCGCCGTTCTCGACCTGGACCGTCCGCAGTGGACCGACCCGTTCGCGTTCGAGGACTGGTGCCTCACCTTGACGGAGCACCAGCTGCCGTCGGACGCGCTGTACCCGTCGCCGGCGCTGGCGCTGCTGGCGGCCCGTACCGCCCCGGGCGTGCCGGTCGACCCGGCGGCGGAGCCGGGGCGGAAGGCCGAGTCGCTGGCCGAGGCGTGGTGGGCGTCGCTGCCCGAGGAGGCGCGGGCGCCGATGGTGGCGCTGGCGGCCGTCGGGGGCGGGGTGGACGCCGCGCTGTGGGCGGAGTTGCCGACCACCGGCGGGGCGGCGGCGGTGCAGGCGGCCGCCGACTTCGTGCTGCCGTCGGACGACGGTGGGCGGCTGCGGGTCTGGCCGTACTCGTTCGCCGACCGGCTGACGCTGTGGGGTCTGGATCACGCGGCGCTCCGCCGGGCGGTCCTGCGGGCCCGGCCGGGCCCGCGGGACGCGGACCGGCTGGGCGTGGTGCTGCGGCACGCGGTGCGCTCCGGGGCGGCGGTGCTCGACCTGCTGGCGGACCCGGCGGTGCTGGTGCACGCCGATCCGGCGGCGGTCACCGCGGCGTTCGGGAGTTTCTCCCCGGCGTTCGCCGACGCCACCTCGCCCGACCGGATGAGCGGCGGCCCGTGGGGCGTCGGGCCGGAGCGGGCGGGCGATCCGCCGCGGCGGCTGATCGAGGCCTGGTGGCTGGCCGGTCCGGTGGTGACGGCGAGCGCGGACCCGCAGGTCCGGGCGTCGGCGCTGCACACCTGGCTGGCGGGCGCCGACGACCCTGAACTCGCCGACACGGCTGCGCGGTTGGCGCTGACGGCCGGTCACGGGTGGCGGGTCCGCTGGTCGTTCGCCCGCCGGGTCGACCGGGTGTACCGGCTCGCGGCCGGGCACGGCCGGGACCTGGCTGGCCTGCTGATGGTGGCGGCCGGGCGGACGGTGTGCGCGATCGATCCCGGCGACGGGACGCTGGTGCAGCGGGCGGACCGGGCCACCCTGGACGATCCGTCGCTGGCCGCCCTCGCGGTCGGCGAGGACGGCAGCCGGCACGTCCTGACGGCGGACGGCGGGATCCTGTCGATCGGCGCGGCCGACGACCCGCAGACCGTCGCGGACGCCCTGGTGCGGCTGCGGGAGTCGCTGGAGCACGGGGCGACCGCGATGGCGGCGCTCGGCCGGCCGCGTCCGGTGGTGGTGCTCGGCGACGAGGCGGGGTACGTGCACGCGGTCCCCGGGCTGCCGGGGGCCGAGCCGCGCCGCACCGAGAGCGCCGCGCACCGGGGGGCGGTGACCGCCGTGGACCTGACCCACTACGAGAACGAGCACCTGGTCGTGTCGGGCGGCGCGGACGGCACGGTGTGGACGTGGATGCCGGACCGGTATCCGATGACCGATCCGGTCCTGGCCCGGGACGCCGCGGTCACCGCGGTGGCGGTGACCAGCACGGTCCACGGCCTGATGTACGCCGCGGGATGGGCGGACGGGCTGGTCCGGGTGGTGCTGGTCGGCGCCGAACGGGTCACCCACGACCTGCGGTTCGGGTCGCCGGCGGTCGGCCTGGTGGTCACCGAGCTGGGCCGGCTCTGCGTGGCGACGGCGGACGGGGTGCTCGGGATCGACCTGGCGGAGACGGCGCAGCCGCCCGCGGGCTGGGAGCCGCCGGGCGCGGGCGGGGTGCCGCGCGCGTACGAGGGCCACCCGTACGCGCTGCGCGGCGAGCGCACCGACGTACCGGCGGTCGGACCGGAGGGGACCGCGTTCTGCCGCGTCGCCTGCTGGCGCGACGAGACGGCGCGCCCGGCCGACCGGTACGCCGTGACGGCGCAGGGACCGTGGGGCCGGATCGAGCGGCGGAGCGGTGACGCGTTCCGGGCGCTGCGCGCGGTGAGTCTCGAACTGGAGCCCGCCGGTTGGACGTTGGTGCTGGCCGGAACCCGGCGGGACGTCACCGTCGACCGGGCGCTGGCCGAGGCCGGCGGCGAGCGGGCGTACCTGATGGTCCCGGTGGCGCCGGGGGTCGCGCCGCCCCTGGTCGACCTGCTCGACCGGGCGGAACCGGCCCAGGTCGGGACGGTCGAGGAACAGCGCCGGGCCGCCGAGGCCTGGCTGGAGGCCAACGAGCAGGCGCTCGGGTAGTCGGACGACGGGGAGGTCGGGCAGTGCTGAACGGGGATGCGGGTGGGACGGGGCCGTGGGAGCCGGTGGCTCCGCGCGGGTACCGGCCGGTGCCGGGGATCGGCGCGATCACCGGGCCGGAGTGCGAGGAGGCCGCCGGGCGCGGCGGTTGGCTGTTCCGGGCGGACCCGGGCCACGACCCGGACGGGCCGGTGCCGCCGGAGGCGGTGACGGGCGCGTGGCAGGTCGACCGGCAGGGGCGCCCGCTGCGGTTCTGGCCGAACCCGCGGCACGGTGCACCCGTCGAGCCCGCGGCGCCCGCCGAGGGCCCGCCGGTCGCCGTGCCGCCGCTGCTCGCCGGCCGGCGGCCGGCCGGGCGGGCGCTGCTGGGCTGGCTGGACGACGCGCGGGCGCCCCGGCTGTGCCGGATCGCCGGGTCGAGCGGCAGCGGCCGCACCCACCTGTTGCACTGGCTGGCCACCGCCTGCCCGCCCGACCACCCGCGCGCCGGTCGCCGGGTCCACGCGGTGCTGGCCGCCGCCGAGTTGACGTTCGACACCTTCGTGTGGCGGCTGGCCGCGGCGCTCGGCGTCGCCGCCGGCGGGCCGGACGACCTGCTCGCCGCGCTGATCGACGGGGTCCCGCGGGTCCTGGTGGTGACCGACCTGGACCGGGCCGGCTCGGACGGGCTGGTGCCGGACGCGCCGCAGCGGATCGCCGCCGAGGTGCTGCGCCCGCTGCTCGGCGTGCCCTGGCTGCGGATCGTCGTGGAGTGCGCCACCGGCACGCCCGCCGCAGAGGCGCTGGACGTGCCCGCCGCCGTGCTGGACCTCGACGATCCGCGGTGGACCGACCGCGAGGCGTTCGCCGACTGGGCGGCCGGCCTGGCGGGCCGTCAGCTGCCGGACGGCGTGTACCCCTCCCCCGCGCTGGCTCTGCTGGCCGCCCGCACCGCGCCGGGTCCGGTGCTCGATCCGGCCGGGCCGCCCGGGGAGCGGGCCGAGGCGCTGGCCGGGGCCTGGTGGGCCTCCGTGCCGGAGGCGAGCCGGGTCCCGATCAGCACCCTGGCGGGGATCGGCGAGGGCCTGGACACCGAGTTGTGGTCCGAACTCCCCGGCGGGGGCGGGCCCGCCGCCGTCCACGCCGCGACCGCGCTGCTGCTGCCGCCGGACGGGCGGGGCCGCTACCGGGTCTGGCCGCGCGAGTTCGGCGAGCACCTCGCCGAATGGCGCCTGGACCACCTGTCGCTCCGTCAGAACCTGCTGCCCGAAGAGCCCGGTCCGGCGGACGCCGACCGCCTCGGCCTGGTGCTGCGCCACGCCGTCCGCACCGGCACGCCGGCCGACGACCTGCTCGCCGACCCGGCCGTGCTGGCCCACGCCGATCCACCGGCCGTCGACACCGCCCTCACCCACCGGCCGGCCGCTGCCCGCGAGGCGCCGGCGGACACCGCGCCGGACGGGACGGAGCCGGTACCGCGGCAAGCCGTCCGCACCGCCTCTTCCGCCGATGACCCGCTCACCGACCCGGCCGTCCCGGACCTCGCCGACCGGCCGGCGGCCGGGGAGCGGGACCGGCCGAGTGTCGTTCGGCGGGCGTGGCGGGCGGCCGGGCCACTGGTCGCCGGCACGGCCGACCCGGCGGTCCGGGCCTCGGCGTTGCACGCCTGGCTGGGCGGGGCGGACCAGCCGCTCGCCGACGGATTGGCGGAGCTCTCCGGCCAGGCGTGGCGGTCCCGTTGGGCCGTCCCGCGGTCGACCGAGCCGGTGTACCTGCTCGCCCGGGAGAACGGTCCGCTGCGCGCGCACCACGTGGCGGTGGCGAGCGGATGGGAGATCGGTACGCTCGACCCTGCCACCGGCCGCAGCAGCGCCACCGACCCGCTCCGGCTGGAGGACCGGTCGACGGTCGCCCTGGCGACGGGGGCGGACGGAAGTGCGTACCCGCTGCTGCGCAGTGGCGCGGTGCGGCCGGTCCGGCCGTCCGGGCTCGACGGCGCCCCGTCGCCGGCGCTGGGGGAACTGCTGGCGACGCTGGACGAGGGTGCGACGGCGATCGCCGCCCGCGGCGGCGAGCACCGGGTCCTGGTGCTGGGCGACGCGGCGGGCCGGGTGCACCTGCGGGAGGACCGGCCCGAGGCGCAGGCGGTACGGTCGGCGCAGACGCTGACCGCCGGCCCGGTGACAGCGGTCGACACGACCTGGCACGACGGCGCGCACCTGGTCGCCGTGGGCGGCCGGGACGGCAGCGTCCGCACCTGGGCGCCCGGTCAGGACGCCCTCCCCGCACCGCTGTTCACCCGGTCCGCCCCGGTCACGGCCGTGGCGCTGGCCGGCACGCCGCACGGCCTGTTCGCCGCCGCCGGCTGGGCCGACGGCGCGGTCCGGATCGCCCGCTGGGGCGGCCGCCCGACCCTGGTGGAACTCCAGCTGGGCACGCCCGTGGTCGGCCTCGCCGTCACCGACGGGGGCCGGATCTGCGCCGCCACGCCCAACGGTGTCCTCGCCCTCGACCTGGACGGCTCCGACCCGGCCGAGCCGTAGGCGACGGAGCGTCAGTCACCGGGCCCGGCGGCCTCGTCGGCGAGGGCCGTGATGGTGGGACGGCCCTCCAGCACCGCCAACCAGTCGGTGGGCAGGGCGGCTTCGCCGTGCGCGGCCCCGAGCAGGTTGCCGCAGACCGCGCCGGTGGAGTCGCTGTCGCCGGAGTGGTTGACGGACAGCAGCAGGGCGGCCTCCACGGGGTTTCGGCCGGGGGCCGTCCCGGTGGTGCCGGCGAGCGCGGCGTACAGCGCGATGGCGAGGGTCTCCTCGGCGGTCCAGCCGCCGCCGAGGCTCTCCACGCGCTGCGCGTCGGCGGGGCCCTGGGTGGCCAGTGCGAAGGCGGACCGGATCGCGACGGCGGTCGCCCCGTGGTCGGGGTACCGGGTGACCACCGCGAAGGCGCGCGAGGCGGCGTCGGACACCGTGCGGCCCTTGAACAGCTGGTGGATCATCACTGCCAGTGCCCCGGCCGGGTAGTAGCCCGTCGGGTGGCCGTGGGTGATGGTGGCGCAGCGGACGGCGAGTTCGAAGGCGTCCCGCTCGTCGGCCCCGGCCGGGAGCAGGCCGGGGAAGCCGAACGGCGCGGAGCGGATCAGCGCGCCGCAGCCCTTGGCGTCCGGGTTGACCGGCCCGGGGCGGCCGTCGACGGGGGTGCGCGGGTCGGGCACATGGCGGTCCAGCACGCCGTACTCGCAGGCCCGGCCGGGGGCGCGGCGCGCGTACAGCCAGGGTTCGGTCCGCAGCCGGCCGGTGCGGTGCGGGTGGCCGTCGGGGGGCGGCGGGGCGGTGTAACGCTGGGTGTCGTGCCAGCGCAGGTAGGCGTCCAGGGCGTCCGCCTCGGGGTGGCCGGTGTGCCGGGCGTTCAGCAGGGCCTCGACGGTGAACAGGGTCAGCTGGGTGTCGTCGGTGATCCGCCCGGTGACGCCGTGCCGGTCGGGCACCGGCCCGCAGAGGCCCTGCGGTCCGTACTCGGCCTCGACGGTGACCATGGAGCGCATCTCGATCGGGTTCCCCAGCATGTCGCCGAGCGCCCCGCCGAGCAGGCAGCCGCGTGCCCGTTCCCGTTCCCCCGTCATGTCCCGCTCCCCCTCGTGCCCGGTCGCCTTCCGGCACCCTACGGGGCGACGGCGCGCAGCCGGCAGGCAGGACGTCGCCCTCGGCGGTGGTGCGTAGCGAGACATGGCCGTGGCCGGGCTGTGACGCGGGGTCAGCAGACTCGTTCCCATGCGGAACACGGGGGAGGGAACCGCCGGGACCACGGCTGTGCTGCGCTGGGCCGGGCATCCCGGCACGCTGCTGGCGGTCCTGCTGCTGGCGTTCAACGACCGGGTGGCGAAGCACGGTTGGCCGGGCGGCCTGACCGGAAAGCTCAGCGACGTGGCCTGGATGGTGGTCGCCCCGCCGGTCTTCGCGCTGCTGCCGACGGCCGTGCTGCGGCTGCGCGGCGACCGCCCGGCCGCGGTCGGCATCGCGTTCACCGCCGCGAGCTTCGCCTTCGCCAAGTCCACGGCCGCAGGGGCCGAGTCGGCCTCCCGGCTGTGGTCGCTGACGGGAGTGGAGAGCCGCACCGTCGCCGACCGCACCGACCTGCTCGCGCTCCCCGCCCTCATGGTCTCCTGGTGGCTCTGGCGGCACCGGCCCGATCGACGGCTGCTCGCGCTGCTGACCGTCCCGCTGGCGGTGACCGCGATGGTGGCCACCAGCGCCTCCGAGGCCGATGTCGCCGGCAGGCGGCCGAGGCTGGTGTCCGAGGCCGGACAGCCCGTCATGTTCCTCCACCACCAGCGCTGGACCACGGCCGACGGCGGACTGACCTGGCGGGCCTCCGCAAGCGCCGCCCGGCGACGCGCCCCGGACCCGGCCCCGGACCCGCTGGCCGGCGTCTGCCTGCCGGAGCCGGCCGGGCTCTGCTTCCGCATGCTCGACCCCTTCCTGCCGGTGGAGGTGAGTCACAACGGGAGGCTGACCTGGCAGGTCGACCGCCGCTCGCCGCTGACCGAGGGCCTGGCCCCGCGGCCCGGCCCGCCGCCCGCCGCCCCGGGCGCCCCCGCGGGCGTTCCGATGGTGGTGGCCGCCGCACCGGGCGGCGGGTACCAGGTCGTCGTCCAGTGCTGCGGGCTGCTGGTCCGGACCGTGGACGGCGCCTGGACCACGGTGGCTCTGCCGCCCGAGCCACTGCCCGCGGCGCTTCCGGCGGACGCGGACCCCGGGATCTTCCGCGGGCAGTTCGTGGCCTGGGCCGCGGGCTGGGCGACGATCCTCGCCGGGCTGGCCGGACTGCACCTGACGCGGGCGGGCGCCGCCCGCCGGGCGCGGCTCGGAACGCTGCTGGCGGTCCGTCAGACGGTGGCGCTGGCCTGGGTGCCGGCCGCCTCCTGGCTGGCGGGCGCCGGGCTGGTCGGACCGGTCCCCGGCCTTGCGATCGCCGGGGTGCTCTCGCTGCTGCTGCCCGCCCTGCTCGCGCTGCCGCTCCCCGAGCCCGGATCCCCGCCCGGCGGGCTGCCGCAGGTGCTGGTCTCCGCGCTGGGCCTGGTCGTCGGCGTGGTGACCTCGCACGACTTCCTGCGCTGGAAGGCCGGCGAGGTGAGCTCCTGGTGGGCGGCCTGCCGGCTGGCGTTCGGCTGGACCGTCGCCGGCATCGCGCTCGGCCTGGCCCTGGGCTTCCTGTTGGGCCGCGGCACCCGCCGGCCACCCGGCCGGCCCGCGCCGCGCCCGGTGCTCCCGCCGCCCGCCCGTCCGTCCCGGCAGCAGGCGGGCCGGCACCGCTGACGGACGCGCGCTGGGCGAGCTCCGCTCGTGGCCGGGGTGTGATCCGAGCGGGGAGGACCGAGTGCGACCGGAGCGGTCCCGCCGCCGGTCCCGGACGGCCGCGGCGCGCCGCACACCCGGCGCGGAGAGCCGACCGGCCGAAGGCTCGCTCTGCTTGCGCTGCTGCTGGCGACCACCGCGGTGGTGGCGACCGGGCGCGGCCGGGCGGGCAGGCCCCGGCGGGGCGGCTCGCACAGCTGCTGGCGGTCCGTCAGCCGGTGGCCCTGGCCTGCGTACCGGCTGCCGCCCTCGCGAGAGCCCCGCGCCCGTCCCCCGGCCGCCGTCCATGCGCCGTCCGGTCCGGCGTGCGTGCCACCGGGCGCTTCCCGGCGCGCCGAGATTCTGGTCCGGCACGGCGGCGGCGAGGGGTTGGGCCGGCTGCACGTTCCCGCCCGCGCGCCCGGGAGTCGGCGGCCCTCCGCACGGCGCGGTCAGCGGGCCGGCTCGAAGTACGACCAGTCGGAGCTCTCCACGACGGCGCGCCAGGTGGTCAGGTCGAGCGGCGGGTTCTCGCGGGTGATCTCGTGGCCGGCGCCGTCGGAATCGGGGACCCCGACGAACTCGGTGAAGTCGAGGACCAGGCCGTCGGGCCGCCACAGTGCGACCCGGTACCCGTAGAGGCCCGGCAGCCGGGAGTCGTCGAGTTCGACCAACTCCCAGCTGCCGTCGGGGAGGTACCCGGCGAAGCAGGCCTCCTGGTGGTTGCCCGTGTGACCGCTGGGGGTGCCGCACCTGAACGGCGGCACCGCGGGCGCGCGACCGTCGGTCGGGAAGGGCAGCATGGGACGCGACATCGTCATGACGATGGCCGAGGTGGCCTCGTCGTCGGTGTAGCGCAGATCGACGCTGGACCCGTTGTCCGGGGACACGGGCGGGTAGCCGCTCCCGAAGCCGAGCTTGAAGGTGCGACCCGGCAGCATCGCGCCGAGGGTCTGGTACACCTGGAGCGGGGTGAACTCCATGAGGTAGCCGGTGGGCTTGCCGTCGGGCCAGCCGGAGGTGAGCTCCGGTCCGGCGCCCATCGGGAGGACCGGGGACGGCGCCGAACTCGGCGTGGTGCTCGGGGCGGGCGACGGGGTGTCGGTGTGGTCGGCGTCGGGGGCGGACGGGCCGATCGCGGCGGGCCCGACGGTGCGGGCCGGCGCGTGGCCGGCACCGGTCATGGGCAGGCCGACGCCCGCACCGGCCGCGGCGAGGCCGGCGACGGTGAGCGCGGTGCCCGCGATCCGCAGTCGGCGCAGTAGTTGGCGGCGGCGGCCGCGCCGCCCGCTCTCGGCGACGATCACCGCCACGGGAACCGTCAGCTCCTCGACGCTCCTCTCCATCATGCGGGAGAGCTCCTGGTCCAGGTCCAATGTCCGTGGCCTTCCGTACGTGCAGTTGGGGGGGTGGGTCAGTCCTGCAGGAGCAGGGCGCGGTCGGGGCCGAGGATGGCCCGCAGCCGGGTGAGCGAGCGGGAGTTGAGGCTCTTCACGGCGCTGACGGTGATGCCCATCGCCTCGGCGGTCTCCTCCAGGCTGTAGTCCTCGAGGTACCGCAGCGCCACCGCGACCCGGTTACGGGGCGGGAGTTGGCGCAGCGCGGCGACCAGGGTCAGCCGGAGGGCGGCGGAGCTGCCCTCCGGGGTGCCGAGGGCCGGCTCCTCGGGGAGCTCGCCGACGGCGAGTTCGCTGGAGCGCCGCAGCCGCCGGTGAGACAGGTAGCAGCGCAGCAGGACCTTGCGGGCGTAGGCGTCGATGCCGGCCTCGCCGTCGCCACGCCGCAGTCTCCCCCAGACCGGGTACAGCTTGGACAGGGCCGTCTGCACCAGGTCCTGGGCCTGGTGCCAGTCACCGCACATCAGGTACGCCAGTTGGAACAGGCGGCGCGCCCGACTGGCCGCGAACTCGTCGAAGCCGAGCCCTTCGGTCATGTGGTCCCCCGGATGGAAAAGTGTTCGTCGACGTCCTCCATACACGCCGCGGCCGGCGGGTCCCGTCGCGCGCCGGAGATCAAGTTTCGGTAACGGGGCGTCCATTGATAAGCGGGGGTGTTCGGTTCCGATCACAAGTCGGCGGTGGACGGGGACTCGGGCGATCCTCCAGACTCGAAGGCATGTCCGGGAACGTGTGTGCGGTGATCGGCGGTCGAAGTGCGGCCGCGGCTCCCGCCTGCCCGCGGCTGTCCCCCGCGCCGACGCCGCTGCTGACCAGCCGCCGCGCCGTCGACTTCGGGTTCGTCGGCTCCGCCTGCTGTCGCTGACACCGGCGGCCCGCGCCGCCGTTCTCCTGCTCCGCCCCTGATTCCGTCCGGCCGCGTCGTGCCGTCCGGCCGCCGCGTCCTGCCCGGTGCCGCCGGACGGCCCGGCTCCGCCTGCCCGCCCCTTGCCCGAGGATGCGCCATGACCAGCACCGCCCCACCTGCTTCCGCTCCTTCCGCCGACGGCTTCCGGCTGCCGCGGCCCGACCTGTCCCGGCTGGACGAGATCACGGCGGCGCTCGCCGCCACCGCCGCCGAGTACGACCGAAGCGGCGCGTTCCCGCACGAGGCGGTGCAACTGCTGCACGAGGCCGGGCTGTTGACTGCGACGGTGGGCCAGGAGTGGGGCGGCCCTGGGGTCGGGTTCGCCGATCTGGCCCGGATCCTGCTGGCGCTGGGGCGCGGCGACACCTCGGTGGCGCTGATCGCCACCATGACGCTGGTGCCGCACGCACTGGAGAGCGGCCGTCCGTGGCCGCCGGCGCTGTACCGGCGGATCCTGGCGGAGTCGGCGCAGCGTCCGACGCTGATCAACCACGCCCGGGCGGAGCCGGACGCGGGCCCGGGCGGCGGCACGGTGGCTCGCCGCACGGACAAGGGCTGGGCGATCACCGGCCGGAAGCGGTTCGTGACGGGCGCGGAGGGCCTGGCGTACTTCCTGCTGTGGGCGGTCACCGACGAGCCGCAGCCGCGGCTGGCGGTGTTCGTGGTGCCGGGCGGTTCGCCGGGCATCGAGATCCTGCCGACCTGGCGGCAGCTGGGGATGCGGGCGACGGTCAGTCACGAGGTGGTGTTCACCGACGTGGAGGTCGGCCCGGAGGACCTGATCGAGTTCAACGACTTCGGCACGCCGCAGCGTTCGGGGTCGGGACCGGAGCCGGACCGGGAGCACGCCAACGCGGTGCTGCTGATCTCGGCGGCGCTGTACCTGGGGGCGGCCCGGGCGGCGCAGGACCACGTGCACCACACCGGGTACACCAAGGTGCCGAGCCAGTTGGGCCGCCCGGTGGGCAGCACCGAGCGGTTCCGCCGGGTGGCGGGAGAGATCGAGGTGCTGCTGTCCACCGCGGAGCAGCTGGTGTTCGCGATCGCCGGGAAGCTGGACCGCGGCGAGGAGGTGTCGGCGACCGAGGCGCTGTCGGCGAAGGTCGCGGTGATCCGCGACCTGACCCGGGCGGTGGAGCTGGCGGTGCGGCTGCTGGGCAGTTCGGCGCTGTCGCAGACCGGCCCGCTGGAGCGGATCTTCCGCGACGTGCAGGCGGCGGGCGTGCACGCCCCGCAGGAGGACTCGGCCCTGCTGGCCGTCGGCACCTCGGCGCTGAACGACTACGGGCGGCGGTTCGCGTGAGCGGCCGGCCCGTCGTGCGCGTCCTCGCCCCGGCCGCCCAGGGTGTCCAGCGCGCTGCGCAGCACCCCGGCCAACTGCTGCGGGGCGCCCGCCCGGTAGCGCAGGTAGAGGGGTTCGGGCGGGACGGCGGGCAGTCCGCGCAGGCGGACCAGTCCGGCGGGCGGCGGGCCGTGGTCGGCGAGCAGGGCGACGCCCAGGCCGCCGCGCACCGCGCTGATCACGCCCGCGAGCTGGGCGGCTTCGGCGATCACCGTGACGGTGCGTCCGCCGGTCCGCAGCGCCGTCAGCGCGCGGTCGCGCAGCACGCAGGGGCCGTCGATGGCGACCAGCGGGACGGGCGTGCCGGGCGCGGGCGGGCCCCACTCGGGGGCGGCGAACCAGGACAGCGGGACGCCGCCGGCCGTCTCGCCGGGCCGTCCGCCGTTGTCGCCGATGAACACGGCGGCGTCGAGCGCGCCCTCGTCCAGCGCCTGGTGCAGCCGGCCGCCCCGGTCCAGTCGGAACCGAACGGTGCGGCCCGGGAGTTGGGCGCTGACGGTGCGGGTGATGGCGGGCAGCACGCCCTCGGCGACGTGTTCGGTGGAGCCGATCAGGTAGCCGGCTTCGGCGGGTTCGGTGACGCCGAGGCGGACCAGCGCCTCGTCGTGGGCGGCGAGCACCCGGCGGGCCTCGGTGAGCGCGAGTTCCCCGGCGGGGGTGAACCGGATGCCGCGGCCGCTGCGCTCCACCAGGGCGCGGCCGAGGGTGCGCTCCAGGCGGCGGACGTGCTGGCTGACGGCGGACTGGGAGATGCCCAGCGCCGCGGCGGCGCGGTGGAACCCGCCGTGGTCGCCGATCGCGGCGAGGCTGCGCAGCGCGCCGATGTCCAGTGTTCTGGTCATTGTTCGAGACTAACAGCGCGCCGGCCCGGCGGAACCTGCCGCCGGATCGGACGGATCGTCAACTGCCGTTGATTCCAAACCACTTGGCGGGGCCGTCGGCCGCCGTCACGTCATCAGAACGCAACAGCGGGAAACAGCGGCCGCGTTCGTGAACAGCTCGGAGGAAAGATTTCCATGCGCATTCCCAGACCCGGCCCGGCCCGGGTCCTCGCGTCCGCCGTCGCCGGCGTCCTGCTGCTGGCCGGTTGCTCCGGCGGGAGCGGCACCGGTTCGGCGGACGGCAGCAAGCCCGTCGCCGGCGGCACGCTGACCTACGCGGTGGACACCGAGCCGGTGTCCTGGGACCCGCACGTGTCGACCCAGGACCTCACCGCCGAGCTGCAGCGCCAGGTGTTCGACTCGCTGGTGTCGGAGGACGCCGGCGGCAAGTTCCACCCGTGGCTGGCCACCTCCTGGGAGGTGGCCCCGGACCTGAAGAGCTTCACCTTCCACCTGCGCACCGACGTGAAGTTCCACGACGGCACGCCGTTCGACGCCGCCGCGGTGAAGGCCAACTTCGACCACATCGTGGCGAAGGAGACCAAGTCGCAGTACGCCGCGAACCTGCTGGGCTCCTACACCGGCACCACGGTGGTCGACCCGGCCACCGCCCGGGTGGAGTTCGCCCAGCCGTCCGCGCCGTTCCTGCAGGCCGCCTCCACCACCTACCTGGGTTTCTACTCGCCCAAGGCGCTCGCCGCGGACGCCGCGAAGCTCGGCCAGGGCGGCGCGGTGGACGTCGGCACCGGGCCGTTCAAGTTCGTCTCGTACAGCAAGGGCCAGGAGGCGGTGTTCGCGAAGAACGCCGACTACAACTGGGCCCCGGGGACGGCCGAGCACACCGGCCCCGCGCACCTGGACAAGTTCGTGGTGCGCTTCCTGCCCGACGCCTCGGTGCGGGTCGGCGCGCTCTCCAGCGGCCAGGTGCAGGTGGTCAAGGCGGTGCCGCCGCAGAGCGTGGCCGGCCTGCAGGCCGACTCGCGGCTGAAGCTGGTCAGCCAGGCCGCGCCCGGCGGCAACTACAACCTGTGGCTGAACGGCTCGCTGGCCCCGCTGAACGACCAGAAGGTCCGGCAGGCGATCCAGCGCGGCATCGACCTCGACCTGGACGTGAAGACCGTCCAGTTCGGCCAGTTCCCGCGCGCCTGGAGCCCGATCTCCGCCACCACGCCCGGCTACAACAAGGCCCTGGAGGGCAGTTGGCCCTACGACCGGGCGCTGTCCGACCGGCTGCTGGACGAGGCCGGCTGGACCGGCCGGGACGGTGACGGCTACCGCACCAAGGACGGCAAGCGGCTCACCCTGGTGTGGCCGCAGCTGACCGCCAACGCCACCCAGCAGAGCCGCGACATCCTCGGCCAGGCCTTCCAGGCCGACCTGAAGAAGATCGGCGTGGAGGTGCAGCGCCCCGCCCTGGACGTCGGCGCGTACTCCACCCTGGTGTACGGCGGCAAGGCCAACATCGTCGACCTGGCGTGGGCCCGGTTCGAGCCGGACGTGCTCTGGCTGTTCCTCAACTCCGCCTCCGACCCGGCCAAGGGCGGCATCAACGCGACCTTCCTGCCCGACAAGCAGCTCGACGACTGGACCAACCAGGCCCGCGCCACCCTCGACGCCGAGCAGCGCGGCAAGCTGTACAAGCAGGTGCAGTCCCGGGCGATCGACCTGGCCACCGTGATTCCGGTGTACACCCCGTACGCGCTGACCGGCCTGTCCTCGAACGTCGGCGGGCTGAGCTTCGACTCGGACACCTGGCTGAACTTCTACGACGCCTGGCGCACCCCGTGACGGCGTTCCGAATCGGCCCCGCGGCGGCGGCTCTGCCGTCGCGGGGCCCGGCCCTGCTGCGGGCCGCGCTGCGCCGGCTCGCCGGGGCGGTCGCGGTCCTGTTCGGCGCGGCGACGCTGGCGTTCACCGCGCTCCGGCTGATCCCCGGCGACCCGGTGTCGGTGCTGCTCGGCCCGTCCACCACCACCTCGCCCGAGGTCCGGGACGAGATCCGCCGCCAACTCGGCTTCGACCGGCCGGTGCTGGCGCAGTACCTGCACTTCCTCGGCCGGCTGCTGCACGGCGACCTCGGCCAGTCGTACCAGTTGCAGCGTCCGGTCGCCGACCTGGTCGCCGAACAGCTCGCGCCCACCCTGCAGTTGGTGGCCGCGGCGGTGCTGCTGGCGCTGCTGGTGGCGATCGCCTCCGCGGTGGCCTCCGCCGGGCGGCCGCCCGCGCTGCGGGCGCTGACCGGCGCCTGGGAGCTGGTCGCGGTCTCCACCCCCTCGTACTGGCTGGGCCTGGTGCTGCTCACCGTGTTCTCCTTCCACCTGCGGCTGTTCCCGGTCGCGGGCGCGGACGGCTTCGGCTCGCTGGTGCTGCCCGCGGTGACGCTGGCGCTGCCGCTGGCCGGGACGCTCGCCCAGGTGCTGCGCGAGGGCCTGGAGGCGGCACTCGCCCAGCCGTTCGCGGTGACGGTGCGGGCCCGCGGACGCGGCCGCACGGCGCTGGTGCTCCGCCACGCGCTGCGGCACGCCGCGGTGCCGCTGGTGACGCTCACCGGGTGGCTGACCGGCTCGCTGCTCGGCGGCACCGTCCTGGTGGAGTCCGTCTTCGGCCGGCCCGGGGTGGGCGCGCTGGTCCTCGGCGCGGTCAACAGCCGGGACGTGCCGGTGGTGATCGGCGTGGTGCTGCTGTCCGCGCTCGCCTTCGTACTGATCTCCGCGGCGGTCGACCTGCTCTACACGGTGCTCGACCCCCGACTCGGGAACAGGTGATCCGGTGTCCCTCGCTCTCCTTGTTCCGAAGGCCCGCCGGCTGCCGCCGTGGGCGGTGCTCGCGGCCGGCGCGGTGCTGGCGCTGATCGTGCTGGCCGCCGCCGTGCCCGGGCTGTTCGCGGACGCCTCGCCGACCGCGA
Organism: Streptomyces sp. TLI_171; assembly: GCF_003610255.1. Lineage (GTDB taxonomy): Bacteria > Actinomycetota > Actinomycetes > Streptomycetales > Streptomycetaceae > Kitasatospora. Next base: position 6,894,391 of record NZ_RAPS01000001.1, on the reverse strand, counting down.
CCGATCCGGTGAACGCCCTTCAGGGCCCGGGTGCCGCACACCTGTTGGGCACCGACCAGCTGGGCCGCGACCTCTGGTCGCGGCTGGTGCACGGCGCGGGCCCGGCGCTGGCCATCGGCTTCGGCTCCACCGTGATCGCGGTGGCCGGCGGCGCCGTCCTCGGCCTGGCCGCGGCGCTCGGCGGCCGCTACGCGGACCAGGTGCTGATGCGCGCCGCCGACGTGCTGCTGGCCCTGCCCGCGACCCTGCTGGCGCTGCTGGTGATCACCGTGCTCGGCACCGGCACCGGCAACCTGGTGCTGGCCATCGGCTTCGCCCTGGTGCCCGGCTACGGGCGGATGGTGCGCTCGGAGGCGCTGCTGGTGCGCCGCTCCGGGTACGTGGAGGCGGCGGTCGCGCTCGGCGTGCCCCGGCCGCTGCTGATCCTGCGCCACGTCCTGCCGAACTCGCTCGCCCCGCTGCTCACCCTGGCCACCGTCGGCTTCGGCAGCGCCCTGATCGCAGCGTCCGCCCTGAGCTTCCTCGGCCTCGGGCCGCGCCCGCCGTCCCCCGAGTGGGGCGCGATGCTCGCCGAGGGCCGTGGCTTCCTGGAGACCGCCTGGTGGCTCGGGGTGTTCCCGGGCGCGGCGGTCACCGTGACCGTGGTCGCCGTCACCGTGGTCGGCCGCCACCTGCAGCAGCGTTTCACCCGGAGGTCCGCATGAGCCCGTCCCCCCTGCTGGCCGTCGACGACCTGCGGGTCTCCTTCGGCGGCGCGGCGCCCGTGGTGCGCGGCGTCTCGCTGCGGCTGGAGCGCGGCGAGTGCCTGGCCCTGGTCGGCGAGTCCGGCTCCGGCAAGAGCGTCACCGCCCGCACCCTGGTCGGCCTGACCGGCCGTCACGCCGCGGTCGGGGCCGACCGGTTGGACTTCGACGGGACCGACCTGCGGGCCCTCGGCGAACGCGACTGGCGGCAGGTCCGCGGCCGCCGGATCGGCCTGGTCCTGCAGGACGCCCTGGTGTCGCTGGACCCGCTGCGCACCGTCGGCGCGGAGATCGGCGAGGTGCTGCGCCTGCACCGCCCCGCGCCGCGCCCCGAGACCCGCAAGCGGATCCTCGGGCTGCTGACGGACGTCGGCGTGCCCGAGCCGGAGCGCCGCGCCGCCCAGTACCCGCACCAGCTGTCCGGCGGCCTGCGCCAGCGCGCGCTGATCGCCTCCGCGCTGGCCGGCGGCCCCGAGCTGCTGATCGCCGACGAGCCGACCACCGCCCTGGACGCCACCGTGCAGGCCCAGGTCCTGGACCTGCTGCGGGAGTTGGTGGCCGACGGCACCTCGCTGCTGCTGATCAGCCACGACCTGGCGGTGGTCGGCCGGCTCGCCCACCGGGTCGCGGTGATGTACGCGGGAACCGTCGTCGAGCACGGCCCGGTGGAGCAGGTCCTCGGCGACCCGCAGCACCCGTACACCCGCGCACTGCTCGCCGCCGTCCCCCGGCGCGAGCGCAAGGGGAGCCCGCTCTCGGTCCGCCCGGCGCCCGCCGCGCTCGGCCCGGCCGGGCCCGACGGCTGCCCGTACGCGGCGCGCTGCGCGCTCGCCGAGCAGCGCTGCCTGACCGCGCTGCCGCCCGCCACCGCCCCGGACGGGCACGGTGTGCGCTGCTGGCACCCGGGCGAGCGACTGCCGCTCGCCGAACCGGTGCTGCGCGCCGCCGCCGAGGCGGCGCCGGAGCGGCCGGTGCTGCTGGCGGCGGAGCGCCTGTCGAAGACCTACCGCGGGCCGGACGGCACAGCCCACCAGGTGGTGCGCGAGGTGTCGTTCGAGGTGGCGGCGGGCGAGACCCTGGGCCTGGTCGGCGAGTCCGGCTCGGGGAAGACCACGGTGGCCCGGATCGCGCTCGGCCTGCTGGAGCCCGACTCCGGCACGGTGCGGTTCGCCGGCGAGCCGTGGTCGGGCCTGGCGGAGCGTCACCGGCGGTCCCGACGGCGGCTGCTGCAGGTGGTCCAGCAGGACCCGCTGGGCTCCTTCGACCCGCGCCACGACGTCCGGCGGATCCTCGGCGAGGCGCTGGCCGCGACCGGCCTGCCGCGCCCCGCCCGGGACGCCCGGGCCCGGGAGCTGCTCGACCAGGTCGGCCTGGCGTCCGGGGTGCTGCGGGCCCGCCCCGGGCGGCTGTCCGGCGGGCAGCGGCAGCGGGTGGCGATCGCCCGGGCGCTGGCCGTCGAGCCGCGGCTGCTGGTCTGCGACGAGCCGGTGTCCGCGCTGGACGTCTCCGTGCAGGCCCAGGTCCTCGACCTGCTCACCGAGCTGCAACGGGAACTCGGCCTCGCCATGCTGTTCATCTCGCACGACCTCGGCGTGGTGCACCACTTGAGCGACCGGCTGATCGTGCTGAAGGACGGCGAGGCGGTGGAGAGCGGCGACGTCCACCAGGTCTTCGACCACCCCACGCACCCGTACACCGAACGCCTGCTGGCCGCCGTGACGGCCGGGGCCCCGGCCTGACGGGCGCCCGCGCCGGACCGGGGCCCGCCGACCGGGCCGATCCACCATGCACCGCGAGAGCGCTGTCCACCTCCACGACGGGAGTCCTGCCGCATGAGCACCGACGACTGGCTGCGCCGGTACCACCCCGCGCCCTCCGGCGCGCCCCGGCTGGTGTGTTTCGCGCACGCGGGCGGATCGGCGAACTTCTGGTACCCGCTGTCCGCCGCCCTGCGGGACCGGGTGGACGTGACGGCCGTGCAGTACCCGGGCCGTCAGGACCGCTACGCGGAGCCGCCGCTGACCGATCTGCACGAGCTGGCCGACCGGATCGCCGGGGCGCTGTTGCCCGGCTGGCCGGGTGCGGAGCCGCCCGCGCTGCTCGGCCACAGCATGGGCGCGCTGCTGGCGTACGAGACCGGCCTGCGGCTGGCCGCCGCCACCGGGCGGGGGCCGCGGCTGCTGGTGGCGTCCGGGCGGCGGGCCCCGTCCGCGGTGCGGACGGAGCGCGGGCTGCACGACGCGTCCGACGAGGACCTGCTCGCCGAGCTCTCCGACCTGGGCGGCACCGTGCCCGCGGTGCTGGCCGACCCGGAGCTGCGCGAGCTGTTCCTGCCGCCGCTGCGCGCCGACTACCGGGCGGTGGAGACCTACCGGCACCGGCCGGGCGTCCGGCTGGACTGTCCGGTGACGGTGCTGACCGGCGCCGCGGACCACAAGGTCACCGCCGCCGAGGCCGCCGCCTGGTCGGAGCACACCGCGGGGCCGGTGGAGGTGCGCACCTGGCCCGGCGGGCACTTCTTCCTGACGGACCACCAGGAGGCGCTCACCGCCCTGCTCGCCGACCGTCTGACGGCCGGCGTCGCGTAACCACCCCCGGCCCGGGAACCGCCGCCCTGCGCGCGGCGGTCGCCCGGCGGGCCGGACACCTCCCGGACAGCGCCGTCCGGCGGGCACGGAACACCCAGCGACAGCACCGGCGGCGGGGCCCGCGGCGGCCCCGCCCCGACCTGACCCACCGGGAGCAGAAGTGATCTCCGTCGAACGCCACCGGCACCACGGCCACCCCGCCCACTGCCCTTCGGGCTGCCGGGCCGACCCCGCCACCGCCCTCGTCCGGACCCGGCCGGCCCGTCGGGAGCAGCCGTGACGCCCGTCGAACGCGATCAGCACCTGGACCGGTTCGCCCGCCTGCTGGACGCCTGCCGCGGCGGCGCCGGCGCCGTCCTGGCCGTCACCGGACCCGCCGCGTGCGGGAAGACCGAGCTGCTGCGCGCGCTGACCGCGCAGGCCGAGCGCGGCGGCGCGCTGGTGCTGGCCGCGACCGGTCGCTGCTCGGAGCGCTCGGTGCGCTTCGGCGTGCTCCAGCAGCTGCTGCGCGGGCCCGGCCTGCCGCCGGGGGTGCGGGCCGCGGCGGCGGCGCTGCTGGCCGGCCCGGAGCGGGACGACGCCTGCGAGGCCGATCCGCTGGCGGCCGGGCGGGTGCCGTCCCGGGTGCACCAGGAGCTGTGGCAGCTGCTGGCCGACCGGGCCGCCGGGGCACCGCTGGTGCTCGCCGTAGACGACCTGCGGCACGCCGACCCGGCGTCCCAGCAGGCCCTGGTCCAGCTGGCCGCCCGCACCCCGGACGCGCCGGTGCTGCTGGTCGTCACCGAGCCCGACCCGCCGGCCGACCCGGGCGCGGACCGCGACTGGTGGGCGGCGCTGCTGCGGCTGCCGCACCTGGCCCGGCTGCGGGTGGACCGGCTCTCCCCCGCCGGCACCGCCCGGCTGCTGACCCGGCTGCTGCCGGGCCGGAACCTCGACCCGGACCGCTGGCACCGGCTGGCCGGCGGCAATCCGCTGCTGCTGCGCGCGCTCGCCGAGGACGCCGGACCCGACGACCCGTCACCCCGCCCCGGCCCGGCGTTCGCGCTCGCCGTGCGGGCCTGCCTGCACCGGGCCGGTCCGGCCGCCGCCGAACCGGCCCGGGCGCTCGCCGTGCTGGCCGCCTCCGGCTCCGCAGCACTGCTGCCGCAGTTCCTGGGGCGGTCCGCGCCCGGCGCGCTGGCCGCCCTCGCCGCCGCCGGGCTGGTCGAGGACGGCCGCCTGCGCGACCCGGCGCTGGCCCGGGCCGTCCTGGACGGCCTCGGCGACACCGAGCGCGCCGACCGCGAACTGCGCGCCGCGCGTCTCGTGTACGAGTCCGGCGCGAACGCCGAGGCGGTGGCCGGGCATCTGCTGGCCGCCCGCGACGGCTCCCCGGACTGGGCCGGGCCGGTGCTGCGGGAGGCCGCCGGGGCGGCGCTGCGCCGCGACGACCCGGCGTTCGCGGAGGCCTGCCTGGCGCTGGCCGCCGCCGCCGACCCGCACGACGCCGAGGTGGTGCTGGCCCGGGCCGTGGTGCGGTTCCGCGGCGACCCGCGCTCGGCGTACCGGCACGTCCGCCCGCTGGCGCAGCGCCCGGAGACCTTGACGGCCCGTCAACGCACCGGTGTGCTGCGGACGCTGGCCTGGCACGGCACCGAGGACGAGCTCTCCCGCCTGGCGGCCTGGCCGGAGCCCGCCGGGGTGGCCGAGCGGGCCGAACTGACCCGCGCGCTGGAGCAGTTGCGGGCGCTCTCGCCGCACCTGGTCCCCGCCGACCGGCCCGCCCCGCCGCCCGGGCTGCCGGTCGGCGAGCCGCAGCAGCGCTCGGCCCTGGCGCTGCCCCGGGTGCTGCGCGAGGGCGCCCGCCCCGAGGACCTGCGCACCGCGGAACTGGTGCTGCGCACCACGCCGTTGACCGACAGCACCTTCGGCTCGCTGATCTCCGCGCTGTACGTGCTGCTGTACGCGGACCGGGCGGCGACCGCCGAACCCTGGTGCGCGGCGCTGCTGCGGGAGGCCGGGACACGCCGGATTCCGGTCTGGCAGGCCCTGCTGACGGCCACCCTGGCGGAGCTCCGGCTGCGCACCGGCGATCCGCGCGCGGCGGAGCGGCACGCGGTGCGGGCGCTGGAGCTGCTGCCCGCGGACGGCTGGGGCGTGTGGGTGGGTGCGCCGCTGTCCGCGCTGCTGCTGTCCGCCGCCGAGTTGGGCGTCCGTCCGGACGCGGAGCGCCGGCTGCCGGCCCTGCCGGAACGGCTGACCCGCTCCCGGTACGGGGCGCAGTTCCTGTACGCGCGCGGGCGGCACCGGCTGGCGGCGGGCGCGCCGGACGCCGCCCTGGAGGACTTCGAGCACTGCGGGCGGCTGCTCGCGGAGTGGGGTTTCGACGTGCCGTCCTTCCTGCCGTGGCGGGGTGACGCGGCCCGGGCGCTGCTGGCGCTCGGCCGGCCGGGCCGGGCCCGGGAGTTGGCGGCGGCGCAGCTGGCCCACCCGGCGGCGGGCGCGCCCCGGACGGCGGGCCTGTCGCTGCGGGCGCTGGCCGCGTGCGAGCCGGACCCGGGCGACCGGGTCGAGCTGCTGACCGCCGCCGTGGAACGCCTGGATGGCGTCGACGGCGTCGAACTCGCCTGGTCGCTGGCTGAGTTGGGGCAGACCCAGCTGGCGGCCGACCGTCCGCAGGCGGCCCGGGACTCGCTGCGGCTGGCTCGCGAGCTGGCCGAGCCGGCCGGGCTGCGGCCGCTGCTGGAGCTGCTGCGGACGGTCGCGGCGGACACCGACGAGTTCGGGCTGAGCGCCTCCGAGCGGCGGGTGGCCGCGCTGGCCGCGGCCGGGCACTCCAACCGGGAGATCGCCGAGCAGCTGTTCATCACCGTCAGCACGGTCGAGCAGCACCTCACCCACACCTACCGCAAACTCCGCGTCAAGGGCCGGGCCGAGCTGGCCCGTTCGCTGTCCCAGCCCGGCGAGCGGCACGCCGGGCGGCGGACCGCCGCCCGGCCGGCGGGCGGTCAGGGCGCGCCGAGACCGAGCCGCTCGCGCAAGGTGCCCTCGGCGTAGGCGGTGCGGTGCACGCCGCGCCGCTGCAGCTCGGGGGCCAGCCCGGTGGCGAGGGCGGGCAGGTCGTGGGCGGTGGTGGCGGGCCGCAGCCGGTAGCCGGTGAGCCCGGCGGCCTGCCACTCCTGCAGCAGGTCGGCGAGTTCGGCGGGCGTCCCGGCGAAGATCCGCGCGTCGGAGGTGTGTTCGGCGCCCAGGGTCTCGTCGAGGAGCTCGCGCCGGTCGGCGGCCGCGCCGGGCTTCTCGTCCAGGTGGACCAGCAGGTCGGCGAAGACGTGCACGGTCCGCCCGGCACGGCCGGCGGCGGCCTGCTCGGCGCGGATCTCGGCGACGGCGGTGCGCACGTCCTCGGTGCTGTGCGGGGTGATCGCGACCACGTCGGTGGCGCGGGCCCCGTACCGCCACGGGACCCGGATGTGGGCGAGGGTGAACACCACGGGGTGGCCCTGCGGCGGGCGGGGCGCGGCGGACGGGTCGGGGTCGAGCCGCCAGTCCCCCGGCGCCCCGTCCTCGGTGGCGAACCGGCCCGGGGCGACCGCGTACAGGTCCTCGTCGCGCGCCGCGCCGTCCCACAGCGCGCGGAGCACGGCGACCAGGTCGGCGGCCCGGTCGAAGCTGCGGGCCAGCTGCTCCTGCACCTCCGGCAGGAACAGCGTCTCCAGCGGGATCGGCTTGACCGGGCTGAGCTGGGTCCGGACCCCGGCCCGGCCGCCGCTCAGGTGGTCGAGGCTGGCTATCGCCTTGGCGATCGGCGCGGGCTGTGCGGTGTTCAGCACCACGGTGGGGACGATGCCCAGGTGCCGGGTGCGGGCGGCCAGCGCGCCCGCCAGGGTGAGCGCGTCCAGTCGGCGCACGGTGTGGCCGAGCCGCCGGTCGAGGTCCTCTCCCGGTCCCGGGACCCGGGACAGCGGGTCCTCGACGGTGACGAAGTCCAGCAGCGCGGCCTCCGCGAGCGCGGCCTGCCCGGCCCAGTGGTCGAGGGTGAACTGCGGTGTCCCGTCCGGCTGGTGGCGGGCGGCGGGGTGCCAGCCCGCGCCGTCGAGCGCGGCGGACAGGTGCAGCTGCGGTGTGCTCACGTGCGGTGCCTTTCGGGGTTGCGATGAGGATCGATCAGTTCTGCTTGGCGGGGCGGATGATGACGAACAGGGCGATCAGCACGGCCAGTCCGCTGAACGCGGCCGCGGCCGTCACGGCGGTGGCCAGCCCGTGCGCGAGCTCGGCCCGGCCGGGCTGCGCGGCGCCGTGCAGGGTGCGGCCGTAGACGGTGACCAGGACGGCGACGCCCAGCGACAGGCCGATCTGCTGGACGGCCTGCAACAGACCGGACGCGGCGCCGGTCTCCTTCGGCGCGAGGCCCGCCAGGATGGTCGTGTTCAGCGGCACGAATCCCAGCCCGAGGCCCGCGCCGAGCAGCAGCAGCGGCCCGAACAGGCCGCCCCAGTACCCGCTGTCGGGCCCGGTCGCGGCCAGCCAGAGGCTGTCCGCCAGCAGCAGCGCGGAACCGGTGACGATCAGCGGCTTCGCCCCGAACCTCGGGATCAGCTTCGGCGCGTTGCGGGCGGCGGCGAACTGGGCCAGCGCCAGCGGCAGGAACGCCAGGCCCGCGGTCAGCGGGTGCAGGCCCAGGCCGTCCTGGACGTACAGCGAGAGCAGGAAGTAGGTGCCGCCCATCGCCGCGAACAGCAGCAGGAACACCGCGTAGGCGCCCGAGCGGTTGCGGCGGGCGAACAGCGACAGCGGGATCAGCGGCCGGGCCACCTTGGCCTGGCTCAGCACGAACCCGGCGAGCAGCAGCGCCCCGAGCGCCAGCGCGGTGACGGTCGCGGCCGAGCCCCAGCCCGCCGAGGAGGCGTGGATCAGCCCGTACACCAGCGCGGTGGTCCCGGCCGTGGAGGTCAGCGCGCCGAGCACGTCCGGCCGGCCCGGGTGCCGCTCGGTCTCCGGCAGGTGACGGTACGCCAGCAGCACGGCGGCCAGCCCGATCGGCACGTTGACGAAGAACACCAGCCGCCAGGACAGCGTGGTCAGCAGGCCGCCCAGGATCAGGCCCAGCGTGATGCCGAGCCCCGCGACGGTGGAGAACACGCCCAGCGCCCGGTTGCGTTCCGGACCCTCCGCGAAGGTCACCGCGATCAGCGACAGCGCGGCCGGCGCGGCGAACGCGAACCCGACGCCCTGCAGGGCGCGGGCCGCGATCAGCACCCCCGCGTTCGGGGCCAGGCCGCCCAGCAGCGAGGCCGCCACCACCGTCAGCAGGCCCCAGGCCAGCATCCGGCGGCGGCCCAGCACGTCGCTGGTCCGGCCGCCGAGCAGCAGCAGCCCGCCGAAGGCCAGCGAGTACGCGCTGAACACCCAGGCCAGCCCGCCCGGCGAGAAGTCCAGTCCGGACTGGATGCGCGGCAGCGCGATGTTCACGATGTTGCCGTCGACCGCCACCATCAACTGGCAGGTCACGATGACCGCCAGGGCGAGCGCACCGGCCCGGCCCGGCGGTCGGCCGGCGGGTTCTTTCGCGGGCGCCGGCGGTTCGACCACGGACGGCTGCTGGTCATGAGTCGTCATGACGGGCTCCTGGAGCGCAGGACGAGGGAAAGCGCCGAGAGACCGGGACGCGGTCGACGCTTGTAGACTTCTTCATGCTAGGGACGCTCGCCGAATTGGTCAACGAGCGTTGAACTTCCGAGCCCCCGCGGAGGAGAGCCGTGACCACACCCGAGCAGGCCGGGGCCGCCGCACCCGGCGGCCGCCGCACCCGCAGCCGGCAGGCCATCCTCGCCGCCGCCCGGGCGCTGTTCTCCGACCTCGGCTACGAGCAGACCACGGTCCGCGCGGTCGCCCACCGGGCCGGCGTCGACCCGGCCCTGGTGATGAAGTACTTCGGCTCCAAGGAAGGGCTGTTCGACGCCGTCTCGGAGATCGGCCTCTCCTTCGGCGGCGCCCTCTCCGGCCCACCCGAACAGCTCGGCGAACGCCTGCTCGCCCACGTCCTCGCCGACATCGACGGCCGGCCCGACCGCAGCATGCCCGTCCTCCGCTCCATGCTGACGCACCCCCAGGCCGCCGAAGCCGTCCGCTGCGCCGTCGCCGACCCCGGCAACAGCCCCGTCGCCGACGCCCTCACCGGCGAGGACGTCGAACTCCGCGGCGCCCTCGCCGGCACCGTCGTGCTCGGCCTCCTGGTCTCCCGCTACCTGCTGCGCGTGCCCGAGATCGACGCCGCCCCCGCCGACCGGCTCGTCGACCTGCTCGGCCCCTGCCTGCGCCCCCTCCTGGCCGCCGACCCCGCCGAACCCGCCGCCCCCCTCCAGGCCCTCGCCGCCGCCGAGACCGACCGCCTCGCCGCCACCGACCGGGTCGACCGCCTGGCCCGCGAAGCCCTCGCCGCCGGCGCCTCCTTCAGCGAGGTCGGCCAACTCCTGGGCATCACCCGCCAAGCCGCCCGCAAGCGCTGGCCCCGCGAGGAGTCGCACCCCGCCCCATCGACAACCTGAGTTGTCAGCCGTGTCGAGTGACAACCAAAGTTGTCGCATCGGAGGATCTCGCCCCCGACAACCACGGTTGCCACCCGCCCGGTGCTGCCGTGGGGCCGTCAGGTGCCCGCGAGGGCCTCGACGACGGGGGCGAAGGCTTCCTGGTGGATGTCCATCACCGTGAAGTACGAGAAGCCCAGGGTGTCCCGCAGTTCCTTCACCTGGTCGATGATCTCCTGGACGCTGCCGATGAGCAGCAGCGGCGTCTGCTCCAGCTCGTGCTGCGGCACCGGCAGCTGGGTCGCCGCCACGTGCCGGATCGCAGCCTCCCGGTCGTCGGTGACGATCACCGCCTGGAGCAGCAGGTTCTTCTCGACCTGCGCGGCGCGCTCGCCGACGACCCGGTCGAAGTAGGCGACCCGCTCGGCGAGTTCGGTGCGCGGGATGAGTCGCAGGCCGCCGAACGCGGTGGGGTCGTACCGCATGCCGATGAAGCCCGCGATGTCGCCGTGCTGGGCGGCGAGCCGCAGGACGCGGTTGCCGTTGCCGGCGATCAGCAGCGGCACCGGGTCCTGGACGGCGGCGGGGACGTGCTCGGGGTCGCTCAGCAGCCGGCGCAGCTCGCGGACGGTGCGTTCCAGGGCGTCGACCCGGTCCTTCGGGCTGCCGGGGTCGAGGCCGAGGGCCTCGAACTCGGCGTGCACGTAGCCGGTGCCGAGGCCGACCTCGATCCGGCCGCCGGTGAGCCGGTCGACGGTGGCGATGTCGCGGGCGAGCAGCGGCGGGTGGTAGAAGCCGGAGTTGAGGACCAGGGTGCCGACCCGGAGACGGGTGGCGGCGGCGGTGGCGACGAGCGGCGGGAACGGGGCGGTCCGGCCGAGGTGGTCGGGCACCAGCAGGACGTCGTAGCCCTGGGACTCGACGTCCTTGGAGAGCTTCTGCCACTGCTCGGCGTCGTCGGGGACGGCGAGCTTGCCGAGGCCGAAGCGGAAGGGACGGGTCATCGGGTCTCTCCTTGCAGGTCGGTGGTGCGGGTGGTCAGCCAGTCGTGGACGGCGTCCGCTGTGCTGCCGGAGTGGTCCTCCAGCACCGTGAAGTGGTCGCCGGGGATGTCGAGCCGTCGGTGCGGGAGCCGCCAGAACGCCCGCCAGTCGGCGTCGGCGGGGGTGTCCGGCAGCGCGGTCTCGGCGCGCAGCAGCAGGGTGGGCGCGGCGATCGGGGTGGGCTGCCAGGGGCCGAGGGTGCGGAGGTAGGCGCCCATCGCGGTGAGGCCGGTGTCGGTGAAGGTGAGGTCCTGGTCGCCGATCCGGTCGAGCATGCCGCCGACCATGGCGGGCATCCACCACTCCATGCCGGGCAGCGCGCCGGTGTCCATCGGGAAGCTGTCGACCAGGATCAGGCCGATCGGCCGGGTGCCGCGCCGTTCGAGTTCGGCGGTGACCGCGTGCGCGACGCAGCCGCCGAGCGAGCGGCCGAGGACCGCGAACGGCTCCTCTCCGTAGAGTCGTTGGACGGTGTCGGCCTGCAGCGCGATGAACGCGTCCGCGGTGTCCGGCAGCGCGCTGCCCGGCCGGTAGCCGGGGGCGGGTACGGCGTGCGCGGTACGCCGGCCGTCGAGTGCGCGCCCGAACCTGGCGTACTCGTGCGGCCCGGACAGTGCCGTGAGGGCCGGGAAGCAGACCACCGCGGGACCGGGGCCCTGGGCGAGCGCGAGCGGGGGCACGGCGTGCGGCGTCCGCTCCTCGGCGCCGAAGCCGGTGCGCAGTTCGGACGCCGCCAGCAGCACCTGGGTGGCGGCGGGGATCCGCCCGGCCCGGCAGAGCCGCAGGTACACCTCCGCCAGCGGTTCCGCCGGGCCGGTGGAGTCGGCCGCCCGGTGCCGGAGCAGTTCGCCGTGCAGGTGCGCGGTGAGCGTGGCGGCGTCCGGGTGATGGATCGTCAGCGCGCCGGACAGCCGCAGGCCGGTGGCGGCGGAGAGGCGTTCGGCGAGTTCGGTGGAGGTGAGCGAGTCGAAGCCCAGCTCCACGAACGCCGCCTCCTCGGACAGGTCCTGGGGGTCGGCGTGGCCGAGCACGGCGGCCGCCTCGGCGCGCACCAGCGCGGCCAGGGCGTCCAGCAGTCCGGGCCCGGTGAGGCCGTCGAGCCGCTCGGCAGGCACCGGCTCGGCTGCGGCCGCGGCTGCGGCCCGTGGAGCCGCGACCGCGGGCCCGGCGTCCAGCCAGTACCGGCGGCGGTCGAACGGGTAGCCCGGCAGCTCGGTCCGGCGGTCGGCCGGTCCCCCGAGGGGACCGGTCCAGTCGACGGACGACCCGGCCGCGTGCAGCCGGCCGACCGCGTCGAGCAGGGCCTCCGGCTCGGGTCGGCCGCGCCGGAGGGCGGCGGCGAGGACGGTGCGGCGGCGGGACGGTTCCTCGTCGGCCAGGATGTTCCTGGTGAGGGCGGTGAGTACGCCGTCCGGTCCCAGTTCGAGGAAGCGGGTGGCGCCCTCGGCCCGCAGGGTGCGGACGGCGTCCAGGAAGCGGACGGGGCGACGGGCGTGCGCGGCCCAGTGCTCGGGGTCGGCGAGTTCGCCCGCGCTCGCCAGCCGGCCGGTCAGGTCGGAGACCACGGCGACGGTCGGCGGGTGCGTGGTCAACCCCTTCGCGGTGGATCGGAGTTCGTCCAGGATCGGATCCATCAGGTGCGAGTGGAAGGCGTGGCTGACCCGCAGCCCGGTCGCCCGCCGGCCGCGGGACCGGAACGCCTCGGCGACCTGATCGACGGCGCCCGCGGTGCCGGACACCACCACCGAGCGCGGCCCGTTGACGGCAGCCAGGTCCACCGCGCCGGCGTGCAGAGCCAGTTCGGCGAGCACCTCGGCCTCGTCGGCCTCCAGCGCGGCCATCGTCCCACCGGCGGGCAGGCCCTCCATCAGGGTGGCGCGGGCCGCCACCAGCGCGGCGGCGTCGGACAGTTCGAGCAGTCCGGCGGCGTGCGCGGCGGCCAGTGCGCCGATCGAGTGCCCGGCGACCAGGTCGGGCCGCACCCCCCAGGATTCCAGCAGCCGCAGCAGCGCCGTCTGCAGCACGAACAGGGCCGGCTGCGTGTGGCCGGTGCGATCGAGCTGTTCGGCGTCGGCGGTGCGCAGCACCGCCTCCGCCACGGAGTACGGCAGGTGGGGCTCGAAGGCGGCGGCGGCCTGGTCGAACGCCGCCGCGAACGCGGGGTAGTCCCGGTACAGCTCGGCTCCCATGCGCGGGCGTTGTGCTCCCTGCCCGGTGAACAGGAAGGCCGTTCGGCCACCCGTCCCGGCCTTGGGCGCCACCTCGCCCGCCCCGCCGGCGAACTCCGCCAGCCGATCGGCCGCCTGCTCCGGGCGTGCCGCCAGCACGGCGCGCAGCGGATGGCGCGGCAGCGCCGCCACCGCCTGCGCCAGCTCGGCGGCGGTCGGCGCGTCGGGCCGACGAAGCAGCCCGGCCAGCTGGCCGGCGCGGGCCCGCAACGCCCCCTCGGTCCGCGCGCTCAGCACCCACGGCAGCGGCGCTTCCGCGGCCGCGGGCGGGCTCGCCTGCTCGCCCGCCCCGCCCTCCGCCTCCTGTGCCGGCCACTGTTCGAGGATCACGTGCGCGTTGGTGCCGCTCACGCCGAACGCCGAGACCCCGGCCCGCCGCGGCCGGCCGGTGGCGGGCCAGTCCTGGCGCTCCGTCAGCAGGGCGACGCCGCTGCCCTCCCAGGCGACGTGCGGGGTGGGCGTGTCCACGTGCAGGGTGCGGGGCAGCACGCCGTGGCGCAGCGCCTGGACGGTCTTGATCACGCCGGCCACGCCGGCGGCGGCCGCGGTGTGCCCCAGGTTGGACTTCAACGAGCCCAGCAGCAGCGGGTGTTCGGCCGGCCGGCCGGCCCCGTAGACGGCCTGCAGGGCCTGGGCCTCGATGGGGTCGCCGAGCGTGGTGCCGGTGCCGTGGCCTTCGACGGCGTCGACCTCGCTCGGGGCGAGTCCGGCGTCGGCCAGGGCCTGCCGGACCACCCGCTGCTGGGCGGGCCCGGACGGGGCGGTGAGGCCGTTGGACGCACCGTCCTGGTTGACGGCGCTGCCGCGGACCACGGCGAGGATCCGGTGGCCGAGCCGCCGGGCGTCGGAGAGCCGTTCCAGGACCAGGACGCCCGCGCCCTCGGCCCAGCCGGTGCCGTCGGCGGCGGCCGCGTAGGAGCGGCAGCGGCCGTCCGGGGAGAGGCCGCGCTGGCGGGAGAACTCGATGAATCCGGTGGGCGAGGACATCACGGTGGCGCCGCCGGCCAGCGCCAGGTCGCTCTCGCCGGCCCGCAGCGCGCGGACGGCGAGGTGCAGGGCGACCAGCGAGGAGGAGCAGGCCGTGTCGACGGTGACGGCGGGCCCTTCGAAGCCGAAGGTGTACGCGATCCGGCCGGAGGCGACGCTCGACAGGTTGCCGAGGCCGAGGTGGCCCTCCAGTTCGGGGCGGGCCGCGCCGGGGCGGGTGTGGTAGTCCTGCGCGGTGAGGCCCGCGTAGACGGCGGTTCGGGAGCCGCGCAGCTGCTCGGGGTCGAGCCCGGCGTGTTCGATCGCGTGCCAGGAGGTCTCCAGCAGCAGGCGCTGCTGCGGATCGGTGGCGAGCGCCTCGCGCGGTGAGAGTCCGAAGAACGCGGCGTCGAACTCGGCTGCGTCGTAGAGGAATCCGCCGCGGACGGCGTAGCTGGTGCCGGGGACGGCCGGGTCGGGGTCGTACAGCGTGCCGGTGTCCCAGCCTCGGTCGGTCGGCCAGTCGCCGGTGGCGTCGCGTTCGTCGATCACCAGCTGCCAGAGCTGCTCCGGCGAGTCGGCGCCGCCGGGGAGCCGGCAGGCCATGCCGATCACGGCGATCGGCTCGGTGCGTTCGAACTCGGCCTGCTCCAGCTGCTGTTGGGTTTCTCGCAGGTCGGTCAGGGCGCGGCGCAGGTACTGCCGCAGCTGGTCCTCATCGGCCACCGTCGCGGCTCCTTCCGGTGCGGGCGCCGGCGGGGCGGGCGCGGTCGAGTTCGGCGAACAGCTCCTCGTCGCTGGCAAGTTCGAGGTCGGATGCGTCGGCGGGCGGGGCTGTTGCGGGGTCGAGGCGGGCGGCGAGCGCGGCCAGCCGGGCGGCGAGGTCCCGCCGGTCGTCGGCGGTGCCGGGCAGCGACTGCTCCAGGCGGTCGAGCAGCGCGGGCAGTTCGAGGCCGGGTGGGGTGTCGCCCTGGTCCAGCTGGTCGGCCAGCCGGGCGGCGACCGCGGCGGGCGTGGGGTGGTCGAAGACCAGCGTGGCGGGCAGCCGCAGGCCGGTCGCGGTGGCCAGCCGGTTGCGCAGGTCCACGGCCGTCAGCGACTCGAACCCCAGCTCCCGGAACGCCTGTTCGGCCGCCACCTCGTCCTCGTCGGGGTGGCCGAGCGCCGCGGCGGCCTGTCGGCGCACCAGGTCGAGCAGTTCGGCGTCCCGTTCGGCGGCGGGCAGCGAGGCCAGCCGGGCGGCGAACGCCCCGGCCTCCGCCCCCGCCTCCTCCGCGACGTCGACGGCGAGCGCGGCGGTGAGCGGCCCGAGGTCGGCGTCCAGCCAGTAGCGGCGGCGCTGGAACGGGTAGGTGGGCAGGGCGGCGGGCACCGCGCGGGCGCCGTCCAGCAGCCGGCCGAACTCGACGGGCACGCCCTGGGTGTGCGCGCCGCCGAGGGCCAGCAGGAACCGGTCGAGCCCGCCGTGGTCGCGGCGCAGGGTCTCGGCGGCCGCCCCGCCGGTGGTTCCGGCCTCCAGGGTGTCCTGGATCGCGCCGGTGAGCACCGGGTGCGGGCTGACCTCGATGAACAAGGTCCGGGCGGAGTCGGCGAGTTGTTCGACCACCGGGGCGAACCGGACGGTCTCGCGCAGGTTGCGGTACCAGTGGGCGGCGTCCAGCTCGGCGCCGTCGATCGGGGCCGCGGTGACGGTGGACCAGATCGGCAGCCGGCCCGCGCGGGGGCGGACCGGGGCCAGCGCGGCCAGCAGTTCGTCCCGCACCTGGTCGATCACCGGGGAGTGCCCGGCGAGCGTGGCGTTGCGCAGCCGCTTGGCCCGGACGCCGTCGGCGGCGCAGGCGGCGAGCAGTTCGTCGAGGGCGTCCTCCTGGCCGGCCACCACCACCTGGCCGGGGCCGTTCACGGTGGCGACGGACAGCCGTCCCGGCCAGGCCGCGAGCCGCTGTTCCGCCTCGGCGGCGGGCAGCGAGACGGACGCCATCGAGCCCTGGCCGACCAGGCGGGCCAGGATCCGGCTGCGGGCCGCGACGATCAGCGCCGCGTCGGCGAGGGTGAGCGCCCCGGCGACAGTGGCGGCGGCGACCTCGCCCTGGCTGTGCCCGACCACCGCGTCCGGCCGCACCCCGTACGACTCCCACAGCGCGGCGAGGCCCACCAGCACGGCCCACAGCGCGGGTTGGGCGACCTCGACGCGCTCCAGCCCGGGCGCGCCCTCGCGCTCGCGCAGCACGTCCAGCAGGTCGAAGTCCAGGTGCGGGGCGAGGGCCTGCGCGCACTCCGCCACCCGCTCGGCGAACACCGGTGCGCCGTCGAGCAGTTCGCGGGCCATCCCGGCCCACTGCGAGCCGTGCCCGGGGAACACGAACACCACCTCCGGCGCCCCGTCCGCCCGGCCTCGCACCACCTCCTCGGCCGGCTCACCCGCCGCCAGCGCCCGCAGCCCCGCGGCGGCGCGCGCCGCGTCGGGGGCCACCACCACCGCCCGGTGCTCGAACCCCGCCCGCCCGGCGAACAGCGTGTGCGCCAGATCGGCCGGCGCCTCCCGCGCCACCGCAAGCCGGTCGGCCAACCGCCCGACCAGCTCGGCCAACGCACCCCCGGTCCGAGCACTCACCACCCACGGCAACCCCGCCGCACCCCCGGGCCCGGCCCCCGAGCCCGCAGCCGCGGAGCCTGCGCCCGGCGCCCCGTCACCGGCCGGAGGCCGGGGTTCGACGGGAGGCTGTTCGATGATCACGTGGGCGTTGGTGCCGCTGACGCCGAAGGCGGAGACGGCGGCGCGCCGGGGGCGGCCGGTCTCGGGCCAGGGACGGGCTTCGGTCAGCAGGCGGACGCCGCCGGACTCCCAGTCCACCTCGGGGGCGGGCCGGTCGACGTGCAGGGTGGCGGGCAGGATGCCGTGCCGCAGGGCGCCGATCATCTTGATCAGGCCCGCGGCGCCGGCGGCGGCCTGGGTGTGGCCGAGGTTGGACTTGAGCGAGCCGAGCCACAGCGGCCGGTCCGCGGGCCGGTCCTGGCCGTAGGTGGCGAGCAGGGCCTGGGCCTCGATGGGGTCGCCGAGCTGGGTGCCGGTGCCGTGCGCTTCGACGGCGTCGACCTCGGACGGGGCGAGGCGCGCGGAGGCCAGGGCCTGCCGGATGACGCGCTGCTGCGCCGGGCCGGAGGGGGCGGTGAGGCCGTTGGACGCACCGTCCTGGTTGACGGCGCTGCCGCGGACCACGGCGAGCACGGGGTGGCCGTGGCGGCGGGCGTCGGAGAGGCGTTCCAGCAGCAGCAGTCCGACGCCTTCGGCCCAGCTGGTCCCGTCGGCGGCGGCGGCGAACGCCTTGACCCGGCCGTCCGGGGCGAACGCCCGGTGGCGGGAGGTGGCGACCATGCCCGCCGGGGAGGCCATCACGGCGACGCCGCCCGCCAGGGCGAGGTCGGTCTCGCCGGCCCGCAGGGCCTGTGCGGCGAGGTGCAGGGCGACCAGCGAGGAGGAGCAGGCGGTGTCGACGGTGACGGCGGGCCCTTCGAAGCCGAAGGCGTAGGAGATCCGGCCGGAGGCGACGCTGGCGGCGCTGCCGTTGTGCAGGTAGCCCTCCAACTCCTCGGGCAGGGCCCGGAGTCGGCCCGCGTAGTCGTTGTACATGACGCCGAGGTGGACGGCGGTGCGGCTGCCGCGGAGGGTGTGCGGGTCGATGCCGGCGCGTTCGAAGGTCTCCCAGGCGGTCTCCAGCAGCAGCCGCTGCTGCGGGTCGGTGGCGAGGGCTTCGCGCGGGGAGATGCCGAAGAACGCGGCATCGAACTCGGCGGCGTCGTGCAGGAATCCGCCGTACTGGGTGTAGGTGCGGCCGGGCCGGTCGGGGTCGGGGTCGTAGAGGGCCTCGTTGTCCCAGCCCCGGTCGGTCGGCCAGGGGGTGATGGCGTCGCGGCCTTCGGCGACCAACTCCCAGAGCTGTTCCGGGGTCTGCACCTCGCCGGGGAACCGGCAGCCGGCCGCGACGATCACCACGGGGTCGTCCTGGTCGACGGCCGGTCCGGCGACGGCCGCTGCCGGGGCGGCCGTTCGGCTCCCGGGCAGCAGGCTGTCCAGGTGCGCGGTCAGGGCGTGCGCGGTGGGGTGGTCGAAGACCAGGGTGGCGGGCAGTCGCAGCCCGGTGGCGGCGGCCAGGCGGTTGCGCAGCTCGACGGCGGTGAGCGAGTCGAAGCCGAGTTCCTTGAAGGCGCGTTCGGCGTCCACGCCGTCGCCGCCGGTGCGGCCGAGCACGGCGGCGGCCTCGGTGCGCACCAGCCGCAGCAGGGTCTGGCGGCGGCGGGCGGCGTCCAGGGTGCGCAGGCGTGCGGCGAGGTCCGCTGCGCCGCCGCCGCTGCCCGCGCGTCGCCGGGCGGTGGCGGCGGGGCGGGGCAGGACGTCCGCCAACACGGCCGGAACGGCGGCGGGTTCGGCGGGCGGGCGGAGCGCGAGCGGGACCCGGAGGGGCGGTCCGGCGGTGAGGGCGGCGCTCAGCAGGGCGCGTCCTTCGTCGGCGGCGAGCGGGCGGACGCCCTGCCGGGCGAGCCGGGCCAGGTCGGTCGCGGCGAGGTGGCCGGTGAGCGTGCTGGCGTCGGCCCACAGGCCCCAGGCGAGCGAGGTGGCGGGCAGGCCGCGGGCGTGCCGGTGGGCGGCGAGAGCGTCCAGGAAGGCGTTGGCGGCGGCGTACCCGGACTGGCCCTGGGTGCCGAGCACCCCGGCCGCGGAGGAGTACAGCAGGAAGGCGGCGAGCGGGCGGTCGGCGGTCAGCTCGTGAAGGTGCCAGGCGGCGTCGAGCTTGGGTCGCAGCACGGTGTCGAGCCGCTCCGGGTCCTGCGCGGTCAGCACGCCGTCGTCGAGCGCCCCGGCGGCGTGCACCACGGCGGTGAGCGGGTGCGCGGTGGGGACGGCGGCGAGGACGGCGGCGAGCGCGTCCCGGTCGGCGGCGTCCACGGCGACGGCGCGGGCCTCGGCGCCCAGGGCGGCGAGGTCGGCGAGCAGTTCGGCCGCGCCGGGCGTGTCGGGGCCCTGGCGGCCGAGCAGCAGCAGGTGCCGGGCGCCGTGCGCGGTGACCAGGTGGCGGGCGGTCAGGGCGCCGAGCAGCCCGAGTCCGCCGGTGATCAGCACGGTGCCCTCGGGGTCGAGCTCGACCGCCGCCGCGGGGTCGGCCACGGCCAGCCGGGGCACGTACGCGCGGCCGTCGCGGAGCGCGAGCTGCGGTTCCCCGGCGGCGAGCGCGGCCGCGAGGGCGCCGCCCAGGAGGTGCCGGCTGGTGTCGCTGTCGTCGAGGTCGACCAGCAGCAGGCGGTCGGGGTGTTCGGCCTGGGCGGTGCGCAGCAGGCCCAGGGCGGGGGCGGTGCTCAGGTCGGGGTGCTCGTCGTCGAGGGTCGCGGCGTGCCGGGTGGCGACCGCGAGTCGCACGCCCGCCAACTCGGGTTCGCCGAGCCACTGCTGAATGGTCGTCAACAGCTGTGCCAGCACGGCGCGGACCGCGTCGGGCGGGGCCCCTGCCCCGGCGGGGACGGGCAGCCAGGCCAGTGCGGGCGCGGGGGTTCCGGCACGCAGGGCGGTGGCGAGTGCGGCCGGGTCGGCGTACCGGGTGGCACCGAGGCCGAACGGGTCGTCCGGGCCCAGCACCGCCCAGCCCTGCTCGTCCAACGCCTCGTCCGAGCGTGCGAGTTCGCTCCATCGGGCCGTGTACAGCGGGGTGGCGGTGGCCAGTTGGGCGGCGGTGACGGGTCGGGAGGCGAGGGCGCCGACAGTGAGGACGAGGGCGCCCTCGGGGTCGACGGCGTCCAGGGCGAGGGTGCCGTCGGGTGCGGTGCGCAGCCTTACCCGCAGGGTGTGGGCGCCGGTGGCGTGCAGGCGGACGGCGCTCCAGGCGAAGGGCAGCGGCACGGTGCCGTCGGCGGGCGGCGGGACCGCGAGGTCGGCGAGGTGGAAGGCGGCGTCGAGCAGCGCGGGGTGCAGCCCGTAGCGGGCGGCGTCGGCGTGGTCGGCGGCCGGGAGTTCGAGGTGGGCGTAGTGGTCCTCGCCGTGCCGCCAGGCGGCGCGCAGGCCCTGGAAGTGCGGGCCGTAGGCGCGGCCGGTGGCGGCGAGGCGGGCGTACAGCTCCTCGACGGGGACGGCTTCGGCGCCGTCCGGGGGCCAGTCGGCGGCCTCGGCGGCGGGCGGTTCGGGGTCGGCGGCGAGCAGGCCGTGCGCGTGGCGCTGCCACGGGCCGGGGTCGGCGTGCTGCGGGCGGGCGTGCACCTCGACGGGGCGGCGGCCGGCGGCGTCGGCCTGGCCGACGGTGACCTGCAGCTCGACCGCCTGCTGACGGGGCAGCAGCAGCGGCGTCTCCAGGACGAGTTCCTCCAGCAGCGGCAGCCCGGACTCGTCGCCGGCCCGGACGGCGAGCTCGACCAGGGCGGTGCCGGGAACGACGGTGTGGCCGTGCACGGTGTGGTCGGCCAGCCAGGGGTGGGTCCGCTCGGCGAGCCGCCCGGTGAGCGTGGCGCCGCCGGCGGCGCCGGTGAGGACCGCGCCGAGCACCGGGTGGCCGGCGGGGCGCAGGCCGAGGCCGAGCGGGTCGCCGGCGGCGTCGACGGGCCGGTCGATCCAGTGCCGGGTGCGCTGGAAGGCGTAGGTGGGCAGGTCGACGTGCCGGGCGGGGCGCGGGCCGAGCACGGCGGCGGGGTCGACGGCCGCGCCGGCGGTGGCGGCCGTGGCGAGCGAGATGAGGAAGCGGTCGAGGCCGCCTTCCTCGCGGCGCAGCGAGCCGGTGGCGGTGACCGGGTGTCCGGCGTCCTCGGCGGTGGCCTGGACGGCGGCGGTGAGCACGGGGTGCGGCGAGGCCTCGACGAAGATCCGGTGCCCGGTGTCGAGGAGCCGCCGGGTGGCGTCCTCGAACCGGACGGTCTGCCGCAGGTTGGTGTACCAGTAGGGGCCGTCGAGCTGCCGGGTGTCGAGCCAGTCCCCGGTGACGGCGGACAGCAGCGGCAGGTGCCCGGCGCGCGGGGTGATCGGGGCGAGCGCGGCGGCGAGTTCGTCGCGCAGCAGTTCGACCTGCGGGGAGTGCGAGGCGTAGTCGACGGGGACGCGGCGGATCCGCAGGTCCTGCTGCTCGCCGTGGGCGATCAGCTCGTCCAGGGCGGCGGCCTCGCCGGCCACCACCACCGCCTCGGGGCTGTTGACCACGGCGACCGACAGCCGCCCGGCCCAGCGGGTGATCAACTGCTCGGCCTGCTCGCGGGGCAGCGGCACGGAGGCCATGCCGCCGGTGCCGGCCAGCGCGGTGATGGCGCGACTGCGCAGGGCGACCACCCGGGCGGCGTCGTCCAGGTCGAGCGCGCCGGCCACGGTGGCGGCGGCGATCTCGCCCTGGCTGTGGCCGACCACCGCGTCGGGCCGCAGGCCGTACGACTCCCACAGGGCGGCGAGCGAGACCATGACGGCCCACAGCGCGGGCTGCACGACGTCCACCCGGTCGTAGCCGGGGGCGCCGTCGCGGCCGCGCAGCACGTCCTCCAGCGACCAGTCGACGTACCCGGCGAGGGCCTTGCCGCAGGCCGCGATCCGGTCGGCGAACACGGGTGCGGTGTCGAGCAGTTCGGTGGCCATGCCGAGCCACTGCGCTCCCTGGCCGGGGAACACCAGCACGGTCTTCGGGTCGGCGGCGGCGCGGCCGCGGACCACGGCCGGCGAGGGCTCCCCGGCGGCGAGCGCGTCCAGGGCGGCGAGCAGCGCCGGCCGGTCGCGGCCGACCACGGCGGCGCGTTCCTCGAAGGCGGTGCGTTCGGCGTGCAGGGCGTGGCCGATCGCGGCGAGCGCGCGCGGGCCGGTCTCCTCAGCGGCGCGCAGGTGGGCGGCGAGCCGGGCGGCCTGGCCGCGCAGCGCGCCCTCGGTGCGGCCGGAGAGCTGCCAGACCACGGGGGCCGGCGGCCCGTCGGGTGCGTCCTCGGGGAGCTCGGCGGGGGCCTCCTCCAGGATGATGTGGGTGTTGGTTCCGCTGACGCCGAACGCGGACACGCCGGCCCGGCGCGGGGTGTCGGTGCGCGGCCAGGGGCGTTCCTCGGTGAGCAGGCGCACCGCGCCCGCGGTCCAGTCGACGTGCGGGGTGGGCGTGTCCACGTGCAGGGTGCGGGGCAGCACGCCGTGGCGCAGCGCCTGGACGGTCTTGATGACGCCGGCCACGCCGGCGGCGGCCTGGGTGTGGCCGAGGTTGGACTTGACGGAGCCGAGCCACAGCGGCCGGTCCGCGGGCCGGTCCTGCCCGTAGGAGGCGAGCAGCGCCTGCGCCTCGATCGGGTCGCCGAGCCGGGTGCCGGTGCCGTGCGCCTCGACGGCGTCCACGTCCTGGGGGGCGAGTCCGGCGTCGGCGAGGGCCTGTCGGACCACGCGCTGCTGGGCGGGCCCGGACGGGGCGGTGAGGCCGTTCGACGCGCCGTCCTGGTTGACGGCACTGCCGCGGACCACGGCGAGGATCCGGTGGCCGAGCCGCCGGGCGTCGGAGAGCCGTTCGACGACCAGCAGCGCCGCGCCCTCGGACCAGCCGGTGCCGTCGGCGGCGGCGGCGAACGCCTTGCAGCGGCCGTCCGGGGACAGGCCGTGCTGGCGGGAGAACTCGACGAACAGCTGAGGGGTCGTCATCACGGTGACGCCGCCGGCCAGGGCGAGGTCGGCCTCGCCGGAGCGCAGCGCCCGGACGGCGAGGTGCAGGGCGACGGAGGAGGCGGAGCAGGCGGTGTCGACGGTGACGGCGGGGCCCTCCAGCCCGAGCGTGTAGGAGATCCGGCCGGAGGCGACGCTGGCGGCGTTGCCGACGGCGAGGTAGCCCTCCAGTTCCTCGGGGGCGGTGCCGGCCGGCGGGACGTAGTCGTTGCCGTTGGTGCCGACGTACACCCCGGTGCGGGTGCCGCGCAGCTCGCCCGGCCGGATGCCGGCCCGTTCCAGGGCCTCCCAGGCGGTCTCCAGCAGCAGCCGGTGCTGCGGGTCGGAGGCCAGCGCCTCACGCGGGGAGATGCCGAAGAAGTCGGCGTCGAAGCCGCCCGGGTCGGTGAGGAACGCGCCGCGCCGGGTGGACGAGGTGCGCGGCCGGTCGGGGTCGGCGTCGAACAGCGCGGACAGGTCCCAACCGCGGTCGGTGGGGAACTCCCCCACCGCGTCGCGGCCTTCGGCGACCAGCCGCCACAGGTCCTCGGGCGAGTCGACGCCGCCGGGGAAGTGGCAGGCCATGCCGACGATCGCCACGGGTTCGGCGGCGCGCTCCCTGGTGTCGTTCAACTCGCGTCGGGTCTGCTGCAGTTCGGCGGTGACCCGTTCCAGGAGGTACCGCATCCGGCCGTCGTTCAAGGTTCCACCCTTCGTGCGGGTCGGCAGGTTCGTGGTGCGTGGTGCGCTCGGCTCGCGGGGCGTCAGGAGATGCCGAACTCGCGGCCGATGAAGGCGATCAGCTCCTCGTCGCCGGCGGCGGCGAGTGCGGTGTCCGGGCCGGTCGCGGGCGTGCCGGTGAGCGCGGCCAGCCGTTCCAGCAGCCGGGGGCGGGCCGGGTCGTCGGCCGGGAGTTCGGCGAACAGCGCCTCCAGCTCGCCGAGCCGGGCCAGCGCCCGGGCCCCGGCATCC
Organism: Streptomyces sp. TLI_171; assembly: GCF_003610255.1. Taxonomy (GTDB): domain Bacteria; phylum Actinomycetota; class Actinomycetes; order Streptomycetales; family Streptomycetaceae; genus Kitasatospora. The sequence goes on along the minus strand of NZ_RAPS01000001.1, from coordinate 6,870,725 downwards.
CGCTCGCCCGACGGCTCGCCCCCGGCCGGTGTGCCGCCCGCCTCGGGGAGCCGCAGCAGGTCGAGCAGCCGGTCGGTGAGGGCCTGTGCGGTCGGGTGGTCGAACACCAGGGTGGTGGGCAGCCGCAGGCCGCTGAGCCGGCCCAGGCGGTTGCGCAGTTCCACGGTGGCGATCGAGTCGAAGCCCTGGTCGCGCAGTCCGCGCTGCGGGTCGACGGCGTCGCCGCCCGCCCGGCCGAGCACGGCGGCGGCCTCCGCCCGGACGGCGCGCAGCAGGGTGCGGCGGCGCTCGGCCGGTTCCTGGCCGGCGAGTTCGTCCCGCAGCCCGCCGCCCCGTTCCGGGGTGGCCTCGGTCTCGGCGGTCGGCAGCAGTTCCGCGAGCAGCGGGTGCGGGCGGACGGCGGCGAGCGCGGGCCAGTCCGCGTCGGCGACCAGCAGGTGGCCGGCGCCCTCGGCGAGCGCGGCGTCCAACGCGGCGAGCGCGGTGTCCGGGTCGATCGGGCGGTGGCCGTGCCGGGCGGCCTGCCGGGCGGCCGCCGGGTCGGCGATGCCCTCGCCGTCCCACAGGCCCCAGGAGATCGAGGTGGCGGGCAGTCCGGCCGCCCGCCGCTGTTCGGCGAGCGCGTCCAGGACGGCGTTGCCCGGCGCGTAGTTGGCCTGCCCGGGCAGCGCGGCCACCGAGGCGGCGGAGGAGTACAGGACGAACGCGTCCAGCGGCAGTGCGCGGGTCAGCTCGTCCAGGTGGCGGGCGGCCAGCGTCTTCGGGCCGAGGGCCCGTTCCAGTTGATCGTCCGTCAGCTCGGTGAGCGTGGCGTCGTCCAGCACGGCCGCGGTGTGCACCACCGCCGTCAGCGGCAGGCTGTCGGGCAGTTCGGCGAGCAGCCGGGCCAGCGCGTCCCGGTCGGTGACGTCCACGGCGGCGAGGGTGACCTTGCGGGCGCCCGCGGCGGTCAGCTCGGCGGCGAACTCCGTCGCCCCGGGGGCGTTCTCGCCGCGGCGGCTGACCAGCAGCAGGTGTTCGGCGCCGCGCCGGGCCAGCGCGCGGGCGGTGTGCCCGGCGAGCGCGCCCGTCCCACCGGTGATCAGCACGGTGCCGCGCGGCTCGGCCGGCGGCGCCGAGCCGTCCGGCTGCGTCCCGGTGGGCGCGGCCACCAGTCGGCGGGCGTACAGGCCTTCGCGGCGGACCGCGAGTTCGGCTTCCGGGCCGCCGGCCAGCAGGGCGGCGACGGCGAGGGCGGCGGGCCGCCCGCCGGGGTCGGCGGGCAGATCGAGCACCCCGCCCCAGCGGGGGCTCTCGGTGGCGGCGGCCGCCCCGAGACCCCACACCGCCGCGGACTGCGGGTGGGTCGGCGGATCGGCGGGGCCGGTGCCGACCGCGCCGCTGGTGGCCGCCCACACCGGCGCGTCCAGTCCGACCGCCTCGGCGGCCTGCAGCAGGTGCAGGGTGTCGGCGAGCGCGGCGGGCACCGCCGGACGGTCCGCCACCGCTCCGCCGGACAGCGAGAGCAGCGACAGCACCCCGGCCACCGGCGCCGACGCCTCGCCGCCCGCCGCGCCGAGCCCGCCGAGCACCGCGGCCGTCCCTAGCACGGCCGCCGTCGAGCTCTCCACCGGCCACCCGCCACCGACGGCCCTGCGCAGCAGGCCCTCCAGGGCGGTCCGGTCCGTTCCGGCCGGTACCTCCAGCACGCTCACCTCCCGGCCGGCCCGCTGCAGTGCCTGTTCCAGCACGCCGCGCCAGAGGTCCGTCCGCTGCTCCGCGGCGGCGGGCGCCAGCAGCAGCCACCGCCCGTCGCCGGGCGCGGGCCCGGGTTCCGCCAGCGGACGCCAGACGACCCGGTGACGCAGCAGGTCCACCGCCCGGTGCCGTTCCCGACCGGCCCGCCAGCCGGCCAGCGCGGGCAGCAGCTCGCCGAGCGCGCTGCGCGCCGACTCCGCTTCCAGGCGCAGCAGTTCGGCCAGTCGCGCCGGGTCCTGCTGCGAGACGGCGGCCCAGAACCCGCCCTCGTCGCCCGTCCCGGCGGTCTCCTCCGGGGGCGCCTCCGACCAGTACCTGGTGTGCTGGAAGGCGTACGTGGGCAGGCCCTCGGCGCGGCCGGGGACGCCGCCGAGCACGGCCGTCCAGTCCACCGCCGCGCCCCGGGTGTGGACGGTGGCGAGCGCCGCCAGCAGGGTCTCCGCCTCGGGCCGGCCGCGCCGGAGCGCGGAGGCGGCGGCCGTTTCGGGTCCGTCGGGGTCCGTGCCGTCGGCGTCCTCGGCCAGCGCGGCCCGGGTGAGGGCGGTGAGCACCGCGTCGGGGCCGAGTTCCAGGTGGGCGGTGACGCCGTCGGCCGCCAGGCCGCGCACCGCGTCCAGGTACCGGACCTCGCGCCAGACGTGGCCGACCCAGTGCTCCGGCGTCAACGGCCGGACGGCGTCGTAGAGTTCGCCGTCGACGGCGGAGCGGATCGGGATCCGCGGCGGGTGGTGCGGCAGCGCCGCGGCGATCCGGCCGAACTCGGCGGTGATCGGGTCCATCAGCGGCGAGTGGAAGGCGTGGCTGGTCCGCAGCCGGGCGACCCGGTGGCCGAGTGCCCGGAACCGCTCCTCGACGGCCGAGACCGCCGCGCTCTCGCCCGAGACCACGGTGGCGGCCGGCCCGTTGACGGCGGCGATCGCCACCAGGCCTTCCACGGCGTCCAGTTCGGCCCGAACCAGGTCTTCCCCGGCCTCGACGGCCAGCATCGCCCCGCCCTCGGGCAGCGCGTCCATCAGCCGGCCGCGGGCCGCGACCAGGGTGGCGGCGTCCGCCAGGCTCAGGACGCCCGCGAGGTGCGCGGCGGTCAGCTCGCCGATCGAGTGCCCGGCCAGCCGGTCGGGCCGCACTCCCCAGGACTCGACCAGCCGGTACAGCGCGACCCCGAGGGCGAACAGTGCGGGCTGGGTCCAGCGGGTGCGGTCCAGCAGGGCGGCCTCGGCGCTGCCCTCGGCCGCGAACAGCACGTCCAGCAGCGGGCGTTCGAGCAGTCCGTCGAAGGCGGCCGCCACCTCGTCCAGCGCCGCGGCGAACACCGGGAACGTCGTGTACAACTCTCGTCCTGCGCCTGCCCGTTGGCTGCCCTGGCCGGTGAACAGGAGCGCCGTGCCCCCGGTCGCGGAGGCCGCGCCGACCACCGCACCGGCGGTCCGCTCCCCCGCTGCCACCGCGGCCAGGCCGTTCCGCAGTGCCTCGGCGTCACCGCCGAGCACCACCGCGCGGTGCTCGAACGCCGTCCGGGTGGAGGCCAACCCCCGGGCGAGTGCGGTCGCTTCGACGCCGTCCAGGGCCTTGAGGACGCGGGAAGCCTGGTCCCGGAGCGCGTCCGGCGTCCGCCCCGACACCAGGAGCGGCACCACGGGGAGGGCCGGTTCCTCGGCCGGGGCGTCCGCTTCGGCCGGGGCCTGTTCCAGGATCAGGTGCGCGTTGGTGCCGCTGATCCCGAACGAGGACACGCCCGCCCGACGCGGACGGCCGGTCTCCGGCCAGGGCCGGCGCTCCGTCAGCAGCGACACGCCGGCGTCCCAGTCCACCAGCGGCGAGGGCTCGTCCACGTGCAGCGACTCGGGCAGCACGCCGTGCCGGAGCGCCGCCACCGTCTTGATCACCGCGCCGACGCCGGCGGCCGCCTGCATGTGGCCCAGGTTCGACTTCAACGAGCCGACCCAGAGCGGCTCGCCGTCGCCGCGACCCCGCCCGTAGACGTCCACCAGCGCGCCGGCCTCCACCGGGTCGCCCAGCACCGTCCCCGTCCCGTGCGCCTCCACCGCGTCCACCTCACCGGGCGTCAGCCCCGAGCGGCGCAGCGCCTCGGCCAGCACCCGTCGTTGGGCCTGCCCGTTGGGCGCGGTCAGCTGGCTGCTCCGGCCGTCCTGGTTCACGGCGCTGCCCCGGATCACCGCGAGCACCGGGTGCCCGTTGCGGCGGGCGTCCGAGAGCCGCTCCAGCACCAGCACGCCCGCACCCTCGGCCCAGCCCGTGCCGTCCGCCCCGGCGGCGAACGAACGGCAGCGCCCGTCGGGCGAGTTGGCGCCCTGTCGGCTGAAGTCGACGAAGGTCGCCGGGGTGGACATCACGGTGACGCCGCCCGCCAGCGCGAGGGTGGCCTCGCCGCTGCGCAGCGCCTGGGCGGCCAGGTGGATCGCCACCAGCGAGGAGGAGCACGCCGTGTCCACCGTCACCGCCGGGCCCTCCAGTCCCAGGGTGTAGGCGATCCGCCCGGACACCACGCTGCCCGCGCTGCCGACCACCAGGTAGCCCTCCAGCTCCTCCGGTGCCCGCCGGAACCGGCTGCCGTAGTCGTGGTACATCACGCCCGCCCAGACGCCGGTCCGGGTGCCGCGCAGGTCGGCGGGACGGATGCCCGCCCGCTCCAGCGACTCCCAGGCGACCTCCAGCAGCAGCCGCTGCTGCGGGTCCATCGCGGCCGCCTCGCGCGGCGAGATCCCGAAGAACTCGGCGTCGAACTCGGCCGCGTCGTAGAGGAATCCGCCACCGGAGGTGTACGAGCGGCCGATCCGCTCCCGGTCCGGGTGGTACAGGTCGGCGGGCCAGCCCCGATCGGCGGGGAACGGTCCCACCGCGTCCCCGCCGCTCTCCACCAGCTCCCACAGCGCCTCCGGCGAGTCCACCCCGCCCGGGAACCGCCCGGCCGCCGCCACGATCGCCACCGGCTCGGCGTCCCGCGCCTCCAACTCGGCCGTCCTGGCCCGGCTGTCGCGCAGCTCGGCGGTGACCCGCTTGAGGTAGCCGCGCAGCTTCTCCTCGGTGGTGCTCATCGCTCCTGCTCTCCCTCGCTGCTGTCAGGTCCCCGGTGCCGGCCCGTCCGGGCCTCGGCGGGCTCCGCCTCCACCCGGCTGCTCCGCTGCTGTTCCGTGGTGCGCATCGCCTCAGCCCTCCTCGCCGCCGGTGACGCCCAGCTCCAGGTCGATCAGGTCGAAGATCTCCTGGTCGGTGGCCGTGTCCAGGGCGGAGGCCGGGCCGAACCCGGCCAGCAGCTCGCGCAGTTCGGCGAGCAGCGGCGCCCGCTCGGGCTCGGTCAGGCCGGGCAGGCCGGCCGCCAGCAGGCCGAGGCCCGCCCGCAGGTCTTCGGAGTCCGGGGCCGGCGCCGCTTCGGGGGCGAGCAACCCGGTCAGGTGCTCGGTGAGTTGGCCGAGTGTCGGGTGGTCGAGCAGCAGCGTGGCGGGCAGCCGCAGGCCGCTCTCGGCGGTGAGCTTGTTGCGCAGTTCGACGGCGGTGAGCGAGTCCACGCCCAGGTCGAGGAAGCCGCGGTGTTCGCTCAGCTCGCCCGGCGCGTGGCCGAGCACGGCGGCGACCATGCCTCGCAGGTGCTCCGCGATCAGCGCCCCGCGGGTCTCGGCCGGCTGCCCGGCGAGCCGCGCCGCGAGCGCCGGCCCGGCCGCGGGTCGGGGCCGCTGCGCCACCAGACGCCTGGTCAACCCGACGAGCAGCGGCGGGAGTTCACCGGAGGCAGCGAGCCGCTCCAGCGCCGCCGCACTGGTCGGCGCGGGCACCAGGACGGGTTCCTCGCGGCGCACCGCCGCGTCGTACAGCGCCAGGCCGTGGTCCGGGCCGATCGGGGCGAGACCGAGCCGTTCGAACCTGGCGCGCCCGGTCCCGTCCAGCCGGTCGCCCATGCCGCCGGGGCCGGTCCACAGGCCCCAGGCCAGCGAGGTGGCGGGGAGGCCGAGGGTGTGCCGGTACCGGGCCAGGCCGTCCAGGAAGCCGTTCGCGGCGGCGTAGTTGGCCTGTCCCGCGGTGCCGAACACTCCGGCCACCGAGGAGAACAGGACGAACCGCGTGAGGTCCGCGTCCCGGGTCAGCTCGTGCAGGTGCCAGGCCGCGTCGGCCTTGGCCCGCAGCACCGCGGTCAGCCGGTCCTGGTCGAGGTTCGCCGCCAGAGCGTCGTCCAGCACGCCCGCCGCGTGGACCACCGCGGTCAGCGGGCGGTCGGCGGGGATCTCGGCGAGCAGCCCGGCCAGCGCCGCCCGGTCGGTGACGTCGCAGCCCGCCACCGTCGCTTCCGCGCCCAAGCCGGCCAGTTCCTCCAGCAGTTCGGGCGCGCCGGGCGCGGTGATGCCGCGCCGGCCGACCAGCAGCAGCCGCCTGGCCTGCCCGGTCCGCACCAGGTGGCGGGCCAGCAGCGCACCCAGCGCACCGGTGCCGCCGGTGATCAGCACCGTCCCGTCCGCACCGGGTGCCGGGGCGACCGGTCCGCGGTCGCCCGGTGTCCCGTCGCTGCCCGGCTGCCCGCTTTCGGCAGCCGCCCGCCGCAGGCGTGGCGCCAGCACCGCTCCGCCCCGCAGCGCCAGTTCGGGGAGGTCCGCCCGCAGCGCGGCGGGCAGCGCGCCCAGCGAGTTCGGGGTGCCGTCCAGGTCCACCAGGGCCAACCGTCCGGGGTGTTCCGCGCGGGCCGCGCGCAGCAGGCTCCAGGCCGCGGCGGCGGCCGGGGCGTTGGGCCCGGCGCCGTCGGCCGCGTTCTCGGTGAGGACGACGATCCGGGCGTTCGCCCACCGGGGGTCGGCCAGCGGTCCCTGGACGACCGCCAGGGCCGCCCGGGCCGCGGCGTGGGCGGCGTCCAGCGGGGCGCCGGGGCCGACCGTCAGCCCGACCAGCACGGTGTCCGCCGGCGGCTCGTCCGGGGCCGCCGCGTCGAGCACCACCGACCCGGCCGCGCGCAGCGCCGCCGCCAGTTCCGGCCAGTGCTCGCCCAGCAGGGCGACGGCCAGCGGGCCGGTGCTCTGCGCGGCGGGGACCGGCTGCCACTCGATCCGCAGCAGGTCGCGCTCGGCGGCCCCAGCGGTCGGCGCCGCGAGCCGTGCCGTCTCGACCTGGCGCAGCGTCAGCTCCTCGACGGTGACGACCAGCCGGCCCTCCGTGTCGGTCAGCTCCAGGCGCGCCCGGTCCTCGCCGGTCGGGGTGAGCCGGGCCCGGGCCGCGGTCGCCGTCGCGGCCGGGCCGGGGGTGACGCCGCTCCAGGCGAACGGGAGCGCGATCCGGCCGGCGCCCTGGTCGCCGCGGCCGCGCACCAGCGGGTGCAGGGCGGCGTCCAGCAGCGCGGGGTGCACGGCGAAGCCGGTCTGCTCGGCGTGCGCCGGCAGCAGCAGCTCGGCGCTCGTGTCGCCGTGCGCGGTCACCGCGCGGAACGCCGGGCCGTACTCGTAGCCCTCGGCGGCGAGTTCGGCGTAGAACCGGTCCGCGTCGACCGCCGGCACGGCACCGGCGCCGGCCCTGGCGCCCGCCGTTGCGGTCACCGGCGCGGGCGTGGCGGTCAGGGTCCCGGCGGCGTGCCGGGTCCACGGCGTGTCCGGGTCGCTGCCGGCGGCGCGGGCGTGCACGGCCACCGGCCGGCCGCCGTGCTCGTCGGCCGGGCCGACCGCCACCTGGAGTTCGACGGCGCTGTCCGCCGGAAGGACGAGCGGTGCCTGCAGGGTGAAGTCCGCCAGGGTCTCGGCGTCGACCGATCGCCCTGCGCGCAGGGCGAGTTCGACCAGCGCGGTACCGGGCAGCAGCACGGTGCCCGCGATGGCGTGGTCGGCCAGCCACGGATGGGCCGGCCGGGAGATCCGGCCGCCGAGCACCGCGCCCGCGCCGTCGGCCAGCACCACCTCGGTCGTCAGGAAGGGGTGCCCGCCGGCCGACCCGGTGCCGGGGCTCGGGGCGTCCAGCCAGTAGCGGCGGTGCTGGAACGCGTAGGTGGGCAGGTCCGCCGGTCGGGCCGGCGGCCCGCCGAGCAGCGCCGACCAGTCGACGGTCCCACCGTCCACGTGCAGCGTCGCCAGCGCGCTGAGCAGGGCGGACACTTCGGGCCTGCCGCGCCGCAGCACGGCCGCCGCGGTCGGCTCCACCCCTTCGACCGCCGCGCTTTCGAGCGCAGTGCCGGCGAGGGTGGCGAGGACGGTGTCGGGGCCGAGTTCGAGGAACCGTCGGGCACCGGCCGCCCACAGCGCCTGCATGCCCTGGTGGAAGCGGACGGCCTCCCGGGCGTGGCGCACCCAGTACTCGGGGTCGGTCAGCTCGCCGGGCGCGGCGAGCTGACCGGTGAGGTTCGAGACCACGGGCACGCTCGGCTCGTGGTACTCGAGCTGCTCGGCGACCTTGCGGAACTCGGCGAGCATCGGGTCCATGTGCGGCGAGTGGAAGGCGTGGCTGACCCGCAGCCGGGTGGTCCGGTGGCCGCGGGCCCGCCAGCGCTCCACCGCCGCGTCCACCGCTGCCCGGTCGCCCGAGACGACGGTCGCCCGGGGGCCGTTGACGGCGGCGACCGCGATCCGCTCGCCCTCGCCGGCCAGGTCGGCCTCGACGTCCTCGTGCGCCGCCTCGATCGAGGCCATCGCGCCGCCCTCCGGCAGCGCGTCCATCAGCGCGCCCCGGGCCGCCACCAGGGTGGCGGCGTCGGGCAGGCTCAGCACGCCCGCCAGGTGCGCGGCGGCGATCTCCCCGATCGAGTGGCCGGCCAGGAACTCCGGTGCCGGAAGCCAGGGTTCGACCAACCGGTGGAGCGCCACCTCCAGCGCGAACAGGGCCGGTTGGGCGTAGCGGGTGCGGTGCAGCAGCAGTGCCTCGGGCAGGCCGGGGTCGGCCAGCAGCACGGTCAGCAGCGGGCGGTCCAGCAGGCCGTCGAACGCGGCGGCGACCTCGTCCAGGGCGGCCGCGAACCGCGGGAACGTCCGGTACAGCTCCAGCCCCGCACCGGCCCGTTGGCTGCCCTGGCCGGTGAACAGCAGGGCCGTCGCGCCGTCGGTCCGCGCCTCGCCGACCAGCACCCCGGCGGCGGGCTCGCCCGCGGCGAGCGCCTCCAGTCCGCCCCGCAGCGCGGCTTCGTCGCCGCCGAGCACCACCGCCCGGTGCTCGAACACCGTTCGCGCGGACGCCAACCCGGCCGCGGCGCGGCCGAGTTCGCCGTCCTCCACGGACTCCAGCAGCCTGCCGGCCTGCGCCCTGAGGGCCTCCGGCGAGCGCCCGGACAGCACCAGCGTCGCCACGGGGAGGGCCGGCTCCTCGGCCGGGGCGTCCGCTTCGGCCGGGGCCTGTTCCAGGATCAGGTGCGCGTTGGTGCCGCTGATCCCGAACGAGGACACGCCCGCCCGACGCGGACGGCCGGTCTCCGGCCAGGGCCGGCGCTCCGTCAGCAGCGACACGCCGGCGTCCCAGTCCACCAGCGGCGAGGGCTCGTCCACGTGCAGGGACTCGGGCAGCACGCCGTGCCGGAGCGCCGCCACCGTCTTGATCACCGCGCCGACGCCGGCGGCCGCCTGCATGTGGCCCAGGTTCGACTTCAACGAGCCGACCCAGAGCGGCTCGCCGTCGCCGCGACCCCGCCCGTACACCTCCACCAGCGCGCCGGCCTCCACCGGGTCGCCCAGCACCGTCCCCGTCCCGTGCGCCTCCACCGCGTCCACCTCACCGGGCGTCAGCCCCGAGCGGCGCAGCGCCTCGGTGATGACGCGCTGCTGGGCGAGGCCGTTGGGCGCGGTGAGGCCGTTGGACGCACCGTCGGAGTTGACGGCGCTGCCCCGGATCAGGGCGAGCACCGGGTGCCCGTTGCGGCGGGCGTCCGAGAGCCGCTCCAGCACCAGCACGCCCGCACCCTCGGCCCAGCCCGTGCCGTCCGCGCCGGCGGCGAAGGGCTTGCAGCGCCCGTCGGCGGCCAGGCCGCGCTGGCGGCCGAACTCGGTGAGCATGCCGGGGGTGGACATCACGGTGACGCCGCCCGCCAGCGCGAGGGTGGCCTCGCCGCTGCGCAGCGCCTGGGCGGCCAGGTGGATCGCCACCAGCGAGGAGGAGCACGCCGTGTCCACCGTCACCGCCGGGCCCTCCAGTCCCAGCGTGTAGGCGATCCGCCCGGAGGCGACGCTGACGGTGCTTCCGGTCAGCAGGTGGCCCTCGTGCCCGGCGGCGGGTTCGTGCAGCCGCGGGCCGTAGTCGAGCTGGGTAAGTCCGGCGTACACGCCGGTGCGGGTGCCGCGGAGCTCCGCCGGGCGGATGCCCGCCCGCTCCAGCGACTCCCAGGCGACCTCCAGCAGCAGCCGCTGCTGCGGGTCCATCGCGGCCGCCTCGCGCGGCGAGATCCCGAAGAACTCGGCGTCGAACTCGGCCGCGCCGTACAGGAATCCGCCGCCGGTGGCGTAGGTGTGGCCCGGCCGCCCGGGCTCGGGGTGGTACAGCTCGGCCGGCCAGCCGCGGTCGGCGGGGAACGGCCCGATCACGTCGCCGCCGCTCGCCACCAGCTCCCACAGCGCCTCCGGCGAGTCCACCCCGCCCGGGAACCGCCCGGCCGCCGCCACGATCGCCACCGGCTCGTCCGCCGGGCCGAGCGGCGCCGCGGCGGGCCGGTCGGCGGAGCGCCCGCCCGCGAGGTGTTCGGCGACGGCGCGCGGCGAGGGGTGGTCGTAGGCGAGCGTCGCGGGCAGGTCGGCGCCGGCCCGCTCGCCGAGCCGTTCGCCGAACTCCACCGCCCCGAGCGAGTCCAGGCCCAGCTCGCGGAACGACCGGTCCGGGTCCAGACGTTCGGCGCTGCGGTGGCCGAGCACGGTGGCGAGCACGTCGAGCACCTGCGGCAGCCCCACCGACCGCGATCCGCCCTGCACCGGGGGCGCCGGACGCGCCGCCGTCTCCTCGACGGGCCCGTCCAGCACCTGGCGCGGACCGGCCTGCGCTCCGGCGGCCGCCGACCGCGCCGTCGGCTCGCCGCCGATCTCGTCGATTTCCCGGAACCAGTGCGACTCGCGCTGGAACGGGTAGCCCGGCAGGGCCAGTCGCGGCCGTTCGCCGTGTACCCTGCGCCAGTCCAACTCGACGCCGTTGACGTGCAGTTCACCGACCGCGCGGAGGAACCCGAGCGTCTCGGGCCGTCCGCCACCGCGCAGCAGGGGCACCACGGGGGGCCGGTCGGCGAGGTTCTGCCGGGCGAGCGAGGCGAGCACCTGGCCGGGCCCGAGCTCCGCCCATGCGGTCGCGCCGAGCGCGGCCAGGGTCCGCACGCCCTGCCGGAAGCGGACCGGTCGGCGCAGGTGCGCGGCCCAGTAGTCGGCGGATCCCAGCTCCTCGGCGGTGGCGACCTCGCCGGTCAGGTCGGAGACCACCGTGAGGCGGGGTGCGCCGAAGCGCAGCCCGGCGGCGATCCGCCGGAACTCCTCGACGGCGCTGTCCATGTGCGCCGAGTGGAAGGCATGGCTGACCGTCAATGCTCGTGTCCGGCGGCCGAGTTCGGCGAACCGGGCAGCGATCTCGGCGACCGGGCCGGCGTCGCCGGAGAGCACCACGGCATCGGGGCCGTTGTCCGCCGCCAGGGCCACCCGTCCGCCGTACTCGGCGAGCAGCGGGAGGACCTCGTCGGCTGCCGCCTGGACGGCGACCATCACGCCGTCGGCTCGGGCTGCCTGCATCAGGCGGCCGCGGGCGGCGACCAGGGTGGCGGCGTCGGCCAGCGGGAGCACGCCGGCGACGTGCGCCGCGGCGAGTGCGCCGACCGAGTGCCCGAGGACGAACTCGGCGGCCAAGCCGTGCTGTTCGGCCGCCCGGTACAGGGCCGTGGACCAGGCGAACAGGGCCGGCTGGGTGTACTCGGTGCGGTCCAGCAGCACGGCGTCGGGGGTGTCCGGGTCGGCGAACAGCAGCTCGCGCAGCGGCCGGTCGAGGTGCGGGTCGAGGGCGGCGACGGTGTCGTCCAGCGCGGCGGCGAACTCGGGCAGCTCGGCGTGGAGTTCGCGCCCCGCGCCCGCCCGCTGGCTGCCCTGCCCGGAGAACAGCAGCGCCAGTCGGCCGGGCCGCGCGACTCCGAGCACCGCTTCCGCGGCGCCCTCCTCGCCCGCCAACTTCCGCAGCTCGTCCGCCAACTCGGTTCGCGAGCTGCGGGAGGCGACGGGCAGCGCGGCCCGGTGCCGGAAGTGGGTGCGGGTGGTGGCGAGGGCGGCCGCCACGGTGTGGACGGTGAGTTCGGGCCGGGTGTCGAGGTGGTCGGCGAGCCGGGCGGCCTGCTCGCGGAGCGCCGCGGGGGTGCGGCCGGAGAGGGTGAGCAGGGTGTGGTCGCGGGGTGGGGCGGAGTCCCGGTCCGCCGCCGGGTCGGCGGGCGGTTCGGCGAGCAGCACGTGGCAGTTGGCCCCGCCCATGCCGAAGGAGCTGACGGCGGCCAGCAGTTCGCGCTCGGGGGCCGGCCAGGGTCGCAGCGTGCCGGGAACGCGAAGGCCCAGCTCGTCCAGCGGGACGGCGGGGTTGGGCTGTTCGTGGTGCGGACTGGCGGGGAGCTGCCGGTGGGCGATGGCGAGGACGGCCTTCAGGAAGCCGACGATGCCGGCCGCACCCTCCAGGTGGCCGACGTTTGCCTTGGCAGAGCCGACCAGGAGCGGCGTCTGCGGGGTGCGGCCCGCGGCGTGTACGGCGCCGAGGGCGGCCGCCTCGATCGGGTCGCCGACGGGTGTGCCGGTGCCGTGCAGTTCCACGTACTGGACCTGTTCGGGGCGCCGGTCGGCCCGGCGGAGCGTCAGGTCGAGCAGGGTCCGCTGGGCTTCCGCGTCGGGCACGGTGAGGCCGGCCGCGGCGCCGCCGTGGTTGGCCTCGCTGGCCAGGATCACCGCGAGGACCCGGTCGCCGTCCGCGCGGGCCCGGTCCAGGGGCTTGAGCACGACCAGGCCGGCGCCTTCGCCGCGGGCGTAGCCGTTGGCGCGGGCGTCCAGCGGGTGGATCCGGCCGTCGGGCGAGAGGCCGCCGAACCGGCGAGCCTCCTCGGTGCTCCGGCTGCTGAGGATCAGGTTGACGCCGCCGGCCAGGGCGAGTTCGCAGTCGCCGTCGCGGACGGCGCGGTGGGCGAGGTGCAGCGCGGTGAGGGCGGAGGACTGCGCGGTGTCCAGGGTGAGGCTGGGGCCGTGCAGTCCGAGGGTGTAGGAGATCCGGTTGGCGAGCAGGCCGTGGCCGAGGCCGGTGAGGGTGTGCCGGCCGAGCGGCGGGGCGTCGGCGGCGTGCCGCAGCAGCCGGTAGTCGTGGGCCATCGCGCCGATGTACACGCCGGTGCGGGTGCCGTGCAGGGCGGCGGGCACGATTCCGGCGAACTCCAGCGCCTCCCAGCCGAGTTCGAGCAGCAGTCGCTGCTGCGGGTCGGTCTCGCCGGCCTCCCTGGGCGACAGGCCGAAGAACTCGGCGTCGAAGCCGTCGACCCGGTCGAGGTAGCCCGCCGGGGGCAGGTCGGGGTCGAGTCCGCGGTGCGCGGGCGGGCGGCCGATGGCGGTGCGGCCCTCCGCCAGGAGCGTCCAGAACGCCTCGGGGTCGGGCGCCCCGGGCAGCCGGCAGGCCAGTCCGACCACGGCGACCGCACCCTCGGGCACGGGGTGGTGGAAACGCACGTCAGCGGTGGACTGTTCCTGGCTCGTCATGGTGGCGGTGACACCCCTTCAGAGGATTTTCGGCGGGCGGCGCTGCCGCGGTCGATTTCCGTACGGGCGTTGATCGTTCGGTCGCAGCGCCGCGGAATTCCGGTGCGGTGCCGCGCCCTGTGAAGTATCGGCAGCCCCGGCAATTCCGGTCCACCCCTATTCCACCGCGCCCCGAGCGCCCGCGAACCGGGGTGCGACCCCCTCACTGCGCCGAACCCGCGCCACTGACCAGCGAGTTCGCTCCTCCTGCCGCCCCGCGGAGCGTTAGGGGTTCTCAGTTCGGACGGGCCTCACGTAGCGTCGATGACGGCCTTTCCGACCTGCCTGATTGCCGCCCTCGGCGGCGGAGGGAATGCAGATGGACGAGTTGACCGAGGCAGTACTGCGCAACGCTCCGCCGGAGGAGTTGGCGCGACTTCCATTGCCGCAGGATTACACCGCAGCGCATTTGCTTCGGCAAGATGTCGAGATGTTTCGCGGTGTTGCGGACAAGGACGTCCGCCGCTCCCTGCACGTGGGCCGGGTGCCGCTGCCCGAGCTGGCCCCGGACGAGGTCCTGGTGGCGGTGATGGCCAGTTCGGTGAACTACAACACCGTGTGGTCGGCGACCTTCGAGCCCGTCTCCACCTTCGACGCGCTGCGCCGCTTCGCCCGCTCCGGCGGCTGGCAGGCGCGGCACGACCAGCCGTACCAGGTGATCGGTTCGGACGCGGCGGGCGTGGTGGTGCGCACCGGCGCGGGCGTGCGGCGCTGGCAGGTCGGCGACCACGTGGCGGTGTCCACCGCCGTCGTGGACGACCAGGACCCGGTGACCCACTCCGACGGCATGCTCGGCGCCGACCAGAAGGCGTGGGGGTACGAGACCAACTTCGGCGGCCTGGCCCACTACACGGTGGTGCGGGCCAGCCAACTGGTCGCCAAGCCGCCGCACTTGACCTGGGAGGAGACCGCGAGCATCCCGCTCTGCGGCGGCACGGCGTACCGGATGCTGGTCAGCGAGAAGGGAGCCAGGATCAAGCAGGGCGACATCGTGCTGATCTGGGGCGCCAGCGGTGGACTGGGCGCGTTCGCCGTGCAGCTGGTGAAGAACGGCGGCGGCATCCCGGTCGGGGTGGTCAACTCCGAGCGGAAGGCGGAGCTGGTCCGCCGGCTGGGCTGCGACTTCGTGATCAACCGCGAGGAGATCGGCATCGGCAAGGCCCCCGAATCCGCCCAGGAGACCGTGGAGTTGGCCAAGCGCCTCGGTCGGGCGATCCGCTCGCAGGTCGGCGAGGACCCGCACGTGGTGTTCGACCACGTCGGGAAGGCCACCTTCGGCATCTCGGTGATCGCGGCCCGCCGCGGCGGCACCGTGGTGACCTGCGGCTCCAGCACCGGCTACCAGCACACCTTCGACAACCGCTACTTCTGGATGAACCTGAAGCGCATCGTCGGCAGTCACGGCATGAACCTGGGCGAGGCGGCCGAGATGATGCGCCTGTACAAGCTGGGGCTGCTCGCCCCGGTGGTGTCCCGTTCGTACCCGCTGGCGGAGGTCGGCGAGGCCGCCCGGCTCGTCCAGACCAACAGCCACACCGGCAAGGTCGGCGTGCTCTGCCTGGCCGACCGGCCCGGGCTCGGCGTCACCGACCCGGTCACCCGGGCCCGGCTCGGCGAGGACTGGCTCAGCCCGCTGGCCGAGGACCGCACCCCCGCCCTGGCCGGCTGAGCCCGGCCGCCCGCCCGACCCGGTACCCGCCGGCCCCGGGGACCCGCCCGACCGGAGACCGGTCCGACCTGAAACCCGCCCGACCTGAAACACGCCCGTCACACCGGAACCGCACTCGCCCTCGTTGACCGACCGAGCCGCACCTCGCGACGGCGTCCGCCGCTGCCCCCGCAGCCGCGGGCCCGCCGCAACCGTCAGCAGACGTACGTCCGAGGAGATTCCCATGGCACCGCACACCGACGCACCGTCCGAGATCGACGTGTTCGACCCCGACCGGTACGTTCCGACCCCGCCGCACCACGACTTCGCCGTGCTCCGCAGCCAGGAGCCGGTGCACTGGCAGCCCGACCCGCAACTGCCCACCGGACACTGGGCGGTGACCCGGCACGCCGACGTGTCGTGGATCGCCCGCAAGCCCGAGCTGTTCTCCTCCGCGCTGGCCGGCGCCCAGCCGATGGAGTACGACGAGGTCGCCGTCGGCATGCAGCGGCTGATGATGATCAATCAGGATGCCCCGCAGCACAGCCGGGTGCGCAGCCTGGTCAACCGCGGGTTCACCCCGCGGATGGTCGAACGGCTGCGCGACCGGATCGCGGCCGAGTGCGAGCGGATCGTCGGCGAGGCGCTGCGCCGCGACGAGGTGGACTTCGTCGAGGCGGTCGCCGCCGAGCTGCCGATCGCGGTCATCGCCGAGCTGATGGGCGTGCCGCAGGAGCAGCGGCCGAAGCTCTTCGCCTGGTCGAAGGGCGTGGCGGCGGAGGCCGACCCGGCGGGCGGCGGCGCGGTGGCCGCGCGGGTCGCCGCCCAGGAGATGGGCCGGTTCGCGGCGGTGCTCGGCGCGCAGCGGCGCGGCTGCCCGGCCGGGGACATCGTGTCCCGGCTGGTCAGCCCCGATTCGCACGGCAACCAGCTGTCCGAGCAGGAGTTCCAGGCGTTCTTCGTGCTGCTGGCGGTGGCCGGCAACGAGACCACCCGGTACGCGATCGCGGGCGGCGTGCAGGCCCTGATGGCGCACCCCGAGCAGTGGGCGCGCCTGAAGGCCGACCCGTCGCTGCTGGCCACCGCCGCCGAGGAGGTGGTCCGCTGGGAGACCCCGACGAAGGTGTTCCGGCGGACCGCGGTGAGTGACGTGGAGGTCGGCGGCCGGCTGATCCGGGCGGGCGACAAGGTGGTCGCCCACCTGACCTCCGCCAACCGCGACGAGCAGGTGTTCGACGACCCGTTCCGTTTCGACGTGGGCCGCGACCCGAACCCGCACCTGGGGTTCGGCGGCGGCGGTCCGCACTTCTGCATCGGCCGCCACCTCGCCCTGCTGGAGGTCGAGTTGATGCTCGGCACGCTGGTGGAGCAGGTGGCCGAGTTCGTCCCGGCCGGCCCTTCGCGGCGGCTGCGCTCCTACCAGTTCCACGGCCTGACCCGCCTTCCGGTGCACCTGGTCGCGGCCTGATCGCGGCCTGATCGAGCCCCGGTCGAGCTCCGGTCGGCCCTTGATCGATTCCGCCGGACCCGCCCGGCCCGCAGCGAGTAGCGAATGAGGATGCCTGAGATGACCGATCGCGTTCCCGGTGCCGCGGCGCACGCACTCCCGAGCGGTGCCGCAGCGCGCGCACTGCCCAGCGAGGCCGCGCCGCGCACGCTCCCGAGCCTGCCGGACGTGCTGGCGCGGCGGGCCGCCGAGCAGCCGGACGAGTTGGCGTACGCCTTCCTGCACAACGGCGAGGAGGTCGGCGACACGCTGACCTACCGTCAGCTGGACGTCCGGGCCCGGGCGGTCGCGGCCCGGCTGACGGGGCTGGGGCCGGCGGGGCGCAGCGTGGTGCTGCTGCACCCGTCGGGGCTGGGCTTCGTCGCGGACCTGCTGGGCTGCATGTACGCGGGGGTGGCGGCGGCGCCGGTTCAGGTGCCCTCCCGGGCCCGGGGGTTGGCGCGGCTGCGGGCGATCGCGGACGACGCCGGCACCTCGCTGGTGCTGACCACGGCGGAGGTGAAGCGGGATCTGGAGGAGCGCTTCGGCGACCTGCCCGAGCTGGCGGGCCTGACCCTGCACGATCCCGCTTCGCTGGCCGCTGCGGCGGAGCGCACCGACCCGGCGGCGGTAGCGAGTTGGCGACCCCGGCCGATCGGGTCGGAGGAGCTGGCGCTGCTGCAGTACACCTCGGGGTCGACCGGGACGCCGAAGGGCGTCCGGGTCACCCACGCCAACTTCGGCGCCAACGTGGACGAGACCGACCGGCTGTGGCCGTGCCGGGGCGACGCCCGGGTGGTGAACTGGCTGCCGCTCTTCCACGACATGGGGATGCTGTTCGGGGTGGTGCTGCCGCTGTGGGCGGGCATCCCGTCGTACCTGATGGCGCCGGACGCGTTCATCCGGCGGCCGGTGCGCTGGCTGGAGGCGGTGTCCCGGTTCGGCGGCACGCACGCGGCGGCGCCGAGCTTCGCCTACGAGCTGTGCGCGCGGGCGGTGGCGGAAGGCGGTTTCCCGCCGGGCCTGGACCTGTCCTCCTGGCGGGTGGCGGCGAACGGCGCGGAGCCGGTGCGCTGGCAGACCGTCAGGTTCTTCACCGACACCCTGGCCCCGGCCGGGTTCCGCCCGGAGGCGATGTGCCCGGGCTACGGGCTGGCGGAGAACACCCTGAAGGCCACCGGCAGCCCGGAGGACCGGCCGCCGACCGTGCTGTGGCTGTCCGCCGAGGAGCTGCGGTCCGGCCGGGCCGTCGAACTGCCGTCCGGCGACGGCCCGCAGGCGGTGCCCGCCGTCGGCTGCGGCACCGTGGTCGGCGACAGCCTGGTGCGGATCGTCGACCCGGAGACCCGCACCACCCTGCCGGACGGCCGGGTCGGCGAGATCTGGGTCAGCGGCCCGTGCGTGGCCGCCGGCTACCACGGCCGCCCCGCGGAGTCCGAGCAGACCTTCCGGGCCGGCCGGGCCGACCGGACCGAGGACCGCAGCTGGCTGCGCACCGGGGACCTGGGCTTCCGGCACGGCGGCGAGCTGTTCGTCACGGGCCGGATCAAGGACGTGGTGATCCGTCAGGGCCGCAACTTCTACCCGCAGGACATCGAACTGTCCGCCGAGAGCGCCGACCCGGGCCTGCACCCGAACTGCGCGGCGGCGTTCTCCGCCGACGACGGCGCCCACGAACGCCTGGTGCTGGTGGTGGAGGCCGACGGCCGGACCTTGCGCGGCGGCGGCGACCGGCTGCGCGAGCGGATACGCCGTGCCGTGCACGAGAACCAGCGGCTGGAGGCGGACGAGATCCTGCTGGTGCGCCGCGGCTCGCTGCCGAAGACCTCCAGCGGCAAGGTGCAGCGCCGCGAGACCCGGCGCCGGTACCTGGACGGCGAGTTCGGGACGGCCGGGGCCGCCGCCCCGCACGAACGGGTGGAGGCCGGCCGGTGACCGGCCTGCTGCGGGCGTCCGTGCCGGTCGCGGGGGCACGGATCCTCGGCGTGGGGGCGTACCGGCCCACCCGGGTGGTCGGCAACGCGGAGGTGGCGCCCGCGATCGACTCCAGCGACGAGTGGATCCGGCGCCGCTCCGGGATCGCCGCCCGCCGCTTCGCCGGACCGGACGAAACCCTGGTGTCGATGGCCTCGGCGGCGGCCGTGAAGGCCCTGGCGCACGCCGGGGTCGCGCCGGACGCGGTCGACACCGTCCTGCTCGCCACCATGTCCCACCTGGAGCAGTCACCGCCCGCCGCGCCCCGGGTGGCCCACCTGATCGGCGCGACCGGCGCCGGCGCGGTCGACCTGGGCGCGGCCTGCGCCGGGTTCTGCCACGCGCTGGCGCTCGCGGACGGCCTGGTCCGCTCCGGACACAGCCGGCACGTGGTGGTGGTCGGCGCGGAGCGGATGAGCGACCTGATCGACCCCGCCGACCGGGGCACCGCGTTCCTGTTCGGCGACGGCGCGGGCGCGGTGGTGGTCGGCCCGGCCGAGGCGCCGGGAATCGGCCCGGTGGTGTGGGGCGCGGACGGCTCCCGCCCGGGGGCGATCGCCCACGCGCACGGCTGGCGGGCGCTGCGCTCGGCGGACCCGCCGCCGTGGCCGACGCTCCGGATGGAGGGTCAGACGGTGTTCCGCTGGGCGGTGGAGACGGTGCCGCGGGTGGGCCGGGAGGCGCTGGCCGCGGCCGGGGTGTCCGCCGGGGAGCTGTCGGCGTTCGTCCCGCACCAGGCCAACCTGCGGATCGTGGACGCGGCGGCCACCGCGCTCCGGCTGCCGCCCTCGGTCGCGGTGGCCCGGGACGTGGTCGACACCGGCAACACGTCGGCGGCGTCCGTGCCGCTCGCGATGGAGCGGCTGCTCAGCGAGGGCGCGGCGGGCCCGGGCGGGCTGGCGCTGCTCGTCGGCTTCGGCGCGGGTCTGAGCTTCGCCGCGCAGGTGGTGACGCTGCCCTGAGCGCCGCCACCCGGGCCGCCGCCGCTACCTGGCGGCGGTCTGCGGCCGCCACCCGCGGATGGTCGGCGACCACCGGGACCCGGGGTCCCGGGACCCCGGTGCGCCTGTTCGCGGCTCTCCAGCCGGTTGCCGCCCGGCCCTGGGGGTGAACGCGGCGGTCCCGTTCGACGTGCTCAGGGCGCTCGGCCGCAGCCGGTCCGGCCCGTCGTCGCCCGGGTCGGGGATGCCGTACCGGTGGGCGCCGGCGCCGGTACCGGGCCAGCCGGTGTCCAGGACGGGCGGATCGGTGCATCCCGATCTGACGGTCCGGCGATCGCGCCGGGCAGGCCGCGCGGCACACTGGTGAGCATGGAGCCGATCGAACGCGAGGGCGGCGAGCCCGCCTGCTTCCTCAACCTGGTCTGCGAGGAGTGCGGCAAGGTCCGCGAGGGCGGGCGCTGCCCGGTCTGCGACGTCATCGGCGACACCGGCGCCGCTCGGCCCGGAACGCCCGGGAGGCCCGCCGCGGCCGACCAGGAGCGGGCGGCCGGTCAGGTGTGAGCCGGCTCAGCGCAGCAGGCCGTGCAGCAGCAGTTCCGCCAGGTGCCCGTACGCCTCGGCGTCGGCCAGGCCGGTGGCGGCGGCGACCTGGCGCTGCTGGATGCGCACCATCACCGAGCTGATCACGTCGGCGGCGAAGGCCACGTGGGTCTCGCGGAACGCGCCCGCCGCCACCCCGTCGTCGATCAGCCGCTGGATCTGCCGCGCGGCGGCGCGGGTGTTGCGGCCGTACACCTCGGCGGCGGGTTCGAACGCGGCCAGGTCGTCGAAGAACCGGGCCGAGCCGGGGGCCAGTTCGGCGGAGACGGTGCGCAGGTAGGCGGCCAGCCGCTCGGCGGGGTCGGTCTCGGCGGCGAGCGCGGCCTCCACCCGGGCGGTGGCGCTGCGGAAGAAGTGCACCACGGCCGCTCGGACCAGTTGTTCCTTGGAGCCGGCCAGCCCGTACAGCGTCCGCTTGGAGCAGTGCAGCCGGGCGGCCAGGTCGTCCAGGGTGAACTGCGCGAAGCCTTCGGCCACGAACAGATCCACCAGTTCCTCGAAGAGGGCGGTGCGGCGGGCGGCTCCCCGTCCGGTGGGCCGGGGGCCGGCAGCGCTGTCGATCACCCGGCCAGTATGACAGTCGGCCCTTGCAGCCCGGCAGACTCCCGCCCCGGTGCGTGACGCGGCCCGCTCCGGGGATGCCCGAGCCCGGCTCCACTGCGCTACGCTTTCCGGTACTGACGTACCGCTTTGCGTACCGCTTGGAGCCGGAACATGGCTGTGGATCGCTTGCTTCCCACCGAAGAAGCCGCCGACCTGATCGCGTTGACCCGCGATCTCGCCGACAAGGAACTCGCCCCGAAGGTGGAGTCCCACGAGAAGCAGGAGCGCTACCCCGAGGGCCTGTTCAAGCTGCTCGGCCAGGCCGGGCTGCTCGGCCTGCCGTACCCGGAGGAGTTCGGCGGCGGCGGCCAGCCGTACGAGGTGTACCTGCAGGTCCTGGAGGAGCTGGCCGCGCGATGGGCCGCGGTCGCGGTGGCCACCAGCGTGCACACGCTGGCCTGCCACCCGCTCAACGCGTTCGGCAGGCCCGGGCAGAAGGACCGCTGGCTGCCGCAGATGCTGGCGGGCGAGCTGGTCGGCGGCTACAGCCTGTCCGAGCCGAACGCCGGATCCGACGCGGCGGCGCTGACCTGCAAGGCCGAGCCGGTCGAGGACGGCTACCGGATCACCGGCACCAAGGCCTGGATCACGCACGGCGGCAAGGCGGACTTCTACGCCCTGTTCGCGCGCACCGCGCCCGGCCCGCACGGGGTGTCCTGCTTCCTGGCGCCCGGTCAGGTCGACGGCCTGACCTTCGGCGCGCCGGAGGAGAAGATGGGCCTCAGCGCGGTGCCCACCACCGCCGCGTACTGGGACGGCGCGCTGCTGGAGCCGGAGCGGCTGATCGGCTCCGAGGGCCAGGGCCTGCCGATCGCGTTCTCCGCCCTCGACTCCGGCCGGCTCGGCATCGCGGCCTGCGCCACCGGCCTGGCCCAGGCCGCCCTGGACACCGCCGTCGCGTACGCCAACGAGCGGACCACCTTCGGCCGACGGATCGTCGACCACCAGGGCCTGGGCTTCCTGCTGGCCGACATGGCGGCGGCCGTCGACTCCGCCCGCGCCACCTACCTGGACGCGGCGCGCCGGCGCGACCTGGGCCGCCCGTTCAGCCGGCAGGCCAGCGTGGCCAAGCTGATCGCCACCGACGCCGCGATGAAGGTCACCACCGACGCGGTGCAGGTGCTCGGCGGGTACGGCTACACCCGGGACTTCCCGGTGGAGCGGTACATGCGCGAGGCGAAGATCATGCAGATCTTCGAGGGCACCAACCAGATCCAGCGCCTGGTGATCAGCCGCCAGTTCGCCGCCCGCTGACCCTGCTCGACCACCGTTCGACGGTTCGTCACCACCCCATCGGAAAGGGCTTTCCCCCATGCAGCTCTCCGGCACCGCCGCCCTGGTCACCGGCGCGGCCTCCGGCCTCGGCGCGGCCACCGCCGCCCACCTCGCCTCGCTCGGCGCCCAGGTCTACGGCCTGGACCTGCCGAAGGCCGTGGAGTCCGCCCCCGCACAGCCCGACGGCGTCACCCTGCTCGGTGCGGACGTCACCGAGGAGCAGCCGGTGCGCGAGGCACTGGCCCGGATCGCCGCCGACGGCCGCCCGCTGCGGCTGGCGGTGAACTGCGCGGGCATCGCCCCGTCCGCGCGGATCGTCGGCCGCCGCGGCCCGCACGACCTGGACCTGTTCCGCACCGTGCTGAACGTCAACCTGATCGGCACCTTCAACGTCATGCGGCTGGCCGCCGAGGCGATGTCCGCCCAGGAGCCGGACGGCGCCGGGCAGCGCGGACTGGTCGTCAACACCGCCTCCATCGCCGCGTTCGAGGGCCAGGTCGGCCAGATCGCGTACGCCGCGTCCAAGGCCGGCGTGGCCGGCATGACCATCACCGCGGCCCGCGACCTGGCCCAGTTCGGCATCCGCGTGGTGACCATCGCCCCCGGCATCGTCGACACCCCGATGATGGCGAGCTTCTCCGACGAGATCCGGGCCGGGCTGGCCGCCACCGTCACCTTCCCGCAGCGCCTCGCCCATCCCGAGGAGTACGCCCGCCTGGTGGCGGTGGTCGCCGACCACGACTACCTCAACGGCGAGACCATCCGGATGGACGGTGCCCTGCGGATGTCCGCCCGCTGACCCGCGCACCCGATCGCCCGGCCCGGTCGCCCGGTCGCCCGACGCGTCACCAGTCGGCGACCTGGTAGTCCTTCAGGAACACCCCGGCGTACGGCCGGCCGGCCTCGCCGCGGACGATCGGGTCGTAGACCCGGGCCGCGCCGTCGACGATGTCCAGCGGGGTGCGGAAGCCGCGGTCGGCGATCCGGGACTTCTTCGGTGCGGGGTTCTCGTCGGTGATCCAGCCGGTGTCGACAGCGCACATGTGGATGCCGCGGCGGGCCAGGTCGGCGGCGCTGGTGCGGGTGAGCATGTTGAGCGCGGCCTTCGCCATGTTGGTGTGCGGGTGGCCCGGCGTCTTGTTGCGGGCCGCGAACCGGCCCTCCACGGCAGACACGTTGACGATGTACCGGGCGGGGTGCGGCGACGCCTCCAGCAGCGGCAGCAGCCGGTCGCACAGCAGCGCCGGCGCGAGCGCGTTGACCAGTTGCGCCTCCAGCACCTCCGCCGGGTCCAGCTCGCCGAGCCGCGCCGACCAGGAGTTGCGCGGCGCGAGGTCGGGCAGCAGCCCGGCCTCGTCCACCGCGGTGGACCACCCGTCGACCGCTGCGACCTGCGTCGCCCCGCCCCGGGGCTCCGTCAGTTCCGCGGCCGGCCAGGCCGCGGTGAGGGCCGGCATCGGGCGGAAGCCGGGCGCGTGCCCGACCTGCGCCGGTGTCGGGCCGTGCTCGCCGGCGGCGAGCAGCGCGTACGACTCGGGCGGGCGGCGCAGGGTCTGCGCGGCGTTGTTCACCAGGATGTCCAACGGACGTCCCTCGCTCCGCAGTTGCTCGCACAGGCCGAGCACCTGGCGGGGGTCGCGCAGGTCGATCCCGACGATCCGCAGGCGGTCCAGCCACCGGGAGCTGCCCTCGGCGGCAGCGAAGCGGCGCAGGGTGTCGTGCGGGAAGCGACTGGTGACGATCAGTTCGGCGCCGTCGCGGAGCATCATCAGGGCCAGCTGGAACCCGATCTTGACGCGTCCGCCGGTGAGCAGCACCCGCCGCCCGGTGAGGTCGGTGCGCAGCGCGCGGCGCGCGGTGTGGTCGGCGGCGCACGGCGGGCAGAGCTGGTGGTAGAAGCCGTCGACCTGCCGGTAGTGCTGTTTGCAGACGTAGCACCGCTGCGGCCGGCTCAGCTCCCCGATCGGCAGGTGGCCTGGTGCGGTGGGCAGCGGGGCGTCCTCGCGCCGGTCGGTGCCGCCGGTGGCGGTGGCGGCGAGCAGCGCGGCGTCGACCCGGGCGGCCCGGGCGCGCCGGTCGCGGCGACGCTGGTGCCGGCCGTCGCGGACGAAGGAGTAGGCGGTGTGCTCGACGCGCAGTCGCGCCGGGTGGTCGACCGGAAGGGCCCGCAGGCGGCCGACGGTCCGTTCGAGGGCGGCGAGCTCGGCCTCGTCGGGCAGGTCGGCGGCGTCGAACGTGGTCATCGGGTCCTCCTCCGGAGGTGGCGGTGGGTCAGCGACGGCGGGCCCGACCGGAGTCGATCCGGTGCGTTCCGCAGGAGCAGTGCGGCGCGTCAACCGCTGCGCCACGGGCCGTCGTTCGGAGAGCCTCCCGGGGGCCGGATTCGAACCGGCGTGATCCGCCTTGTGAGGGCGGCGCGTCTGCCTCTGCGCCCACGCCCGGTAGGTGCCACGGATGCTATCGGGGCACCCGGGGCAGTCGGCAAACGCTTTCCCGCCGGGCCGTCAGACCGCCGGCCCCGGGGCCGGGGTGGGCGGCATCAGATCGCTCGCGCTCACGGTGTACGTCAGCGCCGGGTAGCGGAAGTCGGTCTCGTTGTTCTCCGCGCGCCGCAGTCGGTAGAACTCGCGCTGCTGCTCCTCGTCGGCCTGGGTGAGGCGTCCGCCGTCCGGCAGATACGCCTGCCCGTCGCGGTACCGGACGAGGGTCTTCGAGGTCCGGAAGGTGACGCCCAGCCACTGGTTGTCCGCCGCCGGGACGGGTGGCTCCAGGACGATGCGGTGCTTGAACCGGCGGTTCGTCGCGACGGAGAACACCACCACGCCGTGGTGCACGAGCGGAATCTCGAACCGCTCGCCGCCGGGCCGTTTCGCCTCGAACTTCAGCTTCCGCGGCGGGCCCGCCGGGTCCCGGTAGCAGGAGAAGACGGCGATGGACGACTCCTCGGCCAGGTCGAGCGCCTGGTCGGAGTGCGCGCCCATGGTGGTGTACGCGTTCGTGCAGCACTCGACGAGCGCGTTGTTGAAGCCGGCCGGGAGCGCCGCCCGTTCCCGGATCCGCTGCGCCAGCCGGTCGTGCACCGCCCGGAAGGGCTGGGCCGGGCTTCCGTACCGGGTGGTGGTGCGCACCAGCGGCACCCCGCCCGCCTCGTCGGTGCGCGCCAGCACGGCGCCCCGCCGGCCCTTCCCGACGTCCTCCAGTTCGACCGAGGCGGACAGTTCGGCGAACAGGTCGCCCTCGGTGGGCAGCAGGTGGGCGGCGATGCCGTCCGGGAGGCTAGGGCCGAGGGGCACGGTAGTCCCCCGCGTTCATGCTGAAGCGGAACCGGTCGCCGTAGTCGATGACGGCCGAGGTCCGGTTCTCCGCCGCGTACAGCCTGCGCAGTTCGTCCATGCCGTCCGGGGTGGGCGGTCCCAACTCCACCGGCCCGTCGGCGGTCTTGAGGAAGGTGCGGCCGTCCGCGTGGACGGCTTCGGCGCCGGAGCACCGCACCACGTATCCGAGGCGGGTCGGGAGCAGTTCGGCGTCCAGCGCCGAGGGACGGATCTCGTGCGCGTAGCGGCGGTTGGTGGAGAGCGGCATGAAGAACACCGAGCCGGGGTGCAGCGTCACGGTGAACCGGCCCGGCAGCGCGGCTGCTTCGGGCCCGGGAGCCGGTTCGTCCTTGAGCCGGAAGCGGAGCCGGGTGAGGCCGCTGACGCCGCGCACGCCGTGGTCGAAGGCGTCCCCGGTCAGCGGCTGCAACCGGTCGAGCCCGTCGTAGAACGTGCAGAAGGCCATGATGCCGTTGGCCGGCATGTCCTTGGTCTTGTCGGCGTGGGCCGAGATCCTGGCCTTGGACTGCTTGCGGCCATCCGTGGCCGGGGTGTTGTGGTAGATCTGGGCGAGGACGTGGTTCAGCGGCGCGTGGCCCCGGAAGAGGGCGGCGGCCTCGCGGTTCAGGGCCTCGACGACGGCGGTGTCGGTGGGCCCGAAGTTCTCGGTCGGACCGGACAGGTTGGTGGAGCACCGGAGCAGCCGGAAGTGCAGGTCGTCGCCGTCCCGCAGGACGGGCGTCAAGTAGATCCCGCTGCGGTGCGCCGCCCCCGGCTTGGTGGACTCCGTCAGGGACTGGAACACGTGCTCCGCCCGGATCCGCCCGAAGTGGTCGGCCTCGGGTTCGAAGAACCGGGGGTAGTACACGCCGAGGCCGTGGACGCGGCGCGGAACCCGGCCGAGGCCGACCGGCGTCCACGGTCCGCCCCCGTCGGCGCTCCGGCCCTGCGCGAGCTCCCGGACCGCGAACACCCGCGCGGCGGCCCGCAGTCGGCGACCGTCGAGGCGCGACAGGTCGCCGGCCAGGAAGACGGTCCTGCCCGCGAGGTCGACGGAGCCGGCGGCGAGTTCCTCCGGCGTGAGCGCGGTCCCGAAGAAGTCCCCGAGCGGGTCACCGGTGTGCAGGGCGGACGGTGCCACCAGGACGGCGCCCGCGTCCTCGATGCGGGCTTCGGCCGGCCCTGTGCTGGACATCAGACACTCCCTGCGGTTCACGGATCCGGACGGACGGCCGGTCGGCCGGACCCGGTGCACGCCGCCGTCGGTCCGGGCGTCGAAGGACATCAGACCCCGGAGGTCCGGGAGCAGTCAACGGGTGCCGGCCGGCTGCCGGGAGTCCCGGGCGCGGCGGGCGGTGTCGCCCTTGACCGATGATCAGGAGGCTGGCAGCGTGCCGGTATGCCCGCGGCCGGGCAACGAGGCGGCGGCCGGGGTGGGACACGCAGGGACGGACAGATGGCACCGGACACGGCCGCTCGACGGGACTCCGCCGCATACCGCGACTTTCGGGCCGCGCGGGACCACCTGCTGCGGGCGCGCGGCGACCTGGACGCCGCCCGCGCCTTCCCGCGCCCTGCGGGCGAGCACTTCAACTGGGCCCTGGACTGGTTCGACGTCGAGGCGGCCGACAACCGGGCGGTCGGGCTGCGCGTCGTCGACCTGGCCGCCGACGGCACGCTGCTGCGCGAAACCGCGCTGACCTTCGCCGAACTGAGCGAGCGTTCGGACCGCACGGCGGGCTGGCTGCGCGCTCGGGGCGTGGCCCGCGGGGACCGCGTCCTGCTGCTGCTGGGCAATCAGGTGGCCCTGTGGGAGGTGATGCTCGCGGCGGTCAAGCTGGGCGCGGTGGTGATCCCGGCGAGCACCCTGCTGACCCCGGACGACCTGGCCGACCGACTGACCCGCGGGCGGGTGCGCCACGTCGTCGCCGAGTCCGCCCTGACCGCCAACTTCGCGGGGCAGGAGGGCGAGTGGACCAGGATCGCGGTCGGCCCGCCCGTGCCCGGCTGGCTGGACTACGCCCGGGCCGCCGACTTCACCGGCGGCTTCACCCCGGACGGGCCCACCCGCGCCGAGGATCCGCTGCTGCTCTACTTCACCTCCGGCACGACGAGCCGGCCCAAGCTGGTGCAGCACACCCATCGCTCCTACCCGGTGGGCCACCTGTCGACGATGTACTGGATCGGCCTGCAGCCGGGCGACGTCCACCTGAACGTGTCCTCGCCGGGCTGGGCGAAGCACGCCTGGAGCAACTTCTTCGCCCCGTGGAACGCCGGCGCGGAGATCCTGATCGTCAACCAGCCGCGGTTCTCGGCGCGGCCGTTGCTGGACGCGCTGGTCCGCCACCGGGTGACCTCGTTCTGCGCACCGCCCACGGTGTGGCGGATGCTGCTGCTGGAGGACCTGAGGCAGTGGCAGCCGCCGCTGCGCGAGCTCGTCGGCGCGGGCGAGCCGCTCAACCCCGAGGTCGTCGAGCAGATCGAACGGGCCTGGGGCGTCGCCCTCCGCGACGGGTACGGCCAGACGGAGACCACCGCGCAGATCGGCAACACCCCCGGGCAGCCGGTCAAGCCCGGCTCGATGGGCCGCCCGCTGCCCGGCTACGAGGTGGTGCTGGTCGACCCGGTCACCGGCGACGAGGTCACCGGCGAGGGCGTCGACGGCGAACTGTGCCTGCCGCTGGCCGGCCGTCCGCTGGGCCTCATGACGGGCTACCAGGACGACCCGGAGCGGCACGCCGACTCCATGGCCGGCGGCCGCTACCACACCGGCGACGTGGCGCAGCGCGACGCCGACGGCTACTACACCTTCGTCGGCCGGGCCGACGACGTGTTCAAGAGCAGCGACTACCGGCTGTCGCCGTTCGAGCTGGAGAGCGTCCTGATCGAGCACCCGGCGGTGGCGGAGGCCGCGGTCGTCCCCTCGCCCGACCCGCTGCGGCTCTCCGTGCCCAAGGCGTACGTCATCCTGACGCCCGGTCACGAACCGGACGCGGACACCGCCGAGTCCATCCTCGCCTGGACCCGCAAGCGGCTCGCGCCCTACAAGCGGATCCGCCGCCTGGAGTTCGCCGACCTCCCGAAGACCATCTCCGGCAAGATCCGCCGCATCGAACTGCGCAGCCAGGAGGAGCAGCGGCACCCGCTCGCCGGGAACGCCGACGCCCGCCCGGGCCCGCGCCGCGGCGAGCGCGAGTTCTGGGAGGAGGACTTCCCCGGTCTCAAGGACGCCTGACGCACGGTGAAGACCGTTCGGACCAGCGCCGTCACCTGCGGGTGAATGGGGCGGGGCGACGGCGTGTCTGCCGTTCCCTCATCTTCCCCACCACCCAAGGCGATTCACATGTTCCGACGCATCTGCGTTCCGGGGGTCGCGGGCCGACAGTCCGACCGTCTCGGGCGACAACGCGCGTACCGGCCGGGACCGGGCCGAGCCGGGTCTCGGCCCGCAGCAGGTCTCGGCGGCCGACTTCGGCCGCCGCTGGTCCACCGCGGTGGACGGCGCGGTCCACGGCCAGCCGCTGGTGGCCGGCGACACCGTGGTCGTCGGCACCGACACCAACCACGTGTACGGGATCGGGGCGGGGGACGGCAAGGTCCGCTGGCAGCGGTCGCTCGGCGCTCCCGCCCCGTCGAGCACGGCCTGCCTCTCGCCGGGGACGGGCGTCCTGTCCACGCCGGTGTACGACCCGGCGAGCGGCAGCGTCTACCTGGTGTCGAAGGTCAAGGACGGCCCGACGTTCCAGCTGCACGCGCTCGACGCGGCGACGGGCGCGGAGCGCGCCGGGTGGCCGGTGGCCGTGCAGGGCGACCCGGTGAACAGCCCGGGCGTCCCGTTGAACCCGGCGACCCTGGCGCAGCGCACCGGCCTGCTGCTGCTCGACGGCGCGGTGTACTTCGGCTTCGCCTCGGACTGCGGCGCGGGGACGTACGTCGGACAGGTGGCGGGCGTCAGCACGCGCACCCGCAGGCTGACGCTGTGACGGACGGCCTGCTGATCGACCTGTGAATCGGGGCCCGATGATCAACGGAGCACACGTCGTCGTCCACAGCCGTGACGCGGAGGCGGACCGGGCGTTCTTCCGGGACGTGCTGGAGTATCCGCACGTCGATGCGGGCGTCGGCCCGGACCGGGCCTCCGGTTGTCGGCGTGGCGGTTTGAGGCGCTCACGCCGAGGGGTGATCCTGGTGCCATTGCCTGGGGGTTGCTGCTCCGAAGGGGAATGTGCGGACATGGCGACACGGGTACCGGGCCGGGCGGCGACGGCCACGGTGGACGGCGGCGGGGCGGTGACGGGCTGGTCGGCGGCGGCCGAGCGGCTGTCGGGGTTCGGGACGGGCCAGGTGCTGGGGCGTCGGGCGTTCGAACTGCTGGCGGGCGATCCGCCGGTCGGGCTGCTGCGGGCGGTGGTGCGGCACGAGCCGTTCACCGGGATGGTGCGGGTGTCCCGTTCCGAGGACGACCCGGTCTCGGTGGAGCTGGGCGTGGTCCCGGTGCGGACGGCGCGCGGCGAGCCGAGCTGGGTGGTCTCCGCGCTGCCGCTGCAGCCCCTGCAGGCGGTGAGCACCGGGGCGGCCGCCGGGCCGGTGCTGGCGCCGGGCGTCGACCTGGACGACGCGGGCCCGGAGGACCGGGCCCGCCGCCGGCTGGCGCTGCTCGGCGAGGCCGGCCTGCGGATCGGCTCGACCCTCGAAGTGGACCGCACCGCGCAGGAGTTGGCGGACGTCGCGGTGGAGGGCTTCGCGGACTTCGTCGGCGTCGACCTGCTGGACTCGGTGTTCGGCGGCGCTCCCGCGAGCGACGCGGGGCTGGTGTTCTACCGGGTCGCGCAGAGCTCGGTGCTGCCGGGCTGCCCGGAATCGGTGGTGGCGTCGGGCAGCGGGGACGTGATCGCCCCGGATTCGCCGATGGCGCAGGTGCTGGCCTCGGGGCAGCCGGTGCGCATCGACTACCGGAATCCCCGACTGCGCGCCTGGCTCGGCCAGGAACCCGAACGGGCCCGGACCGCGGCGACGTTCGGCATCCACTCGGCGCTGCTGGTGCCGTTGACGGCGCGCGGGACGGCGCTCGGGGTGGCGATCTTCCTGCGGCACCGTTCGCCGGTGCCGTTCGACGAGGACGACCTGCTGCTGGCGACCGAGCTGACGGCCCGGGCCGCGCTGTCCGTCGACAACGCCCGGCAGTACACCCAGCAGCGGGACACCGCGCTGGCCCTGCAGCGTTCGCTGCTGCCGTCCCGGACGCCCCGGCAGGCGGCGGTGGAGGTGGCGTTCCGCTACCTGCCGGCCAACGGCCGGGAGGGGGTGGGCGGCGACTGGTTCGACGTCATCCCGCTGTCCGGCGCCCGGGTGGCGCTGGTGGTGGGTGACGTGGTCGGCCACGGGGTGGCCGCCTCGGCGGCGATGGGGCGGCTGCGGACGGCCGTCCGCACGCTCGCCGACATCGACATGCCGCCGGACGAACTCCTCACCCACCTGGACGACCTGGTGCTGCGGGTGGATCTCGACGAGCAGCCGGAGGGCGGCACCGCCTGGGCCGGCGGCAGTGTCGGCGCGAGCTGCCTGTACGCGGTGTACGACCCGGTGGCGCGGTCCTGCACGCTGGCCAGGGCCGGGCATCCGGGCCCGGCGCTGCTCGGCGCGGACGGCGTGGTGCGGTTCCCCGAACTGCCGCCCGGGCCGCCGCTCGGCCTCGGCGGACTCCCCTTCGAAGCCGTGGAGCTGGAGGTTCCGGAGGGCAGCGTGCTGGCACTGTTCACCGACGGCCTGCTGCGGGCCTCGGAGATGCGCGGCGATCCCGAACTGGGTCTGGACCGGTTGCGTTCGGCGCTCGGCGGGCCCGCCGAGTCGCTGGAGGACCTGTGCGACCAGGTGCTGGCCGCCACCCTCGGACCGGACGCCTCCACCGACGACGTGGCCCTGCTGCTGGCCCGCACCCGGGTGCTGCACGCGCAGGACGTCGCCGACTGGCCGCTGCAGCACGACCCGTCGGAGGTGGCCAGGGCCCGGAAGGTGGCGGCGGCGAAGCTCGCCGACTGGGGGGTGGAGGAGGCGTCCTTCGCCACCGAGTTGGTGGTCAGCGAGCTGGTCACCAACGCCATCCGCTACGGGCTGCCGCCGATCGGCTTCCGGCTGATCCGGGACGGCGACCTGCTGATCTGCGAGGTCTCCGACGGCAGCAGCACCGCCCCGCACCTGCGCCGCGCCCGGTCGGACGACGAGGGCGGCCGCGGGCTGCTGCTGGTGGCGCAGCTGTGCCGCAACTGGGGCACCCGGCACACGCCGCGCGGCAAGACCATCTGGGCCGAACAGGCGCTCTGACCGAATTTCTTGACGGTGCGTCAGGCGGTGATCGCCGCGCGCAGGGCGTCCCGGAGGCGTCCGTCGTGCCGGTCGAGCAGCTCGGCGGCGGTAGCGGCGTCCAGGTCGGCGAGGAGCAGCAGGACGGCGTCCTTGACCCGTCCGCCAGTGGCCTCCAGTGCGGCGTCCACGGCGGCGGGTTCGGCGTCGGTGGCCAGGGCGACGATCCGGCGGCTGCGGACGCGCAGTTTCTCGTTGGTGGCGCGGACGTCGACCATCAGGTTCCCGTAGGTCTTGCCGAGCCTGATCATGGTGATCGTCGAGAGCATGTTGAGCACCAGCTTCTGCGCGGTGCCGGCCTTCAGACGGGTGGATCCGGAGAGCAGTTCGGGCCCGGTGACGACCTCGATGCCGTGGTCGGCGGCGGCCGCCAGCGCGGAGCCGGGGTTGCAGGCCAGGCCGACGGTGAGCGCGCCGACGGTGCGGGCGTACTCGACGGCCGCCAGCGCGTACGGGGTGCGACCGGAGGCGGAGACGGCGACCACGGTGTCCGCGGCGGTCAGCCGCAGCGCGGCCAGGTCGGCGACCGCGGCGTCCCGGTCGTCCTCGGCGTCCTCGACCGCGGCGGTCATCGCGGCGGGGCCGCCGGCGATCATTCCGACGACCTGTCCGGGCGCGGTGTTGAAGGTGGGCGGGCATTCGCTGGCGTCGAGGACGCCGAGCCGTCCGGCGGTGCCCGCGCCGAGTTCGATCAGCCGCCCGCCGCGTGCCATTCGCTCGCTGATCGCGTCCACCGCCGCGGCGATCGCGGGCAGTTGCTCCGCCACCGCCTCGGGGACGGTGCGGTCCTCGGCGTTCATCAGGCGGGCGATCTCCTGCGTCGGCAGCAGGTCGATCTCCGCGTGCTCGGGCCGCCGGGCCTCGGTGGTCAGGGCGGCCAGCGCGGCCGGGCCGAGCTGCGCCGGGGCGGGGTGCTGGTGGTGCGAGGTGCCGGTCACGGTTCCCGACCCTAGCGCAGCGACTGTTACCCGACCGTTGACCTCCGTGTGGTGGTTCCGTTCCCGTGCCGCTGGCTAGGCTGCGCGCTGACGCGGGCCGGTGGGTGCACCGCACGCTTCCCACACGGGGGTTCACCATGGCGCGGCGCGTCATTCGCACGGCGGCGGTGCTGCTCGGCTCGCTGCTGTTCGCGGGGTTCTGGACGGTGGCGCCGGCTGCGGCGGCGCAGGGCACCGGCACGATCGTCACCTCGATCGGCGGGGTGCCCGCCAAGGTCGCTCCCGGCGACGGGTTCACGGCGACGTTCACCGTCGTCTCGACCTCCCGGTACCGCCTGCTGGTGCGCACCCTGGCCCTGACCCTGACGCACGACGCCGCACCGGACGCCGCACCGGACGGCCTCGCCGTGCAGTGGCAGGACCCCGCCACCGGCGCCTGGCAGGACTCCGACACGCACGGGGCGGGCGCCTGGGCGTTCAGCCCGGCCGAGCCCGTGGTGATCGCCCCGCGCGGCACCCTGACCTACCGGGCCCGGGTCACCCTGGAGCCTGCGGCCGCCTCGGGCGCGTACCTGCTGGAGACGGACGGCGTGGCCGCCTACACCCTGGTCGACGGCACGGGTCGGGACGTCGGCCTGCTGGACGGGCACAACCGGCCGCAGGCGGGCTTCCGTTGCCTGTCCGCCCCCGGCCCGTCCGGCACGCCCGCGCCCACCGGCTCGGCCGGCGCGGACCCGGGCCCGTCGGCCACGGCGGGCGTCCCCGCCGGAACGGAGCCGGCCGCGGCGAGCGGGCTGCCGATCCCGGCGCCGCCCTCCGAGCCGCCGGCGCCGTCCTTCGGCATCGCGCTGGCGCTCTCCCCCGGCGAGGAGGAGACGCCCGACCCGGAACCGGCCACCACCGCCCCGTCCGACCCGAGCCGCTCCCCCGTCGTGGCCGCCGCCCTCGACACCGGCCCGGGCCCGTACGCCGCGGCGCAGCCGCGCACTGCCTCCACCCTCCGGCTGGCCTTCGGCGTCACCGCGATCGTCGTCGGCTTCGCGATGGGGACCGCCCTGCTGGTGCGCCGCCATGCCCACCCGGATGCCTGACGGCATCAACTCGCTTTTGCAGCACAGTATTTACCTTCCCGCGACCGATCCCTCCCGGTCCGCTCTGCCAGACTCGCCGGATGGACATTCGGGGGAATGCGTCCGTCCCGGCCCCGACCGGCCTGCCCCGCGCGGCCCTCGGCCCGGTGCTCGGGCTGGCGGGGGCGGTCGCGGCGCTCCAGCTCGCCCTGGCGGGCCGCTACGGGTTCCACCGCGACGAGCTCTACTTCCTTTCCGCCGGGCGCCACTTGGCCTGGGGCTATGTCGACCAGCCGCCGCTGACGCCGCTGTTGGCGCGCGCCTCCACGGCGGTCTTCGGCGGGAGCCCGACCGGAATGCGGGTGGTCGCGGCGCTGCTGTGCGCGGCCACGGTGGTCCTGATCGCGCTCGCCGCACGGGAGTTGGGCGCGCACCGGGCCGGCCAGGTGCTGGCCGCGGCGGGTACGGCGGTCTCGGCGATGGTGCTGGCGGTCGGGCACATGCTGTCCACCGCGAGCTTCGACCTGTTCGCCTGGGCGGGCATCGGCGTGCTGCTGCTGCGGCTGCTGCGCACCGGCGAGCGCCGGTGGTGGGTGGCGGTCGGCGCGGCGGTCGGCGTCGCACTGCTGAACAAGGACCTGGTGCTGCTGCTGGCCGCCGCCGTGCTCCCGGCGATCGCGCTGGCCGGCCCGCGCGAGGTGCTGCGCGGCCGGTGGCTCCCGCTGGGCGCGGCCGTCGCGCTGCTGGTCGCGGCGCCGAACCTGTACTGGCAGGCCCGGCACGGCTGGCCGCAGCTCACCGTCGCCTCCGGCATCAGCGACCAGGACGGGACGACCAACCGGCTGACCTTCGTGCCCATGCAACTGGTCTACCTGTCACCGGTGTTGATCCCGATCTGGCTGGCCGGGCTCCGCCGCCTGCGCAGCGACCCGGAGGTCCGGTGGGCCCGCCCGATCGGGTACGGGTACCTGGCGCTGTGCGTCCTGGTACTGGTCCTCGGCGGCAAGCCGTACTACGCGCTGCCGCCGCTGCTGCTGGTGCTGGCCGCCGGCTGCGAGCCGGTGGCGCGGCGGCTGCGGTCGCCGGTGCGGCCGGTCGCGGCGCTGCTGGTCGCCGCGCTGGTGAACTGCCTGATCACCCTGCCGGTCCTGCCGGAGCGTCAGCTCGCCGCCGTCTCCTGGATCTACCCGGAGAGCGCGGAACAGGTCGGCTGGCCCGAGCTGACTTCGGCGGTCGCGACGGGCTGGGAGCAGATCCCGCCGGGCGACCGGGCCCGCGCGGTGGTGTTCGCCACCGACTACGGCGAGGCCGGGGCGCTGGCGCTGTACGGCCCGCGACTGGGCCTGCCCGCCCCGTACTCGGGCCACATGTCCTTCACCGACTGGGGCCCGCCCCCGGACAGCGCGACCGGGCCCGTCCTGCTGGTCCGACCCGCGCCGTACCCGGAGGTGGAGCGGGCCTTCACCGGCTGCCGGCAGGTCGCCCTGGTCGACAACGGCCGGGGTGTCCCCAACGAGGAGCAGCACGCCCCGGTCCTGCTGTGCAGCGGCCCGGTCGCTCCGTGGTCCGTGCTCTGGCCCCGGCTGCGCCACTCCTACTGATCGGCTCCGGGCAGCACCCGCAGCTTCGCGTCGGTGATCCCGCCCGGGCACTCCCGCTGCCGGCCCCAGCCGGCCAGCTCCGCGCCCGCGCGGTACGCCGACTCCAGGAACTCCAGCGCCGTTCCCCACGGATCGGCGGCCTGCCGCAGCTCGTCGTACATCAGCAGCGCGAGGTGGCTGCCCCGGTTCGGGGACCAGCGGGCGGCGGCCGGGTGCAGCGGGCGGGTCTCCAGGCCGGCAGGTTCCGGAGCGGTGTAGGAGTAGAAGGCCGGGGCGGGCACCTGGTCGTCGCCGAACCAGAAACCCGCGCTGATGACCTCGCGGGAGTAGGCCTCGCGGGTCACGGGATCCGCCGTGGACTGCTCGGTCTCCCGGTCGGAGAACCGGGTGACGGCGATGTCGAAGGTGTGCCAGAAGTGGTGCACGGGGCTGGTCTTGCCGGAGTACCCGGCGGCGTACTCCTCCAGCAGCAGGCCGACCTGGCTGAGGATCCGCCAGTACCTGGTGACGGCGTCCGGGTCGTAGCTGCGGTGCTCGTGGTCGTCGGCGAACGGCCGGTGCGCGTCCGGCAGGTCGTACGGGTAGGGGTGGTCGGGGAGGACGTCGATGTCCAGGTGGACCAGGGCCCGCAGGGTGTCGCGGTAGAAGTCGCCGACGGAGCGCCCGGCCAGCGGGAAGGAGTCCTCGGCGCCGGACAGGGTGCGCACGTACAGCCGGTGGTCGGTGAAGTCGAAGTCGACGGTGAAGGCGTCGCCGCCGCGGGTCGGGCCGGTGGGGCGGGTGGTGATGCCGCGTCCGGTGAGGTGGAAGGGGACGTTCCACCAGTGGTTGCGCCGGGCGCTGCCCGCCAGCCGGATCTTGCCGATGACCTGGGTGAAGCGGTGCAGGGTCTCCTTGGTGTCCCCCCAGGACTCCAGGGGCAGGGGCGGGAACAGCTCCATGGTGCGCTCCGGCTGAGAGGGGTCGGGTGGCTCGCTCCCCATCCTCGCCGGGGCGCGGCCCGCGCCCCGCGTGCGACGCGCCCGGGCCTCGCTCCGCTGCTGCGCCGCCCGGGCGACCCGCCGCGCTCAGTCCCGGCCGCTGCCGCCGCCTCCGGGCAGCAGGTAGTGGTGCGGCGCCATCGCGGTGTCGTGGCCGGGCAGCGCGGCCATCACCGCCGCGTGCGCCTCCCGCGGTGTGAGCGGCTCGCCCGTGGTCCCGATCCTGGCCGTCAGCACCCCGTCCGCGCAGGTCACGTCGGCGTCCACGACGGGAAGGGCGGTGCGCAGCAGGTCCGCGACGGCGTCCAGGTCGACCCAGTTGCTGCCGATCTGCTGCCAGCGGCCCTTCTCGCGGCGGCCGACGGGCAGGCCGCTGAGCGCGCCGATCTCGCCGTCGGCGCCGAGCCGGACGTTGCGCTGCCCGGCCAGGTCGAGCAGGCGCAGCAGCGCGTGCCCGAACTGCTCGGTCTCCTCGCGGTCGAGGACGTCGGGGTGGGTGTGCAGGGTGAATTCGAGGCAGCCGGCGGTCCGCCAGACGTTGAGCATCAGCCGGGTCGGGGTGGGCTCGGCGGGGTACCAGGTGAGGTCGGGGTCGGCGGGGGGTTCGGGGCGCCGGGCGGCGACCTCGGCGGGAACGGTGCCGCTGAGGTCGTTGACCACCACGTGTCGGGCGAACCGGGCGCCGCGCCGGACGGCGACGTCCTCGATCAGCTGCCAGATCCGTTCGGCGTCGAAGGTGGCGTGCCAGTAGCCGGACAGCGCCTGGGCCTGGGTGCGGCCGATCAGGGTGTCCAGGTCGGGGCAGTCGGTGTCGACGGCCAGCAGCGCGTCCTGCGCCAGGGTGCCGATGTGCTCGGCCAGGCCGGGGCGGTGGCGGTTGGCGGACAGCGCGGCCATCACCACGGTGCTGCGGGCCGCCCGGTGCGCCGCCAGGGTGGCGTAGCAGGCCAGCAGCACGGCCGAGGTGGAGGCGCCGGTGCGCTCGGCGGCGCGCTCCAGGGCGGCGGCGCCGGCGGTGGAGCGGATGCCGAGGGTGGGCAGCCGGGTGTCGTTGGGGCCGATCCGGTCGTCGGCGAACACCGCGGACGGCTGCTGCGCGAGGATGTGCTCCCAGTGCCGGAGCGCGGCCCGGGTGCGGCGCAGACCGGAGTTGGACCGCTCCTGTTCGGCGACCTCGATCGGGGTGGGCGCGGTCGGCGCGGGCAGGGTGCCGCCGGCGGCCAGGGTGAGCCACTCCTGGAACAACAACCCGGTGGCCACGCCGTCGAGTTGGGCGTGGCAGATGACCACGGGGAGCAGCACGGGCCGCCGGTCGCGGGTGAGCACGGCGAAGCGCAGCGGGAACTCGTCGGCCAGGTCGAAGGCCTGCCGGCGGCCGTCCCAGCAGTAGCGCTCGGCGCGTTCGGCCGGGTCCTCGCCGTCCGCGAGGGCGATCACCCGCACGGTGAACTCGCCTTCGGCGCGCAGCTGCTGGCGTTCGGGCTGGCGGTCGGCGGGGCCGGGGAAGACGGTCCGCAGGGCGGCGTGGCGTTCGGCGAGAGTGCGCAGGGCGTCCAGGCAGGCGGGGAGGTCCGCGCCGGGCGGGACGGTCCAGGTGGCCTGCTTGTTCATGTGGGAGGGTTCGTCGTGGCGCAGGCAGCGGATCATGTTGTCCTGGCCGAGGGTGAGCGGCCCGTCCGCTCCGGGCGCGTCGACCCGGTAGCGGACGGTGACGGTCTCTTCAGCTGACATCTCGTCAGTCTCCGTTCGGGTGGTGCCGGTGATGCTCGGTCCGGTGGACCGGGGTCACTCCCGTCCGGTGCCGGTGCCGGACGGGAGGACGTAGCGGTGCGGGGCCATCACGGTGTCGCGCCAGGAGAGCGCGGCGACCATCGCGGCGTGCGCCTCGGTGGGCGACAGGGCGCACCCGGTCGGCACCGTGGCGGTCAGTTCGCCGTTCTCCCAGCTCACGTCGGCGTCCTTGACGGCCAGGACGGCCCGGACCCGGTCGGCGACGGCGTCCAGGTCGACCCAGTTGGGGCCGACCTGCACCCAGCGGCCCTTCTCGCGGCGGCCGACGGGCAGGCCGCTGAGCTCGGCGAGTTCACCCTCGGGGCCGAGGGCGACGTTGCGCCGTCCGGCGAGGTCGATCAGCCGGAGCAGGGCGAGCGCGAAGCCCTCGGTCTCCTCGCGGTCGAGGACGTCGGGGTGGGCGTGCAGGCTGATCTCCAGGCAGCCGGTGGTGCGCCAGATGTTGATCATCAGCCGGGTGGGGAGCGGTTCGGTCGGGTACCAGGTCAGGTCGGGCTCGGCGGCGGGGCCGGGGCGCAGCGCGGCGATCTCCTCGGGGACGGTGCCGCTGACGTCGTTCAGCACGACGTCGCGGACGAACCGGGCGCCGCGCCGGAGGGCGGAGTCCTCCAGGATCTCCCAGAGCCGTTCGGTCTCGAAGGTGGCGTGCCAGTAGCCGGAGAGGGCCTCGGCCTGGGTGCGGCCGATCAGGGTGTCGAGGTCCGGGCAGTCGGTGTCCAGGACCAGCAGGGCGTCCTGGGCGAGGGTGCCGATGTGCTCGGCCAGGACGGAGCGGTGCCGGTTGGCGGAGAGTGCGGCCATCACCACCGTCGACCGGGCCGCCCGGTGGGCCGCGAGCGCGGCGTAACAGGCGCTCAGAACGGCGGACTTGGAGCTGGCGGTGCGCCGGACGGCCCGTTCCAGGGCCTCGGCGCCGGCCCGGCTGCGGATGGCCAGGGTGTGCAGCATGATGTCGCCGGAGCGGACCCGGTCGTCGGCGAAGACGGCGGACGGCTCCTCGTCGAGGATGCGCTTCCAGTGGCGGAGGGCGGCCCGGGCGCGCCGCCGTCCCCCGGTGGAGCGTTCCTGTTCGGCGACCTCGATCGGGGTGGGGCCGGTGGCCGGCGGCAGTTCGCCGCCGGAGGCGAGGGCCAGCCACTCCTGGAACAGCAACCCGGTGGCCACACCGTCGAGTTGGGCGTGGCAGACCACCACGCCGAGCAGCACGGGGCGGCCGTCCCGGGTGAGCAGGCCGAGGCGCAGCGGGAAGTCGGCGGCGAGGTCGAACGGGTGGCAGCGGCTGTCCCAGCAGAACGCGTCCGCTCGGGCCGAGGCGTCCTCGTCCGGGCCGAGCGGGATCACCTCGACGGTGAACTCGCCCTCCTGGAGCTGTCGCTGGACCTCCGGCAACCCGCCGTCCGGACCGCGGAAGACGGTGCGCAGGGCGGCGTGCCGCTCGGCGAGGGTCCGCAGGGCGTCCAGGCAGCGCGCCAGGTCGGCGCCCTCGGGGACGATCCAGCTCGCCTGCTTGTTCAGCGAGGAGGGCTCGTTCTTCTCCCGGGACGGCTGTTCGTTGCCCAGGCAGCGGAGCATGTTGTCCTGACCGAGGGTGACCGGCCCCTCGGTCTCGGGCGCGGCGGCCCGGTAGCGGACCGTGACGGCTCGGGTGGCCGACATGCCGTCAGGCTCCGTTCAGCGCGGTGCGGACGGGCTCCGGCCAGTCGACCGGGCGGGAGCCGTGGGTGTGCAGCAGCGCGAGCGCGATCCGGTCCAGGCCGAACGCGGTGCAGGCGGTGTTGCCGCGCTCGCCGCCGGCGGTGAACTCGAACGCCTCGCCGAAGTGGTCCTTGTGGATGTTCGCGGAGGCGATCGCCTGCGGCAGGCCCTCCGCCACCGGGACCCGCAGCTCGAACTTCAACTCCTGCGCGCGCTGGGCCGCTTGGTAGATCCGGCGGCCGCCGCCGAAGAACGGGTCGTCGGCGAGTTCGATCGACGGCTTCAGCCCGAGGGTCTCCATCCAGTCGGCGACCCGCTGCAGCCAGTGCTCGCGCCAGTTCTGGCAGTGCTCCGCGGTGCCCGCGGTGACCAGTTCGGCCATTCGGAAGGTCCGCAGCCGGCCGGCCTCGGCGGTCGCCTCCTGCCGGAAGCACTGCGCCTCGACGCTGAACCGGACGGGCTGTTCCAGGTCCCGCCCGGCGAGCGTGGCATACACGGGGTAGCAGGCGGCGGGCAGCAGCACCAGGTCGGAGATCTCCTGCTGCACGTGCCAGGGGCCGTCCTCGGCGATCAGCGGCGAGAGCCGCCGCCAGTCGGCGGCGCTGCCGGTGTAGCTGTGCACCGTGCCCAGCAGGTTCGGGAAGGACGCGGCGTACCCGGCCCGCTCGATGGTGGCCCGGGAGATCACGGGCGGTACGACCAGCCGCTCGAAGGACTCCTCGGCGGCCAGCCGCCCGATCGAGTCGCGGAGCGCACCGAGCAGCTTCTCGTACGCGGCGGGCTGCAGTTGGACGCCGGGCGCGGCAGTGGCCAGCGGGGTGGCGTCGTCGGGATGGCGGTTCATGTTCTGCCTCAGGGTCAGGGCCGGCGAACGGCGAAGGAACGGTGAGCCCCGCCCGGGCCAGCGCCCGCAGCGCGGCCCGGCGGATCGGTGCATGGCTGCGGAGCACCGGAGTCCCGCGCAGCGACGAGAACCCGCGGCGCGGCGCGGTCCGACTGCTCGCGGGCGCCGAACAGCTCGGCGGCGTCCGCCCGACCGAGCTGCTCGCCTTCTCGCGCCCGGTGCACGAGTTCGCCGTCGGCGGCTCGGCCGAACAGGTCGGGGGCGTCCGGGCGGGCGAGCAGTTCGGGGGCGTCGATCGGGTAGCGGCGCAGGTTGGGCGGGGGGAGCGGGCGGGTGCCGGTGCGGGCGAGGGCGGCGCGGTGGCCGGGCGGGGCGGGGAGGTCGCGGACGGTGCAGGGGCCGAGCGGGCCGTACAGCCGGTGCGGTCCCGGGGTGCCGGTCGGGCCGGCGGGGGTGCGCAGGCCGTCGGCGAGGCGGCCGCCGCGGGCCTTGGTGTAGGCCTCCTTGCGGGTCCAGCGCAGGGTGAACTCCTCGGCGTCGCCGGTGGTTTCGGCCTCGGGGTAGTAGCGGCGGGCGAGCCGCGCCGCGGCCTCCACGGTGGGCACGGGCTCCAGGTCGACGCCGATGGCGCCGCCGTCGGCGGGGCGGCGCTCGACGGCGAACAGCGCCCACGGCCCGGCGGTGGACAGGTTGACGCTCAACCGTCCGTCCAGCCCGTCCGGTTCGGGGCGTCCGTGCGGGCCGTGCCGCCAGCGGATCCGCTCCGGCGGCAGGCCGGCGGCGGCCGCGGTGAGCAGCCGCGCGGCGGCGTGCGCGGTGATGAAGCGGTGCCGTTGCGGTCCGGCGGGGGCGCTCCGGGCGCGGGCGCGTTCGGCGGGGTCGAGCAGCGCCAGCAGGGCGCGGGCCTGTTCGGGGCCGGTGTC
The DNA here is from genome assembly GCF_003610255.1 of Streptomyces sp. TLI_171. GTDB lineage: Bacteria > Actinomycetota > Actinomycetes > Streptomycetales > Streptomycetaceae > Kitasatospora. The sequence goes on along the minus strand of NZ_RAPS01000001.1, from coordinate 6,829,261 downwards.
GGTGGGGATCAGCCAGATCTCGGTCATGTCGGCTGCGCCTCCTGGTGCTCGGGCCGGGTCCAGCAGGCGAGGTCGAGCCGGCCGGTCTCGGGTTCGAAGTCGGCGAGGGCCAGTGGCCGGTCCGCGTGCTGCGGGTCGGTGAGGACCGCGCCGAGCGCGGCCCATCCGCCGGTGTACGGGTTGCCGGCGCGGGCGCGCAGGCTCGCCGTTCCGTCCGGCGCGTCGACCGCGGCCAGTCCCGGTCCGAGCACCAGGAGCGTGTCCTCGGGCAGCTCGCCGCACAACTTCCGCAGCGCTTGGACAATCTGAGGTTCCATCAGATCGGTTTCCTGCGCGGTGAGTTGCAGCGCCCGCCCGCCGCCGTCCGACTCCCAGAGCAGCGCGGCGGCGGAGTGCCGGTCGGGCAGCCGGGCGGGCCGGTGCGGGCGGTGGTGCAGGTCGGCCTGTTCCACTGCGATCAGCAGGGCGCGCCGGGCGCCGCCGGTGCGGGCGTAGGCGTCGGCGATCCGGAGCGCGCTGAAGGCGCCGCCCGCGCCCTCGTCGCAGAGGGCGAAGGACAGCGGCTCGCCGGGGCACGCTCCGCTGAGCTGGATGGCGACGGACTGCCCGGGCCGGACGTCGGGGCCGGCGTACACCAGCACCAGCAGGTCGACGGGGCGGGTGTCGTCGACCAGGCGGGCGACGGCGGGTTCGGCGAGGGCCAGGTAGGACTGGCCGCGGGCCCCGGCCAGCGCGTCCTCGTCGAGTTCCAGGCCGTAGGGGCGGGCCAGGTCGGCGGTGAAGGTGCGCAGGTCGGGGTCGGCGGCGAGCGGGGAGTGGCCGTCGAGGTCGAGGGCGTGGGCGGCGGTCAGGCGCAGCGCGGAGGCGGTGCGCGGCAGGGTGGTCGGGGGCAGCGGTCCGCGGACGCGCACGGTCGTCAGTCCTCGGCGATGACGTGTCCGGCGACGAAGCCCGCGAGGGTGCCGACCGAGCGCAGGTCGTCCTGGTCGATGCCTTCGACGTCGATCTGCACGTCGAGGTGGTCCTCGAGTTCCAGGATGAGTTCCAGGGTGGCGGCGGAGGTCAGCCCGACCTCGTCGAACAGGCAGGCGTTCTCGCCGACTTCGGGCAGTTCGCGCTTGAGCACCCGGGGCAGCAGCAGCAGGATGCCGTCGAGGGCGCGGCCGCGCAGCTCGGGGTCGACGGCGCTGTCCGCGGCGGTCGCGGGGTTTTCGGGCAGGGCGGAGTCGGTCATGGCGATTCCCTATCTGGCCGGCGGCCCGAACGGCGGGCCGCGTGCGGCGGTTGACTGGGTGGCGAGGTGTCGACGGGCACACCGCCGCGCCGCCGGGCCGGGTCCGCCCCCGGGAGGGGCGGTGCGCGGCTCAGTGCTGGAGCACCATGGCGGCGAAGGTCGCGCCGATTCCGGACGCGGCGACCAGGTAGCGGTCGCCGCGGCGGAGCAGGCCGCGGCCGGTGGCGGTGTGGTGGTTGAGCAGGACGTCGGCGGCGAAGCTGTGCCCCACCGCGGGGACGTTGTCCAGCACCACGCGTTCGGGCGGGTACCCGATCTGGCGGCAGATCCGTTGCCAGGAGATCTGGTTGACGTTGTGCGGCAGCAGCAGCCGGATCGACTCCCAGCTCTCGCCGGCGTCGTCCAGTGCCGCCTGCATCACGGCGACCATCAGCTCCGGGTAGCTGCGCTGGTAGCGCACCATCAGTTCCGGATCGTCGGCGAGTCGCCCGTCGAACTCGCCGTGCTGGTCGACCGCGTACGACAGCACGCGGTCGTGTTCGCCTTCGGCCCGCACCAGGCAGGCGGCCGCCCCCTCGCCGAACAGGGCGGTCTCCGGGACGATTCGGGCGTCCCGGGTGAAGGTCTTCTCGCCCGCCAGGATCAACGCCAGCGCCTCGGGGTCGGATTCTGCCGCCAGCAGCCGACCGGCCACGTCCAGGGCCAGCAGAGTGCCGGCGCAGGCGTGGTGGGTGATGGTGAAGGCACGTGCGTGCGTCAGCCCCAGACGGCCGAGCACCTCGTGCAGCGGGTTGTGCGGGTAGGGCGCCGCGATCGGCAGGCTGCGCGCGTGCAGCACGTACTTCACACGGTGTTCGTTCCCGCGCAGCGGGGCCAGGGCCGTCGCTGCGGCGGTGAGCAGATCGGTCAGGTCTCCGTCGTGGTCCACCCGGACCTGGTCGAGGCCGTGGAACCGGCGGAAAAGCCTGACCTGACGGTCCGTCAGCCCAAGGCGCTCCCCGACCAGTTCGATCGGTTCGGCGGTGGGCGGAAGGTGGACGGCGACTGCTTCCAGAGCGGTCACGCGGGCTAGTATTCCGTCGCCTCACCGGCCCGCACAAGGGATCTCCGGCGCTTCGTTCGCACCTCCCCCCTGTGGTCTGTACCAGTTCCCCCTCGTTTGCACACGACACGTGCGAATCTCTCCCTGGCGCTCCGTCAATCCCGGCCGTCGCGTGCCCGGTTGACCCGCCTCTGCCCCCGTGAAGGGACCCGCCCATGCCGTCCGACGTCTCCGACCCCCCGCTGCGCCTGCTGGTGGTGGCGCCCCCGCTGACCGGGCACCTGCTGCCGGCCCGCGCCCTGGCGCTGGCCTGGGCCGACCGCGGCCACCTGGTGTCCTGGGTCGGGCCGGAGTCGGCGCTGCGCCCGGTGCTCGGCCCGGACGCCGTGGTGCACCCGACCGGCGCCCGGGTGTTCCGCGAGCAGGCGGCGGGCGGCGCCGCCGCGGTCCGCTCGCTCTGGGACGGCTTCGTGGCGCCGCACACCCGGTTCACGCTGGGCGCGGTGCGCCGCGCCGTCGAGCAGTGGCGGCCGGACGTGGTGCTGGTCGACCAGCACAGCCCGGCCGGCGCGCTGGCCGCGCACGGCGCGGGCGTGCCCTGGGCGACCTTCGCACCGTCCTCGCTGGAGATCGGCGATCCGCTGGGCGGCGACGGCGAGTTGACGGCCTGGCGGGACGGGGTGCTGCGCGGCCTGTGGGAGCGGGCCGGGCTGCCGGCCGCCGAGTTCACCGACCCGCGGTTCTCCCCGCACCTGGTGATCGCGGCGAGCTGCGCCGCGCTGCTCGGCCTGGACGCGACGCCCGAGCACTACGCGCTGGTCGGGCCGCTGCTCGCCGCCCGGCCCGAACCCGCCTTCCCCTGGGAGCGGCTGGATCTGCGCCGGCGCCGGGTGCTGGTCACCATGGGCACCCTGTCCGCCGAGGTGGCGGGCGGCTTCCTGGACCGGACGGCCGCCGCGCTGGCCGAACTCCCGGACGTCCAGGCCGTGGTGGCGGCCCCCGGCGGGACGGCGCTGCCGCCCGGCACGATCGGCTGCGAGCGGGTCCCGGTGCTGCAACTGCTTGAGCGCGGGGCGGTGGACGCCGTACTGTGCCACGGCGGGATGAACACCGTCGGCGAATCCCTGGTCCACGGGCGGCCGCTGGTGGTCGCCCCGATCCGGCACGACCAGCCGGTCACCGCCGCGCGCCTGTCCGCACTGGGCGCGGCCGTGCCGGTGGACTTCGCCACCGCCACCTCGGACCAGCTGCGCACCGCGCTGCGGACCGCCCTGGACCTGCCCGGGCTCCGCACGGCAGCCGAGCTGCTGGGGCGTCAACTGCTGGCCGGCGGAGGTGCGGTGGCCGCCGCCGGGCACCTGGAACGGTTCGCCCGCGCAGCACGCCGACCCGACGCCCCCAGCTGGTCCAGACCATTGTCGGCGGGGCGGGTCGCGCCCTAGGGTCTGCTCCGGCATGCGGCCGGTGCGACCCGCCGCCACCTCGCCGCCGTTCCACCCCACCGACCGAGAACGACCGTCAGGAGTCCGGGTTGATCGTCACCAAGGGGCTGCGCAAGTCCTACCGGCCCCGTCGCGGCACCGCCGTCGACGCGGTGCGCGGCATCGACCTCACCGTGGAGGAGGGCGAGATCTACGGCCTGCTCGGGCCCAACGGCGCGGGCAAGACCACCACCCTGCGGATGCTCGCCACCCTGCTCGTCCCCGACGGCGGCGCCGCCAGCATCGCGGGCGCCGACCTTCGCGCCGAGCCCGGCGAGGTCCGCCGCCGGATCGGCTACGTCGCCCAGGGCGGCGGCACCACCGACCAGGCCACCGCCCGCGAGGAACTGGTCCTGCAGGCCCGGATGTACGGCATCCGCAAGGCCGACGCCGTCCAGCGCGCCGAACAGGGTCTGGCCGCCTTCGACCTCGCCGAGTTCGGCGACCGCCCCTGCAAGACCTACTCCGGCGGCCAGCGCCGCCGCCTCGACCTCGCCCTCGGCGTCGTCCACCGCCCCAAGGTGCTGTTCCTGGACGAGCCCACTGTCGGCCTCGACCCGCGCAGCCGCGCCCAGGTCTGGGCCGAGGTCCGCCGCCTGCGCGAGCAGGGCATGACGGTGCTGCTCACCACCCACTACCTGGACGAGGCCGACGCCCTGTGCGACCGGATCGGCATCGTCGACCACGGCGGCATCGTCAACGAGGGCACCCCCGAGCAGCTCAAGCAGGAGATCTCCGGCGACGCCGTCACGATCGGGCTGCCCGGGGCCGAGGACGCCGCCCGCGCGGAGCGCGCGCTCGCCGAACTCCCCTGCGTCCAGCGCCTGGAGGCGCTGTCCGACGGGGACGGCCTGCGCCTGCACGTGGACTCCGCGGCCACCGCGATCCCGCAGCTGCTGCGCACCCTGGCCGCCGCCGGCATCGAGCCCGAGCACGTCCAGCTCCAGCGCCCCAGCCTGGACGACGTGTTCCTCGCCCTCACCGGCCGCCCGCTCGTGCACAGCTGACGGCCCGCCGCCCTCCGCCCCCCGACCCGACGTCCCCCGAGGTCCCCGTGAAGCTCGCCCGCGACACCTGGCTGGTCTACCAGCGCCAACTGCTCCTGATGGCCCGATCCCCCGCCTGGATCGCCGTCGGACTGCTCCAGCCCCTGTGCTACCTGCTGCTGTTCGCCCCGCTGCTGACCTCCGCGCTGGCCGCGTCCGGCGCGCACAGCACCGCCGACGCGTACCGCGTCTACGTGCCCGGTCTGCTCTCCGCGCTCGCCGTGATGGGCGGCCTGTTCACCGGGTTCACGCTGCTCGGCGAACTCCACGCCGGCATCATCGAACGTTCCCGCGTCACGCCCGTCAGCCGGGTCGCACTGCTGCTCGGCCGGGCCCTGCGGGAGACCACCGCGCTGCTGATCCAGTCGCTCCTGATCGCCGTCCTGGCCATCCCGTTCGGCCTGACCGTCGGCTTCCTCGACCTGCTGCTCGCGATGGCCCTGCTCGCGCTGATGGCGCTGATGTCCTCGTCGGTCTCCTACGGCCTGGCGCTGCTGGTGCCCACCGACGCCGCGCTCGGCCCGGTCGTCAACACCATCGCCCAGCCCCTCGCGCTGCTCTCCGGCACCCTGCTGCCGATCGCCCTTGCCCCGGCCTGGCTGCGCACCGCCGCGTCCTGGAACCCCTGCTACTGGGCCGTGGAGGGCATGCGCGCCCTGTTCGCCGGCCATCTGGACGCCCCCGAGGTCTGGCGCGGCCTGCTGCTCACCGCCCTCATGATGGCCCTCGCGGTCGCCTGGGCCGCCCGCCTGTTCGCCCAGCGCATCCGCTGACCGCTCCTCCCGCGCACGCCCGAGCGGGGCCCGGCACTCTCGGCCGGGCCCCGCTCGGTGCTGCGCTCAGGCGCCGTCCGGCAGCCGCTCCGCCACGAACCGGGCCAGCCGCCGCACGCCCTCCACGATCTGCTCCGGCGTCAGGTAGGAGCAGGACAGCCGCAGTTGGTGCGTGCCGCCGCCGTCCGGGTGGAAGCCGTCCATCGGGGTCCACAGCACGCCGTGCTTGCGGGCGCACTCGTCCAGCGCCCGCGCGTCGGCCCGGAACGGCACGGTGACGACCGCGAAGAAGCCGCCTTCCGGCCGGTTCCAGGAGACCCCGGGAAGGTGCTGGAAGGCGAGGTCCAGCGCGGCCAGCAGGGTGTCCATGTTGCGGGCGTAGAACTGCCGGGCGGGCTCGTTCGCCTCCCGCAGGCGCAGCCCGCCGCGCAGCAGCATGCCGCCGATCACGGCCTGGCTGAGCGCCGAGGTGTTCACGGTGGTCATGCTCTTCAGCTTGGCCAGCTCGTCGGCCAGCAGGCTCCGCGCCCCGTCCGGGCCGACCACCCGCTGGTCGGCGACCAGGTAGCCGACCCGGGCGCCGGGGAAGCAGGTCTTCGCGAAGGAGCCCAGGTAGACCACGTTGCCGCGGTCGCCGTCCAGGGCCTTCAGGGTGGGCCGGGCGGCCCCGGAGCGGCCGAAGAAGCCGTACGGGTTGTCCTCGATCAGCAGCACGCCGGTCTCCTCGGCGACCTGCAGCAGCCGGCGGCGGGCCGGCTCGTCCATGCTGGCGCCGCTCGGGTTGGCGAAGTCCGGCACCACGTAGCACGCCCGGGGCCGCTGACCGGCGGCGCGCAGCTCCCGGACGGCCTGCGCCAGCGCCGCCGGGTCGAGCCCGCCGTCCGGCCCGGCCTCGGGCACCGGACGGACCGTCAGGTCGAGCAGCCGGGCCGCGCCGGTCACGCCGACGTAGCAGGGCGAGGAGACCAGCAGCACGTCGTCCGGCCCCGCGCACAGCGCGCGCAGCACCAGCAGCATGCCCTCCTGCGCGCCGACGGTGACCACCAGCGCCTCGGGGTCGACCTCGATCGCCTCGTCGGCGGCCAGCGCCCGGGCGATCAGCGGCGCGATCAGCCCCTTGGTGCGCCCGTACTGGAACACCTCCTGCCGGACCTGGTGCTCCGTAAGCCCGCGCTCCTCGCGCAGGTGGCCCAGGTACTCCGCGAGGAACACCGGGATGTCCGCCGGGTCGAAGAACTCCTCGTACGGGCGACCGGGTGCGAAGGAGATCGCCTCGGGGTAGCGACCGGTGACCTCGTTGAGGAAGGTCATCGCGTCCAGCAGCGGGTCCGCGAGCGAACCGTGCAGGTCCGCGAGCTGAAGCAGCCGGCTCACCGCCCGCCCTCCGCGTACGCCGCCACCAGCCGTTCGGCGGCGAACAGCTGGGCTGCCCGCCCGTCGTCCAGCAGGCCCGGCATCGCGAAGAACCCGTGCGGCATCCCGGCGTAGCGCCGCAGCTCGACGGGCACGCCGGCCCGCCGCAGCGCCTCGGCGTACTCCTCGCCCTCCGCGCACAGCGGGTCGTACTCGGCGGTGATCACGGTCGCCGCGGGCAGCCCCCGGTGGTCGGCGGCCCGCAACGGCGAGGCCAGCGGGTTCGCGGCGTCCGCCGGCTCGGCCAGGTAGTGCGACCAGTACCAGGCCACCGAGTGCCGGTTGAACAGCGCGGGGTCCTGGTCGTCGGCGGCTGTGCCCGCCGTCCGCTCGCTCCCGCCGGGCACCCGGTGGTCGGTGTTCGGGTAGACCAGCAGCTGGTGGAGGATCGCCGGGCCGCCGCGCTCGCGGGCGAGCAGGGTGAGGGCCGCGGCGAGGTTGCCGCCGGCGCTGTCGCCGCCGACCGCGAGGCGGGCGGGGTCGAGGCCGAGGCGGTCGGCGTTGTGGGCGATCCACTCCAGGGCGGCGTAGCAGTCGTGGACGGCGGCCGGGAAGCGGTGTTCGGGGGCGTGCCGGTAGCCGACGGCGAGGACGGCGGCGCCGGTGGCGTTGGCGAGCGAGCGGCAGACCGGGTCACCGGTCTCCAGCGAGCCGAGCGCCCACCCGCCGCCGTACAGGTAGAGCAGGGCGGGGCCGGGCGGGTCGCCGTCGACGACGGGTTTCGGCAGGTAGTGCCGCAGGGTGAGCGGCCCGCCGGGGCCGTCGAGCACGAACTCGCGGACGCTGTGCACGCTTTCGCCGGTGCCGGCGGCGGCGCGCAGGTCGGCGAGGTCGGCGGCGCGGGCCTCCTCCAGGGTGCGGGTGTACAGCGGCGGGGTGCCGGCGGCGGCGCGGCGGGCGCGCACCGCCTCGGCCTGGGGGTGCAGCGGCATCAGCTCGCTCCTCCGGGGGCGACGGCCTCCAGGTAGATCGACTCGTCCTTGCGGAACGCGGTGTCGAGGTCGGCGACGTCGGGGCGGGCGCCGTCCTGGAACGCGCGCCGTTCGATCGCGAACTCCGCGAACCCGGCGCGGTCGAGGACGTACCGGAGCTCGGCCTCGTCGTAGATCCACCGGTGTCCGAAATGGTAGAAGATCTGGTTCAGCATGAAGGCGCGGCGCTCCGGCATCGGCGGGCCGACCCGCATGGTGCGCAGGCGGCGGCGGTGCCGGTTGAAGAACTGTTCGCGCCGGTCGAGGTAGCCGTCGATGTAGCGGGCCAGGTCGGGGGTGGTGAGGCGGAGCAGTCCGCCGGGCCGCAGGATGCGGCGGACCTCGGCGAGCCAGGGCACGGCGACGCCCAGCGGGACGTGCTCGATCAGGTGCTCGGCGTAGACCCAGTCCACGCTCCGGTCGGCGAACGGCAGCGGCTTGCTGATGTCGAGCTGGGTGAACAGGTGGGCGCCGTCGATCCGGTAGACCGGTCCGGGGCGGGTGGCGTCCTGGTCGGTGTGCAGGCCGACCAGGTCGGTGCCGAGGCCGTGCGGGTGGCGGGTGCGGAACGCGGCGAACTCCACGCCGGTGATCCCGAGGCTCTGGAAGTCCTGGTGGGTGTACGGAAGTTCGGGGCGGACCAGGTCGATGCTGCGGCACCGGGCGAGGTCCTCGGTGAACCGGTCGGTGCGGGCGCTGAGCCCTTCCGGGTCCTCCCAGTCCCAGTCCGCGAACGGGTCCGCCGCGGCGGATCCGGGCGCGGTGGGACCGGGCCGGGCGGGGGCGGGTTCGGGTTGTGCGGTGGTCGCCACGGGATCCTCTCGTGCGTGCGTGGGGCGATACGGCAGCCCTCTTTGACGATGCTCCGTCACCCTCCCCTATATATAAGGAGAGCGACGCCGAAATCAGTGCGGCGGCCAGGGCCCCAGCGCGGTGCGGTCGAGGTCCGCCAGGGTCGGCCGGCCGGCCAGCACCATGGTGTCGAGCAGCTCCTCGCGCAGCAGGTCGAGCACGGCCCGCGCGCCCTCCGCGCCGCCGTGCGCCAGGCCCCACAGCACGGGGCGGCCGACCAGCGCGGCACGGGCGCCGAGCGCGAGCGCCTTGGCGAGGTCGGCGCCGTGCCGCAGGCCGCCGTCGACCAGCACGGGGAGCGCGGCGGGGACGGCGTCGACCACCTCGGGCAGCGCGGCCAGCGCGGGCGGGGCGCCGTCGAGCTGGCGGCCGCCGTGGTTGGAGACCACCAGCGCGTCCACGCCGTGCTCGACGGCGAGCCGGGCGTCCTCGGCGGTGAGCACGCCCTTGAGCACCAGCGGCAGCGTGGTGCGCGCACGCAGCCAGGCCAGGTCGGCCCAGGTGATGCGGGTGTCGAACTGCTGCCGCGAGTGCTCCTCGATGCCGGAGCGGCCGGGCGCAGCCCGACCGGCGGCGCTGGTCAGGGCCGGGTCCAGGTTGGCGGCGGTCAGGCCGGGCGGCAGCGCGAAGGCGTTGCGCAGGTCGCGCAGCCGGCGGCCGACCTTGGGTGCGTCGACGGTGAGCACCAGCGCCCGGTAGTCGGCCTGTTCGGCGCGCCGGACCAGCGCGGCGAGCGCCTCGCGGTCGCGCAGCCAGTACAGCTGGAGCCAGCGCGGCGCGCCGGGTGCGGCGGCGGCGATCTGCTCCAGGGTGCGGCTGGCGAAGATGCTGGCGACCAGCAGCGTACCGGTGTCGGCGGCGGCCTCGGCGGTGGCGCACTCCGCGTCGGGGTGGGCCAGCCGGTGGTAGGCCATCGGGGCGACGCCGAGCGGGGCGGCCAGCCGGGCGCCGAGCAGTTCGGTCCCGCTGTCGGGCGCGGAGACGTCCACCAGGACGCGCGGGCGCAGCACGTGCCGCTGCCAGGCGTCCAGATTGGCGCGCGCGGTCCATTCGGCGCCCGCTCCGCCTTCGAAGAAGTCCCAGATCACGGCGGGCAGCCGGGCCTTCGCCAGCGTGCCGTGCTCCGCCAGCGTGAGCGGAACCATCGCGTTCGAACCTCCTGATGATCCGTCAACTGGTGCGAAAACGTTGGACAGCGTAGGGGCCAGCCAGCCACTGGTATAGACCTTGACCCTTGATGCGGTCCCGTGCAAAGGTCGGCACCGACGGGGGATCCACACTGAAGCATCACAACTTCCGACCCATGCTTCCCATACAAGCGCGTGGAGTTGCGTTGACGCTTACCCCAACCCCGGTGCGCGGCCGCACGGTTGCCGCGGACTGGGTCGACGAGCAGTTACTCGCCGGACCGGACGGCGAACCGTGCCTGCGCTTCGGCGCTCCGGTGACCAGGGGGACGCTGCGGGCACTGGTGGCCGAGCGGCAGCGGCAGTTGGCCGCCGCCGGCCTGGGCGAGCACGGCACGGTGGCATTGCGGATGCCGCCGTCGTCGGAGTTCGTCGCCGTGCTGCTGGCCGCTTGGCGCTCCGGCGCCCAGGCGGTCCTGCTGGACCACCGGCTGACCGCCGTCGAGGTGGACCGCGCGGTGGACCGGCTGCACCCCCGGGTGCTGGTCGAACTCGCCGACGGCCGACCGCAGTTCCACCCGCTTCCGGGAGGGGCCGCGGCCGCCACCGAGCACGCCCTGGTGCAGCTCAGTTCGGGCTCGACCGGCCCGTCCAAGGTGATCGCCCGGACGGCCGCCGACCTGCAGCGCGAACTCGACTGCTACGCCCGGCTGCCGGAGTTCCCGGCCCGCGGCGAGCGGACGGTGCTGCTGTCCTCGACGGTGCACGTCCTCGGCCTGGTCGGCGGACTGCTGCACGCCCTGCACGCGGGCGTCGAACTGGTGGTGCCGCAGCGGATGACCCCCGCGGGCATCCTCACCGCGGTCGGCGAGGGCACCGCCCCGACCACCGTGATCGGGGTGCCGTTCCACGCGGAGCTGCTCGCCTCGGTGGCGGCGCCGCCGGAACTGCCGCAGCTGCGGCGGATGATCGTGGCCGGCGAGCTGGTGCGCCCGCAGCTGCCCGCGGCGTTCCGCGCGCGCTACGGCGTGCCGCTGGGCACCATGTACGGGATGACCGAAGTCGGGGTGATCGCCACCGACCTGGCCGGCCGTCACCATCCGGCGGTCGAGCCCGTGCACGGCATGGAGCTCTCGGTCGCCGACGGGGAGCTGCACATCGTCCGGGCGCAGTCGCCGTACCTCGGGCCGACCGATCCGACCCGCTGGTCGGACGGGCTGCTGCACACCCGGGACGCCGCGCTGATCGACGCCGACACCGGCCGGGTGACCGTGCTGGGCCGGCGCGACTCGCAGATTTCCATCGGCGGCCTCAAGGTCGACCTGAACGAGGTCGAACAGTCCCTCGCCGGGCTTCCCGGCGTGGTCGAGGCCGTGGTGGTGTTCGCCGACGGGGCGATCGAGGCGTACGCCTCGACCACCGAAGGCACGTGCTCCCCGCCGTCCGAACCGGGCGGCGCCGCCGACAGGTTGCGCGACCTGCTCGGCGAGGAGCTGGCGGGCTACAAGCTGCCCCGCCGCCTGCACCTGTTGCCGCAGCTGCCCCGGACCGCCACCGGGAAGCTGCTGCGGGACGCCGCCGCCCTGCGCCGACAGGCCGACGCCGCCCGCTGATCCACCCGAGTCCTTCTCCCCCCGTTCCGGTGCACCGCCGCCCCGGCCGGGCCGGCCGGTCCAGACGCCGTCCGCCCGTCCGTCGGTGCGCGCTGCCCGGAAACCCGAACACCCTTGTCCCGACGCGCTGGAGAGAGTCAGTTCATGCAGGAACAGATCCGCTCGTTCGTCCTCACCACCCTGGCGTCGATGAACTACGACGTCTCGCAGGTCACTTCGGAGACCGACCTGGGCCCGGCCGGCCTCGACCTGGAGTCGCTGGCACTGGCCGACCTGGCGGTGCAGGTCGAGGAGGAGTTCGGCATCCGCTTCGAGCTGGACGACATGGAGTCCACCGCGCTGATGACCATCGACGAGTTCAGCGCCGAGGTCGCCGCCCGGGTCGCCAAGTCCGCGGTCGGCACCGCCTGATGGACGACCGCCCGCAGGACGCTCCCCCGGTCCTCGGCCGCGCCGAGGTGCTGGCGATGCTCGCCCGCTACGGCGACCGCTCCCCCGAGCAGGTCGACGAGCACCTGGGCTCGCTGGAACTGGCCTGGCTGATCGCCCAGGCCGAGCAGGCCTTCGGTGTCCAGCTCGACCTCGACGACGAGCGCCTGGACGCCATCCGGACGGTGGACGACGCGGTCGCCGCGCTCGGCGCGCAGCTCGCCGCCGCCGGGGCGGACCCGCACGCGGGGGCAGCCGCGCCATGACCTCGTCCGCTCTCCGGAACGGTCCGCCGCGGCGCGCCGTCCTGGTCGGCGGCATCGGCGTCCGCTCCGCGTTCGGCGCGGGCCTGCCCGCCCTCACCGAGGGCGTGCTGGCCGGCCGGCCCGCGTTCACGCCCGTGGACCGGTTCGCCACCGCCGGGTACCGCACCGACCGGGCCGCCACCGGCCCGGGTTCGCCGCGGCTGGCCGACCAGCTGGTGGCGGTGCTCGCCGAGGCGGGCGCGCTGTCCGGGCCGACCGACGACCCGCTCCACGACCGGGAACCGGAGGTGCTGCTCGCCCTGCACGGCGACCGGCGGGCCGGTCCGGTCGCGACGGAGGTCGGCGACCGCACCGGTCTGCGGCCCCGGGTGTACACCGGGGCGTGCGTGGCCGCCGCCACCGCGGTCGCCGACGCCGCCGCGCTGATCGCCGCGGGCCGCCGCGACCGCGTGGTGGTCGCCGCCGGCTACCTGGTCGAACCGGACACCTTCGCGGTGTTCGACGCCGGCCGGGCACTCGCCGCGGACGGCGCGGTCCGGCCGTTCAGCCTGGGCCGGCAGGGCATGCTGCTCGGCGACGCGGCGGTGGCCGTGGTGCTGGAGTCCGCGCCCGCGCTGCGCAGGCGCGGCGGCACCGCCCTGGCCCGGATCGCGGGTTGGGGCCGCAGCGGGGACGCCTTCCACGTCTGCCGACCGCACCCGGGCGGCGTCGGGCTGGCCCGGGCGGTGCGCTCCGCGCTCGGCCGGGCGGGCACCGACGCCGGGGCGATCGGCTGGGTCAACGCCAACGGCGCGGGCTCCAAGCTCGGCGACCAGGCCGAGGCCGCCGCCCTGCACGAGCTGTTCCCGGCCGGCTCCCCGCCGGTCAGCTCCACCAAGTCCGTGCACGGCCACGCCCTGGAGGCCTCCGCGCTGCTCGAACTCGCCGTCACCGTAGGCGTGTTGCGAGCAGGCTCGCTGCCGGTCAACGCCGGCTGGCAGGCCGCCGACCCGGACTGCGCGCTCGACCTGGTCCTCGACCGCCCCCGCCCGGCCGGCCCCGGCCCGGCGCTCACCGTCAACGCCGCCTTCGGCGGCGCCAACACCGCACTCCTGGTGGCCCCCGCATGACCGCCCCCTCCTCCGAACTCCCGCTCCACGCACCGCCGGTGGCGGCGCCCCGGGTGCTGGACGGCCCGCTGCGGGTGCTCGCCGAAGCGGCCTGGCCGGACCGGCCGGACGACGAACTCCCGCCGATCGCGGGCTTCGTGGAGTCCAGCTTCAGCCCGCTGGTCGCCGAGACCGCCGAACGCTGCCTGCGCCGCCGCTACGGGCCACCGCCCGCCGCCGGCGCGCCGCGCACCGCCCTGCTGCTGGCCAGCCCGACCGGGGACACCGGCACCGCGGACGCGCTCGGCCGCGCCACCGGCACCGGCCGCCGGGTGGCGCCGCTGCTGTTCTTCCAGTCCAACCCGAACGCGGTGCTCGGCCACCTCGCGGCCCGCTGGCAGCTCGACGGCCCGGTGGTCGCCCTCGGCCCCGGCTTCGAGGACCCGGACCGGCTGCACGAGCAAGCCCGGCTGCTGATCGAGGACGGCGACGCCGACCAGGTGCTCGCGATCACCGCCGTCCAGGGCCCGCCGGACCACGCCACGGCCGTCCTGCTCGCCCCCTGAGTCCGCTCCGCTCCGCACCCCTCACGTCCCCGGCCCGTCCGCGCACCGCGGCTCCACGCGCGACCCGGGCCCCACCGGCCTCCCGCACCACGACCAGAACAGGGAACCATGAGCATCCGCACCCTGCGCGCCGTGCTGTCCGAGGACAGCTCCGTCGGCGCCGGCAACGTCCTGACCACCCGGGTCGAGAAGGGCCTCGGCCTGGACTCGCCGACCCTGACCTTCGACACCCCCGTCGACGGGCACCCGGCCGACCGGGCCCTGACGCTCCGCCAACTCGACGTGGCGGTGCGGGCCAGGGCCGCGGCCCTGCACGCGCTCGGGGTCCGCCGCCGCGACCCGGTCGCCGTGCAGGCGACCGCCGCCGCCGACCAGGTGCTGGCCTTCCTGGCCCTGAGCCGGCTCGGCGCGATCCCGGCCCTGCTCAACCCGGCGCTGGACGCGGACACCTCGACCCGCTACCTGCGCCGGTTGAACGCGGTCGGGCTGCTCGCCGACGCCGAGCACGCCAAGGCCCTCGCCGACCAGGACTTCGGCGCCCCGATCCTCGCCGACACCGCCGAACTCGGCTCCGGCGACCCGGAGTCGGCGCCCGCCCCGTACCGGCACTGGCCCACCGACCCGGTGGCGATCACCCACTCCTCCGGCACCACCGGCCTGCCGAAGGCGGTGCTGCACTCGCACCAGAGCCTGTACGCGGCGATCCGCCACCGGCTGCTGCTGCCCCGGCCGCAGGGCATCGACCGGGTGCTCAGCGCGCTGCCCGCCGCGCACGCCGCCACCCTGATCGCGGTCAACCTGGCGCTCAGCTTCGACGCCCAGCTGCACCTGCTGTCCCAGCAGTCGGGCGCCGTCGTGCTGGACGTCGTGGAGCGCTGGCACCCGCTCGGCGTGTACGGCTTCGCCACCACCTGGGCCGACCTGGCCCGGCACGACCTCGCCGCCCGCGACCTGGCCTCCGTCGGCCTGTGGTGGAACACCGGCGACTGCGCGCACGAGGCGCACATCCGCCGCCTGGTCGCCCAGGGCTCCCGGGAGACCGCCACCCGGCAGGGCCGGGTCCGCACCGCCGGATCGGTGTTCATCGACGGCCTGGGCTCCTCCGAGATGGGCCACTCGCACTTCTTCATCACCCACACCGTCGACTCCGACCGCTACGGCCGCTGCGTGGGCCGCCCGCACGCCTTCGTCGACTGCGCGATCCTCGACCCGGACGGCAACGAGCTGGGCCCCGGCGAGGTCGGCGAACTCGGCACCCGCTCCCCCACCCTGTCGCCCGGCTACTGGAACGACTCGGTGACCACCCACCGCACCCGGGTCCGCGACTACTTCCTCACCGGCGACCTGATGTACCGGGACGAGGACGGCTACTACTACCACGTGGACCGCGCCGTCGACACGGTCGACCTCGGCGACGGCCGCCGCCTGCACACCGCCGCCTCCGAGGAGCGGGTCCTCGCGGCCTGCCCGGACGTGCTGGACTGCACCGTGGTGGCGTTCCACGACGGCGAACGGGTCGTCGCCGACGTGCTGCTGCAGCTCGACCCCGCCGCCGACCAGGACGCCGACCGCACCGCCGAGGTGCTCGCCGCGCTGGAGCCGCACGTCGCCGAGGTGGTCCGCGCCGTGCTTCCCGTCCCGGACGGGCGGATCCCGGTCGGCCCGACCGGCAAGGTCCGCAAGGTGCTGCTGCGCCAGCGCCACCTCTCCGAGGCCGGAGCCGCGACCGGCCCCGGAGCCGGGGCCCGATGAGCACGCCGGTCACCGCGCAGGTCACCGGCATCGGCTGGGTCACCCCGCTCGGCCGGGCCGTCCCCGAGGTGTTCCGGGCCCTCGCCGCCGGCCGCTCCGGGCTGACCGCCCCGCCCGAGGGCCACCCCGCCGCGGGCTGGCTGAAGGTGGCGGGCATCTCCCCGGACGTGCCCGCCACCGAGGTGCTGCCGCCGACCGAGACCCGCTGCGCCGACCGCTTCCTGCTGCTCGCGCTGGCCGCCGCCGACGACGCCCTCGCCGACGCCGGGCTGACGATCCGACAGGACACCGACCCGGAGCGGGTCGCGGTGGTGCTCGCCACCGGCGGCGGCGGGCTGGAGAGCTACGAGCAGCAGGCCGCCGGGCGGCGCGAACGCGGCCGGGCCGCGGTCAGCCCCTACCTGCTGCCCGGCATGCTCTCGAACATGGCGGCCGCCCGGATCGCCATCAAACACGGCATCCGCGGCTACAGCTCCGCCGTGATCACGGCCTGCGCGGCCGGCGCGCAGGCCGTCGCCGAGGGTCTGCGGCTGATCCGCGGCGGCGAGGCCGACGTGGTGGTGTGCGGCGGCGCGGAGGCCCCGCTGCATCCCACCATTGCCGCCGCGTTCGACAACTCCCGTGCCCTTGCCGCCGGTTGGGACGACCCGCAGCAGGCCTCCCGGCCGTTCGACGCCCGCCGCAACGGCTTCGTGCTGGGCGAGGGCAGCGCCGTGCTGGTGCTGGAACGCGCCGAGCACGCCGCCGCCCGCGGCGCGTCCGGGTACGCCGCACTGGCCGGCTGGGGCGCCGCCACCGACGCCCACCACCCGACCATGCCGCGCCCCGACGGCGCGGGAGCGATCTCCGCGATGCGGGCCGCGCTGCGCTCCGCCGGCCTCGGCCCGTCGGCCGTGGACTACGTCAACGCCCACGGCACCGGCACCAAGCTGGGCGACCGGGCGGAGGCCGCGGCGCTGCGCGAGGTGTTCGGCTCGCACCGGCCGTTCGTCAGCTCCACCAAGGGCGCCACCGGCCATCTCCTGGGCGCCGCCGGGGCGGTGGAGGCGGCGGTGTCCGCGCTGGCCGTCGCCGAGGGCCTGCTGCCGCCCACGCTGAACCTCGAACAGCCGGACCAGGACTGCGCGCTGCGGCACGTCCGGGGCGCGGCCGAGCACACCGTCGTGCGCCACGCCCTGTCCAACTCGATCGCTTTCGGCGGCCACAACCTCAGCCTGCTCTTCGGCCCGCCGAGCATTCCGGCCAAGCACCTCGGAGGGGATTCATGACCGCGCCGGGCATCGCCTACACCGAACACTACGCGGAGGACGCCCACAAGTACGCCGCGCAGCTGCGCGACGACTGGGGTTTCACCCTGACCGCGCCCGCCGTCACCGCGCCGGGGACCGCGCAGGTGCTCGCCCACCAGGGCTCGATCCGGGTGCTGGTGACCTCCGCGGTGGAGGCCGAGCACCAGGTCGCCGAATGGGTGCGGCGGCACGGCGAGGGCGTCGCGGTGATCGCGCTGCGCCACGCGGACCGGGTCGCGGCCGCGGCGGCCGCCGAGCGGGCGCTGAACGCCGGCGGCGGCTGCCTGGACGGGGCCGGCACGGTCTCCGGCTTCGGCGACCTGGCGCTGCGCTTCACCGACGCCGCCGACCTGCTCCCAGCGGGCGAACTCCCGGGCGAGGGCGCGCTGCTGCTGCTCGACCACGTCGCGATCGTGGTGCCGGGCGGGCAGTTGGGGCCTTCCGTGGACTGGGCGGTGCGCGGGCTGGGCTTCCGGGAGATCTTCCGGGAGTACATCGAGGTCGGCGAGCAGGCGATGGACTCCCGGGTGGTGCAGAGCCCGTGCGGCACGATCACCTTCACCCTGCTGGAGCCGGACACCTCCCGGGCGGCCGGCCAGATCGACGGCTTCCTGGAGGCGCACGGCGGCGCGGGCGTCCAGCACTTGGCCTACGCGACGACCTCGATCACGGCCTCGGTACGGGAGTTGGGGGCGCGCGGGGTGGCGTTCCTGACCACGCCCGGCGCGTACTACGACGCGCTGGAGGCCCGGCTCGGCCCGACCGCCATCCCGGTGGCCGAACTGCGGGAGACCGGCGTGCTGGTGGACCGCGACCACGGCGGCGAGCTGTTCCAGATCTTCGCCCGCTCGACGCACCCGCGCCGGACCTTCTTCCTGGAGCTGGTCGAGCGGCGCGGGGCGGGCAGCTTCGGCACCGCCAACATCAAGGCCCTGTACGAGGCGGTGGAGCGCGAGCGCGCCACCGCGGACAGCTGACTGCGGACAGCTGAGGAGAGGAGAGGAGAGACCTCACATGACCACCACCATCGAGCCGTTCGCCCTGACCGAGGAGGAGTCGGCGCTGCTGCCGACCGCCGAGGAGGTGCTGGAGTACGCGGAGCACGGCTGGTACCTGTCGCGGCGGCTGTTCAGCGACGCCGAGCTGGACCTGCTGCAGGCCGCCACCGAGCGCTACTACGCGGGCGAGCGGGACCGCGAACTGCCCGCCCGGCCGCCGCACCTGGCGTCCTGGAAGCCCTCGGACGGGCCGGTGCAGCGGCACAACGACTACGTGCACTACGAGCACGAGGAGATCGGCCGGATCCTGCGCAAGCCGCTGCTGGGCGCGGTCGCGGCGCGGCTCGCCCAGGCCGAGGAGATCCGGCTGTTCCAGTCGACGCTGATCTACAAGCCGCCGGTGCCGGGCGAGCCGAGCAACGTGGTGCCCTGGCACTTCGACAAGCACTACTGGCAGACCTCCACCTCGCAGCGGATGCTGACGGCGTTCCTGCCGTTCCACGACTGCACCGAGGAGATGGGCACCATCACCATGGTGGACGGCAGCCACCGCTGGGAGGAGCGGCCCGGCGGGGACGACTCGACCCGGCACTTCGCCGCCCGGGACCGCTCCGAGCTGGAGCAACTGCTGCACGAGAACGCCGAGTTCAACGGCTCCCAGGTGCGCACGGTGCCGGTGGAGATCCCGCGCGGGCACGTCTCCTTCCACCACTGCCGCACCTACCACGGCTCGGGCCCGAACCGGTCCGCGCAGCCGCGCCGGGCGGTGTCGCTGCACCTGCAGGACGGCTCCAACCGCTACCGCTCGTACCTGAAGCCGGACGGCTCGCCGGTGGTGTACAACCACGACGCGGTGGTGCGGCGCGACGCGGACGGCCGGCCGGACTACGCGGACCCGGAGTTCTGCCCGGTGCTGTGGCGGTCGGGCCGGTGAGCCTGCCGCACCTGGCGGACCCGGCGGGGCGGTACCGGGCGATGCGGCTGATCCGCTCGTTCGAGGAACTGGCGCTGCAGTGGGTGCGGTCGGGCCTGATCGTCGGCGGCACCCACCCGTACATCGGGCAGGAGGCGGTGGCGGTCGGCGTCTGCGCGGCGCTCGACCCCGCCGACCGGCTGACCTCCACCCACCGCGGGCACGGGCACGTGCTGGCCAAGGGCGCCGACCCGGGCCGGCTGCTGGCCGAACTGGCGGGCCGCGTCGACGGGTTGAACGCGGGCCGGGGCGGTTCGATGCACGCCGCGGACTTCTCGCTGGGCATCCTGGGCGCCAACGGCATCGTCGGCGCGGGCGCGCCGATCGCGGTCGGTGCGGCCTGGGCCTCGCAACGTCTGGGTGACCCCCGGGTGGTCGCCTCGTTCTTCGGTGACGGGGCACTCAACCAGGGGGTGCTCCTGGAAGCCTTCAACCTGGCCTCGATCTGGCGGGCTCCGGTGCTGTTCGTGTGCGAGAACAACGGGTACGCCACCACGCTCCCGGCGGGCGCGGCGGTGGGCGGCTCGGCGTGCGGCCGGGCGGAGGCGTTCGGCATCCCGGCGGAGACGGTGGACGGCATGGACGTGGAGGCGGTCCGGGCGGCCGCCGACCGGGCCGTGGCGCGGGCCCGGGCGGGCGGCGGCCCGAGCTTCCTGGAGTGCCTGACGTACCGCTTCGAGGCGCACCACACCATGGAGCGGCGCTTCCGGCTCTCCTACCGCACTGCGGAGGAGGTGGCGTCCTGGCGGGCCCGCGACCCGCTGGCGTCAGCCCGGGCCGCCCTCCCCGAGGCGGACACAATCGACACCGAAGTGACACAACTACTGGCGCAGGCCGCCACTTTCGCGCAAGAATCTGCCGTCCCTGACCCATCGTCAGCGGAAGACTTCCTGTACGCGAGCGGGCTGAAGCCCCGGTCGGGAGCGGCACTGTGACGCTGTTGTCGTACGCCAAGGCGATGAACACCGCGCTGTCGGACGCGCTGGCGGCCGACCCGGCGGTGTGCGTGCTCGGTGAGGACGTCGGCGCCGGCCTGGCCGGTCTGACGCTGGGCCTGCAGCAGCGGTTCGGCGCGCAGCGGGTGGTGGACACGCCGCTGTCGGAGCAGGCGTTCACCTCGGCGGGCGTCGGCGCGGCGCTGGCCGGGATGCGTCCGGTGATCGAGTTGCAGATCCCGTCGCTGCTGTTCCTGGTGTTCGAGCAACTGGCCAACCAGGCACACAAGTTGTCGCTGATGACGGGCGGTCAGGCGCGGGTGCCGCTGACCGTGGTGGTGCCCGGTTCGGGTTCCCGCTCCGGCTGGGCGGGCCAGCACTCCGACCATCCGTACAGCCTGTTCGCGCATGTCGGCATCAAGACGCTGGTCCCGGCGACGCCCACCGACGCGTACGGGCTGCTGAGTTCGGCGATCCGGGACGACGACCCGGTGGTGCTGTTCGCCCCGGCCGGCGCGCTGGGCGTCCGCGAGGACGTGACCGCTCCGCTGGCCCCGGTCCCGCTCGGCGAGGCCCGGATCCACCGCCGGGGCAGCGACGTGACGGTGCTGGCCGTCGGCCACCTGGTGCACCAGGCACTGGCGGTGGCCGAGGAGTTGGCCGACGAGGTGTCCGTCGAGGTCCTCGATCCGCGCACCCTGTACCCGTTGGACCGGGCCGCGCTGGCCGAGTCGCTGTCGCGGACCGGCCGCCTGGTCGTCGCCGACGACTCCAACCGCTTCGCCGGGTTCGCCGCCGAGGTACTGGCGATCACCGCCGAGGAGTGCCGCCTGCTCGCCCCGCCGCGCCGGGTCACCCGCCCGGACGGCGCGGTGCTGCCGTTCGCACTGGGCCTGGACCAGGCCCTGCAGCCCGGCGCCGACCAGCTTCGGGACGCCGTCCGCGCGGTACTGAAGTAACTCCCCCGCAGCGTCCACCCACGCCGCCTTCGTCCCCCTCATCACACACCACGAGGAGAGCAGCCATGAGCGACCGTTACCACTGGGACCGCAGCCACCCCGGCCTGACCGCCCTGCGCGAGTCCATCGAGGAGGTCCGCCGCGAGGTGGTCTCCCACCCGATGTACCTGTCGCTGGACACGCTGGAGAAGGTGCGGACCTTCCAGCAGACCCACGTCTTCGCCGTCTGGGACTTCATGTCCCTGCTCAAGTGCCTGCAGCGGCAGCTCACTTGCGTCACGCTGCCGTGGCTGCCGGACGGCCCGACGGCCAGCCGCCGGCTGATCAACGAGATCGTGCTGGTCGAGGAGAGCGACGAGCTCGGCGACGGGTACATCAGCCACTTCGAGCTGTACCTGGACGGCATGGCCCGGGCGGGGGCGGACACCGCCCCCGTGGAGGCGTTCCTGGCCGCGATCCGCTCCGGCCGGTCGGTGGCGGAGGCCGCCAAGGTGGCGGAGATCCCGCCCGCCGCGGCCGAGTTCGCGGCCGTCACGTTCGGGATCATCGAGGACGCCCCGGTGCACTGCCAGGCCGCCGCGTTCGCGTTCGGCCGGGAGGACCTGATTCCGGAGATGTTCGAGCAGGTGGTCCGGATCGACGACGCCGACGGACGGCTCACCGTCTTCAAGGACTACCTGGCCCGGCACATCGAGGTGGACGGCGAGCAGCACACGCCGATGGCGATGCAGATGCTGATCGACCTGTGCGGTGACGACACCGAGCGCTGGGAGCAGTGCGGGGCGACCGTCCGCACGGCGCTGCGCGCCCGGGTGGCCCTGTGGGACGCGATCACCGCGGCGCTCTGACCGGTCGGGCCGTCGCACCCGGATGCTTCGAGTGCGGCGGCCCGGCGGGGCGTCAGCTGTCCTGGCCGAGCCAGAGGTCCGGGCCGAACACCTCGTAGTGGATGTCGGCGGCGGGCACGCCGGCGGCGAGCAGCTGGGTGCGGGCGGCGCGCATGAACGGCAGCGGGCCGCACAGGTAGGCGACGGCATCGGCGGGGACCTCCAGTCCGGTGAGGTCGACCCGGCCGGTGCGGTCGGCGGGGCGCTCCTGCTCGGGGCGCTCGTACCAGACGTGGGCCTCGGCGTTCGGGAGCTTGGCGACCAGCTGCTCGAACTCCTCGCGGAAGGCGTGCGCGGACTCCTGCCGGTCGCCGTGCACGGCGATCACCCGCCGGGTGGCGCCGGTCTCGGCGAGGTGGCCGAGCATGCCGATGATCGGGGTGCAGCCGATGCCGGCCGAGGCGAGCAGGACGGGGCGGTCGCCGTCGTCGAGCCGGACGTCGCCGAACGGGGCGGAGACCAGCAGGGTGGCGCCCTGGTCGACGTGCCGGTGCAGGTGGGTGGAGACCTCGCCGGCCGGGTCACCGGCGACCCGCTTGACGGTGATCTGCAGGCCGCCGTCCGGGTTGCCGGACAGGCTGTACTGGCGGATCTGCCGCGCGCCGTCCGGGAGTTCGACCTGCACGGAGACGTACTGGCCGGGCCGGTGCGCGGGCACCGGGCCGCCGTCGGCGGGGTGCAGCAGGAAGGTCGCGACGTCGGCAGTCTCGGCGGTGCGGGCGGCGACCACGTACGGGCGGCGCTCGCCGCGGGTGCCGCTCTGCTCGTACAGGCGCTGCTCGACGGCGATCAGGGCGTTGGCCATCAGCCAGTACACCTCGTCCCAGGCGGCGGCGACCTCGGGGGTGACGGCCTCGCCGAGGATCTCCACGATGGCGGCGAACAGGTGCTCGTGGACGACGTGGTACTGCTCGGCGGTGACGCCCAGCGAGGCGTGCTTGTGGGCGATCCGGGCGAGCATGGCGTCCGGCCGCTGCTCGGGGTGCTCGACCAGGGCGGTCGCGAACGCGGCTATCGAGCCGGCCAGGGCCTGGCGCTGGGTGCCGGCCGCCTGGTTGCCCCGGTTGAACAGGTCGCGCAGCAGTTCGGGGTGGGCCGCGAACAGCCGTCCGTAGGACGAGCCGGTGATCTCCCCGATGGCCGCGCCCACCGCGGGGAGGGTGGCACGCACGGTCTGCGCGGACTTCTCGGACAGCATCCGAAACTCCAAACTCGCATCTGAGATACGTATTTAATGGTGTGGAAAAGCATGCTGCTGGGTGCTGCTCTGTCAGTGACCAGTACTGCACGGTCGGCTGACGCCCCGCCAGGGCCGAACGGCCCCGGCGGCGGGACGGCCGGCCCCGCTCAGCCGTCCGACGGCGCCCCGCGGACGGGCAGTCCGAGCAGGACCGGGCCGGTCGGCGGTCCGACCAGGTCGTCCACGGTGAGCGGATCCAGGGTCGCGAAGAACGCCTCCTGGGCCTGCCGCAGCGCCCCGCGCAGGCGACACGCGTGGCGCAGCGGACAGGGCGGCTCGTCCTCGCAGCCGACCACGTCCCCGACGCCCTCCAGTTCCCGGACGATCCGGCCGAGCGAGCCGCTGCGGCCGGCGGCGGTCAGGGCGAGCCCTCCGCCGCGCCCGCGCCGGGCCTCGACCACGCCCAGGTGCTGGAGGCGACTGACCACCTTCGCCGCGTGGTTGTAGGGGACGTCGACGGCCTCGGCCACCTCGCGGGTGGTCGGGGCCCGGTCCTCGTCCAGCACCGCCAGGCGCATCGCGATGCGCAGGGCGATGTCGGTGCTCTTGGTCAGCCTCACGTGGCCGACCTTATCCCAATTCGGTATCTCGAATACCAATTAAAGGGGGCGCTGCCCTGTCTGGTGCGTCACCTCCGCCGCCGGACGGCCCCGCGCCCCGGTGATCCTGATCACCACTGTGCGGCGCGCCCGCCCCGGGCCCCCGCCCACCCGTAGGCTTTCCGGCGCGAGGCAGCCGACAGCCGCTCGGCCGCCCCTTCCCCTGACGGAGGCCCCAGGTGACGGCACGCCAGCTCCTCGATCTGCTGGTCGACCCCGGCAGCTTCCACAGCTGGGACGAGCCGATCACCACCCAGTACGCCGACCCCGGCTACCGCGAGGCGCTCGCCAAAGCCCGCGCCCGCACCGGCCTGGACGAGGCCGTCCTCACCGGGCGCGCCCTGCTGGACGGCCGGCCGATCGTCCTGGTCGCCGGCGAGTTCGGCTTCCTCGGCGGATCGATCGGCGTCGCCACCGCCGAACGCATCACCCGGGCCGTGGAACGCGCCACCGCCGAACGCCTGCCGCTGCTCGCCCTGCCGGTCTCCGGCGGCACCCGGATGCAGGAGGGCTCCGCAGCCTTCCTCTGCATGGTGCGGGTCACCGCCGCGGTCCACGCGCACCGGGCCGCCGGACTCCCCTACCTGACCTACCTGCGCAACCCCACCATGGGCGGGGTGTTCGCCTCCTGGGGCACCCTCGGCCACCTGGTGCTCGCCGAACCCGCCGCCCGGCTCGGCTTCCTCGGGCCGCGCGTCTACGAGGAACTTCGCGGCGAACCGCTGCCGGCGCACGTCCAGCGCGCCGAGACACTCGCCGCCAACGGACGCCTGGACGCCATCGTCCCGCCCGAGCGGCTGCGCGACTTCCTCTCCCGGGCCTTCACCATCCTCACCGCCCGCCCCGCGGGAGCCGGTTCGGCCCCCGCCCCGGCGCCCGCGGCCGTGCCGGAGGGCGCCGACGCCTGGGAGTCGGTGCAGCTGAGCCGCCGCCCCGACCGCCTCTCCGCCCTCGAACTCCTGCACCACACCGCCGAGTCGTTCCTCCCGCTGGACGGCGACAGCGCCCTCGTCCGGGCCCTGGCGCTGATCGGCGGACGGCCCGTGATGGTGGTCGCCCAGCAGCGGCCCGGCCCGGACGCCCCCGCCGTCCCGTTCACCGCCGCGGACCTGCGCGCCGTGCGCCGGCAGGCCGAACTCGCCGAGGAACTCGGCCTGCCGCTGCTCACCGTGGTCGACACCAGCGGGGCCGAACTCTCCGTGGAGGCCGAACTCGACGGCGTGGCCCTGGAGATCGCGCACTGCCTGACCACCCTGGTCGGACTGCGCACCCCCGTGCTCGCCGTGCTGCTCGGCCAGGGCAGCGGCGGCGGCGCGCTCGCCCTGCTGCCCGCCGACCGGGTGATCGCCGCCGAACACGCTTGGCTGGCCCCGCTGCCGCCCGAGGGCGCCTCCGCCATCGTCCACCGCGACGGCGACCACGCGCCCCAGCTCGCCCGCTCCCAGGGCATCACCGCCACCGCCCTGACCTCGACCGGCCTGGTCGACCAGGTCGTCCCGGAGACCGACGACCCCGCCGACCTCCGCGACCGCCTCGCCGCCGCCGTCACCACCGCCCTCAATGAACTCGCCGAACTCCCCACCCCCACCCGCCTCGCCACCCGCGCCACCCGAAACCGCCACCTCGGCGGCCCCGCCTGACCCGCCGGGCAGCGCGCCGTCGGGCCGCTTCGTGCTACCGACCGGCGGGGCGGTCATCCACCAGCAGCCGAGCGGCACCATGAGCAGGATCGAAGCGAAGATCACCGCGCCCACTCTGCCCGCTCCGCGCCGACTCGGGAAGCCCCCGGTGCCCCGCCGCGTCTCACCCGACGGAGCGCAACCAGGCGTCCAGGACGGCGAAGTCGTCCTCCGTCAGGCCGACCCGGGGGTCGACCCGGTGCAGCAGTGCCGGGCCGGGGTGGTGCGCCGCCACCCATGCCCGGTCGGCCGCGCCGATCTCGTCGTCGACCCAGGCGAACGGCCGTCCCGCCGCGTAGCCGACCAACGCCGCTGTCTTCCAGTGCAGTTGCGGCGGCAACGGGCACCCGTCCGGCCCGGTGTCCCCGTCCGGTTCGTCGAGCACCGGCAGGTCCGGCAGGCCGAGCAGCGGCGCCACGCACGCGTTGGCTTCGTCCATCCAGGTGGTCGCCCACACCGGGCGGGCGGGCAGTGCGGCGATCCGCGGACCGTTCGCCGGGTCGAGCCGGGTCAGCAGCGGGTTGGCCTCGCGGATCACCTCCCGGATCCGACGCTCCGTCAGATGAACGCGGTGCTGTGCGGCATCGCCGCCGAACGGGATCAGCGGACCGTCGACGTCCAGGAACAGCAGGGGAAGCATCGGATCCTCAGTCATTGCGCCGATCCTCCCGCAGGCGACCGGTCCGCCGCTCCAGGCCCTCGCTCACGGCGTGCCGGTGCTGATAGCCGGTGTGGCGCGCGACCCAGGCGTCCAGGCTCCGCAACGCCCACTGCGGGTCGTACGCCGCCGCGGGCAGCTGCGGGATGCGCTTGCGGCCGGTCCCGTCGAGCCGGTACGGCACCTCGAAGGCCGTCCGCCAGCCGGTGACCGCGTCGGCGTGCCGCAGCTCCGCCGTGTCGGCGTCCACCCCGAGGTACTGGGCGATCTCACCCCAGCTGCTGCCCCGCTCCCGCTCGTGGACGACTGCGGCGGCCAGCAACTCACGGGCCTGTTCGATCAGTTGGGCGGCCTCGCTGACCTTGCCTCCGGGCCCTTCGAACTCGTCGTACTGGGTCTGCACCATGGCGCCCGCGGCGTCCGACAAGGTGCGGGCCCGGTCGGACACCACCAGCCGGGCCAGCGCTTCCCGGGAGTACTCGGCGCGTTGCTCGTCGTACGGGGTCGAATCGATCACGCCGAGCAGCCTGCCAGCCGTCCCCCCGGTCAGCACCGGGTTTTCCGCCGGGCTGACCGCCCGTCAGCCGGCCGGGGACCCACCCACCGAGGCGTTCACCGACACGGCGGCGGCCAGCCAGTCGGCCGTGGCCGGGAGCCAGTCGGGCAGGGCGTTGCCGAGCAGGTGGTTGCCGTGGGGGACGTGCAGCAGCTCGGCGTGCGGGAGGTCCGCGGTCAGGGCGGCGGCGGGGGTGACACCCGGGATGCGGTCCTGTCCGCCCTCGACCAGCAGCAGGGCCTCGGGGAGGCGGGGTGCGAGCGCGGCCAGGTCGAGGGTGTCGGCGAAGGCGCGGGCGGCGGCGGGGCCGCCGCAGCGCTGGGCGAGGGTCGCGGTGACGAACGGGACCAGGGCGTCCCCATCCAGCCGGCAGGGGCCGCTGACCAGCGCCGCCGCCCGGATCCGCGGGTCGTGGGCGGCGGCCGAGGCGGCGAGGTACCCGCCCAGGCTCAGGCCGATCACCGCAATCCGGTCCGGATCCAGGGCCAGGCCGCGAAAGGGGTCGGCGGCCAGGACGTCCAGGGCCCGGCCGACGGCGAGCCGGTGGTCCGCCCCGAGCACGCTCGTACCGGCCAGCACCCCCTGGCCGGGCCCGTCGATCGCCGCCACGGCGACACCGCGGGCCAGCAGGGCGTCGGCCACGGCGTGGAACTCCTCCTTCCCGGAGTCCATGCCGGGGATCACCAGGACAACGGGAAAACGCTTCCCCGTGCCCTCCTCCGCTGCCGGTCCCGCCGCCGCGCCCGCTGCCGGTTCGCCGGTCCCGGGCAGGCGCAGCCAGCCCGCGAACCCGGGCCCGGACAGCCGTCGTGCCGCGGGTTCGAGCAGGGCCAGCGACTCCCCCATCGACCGGTCCGCCTCGGCGGCGACGGCGGCCGCCCGGTCGCGGTCCGGGTCGGGCACCAGGCCGGCCAGGTGGAACCAGCGGGCGGCCAGCCGGTGCGCCGCCCCGGCGGTGCGGGCGCGACCGCGTGCGGCGGCGTGTTCGGCGGCGGCCCGGTGCCGCAGCGCTGCCGCGCGGCAGGCCTCGGGCCACTGCAGCAGGGTGTCGAGCGCGGCGGTGACCCGGTCGTACTCGTACACGTCGACCCCGGCGGCGTGGGCGCGCGGGCGGGTCTCGGCGGCGAACCCGGCCGCGAGGCCGGGGGCGGCGAGGAACGAGAGGTCGGCCATGGCAGCCCTTCGGTTGATGGATCGACAAATCGACGGGGGCGAACAGCCGCTGCGCGAACCACCGCACCAGCACACCGATCATCATCAATACATTGATGACTGTCAACGCTGTTGATGCCCGGCAGCGACTTGTAGCATCGCGGCATGGGAATGCCCGCCAGCGACCGCCTCGGCGTCGACCTGCACCGCGCCGACCAGGAACTGCTGGCCGCCAAGCGCGCAGCGGTCGAGCCCGCCGGACTGACCGTGCCGCAGTACGCGGCCCTGTACGTGCTCGCCGAGAACGCGGGCATCAGCGGCGCCGCGCTGGCCCGGTCCTGCCAGGTCACCCCGCAGGCGATGGCGGTGCTGCTCAAGCTGCTCACCGAGCGCGGCCTGGTCGAACGGGCCCCGCACCGCTGGCACCGCAACGTGCTGGAGACCCGCCTGACCGACCGCGGCCGGGCCGCCCTCGACCTCGCGGACGGCCGGGCCACCGCCGTCGAACAGGCGCTGCGCGCCGAGTTCACGCCCGCCGAGGCCGAGCTGCTCCGCGCCCTGCTGTCCCGCGCCACGGACGCGCTGCGGCGCGCCGCCGAGGGCCTCGACTGACCTCGCGGTCCGGGCCGCCGCGGATGCGCCCGTCCGCGCCGCCGTGCCGGCCGGTCGCCGCCACCGTCCCGGTGTGGCCAATGTCGCACGGCGGATCTCCGCAGCTCGTGGGGGGTACGACGGTCCGCTGCGGGTAGGCTGCGGCTGCCCCGTCCCCGAGTCGTCCGGAGTGTCCGCATGTCAGCGATCGCCGTGGTCGGGGTGGGGGCGGACGGCTGGCCGGGCCTGTCGGGCGCGGCGCGGGAGGCGCTGGGCGCGGCGGAGGCGGTGCTCGGCGGGGCGCGTCAGTTGGCGCTGCTGCCGCCGGAGGTGACGGCGCAGCGGGTGGTGTGGCCCTCGCCGTTGCGACCGGCGGTGCCGGGGTTGCTGGAGCGGTTCGCGGGTAGTCGGCTGGCCGTGCTGGCCAGTGGCGATCCGATGTTCTACGGGATCGGCCGGACGCTGCGGGAGTGCGGCGTGCCGGCGGACTCGCTGCGGGTGCTGCCGCACCCGTCCTCGGTGTCGCTGGCATGTGCCCGCCTCGGCTGGCCGGTGGAGGAGACCGAGGTGGTGACGCTGGTGGGCCGGGCTCCGGAGGCGTTGCACGCGGCGCTGTACCCGGGCCGCCGGGTGCTGGTGCTGAGCGCGGACGCGTCGACGCCCGCGCTGGTGGCGCGGCTGTTGGTGGGGCGCGGCTACGGGCCGAGCCGGGTACGGGTGTTGGAGCAGCTGGGTGGCCCGGCGGAGGCGGTGCGCGAGGGCGTGGCGGACGGCTGGTCGTTGGCGGCGGGCGATCCGCTGAACGTGGTGGCGGTGGAGTGCGAGGCCGGTCCGGACGCGCCGCGGCAGCAGCTGGTGCCCGGCCTGCGGGACGAACTCTTCGAGTCCGACGGCCAGTTGACCAAGCGTCACATTCGGGCGGCGACCCTGGCGGCGCTCGGCCCGGGGCCGGGCGAGCTGCTGTGGGACGTGGGTGGCGGTTCGGGCTCGATCGGCATCGAGTGGCTGCGGGCGCACCGCAGTTGCCGCGCGGTCAGCGTGGAGCGCGACCCGGTGCGGGTGGAGCGGATCGTCCGCAACGCGGCCGCCCTGGGGGTGCCGCGGCTGCGAGTGGTGCAGGGTGCGGCGCCGGACGCGCTGGCCGGGCTGGAGCGCCCGGACGCGGTGTTCGTCGGCGGCGGGTTGACGGTGCCGGGCGTGCTGGAGGCGTGCTGGGCGGCGCTGGCGCCGGGCGGCCGGCTGGTGGCGAACACGGTGACGCTGGAGTCGGAGGCCCTGTTGACGCAGTGGTACCGGCGGCACGGCGGCGAGTTGGTGAAGCTGTCCGTCGCGCACGCGGTGCCGGTGGGCGGGTTCACGGGGTGGCGGCAGGCGATGCCGGTGACCCAGTGGAGCGTGCTGAAGGGCGCCGGCGGGTCCGGTGCCGCGGAGAGCGTGGAAGTCCCTGTCGGAGGAGCGAAGTGACGGTCTATTTCATCGGTGCCGGTCCGGGCGCCGCAGATCTGATCACGGTGCGCGGCCAGCGCACCCTGGCGCGCTGCGGGGTGTGCCTGTACGCGGGCAGCCTGGTGCCGCCGGAGCTGCTGGCGGACTGCCCGCCGGACGCGCGCCTGGTGGACACCGCGAACCTGGACCTGGACCAGATCCTGGCCGAGATCGTCAGCGCGCACCGGGCGGGCCAGGACGTGGCGCGGCTGCACTCGGGCGACCCGTCGGTGTTCTCCGCGATGGCGGAGCAGATGCGCCGCCTGGACGCCGCGGAGATCCCGTACGAGGTGGTTCCGGGCGTTCCGGCGTTCGCCGCCGCCGCGGCGGCGCTGAAGCGGGAGTTGACGGTGCCCACCGTCGGCCAGACGGTGATCCTGACCCGGGTGGCCCGGCAGGCGACCCCGATGCCGCCCGGCGAGGAGCTGGCGGTCCTCGGGAAGAGCGGTGCGCTGCTGGTGCTGCACCTGGCGGCCCGGTACGTGGACAGCGTGGTGGAGGAGCTGCTGCCGCACTACGGCCCGGACTGCCCGGCCGCGGTGGTGGCGATGGCCAGCCGCCCGGACGAGCTGGTGCTGCGCGGCACGCTCGGCGACATCGCCGTCCAGGTGAACGCGGCGGGGGTGCTGCGCACCGCGGTGATCATCGTCGGCCGCACCCTGGCCGCGACCGAGTTCCGCGACAGCCACCTGTACTCGACCACCCGCAGCCGCTGACCCGCCGGGCCGGGCCGGGTTCGGCCCGGCCCGGTGTCATCCCAGCGAGGCGACGAACTGCTCGGCGCGGCGGGTGATGTCGGCCCAGTCGCCGTCGGCGACGGCCTGCGGCGGGACGACGTCGGTGCCGGCGCAGACGGCGAGCGCGCCGTGGTCGAGGAAGTCCTTGGCATTGCCCGCGTTGACGCCGCCGGAGGCCACCAGCGGGACGTCCGGGTAGGGGCCACGAAGATCCTTGAAGTAGCCGGGGCCGAAGGCCTTCGCGGGGAAGATCTTCACCGCGGCGGCGCCCAGGTCGACCGCGTCGGCGACCTCGCTGGGCGTCAACGCGCCCATCACCACCGGGACTCCGGCCGCGCGGGCGGTCTCCGCGACGGCGGGGCGCAGCCCGGGGGTGACCAGGAAGCCGGCGCCGGCTTCGATGCCCGCGCGGGCCTGGTCGGCGGTGCGGACGGTGCCGACGCCGATCCGGCAGCCGGCCTGCGCTGCGCGCGCCAGGTGGCGGGTCACGTCCGGTGTGGTGAAGGTGAGTTCGGTCCAGGCGATGCCGCCCGCGGCGAGGGCCTCGCAGAGCGCGACCGGGTCGGGGATCACGGGTGCCCGTACCACCGCGATCACCGGCTGTGCGGCCAGCGCCGCCCGCAGGTCCGTCGTTTCCGTGCTCATCCTGCCCACTCCTGTTCGACGTGCTCGGGTTGTTTCGGCCGGGCGGCGCTGCCCGGTGGCGTTCGTGGTCAGCCGCGGGCCCGCACCTGGCGGTCGGCGTCGCGACGCAGTGCCCGCCCGCCGAGCTCGCCGGTGGGTCGGCCGTCGACCAGCGCGGCGACGCCGTTGACCAGGACGTGCGCGATGCCTTCGGCGGGCAGCCGGGGCTGCTCGAACGTGGCGGTGTCGCGGACGGCGGCCGGGTCGAACAGCACCAGGTCGGCGTGGTGGCCGGGGCGGACCAGGCCGCGCCGGTCGAGGCCGAGGCGGCGGGCGGGTCGGCCGGTCATCCGGGCGACCGCCTGTTCCAGCGACAGGACGCCCAACTCGCGTCCGTAGTGGCCGAGGTAGCGCGGGAAGGTGCCCCAGGCGCGGGGGTGCGGGCGGGCGCCGACCAGCAGGCCGTCGCTGCCGGCGGTGTGCGCGGGGTGCCGCATGATGGCGCGGACGTTCTCCTCGTGGCCGACGTGCTGCAGGATGGTGGTGCCCAACCGGTCGGCGCGCAGCAGGTCGAAGAACACCTCGGTGCCGGTTCGTCCCTGTTCGGCGGCGAGTTCGGAGATCCTGCGGCCGACCGCGGGGGCGAGGTCGGGGTGGCGGACGCCGGAGATCTGGATGGTGTCCCAGTCGGTGACCACGCCGTGGCAGCCGTCGCTGCCGTGCTCCTCGACGTCGGCGCGGATCCGTTCCCGGGCCGCGGGGTCGGCGAGCCGGGTGAGGGTCGCCTCGGGGCCGCCCTCGGTGGACCAGCTGGGCAGCAGGGCGGCCAGGGTGGTGGAGCCGGGCAGGTAGGGGTAGCTGTCGAGGGTGATGTCGAGCCCGTCGGCGAGGGCGGCGTCGACCAGGGCCAGGAACTGTCCGGCGCGGCCTTCGTTGACGCCGAAGTTCATCGTGGCGTGGGTGAGGTGCAGCGGGCAGCCGGAGCGCCGGGAGATCTCCACCATCTCCGCGTAGCCTTCCAACGCGCCCGCGCCGTAGGAGCGTTGGTGCGGGGCGTGGAATCCGCCGCGGGCCGCGACCAGCTCGCACAGGGCGATCAGTTCGGCGGTGTCGGCGTACATGCCGGGCGTGTACGTCAGGCCGGTGGACAGGCCGACCGCGCCCTCGGCCAGCGATCGGTCCACCAGGGCCCGCATCAGGTCGAGCTCGGCGGGGGTGGGGCGGCGGTCGTCCCAGCCCATGGCGAGCATCCGGACCGAGCCGTGCGGGACGAGGTAGCAGGCGTTGACGCCGCTGCCCCGGTCCAGCCGGTCGAGGTACTCGCCGACGGTGCGCCAGTCCCAGTCGAAGCCCTCGGGGTCGCCGTTCCAGCCGGCGAGTTGGCGGCGCAGCGCGCCGAGCGTGGTGTCGTCGACGGGGGCGTAGGACAGGCCGTCCTGGCCGAGGACCTCCAGGGTGACGCCCTGGGTGATCCGGGACGGGTGCTCGGGCTCGACGAGCAGGCGAAGGTCCGAGTGGGCGTGCATGTCGATGAAACCGGGGGCGAGCACCAGGCCGTCGGCATCAATGACGTGACGGCCCGTCAGATGGCGGCCGATGTCGACGATCCGGCCGTCGGTGACGGTGACGTCGGCGCGGTAGCGGTCCGCTCCGGTGCCGTCGACGACGGTGGCGGCGCGCAGCAGCAGGTCGGCCATCAGAAGTACGTCCGCACCAGGTCGACGACGCGCGGGTGTTCGGCGTCGGCGTGGTCGAGGACCGGGATCAGGCTCCACTTGTCGAAGGCGGTGCAGGGGTGGGACAGGCCGAGGCGCAGCACGGCGCCGACGGGGGCGGCGGCGCCGGCCTCCCGCAGGAAGGCGTGCTGGTCGTTCAGGGCGGTCACCGCGGCGCCGTTCAACGGGCCCCCGCCGCGGACGAGTTGCGGCTCGGGCAGGCCCTCGTCGAACGGCAGGTCGCGCTTTCCGGCGTCCAGCAGCGAGAGTTGGGGTTCGGGGTGGGAGACGACCCGGGCCCAGCCGTGCATGGCGGAGCGCAGCGGGGTGGCGGCGGCGGCGCGGGCCAGCGGGGAGATGCCGCGGTAGAAGCCGTCGTCGTGGGCGAGGTAGGCGCCGGCCCGGACGATGACGCGGGTGCCGGGGACCTGCTCGGCGAGCGGGGCCAACTCCTCGGCGACGGTGTCGAAGTAGGCGCTGCCGCCGGCGGTGACCACCGGGGTGGCGGTGGGGTGGTCGGCGGCGAGGCGGCGGTGCAGGTCGGCGAGGTCGGCGAGGTAGCCGCGGACGGTGGCGAGGGCGGCGTCGCCCGCGTCGTGGGCGAGGGCGCCCTCGTAGCCGCCGACGCCGGCCAGCCGCAGGGTGGGGGCGGCGTGGACGGCGGCGGCGACCTCCAGCGCGGCGGGGACGCCGCGGGCGCCGGTGCGGCCGCCGGGACCGCCGAGTTCGACCAGCACCTCGACGGGGCGCTGCGCCCCGGCGGCGCGCAGCGCGGCGTCCATCTGCCGGACGCTGTCGGCGGAGTCGACCCAGGAGGTGAAGGCGAACCCGGGGTCGCGGTCGAGTTCGGCGGACAGCCAGGCCAGGCCGGCGGGGTCGAGCAGGGTGTTGGCGAGCAGCAGGCGCCGGACGCCGAAGGCGCGGGCGACGCGCAGCTGCGGCAGGTTGGCGAGCGTGATGGCGTGGGCGCCGGCGGCGAGTTGGGCCTGCCAGAGGGCGGGGGCCATGGTGGTCTTGCCGTGCGGGGCGAGCAGCACGCCCGCCTGCTCGCACCAGGCGGCCATGGTGCGCAGGTTGTGGTCGAGGGCGGCGGCGTCGAGGGTGAGCAGCGGGGTGCCGAGGCCGTCCAGGGTGGGGCCGTCGGCGAGCCAGTCGCGGACGGTGCGGCCGTGGGCCTCGGCGGGGATCGCCTTGAACCGGAAGTCGAGCCGTTCCTCGGCGAGGGCGGCGACGGCGGCGGTGTCGATGCCGGGGCCCTGCGCCGGGTCCGCGAACCACTGCGGCCGGGCGCCCTGCGGCGGCCCGTCGTGCTGCTGGTTCGCTCCGTCTCGACCTGCCGTGCCGTCCATCGCCGTGCCTCCGTTCGCCCCCTGCCCACCCGCGAGCTGGGAAGTTGCAACATACGCAACCTGTATTGCGCATGTTGGTGTTACGGTTCTAGCATTCACGCCGGACGGCGGTCAACGGACCGCGACGCGGCCCGTCCACCGCCCCCACCAGGCACGCAGCACCGGGACTCACCGCCGAGACCCGGCCGCGCGGGCCGTCGCGGCGGGGGCGGGGGCACGAGCCCGAGGGCGAGGGAGCGGTTTTGATGGCGGATCAGGACGGCGGGGCGGCCGCCGCCCGGGCGGTGTGCCTGGGCGAGTCGATGGCGGCGCTGCTGCCGGACCGGCCCGGGCCGTTCGAGGCCGTCGGCGTGTTCCGCCCCTCGGTGGGCGGCGCCGAGTCCAACGTCGCGGCGGCGCTCGCCGGGCTCGGCGTACCGGCGGCGTGGATCAGCCGGGTCGGCGCGGACGGGTTCGGCCGCCGGCTGACCGGGGACCTGGCCGCCGCGGGCGTCGACGTGTCGGCGGTCGCCGTGGACCCGGACCGCCCGACCGGCGTCTACCTGAAGGAGACCGGCGGCTCCGCGCTGCCGCACGACCTCGGCGCCGGCCGCTCCCGCCTGCACTACTACCGGTCCGGCTCCGCCGCCTCCGCGCTCTCCCCCGCACTGCTCGCCGACCCCGCCGCGGCCGCGCTGCTGGAGCGCGCCCCGCTGCTGCACCTGACCGGCATCACACCCGCCCTGTCCGACGACTGCCTGGCGCTGGTCCGCGCCCTGCTGGCCGCCCGCCGCCCGGGCCGGCTGGTCTCCTTCGACCTCAACTGGCGTCCCGCGCTGTGGCGACGGCGCGACCCGTCCGTGCTGCCCCCGCTGCTGGACGCCGCCGACGTGCTGCTGCTGGGCGCCGACGAGGCCGAGGACGCGTTCGGCACCGGCGACCCGCAGGCGATCCGAAAGCGCTTTCCCGCTCCGGCCACGGTGGTGGTCAAGGACTCCGGACACCTCGTCACCGCGCTCGACCGCCGCGGCGGTTCGGTCACCGAGCCGGCCCTGCGGGTCGAGGTGGTGGAGCCCACCGGCGCGGGCGACGCCTTCGCGGCCGGCTACCTCGCCGGGACCCTGCGCGGCCTCGACCAGCGCTCCCGGCTGCGCCTGGGCCACCTCGCCGCAGCCGGTGCGCTCACCGCGCACACCGACCACGCCGCGCTCCCGGACGCCCGCACGGTCGCCGCACTGCTCGCCGCCGACGAGCGCGACTGGGCCGCCACCCTGGTCACCGCGGACGGCATCGACTCCCCCGCCCTCGCGCGCCGCACCGCCGCCGGCCCCGACTCCCCGGCCCTGCCGCTCCGCACCGCCGGGGCCCCCGACACCCTCGACCGATCCTCGGGACACCCATGAGCCAGACCGTCACCCGCGCCCTGCGCCTGCTCGCCGAACTCGGCGAGGGCGAACGCTCCCTCGACCAGCTGGCCGACCTGATCGGCGTGCACAAGACCACCGTGCTGCGGCTGCTGCAGAGCCTGGAGGAGGAGCGGTTCGTCTACCGCGACGGCCAGTACCGCTACCACCTCGGCGCCGGGCTGTTCGCGCTGTCCAGCCTCGCCCTGGAGCAGCGCGGCATCCGCCGCACCGCGGCCCCGCACCTCGCCGAACTGAACGCGTCGACCGGCCAGACCGTGCACCTGGCCGCGTACGAGGGCGGCGAGGTGGTCTACATCGACAAGTACGACTCGCGGCACCCGGTGCGGATGTACTCGCGGATCGGGCTGCGCGCGGCGCTGCACAACACGGCGGTCGCCAAGGTGCTGCTGGCCGACCTGCCGCCCACGGAGCGCCGCCGGGTGGTGGACACCGTCGAGTTCACCGTGCACACCCCGAACACCATCACCAGCCCGCAGGCCCTGCTCGCCGAGCTGGAGCAGGTCGCCGCGCAGGGCTGGGCGCAGGACCACGCCGAGCACGAGGCGTTCATCAACTGCGTGGCCGCGCCGATCCGGGACGCCTCCGGCCGGGTGGTGGCCGCCGCGTCGATATCGGTGCCGGACGTCGTCCTGCGCTACGAGCAGGTCCTCGAACTGCTCCCCCAGCTGCTCGCCTGCACCCGGGCGATCTCCGCCGACGCGGGCCTGCCCGTGCGCGGCCTTCCGTCCTGACGTACCGTCACTTTTTTGGAGCACCGCACATGAGCGACAAGACCGAGATCCGCACCGACGGCGCCCCGGCCCCGGCCTGGATGTTCTCCCAGGGCGTCCGCAAGGGCCCGATCCTGCAGGTCTCCGGCCAGGGCCCGCAGGACCCGGCCACCGGCGAGTACCTGTACCACGGCGACGTGAAGGCGCAGACCCGCCGCACCCTGGAGAACGTCAAGGCGATCGTCGAGGCGGGCGGCGCCACGATCGAGGACGTGGTGATGTTCCGCGTCTACCTGACCAAGCGCGCGGACTTCCCGCTGATGAACGAGGTCTACGCCCAGTTCATCGAGGAGAACGTCCGGCCCGGCGGCGTGAAGCCGTGCCGGACCACCGTCTTCGTCGAACTCCCCCAGGAGCCGATGCTGGTGGAGATCGACGCCCAGGCCGTGGTCACCGACTGATCCCGCCCCGCGCAGCCCCCGGCCGACCCTCCCGGCCGGGGGCGCCGGCGTGCCCGCCGCACCGCGCCGCCCCGGCCGACCGCGAGTTCGAAAGACGCCCGACGCCTCGTCACCCGCGGTTCACCGGGCGGCTGCGTCCGCCGCTTCCGCCGCGACGCGGGTCGGTGGATCCGTCCTGACGGGTCGTCGGCTCCCGCGCCGGTCTGCCCGTCAGGGGCCGGCCGGCGCGGCTCGCCCGACGATCGTGCCCGCGCGGTCGATGCAGATCACGTCGACCGCGACGGGCGCGCCGCGCAGCACCTCCAGCGCGGCGGCCCGGGCCCGCTCGGCCACCGCGTCGCCGAGCGGGACGCCCGCCGCCGCGCACGACTGCACTGCTTCCAGCGCGGTGTTGGCGCCCTCGACCCGCCGGGCCAGCTCCTCGTCGGCGCCCGCTCCACGGGCCAGTCCGGCGAGGAACGGCTTGTCGACCTGCGAGCGGCCCGAGTGCAGGTCGAGGTGCCCGGCCGCGAGCTTGGACAGCTTGGCGAAGCCGCCGCAGACGGTGAGCCGCGCGATCGGGTGTCTGCGCAGGTACTTGAGGACGGCTCCCGCGAAGTCGCCCATGTCGAGCAGCGCGTCCTCCGGCAGCCCGTACTCGGCGACGGCGACCCTCTCCGACGTCGACCCGGTCGCGCCCGCGACATGGGTGTGCCCGGCGGCGCGGGCCACGTCGATGCCGCGGCGGATCGAGTCGATCCACGCCGAGCAGGAGTACGGGACGACGATGCCGGTGGTGCCGAGGATCGACAGGCCGCCGAGGATGCCCAGCCGCGGGTTCCAGGTCCGGCGGGCCAACTCCTCGCCGCCGTCCACCGACAGCTCCACCTCCACGTCGCCGGACGCCCCGAACTCCCGCGCCACCTCCGCGATCGCCGCCCGCATCAGCTGCCGGGGCACCGGGTTGACGGCGGGCTCCCCGACCGGCAGCGGCAGGCCCGGCTTGGTGACGGTGCCCACTCCGGGACCCGCCCGGAACACCACGCCGCTGCCGGGCGCGCCCGCCCGCACCGTGGCCCGCACCAGCGCGCCGTGCGTCACGTCGGGGTCGTCCCCGGCGTCCTTCACCACCCCGGCCGTCGCCCGGCCCGGCCCCAACTCCTCGACCGCCAGCGCGAACGCGGGCCGCTCGCCGCGCGGCAAGGCGATCTCCACCGGATCCGGGAAGGCCCCGCCGAGCAGCGCCGTGTAGGCCGCCTTGGTGGCCGCCGTCGCGCACGCCCCCGTCGTCCACCCCGGCCGCAATCCACTGCTGCGCAACTGCCCCGCGCGCCCGCCGCTCACCCTCGCTCCTCTCCCCACGACACTTCCGACGACCCTTCCGACGACTCGTCCGCCGACTCGTCCGCCGCTGTTCGGCGGCCGTTCCACGATCCTGCCCGTCCGCCCGCCGCCGCTCCCTGGCCGGGGCCACCGGGTGCCCGGTTAGGGTGGACCGGTCCGCAACCGTCCCACCCGGCCCCGGGAGCCCGCATGCACGTCCTGATCCTCGGCGGCACCAGCGAGGCCCGCCGGCTGGCCGACCTGCTGGCGGGCGACCCGGCGCTGCGGGTGACCAGCTCGCTGGCGGGGCGGGTCGCCCAGCCCCGGCTGCCCGCGGGGGAGATCAGGGTCGGCGGGTTCGGCGGCCCGAGCGGCCTCGCCGGCTGGCTGCGCACCCACCGGGTGGACGCCCTGCTGGACGCCACCCACCCGTTCGCCGAGACCATCAGCCGCAACGCGGCGATCGCCGCCGCCGACACCGGCACCCCGCTGCTGGCGCTGCGCCGCCCCAGCTGGCAGGCCGCCGACGGCGACCGCTGGCACCCGGTGCCGACCCTGGCCGCCGCCGCGGACGCGCTGCCCGCCCTCGGCGCCCGGGTGTTCCTCACCACCGGACGCCAGGGCATCGCCGCCTTCGCCCACCTGAACAGCCTCTGGTTCCTGGCCCGTTCGGTCGAGGCTCCGGTGCCGCCGATGCCCGCCGTGACCGAAGTCCTGCTGGAGCGCGGCCCGTTCACCCTGGACGGCGAACGCGAACTGCTGCGCGCGCACCGCATCGAGGTGCTGGTCACCAAGGACAGCGGCAGCGCCGCCACCGCGCCCAAGCTGACCGCCGCCCGCGAGCTCGGCCTGCCGGTCGTCGTCGTCCAGCGCCCGTCGGCCCCGGAGGGCGTCCGCACCGCACCGGACCTCGCCGGGGCGGTCGACTGGCTGCGCGCGCTGAGCACCTGACGGTCCGTCGGCTACTCCTCGGGGTAGCGGCGCGGCGTCCACACCACCTCTTCGTCGCCGCCGCGCCGCACCCAGCGGGTCTGGGTGGAGCCGATCAGCAGCAGGGTGCGCATGTCGACCTCGGCCGGGTCCAGCGCGCCGAGCCGCACCGTGCGGACCCGCTCGGTCGGGCCGCCGACGTCGCGCGCCAGCACCACCGGCGTCGCCGGGTCGCGGTACTCCAGCAGCAGGTCCCGGGCCGAACCGACCTGCGTGGTACGCGACTTGGAGCCCGGGTTGTACAGCGCGAGGACCAGGTCGGCCTCGGCCGCCGCGCGCAGCCGACGGGCGATCACCTCCCAGGGCTTGAGCCGGTCGGAGAGCGATATCACCGCGTAGTCGTGCCCGAGCGGCGCACCGGCCCGGGAGGCTGCGGCGTGCGCGGCGGTCATGCCGGGCAGCACCCGCACGGGGACGTCCCGGTAGGGGTCCTCGCAGGCGGCCTCCAGCACGGCGGTGGCCATCGCGAACACGCCCGGGTCGCCGGAGGAGACCACCGCGACCCGGCGGCCGCGGCGCGCCAGCTCCAGGGCGAACTCGGCGCGGACGCCCTCCACCTTGTTGTCGGAGCCGTGCCGGAGCTGCCCGGGCCGGACCGGCACCCGGTCCAGGTAGGTGGTGTAGCCGACCAGGTCGGTGGCGCCGGCGAGCGCGCCGCGTGCCTCGGGGGTCAGCCACAGCGGGCCGGCCGGTCCGGTGCCGACCACCACCACCTCGCCGGGCCCGTCCGGTTCGCCGTCCGGTCCGGCCGGAGCACCGAAGGGCTGCCCGGCGGAGTCCAGTGCGGCGACCCGGCTGGGCAGCACGGCGACGGAGAAGTAGGGCACGCTCTCCGGGTCGATCCCGGCGAGGGCGCCGGTGCGCTCGCCGTCCATGGTGGCGCGTTCCACGTACCGGGCCTCGTCGAGGCGGCCGGTGCGCTCCAGGGCGCGGCGCACGGCGGGGAAGGTCCGGCCGAGCTTCATGACGACGGCGGAGTCGGTGGAGGCCAGGCGGGCCGTCAACTCCTCCTCCGGCAGGGTGCCCGGAATGATCGTCAGGACTTCCTCGGCCTCCACCAGCGGGGCGCCGAGGCGGGCGGCGGCGGCGCTGATCGAGGTGACGCCCGGCACCACCTCGGTGGGGTAGCGGTGCGCGAGGCGCTTGTGCATGTGCTGGTAGGAGCCGTAGAACAGCGGGTCGCCCTCGGCGAGCACGACCACGTCGCGGCCGGCGTCGAGGTGCGCGGCGAGCCGTTCGGACGCCTCCTGGTAGAAGTCGTCGAGGGCGCCGCGGTAGCCGCCGGGGTGGTCGGTGGTCTCCACGGTGACCGGGTACATCAGCCGCTCTTCTATCTGACCGCCGGTCAGG
Organism: Streptomyces sp. TLI_171; assembly: GCF_003610255.1. Classification (GTDB taxonomy): domain Bacteria; phylum Actinomycetota; class Actinomycetes; order Streptomycetales; family Streptomycetaceae; genus Kitasatospora. Next base: position 6,788,963 of record NZ_RAPS01000001.1, on the reverse strand, counting down.
TAGCGCTCGGCGATCGCCCGGGCGTGCGAGCGGCCGTGCCGGGCGCAGTGGTAGGCGACCACGTCGGCCTTGCCGATCAGCTCGGCGGCCCGCACCGTCACCAGCGACGGGTCGCCCGGCCCGACGCCGACGCCGTACAGCCGGCCGGTGCGGCCGGTGCGGCCGGTGCGGCCGGTGCCGTCCGAGCGGTCCGAGCGGTCCTCGGAGCCGCCCGCGGTCGAAAGGTCCTGGGTGTCCGTCATTCCTCTTCGCTCGCAATCGCGTTGATCGCGGCAGCGGCCATCGCGCTGCCGCCCCGGCGGCCCCGGACCACCAAGTGCTCCAGTCCGGACGGGTGTTCGGCCAGGGCCTGCTTGGACTCGGCGGCGCCGATGAAGCCGACGGGGACGCCGATCACGGCGGCGGGGCGCGGCGCGCCGGCCTCGATCAGCTCCAGCAGCCGGAACAGCGAGGTGGGGGCGTTGCCGACGGCGACCACGGCGCCTTCCAGCCGGGGCAGCCAGAGCTCCATCGCGGCGGCGCTGCGGGTGTTGCCCATCCTGCGGGCGAGTTCGGGGACGGCCGGGTCGGTGAGGGTGCAGATCACCTCGTTGTCGGCGGGCAGCCGCTTGCGGGTCACGCCGCTGGCGACCATGTTGACGTCGCACAGGATCGGCGCGCCGGCGTGCAGGGCGCGGCGGGCGTCGGCGACCGCGTTCGGTGACCAGAGCAGGTCGTCGACCAGGTCGGTCATGCCGCAGGCGTGGATCATCCGGACGGCGACCCGGGCCACGTCGGCGGGCAGGCCGGCCAGGTCCGCCTCGGCGCGGATGGTGGCGAAGGACTGGCGGTAGATGGCCGCGCCGTCCTTCTCGTACTCGATCATTCGGTCCTCCGCCGGTCGGCTTCGCGCGCCTCGGCCACTGCCTCGGCGGTCTCGTTCTCGGTTGTCTCGCGGGTGACGCCGTCCACCGTGACGCGGTGTCCGGTCGCGGTGGCCAGGACGTCCACCCAGCGGCCGGCGGGGTGTCCGCACCGGCGCTCGCAGCCCGACCAGTGCACGGGCAGGCCCGCGGCGGGCGCGGTGGTGACCGCGCGGGTCGCCTGGGCACGGACGTCGGCCAGCGCTTTTCCGCAGCCGGGCAGTCCGGTGCAGGCGGTGACGCCATCCCAGGGGCCGCCGGACTCCACCCGGAACCCGGCCGCGGCCAGCTGCGGCACCCGGTCGGCGCCCGCGCCGGGCACCACGACGCCCCGCCAGGGCGTCAGCCGCACCGCTGCCGCGGGGTCCTCGCCGAGGGCCTGCGCCAGCAGCCGCCACTGCGCGCTGCTCGCCCGGCCGAACCGCAGGCCGACCGACACACCCCCCGGGCCGGCGCCCTGACCGGCCGTGCTGCCACCCCGACCGGGACCCTGCCCGGCCGGGCCGATCGCGCCGAGGACGGGCCGCTCCCCGGGGAACGGCGGCAGCGGCGTGTCGCCCTCGGGCAGTTCGTCCTGGACCTCGCGCAGGTGCCAGGCCCGGCCGCCGGCCAGTTCCAGGAACTGGCGGGCGGCGTCGAGCGCGGCGGAGACGGGCGCGTCGACGGGAGTGCCGCGCCGGGCGCGGCCGAGCCGCAGCAGGGCCCGGCCGCCGCCGACTGCGACCAAGGTCACATCGGCGTTGAGCGCAGCGACGTCGCCGCGGCCGTCGTCGAGCGCGAACAGGAACTTGCCGGACAGTCCGGCCGCCCACGGGGCCGCGCACAGGGCGTGGTCCAACTCGCCCACCCAATCGGGAACTTCGCCTCCCCCGCCGCCGCGCCCGTCCAGGCCGGCCAGCGGCGAGGCGACCACGTTGCGGATCCGCTCATGGGTGTCGGAGGGCAACAGGCCGACGGCGCGCAGCCGTTCGGCGAGCTCGCCGGCGCAGCTGTCGGCGAGGCCGCGCAGCTGGAGGTTGCCGCGCGAGGTGATCTCCAGCTCGCCGTCGCCGAGGGCGTCCGCCGCGTCTGCCGTCGCAAGAAGTTGACGGTACGTCAAGTAGCCACCGGGCAGCCGGAGTCGGGCCAGGTGGCCGTCCTCGGCAAGGTGCAGGCGGAGCGCGCCGGGGCAGGCGTCGGCGCGGCCTCGGTCGGGCCCGACGGAGGGTGCCGCAGGGGCGTCGGGTGTGGGTGGCATGGCGGCGAGCATACCCATCGGGCACCGGGCCGCTACCGCCTGTTGCGTCACACCCCGGCCCGGCCCGGTCGACGATTGCCCAGTTCAGGACGGGTCACCGGGCGGGGACGATCGGGTTTCGGTCAGCGTCGCAGGTCACACTCCCCCGGTGGCCGATCACCCCGTACGATGCTGGCGGGCGCCCTGCGGGGTGTCCACTGCCAGCGACGGCACAGCGGAGGAAGTCCGGTGCGAATCCGGTGCGGTCCCGCCACTGTGACCGCGGCTCAGTGAGCCGCGGGAGCCAGGAACTCCGGCCGTCCTCCACTGCCCGGGGCGAGGACCCCGAGGAAGGTCCGTTCCATGCGCCGCCGCATGCCCGCGTCCCGTCGGGCGCCCGAGGGCCCCGTGTCCGCCGGGCCGTTCCGCATCTCCCGTGCCGCGCTGCACCGTTGCCCGCCCGCTCGCTCCGGGCGCCCGCCCGAGCCGTCCGAGACGCCCGGGAGGGCTTCCGCATGATCCTGCTGCTGTCGACGTCCGACACCGACCTGCTGAGCGCCCGCGCGGCGGACGGCCCGGTGCCGTTCCGGCTGGGGAACCCGGCCCGCCTGTCGCCCGAGGAGCTGCCGGAGCTGCTGGCGGGCGTCGAGCTGGTGGTGGTGCGCCTGCTGGGCGGCCGCCGGGCCTGGCAGGAGGGCCTGGACGCGCTGCTCGCCGGGCCGCGCCCGGTGGTGGTGCTGACGGGTGAACAGGCGCCGGACGCGCAGCTGATGGAGCTGTCGACGGTGCCGGCGGGCATCGCCGCGGAGGCGCACGCGTACCTGGCGCACGGCGGCCCGGCGAACCTGGCCGAGCTGGGCGCCTTCCTGTCCGACACGGTGCTGCTGACCGGCCACGGCTTCGCTCCGCCCGCCTCCGCGCCCGCCTGGGGGCCGCTGGAGCGCACCGCGCGCACCGACGGCGGCCCGACCGTCGCGGTGCTGTACTACCGGGCGCACCACATGAGCGGGAACACCGCGTTCGTGGAGACGCTCTGCCGGGCGATCGAGGACCGGGGCGCGCAGGCCCGGGCGTACTTCTGCGCCTCGCTGCGCGGCGCCGAGCCCGAACTGCTGGCGGAGCTCGGCGCGGCCGACGTGATCGTGACCACCGTCCTCGCGGCGGGCGGCACCCGCCCGGCCGACGCGCAGGCCGGCGGCGACGAAGAGGCGTGGGACGCGGGCGCGTTGGCGGCGCTGGACCGGCCGATCATGCAGGCGCTGTGCCTGACCTGGTCGCGGGAGCAGTGGGAGGGCAGCGACGACGGCCTGTCTCCGCTGGACACCGCGACGCAGATCGCGGTGCCGGAGTTCGACGGCCGGCTGATCACCGTCCCGTTCTCCTTCAAGGAGGTCGACGAGGACGGGCTCACCGTGTACGCGGCGGATCCGGAGCGGGCGGCCCGGGTCGCGGGCATCGCGGTCCGGCACGCCCTGCTGCGGCACACCCCGGCGGCCGAGCGCCGGCTCGCGCTGGTGCTGTCCGCGTACCCGACCAAGCACGCCCGGGTCGGCAACGCGGTCGGCCTGGACACCCCCGCCTCGGCGATCCGGCTGCTGGAGCGGCTGCGCGCGGAAGGCATGGACCTGGGCGACAGCCTGCCGGGCCTGCACACCGACACCGACGGCGGCCACGAGGGCGACGCGCTGATCCACGCGCTGATCGAGGCGGGCGGCTACGACCAGGCGTGGCTGACGGAGGACCAGCTGTCCCGCAACCCGGTGCGCATCCCGGCGGCCGACTACCGCCGCTGGTACGCGACGCTGCCGGCGGCGCTGCGCGAGCGGGTGGAGCAGCACTGGGGCCCGGCGCCGGGTGAGCTGTACGTGGACCGTTCGCACAACCCGGACGGCGACATCGTGCTGGCCGCGATCCGCTCCGGCAACCTCCTGGTCCTGATCCAGCCGCCGCGCGGGTTCGGCGAGAACCCGGTGGCGATCTACCACGACCCCGACCTGCCGCCCAGCCACCACTACCTGGCGGCGTACCGGTGGATCTCGGCGGACCGGCAGGACGGCGGCTTCGGCGCGCACGCGGTGGTGCACCTGGGCAAGCACGGCAACCTGGAGTGGCTGCCGGGCAAGACCGCGGCGCTGTCGGCGGAGTGCGGTCCGGACGCCGTGCTGGGCGACCTGCCGCTGGTGTACCCGTTCCTGGTGAACGACCCGGGCGAGGGCACCCAGGCCAAGCGCCGGGCGCACGCCACGCTGGTCGACCACCTGGTGCCGCCGATGGCGCGCGCCGACTCCTACGGCGACATCGCGCGCCTGGAGCAGCTGCTGGACGAGCACTCCAACATCGCGGCGATGGACCCGGCGAAGCTGCCGGCGATCCGCGCGCAGATCTGGACGCTGATCCAGGCCGCCAAGCTCGACCACGACCTGGGGCTGGACGAGCGGCCGGAGGACGACGGCTTCGACGACTTCCTGCTGCACGTCGACGGCTGGCTGTGCGAGATCAAGGACGCGCAGATCCGCGACGGCCTGCACGTGCTCGGCCAGGCCCCGGCGGGCGCCGACCGGGTCAACATCGTGCTCGCCATCCTGCGGGCGCGGCAGATCTGGGGCGGCGTCAGCGCGCTGCCGGGCCTGCGCGAGGCGCTCGGCCTGGACGAGGCGGCGCTGTCGCTGGGCGCCACCGACGCCGCCGAGGCGCAGGCCCGCGCGCTGGTGGAGGCGATGGAGGCCGAGGACTGGAACCCGGCCGCGGTGGAGAAGGTCGCGGCCGGCCTGCCCACCGCGGTCGCCGAGGTGCTGACCTTCGCCGCCGCCCAGGTGGTGCCCCGGCTGGCCTCCACCACCGACGAGTTGGACGCGGTGCTGCACGCCCTGCGGGGCGGCTTCGTACCGGCCGGCCCGTCCGGTTCGCCGCTGCGCGGCCTGGTCAACGTGCTGCCGACCGGCCGCAACTTCTACTCGGTGGACCCGAAGGCGGTGCCGAGCCGCCTCGCCTGGGAGACCGGCCAGGCCCTCGCCGCCTCCCTGGTCGAGCGCTACCGGGCCGACAACGACGGCGAGTTCCCGCCCTCGGTCGGCCTGTCGCTGTGGGGCACCAGCGCGATGCGCACCGCGGGCGACGACATCGCCGAGGCGCTGGCCCTGCTGGGCGTGCGGCCGGTCTGGGACGACGCCTCGCGCCGGGTCACCGGCCTGGAGCCGATCTCCCTCGAGGAACTCGGCCGCCCCCGGATCGACGTGACGCTGCGCATCTCCGGCTTCTTCCGGGACGCGTTCCCGCACGTGGTGGCGCTGCTGGACGACGCGGTGCGGCTGGCGGCCCGTCAGGAGGAGCCCGCGGCGGACAACTTCGTCCGCGCGCACGTGCAGGCCGACCTGGCCGAGCACGGCGACGAACGGCGGGCCACCGTCCGGGTGTTCGGCTCCCGGCCGGGCACCTACGGCGCCGGCCTGCTGCAGCTGATCGACAGCCGGGACTGGCGCACCGACGCGGACCTCGCCGAGGTGTACACGGTGTGGGGCGGCTACGCGTACGGCCGGGACCTGAACGGGCGGCCCGCCCGGGAGGAGATGGAGACCGCCTACCGGCGGATCACCGTGGCGGCGAAGAACACCGACACCCGCGAGCACGACATCGCCGACTCCGACGACTACTTCCAGTACCACGGCGGCATGGTGGCCACCGTGCGCGCCCTGACCGGCCGGAACCCGGCCGCGTACATCGGCGACTCGACCCGCCCCGAGACGGTCCGCACCCGCACCCTCACCGAGGAGGCGGCCCGGGTCTTCCGCGCCCGGGTGGTCAACCCGCGCTGGCTGGAGGCGATGCGCCGGCACGGCTACAAGGGCGCCTTCGAGATGGCCGCGACCGTCGACTACCTGTTCGGCTACGACGCCACCACCGGCGTGGTCGCGGACTGGATGTACGAGAAGCTGACCCAGGAGTACGTCCTCAACCCGGTGAACCGGGAGTTCTTCGCCGAGGCCAACCCGTGGGCGCTGCACGGCATCGCGGAGCGCCTGCTGGAGGCGGCCGAGCGCGGCATGTGGGCGGAGCCGGACGCGGCGCTGCTGGACGAGCTGCGCCAGGTGTTCCTGGAGACGGAGGGCGACCTCGAGGGCGAGTGAGCCGGCCGCGCGGGGCCCCCGCCCGGTGAACGGACGATGACGCCGGCATGCCGCTGACATGCCGGTGATCGAATAGGGGTGCCTTCCGGCCCGTCCGGGCGGACAATCTCCGCATGAACCTGCGAACCGCCCTCTCCCGCCCGGCCCGTTACGGCGCGCTGGTCTCGGGTGCGCTGCCCGTCCTGACGTTCCCCGGCGCCGGGCTGGCGGCGCTCGCCTGGGTGGCGCTGGTGCCGGGCCTGCTGGTGATGCGGGCGGCGGGCGGGCCGCGCGAGGCGGCGGTGCGCGGCTGGTGGTTCGGCGCGGGGTTCATCCTGACCGGCATGTACTGGCTGATCCCGTCGATCGGTCCGGCGCTGCCGCTGCTGGCGGTCGTCTTCGGCGTCCTGCAGGCGCCGTTCGGCCTGGCCGCCTGGTGGCTGCTGCACGGTCGGCTGACGCCGCGTCGGTCGGCGGCGGCGCTCGCCGTGCTGCCCGCGGTGTGGGTGAGCGCCGAGTACGCGCGGTCCTGGCACGCGCTGGGCGGGCCGTGGGCGCTGCTCGGCGCGTCCCAGTGGGAGCATCCGGCGGTGCTCGGGCTGGCCACTGTCGGCGGGGTGTGGCTGGTGAGTTGGGCGCTGGTCGCGGTGAACACCGCGATGGTGGTGCTGGCCTGCGCCGAGGGCGTGGGCCTGCGGGTGCTGGCGGGCGGGACGGCGCTGGCATCGGTGCTGGCCGGCCCGGTCCTGTTCGCGGCGCAGGCCGCGCCCGCGACCTCGGGCTCGGCGTCGGTGGCGTTGGTGCAGGCCGGGCAGACCGCGGACGAGCAGGCCCGGCTGGAGGCGAACGTGCGGATCACGCGTTCGCTGGCGGGCCGCCCGGTCGACCTGGTGGTGTGGGGCGAGAGCTCCACCACCGCCGACCTGGACCGGGACGGCGCGACGGTGGACCGGCTGGCCGCGCTGTCCCGCTCCACCGGCGCGCAGCTGATGGTCGGCGAGGACGCCCGCAAGGCCGACGGCCGGATCTCCAAGGACGCGGTGCTGGTGGACTCCTCCGGCATCGTGGCCCGCTACCGGAAGATCCGCCTGGTGCCGTTCGGCGAGTACATCCCGCTGCGGCCGCTGCTCGGCTGGATCGCCGGGGTGAGCGCCGCCGCGGGCGAGAACCGGGCCCCCGGCAGTGCGGTGCACCTGCTGCCGGTGGTCGGCCAGGACGGGCGCCCGCTGCCGATCGGCACCCTGATCTGCTTCGAGTCCGCGTTCCCGGACATGTCGCGGGCGGCGGCCCGGCAGGGCGCCGAGCTGATCGTCTACCAGTCGGCGACGTCCACCTTCCAGTCGACCTGGGCTCCCGCCCAGCACGCCTCGCTGGGCGCGATCCGCGCCGCGGAGACCGGCCGCCCGGTGGTGCAGGCCGCCCTCACCGGCGAGTCGGTGGCGTACGACGCGCAGGGCCGCCGCCAGGTCCGGCTGACCACCGGCGAGGCCGGTGCGGTGACCGTCCGGCTGTCGCTCGCCGACCCGTCGGCCCGCACCTGGTACGTGCGGCTCGGCGACTGGGTGCCGCTGACGGCGCTGGCGGTGTCGCTGTCGGCCGCGGCGGTGGGCTTCGGTCCGCGCCTGCGCGAGCGCGGCCGCCCCGGCACGTCCGCCGCCCCGTCCGCCGACCTGCCCTCCGCCCGCGTCTGAACCCGGCCCGGCCCGTCGCCCGCTCCCGTGACGTGCGGAAGGCGGGCCCGCCGCCGATCCGGCCGACCCGCCTTCTCCTGCCCGTCCGCCGACCCGGCGTCAGCTCTCCGGGTAGGCGACGTGGATGCCGAACACCGCGCCCTGCGGGTCGCGCAGCACGGCCAGGCGCGGGCCGTCGGGCACGTCGGTGGGCGGCAGGGTGACGGTGGCGCCGAGCAGCGCGGCGCGCTCGGCGCCGAGGTCGACGTCGGCGACCGCGAAGTACGGCATCCAGTACGGCGGGACCTCGGCCGGGAACTGGTCGGACATGTCCATCATGCCGCCGAAGTCCCGCCCGGCCAGGCCGAACTGGGTGTACATCTCACCGGCGTTGACGCTCCAGCCGAACACCCTGCGGTAGAAGGCGACGGCGGCCTGCGGGTCGCGGGTGGCGAGTTCGACCCAGCCCAGCGAGCCGGGCTCGTTCAGCAGGTCGACGCCGTGCAGGGCCGCGGGCTGCCAGGTGGAGAACACCGCGCCGGTCGGGTCGCGGGCGATCACGAACCGGCACCAGTCCAGGGCGTCCGTCGGCGGGACGATCAACTCGCCCCCGGCGTCGGCGATCTCGTCGGCGGTCGCGTCGGTGTCGGGGGTGTGGAAGCTGATCGTCCAGGCGATGGGCTGCTCGGGCTGCATCAATCCGCTGAGCCCGGCCACGAGTTGATCGCCGAGGTACATCCTGGTGTAGCCCATGGCCTTCTCGTCGGGCACCACTTCGGCGCGCCAGCCGAACAGTTCGTGGTAGAAGGCCTTGGCGGCGGCGGGGTCCTTGGTGGCGAGTTCGACCCAGCAGGGCGCGCCGGGGCTCGGTTCGGTGATCTTCACGGTCGGCTCATCTCCAGGATCAGTTTGCCTCGGGCGTGCCCGGACTCGACCTCGGCCATCGCTTCGGCGGCCCGCTCCAGCGGGTAGCTGGCGGTGATGTTCGGGTCGAGCTTCCCGGCGGCGACGAGTTCGGCGACGGCGGTGAGCGGACCCGCGGTGCCGTCCCGCTTGACGTACGCGCCGCCGAGCTCGGCGGCGGTGGCCGGGTCGGCGGTGGAGACCAGCCGTCCGGGTTCGCGCAGCACGCCGGCCACGTCGCGGACGGCGTCCCCGCCGATCAGGTCGAGCACGGCGTCCACCCCCTCGGGGGCGACGCCGCGCAGCCGGTCGGCGACGCCCGGCCCGTACCGGACGGGGGTGGCGCCGAGGGCGCGCACGTACCCGGCGCTACCCTCGCCCGCGGTGCCGAGCACGGTGACGCCGCGGTGGTGGGCGATCTGCGCGGCGGCGCTGCCGACGCCGCCGGCCACGCCGACGATCAACAGGGTCTGCCCGGCGCGCAGGTCGAGCTGGTTCAGCGCGTCGTAGGCGGTGGCGGCGGCGACCGGCAGCGCGGCGGCCTGGGCGAAGCCGATGTCGGCGGGCTTGCGGGCGGTGGTGCGGGCCGCCAGCAGCGTCTCCTCGGCGAACGCGCCGCCCGGGGCGATGCCGAACACCTCGTCGCCGACCGCGAAGCCCTGCACGCCCTCGCCGACGGCGGTCACCACGCCGGCCGCCTCGCTGCCCATCACCAGCGGCGGGGCGGCCTCGGTGCCGAACCAGCCCTGCCGCTTCTTCCAGTCGGCGGGGTTGACGCCCGCCGCCCTGACCTCGATCAGCACCGCGCCGGGCCCCGGTTCGGGGGTTGGCCGGTCCAGGAACTCCTGCTGCTCCGGTCCGCCGTACGCGACGAACCCGAATGCCTTCGACATCCTCTCCCTCTCCTGCCGGCCGGCGCTGCTGTCCGGTTGCGAGCCGATGCCCCTTCAGCTTGCCGGGGTACCCGCGGGTACCCCCGGGGCTGGTGGGCCGAACGGGAGGGCTTCGGGCCGCTGTGGGTCCGGACGGGCGGTGGGGCTCGCGGGGCGGGGAATGCTGTCGGGGACGCTGGTTGTTCAAATTGGAACCTCGGTGTACCGTCGGGCGAGCGCGATCCGGTTCGAATTTGAACAACTCGGCCGGACCGCAGGCGACCACCCCTCGCGGCCCCCGGAGGACCCGACATGACGCACCCCGAGACCACCCAGCAGCGGCCCGCCGCCACCGTGCGCTCCCGCGTGCGCATCCCGCTGGCCTTCGGCGACGGCTACCGGGTCGAGGCCGACGTGCACACCTTCCACGGCCTGGTCGACGGCGCCGAACACCTGGCCCTCGCCCTCGGCGACCCCTCCGCCACCGCCGCCCCGCTGGTCCGCCTGCACTCCGAGTGCCTCACCGGCGACGTCTTCGGCTCCGCCCGCTGCGACTGCGGCCCCCAGCTGCGCGAATCCGTCGAACGCATCGCGGAGACCGGCGGCTACCTGCTCTACCTCCGCCAGGAGGGCCGCGGCATCGGCCTCTACAACAAGCTCGACGCCTACGCCCTGCAGGACGCCGGCCTCGACACCTACCAGGCCAACGCCGCGCTCGGGCTGCCCGAGGACGGCCGCGACTACACCGCCGCCGCCCAGATGCTCACCACCCTCGGCGTCCCCGCCGTCCGGCTCCTCAGCAACAACCCCGACAAGGCCGCCCAACTCACCGCCCTCGGCATCACCATCACCGAACGCGTCCCCACCGGCGTCCACCTCTCCCCCAGCAACCTCCGCTACCTCCGCGCCAAGGTCGAACACACCCAGCACACCCTCACCCTCGCCCCACCGGTCGCCTGACCGCCATCGCCCGCGCGCGCATCCCCCGCGCCAACGCGCAAGGCCTCGCCCGGGTCCGGGCCACCAGGGCTGGGGGCCGTCCCTCCCGGTGACGGTGGCCGTTCGGCCTGGACCACGGACGGCACCGTCCTGCCCGTCGCTGTCGGACCTGCCGGGCCCCCCTGGACAACGATCGCTGACCCGGCCTCACTTTCGGCTTCCTGCGGGCGCCCCCGCCCGCGCAGCGCGAGCGCCAGCCGGGCGCGAGCCGACGCCGCAACACCCGCCCCCCGCCACCTGACCACCCATCGGCCAGCCAGAACGCCGTCCCCGGGGGCCGACTCGGCGTGCCGGTCTCCGCCGAACTCCGCCGCCCGCCCTGGCGGTCGTCAGGCCGGCGCGTACGCCCGTTCCGCCAGCGTGGCGACCATCAGCGGGAACTCGTGCGCCGGCACGGCGGGCGAGGCGGGGAATGCGGCCTTCAGCGCCCCGGCGGGCCAGAACGCCACCCGGCAGGCCGAGCAGAACCAGGCGTGTTCCCACACCTGCATCCGCCGGGTCCAGACGACCTTGTGAAAGGACACCTGTTCGGCGTTGGCCGCAGGACGCGGAGCCCGGCTGCGAGCCAGGTGAAGCACCACCCAGAACCCGACGCCGGGCAGCGGCACCCCCGCCAGGACGGATCCACCGCTCACCCCGGCGACCTCGGCGCTCAGGACCGCCACGAGGGCCACCGCCAGGTAGCCGCCGACGAACAGCGCCACGGTCCGCGTGCCGGGGTTCCAGCGGGGCTCGGCGGTGGCGATCCGGGTCACCGGCGGCGGCGCCGGCGGCGCCACCTCGAGCGCGGGCGGATCACCCTCGTACGCCTGACGCGCCCTGAGGGTACTTTCTGTTCTCCTGCACTGCGGACACTGCTCGGACACGGCCGTTCGTCCCCCTCTGATGGTCAACGCCTTTCGGACAACGGCATTTTGGGCGCCCGCCGGTGACGACGCCGCCACCACACCTACCAGATCAAGCGAGTTCGACGACGCCGCCGGTGGGCGAGGGTCAGGCCGCGGCGCAGATCGTCGTACGTGAGCTGGTAGGACGTGGTGATGTGCACAGCGGCTGCCCCCGGGGTGGTCGTCCCGGGAGCTTAGGGGCGTTGGCCTGTGTGATCAAGGCGAAGATCCCCTCGCGGAACAGCAGGCTCAGCGGCCACGCCGGGGACGTCCGGCTGCCCGCCGTCGAAGGGTTCCGATGTCTGGGTGCGTCCGGACACGCCGGTCGCGGTCGGCGACCTCGTCGCCGCTCTCCAGGACCGCGAACGCACGGAAGAGCAGCCGGCCGTGCGGGGAGGCGGGCGGCGGGCCAAGGCCGGGGCCCCGCACCGGGTGCCGCGGGTTCGGGGCCGTCGCATGCTGGAGGCAGCCGAGCGGAGGAGGCTTCCGATGGCGGCGGCGAGCACAGCGGTGGCCGTGGTGGGTGCGGGGCCGTACGGGTTGGCGGTGGCGGCGCACCTGCGGGCCCGGGGGGTGCCGTTCCGGGTGCTGGGCGTGCCGATGGAGAGCTGGCGGGAGCGGATGCCGCCCGGGATGTACCTGAAGTCGACCCCCCGGGCGTCCTCGATCTCCGCGCCGACGCCGGGCCACGGCTTCGACGACTTCCGGCGGGAGTGCGGCGAGGCGCCGGTGGACGACCGGTACGCGATCCCGGTGGACGAGTTCGTCCGGTACGGCGAGTGGTTCCGGCGGCGGTGCGTGCCCGAGGTGGAGCAGGAGCGGGCAGTGGCGGTCGGGCGGGACGCCGACGGCATGCGGGTGGAGCTGGCCGGCGGCGAGGTGTTCCGGCCGGGCGCGGTGGTGCTGGCAAGCGGTTTCCCGCCGTACGCGTGGGTGCCGCCGGTGCTGCGCGAGCCGGTGGGGCGGGGGCTGGCCTCGCACTCCAGCGCGCTCGGCGCCCCGGCCTCGTTCGCCGGGCGGCGGGTCGCGGTGGTGGGCGCCGGGCAGTCCGCGCTGGAGAGCGCGACGCTGCTGGCCGAGGCGGGCGCCCACCCGGTGGTGGTGGTGCGGGGCGAGGGCGTGCTGTTCGGGACGCCGCCGCCTGACGGCGCGCCCCGCTCGGCACCCGCCCGGCTGCGCTCGCCGGTCTCGCCGCTCGGCCCGGGCTGGCCGCTGCTCGCGATCACCCGTGGCCCGGCCGCGTTCCGCCACCTGCCCGATGCCACCCGCGCGCGGCTGGTCCGGACGGTGCTGGGCCCGGCCGGCGCGTGGTGGCTGGCCGGGCGCTTCGAGGGCCGGGTCCCGGTCGTGGCCGGCCGGGCGCTGACGGGCGTCGAGGAGGTCGACGGCGGCGTGCGGCTGCGGCTGTCCGGCACGCCGGAGCCGGTGGAGGCCGAGCACGTGGTGGTGGCGACCGGCTACCGGGTCGATGTGGGACGGCTGGAGCTGCTCGATCCGCCGGTGCGGGAGGCGTTGCGCACCCACGCCGGTTCGCCGCGGCTGTCGGCCGGCTTCGAGTCCTCGGTACCGGGCCTGTACTTCGCGGGCCTGGCCGCGGCGGACACCTTCGGCCCGGTCATGCGGTTCGTCTGCGGCACCGGCTTCGCAGCCCGCCGCCTGTCGGACGCCCTCGCCCGGGGCACCATGACCTGACGCCTCCCGAGCCCCGCCGGGCGCCCCGTCCCCGAGGGTGAACGGGCCAACCCCCTGCACGCCACCTGCCGGACGCCGCCTGCCCGGCGTTCTGTCCCGGGGCACGACGCGGCCTGACGCTCTCCCTACGCGCCGTCTGCCGCGCACCACCCGGCCGGACGCCCCCGGCCTGCGGCTCGACGGCCCGATGCCCTCCTGGCTCCCGGCCGTGGCCCTCTCCCAGCCCCGCTCGCCCGCTCGCCCGCTTGCCCGGGGGCGGTCCGACGGCCGGTCACCTGGCCCTGGCGAAATGGCCGGTGAGGCGGCCGGCGGTCCGGGTGGTGGCAGTGCCGGCGGTGCGGGCGAGTTCGTAGAGCAGCGGGACGGGATCGTCGTGGCAGGCCCAGGCGCGGACGGTGCCGCGGGTGGGCAGCAGGTAGCGCGGGGGGCGGCGGTCCTGCCAGGCGTGGGCGGCGGCGGAGAGCAGGTCGAGGCGCCCGACCCGGAAGCGGCGTACCAGTTGGGGGCCGTCGGGAACGGGGCGGCCGGTCAGCCACAGGTGCAGCGCGCGGACCACGTCGATGCCGCCGGTGGTCTCGAACAGCCGGAACTGGGCGCCTTGGCGGGGGTTGAAGTCGACCAGCTTGTACCGGCCGTCGCGGCGGTCGTAGCGCCAGTCCAGGTCCGCGATGCCGCTGTAGCCGATGCGGCGGCACAGGTCGGTGGCGAGGGCGGCGAGTTCGGGGTTGGGCAGCGAGTGGGCGAGGGTGGTGAAGCCGCCGCCCGGGGGCCAGTCGCGCTCCTTGCGGCCGGTGAACACCAGCAGCGGTACGCCGCAGGGGCCGCAGACCAGGTGGGTGAACCAGTCCTCGCAGTGTTCGGGTGGCAGGAACTCCTGGGCGAGGACGGCGGGTTGGGCGGGTCCGCGGTCGAGGGCGCGTAGGTCGGCCTCGTCGTGGATGACGGTGGTGTGGCTGACCAGCGGGTGGTCCAGGCGGCTGAACGGGGCGAGGTTCTTCAGCACCAGCGGGTAGCCCAGCTCCCTTGCGGCGTCCAGGAGTTCGTCCATGGTCGCGGGGGTGGCGGAGCGCGGGGAGGGCACGTCGTTCGCCCGGCACACCTGGTACAGGCCTCCCTTGTCGGCGAGCCGGCGGGGCAGGTCGGCGGGGACGGGCGGCAGCAGCAGGTCGGGGGCGAGTTCGGCGGCGTGCTCGGCGAGCAGGCACGCGGACTCGTCGTCGGTGCAGACCGCGACCGCGGGACGGCCGATCGAGTGGGCCACCGACCGGATGGTCTCGATGAGTTCGGCGGCGGGTTCGCGTCCGGTGGTGGGCCGCACGTGGACGCCGGTGAGGTAGTGCGAGGTCGCGGTGGCGGTCCACCGGCCCTCGACCATGGCGTGCACGGGCACGCCGAGGCGTCCGAAGGAGCGGACCGCGCCGATCGGGCTGTGCGAGTAGGGGTAGTGGCCGACCCGGACCATCAGGACGGGCACGTCGCGGTCCAGTTCGGGCCGGGCTGTGTGCGGCACGGCGGGTTCACCTCTTCCGATTGCCGGTGCGGGAGTTCAGTGCTGCCAGACCTGCACCCAGTCCACGTCGAACTGGGCGGCGGTGACGGCGGCGGGCGGTGCGGAGGGGTAGCCGACCGCCAGGTTGAGGACGAGTTCCATCGGGACCTGCGGGACGCGCGCCGGGTCGGTGATCCGGTAGCGCTGCACACCGTCGATGTACCAGGTGACGGAGTCGGGTTCCCAGTCGGCGGCGACCACGTGGTAGCCGGCGGCCAGCGACAGCGGGCCCCAACTGCTGCCGGTGTGGGCGTCGTTGCCGTCGGTGGTCTGCCAGTGCAGGTTCATCCCGACGGAGCTGTTGGTGCCGGGGAACTCGGCGATGTCGAGCTCCGGCGGGGCGGAGCGGGTCTGGGCGGGGATCAGCCAGACCGCGGGGAAGAAGCCCTCGGCGGGTGAGGGGAACCGGACCGCGGCGGCGAAGTACCCGTAGGTGAAGGTCTGCCGGGGGGCAGCGTTCCAGCTGTCGCGGCCGGTGGTGACCATGCCGGAGGTCCAGGGGTAGTGCTTGCCGTCGCTGCCGGTGGTGGCGCGGCGCTGTGCGGTCAGGTGCAGCCCGCCGTCCTGGACGGCGGCCTGGCCCGGCAGGTACCACTCCTGTTCGTGGTTGCCGCCGTTGGTGCAGCCGTTGACGTTCCAGTCGTAGCAGGTGGCCCAGGCGCCGTGGTCCAGTCGGGTGCCGGAGAAGTCCTCGTGCAGGACGCTGCGCCACGGGCCGGGGGCGGCGGGCCCGGTGGTGTCGCCGGCGCCGGGTGCGGTCCCGGCGGCCTCGGCCACCTGGCCGTCCCGGCCGGCCGCGGGGTCGCCCTTGCCGAGCCCGGAGCAGCCGGCGAGCAGCAGCAGCGCGAGGACGGCGGCGAGCGGGGCCAGGTGACGGGCCGTCGGCCGCCAAGGGCGGGCGGGGGCCAGGGCGCCGGCGGTGGTGAGGGCGGCGAGCACGACGAGCGCGCGGACGCTGGTGAAGGAGTCGGTGAGCAGGAGGGCTTCGCCGGTGAGGGTGGCGAGGGCGAGGCTGGTGCCGACGACCAGTCCGGCGTGGCCGATCCGTTCGGGCAGGGTGGTGGGCCGGCCGGGCATGACCCGGGCCAGCCGGACGGCGGCGGTGCCCGGCCCGGCCAGCAGGAACGCGGCGACGACGGCGGCCCGCACAGGGTTGCCCGGCTGGAGCGCGGTGACCAGGACGGCGGCCCAGCCGGAGGCGGCGAGCAGCAGGCGGGCGGGGGTGAGGCCGGCCCGGGCGAGGGTCTGCGGGCTCATCACGGCGCACCTCCCTGGCCGCCGGGTGCGGCGACGGGCGGCAAGTAGCGGTAGACGACGGCGTCGGGGGTGGTGAAGACGGGCTGGAAGCGGGGCGATCCGGCGACGGCGGCGTGGACCCGGTCGACGGTGCCGGCGGGCAGGCGGCCGGTGAGTTCGCATTCGGCGGCCTGGGCGCGGGTGAGGACCAGGTAGGAGGGGCCGGTGACGCCGGGGTCGTCCATCAGGTGCTGGACGACGGGCAGCGGGTCGGTGACCAGGTTTCGCTGGTCGTCGGCGGGCAGTTGGCCGAGCACGGTGCGTTCCAGCTGGTCGTAGCGTTGCTCGCCGCCGGGCAGGTCGGCGGTGACGGAGACGATCCGGGAGCCGGGCGGGGCGGTGGCGGCGACGTACCGGACGGCGGCGATCTCCTGGGGGCTGAACCAGTTCATCGCCTCCTTGCTGTAGTTGCCGAACAGCAGGCCGGTGAGCAGCGCGAAGGCGGCCGCGCAGACCACGGGGGCACGCCAGCGGGGCCAGGGGTGGTGGCCGCCGAACAGCACGGTCGCGCCGAGGAAGGCGGCGGCGGGCAACGCGAACAGGTACGCCCGGAAGATCATCTCGCCGCCGTAGGGGTTGGCGAGCAGCAGCGGGAGCGGGGCGGCGAGCAGCAGCGGCAGGCCGGTGGCGCGCAGCCGGCGGTGGCTCAGCAGCGCGGCGACGGCGAGCAGCAGGACGGCGACGGTGGTGGCCCGGTCGACCCAGACGACCAGAACCTGCCCTGGCGCGGCGGCGCCCAGTCCGTTGACGCCGGCCAGCACGTTGCGGTCGGGCGAGAGCAGGGCGCCGGCCAGGTCGCCGAGGTTGGCGGAGACGTAGCGGCGGGCGACGGTGGCGTCCCACAGGACGGTGAGGGCCACGGTGGCGGCGAGCACGGGCAGGACCACGTGCCGGTTGCGGCGGGGAAGCGCCAGCAGGGTCAGGGTGCTGATCAGCATCACGGGGGTGAGCTGGTGGGAGGTGACCACGCCGCCGATCAGGGCGAGCAGCAGCAGGAACGGGCCCGGTCGCCAGCCGCGGCGCGTCCCGGGCTCGGCGGCGCCGGTGAGCGGGCGGGCGCCGGCGGCCGCGCCGGGATCGGAGCGGAGGCCGGCCGCGGGGGCGAGGCGGCGCATCACCAGGGCGAGCACCAGCAGGTACAGCAGGTAGGCGAAGGCCTGCGGGGAGAAGTAGTCCTGGCCGACCCAGCTGGTGGCGAAGTAGAGGTAGGCGCCGCCCCAGATCAGCCGGGGGTCGCGGGTGAGGGCGCTGAACATCAGCAGCAGCGGGCCGAGCAGCAGCAGGTTGGCGAGCGGCTCGTACCAGGTGGCGTAGCCGAGCGCGGAGTGCAGGCCGGTGGCGCGCAGGAACAGCACGTTGAGCTGGAAGAACCCGGGCCACTGGTTGTAGATGTCGAGCCCGTCGGCGTGGGGGACGGTGCCGTTGTGCCGGAACATCGCGTCGACGACGGCCAGGTGCTTCCAGGCCCAGGCGTAGCGCGGGCCCGGGTACAGCAGGCTGGGGGTGGCGTGCACGACGGCGATCAGCGCGAGCACGTAGCCGGCGGCGAGGGCGGCGGGCGGGCGGGGCAGGCGCAGCAGCAGGACGAAGCCGGCGGTGAGGACGGCGAGGGCGGCCCAGTAGGCGGGGGGCAGCACCTGGAGCAGTCCGAGGTCGCCCATCCGCCCGAGCGGGACGTTGCGCAGCGCGAGCAGCCACAGGGCGACGGCGAGCGGCAGCGCGCCGTACGCGGCCCACCGGGCCGGCCGGCCGCGGGCGGACTCGGCTCCCCTGCCCGGCAGGCTGGTCGTCTCGTCGGGTGGGGCGGTGCGGGCGCCGTTCATGGTGGGTTCCGCCTCAGGCCGTGGGTGGTCCGCCGACGGGGCTGCCGAGGGCGGTGCGGACCCGGCGGTAGGTGCGCCAGGCGCGGGTGTAGAGGCTTTCGGGGACGGGGCCGACCCGGGCGCCGCGGCCGAGCGCCCACTGGTCGAAGACCTGGCCGGGGGTGTCGTGCATGACCATCAGGCGGCAGATCCGCAGCGGGTCGTCGTGGTCGGAGCTGAACTTGTTCTCGACGGCGGTGGCGGAGGTCCAGCCGGCGTCGCGGACCTTGGCGCGGACGGTGCGGCTGGAGTAGCCGTGCGGGTAGGCGTACGCGGTGGCGGAGTGGCCGAGGGCGTCCTCCAGGCCGTGTTTGCAGCCGGTGATCTCGTCGTCGAGGCGGGAGCCGTACACGGTGTCGAGCGGGACGTGGGTCATCGAGTGGCCGCCCATCTCGACGCCGAGGGTGTCCAGGGTGGCGACCTGACGCCAGTTCAGCATGGGGGTGTCGGGCAGCAGGCTGCCGGAGCCGCGGCCGCCGGGCGGGTGGATCGCGCCGACGGTGAGGTAGAGGGTGGCGGCGAGGCCGCGGTCGGAGAGTTCGGGGGCGACGGTCCAGTAGAAGTCGGCGTAGCCGTCGTCGAAGGTGAGGACGGCGGCGTCGGCCGGCAGCGCCGGTCCGCCGTGCAGGGCGGCGACCAGGCGGCGCAGCGGCACGATCCGGCGTCCGGCGTCCTGGATCCGGTCGAGTTGGACCCGGAACGCGCGGGGCGTGACGGTGTAGGGGGCGAGCCACTGGGGCGGGTCGTCGGAGATCGAGTGGTACAGGAAGACGGGGACCGCGCTCATGGCCGCCTCCCCGGGTGCGGGGCCGGGCCGGGCCCGGCGGTGCGGGCGCGGCCGAACGCGGTGGCGGCGGTCCCGGCGGCGTAGCCGAGGACGGTGAGCGCGGTGCCGGCGCACAGGGCGGCGGCCCGGGCGACCCGGGCGTGCCGCAGGTCGTCGCCGAGGGCGGCGGGCAGGGTGCGGCGCAGGTGGCGGCGTTCCTCGGCGAGGCCGCGGCGCGGTCCGGCCAGGCGGGCGACCCGGGCCTTGGAGCGGCCTTCGGCCCAGCAGCGGGCCCGGAAGTACGCCCAGGCGGCGCGGGTTTCGGGGACGTGGTGGCGGACCACGGCGGCGGGGTCGTAGCACAGCCGGGTGCCGGGGTGACGGCGGGTCAGGCGCAGGCAGAGCTCGGTCTCCTCGCAGCCGAGCGGGCGGGTGCCGATCCGGCCGAGTTCGGTGCGGAAGCCGCCGGCCTCGTGCAGCGCGGTGCGGCGGAAGGACATGTTGGCGCCGATCAGGTTGCGGACGGCGGCGGGGCGGCGGGGTGCGCCGCGGTGGGTGCAGCCCACCACCCAGTCGAACTCGGGCGGGAACCAGCCGGGCCGGCCGCCGTCCCAGCGGGGGGTGACCAGGCCGCCGACGCCGAGCACGGCGGGGTCGCGGTAGCCGTCGAGCAGGCGCCGGATCCAGTCGGGGGCGGCGGTGGCGTCGTCGTCGAGGAAGCAGACGATCTCGCCGCGGGCGGCGGCGACGCCGGTGTTGCGGGCGCCGGACAGGCCGCGCGGGCCGCTGTTGGCGAGCACCGAGACACCGTCCAACCCGGCTGCTTTCGAAGCGAGTTCGGGGTTGTGGTCGGCGATCAGCAGCAGTTCGTCGACCGGGTGCAGCTGGGCCCGGACGGAGGTCACGGCCGCTCGAATGTCGTCCCACCGGTCCAGGGTGTAGGCGCAGATGACGACGGTGACGGTGGCGGGTGGGGTGCTCATGCCGGCCTCCTGTGCGGTGCGGGCAGCCACCGGGGAAGGGTGGCGAGCAGTGGGACGGCGAGGACGCAGGCGGCGATCAGCCAGGCCAGCCCGACGCCGGTCAGGCCGAGCGGCGGCAGCAGCACGACGGCCAGGACGAGGACGAGTCCGGCGGAGCCGAACTCCAGCAGCAGCAGGGTGCGCAGCGCGCGACGGACCCGGGCCACCTCGATCGCCACCCCGAGGACGACGTTGGGCAGCGCGGACAGCGCCATCAACCGCAGGACGGTGGTGCCGTGTTCGGCGTAGCCGGGGCCGAACGGCAGCAGCAGCAGCGGCGCGGCGGCGGTGACGGCGAGGGTGGGCAGGGTGACCAGCAGGGTGGCGTGCCGCAGCATCCGGCGGCCGTGCTCGGCGAGCCGGGCCGGTTCGCGGACGCCCTCGACCAGCAGCGAGCCGCCCATCGAGGCGACGGCCACGTAGAAGGTGTCGGCGATGATGAACGCCAGGCCGTAGTAGGCAGCCTGGTCCGCGCCGAGCCGGCCGAGGACCAGCAGGGGGACGGCGGTGCCGCAGGCGACGCCCGCGGTCTTGCCGAAGTAGTCGGCGGTGGCGTAGCCGAGGACCCGGCGCGGTCGGGGCGCGCCCGCCCGGTCGGCGCGCTGGTGGGCGGGGATGGCGTGCCGGAACAGCACGGCGCTGGTGACGGCGATGGCGACCAGCAGGGCCAGCGACCAGGCGAGCAGGATTCCGCTGGACACCGCGAGCGCGGCGCACAGTCCCAGCAGCACGGCCTTGACGACGTTGAACAGGGCGTTCTCGCCGAGCACCCAGCCGGTGCGGCGCAGCCCGGTGAGCGCGCCGTCCTGCAGCACGAAGACGGAGTAGCCGGCCGTCGCGACCAGGAACGCGGCGGCGGGCAACGGGTCCCGCAGGAAGGCGAGTTCGGGCGAGATCCAGGGCACCAGCAGCAGGAAGCCGACGGCGGCGAGGCCGCTCGCGCCGACGCTGACGGCGTAGCAGCGCAGCACCAGCCAGCGGGTGTGGCGGCCCGCGGTGGGCACGAACCGGGTGAGCACGTCGCCGAGGTTGAACCGCCCGAGCCCCGACAGCAGTCCGGCAACGGCCAGCGCCGCCGTGCAGCGCCCGACCGTCTCGGGGCTGTACCAGCGGGTGGCGAGGATCCAGAACACCGCGCCCAGGGCGGCCGAGAGCAGGGCGCTGCCGGCCAGCATGTGCCCGTTGCGCAGCAGCGGCTCCGCGGGCCGGCGGTGCGCCCGCCGGGCGGGTGCGGCGGTGGCCCCGCTGCCCGGCCGGCGAGTGGCGTCGGTGTCCGGCCCGCCGGTGGCGGCGGGTGCGGCGGTCGCGTCCGCGACGGCGGCGCCCGTGACCGGCCCGGCGGCCACCGGCAGCGGCGGCCGCACGGCTGCCGGGTCGTCGGCCGGGGTGTGCGGTGTGTCCGTCCGGTGGTGGGTCGCGCGCAGGCCCTTGGCCAGTTCGGCCCGCAGCAGGGCGGTGAACGTGCGCGGCGCGGTGGCGAGTTGCTCGGAAGTCACGGCTCGGCTCCTTCGCCGGTGCGGCGGCGTTCGCGGGCGCCGCGCAGGTAGCCGGCCGGGCCGTGCAGCAGGCCGAGCAGTTCGCGGCGGCCGAGGGCGGCGAGGGCGGGGTCCTGGTGCCGGGCGGCCTGGTCGTCGCCGCGGCGCATCGCCTGCCGGGCGCCGCGCGGGAGCCGGGCGGCGAGGGCGGGCAGCAGGGCGGGGTGGCGGACGGCGGCTGCGGTCAGGTAGGCGCCGAAGCCGGTGCCGAAGTTGTGGATCTGGTCGGCGAGTTCGCGTTCGGTGCGGCGGTGGCGGTGCCAGACCAGGGCGTCGGGCTGGTAGGCGAGGGTGGCGCCGGCCCGCAGCACCCGCAGGAAGGCGAGCAGGTCCTCGCCGCCGCGGCCGGGGCTCCCGGCGCCGATCGCGGGCTCGAACCCGCCCAGCCGGCGCAGCAGTCGGGTGCGGAAGGCCATGTTGGCGCCGGTGCCGCAGCGGCTGACGGTGAACGGGAACAGCGGGTCGTCGACGGGCGGCCGGTCGAGGCGCCAGGCGGCGGGGGCGAAGCCCCGGCTGTAGCCGCAGTAGCGTTCGAAGGCGACCTGGGCGGGGGTGTCGAGTTCGGCGGGCAGCACCAGTCCGGTGACGCAGCCGATCGCCGGGTCGGCGGCGAAGCGGGCGGCGAAGGCGGCCGCCCAGCCGGTGTCGGTCAGCGCGTCGTCGTCGGTGAAGGCGATCAACTCGCCTCGGGCGGCGGCCAGTCCGCGGTTGCGGGCCCTGGCGAGGCCCGGCACCGGCTCGCGGAGGTACCGGACCCGGCCCGGGTCGCGCCCGTCGACCAGTTCCTCGACGGCCCGGCCGGTGGGCGCGTTGTCCACGATCAGGTACTCGACGTGCGGATAGCCGTTCCGCAGCAGGGAGTCGAGGCACTGTCGCAGCATCCCCTCCCGGTCCCGGGTGCAGACCACGACGCTCACCAGCGGCCCGTCGGCGGGCGCCGCCCAGGTCTCCCGGGGCGTTCCGATCCGCTCTCCCTCGGCTGCCAATTCGCTTGCCAGCAGCTGCGGTTCGCGGCGGTCGGCGGTTCCGGTCAGCAGGCCGAGCGGGCGCCCCTGACGGCGGATCAGCGCGAGCACCCGGCCGTCGGGGCGCACGGGCCCGCCGCCGGGCGCCCGCAGTTCGCCGGGCCGGTCGAGGTCGAGGTCGACCACCGCGGCGGGCGCGTCCGGGACGAGGGCCCGGAGTTCGGCCACCGAGGCCCACAGCGCCTCCGCGCCTGCGGTCCTCCGCTCGGCCCGGTTCCCGTGCGCCACCGCGCTGTTCATCACCGGGCACCTCCTGCTGCGGCCACCGCGACGGCATGCCGGTCGGCGGTGTGCTGGCGGCGGACGCTGATCAGGTAGCCGAGCGGCCCGTACAGCAGGCCGCACAGTTCGCGCCGGCCGAGGTGGGCGGGCAGCACGGGTTCGGCGGCCGCCGCTGCGGCGCAGGCCCGGGCGGTGGCGGTGCGGGCAGTGGCGGTGCGGGCCCGGTGGGCGAGCTGCCACTGCCACAGGCCGCGCGGCAGCCGGCGCACCAGCGGGGCCAGGGTGGCGGGGTGGTGGGTGACGGCGGCGGTCAGGTAGGCGCCGAAGCCGACGCCGAAGTTGTAGACCTGGTCGGCGAGTTCGCCGTCGGTGCGGGGGTGGCGGTGCCAGACGATGGCGTCGGGCTGGTAGGCGATGGCGGCGCCCGCGCCGAGGATCCGGAAGAACGCCAGCAGTTCCTCGCCGCCGCGGGCGGGGGTGCCGGCCCCGGTGGCGGGGTCGAACCCGCCGAGGCGGCGCAGCAGTTCGGTGCGGAAGGCCATGTTGGCGCCGGAGCCGCACCGGCCGACCGAGAAGCGCAGCAGCGGGTCCTCGGCGTCCGCCAGTGACCAGGTGCGGGCGTGGTAGCCGCGGGCGTAGCCGCCGTACAGCTCCAGGGCCCGTTGGGCGGGGGTGTCGAGTTCGGCGGGCAGCACCAGTCCGGTGACGCAGCCGGTCTCCGGGAGGTCGGCGAAGGCGTCGGCGAGGGCGTCGATCCAGCCGGTGTCGACCAGCACGTCGTCGTCCGCGAAGGCGGTCAACTCGCCGCGGGCGGCGGCGAGTCCGCAGTTGCGGGCGCGGGCCGAACCGGTGACGGGTTCGCACAGGTAGCGGACCCGGTCGCGGTAGTGGAGGTCGATCAGGAGGCGGGTGCGGTCGTCGGTGGGCGCGTTGTCGACGACCAGCACCTCGTAGTGCGGGTAGGGCGAGCGCAGCAGGGTGTCGAGGCAGCGCCGCAGGGCCTCGGGGCGGTGGTGGGTGGGGACGACGACGCTGACGGTCGGGCGGTCGGCGCCGGCCCGGTCGCGGGCGGTGCGGCTGTACCCGGCCGCGGGGACGGCGCTGGAGCGGGCGGGGACGGGCAGTTCGCGATGAGCGGCGGCGACCAGCGCCCGGGCGAGCGCAGCGGGCCGGCCGCTCGTCCCGGTGGCGTGCACCATGCCGAGCGGGTGTCCGTGCAGCCGCACCAACGCCGACACGCGTCCGTCGGGGTCGGCGGGGCCTCGGCCGCCGGGCGAGCGCACCTCGCCCGGGTCGTCCAGGTCCAGTTCGACCACGGTGACGGGGGTGTGCGGCGAGTGGGGTGCGGCGGGCGGCGGGCAGGCCGCAGGGTGGCGCCGGTCGCTGCCGTTCATCGTCCCTCCCCCGCGCCGGGGCGTTCCGCGAGCAGGGTGCGCAGCACTCTGCGGCCGTCGGAGACGGCGTGCAGGTGGGAGCGTCCGCTGCGGCGGGGAAGTTCGAGGCTCGGGACTTCGGCGATCCGCAGTCCCGAGCGCAGCGCGTGCGCGACCATTTCCGCCTCGATCTCGAACCCCGTCGCGTGCAGGTCGAGTTCGGCGAGGAAGCCGCGGCGGAACGCGCAGTAGCCGTAGCACAGGTCGGTGAGCAGGGCCCCGTACAGGCGGTTGACGACCAGCAGCAGCGCCTTGTTGCCGAGGGCTCGCAGCGGGGTGAGGTCGAGCGAGCCGCCGCCGGCGATCCGCCGGGAGCCCTTGACGAAGTCGTAGCCGTGGTCGAGGAAGTGCAGGAAGTGCGGGATCTCGCCGGGCCACATCGAGCCGTCGGCGTCGATCATCACGATGTACTCGCCGCTGGCGGCGGCGAACCCGGTGCGCAGCGCGTTGCCCTTGCCCGGGCCGTCCTGCTGGACGCTGCGGACGGCGGGCAGGCAGGCGCGGGCCATCGCGACGGTGGCGTCCCGGGAGGAGCCGTCGACCAGGATGACCTCGTCGACGCAGTTCGGGATCTGCTCGAACACCCAGGGGATGTTGCGGGCTTCGTCGCGGGCGGGCACCACCAGGCTGACGGTGTGCCGGCTGCTGTAGTCGCCGGTGCGGCGGCCGGGGGCCCGGGCGGGCTGTCGGTCGTCGGAGCGCCGCATCGGCGCCCGGTCGGCGGCGCGCCGCTTCGGCGTGCGGTCGGCGGTCCGGTCGTCGGCGCGGCGCAGCGGGGTGCGGTCGGCGGCGCGGCGCAGCGGGTTCTGGGGCGGGGTGCCGGAGTTGGCGGAAGGTTGCCCGGTGGGCAGGGTGGCGCTCATCGCGGTGTGCCTCTCGCTGAGGCGGCAGCGGGCACGGCGGTGCCCGTGCGGAGGGTGGAGTGCGGCGTCCGGTACGTACCGCCGCGGTTCGGTGCTCCCCCGGTGTCCCCCGGTCGGGCTCCCCTGCCCGTCCCCCGTCGGGACGGTCGACGCCGAAGAAGGGCGATCGCCGTCCGGGGCGCGTGGTGCGCCGCGGGTGGCCTGCTCGGCGGAGTCCGGGACGGTGCCCGGTCGCCGACGTGGCCAGAACCTCATCGTCCGCCCGCCGACGAGGAACTGTCAACCACCTTTGTCAGGCATTGTCCGATTTATTCATCTTTGCCGGACCTCGGGTTCCGACCTCCTCGCGGCGTGCGGGCGCACCGTCCGGCGATCACGGGCGGGGCCGAGGTGCCGCACCGCACCGCGTGCCGACCGGGCGGGTGCCGCGGGTGTCGAGCGGCTCGGCATGCGCCGACGGCCGAAGTCCTGCGAGCCGGGACCGGTCCGGGGCTCTCCGCGCCGACCTGCTCCGGGTGTCCGAAACTGCCACCCCGCCGCGCGGCGAGGGACGTGCTCAGGTGTCGCTGTCGGCGGGCAGGGCGATCTCCAGGTCGGCCTCGGCGATCCGCCGGGCGATCTCGCCCGGGCGCACCGGCCGGCCGAAGTGCCAGCCCTGGGCGAGGTCGCAGCCCATCAGGCGCAGCCGTTCGGCGTCGGCGCGGCTCTCCACGCCCTCGGCGGTGACCGACAGGCCCAGGGTGTGGGCGAGCGAGACGAGTCCGCTGACGATCCGCCAGCCGAGGTGGGTGTCCTTGGCGGGGTCGTGCAGGTCGCCGACGAAGGAGCCGGCGATCTTCAGGTTGGAGACCGGCAGGTCGCGCAGGTAGGCGAGGTTGGACCAGCCGGTGCCGAAGTCGTCGACGGACAGCGAGACGCCCATGTCGACCAGGGCGTGCAGCGCCTTGAGCGCCTCGTCCTCGGGGCCGACCACGGTGGACTCGGTGATCTCCAGCTGCAGCATGGACGGGTCGAGCCCGGTGGTGCGCAGGATCCGGTCGATGTCGCCGACCAGTCCGGCGTTGCGGGCCTGACGGACCGCCAGGTTGACGCTGAGCCTGGGCGCCCGGTCGCCGAACCTGGCGACCCAGTCGGCGGCCTGCTCGCAGGCCTGCTCCAGCACCCAGCGGCCGAGCGGCATGATCAGCCCGGTCTCCTCGGCGACGCCGACGAACTCCTCCGGTCCGAGCACGCCCAGCTGCGGGTGGCGCCAGCGCACCAGCGCCTCGACGCCGGTCATGGCGCCGGAGGCGAGGTCGACCATCGGCTGGTAGTCGATGAAGAACTCGCCGCGGTCCAGCGCCGCGGGCATCCGTACGGACACCGCGTAGCGGCTGACGGCGCGCGCGTTCTCCTTCGGGTCGAACAGGGTCCAGCGGCCCCGGCCGGCCTCCTTGGCGCGGTACAGCGTCAGGTCGGCGGCCCGCACCGCCGCGCCCGGCGTGGTGGTGGCCATCCGGCGCTCCAGCACGCCGATGCTGGCGCCGACGGCCAGCCGGTGGTCGCCGATCACCACCGGTTTGGTGAGCGCGGCGAGCACGGTCTTGGCGGCGGCGACGGCCTCCTGCTCGCCGCGGCAGTTCTCCAGCAGCACCACGAACTCGTCGCCGCCGAGCCGGGCCACCATGTGCCCGAGCGGGCTGAGCGCGGACTCCAGCCGGCCGGCCACCACGGTCAGCAACTGGTCGCCCATGTCGTGGCCGAGGCTGTCGTTGACGACCTTGAAGCCGTCCAGGTCGACGTAGCAGAGGCCGAACCGGGCGTCCGGCTCCGGCTCCTCGAACAGCGCCTCCAGGCGCTCGAAGAACGCGGCCCGGTTGGGCAGCCCGGTCAGCGGGTCGTGAGTGGCCTGGTGGCGCAGCCGTTCCTGCAGGCGGTAGCGGTCGGTGATGTCCTCCAGCATCGCCACCTGGTAGAGCGGCGTGCCGTCGTCGTCGCGGATCAGCGAGACCGTCAGGTGGGTCCACACCACTTCGCCGTCGCGCCGGTAGTACGGCTTGTCGAACTGGAAGTACTCGCGCTTGCCGCTGATCAGCTCCTCGTACGCCTCCCACACGCCCGGGGTGTCCTCGGGGTGGACCAGGTCGTTGACGCGCACGCCCCGCATGTCCTCGGGGCCGCCGCCGAAGATGTCGCCCAGCGCCCGGTTGACGGCCAGGATGTTGCCGTCGGTGTCGCCGAGGCCGATGCCGATCGCCGCCGACTCGAACAGCGCGCGAAATCGGGCCTCGGAGGCGCGCAGGGCCTTCTCGACCTCCTGCCGGGCGGTGTCGGCGGCCAGCCGGATCGCCTCCTGCTCGCGCAGGGTGCGCTCGCGCAGCGCCTCCGCCCAGCCGGCCGCGAACGCCCCGCTGAGCGCCGGGCCGCGCTCGTCGGGCACCGGCTGACGCTGGATCAACTGCACCGCTTCGGACAGCAGTTGCGGGTCGGTGAAGTGGTTGTCGATCAGCAGCCCGCCGACCTGGTTGGCGAGCTCGGGCCGGAACGGGTGCTCCTGGGCGGCCCGGTGGAGCAGTTCGGCGGTCCGGGCGATCAGCGGGTTGAGCACGCCGGGCCGCACCGCGGCGCCGTGCCCGGTGCGCAGCATCGCCGCCCACGCGGCGTGGAACCCGTTGCCCGCGGGCGGCGACTCGTTCACGACAGGCGTCCGACGCCGGCCATCCCGGTCATCCGCTCGGGGTGCGGGCCGACCGACTCCGCATCGTCGGGGCGCCACTCGGGCAGGTACACCACGCCGGGTTCGAGCAGTTCGTAGCCCTCGAACATGGCGGTGATCTGCTCGCGGCTGCGCATGGTGAGCGGCGTGGGCGTGGACTTGTACAGCTTCTGGTGGCCCGCCGCCTGGTCGGGGCGGCCCTCCAGCGAGGCGTGCGAGAGGACCAGCAGGCTGCCGCTGGGCAGCGCCTCGCGGAGCTTGGCGAGGATCTTCAGCGGCTCGTCGGCGTCGGTGACGAAGTGCATGACCGCGTTCAGGATCACCGCGACGGGCTCGCCGGGCGCCAGCAGTTCCTCGACCTCGGGGCGGGCCAGCAGGTCGTCGATGTTGCGCAGGTCCGCGTCGACGATCTGGCTGAGCGGGTCGCCGGCCAGGATCAGGCGGCTGTGCGCGACGGCCACCGGGTCCATGTCGATGTAGACCACGCGCGCGTCGGGCTGGTACTCGCGGGCGACCTCGTGCACGGCGCCGAAGGTCGGGATGCCGGAGCCGATGTCGAGGAAGCGGCTGATGCCCTCCTGGGCGACGAACTGGGTGGCGCGGCGGAGGAACGCCCGGTTCGCCCGCATGATCTTGGGCAGGTCCGGCCAGAGCTCGATCGCTGTGCGAGCCATCTGGCGGTCCACCTCGAAGTTGTGCGAACCGCCGAGGTAGTAGTCGTACACCCGGGCCGCGTTCGGCTTGTCGAGGTCGGTCCCTGCGGGCACCCAGTTCGGACGCGCCATGACGGCACCCCTTCCGGCGTGGCAGTCGAAAAATGACAACAGGACATAAAGATCTTCCTATACTTCCAATCCGCACCGCAAGCCAGGAGGTCCGAACAGCGGCGCGGCGCGCCCCGTGTGGCGGCGGCCGGGAAGCGGCGCAGAATCACCCTCATGGGCGGACGCATCGAGGACTACGCGCTCCTCTCCGATCTGCAGACCGCCGCACTGGTCGGCCGGGACGGCTCGGTGGACTGGCTCTGCCTCCCCCGCTTCGACTCCCCCAGCTGCTTCGCCGCCCTGCTCGGCACCCCCGAGCACGGCGCCTGGCAGCTCGCCCCCACCGGAGCCGACGCCGCGCACTGCACCTCCCGCCGCTACCTCGCCGACACGCTCGTGCTGGAGACCCGCTGGCGCACCCCCGACGGCGAGGTCAAGGTCCTCGACTTCATGCCGCACCGCGAGCGCGCCCCGCAGCTGATCCGCATCGTCGAGGGCGTCAGCGGCGCCGTCCCGGTCCGCGGCGAGCTGCGGCTGCGCTTCCACCACGGCCGGATCTCCCCCTGGGTCCGCCGCACCGACCGCCACCGGGTCGCCGTCGCCGGCCCGGACTCCGCCTGGCTTCGGGTGCCGCCCGGCGTGCACACCTACGGCGTCGACGGCGCCACCGTCTCCGAGTTCACCGCCACCCCCGGACAGCGCGTCGCGTTCCTGCTCACCTGGCAGCCCTCCCACCTCGCCACCACCCCGCGCGCCGACCCCGACGCGCTGCTCGCCGCCACCGTCGAGGGCTGGCGCGGCTGGGCCGCCCAGTGCCCCTACCGCGGCGAGTGGCGGGAGGCGGTGCTGCGCTCGCTGCTCACCCTGAAGGCCCTCGCCTACGAGCCGACCGGCGGCATCGTCGCCGCCCCGACCAGCTCGCTGCCGGAGGTGCCGGGCGGCGAACGCAACTGGGACTACCGGTACTGCTGGCTGCGCGACTCCTCGATGACGCTCTCCGCGCTGCTGCGCGGCGGCTTCCGGCAGGAGGCCGCCGCCTGGCGCAAGTGGCTGCTGCGGGCGGTCGCCGGCGACCCGTCCGCCGTCCAGGCCGTGTACGGGGTGGCCGGCGAGCGCGGCCTGCCGGAGACCGAGGCCGACTGGCTGCCCGGACACCTCGACTCGCGCCCCGTCCGGTTCGGCAACGCAGCCGTCGGCCAGCTCCAACTCGACGTCTACGGCGAGGTGGTGGACACCCTCAACCTGGCACTGCGGGCCGGCATCCCGATGGAGCGCCAGGTGTGGAGCCTGCTGCGCACCCTGCTCGCCTCGCTGTCCGTCCGCTGGCGCGAGCCGGACGAGGGCCTGTGGGAGGTCCGCAGCGACCGGCGGCACTTCACCCACTCCAAGGTGATGGCCTGGGTGGCCGCCGACCGCGCGGTCCGGATGGCCGAGGCCACCGGCCTGCCCGCCCCGTCGTCCGAGTGGCGGGCCCTGCGCGACCAGGTGCACGCCGAGGTGTGCGAGCGCGCCGTCGACCCGCGCCGCGGCGTGTTCGTCCGCTCCTACGGCTCGACGGAGCTGGACGCGGCGACGCTGTTCGTCGCCACCACCGGCTTCCTGCCGCCGGACGACCCGCGGGTGGCGCGCACCGTGGAGGCCGTCCAACACGGCCTCGACCACGGCGGGCTGGTGCGCCGCTACCCGCCCGGCGCGGAGGACGGCCTGGCGGGCAGCGAAGGGGCGTTCCTGGCCTGCTCGTTCTGGCTCGCGGACGCGCTCACCGTCCTCGGGCGGCACCAGGAGGCGCGCGAACTCTTCGCCCGGGCCGCCTCGTTGGGCAACGACCTGGGCCTGCTGAGCGAGCAGTGGGACCCGGTGGGCCGTCGGCAGCTCGGCAACACCCCGCAGGCGTTCACCCATGTCGCGCTGGTCAACACCGCTTTCCGACTGGGCGGTTGACGTCGCAGCGGTGGGAAACGGGCAGCCGCCCACGTGCAGACTCTGCACGTGGGCGGCGCCTCAGGGTTGCGCGGCTACCGTCGTCAGCTGGTGGCCGTGCAGGTCAGGGTCGGAACCGCGTTGCTGCCGGTGTAGCTGCCGCCGAAGCCGAAGCTGGTGGTGGCGCCGGCCGCGACCTGGCCGTTGTAGGCCTGGTTGGCGACGGTCACGGACTGGCCGCTCTGCGAGGAGACACCGTTCCACAGGTTGGTGACCTGCTGGTTGCCCGCGAAGGTCCAGGTCACCTTCCAGGTCTTGATCGCCGAGCTGCCGGCGGTGACGGTCACGTCGGCGTTGAAGCCGTTGCCCCAGTCACTGCTGACCTTGTAGCTGGCGGTGCAGCCCGCACCGGTGCCGGTGCCCGCCTGGGTGGTGGCGGTCACCGCCGCGGAGGCGGCGGAGAGGTTGCCGGCCGCGTCCTTCGCCTTGACCGTGTACGAGTACGCGGTGGAGGCGCTCAGACCCGAGTCGGTGTACGAGGTGGTCGTGGTGGACCCGACCAGGGTGCCGCCGCGGTACACGTTGTAGCCCGTCACGCCGACGTTGTCGGTGGAGGCGGTCCAGCTCAGCGAGGCGCTGCTGGAGGTGGTGGTCGCCGCCAGGTTGGTCGGGGCGGTGGGCGCGGTGGTGTCGGTGGTGCCGCCGGCCGAGGTGGTGACGCTCAGCGCCGCCGAGGAGGCCGAGACGTTGCCCGCCGCGTCCTTCGCCTTGACCGTGTACGAGTACGCGGTGGAGGCGCTCAGGCCGGTGTCGGTGAACGAGGTGTTGTTGGTGGACCCGATCAGGGTGCCGCCGCGGTACACGTCGTAGCCGGAGACGCCGACGTTGTCGGTGGAGGCGGTCCAGCTCAGCGCGACGCTGCTGGAGGTGGTGGTCGCCGCCAGGCCGGTCGGGGCGGTCGGGGCGGTGGTGTCCGCGGTGCCGCCGCCGAGCGTCGGGTAGGCGTTCTTCAGCAGCTCCTGGAACTGCGCGGAGAACCAGTGGCCCGCGAGCGGGGCGTTCGGCAGCGCGCCGGACATGTTGTTGTTGTTGCGCGCGTTGCCGGTGTACGTCGGGTCGCACATCGCGTCGAAGCCCTTGCCCTCGTCGTTGGCGACGGCAGAGCTCGCTCCGTCCGACTCACCCGGGGGCTTCACCCACACGTACGCGGCGATGCCGTCCTCGGGGGCCGCCTTCGGGCGCTCGCCGAGGCCCGCGCCGGACTGGTTGCACCAGTTGCCGGTCTGGAAGCGGCGGTCGATCCGGCTGCCGTCGACGTACGCGTCGACCGTGGTCTTCGGGCCCGGGCCGGTCGGACGGTTGGCGCCGCCCCAGCCGTTGCGGGAGGTGTCGATGATCATGCCGATGTTCGAGTTGAACCCGGACGCGATCGCCTTGGTGCGCCACGCCTTCGCGAAGGACGCCTCGTCGACGTACTGGTTCCAGTCCACCCACTTCGACTGGCGGACGGAGGTGCCGTTCACCGTGTCGCTGACCGTGAAGTTCGGCTCGTGCAGCGCGCCGTAGTTGGCGGTGTTGACGACGAAGCCCTGCACGTTGGCGAGGGTCGAGCCGGACGCGGTGGCGGCCTGCTTGATGACGTCGATGGCCGGCTGCATGTTGGAGTCCCAGCCCAGCCAACCGTGGTGGCCCGCGTCCACGTAGTTGTAGACGTTCGGGATCGCGCCCAGCTTGGCCAGCGCGTAGCCCACGCCGTTGACGTAGTTGCCGTTGGCCTTCATGGTTTCGCAGTTGGCCGTCGACGTCGCCGTGCCGCCCGCGTTGGTGGTCAGGTTCGGCAGCGAGTCGAGTTCGACCGTGGTCACGATCCGCAGGCTCGCGTAGGCCGGGTCGGCCAGGATCGCGGCGATCGGGTCGATGAACTCGCTCTTGTAGCGCGGCAGGTCGGTGGGGCCGAGCTCGCCGTTCGAGGCCAGCGCCGCGCAGTCGCGGCCCGGCAGGTCGTAGATCACGACCTGGAACACGTACGGCTTGCCCGCGGCCTGCTTCACCGCGGCGTCCAGATGGGCCCGCAGACCCATCCCGCCGTTCACGCCGCTGATGGCCGCGATGCGGTCCAGCCACACGAAGGTGGGCTGGTTGGAGATCGCCGAGCCGCCCGGCTCGGCGGCGGCGTGGGCCGCCCACTCGGGGTTGACGTAAACACCGGCGCCGACGAAGGGGTTGTCGACTCGGGTCGCCGCGTGGGCGGAGGTGGTCGTCATGGCAATGGGGAGAACGGTCGCGGCGCTGAGCACCGCAGCCGCTGCCGCCGTCCGGAGACGGCGCGTCAGGTTGGCCGACACAGTGACGGGAGTCCTTTCGGGTGGGGGACGGACTCGACAGGAAACACTCCCAATTAATGGGAGCGCTCCCATACTTAGCCCGGGCTGAGCCGAACTCGGCCCGGGGACAACCGATATGAAGCCATGACCTCGAACTCCCGTCAAGAAGTTCGACAGAACCCGTGGGAGCGCTCCCGCCAGACGGAATGGGCACTGACTCTTACGGATCAGCCACCCGCCCCACCCGCCGCCTCTCGCTGCCGTCAGCCCCAATCACCGCCCCAGGCACGGCAGTTCACCGCCGCACCGGCCACGGTTCGTCGGCGCTCCATCCCCGCGGGGGTGCGAGTCCCGGCCACCCCCACCCCCGGGCCCGCGGCCGGAACCCACGCCCTCCACCCGCCCCCGAAACTTCCACCGACGGGGTCGCGGAGCTGCCTCGACCACATCCAATTCGGCCGCTGGGTCGGCAAGTTCGGCCCCTCGCTGGGTCGTCTCCGGCGCGCCCGCGCGATCCGCCGTCGAACAGCGGCGGTGCCGACTGCACCCAACCTCGCGCAACGGCGCAGGAGTTCGGCGCTGTGCGGCCACCGTCCGGCCGGCCGCCGGACGTCCGACCGTTGCGCCGCCCCGGCCGCCCGCCATCCCCTACCACCTGCGGAGTCGGCCTGTCCTGGCGCTGCCGGGGCCGACC
Organism: Streptomyces sp. TLI_171; assembly: GCF_003610255.1. Lineage (GTDB taxonomy): Bacteria > Actinomycetota > Actinomycetes > Streptomycetales > Streptomycetaceae > Kitasatospora. Next base: position 6,755,749 of record NZ_RAPS01000001.1, on the reverse strand, counting down.
GGTCGGCACCGCTCCGATGCCCGCCCGAGCGGGCGCGCGCCGGCCTGGCTCCGGGCCGCTCGCCGCCCCGTGGGAATCGCCCACCGGTCCGCGAAACTTTCACTGCGGGGCGGCCTCCCCGATCGAATCCGGCCAGGATGACCGGTTTCGCGTCGCTGCCCCGGCGGTGCGGAGCGCCGTGGCAGGCTGTCCCCGACCACGAGGAGGAACGCGTGCCCGCCCGACCGCAGTTCGACCAGGACCAGCGCCGCGCCCGGCTCGCCCGGCGGCACCGACTCGCCCCCGGCACCCGGGCCGAGCACGCCGAGCAGGCGGTGGCCGCCCTGGTCGCCGTGCACGCCACCGACGCCGCGACGGTGTTCCTCGCCGTCTCGGCCCGGCTCGCCACGCCCGGCACCGCCGACACCGAGCGCGCCCTCTACGAGGACGGCACCGTGCTGCGCCGCCACGGCATGCGCAACACCCTGTTCGCGATCCCCGCCGGCCTGGCGCCCGTCCTCTACGCCTCCACCACCGCCAAGGTCGCCGCCCGCGAACGCACCCGCCTGCTGAAGGACTTCGCCGCCAGCGGCCGCGACGCCGCCTGGACCGCCGAGGCCGAGGCGGCCGTGCACGCCGCCCTCGCCGACGCCCCGACCGGACTCACCGGAAGCCAACTCGGCGACCTGGTGCCGCAACTGCGCGAGAAGCTCGACTACGGCGTGGGCACCTCGTACCAGGCCGAACAGCCCGTGAGCATGCGGATGCTGCGCCTGCTCGGCATGGAGGGCAGCATGGTCCGCCGCCGGCCGGTGGGCAGTTGGACCAGCAGCCAGCACCGCTGGGCCCCCGGCCCGCCGGTGCCCGCCGCGCCGTCGGCCGCCGAACGCAGCGCCGCCCAGGCCGAGTTGGCCCGCCAGTGGCTGGCCTCCTACGGGCCCGCGACGGAGGACGACCTGGTCTGGTGGACCGGCTGGGGCGTGCGCGAGGTACGGGCCGCGCTCACCGCGTGCGGCGCCGTCGACGTCGCGCTCTCCGGCCCGGACACGGCCGCGGACACCGGCGTCGCCCTGCCCGACGACCTCGACCCGGTTGCCGCCCCGGCGCCCTGGGCCGCCCTGCTGCCCGCCCTCGACCCCACCGCGATGGGCTGGAAGCACCGCGACTGGTACCTCTCCCCCGCCGACCGGCCGCACCTGGTCGACCGCACCGGAAATATCGGGCCGACCGTGTGGTGGGACGGCCGCATCGTCGGCGGCTGGGCCCAACGCCGGGACGGCGAGATCCTGTTCGAGCTGCTCGCCGACCCGGGCGCCGAAGCCCGCGAAGCCATCGCCGCCGAAGCCGCCGCCCTCCGCACCGTCCTCGCCGAAATCCGCGTCACCCCGCGGTTCCGCACCCCGCTGGAGCGCCGCCTCACCTCCTGACCGGGCACCGCCCGCCGCCGACCGGTGCCTCGCCCCGGCCGCGGCTCGCCCGGCGGCTCAGAAGTGGGTGGCGATCCCGAACGCCTCGCGCAGCTGTGCCATGTCCTGGCGGTCGCGGTCGGTCGGCGGGTAGCCCTGGTGGAAGTACACCTGCTGCTCGGCGGACAGGCAGGGGACGGGCCTGCCGGCGATCCTCCCCGTGACGAAGCACGAGGCCGGGTAGCGGAACGGGCGCTCGGGCTCGAAGGACTGCTGCACCGCGTCGCCGTCCGTCCCGAACACCAGCGGGTGCAGGTCGATCTCCCGCCCGAGGGCGTCGGCGACCACGAACCTGACGGGCCGCTGGTCGACCGTCTGCTCGAACCCCAGGTCCCGCAGCACGCCCAGCACGACGGGCTCCTCCTCCTGACGGTGCAGCAGGTCCAGGTCCCGGTGCGGCCGGGTCTCCCGGCCGAGCAGCGCGTCGATCCCCCACCCCCCGGCGATCCAGACCCGCACCCCGGCCGCCCGCACCGCGGCCACGACCTCCACCACGTCCACGTCCCGCACGCCCGCCGCCCCTCCCACTGCACCCGGACACCACGGCCCGACACGCCAGGGTACGACGTCCCGCACCTTCGCCCGACCGGTCCGAGCAGTACTCGGAGCGAGCGCGCATCCGGTGCTCGGCGAGCTCCAGCAGGACTGGTCGGCGGCCGGACCGCACCGGACCGGGCCGACGGACGCCGCAGGTCCCGGCCGGACCCACCCCGCCCCGCACGCAGCGCCGCCGCCGCCGCCGGAAGGCGTTTTCCGTCTGTGCTCGCACCACCCGCCGCCCGCCGGGCTTGCCGCTCCGCGCGGTCGCGCCGGGCGAGACCGGGCCACCGCCGACCCGGTCCAATCGGGTGAAACCGGAACGGCCGCCGCTTTCCCCGCGGTTAAGATCACGTCAACTGACGCATGGTCAGATTGGTTCGGGCGCACCGCATTTCGCCGTCGCTCCCGCCGTGTGCGCCTCCACTTCCACGGAGGACGCCTCCCCCGGCGACGCCCCTCGGGCACCCGTGCCCGGACCCGCCACCGCCATCAGAAACGTTTCGCCCACGCACCACTTTCCAGTGTCGAGGACAGTTCACCATGACCGCCACGCTCACCGACGCGGACCTGCTCCGGGCCGCCGTCGACCACGTCCGCACCCACGACACCGCCGCCCTGCTGCGGGCGTTGCTCCCCGGCCTGGACGGCGTCGAACTGCGCGCCATCACGGACCGCTGCCGCTTCGCGCACACCGCGCTGCTGGTCTTCCCGTCCGGTCCCGACGCCCTCCGACGGACGCTGGCCGACAGCGGCTTGACGGTGCGGGAGGCGCCGCAGCCCAGCACGGTGGTGCGCCAGCGGCTCGCCTCCCGGCACCGCCTCGACGCGGCCGGGCTGGACGTCGGCATCCTGCGCCCGAGCGTCACCGGACTGGACGGCGAGCGCCGGGTGGTCGAACTGTTCGCGCTGACCGTCCCCGAGGGGTCGGAGCTCGCCGAACTCGCCTCCCACGAGCGCGCCTTGCAGCACGAGGCGCACCTCGGTTTCGAGGTGGACCGGCCGGACCCGCTGGTCCTGCGCGGCCTGTGCGCGGTTCTCGCCCGGCACGGCGCCCGGGCCGACGGCGGTGGCTACAACCCGCACGAGGACGGCACGGTGTTCTACTTCGAGGCGCCCGCCGACTCGAAGGCCGGGTACCGCCGGATCGAGCTCTACGCGCCGGGCGACCACCGCGACCTGCTCGCCGACCACCTGGCCCGACACCGCGCCGAGCAGCCCGCCGAGGCCCTGCTGCGCCTGCTCACCGGCGCGTGGACCACCCAGGCACTGGCAGCCTTCGCCGAGTTGGGCGTCCCGGAGGCCATGGACGAGCACACCGGGCGCACCGCCGAGCAGTTGGCGCAGGCCGTCGACGCCGACCCGGACACCCTGCTCTCGTTGCTGCGCTACCTGACCATGCTGGGCGCGGTGCTCCGGGACGGCGCGGGCTTCCGGCTCTCGCCGTCCGGTGCGCTGCTGCGCGCGGACGCCCCGGGGTCGCTGCGGCCGCTGGCGCTGCTGTACGCGGGGCCGTTCTACCGGTCGTTCGCGCGGCTGTCGGACACGGTGCGCACCGGCCGGGTCGCGTTCGACGAGCTGTACGGCGAGAACCACTTCGACCATTTCGCGCGGGATCCGGAGTTGGCGGAGCTGTTCGACCGGTCGATGGCCGCCAGCACCCGGATGTTCGACCCGCTGCCGTCCCACCCGGTGGTGCGGGCCGCGGCCGCCGCGTCCAGGCCGGACGCACCGCGGACCGTGGTCGATCTCGCGGGCGGCACCGGCGAGTTGCTGGCCCGCCTGCTCACCGCCCATCCGGGCCTGCACGGCGTGCTGCTGGAGCGTCCCCGGGTGGCCGCCGCCGCACGGCAGTTCTTCGACGCCACGGGCTGCGGCCCGCGCGCGGCGTGCCGCAGCGGCGACTTCGCGGACGTCCCCGCGGACGGCGACGTCTACGTGCTGTCGCGGGTGCTGCACGACTGGGAGGACGACCGCTGCCGCGAGATCCTGCGGCACCTGGCCGACGCGATGCCGGCCCACGCCGACCTGCTGATCGTCGAGCGGGTCCTCCCGGACGACGGCTCCCCTTCGCTCGCCACCGCCTGGGACCTGCACATGCGCTGCAACGTGGGCGGCCGCGAGCGCACCGCCGCCCACTTCGCGCGCCTTCTCGCGGACGCGGGACTGGAGTTGGTGGACCGCTCGCCGTTGCCGCTGGACGCCTTCGTGCTGCAGGCCCGCAAGTCGGACCCTCGGTCCGGCATCTGACGCTTCGTCGGCCGGAGTCCGCCCGGCGGTGGCCGCACCGGGCTGCGACCGCCGGGCCGGGCGGCTCAGCCGGCGCCCGGCCCGGCGGCGGGGGCGCTGACCTCCAGGATCACGGCGGTGCCGCCGACGGTCCGGTCCTCGTGCATCGCGATGAGCTGTCCCGGCCGGAGCCCGCGCCACCGCTGCGGGTCCAGCGGGGCGAGCCGGACGGTGGCCCGTTCGCCCGGTCCCAGGAAGGGCGTGGCCTCCACCCACAGGGCCGCGATGTCGACGACGGTGTCGCCGTCCGGCGTCCGGTGGCCGATGTTCCACATCGGGCGCATCACCCCGGCTCCGGAGAACGGTCCGGTCCGGCGGCTCTCACCGGCCGGGCGGAGGGTGAGTTCGGCCCGGATCACACCGTTGCGCGCTTCGTAGCACCGCCAGCGGCACCACCTGGTGCTCCGCTCCAGGTGGAGCTGTTCGGCGACCTCTGCCAGGTTCTCCCAGAAGGCGAGCGGCAGCGCCGGACGGTCGCCGAGCTCCTCCAGGACCCCGATCGCCACCTCCCACTGATCGTGGGCCAGCCACTCCCAGACGTCGGCGAGCGTGAGGTCGTCGGCGGTGGCCGCGCCCTCCGGTACCAGCAGTGCGGCGGCTTCCAGCAGCTCGGCGACGTCCATCCGCCGATTCTCGGCCACCGCCCCACCCCGCCCGCGACCAGGGTCCGCCCCGGCCTGCCGTCTGCCGCGAGCGGCGGTGGGCAACCTAGCGTGGGACTGGACGGCGGCGGAGGGAGCACAGGGTGGTCGAGCGGTTCTCGCGGGCTGGGACGGGGAGTGCCAAGTGGGCGCGGGCGGGGGTGGGGCGGATCGCCATGGGGGTGGCGGACATGGATCTGCCGGGTCCGCCGGCGGTGGGGGCGGCGCTGCGGGCGCGGGCGGGGCATCCGGCGTTCGGGTACCCGGTGGCGGAGCCGGCGGACCGGGTGCTGGTGGCGCAGTGGTACCGGCGGCGGCACGGCGTGGAGGTGGATCCGGAGTGGGTGATACTGCTGCCGGTCGCGCCGGGGACGGCGGTGCGGCTGCTGGTGGAGGCGACGCGTCCGCTGCCCGGTCCCGCGGTGTTCGTGACGCCGGAGTGGGGCGGGTTCGCCCGGGTGTGCGGGGCGGCGGGGGTGGCGACGCGGGAGCTGCCGCTGCTGCCGACGGGTGATCCGGAAACCGCTTTCCGGTTGCCGTTGGAGGAGGTCGCGGCATCCCGTCCGGGCCTGGTGCTGCTGAGCAGTCCGCACAACCCGACCGGCCGGCTCTGGTCGGCGCGGGAGATCCGGGCGCTGGCCCGGGCGGCGGCGCCCGGGCTGCTCATCTCGGACGAGGTGCACGGCGATCTGCGCCATCCGGACGCGGGCGCGCCGCATCCGGTGGCGGTGGCGGTGACGGACGGGGCGCCGAACGTGGTGACGCTGAACTCGGTCGGCAAGACCTTCAACGTGTCGGGCGTGCCGAGCTGCTTCGCGCTGGTGCCGGACCGGGCGCTGCGGGAGCAGCTGACCGCCGTGCTGGCGGGGTTCGGGCTGTGGGAGGGCGGTCTGCTGGGTGCAGTGGTGCAGCGGGCGGCGCTGGCGGAGGGCGGTCCGTGGCTGGACGGTCTGCTGGAGCACCTGGTGGCGGCGCGGGAGCTCGCGGTGGCGGCGCTGGGCGGGGCGGTGCTGGCACGTCCGCGGGCGTCGTACCTGTTGTGGCTGGACGGGTCGGGTCTCGGCACCCGCGAGGAGCTGCTCACCCAACGTCATGTCGAACTGGCGGACGGATCCGACTTCGGAGCGGCCGGTTCCGGGTGCCTGCGGCTGAATTTCGCCCTGCCGATGGACCGCCTGCGCACCGCTCTCACCCGCTTGACCTGCGAGAGTGCCGCTTGAGCGGCATCGAGGTTTGCCCCGGAGCAGACTGAGCAGGAACAACCGGGCCCGAGTCGCGTACCGAGGGATGGTGAAACCCGGTGACATCAGTACGTCCGCAACAGGCCGCCGAGGCGGCGGATTCGGCACGGAGCGTGACCCGTCTGGCGGAGTTGACCGAGGCTTCGGCCGAACGTCATCTGGGCGCCATCTGCTTCAAGATCGGCCCGCCGAGCCTGGTCGGGGTCGAGGCGGAGTGGTTCGTCCATGACGCCCGATGTCCGGGCGGACCGGTGGATCCCGCCCGGGTGGCGTCCGCGCTGGCGGCGCTGCCCGGTTCGGCCGACGGCCCGGTGTTCCCGGCGGGCTCGCGGCTGACGCACGAACCGGGCGGGCAGGTCGAGCTGAGCTCCCCGCCCGCCGCCGACCCGGCCGCCTGCGCGGCGGGGCTGAGCGCCGACCAGGCGGTGCTGCGGGCGGCGCTGGCCGCCGAGGGCCTGCGGCTGACCGGTACGGGCACCGATCCGATGGACCGCGAGCGCCGGATGCTGGCCCGCCATCCGCGCTACCGGGCGATGGAACGATACTTCGGCCGCGGCGGCCCGTGGGGCCGGATCATGATGACCGGCACCGCCTCGGTGCAGGTGTGCGTGGACGCCGGCACCGAGCGGACGTTCACCGAGCGCTGGGGCCTGACCCACCTGCTGGGTCCGGTCCTGGTCGCCGCGTTCGCCAACTCGCCGCTGCTGGAGGGCCGGCCGACCGGCTGGAAGTCGACCCGGCAGCTGGTCTGGTCGCGGATGGACCCGTCCCGCACGCTGGCCCCCCCGCCGGCGGCCGACCCGCGCGAGGCGTGGACCCGGTACGTGCTGGACGCCGCCGTGCTGTGCGTGCGGCGCGAGGACGGGCTGCCGTGGGACGCGCCGTCCGGGCTGACCTTCCGCAGCTGGCTGCGCGGGGGCGGCGAGCGGCCGGCGACCATGGCCGACCTGGACTACCACCGCACAACGCTGTTCCCGCCGGTCCGGCCGCGCGGCCACCTGGAGCTGCGGATGATCGACGCCCAGCCCGGCGAGGGCTGGCGGGTGCCGCTGGCGCTGGTGACGGCGCTGATGGACGACCCGGTCGCCGCCGAGGAGGCCGCGGCCGCACTGGAGCGCCTCGGCCACGCGGGCAGCCGGGCCCCGCGGTCGGGCCTGTGGCGGCGGGCTGCCGCGCTCGGCATGGCCGATCCGGACCTGCGCCGCGCCGCACTGGCCTGCTTCGCCGCCGCGGAGCGCTCGCTGGCCCGCCGCGACGGCCGACTTCGGCCCGCACTGGTCGAGTTCGCCGAGCGCTACCCGGCCAGGGGTCGCTGCCCCGCCGACGACCAGCTGGCCGCCCTGCGCACCGGCACCGGCCCCGCCCTTCAGGAGGACGCACCGTGCTGAACGCCGACCGGATCGACCCCGCGCTGCTGCGCGAGCTGATCGCCGCCGAGCTGATCGCCGCCCGGGAGCGCACCGGGCAGCTCACCGAGGCCGTGGACGACACCGAACTGGTGGCCCAGCACTCGCCGTTGATGTCGCCGCTGGTGTGGGACCTGGCGCACATCGGCAACCAGGAGGAGCTGTGGCTGCTGCGCAACGTCGGCGGCCGCGACCCGATGCACCCGGAGATCGACCCGCTGTACGACGCCTTCGAGCACCCGCGGGCCGAACGGCCCAGCCTGCCGCTGCTGCCGCCCGCCGAGGCCCGCGCCTACGCGCACGAGGTGCGCGGCCGGGTGCTGGACCTGCTGGCCGCCTCCCCGCTGGAGGGCGCGCCGCTGCTGGACGCCGGCTTCGCGTTCGGCATGATCGCGCAGCACGAGCAGCAGCACGACGAGACCATGCTGATCACCCACCAGCTGCGCACCGGCCCGGCGGTGCTGGACGCGCCGCCGCCGCCCGCCGCCGAGGGGCTGCTGCCCGCCGAGGTGCTGGTCCCCGCCGGGCCGTTCACGATGGGCACCGACACCGAGCCGTGGGCGCTGGACAACGAGCGCCCGGCCCACCAGGTCGACCTGCCGGCGTTCTGGCTGGACACCACCCCGGTCTCCAACGGCGCCTACCAGGCGTTCATCGCGGACGGCGGCTACCGCGACCCGCGCTGGTGGACCCCGGCGGGCTGGGAGCACCGGATGGCCGCGGACCTGACGGCGCCGCTGTTCTGGTCGCGGGACGGCGGCCAGTGGCTGCGCCGCCGTTTCGGCCACCTGGAGCCCGTTCCGCCGAACGAGCCGGTGCTGCACGTCAGTTGGTACGAGGCGGACGCGTACGCCCGGTGGGCGGGGCGGCGGTTGCCGACCGAGGCGGAGTGGGAGAAGGCGGCCCGGCACGACCCGGCCTCGGGGCGGTCGCGGCGCTTCCCGTGGGGTGACGGCTCGCCGGGCCCGGAGCACGCCAACCTCGGCCAGCGGCACCTGCGCCCGGCCCCGGTCGGCGCCTACCCGGAGGGCGAGTCCCCTTACGGGGCGCGCCAGTTGATCGGTGACGTGTGGGAGTGGACGGCCAGCGACTTCGCCGGCTATCCCGGGTTCTCGGCGTGGCCGTACAAGGAGTACTCGGAGGTGTTCTTCGGCCCCGAGTACAAGGTGCTGCGGGGCGGCTCGTTCGCGGTGGCGCCGGTCGCCTGCCGGGGCACCTTCCGCAACTGGGACTACCCGGTCCGGCGGCAGATCTTCGCGGGCTTCCGCACCGCCCGGGACGGCGAGGTGCGTGCCTGATGTGCCGCCACTTCGCCTACCTGGGGCGGTCGGTGCCGCTCCGCTCGGTGCTGCTGGACCCGCCGTTCGGGCTGCTGCGGCAGTCCTGGGCGCCGCGCCTGCAGCGCTACGGGACGGTCAACGCGGACGGCTACGGGGTGGGCTGGTACGCGGCGGGCGACGAGCGCCCGGCCCGCTACCGGCGCCCGGGCCCGATCTGGGCGGACGCCGATCTGGCCGACCTGGCCCGGGTGGTGAGCTCGCACGCGGTGCTCGGTGCGGTCCGCTCGGCCACCGCCGGCTGCGCCGCCGGCGAGCAGGCGGCCGCGCCGTTCGCCGCCGGGCGCTGGCTGTTCAGCCACAACGGGGCGCTGCCGGGCTGGCCCCGGGCGTTCGCGCCGATGGCCGAACTGCTGCCCTCCGCTGAGCTGTTGGAGTTGGAGGCGCGCACCGATTCGGCGCTGCTCTGGGCGCTGGTGCTGAACCGGCTGCGGGCGGGCGTGAAACTCGGCGAGGCGCTCGCCGAGATCTGCCTGGTCGCCGCCGATCTGGGCGAGGCCCGGCTCAACCTGCTCGCCACCGACGGCACCTCGGTCGCCGCCACGGTGTGGGGCGACACCCTGTTCCAGCGCCGGGACGCGGACGGTTCGGTGCTGGTCGCCTCGGAGCCGTTCGACGACGGGCCCGGCTGGTCCGAAATACCCGACCGCACCCTGCTGGTGGCCGACGCGGCCGGCAGCTCGCTGACCCCGCTGGCCCCGATCGGCCCGCGCACCCGAGAGGACGCACCGCGATGACCGGATACCGCCTCACCCGCCTGCTGCCCGCCGACCACCTGCACCACGCGCTGCGCGCCGACGTGCGCAGCGGCCTGGCCGGTCGTCCGAAACGACTGCCCCCGAAGTGGTTCTACGACGCACGCGGCTCGGAGCTGTTCGAGGAGATCACCCGGCTGCCCGAGTACTACCCGACCCGGGCGGAGCGGGAGATCCTGGCCGCGCGGGCGGCCGGGATCGCAGCGGAGACCGAGGCCCGGACGCTGGTCGAGCTGGGCTCCGGCTCCTCGGAGAAGACCCGGCTGCTGCTGGATGCCCTGCGCGCCGCGGGCACCCTGGAGACATACGTGCCGGTGGACGTCAGCGAGAGCGCGCTGGAGTCGGCGGCGAAGGCGCTGATCGCCGACTACCCGGGGCTCGACGTGTCCGCCGTGCTCTCGGACTTCACCCACGGCCTGGGGCTGCCGGAGGGCGGCGGGCCGCGCCTGGTGGTGTTCCTCGGCGGCACCCTGGGCAACCTGCTGCCCGCCGAGCGGGCCGGGTTCCTGGCCGGGCTCCGGGCCCAGCTGCTGCCCGGCGACGCCCTGCTGCTGGGCACCGACCTGGTGAAGGACCCGTCGGTGCTGGTCGCTGCGTACGACGACGCGGCGGGCGTGACGGCGGCCTTCAACCGGAACGTGCTGTCGGTGCTGAACCGGGAGCTGGACGCGGACTTCGACCCGGAGCAGTTCGAGCACGTGGCGCTGTGGGACGCCGAGCACGAGTGGATCGAGATGCGGCTGCGCTCGCTGCGGGCGCAGACCGTGAAGGTCGCGGAGCTGGGCCTGCCGGTGCACTTCGAGGCCGGTGAGGAGCTGTACACGGAGGTGTCGGCGAAGTTCCGCCGGGAGCGGGTGGAGCGGGAGCTGTTCGCCGCCGGACTGCGGCTCACGGACTGGTGGACGGACCAGGAGGGCCGGTTCGGGCTGTCGCTGTCGCGGCCGCTCGAGGACGGCTCGGACTGACCGTCTGCCGCTGTCCGTCCCGGGTGGCGCGGCCCGCCGCCCGGGACGGGACCCGGCCGATATTCGGTGGCGCGGGCGGCGGGTCGTCCGGAGAATGCCCGGGTGCAGAACACTGAGCAGCGGACGGCCACCGTCCTGATCGAATGGCAGGGCGAACTCCTCGGCGCGGTGGGACCGTTCACGGCCCCGTCTCCGTACTGGGCGCAGATCGGGGAGGTGGCCGCGGCGGCCTCGGCCGCGGCGGGGGCGCCGCTGGTGCTGCTGCGGATGCTGTCGGTGGACGGCGGCGAGGGCGGTGCGGGCGGCGCGGTGCGGTACCTGGCGGCGGCGCTGGAGCGACCCGCGGACCCGCTGGAGCCGGTCGCGGCCGACCCCCGGGAGGCCCACCCGCTGCGCCTGCGCTGGGCCTCGGCGGACGGTCTGCGCGCGGAATGGGCTTGGGCGGACGGCGAGTTGGCGGCGCTGGGGCGGCCCAGGAGCGGCCCGGTGGAGCAGGTCCGCAGCTGGAACCTGTCGGCGCTGTCCCGGTTCCCGACGGGGCAGGGCACGGCGTGGCTGAAGAGCACGCCGCCGTTCGCGGTGCCGGAGGCCGCGGTGATCTCCCGGGTGGCGAAGGCCGATCCGGGCCTGGTGCCGCAGGTGCTGGCCTCGGACGGGCGGCGGATGCTGCTCGGCGAGGTCCCGGGCGTGGACTGCTGGGGCGTGCCCGAGGACGGCATGCTGGCCGTCGTCGACCGGTGGGCGGCCGCGCAGGCCGCGGTGGCGGCGGACGGTCCGGGCGAGTTGGCGGACTGCTCGCCGGCAGCGCTCGCGGAGCGGTTCCCGGCGCTGCTGGAGCGGCTGCGTCCGGAGCTGTCCGCCGAGGAGTTCGCGGCGGCCCTCGAACTGGCCGGGCGGCTGCCCCGGCTGGCGGCCGAACTCGCCGACTGCGGGCTGCCGTTGACGCTGGTGCACGGCGACTTCCACCCGGGCAACTGGCGCTTCGACGGCGCGCAGGGCACCGTCCTGGACTTCTCCGACGCGGTCTGGAGCCACCCCGCCGTCGACGGCCTGCGCCCCGCCCCGTTCGTGTCGCCCGAGCGCTGGGAGACCGTCCGCGACCGCTGGGTCGCCGCCTGGCGCTCGCTCGCCCCGGGCAGTGACCCCGTCCGGGCCCTGGAGCTGGCGGCCCCGCTGATGCACCTCCATTTCGCGCTGCGCTACCAGGAGTTCCTGGACGGCATCGAGCCCAGCGAGTACCCGTTCCACGCGGGCGACCCGGCCGCCGAGCTGCGGCGGGCGCTGCGGAAAGCGGGCTGACGCGCGGTCAGGTACGGGGCGCCGCGGCCTCTTCGCGCAGGCGGCGGCGCTTGTGCCAGCGGGCCTTGTGGAAGATGGGGTCGACGGCCATGACGCAGAGCGCGTGCATCGGGTCGTCGGTGTTCAGGGGGTCGAAGAAGCCGGCCAGGTCCGCGACCAGGGTCTGGCCGTGGCGGTGGATGTCGCGGTCCCGGGCGACGGCGTCGCCGCCCGCGGTGAGCCAGTCACCCATCCAGAACAGGAGTTCGGGGCGGGCGGTGATGACGGCCGTTCCGGCGTGCTCGGTGAAGCGTGCGGGCCGGTGGTCGGCGCGGCGGCGGACGTCGGCGGGCCGGTCGATGCTGCGGGGCGCCGGGGCCGTGACCGTCAGCGGCGCGGCGTCGCGCCGCATCCGGCGGCGGACGTCCGGCCAGTCGGAGGGCCGCAGGCCGGTGTCCTCGCGGGCCAGCAGCAGGGGCACCGCCGGGTTGTCGACGTAGCCGAAGGACTGCGCCGGGGCGCCCGGCGGGGCGGGGACGTGCACCGCGCTGTGCGGGCTGGTCGCGGCGAGACGGAACAGCGCGCCGAGCCGGAGCAGGTCGGCGCGGTTCGCGCTCAGGACGCCGACCTGCGGCCTGGGCGGGTGGAGGAGGGTGTTGCGGAGCATCGGCCCGGCACTGAGCACCCGGCCGAGCCGGAGGCCGTGACCGGCGACCCGATGGCTCGTCAGCCGCAACCGCATCCGTCCGTCGCTCTCCCCCATCGGGCCAGTACAGCACCCGGGCCCTCGACCGCGAACTCCTTTTTCTCGGCGGGCCACCCGGAGTCGGCGGCGGGCGGTCAGCGGCCGTAGCCGTAGCCGTGGCCGAAGGGGGTGGGGTCGCCGAACCCGGGCCCCGTTTCTGCCGGGCCGCCCGGCGGAGCCGGTACACGATCAGGGTGATGCCGCCCGCGGCCGACAGGAGGCCGGCGAACTGTCGTGACGGACCAGTGGGTCGCCCGCTGCAGGCGGGGGTTCCCGGCAGGTGACGGTGGTTCAGGACAGGCGGGCGAAGCGCAGGTCGAGGCCGTCGAGGAGGGCGTCCAGGCCGGTCTCGAAGGCGCCCTCGTCGATGGTCCGGCGGTGCTCGGCCAGGCGGTGGGCCTCGCCGAGGTGGGGGTAGTCGGCGGCGTAGAGCGCGGCGTCCTCGGGGAAGCCGGCGGCGAAGGAGCCGAGCGCGGAGCCGGTGATGAAGTAGCGCATCAGGGCGCCGATCCGGGTGGCCTGGCCGCGCGGCCAGCCGGCGTCGACCAGGCAGCCGAACACCGCGTCGGCCAGCCGCAGCGCGTGCGGGCGGCGGCCGGGGCCCTGGGCGAGGACGGGGACGACGTGCGGGTGCGCGGCGAGCGCGGCCCGGTAGGAGCGGGCCCAGTCGCGCAGCGCGGTGCGCCAGTCCTGCGGCGCGTCGAACATGGTCAGGTCGACCTCGCCCATCACACTGTCGACGACGGCGTCCAGGAGCTCGTCCTTGGTCGCGAAGTGGTTGTAGAGCGAGGGCCCGCTGACGGAGAGTTCGGCGGCCAGCCGGCGGGTGGAGAGGGCGGGCAGGCCCTCGGCGTCGACCAGCGCGAGCGCGGCGTCGACGATCCGTTCCCGGCTGAGCAGCGGGGTGCGCGGTCGGGCGATCTCCGCCTCCTCGGGTGGTGGCCGGTGTGGACCGGGCCATTGTCGCAGGTGCCTCTTCCGTCCCCGGCCGGGGCGGACTACAGTCCACCATAAAACTTGCAGTGCTAGTTTTCGGTACTGCCGACCGTGGTGAGAGGGGTGGTGACGTGGACCTGGAGCTGACCGACGAGCAGGCCGCCGTCCGGGAGTTGGCGGCGGGGTTCACGAACCGCGAGATCGTGCCGTTCGCCGCCGAGTGGGACCGCGCGGAGTCGATCGACCTGGGCGTCGTGAAGAAGCTGGGCGACCTGGGCTTCCTGGGGCTGACCCTGCCGGAGGAGTACGGCGGCAGCGGCGGCGACCACCTGGCGTACTGCCTGGTACTGGAGGAGCTGGGGCGCGGGGACTCCTCGGTGCGCGGCGTGGTGTCGGTGTCGCTGGGCCTGGTCGCCAAGTCGATCAACGCCTTCGGCACCGAGGAGCAGAAGCGGGAGTGGCTGCCGCGGCTGTGCTCGGGCGAGGCACTGGCCTGCTTCGCGCTGACCGAGCCCGGCACGGGTTCGGACGCCGCGAACCTGACCACCCGGGCGGTCCGGGACGGGGAGGACTGGCTGATCTCCGGCGCGAAGATGTTCATCACCAACGGCACCTGGGCGGACGTCGCGCTGGTCTTCGCCCGCACCGGCGAGCCCGGGCACCGGGGGGTGAGCGCCTTCCTGGTGCCCACCGACGCGCCCGGGTTCGGCCGCACCCTGGTGCACGGCAAGCTGGGTCTGCGCGGGCAGGCCACCGCGGAGCTGGCCCTCGACCGGGTGCGGGTGCCGGACAGCGCGCGGCTCGGCGAGGTCGGCAAGGGCTTCACGGTGGCGATGGCGGCCCTCGCCAAGGGACGGATGTCGGTCGCGGCGGGCTGCGTGGGCATCGCCCAGGCGTCGCTGGACGCGGCGGTGCGCTACGCCGGGGAGCGCGAGCAGTTCGGGAAGTCCATCGCGCACCACCAGCTGGTGCAGGAACTGCTGGCCGACATCGCCGTCGACGTCGATGCGGCGCGCCTGCTGACCTGGCGGGTCGCCGACCTGATCGACCGTCACCTGCCGTTCGCCACCGAGTCCTCGGTCGCCAAGCTCTACGCCAGCGAGGCGGCCGTGCGCTGCGCGAACAACGCGCTGCAGGTGTTCGGCGGCTACGGCTTCATCGACGAGTACCCGGTCGGCAAGTACCTGCGCGACGCCCGGGTGATGACCCTCTACGAAGGCACCAGCCAGATCCACAAGCTGCTCATCGGGCGTTCCCTCACCGGGGTCAACGCCTTCTGAAGCCGTCGGCCACCCGCTGACGGACCACCGAGAAAACAGGAGCTCGAGAACGTGCTTCCGGTCTACATCGCCGCCGCCCGCCGCACCCCGATCGGGCGGCTGCGCGGCGCGCTGTCCACCGTCCGGCCCGACGACCTGTCGGCGGCCGTGCTGCGCGGCCTGCTCGCCGAGGTGCCCGCCCTGGATCCGGCGCGGATCGACGACGTCTACTGGGGCGCGGCCAACCAGGCGGGCGAGGACAACCGCAACCTGGCCCGGATGGCCGTCCTGCTGGCCGGGCTGCCCGACACCGTCCCCGGCGCCACTGTCAACCGGCTGTGCGCCTCCGGCATGGAGGCCGTCACCACGGCCGCCCGCGCCATCGGCTCCGGCGAGGCGGACGTGGTCGTCGCGGGCGGCTGCGAGTCGATGAGCCGCGCCCCGTTCGTGCTGCCCCGCCCCGACGAGGCGCTCCCGCACCGGATGGAGACCTTCGACACCCGGCTCGGCTGGCGGCTCACCAACCCGCGGATGAAGGACCTGCACGGTGTGCTGTCGATGGGCGAGACCGCCGAGGAGGTGGCGGCCCGGTACGGCATCTCCCGCGAGGCGCAGGACGCGTTCGCGCTGCGCAGCCACCGCCTGGCCGCCGCGGCGACGGAGGCGGGGCATTTCGACGCCGAACTGCTTCCGGTGGAACGGCCGGACGGGGTGCCGGTCGAGCGCGACGAGTCGATCCGTGCGGACAGCACCGCCGAGAAGCTCGCCGCGCTGAAGCCGGTGTTCCGCCCCGGCGGCACCGTCACCGCAGGCAACGCCTCGCCGATGAACGACGGTGCGGCGGCGCTCCTGCTGGTCAGCGAACGAGCCCTGGCGGAGCTGCAGTTGGAGCCGCTCGGCCGGTACGTCGCGGGCGCCTCGGCCGGCGTCCACCCCGACGTGATGGGCATCGGCCCCGTCCCCGCCACCCGGCGCGTGCTGGAGCGTACCGGCTGGAAGCTCACCGACCTCGACACCGCGGAGTTCAACGAGGCCTTCGCCGCCCAGGCGCTGGCCTCCGTGGGCGAGTTGGGGATCGATCCGGAGCTGGTGAACCCGTCCGGCGGGGCGATCGCGCTGGGCCACCCGCTCGGCTGCTCCGGCGCCCGCATCCTCACCACCCTGCTGCACCGGATGCGCCGCACCGGCGCCCACCGCGGCCTCGCCACCATGTGCGTCGGCGTCGGCCAGGGCTCCGCCGTCCTGGTCGAGCGCGACTGAACATCCGCTGAAAGCAACAGATATGACGAGACATCAGGAGAGCGCAGTGGGCAGGTTCGACGGCAAGGTGGCAGTGGTGACGGGCGCCGCGCAGGGCATCGGCGCGGCCACCGCGCGCAGGCTCGCCGAGGAGGGCGCGGCGGTGGCCGTGGTCGACCTCACGGCGGAGCGCGCCGAGGGCACCGTGAAGGAGATCCTCGCGGCGGGCGGCAGCGCGCGCGGCTACGGCTGCGACGTCGCCGACTACGACGCGGTGGAGGCGGTGTTCGCCGCCGTGGCCGAGGAGTTGGGCGGGGTGCACATCCTGGTGAACAACGCCGGGATCACCCGCGACAACCTGTTCTTCAAGATGCCCAAGCAGGACTGGGACACCGTGCTGTCGGTGAACCTGACCAGCGCCTACAACTGCTCGCACGTGGCGCAGAAGTACTTCGTCGAACAGAAGTTCGGCAAGATCGTGTCGCTGAGCTCGCGCTCCGCGCTCGGCAACCGCGGGCAGGCCAACTACGCGGCGGCGAAGGCCGGCATCCAGGGCCTCACCGCCACCCTGGCCATCGAACTCGGCCCGTTCAACGTCAACGTGAACGCCGTCGCCCCCGGCTACATCGCCACCTCGATGACCGCCGCGACCGCCGAACGCGTCGGCGCCTCCCCCGAGGACCACCAGGCCGAGGTCGCCCAGCGCACCCCGCTGCGCCGGGTCGGCCGCCCGGAGGAGATCGCCTCCGTGGTGGCGTTCCTGGCCAGCGAGGACGCCGCGTACGTCAGCGGGCAGACGCTGTACGTCAACGGCGGGGCCCGGTAGACCGGTTGACGGCTACCGCCACGGCCACCACCTGGTGCGCCGCGCCCGCGGCCCGGGTTGCGCCTGCTGCTGCGCGGGCGGCCCGGGCCGGGCGGCAAACCGTTCGGCCCAGTCGGGTTCCATGATGACCGGGTAGTCCAGGGCGACGGCGACCTGGTGCAGGTCGGTCAGCACCCGGCCCGGCCAGTCGGCCTCGCGGCCGGCCGCCCGGTGCTCCGCCCGGTCCGCCGTGCGGAGCAGCACCGCGGTCATGCCGGCCGCCTCGGCGCCGCGCAGCCTCCCGCTGCCGCCGGCGCCGACGTACAGGCAGCGCTCGGGGGCGATGCCGAGGCGGTCCGCCACCGCGGCGTACAGCTCCGGGTCCGGCTTGCGGCGGCCCTCCCGGCAGGAGAACACCGCGACGTCGACCAGCGGGGCGAGGGCCGACTGGGGCCAGTGGTCGGCGAGTTCGCCGGAGCACTCGGTCAGCACGGCGGTCCGGACGTCGGCCTGGCGGATCCACTCGAGGACCTGGACGGCGTTCTCGCGCGGCGCGAACAGCTCGCGCCGGCCGGCCAGCCGGGCCTCGACCGCGCGGGACAGCGCCTCCGCGGGCGGGGCGTCGAGACCGCAGCGCGCGGCGAGCGTGGTGACGGTCTGCCGCAGGTCGCCGAGCCCGCCGACCGCCCGTTCCGGGAAGGAGTCGTCCCAGGCCTGCCGCCAGCGCCCCGGCTCGATCCCCAACGGGGCGGCGGTGCGGGCCGCGTGCGCGTCCCGCACCGCGGACGGGACGGCGGGCGTGAGCGTGCCGAGGAAGTCGAACACCACGGCGTGGAAGCGCGAGAACGGCATGCCGCGAAGGGTAGCGGCCACCGGCGGCGCCGGAACAGCTCCCCCGCTGGCGGTCGCTCCTGACGGCTGGTCAGCGGGCGCCGCCCACCCGGGCCTGCCGTGGGAGCCCGAGGCCGCGGTCGCCGAGCGCTACCGCGGCTGACTGCCCCCGGCCCGCTACTGCGCCGACCGGGCCTTCGCGTCGGCGAGTTGGCGCAGGTAGCGTTCGGCGGCGCGCAGCTTGCGGTTGTCCGGGCCGGGCAGGTGGGCGCGCAGCTCGATGATGTCGGGCGCGATCCGGATCGCCTCCGCCGGGTCCTTGACGGCCCGCCAGCACGCTTCGGCGTTGGTGGCGGCGCGCTGGGTCTCCGGGTGCTCCGCGCCGTCGGTCTGCAACAGCGCGGTGGCGACCTGCCGGTACAACTCGGCGGCGAGGGACGGCAGTCCGGCCACCCGGGAGACGTGTGCCCGGACCTGTCGGACCTGCAGCACCACCGGGGCGAGGGACCCGTGGGCGGCGACGGCCTGCTGCTCCAGGGCGAGGGCCAGCGCGGCGGCGGTGTCGTGCTCCCCGGCCTCCGCGCTGCGGACGATCCGGCCGATCGCGTCCAGGTAGTCGGTCGGCGGCGCCTGGCCTTCTCCGGCGGCGGGCACGGGAGTCGACGGTGCGTCGGGCCTCGTCGCGCGCGGGTCGGGCTTCTTGGCGAGTGGAACGGTCGCGGCAAGGGGGTCCACCCCGCCGAGCGCGGGGGAAGGGTCGTGCGCAGCGGCCGGTGCGGCGGGCGCGCCGCGGCCCGGCAGCGGGACGGTGGCCGCCAGCGGGTCCACCGGTGCGGGCGCGGGTGCGGCGGGCGTGTCGGCGGCCTTGGCGAACTGCACGCCGGGCGCGCCCGCTGGGTAGGCCGTTCCCGGTGCCCCGGCCGTTCCCGCTGCGCCGGGCATTTCCGGCGCGCCGGGCTGCTCCGGCGCGCCGGGCGCTTCCTTGCCGAGGCGGACGGCGGGATCGGGGGCGGCCGCGGCGGGTTTGCCGAGCTCGACGAGAGGCATCTCGGCGGGCACCATCGGCTGCCCCTTGACCAGCGAGACGATCATGGCGCGGCGGGGCGGGGTGGCGGGGACGCCGGCCTTGCGCAGCGAGACCAGGCCGCGCGGCGACCAGCTCGGCGACAGCCGGGGCCGGATCGGCTCCGCCCCGCCGGGACCGGTGCCGGGAGCGGATCCGGGCGGCGGTGCGACCGGGGCGACGCCGGGCCCGGCCGGGCCGGGGCCGGCGGACGGGACCGCGCCGGGCGGGGCGGCGGCGGCCGGGTCGCCGGGGCCGATCTGCCGGGCGGTGTTGCGGAAGTAGGGCCGATCGGCGGGGTGCGCGGTGATCACCACGGTGTCGGGGCGCAGCACCGAGTGGACCTGCTGGCGGAGCAGTTCCGGGGTGAGCAGCGGGTCCGCGCCGGGGCGGCCGCGGTGCAGGGCCTCGATCAGCGCCCGGGTGAAGGTGCCGAGCTGGTCGGGGTCGTGGCTGACGGTGGCCCAGAGCGGTACGCCGTCGGCGAGTTGCTTCCCCGCGGTGGCGGCGAGCTGCGGCCACACCGCCGGGTCGGCGCTCAGGTCGCCGATCACCAGGGTGTCCAGTTCGGTGCCGCGGTGCCGGAGTTCGGTGGCGACGGCGGACCAGGGCAGGCTCTCGGAGGCCTTGTTCTCGCGCAGCGACAGGAACAGCTGCTCGCCGCGCCGGTCGGTGATCAGGTGTCCGCCGAGGTGGACCAGCAGCGGTCCGGGGTGGCGGGCGGCGGCGCGCAGGTGGGCGAGGACGGTCTGCGGGTCGTTGGCGCCCGGCAGGTGGACGGCGTCGACCTGCCCGGCGGAGAGCAGGATCTGCGGGGCGACGCCCGCGAGCGCGGTGGAGAGCACGGGGGCGTGCGCGCTTCCGCCGCGACCCCAGCGGCGGCCGCCGCCGTAGCCGCCCTCGATCACCAGGATCCGTCCGCGCAGGCCGTCGCCGATGCCGTGCGCGGCGGCGGCGGTCACGGCCGCGGGGGCGAGCGCCGGGGCGACGGGCGGCAGCGGCGGGAGCGGGGTGCCGCCGGCCGGGGTGGGCGTGGGCAGCGCGATGGTGCGGGTGCCGGTCAGCGTGGCGTCCGGCATCGGCGGCAGCCGCAGGTTGATCGAGGTGGCGAACGGGTCTGCTCCGGGCGGGAGTTCGACGGTCTTCTCGAGCAGCGGCGGATCGGGGAGCTTGATCGTCTCTTCCGCGTCGGCCGCCGCCCGCCCGTCGCCGGCCGTCGATGCCACGTCAGCCACCGTTCGGTCACCGCCCCCGTTTTCGTCGCCCGCTGCGACGTCGTGCCTGTCCCGCCGTGGTGTCGGGCACCACGCGTCGATCCCGGCCACGATACGTGGTCCTCGCCCGACCGGGCCAGGCCGGGTCGAGCGAGGGGTGAACGGCGCTGCCCGCGCGGCCCGCCGTGGACGAGGACCCGGCGCCGGCGGACGCGGAGACGGTGATCGTCGGAGGGGTGCGCGACGCTCGTGGGCCGTCAGTAGGTGACGGTGATCCGGCGGGCGGGGCCGTCGACGCGGATGCGGCCGCCGTACGGGACGACCAGCTGCGGTTCGGTGTGGCCGAGGTCGACGTCGAACACCGCCATGGTGTCGGGAGCGTAGGCGTCCAGGGCGCGCAGCACGGCGGCGCGCTGTTCGGCGCGGTAGCGGGCGCGATCGTCGGCGTCTAGCGGCCGCTCGAAGGACCAGGCCATGGCGCGGCCGACCAGGACGGCGGGGAACTGCGCCAGCAGTCCGCGCTCGCCGAGGTTGCGCAGCATCCGGAACACCTCGGTGCCGCCGGGCAGTTCCTCGGAGGTCTCGACGAACAGCACGCAGCCCGCGTACGCCTCGGGGGGCAGCAGCCGGTCCGCGGCGGCCATCCAGTGCAGGATCTCCAGGTTGCCGCCCCAGCCGGTCCCCTCGACCACCCGGTCGGGCCGGTGCCAGTGCCAGCCGGTGGCGGGCTCGCTCGCCGGTTCGCGTTCGAAGGTCGCCGGGTCCTCCCAGCGGCCGAGTTCGGTGCCGACCTCGGCGGCCTCGGTCAGCTCGTACGGGCCGCGGTCGAACAGCGCGGCGCGCAGCGAGGCGGCGGTCAGCGGGTGGAGGGCGTGCGGGCGGCCGAGCTGGGTCATCACGGCGGCGCCGTGGTAGCCGACGACGCCGTGCCGCCACAGGAAGTCCAGCAGGTTGGTGTTGTCGCTGTACCCGAAGAACGGTTTGGCGTGCGCCCGGATCAACTCGCCGTCGAGGTACGGGACCACGGTGAGCTGGTCGTCGCCGCCGATGCTGGCGAACACGGCCGTGACCGCCGGGTCGGCGAACGCGGCGTGCACGTCGGCGGCCCGCTCCTGCGGCGTCGCGCCGAGCTTGCGGGTGGCCGGGTACTCCACCGGTTCCAGTCCGAACTCCTCACGCAGCCGGCGCAGCCCCAGCTCGTACGGCAGCGGGCACGCGCCGGGCCCGGCCCAGCCCGGCGAGACGATGGCGACCCGGTCGCCGGGCGTGGGCTTGGGCGGATACATCGGCCGGTCGGACATGCCCCGGATGCTAGCGGCAGGACCCGGCGTGCACGACCGGGTTTCCGACGGCGGCTCACCGGACGTGCGGCGGCGGGCCACCGGGTCTCCGACGGCGGCTCAGGGTCGGACGTCCAGCAGGGTCTTGCCGAGGGTGTCGCGGGCCTCGATGGCACGGTGGGCGTCGGCGGCGTGCTCCAGCGGGAAGCGGCGGCCGATGACGGGGCGCAGGCGGTCCGCGGCGGCCTCGGCGAGGGCGTGGGCGGTGGCGGCGCGGATGCCCTCGGGGGTGGGGCGCATGGTGAGGCGGGTGAGCTTGCGGGCCTCGGCCTCGGCGTCGGACAGCGCGGTCCAACTGCCGCTGGCGAGGCCGTAGCTGAGCAGCCGTCCGCCGGGGCGGAGCAGGTCGGCCGCGGCCCGGCCGAGGGTGCCGCCGACGCCGTCGAGGACGAGGTCGACGGGGGCGGTGCGGGTCGGCCAGTCGGGCTGCAGGTAGTCGACGGTCTCGGCGGCGCCGAGGTCCGCGGCGAGGGCGAGCTTGCGGGGCCCGCCGGCCGCGGCGACCACCTGGGCGCCGGCGGCGGTGGCGTACTGGAGCAGCAGGGTGCCGACGCCGCCGGCCGCGGCCAGGACCAGGACGCGTTCGCCGGGCGCCGGCTCGGCGGTCTGCAGCAGCAGGCGGGCGGTCCGGCCGTCGGCGAGCAGGGCGGTGGCGGTGTCCAGGGCGAGCGCGTCCGGGACGGCGAACAGGCCGTCGGCGGGGACGACGGCGAGTTCCGCGTAGCCGCCGCTGCCGCCGGTGGAGGAGACCACCCGGCGGCCGAGCCAGGCCGGGTCCGCGCCGGGGCCGAGGGCGGTGACGGTGCCCCCGACGCCGTTGCCCGGGATCATCGGCAGCGCGCCGGTGAACGGGCCGAGGCCGGTGGCCCGGAACTGGGTCTCCACGAAGGTCAGGTTGGCGTGCGCGACCTCGATCAGCACCTGCCCCTCCCCCGGCACCGGGTCGGGCGCGGCCCCCGCCACCAGTACCTCCGGCCCGCCGAACTCCCGCAGCCACACCGCTCGCATCACGCCTCCGCCCGTTCACGGCCGGTCCGTCCGGCCCGCCCACCATCCTCGAATCTCAAGCGCCCTTGAAGTCAAGTGCGCCGCCCGGTGCCACCGGTGGCGCGGGTGTCGGCGGGGCCTGCGAGCATGGTCCGCATGGACGTCGACGGATTCTGGGCCCTGCTGGAGTCGAGCCGCTCCGGCGGCGCCGAGGGCACCCGGGCGGAGCGCCTGACGGAGCTGCTCGCGGAGTTGCCGCTCACCGAGGTGGTGGAGTTCCAGCTGCGCCTGGACGAGGCGCGCGCCCCGCTGGACACCGCGGCGACGCTGGCACTGGCGAAGCTGGTGCTGCGCGGGCAGGTCAGCGACGACGGCCTGTGGTACTTCCACGCCTGGCTGGTCGGCCTCGGCCGCGACGCCCACCGCCTCGCCGTCCACGAGCCGGACGCCCTCGCCGGGCACGCCGCCTTCCGCCGGCTCGCCGAACTGCCGTACGAGCATTGGGACGACGGCGACTTCCCGGACTGGGAGGAGCTGGACTACTGCGCGCAGGAGGCGTACGCGCGGCTGACCGGCGCGGAGGACGGGCTGGAGGAGGCCCTGACGGCGATCGGGCACGACAGCCCGCTGAACGCCGATGCGGTCGGCCCGATCTGGACGGCGGAGCAGCGCGCCGCCCGGCTGCCCCGGCTCACCGCGCTGTTCGCAGAGGCTCGCTGACGGCCCGTCGGGCGAGCGTCCGTTCGATCGTGGCGCGGGTGAACAGCCGGGCCTGCTCGGCGCGTTCGCCGCGCTGCTCGGTGGTGAGGGTGGGCGGGGTGCCGTAGCGGCGGGCGGCGATGTCGGCGACCAGGTCCAGTGGCGCACCCAGGGCGAGGAGTTCGGCGATCGCCTCGCGTTTGGTGACCAGCCGGCCGGTGCGCAGCGCGAGGTCCGCGCGGGCGGCGGTGACCGGGCCGTAGTCGACCCAGATGTCCCGCAGCCACGGCTCGGTGCGGGCGGTGATCGGGTACCAGTAGTCGCGCAGGTCGGCGCGGAGGTGCGCGCGCAGCGCGGTGTCGTCCACCGGCGGCAGCAGCGAGCCGGGCGGATCTCCGGCCAACTCTATTCCGCCGGAGAGCAGTTCGCGTCGACTGAGCACGGTGACCGGGCGGTGCGTCGGCTCGCCCTGGGCGAAGGTGAAGTGCCCGGCGGCCGGGTCGGCGACCGCGTCGCGGGACAGGTAGGAGCAGTGCAGCCCGGCCGCGTCCGGCCGTTCGGAGGTCAACCCCTGGTGCAGGTCGGTGAGCTCGGCCCGGAGGCGGGCGTCGGGGCCGGCGGGGAGGACGGCGATCAGGTCGAGGTCGCTGCGTCCGTGCCGGTAGTCGCCGTGGGCGAGCGAGCCGTGCGCCCACAGGGCGACCACGGGGGTGGCGGCGTGCAGGCGGGCGGTGAACTCGGCCAGCAGCGGGGCGGCGAGCGCCCGCTGGCGGGTGTCCTCTGCGGCCTGTTCGGCGGCGCTCGGGAGCAGCTGGAGCGGGTGGTGCGGGTCCGGGTGCGGCATGCCGCCGACTCTGCCACGCCGCGGGCGGGCGGGGCCCGGACGGTCGCGGAGTATTCGGTGGGTGTCCGCGTGCCGTGCCCGGGCGGGCGGGGTGGCGGGGCTAGCGTCGGACGGGCCGCGACCCATCCGAGAACGGAGCACGCGCCACCATGGCCCAGAAGATCACCACCTTCCTGTGGTTCGACCACCAGGCGGAGCAGGCCGCCGAGTTCTACGTCTCGGTGTTCCGGGACGGACGGATCACCGACGTCCAGCGCTACTCGGACGCCGGCCCTGGCGTGGCGGGCACCGTGATGGTGGTGACCTTCGAGCTGTTCGGGCAGACCTTCCGGGCGCTGAACGGCGGCCCGATCTTCACCTTCAACGAGGCGATCTCGCTGGAGGTGGACTGCGCCGACCAGGCCGAGGTGGACCGCTACTGGGAGCTGTTGACGGCCGACGGCGGGCAGCCCAGTCAGTGCGGGTGGCTGAAGGACCGTTACGGCCTGTCCTGGCAGATCGTGCCGCGCCGCCTGAACGAGCTGCTGGCCGATCCCGACCCGGAGCGGTCCCGCCGGGCGATGACCGCGATGCTCGGCATGGGCAAGCTCGACGTGGCCGCGCTGGAGGCTGCCGCGAACGGCGGCTGACACCCGGGCCCGCCGGGCCGGCGGCCAAGCGCCGGGTCGGCACCGCCGTACGACACCCCGACGACCACGCCCGGGAATCCGGAACGGGTCGGGATCCCCGACAGGACGAGACGGCTCGTCCGCCTCTCCCGCGCGGAACGTTGAACCTGTGGGCGGACGGACGGTCAGGCTCCGGTCAGCAGGTCGCGGAGCAGGGCCAGGGTGTCGGGGTCGAGGTCGCGGCCGGTGCGGCGGCTGAGCGCGTCCAGCCGGTTGACCGCGCGGACGAGCTGGTCGCGGGCGCCGGCCGAGGCGTAGGCGTAGAAGAGGTCGCGGTGCAGCAGCTCGACCTCGGGGGCGACCGCGAGGGCGCGGAAGATCGCGGCCTCGGCGGTGCGGTGGTCGCCGTACTGGAGGCGGCGGGCGGCGAGCTCGTGCGCCGTGTCGACGATCGCCGCCAGCATGTCCTGGCGCTCGGTCTCCGCCCACCCGAAGCTGCCGGGCGCCGCCTCCGCGAACGGGGCGCCGCGGACCAGGGCGAGGGCGTGGGCGAGGGCGGCGTCGGCCGTGGTGGAGGTGGAGCGCATGCCGCGGCGGTAGAGGCTGCGGAACTCGTCCCAGTCGCAGCTGACCGTCGGGGCCAGCGTGTACGTCTCGGCGGCCTGGGCGGACAGGTAGTCGCGGCCCTCCGGAGAGGCACCCAACCACCCTGCCAGCGCGGCGAGTTTGGCGGGCAGCGGCTCGGCCAGCCGCTCGGCGGTGGCACGCGGGTCCAGGTGCGCCGCGCCCGGGTGGATGTCCCGGTCGACCGTGGTGTGCTCGGATCCGGGCCGCAGTGCCAGGTACGCGGCGAGCTCGGTCAGCCGGGGCCGGCCGGCCGGGTCGGTGCTGCCGGCCGCCCCCAGCACGTCGACCGGGCCGAGCACCCGGATCCGCGGCGCGGACCGCAGGTGGTGGGCCTCCGGGGAGCGCAGGATCGCCAGCAGGTCGTCGCTGTCGGTGCGGGCCGGCCCGCTGCCGGGCCGGGCGGACGGGCGGGCGGCGACGGCCGCCGACCGCGGGTCCGGCGCGGCCGCCTGGTCGTGGGTGGGCAGCGGTTCGGGCGTCGCCGGTGCGGCGGGCGGCAGTTGGGCGGGAACGGCGGGCGGCGCGGCCGGGAGGTCGGCCGGGGCCGGGGCAGCAGCCGGGAGGTCGGCCGGGGCCGGGGCAGCAGCCGGGAGGTCGACCGCGGCCGGGGCAGCAGCCGGGAGGTCGACCGCGGCCGGGGGCAGCAGCTCGAACGACCGGGTGCCGTCGGTGGGAGCGGGCGGCGCGGGCTCCGGTGCGGGGGCCTGAAGCTCGAAGGACCGGGTGCCGTCGGCCGGTGCGGGCTCCGCCGCGGGGGCCGGGGCGGCGTGGGCGGAGAGCCGCGGGTCGACGGGAGTGCCGTGCGGCGGAGTGGTGACCTGGCGGGCCTGACCGTTGGCTGCGTGCCGGGGCCTGGGCTCGGCCGGCGGCGGGGCGGTGGGCGGCAGCGCCGGCGCCTGGACGGGGGTCACCGGCGCGACCGCGTACGGGTTGGTGGGCGCGGTCGGGACGAGGCCCGCGAACGGGCTGCTGCCGCTCGGAACCACCCGGGCCAGCAGGCGCGGGCCGGCCGCGTCGCCGCCGGCCGGTTCGCCGGTGT
This sequence comes from Streptomyces sp. TLI_171, assembly GCF_003610255.1. GTDB lineage: Bacteria > Actinomycetota > Actinomycetes > Streptomycetales > Streptomycetaceae > Kitasatospora. Next base: position 6,729,619 of record NZ_RAPS01000001.1, on the reverse strand, counting down.
GCTTCGCCGGCACGGTGGTCGACGCGACGTCGGGTGCGGTGCTGGGTGCGCCCGTTGCGGTCGGGCCGCCGAGCAGGGCGAGCAGCCGGGCGTCGATCGGGCCGTCCGCCCGCTCGCTCTCGCCGTCGGGGGCGAAGCCGCCGCCGAACGGGGCGGGGCCGGCGCCGATCGCGGCGCCGACGGCGGCCAGCGCCGGTACGGGCAGCGGGAGTTCGGCCTCGTCCTCGGGGCCGTTGTGCGGGCCGTCGAGGGTCCACTCGGGGGCCGGCTGCTGGGTGAAGTCGCCGGAGGCGCGGACGAGTTCGCCGAGCTGGTCGTACTGCTCGCGGCTCAGGCGCTGGAGTTCGACGGTGAGGTGCAGGCCGGGCAGGACGGCAGGGCCGGTGGCGGGGAGCGTCCAGCGGGCGACCGGGCCGGCCCCCCGTTCGGGGGCCCGGGTGAGGACGGCGAGGCAGGTGCGGGGGCGGCCGTCGAGCAGCCGGCCGAGCTCCGCGGGCAGGTTGCCGGCGGGCGGCTGGGCGGACAGCACGATCTCGGGCACCCAGGCCTCGTCGGCGCTGCCCCGGCTGCGGGCCTCGCGCGGGTTGTCGGCCTCGGCGGCGACCAGGGTGGCGCGGGCCTTCGCGGTGCGCGGGCCGAGCGCGGCCAACGCGGCCTCCAGGGTGGCGTGGTGGTGCACCCGGTCGGTGGCGGGCCCGGCCGCGGGCAGGTCGGCGGCGACGCCGACCAGGTGCAGGTGCAGGCGGTCGGCGAGCGGGCTGTGGGCGAGCTCGACGGCCAGGGTGCGCAGCACGTCGTCGGCGTCGTCGGGGTGACCGGACAGGTGGACCAGCCGCACCGTCTCCAGGTCGGCGAGGACGGTCGCGCCGTCCGGGGTGTTGCCGAGGGTGACCAGCGCCGGGTACGGGGCGGCGTACTTGGCGGCCTGGCCGGCCGAGAGCAGTTCGGTGGAGTCCTCGGGGCACCACCACACGTTCGGGGCGTGCGCGGCCCGGAACGGGGCGATCGGCACGGCCGGTGCGGCCAGGTGCAGTTCGACGGTGCCGGCGGTGGTGATCCGGGCGGCGACCAGCGCGGGCAGCCGCTTGTCGCCGCGCACGGTGTTGCGGCCGAGGGTGCGCAGCGCCCGGTTCAGCAGTTCCAGGCCGCCCTCGTTCTGACGGGCCTTCAGCTCCGCCTCGAAGTGCCCGGCGGCGGCCGACGGCAGCGCGATCCGGTGCCGGGGCCGGCGGGCCCGCTGCTGGTCGGTGCGGCGGCGGGCGACCAGGGTGATCAGCGCGGCGGCCATCAGCACGCCGAGGGTGGAGGCGGCCAGCGGCACGGTGTAGTCGTCGCCGGTCCCGGCGTCCTGCCGGTCGCGGACGGCGGGCAGGTTGGCGGCGGGCGCGGACTGCTGCGGGGCGGGCGTCTCGGCGGCGGGGGCGGTGGGCGCCGGGGTCTGCGGGGCGGGCGGCTCGGTGGCCGGGGCGGTGGACGGCGCGGGGCTCTGCGCGGTGTCGGGCGCGGGGCTCTGGCCGGTGGGCGGCTCGGAGGCGGGCGGCTCGGTCTGCGGGGCCGGGGCCGGGGGCTGGGTGGCGCCGGGAACGGTGAGCACCATGCCGGGGGCCAGCACGTCCGGGTCGGTGAGGCGTTCGCCGTCCGGTGCGGTCACGCCCTTGTTGGCGTCGAACAGTTCGGGCCAGCGGTCGCCGTCGCCCAACTCCCGCTGGGCGATGGCGGACAGCGAGTCGCCGGAGTGCACGGTGACGGTGCTGTGGGCGGGTGCCACCGGTCCGCCGGGACCGGCGGGCAGCGCCGGCGGGGTGGTGCGGTTCTGCGCGGCGGCGCCGCTGCCGCTTCCCGCGTCGGGCTTGGCGTCGGCCGGCATCAGCAGTCGCCAACCGGGCTGGATCGGCCGGTCGGCGTCGAACCGGGCACCCGAATCGTCCATCGGGCGGCCCGCGTTGAGCTTGGCGATCTCGGTCCACCGTTCGCCGGAGCCGAGTTGGCGTTCGGCGATCGACCACAGGCTGTCGGCGGGACGGGCGTCGCGGACGGTGTACACGGGTTGCTGCGGGTCGGCAGTGAGTGCCCCGGAGGGCGCGGCGGCGGGGAGCGCGGCGAGGGCCGGGGACGAGGCCAACTGGGCGACCGCGGAGGGGCGTTGCGGGAGCTCCGGGGTGGCGGCGAAGGCCGAGCCGGCCACCGGGAGCAGCGCCAGCACGGAGCCGACCAGGCCGGCCGCGATCCGCTGGCTCCAGCCGAAGGCGGGGAGCCGGCGGGCCACCCGGCCGCGCAGCTGGGCGGGGATCTCGATCAGGACGGAGAGCAGGAAGCAGAGCCAGCCGATCCAGCCGACGCCGACCAGCAGCCACAGGAACAGGCTGCCGTCGTCGGGGCTGGTGAGCGCGGCCAGCAGGTCGCCGTGGATCGGGTCGCCCGTCGCGGCGACCGTCAGGGTGCCGTAGCCGAGCAGCGCGGGCACGCCGGCCAGCAGCACGGCCAGTGCCAGCAGCGAGCCCAGGGCGGCCAGCACCGAGCCGCCGGCGCCGCGTCGACGCCGCCGCCCGACGGGGACCGGAGCGGGCCGGCCCGGCCCGCCGGGCCGCCTGCCGGGGACGCCGCCGGTCTCCGGTCGCCGCCCGCGGCGGCCCTTGCGGTGCTGGTCGTCGGCTCCGCGCGCGGCCATCAGCCGGTCGTCCCTTCCGTGATTCCGTGCACCAGGGTGGCCTTGCCGTGGCCCTGCACGGTGAGCGAGTCGATGTTGACCACGCCGAGCAGCGCGGTCCGGTAGTTCGTGCTGCAGGCGACGCTGAAGGTGGTGGTGTTCGCCCGGTCGGGGAACGTGATGTCGCCGTTGACGCCCCGGCTGCGCAGGTAGTCCCGCGCGGCGTCCTCGGCGGCCTGCCGGTCGAAGTGGTAGCCCTGGCCGGCCCGCAGCCGGTCGATGTCCAGCTGCTGGCCGCCGATCCGGGCGGCCTCCTGGGCGAGCGCGTCGGCCCGTTCCATGGCCCGCAGTTGACCGCCGAAGTCGAGCACCAGGCCGACCACGACGACCAGGCTGACGGCGGTGATGGCGACCATGACCGAAATGCTGCCCCGGTCCCGCCCGTTCACGCCTCGTTCGCCCACGTTCGTGGCTCGTTCGCTCACGTTCCCTCCCCCCAGCATGCTTTGACGTCCTCTCGGTTCCGCCGGCACCGATCCAGTGTCCCCCGGCGGCGGTTCAGTCTCCCCGGTAGCGGTCCACCACGGAGGTGAACGTGCCGGTGATGGTCTTGTGCCCCGGTATGCCGTCGAGTTCCAGCAGGTCGCCGAATGCCACCGTGCAGGCCACCCGGACGGTGACGGTGGTCAGTTGACCGGCGCCGCTGCCGATCGTGCCGTACTCGGGCGCGCCGACCGGTTCGGTGGCGCACTGCACCCCGCGGTCGGCCAGAGCCTGCGCGACCGCGTCCGCGGCGGCCTGCTCGGCGCCCTCGGGCGTGCGGGCCAGCGAGGCGGCCCGGGCCCCGGAGCGGGCGGCGGCGTCCACCACCGCGCCGGTGGTCTGCACCCGTCCGGCGGCGACCGCCATCAGTGCGAAGGTCAGCACCACCGGGACCAGGATGGCCGCTTCGACGGCGAACGACCCCCGGTCGCGCTCGCGCCGCCGGGCGCGGCGGCCGGTCACGGCTGCCCCTGCGGGACGAACTTCTCCCACGGGCCGGAGGCGCTCTTGGTGATCGTCGGCGCGTTGAAGAACGGCACCACGAAGGCCGGCCGGACCTGAACGGTGACCCGGTACAGCGGGTCGCCGGCGCCGCCCTGCTCGACCGTGACCCGCTGGGCCAGGTCGCCGAACCGGTCGATGAACTCGGTGGCCCGCTCCGGCCCGGCGTTCGGGCCCGCTCCGTTGACGCGTCCGGCTTCCACGCCCTCCCGTGCGGCGGACAGCGCGGCCTGCTCGGCGTACCACCAGAGCCCGGCCTGCACCACCAGGAGGATCACGAACAGCACGACCGGGAACACGATGGCGAGGCTGATCGCCATCGCTCCCCCGTCGGGCGTCCGGACGCGGAGCCGGCGCGTCGTCGGCGCGGGCCGAACGGCGGGCCGGAGCGGGCGCAGCGTCACGGCGCGTTGCCTGCCGGGTTGTTGCCGCCGGCCGGCACGTCGCCCGGGATCTTGCCGCGGACGTTGTTGCCGAGCTGGGTCACCGCGAACACCACCGTGCCGGCGATGGCGACCAGCACGATGACGGCGAGCGCGAGTTCGATGCTGATCGCGCCGCGGTCACCGTCCGCGCGGGCGGTGCGCAGCTTCGCCAGCCGGAACTGCAGGACGGGGCGCAGCAGTTGGAAGGGCAGCAGGGCGGACAGCAGGAGCGGCAGCAGAACTGCCGCCGCCAGGTTGCGGGTTCGGGTCACGGTGTGGCCTCCAGGACCTTGTGGCGGGGTGCTCGGGGGTGGGGGCGGGGTGCCTGCCGCCCGTCCGGGTGCGTGCTGACGCTCATTGGACGGACAGCATCTTGTACAGCGCGGGGAAGACGATGAGGACGGTCATCAGCAGGGTCAGGGCGGAGCCGGGGGCGACCATCCGCTCGCTGTCGGTGTTGGCCTTGGCGAGTTCCTCGGACAGCAGTTCACCGCGCAGGCTCTTCGCCCGGGCTCGCAGGGTGTCGTACACGGAGGCGCCGTCGACGCCGGAGATCCGCATGATGTCCGCCACGTCCTGCAGCGGCGTGAGGCCCAACTCCTGTGCCAGCGCGTCGAGTCCGTCCCACGGCGGGAGGCGGTCGGTGGCCGCCCGCTCCAGCGCGTCGCGGATCCGCCGGAACACCGTGCCGCGCCCGACCGCCGCGGCGCGCCGCAGCGCCTCGGCCGGACCGCAGTCCGCGGCCCGTTCCAGCGCCACGAGTTCCAGGTACGCGGCGATGCCGTGCAGGTACTCGGTGCGGGCCTCCTTGGCCTCGCCGATCACGATGCCGTCGGGGACGAACCAGAGCAGCGCGCCGAGCAGCGGCCCGACCAGCAGCGGCACGGCGATCGGCAGTCCGTCGCCGAACAGCACCGCCAACGCGGCCAGGTAGCCGGGCACCGCGAGGCCGAGGGTCGCGAACAGCACCTTGTGCGCCATGAACCGGGCCGGGGTGCGGCCGATCAGGGCGAGCTCCTGGTGCGGGATGCGCAGGCCGTGCAGCCGCAGCGAGCGTTCGCCGACCCGGTCGAACCAGGACAGCGCCTCGACCGGGTCGGAGGCCCGGCGCGGTTCGGGGGTGCGGTGCAGCCGGTCCAGCGCCTGGCCCAGGTCCGGTGGCGCGGGCCGGAGTTCGGCCAGCAGCCAGGCCAGGCCGCCGGCCGCGGCCGCGCCCGCCAGCACCGCCCACGGGGAGATCATCGGGCCTCCTCCAGCAGCGGGCCGTCCTCGTCGGCGGCGGGACCGGCGGAGCCGCCCGCCCCGTCGGCGGCGCCGCCGTCGACCTCGGTGTCCGCCGCGGCGCGCTGCCCCGGCAGACGGCCGGCCTTCGAGCGGCGGTCCTGCTCCAGCAGCCGGGGCAGCGGGGTGTGCGCGGCCAGCGACCGCATCCAGGCGATCACCAGCATGAACGCCACCGCGACGATGCCCAGCACCAGTTGGCCGACGCCGGTCGAATAGGGCTCGGTGTAACGGGAGTTGAACGAGCCGACGACCAGCACCAGCAGAATGATGCCGACCATCCAGCGGATCGTGGTGCGGTGCTTGGCCCGGTCCGCCTCGATGGCGCGGCGCTGCCGGACCTCCTCGCGCACCGACTCGGCCATGTCGCCCAACGCCCGGGCCAGCCCGGGTCCGCTGTCGCCGGCCCGCAGCAGCAGCGCCGCGAGCACCTTGTCGGCGGTGGAGTCCGCCAGCTGGTCGGCGAAGGCGCGCAGCGCGTCCTCGGGCCGCCAACGGGCCTGCAGCCGGGCCGCCAGGTCGGCGATCTCGCTCTCCAGCGCTGCGGGCGCGGTCCGCCGGCTGGTCAGGATGGCCTGGTTGAGGCCGACGCCGAGCAGCAGCACGTCCGAGAGCCGCTGCGTCCACTCGGCGAGCGCCTCCAACCGGCCGATCCGCCGGGTGTCGGAGCGGGTCGCGTCGAACAGCCAGGGCAGGCCGAACACCGCCCCGGGCACCAGCAGCGCCATCAGCGGAATGCCCGTCAGCAGCCAGCCGCCCGGCCCGCCGAGCAGCACCAGCGCCAGCTGGATCCGGCGCAGCCGGGCGATCCCCGGCGAGGCCGTCCCCGGCGCGCCGTACCAGAGGGTGTGCAGCCGGCTCTCCAGCGGGTTGCGCACCTCCTCCTCGGCGGCGGACCGCCCCACCAGGCCGACGCCCAGCGCCACCAGCCCGCCGACCAGCAGCAGCCCGCACAGCACGTACAGCAGCATCAGCGCATCCCTCCGATCCGCAGCGCCAGCGGTGCGCCCCACGTCCCGTACGGGGAGGCGAGCAGGCCCGCGTCGAAGCCGGCCCGGCGCAGGTCGTCCAGGCAGTGCGGCGGGGTGACGGGCACCGCCCGCACCTCGCCGAGCTCCGGGCGCGGCCCGAACACCGTGTTCATCGCGGGGCGGCCGGACTCGCCGAGCCCGGCCACCTCCAGCACGTGCGACACGAAGCGGTGCCGGCGGCCGCCGACCGCGGTCTCGTCGACCATCGCCACGTGCACGATGAAGTCCACGGCGTTCGCGGTCAGCCGGTACGCCAGCGTGTCGGTCATGTGCGCGCCGTACTCCAGGCAGAGTTCGGCGATCCGGTCCACCACCATGTGCGGGCCACGGGCGTGCAGGGTGCACATCGAGCCGCCCTCACCGTTGGTCATCACCCGCAGCATCGGCACCACCTCGGCGGAGCGGACCTCGCCGACGATGATCCGCGACAGCGTCATCCGCAGCGCCGCCGGGATCAGCTCGCCGATCGACAACTCGCCGGCCAGCCGGCCGTCCACCCGTTCGCCGTTGCCCTCCCGGGCCTCCATCGGGACCACCTGCCGCAGGTGCCCCAGCGTGTGCAGCCACAGCTCGAACTCGGACTCCAGCGTGCCGACCCGCTCGTCCGGCGGGATCTCGGCGGCCATCGCCCGCAGCAGGCTGGTCTTGCCGACCCCCTGCGTACCGGTGATCATCACGTTCTTCCGGGCCCGGATCGCCGCCGCCAGGAACGCCGCCAAGGTGCTGTCCACGGTACCCAGTTGGATCAGGTCGCGGAGGTTCGCGCTGGCCACCCGGTGGCGGCGGATCGCCACGTACGGACGCGGTGTCACCTCCGTCATCGCCTGCAGGCGCATCCCGCCCTCCAGGCGCAGCGCCAGCATGGGGCTGGCCGTCGACAGGCTGCGCTCACCGCCGCCGTGCTGCCGTGCCAAGTCCTGCAGCAGCTCCACCAGTTCCTCGTCCGACTCGGCCACCGGCGGCACCTGCCGCAGCGGCTGGTGCACCCGCGACACCCAGACGTCGTCGCACCCGTTGATCAGGATGTTCTCGATGTCCGGGTCGTCCAGGTACGGCTGCAGCCGGCCCGCCCGGAACAGCAGGTCGTACACCGCCTCGGACAGCGCCCGGTCCTGCTCCCTGGTCGGCGGGATGCCGTGCGCCTGCGCGTAGGCGTCCGACCACCTGGCCACCGCCTCCTCGATCAGCGCCCGGCCGCGCTGGCGCCGGGTCGCCCGGTCCGCCTCGCTCCCCGACGCCTCGTTCAGCCGCGACAGCTGCTGGTGCAGCTCCGCCGCCACCTGCCGCTTCAACTCCCGTGCCACCTGCGGATCCACCGCCGGCTGCGCGCCCGCCGCCGACAGCGCGGGAACCGCCGCGGTCTGCGACGGCGGCACGTGCACCGGTCCGGTCTGCGGCAGCGCCGGCTTGGCCCACGGCAACCCGGCGGCATCCGCCGAACCACCCTGCACCACCTGGCCGTTGACCGGCTGCCCGGTCACCGCCTGGCCGCGGGCCGGCTGGCCGTTGACCGGCTGGTGGGGCGGCGGCCCCTGGTACGGGCTAGCGCGCACGGAGCACCTCCCCCCAGCCGCCGTCCTCGTCCCGGTCGTTCGCGTCGGGGTCCGCCGCCGGGAACGGCGCCGGCACCGGCGGCTGCGGCACCGCGGGCGGCGCGATGTACGGCGCCGCGTACGAGATCTGCGGCTGCGCGTCCGCCCGGACCGGCCACTCCCCCGTGAACTGCCCGCCCTGCGGCTGGCCCGGGTACGCCTGTTGCCCGCCCGGCATCTGCTGCTGCCCGGGCACCGGGCCCGCCACGAACGGCGCGGGCTGCGGCACCTGCGGCGGCACCGGCTGCGGCTGGACGAACTGCTGCACCAGGGGCTGGGGCTGCACGAACTGCTGCACAGGCGGCTGGGGTGGCACGAACTGCTGGACGGGGGGCTCCGGTTGGGGCTGGACCGGCTGCGGATGGGCGAACAGCTGCGGCTGCGGTTGCTGGTGCAGTGGTGGCTGCGGCTGGTGGTGCAGTTGTGGCTGCGGCTGCGGCTGGTGGACGGGCCGGGCGGCGGCCGGGTGCGGGCCGAGGCGACGGCGGCGGTCCTCGGCCAGTTGCAGGATCCGGTCGACGGCGGTGCGGGCGGTCCGCATCAGCTCGGAGCGGATGAACCGGCGGTCCGCGGTGTCGCCGCCGTCCGACAGCACCCGGGCGGTGCGCGGCGCGTACGCCAACTCGCCGACCACGGGCAGCTGGAACTGCCGGGACACCTCGTTCTCCGGGTACGGCCCCTCACCGATCACCAGCAGCCCGAGCCCGTCCGCGCCCGTGCCGTGGGTGTCCAGGTCCTCGCGCAGCGCGGCCAGCCGCGGCCGCGCCGCCGACAGCCCGCGCAGCGTGGTGCGGACCGTCGCGGCCACCACGTCGGCCCGCCGGGCCAGCACCGCCATCGGCCCGTTCGCGCCGGAGCGGCCGAGGTCCAGGATCACGTCGTAGCCCTGCGGTTCCAGCGCGTGCAGCGCCTCCACCAGCGGCTCCCAGGTGTAGGCGAGACCGGGCGCCTGGGCCGGATCCGTCAGCCCCGGCAGCAGCAGCCGCTCCCCCGTCCCCTGCGGGGAGACGTCCAGCAACTGCTCCCACAGCGTCTCGGCGAGCAGGCCGCGCCGGTCCGCCACCGCCAGGTTGCGCAGCCCGTACACCGCCTCGACCCGGCCCTCCAACGCCCCCGCCAGCACCGCCCCGCCGTCCGGATCGCACTCCGCCAGCAGCACCCGGCGCCCCGGGCGCAACGGCCAGGACAGCAGCAGCGCGAGGGCACTGCTGGTGGCCCCGGGCGCCCCCGGCCCGCCGAGCACGGCCACCACCGTCATCAGGAGCCCCCGGCCGTCCGCGGCGCCAGGATCACCTGGAACTTCCCGCTCGCCACCCACTGCGCCAACCGCGGCCCGTCGGCCGGCCCGACCGCCACGTCTATCACCGTGCTGCCGTCGGTGTCCGGCCGCCCCACCATGGCGACCACCGCGGTCATCGTGTCCGGCGTCCGGGTCGTGGGGCCGTCCGCCTTGCCGTCCGAGGTGTTGACCACCAGGATCTGCAGGCCCGGCTGCAGCCTGGTCGCCGGCAACTGCGAGTGCTTCGCCGCGATGCCGACGATCTGCTGCCCCGGCTGCGTCGCCGGATCGCTCGTCACGTCCGCCTTCACCAGCAGCGAACCCCGCTTCAGGTCTGTGGTGGCCCGCAGCCCCACCGTCCGCGACAGGTCCTGGGCGTCCAACGGGTGCAACGCCGGATCGCCCGCGATGTGCGCCACCGTCAGATCGTCCGGACTCAGCACCTGCCCCATCGGCACGTCCCGGGCCAGCGCCAGCACCGCGATCCGCTGCCCGCTGCTGTTGTACAGCGCCGCACCGCCCAGACCGCCGGCCGCGATCAACGCCGTCGCCATCGCCAGAACGGCCGGCCGCCGCCGCCGTGCGCCGAGCCGGCGCGGCGGGGTCGGCATGCTTCGGTTCTCCACCGCTCTGCGGCCTCTCACTCGTGATGGAACGTCAACTCCCCCGGCAGCCGCACCCTCGTCGCCACGGCCACCGAGCCGATCAGTTCAGCACCTGCACCTCATTGACCGGGACGCGCAGGACGGTGCCGGGCGAGGTGGTCCAGTCGATGCCGGTCATGTCGATGGCCGTGCCGTTGTCCAGCCTGGCCGTCACCTGCCAGTTCAGCCGGACGCTCATGGAGTAGGCGTGGTCCGGACGCTGCGCCGAGCTCCGGGTGAACACGTGACTGCAGGTCGGCGTTCCGCCGGCCTGGAACGGAGCGCCGGGACCGTCACAGCTGAAGCTGCGCTCCTGACTGCCCGTCGGCGCGTCGTCCACCTGCCAGGTCACGCTCTTCAGCGTGATCGTGGTGATGACGGTGACCCCCTGTTCGGTGACCTTCTCGCTGAGCGGGCCCGTGACGTCGCTGTTCCGGTCGAACCAGAGCCACACCGGGGAACCGACCACGGCGTCGCCCTGCGGAGCGGCGTGCAGCACCGGCTTGCCGGTGTCGATCCGGAGCAGCAGGTCGGTGGCGATCGCCCGGGGCGACCGCCTCGGCGGGGCGGGGGGCGGTGTCGTGAGGAAGACCGGACCCTGGCCCTCATTGCCCAGGCAGGCCCGGTCGTAGACCGTACCGTCCGCGCTGGTGTGCCCGTCCCAGACGGGTTCGCCGGGCAGCGGTTGCGGATCGGCGACCCGGTAGTAGCAGCCCTCCGAGAACCAGCCCAGGTCGTCCCGCCAACACGGCACGGTCTCGCCGTTCCAGGAACAGGTCGAAGCGCCGCCGCCTCCGCCGGTACCGCCCGTGCCGGGCGTGGCGGTGCTGCCCGGGACGTGGGCACCCGTGCAGATCGAGAGTTCCGCGCACGGCGTGATGATGGGACCGTCGGCGCTCGCCGGAGCAGCGGTGAGGGCCAATCCGATGCCGGTCAGTACACAAATGGCGGCGCGCCAAGCGGAGTTCAGCATGTCTTGGTCACCTCACGGGTGAAGTCGGCGATCAGCCAGCGGTTTCCGTATTTCTTCAGCACGGCCGTCGCCGGATAGCGCGACAGCCGCTGTTGCGGGTCCTTGATCTGCTTGGTGTCGGCGTCCGCCTGGTGCCAGTCGGAGACATCGACGCAGTCGTCGATCGTGGCAGTGGGCGGATTCGCCTGCAGATCAAGGGATTTGACGATCGGGGAAGTCCGTGGAGCGCCGATCATGACGAGTTTCGCGTCATGCAGCCGAGTGACCGAGAGCAGGGTTTCACTCAGCGCGGCCGATGTGGCGTACTGGCGCAGCGCGTTTCCGTCCGAATCCGATCGCCCGAGGACGTCGATCTGGACCTTCCACCAGTACTGATAGGTCGTCAAGGCGTCGCCCCCCGCCAGCCCTTCGGTGCCGCCGTCCGGGACCGGCGCGCTGCTCGCGCCACCGGTGGCGGTGGCGGCTGCGGTGGCGCGGGGGAGGCTGGGGGCGGGGGTTCCGAGGCGGTCGGTGGAGCCGGTGGGGGTGGCCGAGCAGGCTGTCAGGAGGAATGGCAGGAGTAGCCCACTGATCCCAACCGCCCCAGGGCGCACCAGAATTCCGCGCTGCCGCATAGCCCCACCTTGTTGCGGTCGGACCTGTGGTGGGTCCGAACCGCTGATCTCGTCTGCCGTCCCCTGTGTTGCTCGTGTTGCTCGGAGGTCGCTCGGAGGTCGATTCTTCGCCACCCCGCCCCGGCACGGCAACAGCCGGGACCTCCTGACCTTACGCGGAAGGCGGATCCGTTGGGGCACTTTCTCGCCACAGAACCGCCAAAAGTTCATCGGAAAGCGGCAATCCGGCGAGCGCACCTCTCACTGCGGCCCGATTGCGCATCAGGAGTCGTCCTCCGTCACGCGGGACGAGCAGTCGGGCCTCGCCGGCGGCGGCGGGTTCGCCCCAGCCCAATTGGCTTTCCACGGCGGGCTGGAGGTCGAGCGGGCCGACGGCGGCGGGGGCGCCGGGCACGCCGTGTTCGAGGACCCGGCCGAGGGCCCAGCTGAACGAGCCCTCGGCGCCGGGGAGTACGCCGTCGCGGCCGCGCCGGCCGGCGCTCCAGCGGCCGATCCGGCCCCAGAGCGGGACGCGCGAGTGGCCGAGGAGTTCGCCGGCGCCGTCCTCGCGTTGCAGGGCGGCCCAGCTGTCGCGGTCGGCGACCGCGTCGACGATCAGCAGGGTCTCTTCCTGGGCGCCGTGGACCATGGCGCTGGTGATCCAGTCCCAGGCGAGGCCGCGGCGGTAGGCGTTGTCGGGGGTGGAGCCGGCGGTGACCAGGGCGACCCGGCGGCCGCGCGGGTCGGCGACGAGTTGGCCGAGCAGGCAGACCACCAGCCAGCGGGCCGGGCGTTGGGCGGCTTGGCGGAGGGCGGTGAGGAGGGTGTTGGCGTCGGCGTCGGCGGGCGGGTGGCTGACGGTGCTGCCGCGGGTGCCGGCGTCGAAGGTGCGGCCGGGGAGGGCGGTGGCGAGGGTGCGGGCGCCGTCGGCGGCGCGGGCGGAGCCGCCGTGGCCGCGTTCGGGACCGCCGTCCGCGCCGATCACCACCAGTTCGATGCCACCGCTCACCTGTACCGCCCCCTCGACTGCGGCGCGCCCGTCTGCCGCGCTTCTTCCGGTGCCGCGCTTCTTCCCGGCCGTACCGGGCCGCCCGTCCGCCGGTCGTCCGCCGGTCGGCGCGGGCGGGCTGGTGGCCACCGGAGGCCAAGGTATCGCCGCCGGGTGTCGGTGCGGGGCGGAATCGGCCCGATGAGCCCCAGCTCAGGGACCATGGGCCCTGTTCGGGGCCGGGCGGACGGGGCAGCATCGTCGGTATGGACGGTGAGGAGCGGGTGGAGACGCTGGGCGAGGCGGAATGCCTGCGCCTGCTGGGCACCGTGCCGCTGGGGCGGGTGGTGTACACCGAGCACGCACTGCCGGCGGTGCTCCCGGTGGCGTTCCGGGTGGCCGCGGACGGGCGTCTGGTGCTGGCGCTGCGGGCGGGTACCCGGGTGGCGCGGGCGCTGGACGGCACGGTGGCGGCGTTCCAGGTGGACGACTTCGACCGGGCGGGCCGCAACGGCTGGAGCGTCCTGGTGCACGGGCGCGCGGAGGTGGTGCGGGACGCCGGCGAACGCGCCGCCCTGGAGGGCGCGGGCCTGCGCCCGTGGATCCCGGAGCCGGGCCCGGAGTACGTGGCGATCACCCCGGAGCTGGTCTCCGGCCGCCGGATCGTCCCCGACGCCGACGCCGCGACCCCGGCCCTCCCGGGCCGGCGCCGCGCCTGAGCCCGGACGGCCCGGCCCGGGCCCCCTGACATGTGACCGGCGAGTAGGCATACTCTGCGAGTCGGCCCCGCCGGGGGCCGTCCTGCCCCGACGCACCTGTGGAGCGCACCGTGACGACCTTCGCCTCGCTCGCCGATCTGACCGCCGCGGTCGGCACCGAACTCGGCACCAGCGAGTGGCACACCGTGGACCAGGACCGGGTGAACCTGTTCGCGGAGGCGACCGGCGACCACCAGTGGATCCACGTCGACCCGGAGCGGGCGAAGCAGACGCCGTTCGGCGGGACGATCGTGCACGGGTACCTGACGCTGTCGCTGCTGCCGGTGCTGGCGAAGGAGTGCTACGGGGTGGAGGGCATCGCGATGGCCCTCAACTACGGCTCGGACAAGGTGCGTTTCCCGGCGCCGCTGCCGGTCGGCAGTGCGGTCCGGGCGACGGCGGTGCTGGTCTCGGCGGAGCAGGTGCCGGGCGGGGTGCAGGCCGTGGTCCGCTTCACCATCTCCAGCGAGTCCGGCGCCAAGCCGCACTGCGTCGCGGAGACCATCACCCGCTTCTACCCGGCCGCCTGAGGCCCCACCGCCCGCTGCGCCCGCCCGAGGCCCCCGGCTGAGGCCACACCGCCGACCGCGACGCCCGAGGCCCCGCCGCCGACCGCGCCGCACCACGGACCGTCCCGTCTTTCGGGGCGGTCCGTCGGCGTTCCGCCACCGGTCGCCCGCCGCCCCGACACCTGCGGCGCGCCGCCCGCCACCTGCCGCGTTTGACCCGGTTATGTCGGTAATGTCCTGGTCTGAGGTGCGTCCTTCCGTCCTGGGGCGGGCCGCCGTCCGGGTGTCCGACCGTGGAGGTGCCGTGTCCCGCCCCGTCTCCTGGCTGTTCCGTGCCGGCGAACTGGCCGCCGAGGCCGGGCTCGCGCTGCGCGACGCGAAGCGCTCGTACCGCACGCTGCCCCGGGAGACCTGGCACCGGGTGCGCACGGACGCGTTCGGCGCCGACCCGCGGGGCGGCCGCTGGGAGAAGGTCCGCAACTCGCCGCACTTCGTGGACGGTTCCTTCCGCAATCCGGTGACGACCCGTCGGCTGGCGTACGCGCACACCCCGTTGGCGCTGATGCGCACCAAGCTGGCCGCGGACCCGAGCCGCCGCGCACCGGTCGCCGCGGTGCCGGTGCACCGGCTGCTGCCGGTCGAGCTGGCCACGCCGCCGGCCTCGGGCCTGCGGCTGACCTGGCTGGGTCACGCCACCGTGCTGGCCGAGATCGACGGGGTCCGGGTGCTGTTCGACCCGGTGTGGAGCGAGCGCTGTTCGCCGTTCGACTGGATCGGGCCGAAGCGCCTGCACCCGGTCCCGCTGCCGCTGGCCGAACTCGGGCCGGTGGACGTGGTGGTGATCTCGCACGACCACTACGACCACCTGGACATGGACACCGTCCGCACCCTCGCCGCCGGCGACGCGGTGTTCGCGGTCCCGCTGGGCATCGGCGCGCACCTGGAGCACTGGGGCGTCTCGCCGCGCCGGATCGTCGACCTGGACTGGTGGGAGTCGACCGAGCTGGACGGCCTGCGGCTGACCGCCACTCCGGCCCGGCACTACTGCTCGCGCGGGCCGCGGCCCAGCGGCAAGTTCCTCTGGGCCTCGTGGGTGGTGGAGGGCAAGCGGCACCGGCTGTTCCACAGCGGCGACAGCGGCTACTTCCCGGGCTTCGCCGAGATCGGCCGCCGGTTCGGCCCGTTCGACGCGACGATGATGCAGGTCGGCGCGTACTCGGAGCACTGGCCGGAGGTGCACCTGACGCCCGAGGAGGCGGTGCAGGCGCACCGCGACCTGGGCGGCCGGCTGATGCTGCCGGTGCACTGGGGGACCTTCGACCTGGCCCCGCACCCGTGGGAGGAGCCCGCCGAACGGGCCGTGGCCGCCGCCCACGCCGCCGGGGCGACGCTCGCCGTCCCCCGCCCGGGCCGGCCCTTCGAGCCGGCCGACCCGCCGGCCGTCAAGCTCTGGTGGCGCGCCGTCGCGGCCGCCCCGAACGGCGCGGACCTGCTGGTTCCCGAGGGGATGACCCCGCCCCCGGCCACCGTGCCGAACACCCCGGCCGCCCTGACGCCCGCCGGCGCCACTCCCCGCCCGGACGCCGCCCTCGCGGACGCCCGGCCCACCACCGACGTCCGGCCCGCCACCGACGTCCGGCCCGCCACCGACGTCCGCCCCACCGCGGGCACCCGGCCCGCGGCCGCGGACCAGGCGCCCGACCAGGAGGGCGAAGTCCCGCTGTTCTGAGCCCGCCCGCCACCCGACCGGCCCCGGCAGCGCGCGCTGCCGGGGCCGGTCGGGTGGCGGGCGGGCGGGCTCAGGCCCGCAGGGCCTGCTCGACCAGGGCGACCGCCGCCCGCGGGTCGTCGACCTCGACGATCAGCCGGGCGTACCGTTCGTCGGCGAGCTCGATCACCACCGCCTTCGCCGGGTTCTTGACGTCCCAGAACACCAGCTCGCCGTCCCGGCGGAACCGCCCGGCCGTGATCACTCCGGGCCACTGGGTGCCGCCGACCCGGACGCCCTTGGGCTCCGCGCCCACGCCCGGGTCCGCGGTCGCGCCGCGAACGTTGCCGAGCGGTATCTCGATCCGGCTCCGGATCGCCCAGAGCTTGTCCAGTCCTTCGATCTCCACGATCAGCGTGCCTTCGGCGACGGACAGTCGTGCCATCTCGCTGTGCCCTCCCTCGTACGGTGGTTGATGTGACGGCCGGTCAGGCGCCGAGCCGGCCGGCCAGCGCGAGGACGGCCGCCGCGGAGCCGGGCGCTCCGGCCGCCCGGTCCCGGACCCGGGTGCCGAGGACGGTCGCGCACAGCGCCTGGGCCAGCGGCCCCTCGGCCTCCCCCAGCGCGCCGCGGAGCGCCGCCTCCAGTGCCGCCAGGCCCTCGGCCACCAGTGCCGCCGTGTCCGGGTCTGCGGCCGCCTGCTCGACCGCCGCGGACAGCAGCAGCCCGGCCGCCGCCCCGCCGTCGAACCCGCCGGCCGCCTGCACCAGCACCTCGGCCGCGGATCCGGCCGCGCCCAGGGCGGCGACGGTCGGCAGCACCTCCTGGTCGAGGTGGTGCCGCAGGGCCGCCAGGTACAGCCCCCGCTTGCTGCCGAACACCTTGTAGAGGCTGCCCCGGTGCACGCCGAGCCGCTGCACCAGGTCATCCACCGAGGTCCCCTCGAAACCCCGCTCTGCGAACAGCACGGCGGCGTCCCGTACGGCCTCGGCCTCGTCGAAAGCCCGTGGTCGTCCCATACCGACGACCCTAGGCATTCGAGAACGCTCAGTCAAGAACGACCATTCTCAAACTCGGGCGCAGTGGTCCAGCGCGACGTGACCCGGGCCGCACCGGGTCTCCAATGGAACGTGTTCTACCATTTCCAGGGTGACCGACTCCGCCTCGCTCCCTCCCGTGACCGCTTCCGGGCTGCGCTCCTTCGCCGAGCTGCTGAGCATCGAGGAGTTGGAGGAGAACCTGTTCCGGGGCTCCTGCCACGCGGGGGCGCCGCTGCGCGCGTTCGGCGGGCAGGTGGCGGCGCAGGCGCTGACCTCGGCGGGGCGGACGGTGGAGCCGGCCCGGCGGGTGCACAGCCTGCACGGGTACTTCCTGCGGCCTGGCGACCCGCGCCGGCCGATCGTGTACCAGGTGGACCGGGCCAGGGACGGGGCCTCGTACGCGACCCGGCGGGTGACGGCGGTCCAGCGCGGCGAGGTGATCTTCACCATGTCGGCCTCGTTCAAGCGGCCGGAGACCTCGGGCGACCGGCAGCGCACCATGCCGCCGGTGCCGGGCCCGGACGAGCTGCCGGACCCGTACCTGGCGTGGCAGCGGGACGCCCCGGAGGAGTTCGCGGGCGCGGCGATCTTCCGCGCCCTGCAGATGCGCTTCGTCCCGGCCGACGCCCCCGGCATGCCGCCCGAACTGCCGGGCGTCCCGCAGCAGTTCGTCTGGCTCAGGACGGGCAGCGCACTGCCGGGGGACGATCCGCTGCTGCAGGTCTGCGCGCTGACGTACCTCTCGGACCTGACGCTGGCCTCGACCGCGGCGCTGCACGTGCAGCCGCACCGGGTGCACCGGGTGGAGGAGCCGCGGGTGTCGCTGGCCTCGCTCGACCACGCCATGTGGTTCCACCGCCCGTTCCGCGCCGACGAATGGCTGCTGTTCGCCCAGCGCAGCCCCTCCGCGTCGGACGGCCGGGGGCTGGCGATGGGCGAGTTCTACGACCTGGACGGGGTGCTGGTGGCCTCGGCGGTGCAGGAGACGCTGCTGCGCGAGCTGCGCCGGAAGGGCTGAGCGGTCGTCACCCACCGGTGACCACGTGCGTCATACCGCGGCGACAGGCCGCCCCGTATCATGGTTCGGGTGACCAAGGTTGACCTGTCACCCCGGCCGGTGGAGGCGATGTCCCCCCGTCAGCTCGAACGCCGCGGCTCTCTCCTGTCCGCCGCCCTGGCCCTGGTGACCGAGATCGGCGTGGAACGGCTCCAGATGAAACAGGTGTCGGAGCGCTCGGGAGTGGCTCTCGGCACCGCCTACCGGTACTTCTCGTCCAAGGATCACCTGCTGGCCGCGGCGATAGCGGACTGGCACCGGCTGCTGCTCGCCGACCTGGTCGGCGAGGTGGGGGCGGGGCGCAGCGCCTCGCCGACGGAGCGGGCGGTGCGGTTCGTGCGGCGGGGGATGCGGGCGTACCAGCGGCAGCCCGAACTGGCCCGGCTGCGGGTGGCGGTGGCGACGTCCACCGATCCGTTCGCCAGCGAGGCGCTGCAGGGGCTGGCGCGGGCGGACCGGGCGGCGCTGGGGGCGGTGATCCCGGAGGTCCCGCCGACCTCCGGGGAGTTGGTGCGGCACATGGTGGGGCACGCCTGGCAGGGCGAGTTGACGGCCTGGGTGACCGGCCGGACCACCCTGGACGACGCCCGCAACCGGCTGGAGGAGATGGTCCGGCTGGTGCTGACCCCGTACGAGCCCCCGCCGCTGCCGGCCGCCCGCTGACCGCCGGCCGTCCGGCGCGCCGTGCGCCGCGGCGGCCCGGTCTGTGGACATAGTGCGTCATATGTCCACGCCTGCCGAGCCTCCGACGGACCGTCGTTCGACCGCGCCGGACGCCGACGCCTTCCCGCTGGACCGGGTGGTGTTCGGGGTCGGCGCGGCGGCCGTGCTGGCGGTGGTGGCCTGGGGCGTGTTCGCCCAGGACTCGCTGAGCCGGGCGTCGGACGCCGCGCTGGCCTGGGTGCTGCACTCCTTCGGCTGGCTGTTCGTGGTCGCCGCGGACGTCTTCCTGGTGCTCGCGGTGGTGCTGGCGGTGAGCCGGTTCGGCCGGGTGCCGCTCGGGCGGGACGGCGAGCGGCCGGAATTCTCCACGCTGGCGTGGGTGGCGATGATGTTCTCCGCCGGCATGGGCATCGGCCTGCTGTTCTACGGCGTCGGCGAGCCGCTGCAGCTGTACGCGCAGCCGCAGCCGGGGTCCGGCCTCGCGCCGCAGACCCCGGCGGCGGCGCGGCAGGCGCTGGAGTTCTCGCTGTTCCACTGGACGCTGCACCCGTGGGCGATCTACGCGGTGGGCGGCCTGGCGCTGGCGTACACCACCTTCCGCAAGGGCCGGGGAAACCGGATGTCGGAGGCGTTCGTGCCGTTGCTGGGCGAGCGGCGGGTGCGCGGCTGGCCGGGCCGGGTGATCGACCTGCTGGCGGTGTTCGCCACCGTGTTCGGCTCGGCGACCAGCCTCGGCCTGGGCGCGATCCAGGTCGCGGGCGGCCTGGGCTACGTCTCGGACGTCCGGGCCACCGAGGGCGTCGAGCTGGTGGTGATCTCCGCGCTGGGCTCGGCGTTCGTGCTGTCCGCGATGTCGGGCGTGCACCGCGGGGTGAAGTGGCTGTCGACCACCAGCGTGGTGCTGGCGAGCCTGCTGATGCTGTTCGTGTTCTTGGTCGGCCCGACCGTCTTCGTGCTGGACGCGCTCCCGTCGACGATCGGCGGCTACCTGTCGAACCTGGCGGTGATGGCCACTCAGACCGGGGCGTTCACCGACGAGGACTGGCTGGGCACCTGGACGATCTTCTACTGGGCGTGGTGGCTGTCCTGGGCGCCGTTCGTCGGCACCTTCATCGCCCGGATCTCCCGCGGCCGGACGGTCCGTCAGTTCCTGGTCGGCGTGCTGCTGGTGCCGAGCGGCGCGACGGCGGTGTGGTTCGTGGTGATGGGCGGGTCGGCGATCCGCCTGCAGTCGACCGGCGCGGCCGACCTGGTCGCCACCCTTCCGAAGGGCGCGGACGCGGGCCTGTTCGCGATGCTGGAGGCGCTGCCGCTGGGCGCGGTGACCGGCGTGCTCGCGGTGCTGCTGGTGATGCTGTACTTCATCACCTCCGCGGACTCCGCCTCGCTGGTGCTCGGCTCGCTGTCCTCCGGCGGGGCGCTGCATCCGCGCACCTGGCTGGTGGTGGTGTGGGGCGTGCTGATGGCGGGCGTCGCGGCGGCGCTGCTGCTGGCCGGCGGGCTGACGGCGCTGCAGAACGCCACCATCCTGGTCGCGCTGCCGTTCGTGCTGGTGATGCTGGCGCTGTGCGTGGCGCTGGTCCGGGAGCTGCGGGCCGATCCGGCGGCCGGGCCGTCCCGGCTCCGCCCCTCGCACGGCCTGCGCGACGCGGTCGGTGCGAGCGTCGGCGAGGACTACCCGGAGCGGACCCGCCCACCCGAGTAGTCCGCGAGCGGAACTCTGTTGCGCACACCGACGATCACGCGTTCGACCTGCGGCGATGCGGGGGCGGCGGTTCCGACGCAAAGATCCCGTCCAGACTTCACCCGCGTTTCGCGACCGCGTAACACCTCACTGGAATGCTCGCTGCCATGAACGCCCGTACCGTCCCCGCCGCCTCGGAACCGCGCTTCCCGCTGCCCAGGCGCCACCGCCGGATGCTCGCCTGCGCCGCCGTTGCGGCCTCCGTCGCGCTGGGCTCCCTCGGGGTCGGCGCGACCGTGGAGACGGTCCGCCACCAGGTGCAGGTCTCCCGGGCGCAGGCCCCGCAGCAGCTGGGCCGCTGAGCCGGACGAGTGGTGGACGGCGCGGGCGCGCCGGATACTGAGGGTGACCGGCCTCCGAAGGGAGTCCCACCATGCAGACCGGCACCGTGAAGTGGTTCAACATCCACCACGCCTACGGCTACATCACCCCGGACTCGGGTGGCCCCGAGGTCGCCGTCTACTACGACTCGGTGCTCGCCGACACCGACGACGGCCACATCCTGCACCAGGGCCAGCGGGTCCGGTACGACGAGACGGTGCAGGAGTTCCGCCCGGTCGCCGAGCGGGTCCGCCCGGTCACCGGCTGACGTCCAGCAGCGCCGAGCTCGGCCGGGAGTGCCGGCCGGAGCCCTGCGCGGGCTGGAGATCGGCGCGCGGGGCGTAGCGGGCGGCGGGCGCGCGCAGCAGCCAGTTGCGGCCGGCGGGGGCGGCCAGGCCCATCCGGTGCAGCAGGTCGAGGGCGTCGCGGCGGAACGCGGCCAGGTCGGCGAGGTAGCCGGCGTCCCAGCCGGCGCTCATGCCGTAGTCGTCGGTGATGTCGCCGAGGGTGCCGTCGATCAGCGCGTCCGGGACCAGCACGGCGGGCGGCGCGGTGCCGCTGTCGGTGTCGACCGGGCGGAGGTCCTCGACCAGGCGTTCGGCGAGCAGCAGCGCGGCCTGGGCGAGGGTGCCGGGGCCGGGCAGGGCGAGGTCGGTGAGTTCGTCGGCGGGGTCGAGCAGGGCGACGCCCTCGGCCCGGATCTCGGCGGTCAGGCCGAGGAAGTCGGCGAATCGTTCCGTCTCGGCGGGGGCGGCGTCCAGCAGGTGCGCGCGTTCGGCGGGGGCGAGGTCGTCGAGCAGCACCACCGGCGTCTCGGCGAGCAGCCGGCGCACCGTCACCTCGGGGCCTGCGGGGGGCAGCGCGGGGGCGGTGAGCAGGTCGGCGGCGAGTTCGGCGGGCGCCCGCCACTGGTCGAGCAGCGCCCGGACCGCGGGCGGCGGGTCGCCGGCGCCGGCCAGCGCGCGGACCAGGGCGGCGTACCCGGCGGGGCCCAGGCCGGGCAGGCCGCGGCCGGGCAGCGGGGCCTTGTGCAGGCGGGCGTGCGCGGGGCCGAGGGTGAGCCGGTAGCCGAGCAGGGCGTGGAAGCGTTCGGCGAGGGTCTCGGCGTGCCGGCGGACCAGCGGGAGCGCGGCGCCGTGCGGGCCGTCGGCGGTGACCAGCGGGTGGGCCATCAGCAGCCGGGCGGCGGTGCGCAGTTCGGCGGTGGCGGCGAGGTCGCCGGAGGAGGCGGGGCGCTCGGGTTTGCGGTGCCGTCCGCCTCCGGTGGGGCGGCCGGGCGCGGCGGCGGGGGCTTCCCGGCGTATCCGGCGGTAGCCGAGCGGCCGGAACAGCGGCGAGGTGGAGTGGTGCACGGTCGGTCCGTGCCACCAGCTGGTGCCGGGCGCGGGCTCGGCCTGCTGGGGTGCGCCGCCGAGGTGCCGGGCCCCGTAGACGCCGAACGCGGCGGCGGCCAGCCGATCGGCGGCGGCCGGGTCGGCGGCCTCGAACCCGGCGGCCAACCGCTCGGCGGCGGAGGCGAGTTCGCTCGCCGTGCGACCGGTTCCCGGGCGCGGACGTGCGGCAGCAACGGGCCGGCCGGCCCCGGCTGTGCGCCCCATCCCCGTACCCCCGGTGGTCCTGACGGCCCCGACGGCTGCTTCGTGCCGCTCCATGTCGTCCCCAAGAGTAGACGCCGCACCACCCGCTACGCGCCGGTAACCACCTCTTCCGCTGGTCGCCGCCGTCCCCTATGGTTCCGGGCATGCCACACCTGCCCGACGTCGTGCTCTGGTCGATACCGGCCTTCGTGCTGCTCACCGTCCTGGAACTGGTCTCGTACCGCTTCCATCCGGACGAGGAGGAGCAGGGCTATGCCGCGAAGGACACCGCGACCAGTCTCGGCATGGGCCTGGGGTCGCTGCTGTTCGACGCCGGGTGGAAGATCCCGATCGTGGCGATCTACTCGTTCCTGTACGAGTTGACGCCGCTTCGGGTGCCGGTGCTGTGGTGGACGGTGCCGTTGATGCTGCTGGCGCAGGACTTCTTCTACTACTGGTCGCACCGCGGCCACCACGTGGTCCGGATCCTGTGGGCCTGCCACGTGGTGCACCACTCCAGCCGGCACTACAACCTCTCCACCGCGCTGCGGCAGCCCTGGACCTCGGCCACCAGCTGGGTGTTCTACGTGCCGATGATCCTGGCCGGCGTGCACCCGGCGGCGCTGGCGTTCTGCTCCTCGGCGAACCTGGTCTACCAGTTCTGGATCCACACCGAGCGGATCGGGAAGCTGCCCCGCCCGTTCGAGTACCTGTTCAACACCCCCTCGCACCACCGGGTGCACCACGCCTCGCAGGGCGGCTACCTGGACCGCAACTTCGGCGGCATCCTGATCGTCTTCGACCGGATGTTCGGCTCCTTCGCGGCGGAGGCCGAGCGCCCGGTGTACGGCCTGACCAAGAACATCGGCACCTTCAACCCGCTGAGGGTCGCCACCCACGAGTACGCCTCGATCGCCCGGGACGTCCGCGCCGCCGCCACCTGGGGCGACCGGCTGCGCCACCTGGCCAAGGGCCCGGGCTGGCAGCCCGCCCCGCGCACCGAGGGACCCGCCGCCGGACCGGAGAGTGCCGCCGCATGAACCCCGCCGCCCGCGACCCGCGCACCGCGCGGGCGCTGCTGATCGCCTTCGCCGCCGTCTCGGCCGCGCACCTGCTGGCGATCGCCGTCCAGCTGCACCCGCTGCAGTACGCCACCAAGCCGGCGCTGATGCCGCTGCTGGCCGCCTGGGTGTGGGCGCTCGGCCGGCCCGGCACGCCCGCCCTGCTGGTCCCCGCGCTGCTGTTCGGCGCGGGCGGCGACATCCTGCTGGAGATCGGCGGCACCGTCGCGTTCCTGGCCGGCATGGGCTCCTTCGCGGCCGGCCACGCCTGCTACGTGACCATGTTCGTGAAGCTCGGCGCGCTCGCCGACCGCCGCCGCGCGCTGCTCGCCGGAGGCTGCTACGCGGTGGCCTGGGCGGTGCTGATCGTGCTGCTCTGGCCGGGCCTGGACGCCGGCATGCGGATCCCGGTCGCGTTCTACAGCCTGCTGCTGGCCTCCACCGCGGTGACCGCCTCGCAGATCAACTGGCGGGCCGGACTGGGCGGGGCGCTGTTCCTGCTCTCCGACACCCTGATCGCCACCGACCTGGCGGACTGGAAGCACCTGCCCGCGCACAGCTTCCTGATCATGCTCACCTACCTGGTCGGCCAGTACCTGCTGACCACCGGCGCCCTGCAGCGCACCGCCGCCGCGGCGCCCGTGGCCGAGCGCGGCGCCGCCGCGGCGGCCACCGACTGACGTCCCGTCGACACGCGCGAGGGGCGGCACCCGTCGATCGGGTGCCGCCCCTCGTTCGTGCCGAGGGCCGCGGGGACACGCGGCCTGCCGCGGACGGTGGGCGCGTCGCGGTCGGCCGCTCAGGAGGTCCGGCCGGCCGCACCCCGGCGGCGCAGCAGCCAGAACCCGCCGATGCCGGCGGCGACCAGCGCGCCGCCGGCGGCCAGCTGCCGCCCGTCGACGCCGACCGAGCCGCCCAGGCCGGTCTCCACGCCGCCGTGCGGGACCTTGGCGCCCTCCCAGGCGCCGGCCCCGGCCTCGGCGGTGCCGGTCGAGGCGACCGCGATGGCCACCGCGCCGACGAAGCTGTCGCCGTTCGGGCACTTGCCGTCGATGCCCCACGACGAGTCGCCGGTGGTGCGTTTGGCGATCGCGCCGGCCATCTCCTGCTCGGAGATGACGGTCGCGTTGCCGGAGTACTTGCCGTCCGGGCCCACGCTCAGCGTGGTCGAACCGCCGGCGAAGGCCGCCGAGGTGGCGGTGACGGACTTCTCCGTGCTGGTCGCACAGGTCACGCTGACCGCCACCGACTGCCCGGGCTGTGCCTGCGCCGGGCTGACCCAGGCGGGTTCGCTGCCCTTCGCGGACGCGGGGGCGGCGGCGGTCAGGCCGAACAGGACGGTGGTGCCGAGCAGAGCGGCGGCGGCGGTGCGCGTCGGGCGCATGCCGTACCTCCAGGGGTCGGGGATGGGGCAGCGGCGCTCCGTGCCCGCTCCGCTACCACGGGTTGCCGACCACGCTAGGCAGTGTCCCGGACGGCGGCGATCCCGCAAGGCCGTTCGAGTCCGCACGATGTTCCGGACCCGAACAACCCCGGGGCCCGCTCACTCGTTGCGCGCGGTCTCCGGCCCGGTGATCCGGCGCAGCAGCGGCAGCGTGGACCCGATGATCGCCAGCGCCGCGGCCAGCCCCGCCGCCACCGTCAGGTAGTAGCCGCCGCCGAGCGCGTGCAGCGAGTACCGCAGCTGCGAGCGCAGGAACAGGTCGGCGGCCAGCAGCCCGACGCCGATCGCCACCGCCGACACCAGCACCAGCGGCACCGCGGACTCCAGCACCACCACCCGCCGCAGCATCCCCAGCGGCACCCCGGTCAGCCGCAGCAGGCTGAACGGCCGCTTCCGCTCGCCCAGCGCCGCGGCGACGCTGACCGCCAGACTGCACCCCGCGATCGGGAAGGTCGCCAGGATCACCACGTTCGCGAGCTGCTGATAGCCCCTCAGCTCCGACTCCGACAGCCGCATCCCCTCCGCCAGCGTCATCGACTGCCGGATCGCCGGGTACGCGGTGTCCACCAGGGTCCTGGCCCGCTCCACGGCGGCCTGCGAACCGTCGGTCGCCACGATCACGTTCACCACCGGCAGCGCCGCCGCCCGGGCCGCCGAGTACGGGGCGGCCGGCCACACGGAGCCGGAGTTGTCCCGGAAGCCGCTCCACACGGACGCCACGTACGCGGTCTCGGCCCCCGGCGCGCACCGGCCGAACACCCGCACGGCGGCCAGCTCCCGGCAGTCCGCCACCTCCCCGGCCCGGGTCTCGCCGTCGACCTGGATCGGCACCGTCCGGCCCGCCGGGTGCACCAGCAGGGTGCCCGTCACCCCGGGCAGCGCGTGCAGCCCCGCCAGCAGCTCGGGCGGCGCGGGCCGGCCGGCCGAGACCGGGCCGCCCTCGTCCGAGTAGCCGTTGCTCAGGAAGTTCGTCAGCACGTGCTCGTACTGCGGGCCGCCCGGGGGACGGCCGCGTTCGGCGGTCATCGTGCCGATGATCCCGATCGTCGCGCTCATCACCAGCAGCGCCAGCACCAGGCCGCTGACCGCGCGGAAGCCGGCCGTCGGGTTGTCCGCGAGCCGGCGCACCGCGATCAGCGTCGCCGGCCGCTGGGTGCGCCGGGCCAGCAGCGCCGCCGCCCGGCCGGTCAGCCACGGCCCTGACAGCACCAGGCCGAGCATGATCAGCCCGAACGCCGACAGGTAGCCCCGGGTCTGGCCCTGGACGGTGGACGGGTGCCACAGCAGGAACAGCACCAGCTCGGCCAGCCCCGCCACCAGCGGGACCACCCGCCACGCCCGCGGCGGCTTCGGCGTCACCCGGCGGCTCACCCCCAGCGGGGAGATCCGCACCCGGCGCAGCGCGATCCGCGCCGCGACCGCCGCCGCGGCCGGGACGCCCACCGCGACGGCGGCGATCTGCCAGGGCGTCAGCGCCAGGTCCGAGGTGAAGAACCGGTCGCCGCTCAGCGACATCTCCGCGACCCGGCCCCGCACCGCGAGGAACGGCAGGAAGCCGAGCAGCACGCCCGCCGCGGCGGCCGCCGTCGCCTCCACCGCGGACACCACCGAGACCTGCCTGGGGGTCGCACCCACCAGCCGCATCGCGGCGAACCGGCGCTCGCGCTGAGTGGCCGTCAGGCGGGTCGCGGTGCCGATCAGGATCAGCACCGGGAACACCAGCGCGCCCGTCGCCACCGTCAGGATCAGCTCGGTGCCACTGGACTTGATGCCCACCACGCAGTCGTCGCACCGGTCCGGCGAGACGGCGGCGACCTGGTCCACCAGCGCCGCGCCCGGCAGCGCCCGGAGGTCCTCCGGGCTGCGTCCCACCAGCGCGACCAGGCTGTCCGGGGCGGGCAGCGCGTCCTTGCCCAGGATCCCGATCCGCTGTCCCGGGAACCGGTCCCCGAGCTGCGCCGCGGGTGTCCGGTCCACCAGTTCCGCCAGCGCGGGCGACAGGTAGTACTCGCCCGCCGCGGGCATCCGCGGCACTCCGGGCGGGAGGGCGGCCCGCGGCCCGGTGAGCGCGACGTCCACCCGGCCGATCTCGCGGCCCTGGAAGGTGTCCCGCCTGGTCAGCCACCACATCGGGTCGACCGGACCGGTCGCGCCGGAGGCGGCGGGGCTCTCCCCCGCCGCCTCCCGAACGGCGGAGGTGAAGCCGGTGTTGAACCAGGCGTAGCGGGTGTTCTGGGTGTGGACGGCGTTGACGGCCGCGAGGGTGGTGAGCAGCAGGCCGACGCCGATGGCGACCGCGGCGGCGGTGACGGCGAGGCGGGCGAGCGCTTCGCGTCCGCCGCTGACGGCGAGCCGGAGACCGAGGCGGATCATGAGGCGAGCCGTCCGGTGAGGGAGGTGGCGCGGCCGTCGCGGACGATGGTCTCGCGGTCGGCGTAGGCCGCGATCCGGGCCTCGTGGGTGACCAGGACGACGGTGGTGCCCTGGTCGCGGGCGGCGGTCACCAGCAGGTCCATCACGTGTTCGCCGGTCAGCGAGTCGAGCGCGCCGGTGGGCTCGTCGGCGAACAGCACACGCGGTTCGGCGACCAGTCCGCGGGCGAGCGCGACGCGCTGGGCCTGGCCGCCGGAGAGCTCGCCGGAGCGGCGCCGTTCGAGCCCGTCCAGGCCGAGGCGCGGGAACCAGTCGCGGGCCCGGGCGAGCGCGGCGGGGCGCTTGACGCCGCCGAGCAGCAGCGGCAGGGCGACGTTCTCCTCGGCCGTCAGTTCCGGTACCAGCTGGCCGAACTGGAAGACGAAGCCGAAGGCGTCGCGGCGCAGCGCGCTGCTTTCCTGCTCGCCGAGGCGGTCGATCCGGCGGCCGTCGAAGTGGATCTCGCCGCTGTCGGGGGTGAGGATGCCGGCCAGGCAGTGCAGCAGGGTGGACTTGCCGGAGCCGCTGGGGCCCATCACGGCGAGGATCTCGCCGGCGTCGACGGCGAGTTCGGCGCCGCGCAGGGCGGGGGTCTCGCCGAAGGCGAGGGTCACGGCGCGGGCTTCGATCAGCGGGGTCATTTCTTGGCCACCTCCGCGGCGAGGGCGTCGAGTCGGGCTGCGGTGAGGTCGATCCAGCGCAGGTCGGATTCCAGGTGGAACAGGCCGTGGTCGGCGAGCAGCGCGTCGACCAGGCTGCCGGACCGCTTGATCTCGGTGAGTTCGCGCATCCGCTGCAGGTGGGCGGCGCGCTGGGTGTCGAGGTAGTGCTCGGCGTCCCGGCCGAGCATCAGCGCCAGCACGACCTTGCTGAACAGCACGGTCTGCAGGTGGGGTTCGGCGGCCACGGGTTCGCGCAGCCAGTCCTCGAACTCGGTGGCCCCGGTCTCGGTGATCACGTACCGCTTCCGGTCCGGTCCGTCGCCGGCCTCCGGTTCGCCGACCACCACCTTCCCGTCCCGGGCGAGCCGCCCGAGGGTCGCGTACACCTGGCCGAAGGGCAGTGGTTTTCCGCGTCCGAAGAAGGCGTCGTAGTCGCGCTTCAGGTCGTATCCGTGGCTGGGCTCGCGTTCGAGCAGCCCGAGCAGGGTGAGGGGAACGCTCATGATCGGAGCCTACGCCGCGGGTAGACTCCGCGTCTATACACTCAGAGGATACGCGGTCGTGGATCTCCGGACCTGGGCCTGCGCGACTGGTTGACGACCCGTCAGGACGGTTGCGCGGCGGGCGGGGTGACGGCGGCCAGGTACTCGGTGACCGCGTCGCGGTTGCGGACCAGGCAGTCGATGCGCTCGGTCATCCGGTCGCGCTCGGCGGTCAGCGTGGCGAGCATCTCCGGCGTCGCGTCGGGGAAGTGGATGGCGCGGGGCTTGTCGAGGCAGGGCAGGATCTGCTTGATGATCCGGGTCGGCAGGCCGGCGTCGAGCAGCCCGCGGATCTGCAGCACCCGGTCCGCCAGACGGTCGTCGTACTCCCGGTAGCCGTTCGCGGCCCGGGTGGAGACGATCAGCTGCTGCTCCTCGTAGTACCGCAGCAGCCGGCGGGAGGTACCCGTGCGGCTCGACAGCTCTCCGATGCGCATGTGGCCCACCTCACACCCGGCTCCGTTGACCCTCACACTGGTGTGAGGGTTTCACGATAGCCGCCATGAGCATCCGGATGCCAACAGAATCAGCGACAGAAACCCCTTCCGGCAGGGGAGTTCGGGCGCACGGGCTACCGATGGCGGCGCTGCTGGCGCTGGCCACCGCGGTCTTCCTCACCAGCCTGACCGAGACCCTGCCAGCGGGCGTGCTGCCTGCGATGAGCGCCGACCTGGGAGTCGGCGAGTCGGCCGCCGGCCAGACGGTGACCGTCTACGCCGTCGGCACCGCGCTCACCGCGATCCCGCTGACCGCCGCCACCGCGGCCTGGCGGCGCAGGCCGCTGCTGCTGACGGCGATGGCCGCGTTCGCCGTCGCCAACACGGTCACGGCCTGGTCGGCGAGCTATCCGCTCACCATGGCGGCCCGGTTCCTCGCCGGGGTGGCCGCGGGGCTGGCCTGGGCGCTGCTGGCCGGGTTCGCCCGCCGGCTGGTGCCGGCCCGCCTGGAGGGGCGGGCGGTCGCGGTGGTGATGGCCGGCATCCCGGTGGCGCTGTCGCTGGGCGTCCCGGCCGGCGCGTTCCTGGCCCGGGCGGTCGACTGGCGGGTGGCGTTCCTGGCGATGACCGTGCTCGCGCTGACGGTGATCGGCTGGATCGCCGTCGCGGTGCCGGACCACCCCGGGCGGCGGGGCGAGCGGGCGGGCGGGATCCTGCGGGTGCTGTCGGTGCCCGGGGTCGCGCCGGTACTGTTCGTGACACTGGTCTTCGTCCTGGCCCACACCGTCCTTTACGCGTACATCGCCGCCTACCTCGACCGGCTCGGCATGGGCGGCGCCACCGACCTGGTGCTGCTGGTCTTCGGGGGCGCCTCGCTGCTGAGCATCTGGATCACCGGCGCCCGGATCCACCGCGACCTGCGGCTGCTGACCGTCCTCGGCGCGGTGCTGGTCGCGCTCGCCGCCGCGCTGCTGGCCCTGCTGTCCGACTCGCCCGCCCTGGTGTACCTCGCGGCGGCGCTCTGGGGTCTGGGCTGGGGAGGCGTGCCGACCCTGCTGCAGACGGCGGGCGGCGACGCCGCCGGCGAGCACGCGGACGCCGCCCAGGCGGCGCTGGTCACGCTCTGGAACACGGCCATGGCGGGCGGCGGCGTGCTCGGCGGGCTGCTGCTCGACACGGCCGGCGTCGCCGCGCTGCCCTGGGCCGTCCTGGTGCTGATCGCCCCGGTGCTCGCCGTCGTCCTCAGGGCGCGGGCGCACGGCTTCCCCGCCCGGCGCCGCTGACCCTCGCCCCCTCCCCCGTTCCGTCATCCGCTCCCAGGAGGCCGTACCGGTGCCCGTGAAACAGATCCACCTCGCCGCCCAACTCCCCAGCGTCCAGCACCACACCGTCTGGTCGGACCCGAGGTCCGGGAGCCAGATCGCGTTCGACTCCTTCGAGCGGCTCGCGCGGACCGCCGAACGCGGCAGGTTCGACTTCTTCTTCCTCTCCGAGGGACTGCGGCTGCGCGAGCACAAGGGCCGCATCCACGACCTCGACGTGGTCGGCCGCCCCGAGTCGCTGACCGTGCTGAGCGCCCTCGCCGCCGTCACCACCCGGCTCGGGCTGGCCGCGACCGTCAACTCGACCTTCAACGAGCCCTACGAGGTGGCCCGCCGGCTGGCCACCCTGGACCACCTGAGCGGGGGCCGGGCCGGGTGGAACGTGGTGACCAGCTGGGATGCCTTCACCGGCGAGAACTTCCGCCGCGGCGGCTACCTCGCCGAGGCCGACCGCTACACCAGGGCCGCCGAGTTCCTGCGGGCCGCGCGCACGCTCTGGGACAGCTGGCGGCCGGGCGACGTCCTGGCCGACGCCTCGGCCGGGCGCTTCCTGCGCGACGGCGCGGGCCGGTTCGCCCACCACGGCCGGCACTTCGACATCGCCGGCCGGTTCACCACCCCGCGACCGCCGCAGGGGCACCCGGTGATCATCCAGGCCGGGGACTCCGAGCAGGGCCGCGAGTTCGCCGCCGCCGACGCCGACGTGATCTTCAGCCGGCACAGCACCCTGGAGGGCGGCCGGGCCTTCTACCGGGACGTCAAGGGCCGGCTCGCCAGGTACGGCCGCGACCCGGCCGACCTGAAGATCATCCCCTCGGTCACGTACGTGCTCGGCGACACCCCCGCCGAGGCCGCCGAACGCGCGACCGAACTCGGCCGGGCCCAGGTCGGCCCGCAGACCGCGCTGATGCTGCTGGAGGCCCTCTGGGGCCGGGACCTGTCCGATCACGACCCGGACGGGCCGCTGCCCCGGCTGGACCCGCGGCCGGACGCCGTCCTCACCCAGGGACACACCGAGTACCGCAAGGGCCGTGCGGAGACGGTCCGCCGGTGGCGCGAGCTCGCCGACGCCCGCGGGCTGAGCATCCGCGAGACGGTGATCGCGGCCACCGCCCGGCCCACCTTCGTCGGCACGGCCCGTCAGATCGCCGACGCCATGAACGAGTTCGTGCAGACCGACGCCGCCGACGGCTTCGTCTTCGTGCCGCACCTGACGCCTACCGGACTGGACGAGCTGGTGGACCGGGTGGTGCCGCTGCTCCAGGAGATGGGCGTCCACCGCGCCGAGTACACCGGCCCGACGCTCCGCGACCACCTCGGGCTGAAGCCGCCCCGCGAGTCCCGGGACCGACCCGCTGTGAAGGAGTTCCGATGACCCGTCTGCACCTCGCCGTCGCCCTGGACGACACCGGCTGGCACCCGGCGTCCTGGCGCGAACCCGGCGCCCGGCCCGCCGAGGTCTTCACCGCCCGCTACTGGGCCGACCTGGTCCGCGAGGCGGAGCGCGGCCTGCTCGACTTCGTCACCGTCGAGGACGCGCTCGGGCCGCAGTCCGCCGCGTTCCACCTCCCCGACGACCGCACCGACCAGCTCCGCGGCCGGCTCGACGCCGTCCTGCTGGCGGCCTCGCTGGCGCCGCTGACCTCGCACATCGGCCTGGTCCCGACCACCAACGTCACCCACACCGAGCCGTTCCACCTCTCCACCGGCATCGCCTCGCTGGACCACGCGAGCCGCGGACGGGCCGGCTGGCGGCCGCAGATCACCTTCCGCGCGGCCGACGCCGCGCACTTCGGCCGCCGGACCACCCCGCAGCTGACCGCGGCCGACCTCCGCGACCCCGAGCTGATCGCCGCCCGGCTGCGCGACCTGTTCGCCGAGGCCCACGAGGTCGTCGAAGCCGTCGGCCTGCTCTGGGACAGCTGGGAGGACGACGCCGAGATCCGCGACCGCCCGACCGGCCGCTTCGTCGACCGCGACAAGCTGCACCGGATCGACTTCGCGGGCGAGCACGTCCGGGTCCGCGGCCCCTCGATCACCCCGCGCCCGCCGCAGGGCCGGCCGCCGATCACCGTGCTCGCCCACGCGAGCACCCCCTACGAACTGGCCGCCGCCCGCGCCGACCTGGTCTACCTCACCCCCCACTCGCGGGCGGGCGCCGTGACCGAGCTGGCCGCCGTCGACCGGGCCCGGCAGCTGGTCGGCCGCCCGCCCGGCGACCCGCTGCTCGCCTTCGCCGACCTCGTGGTCCTGCTCGACGACCGGCCCGGCCGCGCCGCCGCCCGCCTGCGACGGCTGGACGACACGGACGGCGCCCAGTACACCTCGGACGCCGAGATCTTCGCCGGCACTCCGGGGGACCTCGCCGACCTGCTCCTGGACCTGCGGGCAGCCGGACTCGACGGCTTCCGCCTGCGTCCCGCGGTGCTCCCGCACGACCTGGCCGCGATCACCACCGCCCTGGTCCCCGAACTCCAGCGCCGGGGCGCGTTCCGCACCGGCTACGAGGCAGCCACCCTCCGCGGCCTGCTCGGCCTGCCCCGGCCCGCGGGCCGGTGGGCGCCGCGGGCCTGACGGCCGGTCAGACGTCCAGGTCGACGACCACCGGGGCGTGGTCGGAGGTGCCCTTGCCCTTGCGGGCCTCGCGGTCGACGTAGCTGTCGGAGACGGCGTCGACGAAGGGCTTGTTGGCGTAGGTGAGGTCGATCCGCATGCCGCGGTTCTTCGGGAAGGCCAGCTGGCGGTAGTCCCAGTAGGTATAGGGGCGGTCGTACTTGAGCGGGCGGGGGACCACGTCCTGCAGGCCGATCTCCTGAAGGGCCGTCAGGGTGGCGCGCTCCGGGGCGGTGACGTGGGTGAGGCCCTCGAACGCGGCGACGTCGAAGACGTCCTCGTCGGTGGGGGCGATGTTGAAGTCCCCGAGCACCGCGAACGGACGGCTGCCCGCCGCGTCCTCGCGGACGGCGTCGCGCAGCGCGGCCAGCCACTCCAGCTTGTACCGGTAGTGGGCGTGGTCGACCTCGCGGCCGTTGGGCACGTACACCGACCAGACCCGGACGGGGCCGCAGGTCGCGGCGACGGCGCGCGGCTCGACGACCGGGAGCATCGCGTCCTCGGCGAGGTACCCGGGCTGGCCGGGCAGGTCGCGGACCACGTCGGCCAGGCCGATCCGGGACAGCACGGCGACACCGTTCCACCGGCCGGTGCCGTGCACCGCGGACTCGTAGCCGAGCTCGGCGATCGCCTCGGCCGGGTACGCCTCGGCGGTGCACTTGAGTTCCTGCAGGCAGAGCACGTCCGGCTTGGCGGACTCCAGCCACTCCAGCAGCTTGGGCAGCCGGGCGGTGACGGAGTTGATGTTCCAGGTGGCGATGCGGACGGTCACGGCGGCCTTCCCTCGGCGGTGCGGACGGAC
The DNA here is from genome assembly GCF_003610255.1 of Streptomyces sp. TLI_171. GTDB lineage: Bacteria > Actinomycetota > Actinomycetes > Streptomycetales > Streptomycetaceae > Kitasatospora. The sequence goes on along the minus strand of NZ_RAPS01000001.1, from coordinate 6,696,450 downwards.
GGGGCTCCCGGCGGCGGGCCGGGCACCCCGTCCGAACATACCGCCCGCCGCCGACAGCGCCGGGCAGGCGACGGCGGCTCAGTGCGAGGGCCGCACCACCCCCGCCGCTCCCCCGCCGCGCCGGACGGGTTCGGCGGCGGCCACCCAGCGGCCGTCCGGCAGCCGTTCCACGCCGGTCGCGGCGCCGATCTCCGGGGTGGCGGCGAAGACGTGGCCCATCGCCTGGAGCTTCGCCGCCTCCGGCGAGGCGAGGAAGGCCGGTTCGGCCTGGGTGGCGGCCGTGTTGCGCTGGCTGGCGCGCGGTGCGGCGATCGCCTGTTCCAGCGTCAGACCGCGGTCCACCCGGCCGGTCAGCACCTGGAGGACGGTGGTGATGATGGTCGCGCCGCCGGGCGAGCCGAGCGCCAGGTAGGGCTGCCCGTCGCGCAGCACCACGGTCGGCGAGATCGAGGAGCGCGGCCGCTTGCCCGGGCCGGGCAGGTTGGGGTCGGGGACGCCCGGGGTGAGCGGGGTGAAGTTGAAGTCCGTCAGCTCGTTGTTCAGCAGGAACCCGCGGCCGGGGACGGTGATGCCGCTGCCGCCGGTCTGCTCGATGGTCAGCGTGTACGCCACCACGTTGCCCCAGCGGTCGGCGACCGTCAGGTGCGTGGTGCTCTGGCCCTCGTACGGTTCGACGGCCGGCTGCCCGCTGCTCGCGCACGCCGCCGGGTGGTACGGGTCGCCCGGGGCGAGCGGGCTGGTCAGCGCGTGCTGCGGGTCGATCAGGCAGGCCCGGGCGGCGCCGTACGCCGGGTCCAGGAGTTGACGGGTCGGCACCTGGACGGCCCGCGGGTCCCCCACCCAGCGGTTGCGGTCGGCGAACGCGATCCGGCTCGCCTCCAGGTACTGGTGGTCGTACGCGGCCGGGTCGCCGAGCGCGGACGCGCCGTTCGCGGCCAGGATGTTCAGCGCCTCGCCGACGGTCGTCCCGCCGGACGAGGACGGGGCGATGCCGTACACGTCCAGGCCCCGGTAGCCGACGTGCGTCGGCTCCTGCTGCCGGACCTGGTAGCCCGCCAGGTCGGCGGCGTCGATCCGGCCCGGGCGGGCGTCGCGGCCGGACGCCGGGTCCACCGGCGGGTGCTGGACGGTGCGCACGATGTCGGCGCCGATCGGGCCGCGGTACAGCGCGGCCGTGCCGGTTCGGCCCAACTCGCGGTAGGTCGCGGCCAGATCGGGATTGCGCAGGGTCGAGCCCACGGCCGGGAGCCCGCCGTTCGGCAGGAACAGCGCGCGGGTGGCCGGGAAGTCCTGGAACCGGGCCTGGTTGGCGGCGGTCTGGTCCTGGAAGGTCCGGTCGACCGTGAAGCCGCGGTCGGCGATCCGCTCGGCGGGCTTCAGCACCTCCGCCAGACCGCGGGTGCCCCAGCGGCGCAGCGCCTCCTCCCAGGTCGCGGCGGTGCCCGGCACGCCCACGGACAGGCCGCTGGTGACGGCGTCCGCGAACGGCAGGGGGGCGCCGTTCTCCAGGAACAGCGAACTGTCGGCGGTGCGCGAGGCGACCTCGCGGCCGTCCAGCGTGGACACCTTGCCGGAGCGGGCGTCGTAGTAGACGAAGTACCCGCCGCCGCCGATGCCCGCCGAATAGGGCTCGGTCACCCCGAGGGCGGCGGCCGTCGCCACCGCGGCGTCCACCGCGTTGCCGCCCCGCCGCAACACCTCCAGCCCGGCGGCGGTCGCGTCCGCGTCCACACTGGCCACCGCCCCGCCCCGCCCCACCGCCTCGGCCTGTTTCACCGCAGCGGCCTGCCCGGCCTCCGCGGGGGCGGTGGTGCACAGCAGTCCGGTGACGAGCGCGAGCGTAGGAACGAGACGGGCGAGGGCACCCATGCGGCCTCCCTGAGACGGCGTCAGTCCCCCGTTCTCCCACACCCGCCGTGCACCGGACAACAGCACCTTCGGCCAACTGCGCGCAAGACGCCCGCGGCGGGCGGGGCGAGGCTCACCGTGCGGGGGTCAGCGGTTGGTGGCGCGTTCCACTCGGCGGCGTTTGACGGTGCGGAAGCGGCGGGCCACCTGGCGGGCCAGGTCGGCGGCGCCGACGAGGCCGGCCTCGTTGCCGAGGGCGGCGTGGACGATCCGGGCCTCGGGGCGGAAGCCCCGGCCGGTGAGGGTGCGGCGGAAGGCGTCCTGGGCGGGGCCGAGGAGCAGGTCGCCGGCCTCGCTGACGCCGCCGCCGATGACGAAGCGTCCGGGGTCCAGGGCGGCGGCCAGGTTGGCGATGCCGACGCCGAGCCAGCGGCCGACCTCGTAGAGGAGTTCGACGGCGACGGCGTCGCCCTCGCGGGCGGCCTCGGTGACCAGCGGCCCGGTGATGCCGAGCGGGGAGCCGCCGGCCCGGGCGAGCAGCGGCTGGACCACGGGGGATTCCTCGGCGGCGAGTTCGCGGGCTTCGCGGACCAGGGCGTTGCCGGAGGAGTACTGCTCCCAGCAGCCGCGGTTGCCGCAGGGGCAGCGGTGGCCGCCGGGCACCACCTGCATGTGGCCGAACTCGCCGGCCAGGCCGTGCTTGCCGCGGTCGACGTGGCCGTCGCGGACGACCGCGCCGCCGATCCCGGTGCCGAGGGTGATCATCACCATGTGGTCCTCGCCGCGTCCGGCGCCGAACCGCCATTCGGCCCAGGCGGCGGCGTTGGCGTCGTTCTCGACCACCACGGGGAAGCGCAGCCGGGAGCTGAGCGCCTGCTGCAGCGGTTCGCCGCGCCAGTTGAGGTGCGGGGCGAACAGCACCGTGGAGCGTTCGGCGTCGACCCAGCCGGCCGCGCCGACGCCGACGGCGTGCACGTCGTGCTTGTCGGCGAGTTGCAGCACCAGGTCGACGATGACGTCCTCGACCACCTTGGGGCTCTTGCTCTTGTCGGGGGTCTCGGTGCGCAGCCGGTCGACCACGCGGCCGTCGCCGTCGACCACGCCGGCGACCACCTTGGTGCCGCCGATGTCCACGCCGATGGTGGGCAGGCGGAGCACGCCGGCGGGCAGGGTGCGCCGGCGGCGCTCGGCGCGCGGGCCGAGGCCCAGCAGGTTGGGCAGGACGGGGCGGGCGGAGCCGCTTGCTGTGGTCACGTGATGAATGCTCCTGGATTCGGTAAAAGGTGCGGCCCGCAGGTGGAGCGGTGTCGGCGAACTGGCAGACTGAGCCCCGAACGCACAGCGGATTCTCACGAAAACGTGATGTACCTCTCAGGTTTCTGCGGGTGTCGACAGCAACTGATCGTGTGTTTGACGCAGTCTGACAAGTGTGATGCGCGAACCGGGGGACCGTGCCCCGGACGGCCGGACGACCCGATTCGAGAGACCCGATGCAGCTGACAGGCACCCCGTTCCTTCTTTTCACGATCGTCCTGGTGCCGGTCTCGATCGCGGTGGCGCTCCTGCTGTGGAGCCGGGTGAGAGGTCCGAAGCCCGTTCAGGCCCTTTCCAGGATCGTGATGCTGCTGTTCTGTCAGATCACCGCGGTCATGATGGTGTTCGTCATGGTGAACAACGCCAACCTGATCTACGGCAGCTGGGACGACCTGCTCGGCACCGGAAACCACGTCCGGGCGGTGCCGAACGTGCAGGCCGAGACGGTCGGCGCGTCGGGCGGCCCGGGGACGCCGGGCAGCGACGGCCAGCACGCCAAGGTGATCCAGCGGTTCGCCCCGGTCGGGGACCCGAAGGTGCCGAACGACGTGCAGACCACCGACCTGAAGGGCGCGGTCTCCGGCGTCGACGGCGAGGTGCTGGTCTGGCTGCCGCCGCAGTACAACGACCCGGCGTACAAGGACCGGACCTTCCCCGTGGTGGAGCTGCTGCCGGGCTGGCCGGGCTCGTCCAAGACCTGGTTCGGTACGCTGCGGGTGTCGGAGCAGTTGAAGCCGATGATGCAGAGCGGCCAGGTCGCCCCGTTCATCCTGGTCTCCCCGCGCACCAACCTGCTGGGCGACAGCACCGACACCGGGTGCGCGGACGTGCCGGGCAAGGTCAACGCCGACGCGTGGCTGTCCCGGGACGTCCCGCAGATGGTGCTCGACAACTTCCGCGCCGATCCGTCGGCGGACCGCTGGGCGGTGGCCGGCTACTCGGCGGGCGGGCACTGCGCCGCCAAGTTGGCCCTGGAGCACCCGAACCGGTACCGCGCGGGCGTCAGCCTGTCCGGTTACAACGACCCGGCGGCCGAGGACCGGTCGCTGACCGCCAAGGACCCGCACCTGCGGGAGGTCTCCAACCCGCTCAACATCCTGAAGTCCGCCAAGACCCCGCCGAAGACCGCCCTGTACATCAGCGGCAACCGCGGCGACGGCCTTGAGGCGGGCGAGGCCCTGAAGGCCGCCGCCAAGGCCCCGACCACGGTCACCGTCCAGGAGACCTCGGGCTCGCACAGCAGCGACGTCTGGAAGCCGATGGTCCCGGGGGTCTTCAGCTGGCTGACGTCAGTGATCCCGGCCAACCACTGACCCGCCGTCACGGGAGGGGCCCGGTCCGGACCGTGCGGTCCGGCCGGGCCCTCGCCGTGAGCGGAGTCAGGACTTCGGCAGGGTGTTCACGTAGTCGGTGCCGGCGGCGTAGAACTCGTCCACCGTCTTCTGGACATCGGCCTTGGACACGGCCTGGTCGGCCTTGTAGTAGAACCAGTTGACCTTCATGTCCCAGGTGCGGGTGGCGCCGAGCGAGGGGAGCAGGTCGATGAACCAGTTGCTGAAGTGGACGTCGACGTTCTCCCGGGCGATGTACTTCCCGGTGCTGGTGAACAGGTCCTTGCCGTCCAGCGAGTAGGTGACCTTTCCGTCGACGGCGGTGATCATCATCAGGTGCCAGCCCTCCAGGTGCTGCTTGAGGGCGTGGGTGACCCGGTCCGGCGGATCCGACTTGAACCAGCTGGTGGTGTCCAGCTGCGGGCCGACCGAACCCCATCCGCCGTTCGGCATGTACTCGTAGTCGAGTTCGCTGTAGTTCGCCGAGCCGTCCGAGGGGGAGATCGGGAAGAAGGTCTGCACGACGTGGTCGCCGTTGCGCCCGGAGGCGGGCTTGTCGCTGAGGTAGATCCGGGCGGCGTAGGTGCCGTTGAGCAACCGGCTGCCGGTGCTCTGCACCTCGACCTGCTTGGTGCCCTGGGCGGTTCCGTCGGTGGAGGACCGCAGCTGCATGATCCGGCCGCCCTGCGCGGTGGTGTCCGAGGGGAAGGCCGCGCCGGCCGCGGTCCAGGTGTCCTTGACTCCCGGGCCGCCGGCGCCGTCCCGGACCTCCCAGCCGTGCGCCTGGAAGGCCGGGTCGTCGGGGCCGCTGTAGTGGAAGGAGTCGAACAGGGTTCCCGGCGGGCCGGTCGGCGTCGGCGAGGCGCTGGTGGCGGGTGCCGCCTTGGCCTCCCCGCCCGCGGCGGGCGCGGCGGTGCCGCCGGCAGGACCGCTGGAGCACCCGGCGAGCGTGCACAACAGCGTCGGCAGGGCGAGCACGCTCCACGCGCGGTGACGGGGACGGAGGCGGGGCTTGCTCACACGAGCTCCTTGCGGCGTGGCGGCGGACCTGGACCCGTCCTCGACACGGACAGACGGCTGATCAGATGAGGCGGTCATCCTAACGGGGCGCGCAAGACCGGCCGTTCGGCACCCGGTGGCGCCTTGGCGGACATGTGGCAAGGTCAACGGTCCGCACACGGCTGCCTACCGTTACACCCCAGTAGTCATCTCGATCCGATTACAACACTGCGACGGCCAGTGCCAAATCAGGACATCGCCACCCATTCGCCTCAGGTTGGTGGACTAGCGTTCGGCCTACGCTCCCGCGGTCTACGTACCCTGCACTGAAAGGCCTCGCAAGGTGCGCCCTGTCATGACTCCTCCTGAACGCGGATCGGCGCACCCCGAAGCCCCGGCCGACCCCGGCGCCGAGCCCGATGAGCCGCTACCCGAACCGGTGTTCGTCGACCAGTCGGGTCTGCGCGGCCGTCTGCTGCGCGGGCTGGGCTGGCCGGTGTCGGTGGTGGGGGCCGTCCTGGCGGTCGCCATGGGCGGCAGCCTGATCGGCGTTCAGGCGGACGCCCCGGCCATGGGGATACCGCCCCAGCCCTCGCTGTCCCCCTCGGCCGCACCCTCGCCCTCGCCCTCCTCGTCGCCGTCGCCGTCGGCGTCCCCGTCGAAGAGCGCCACCCGGCCCACGGCCCCCACCACGAAGAGCTCGGGCACCACGAAGCCCACCGCGTCGAAGTCCGCCGCCGGATCTCACGGATCGACGCCCTCGTCGAGCTCTTCGACTCCCAAACCCTGACGGCCCGGCCTCCCTGAGAGCAGGCCGCTCGGGCGGTCGGCCGTCGCCGGATCGTTTGCACCACCCATCCCCAGGAGCGTCATTGTCCCGCCACCAGCGCCGCCGGCAGTCCCTGCTCAGGCCGCGCCGACTGGCCGCGCCGCCGCTGCGCTTCGTCATGCCGCTGTCCCTGCTGGCATGCCTGCTCGCTCTGCTGGTCCTTCGCGGCCTGGCCACCAACGAGGTGTTCCACGACACCCGGATCGCCCAGTCGGTGGACAAGACGACGGTGCCGGAGGACCTCCTCAAGGGCGGCCCCGTCATCGACGCGCGCGGCAGCAAGAACACCGCCCCGGTCAGCTACCGGATCCCCGACAAGACCGTGGTGCTGAGCTTCGACGACGGCCCTTCCCCGGAATGGACCCCGAAGATCCTCAAGGTGCTCGCGGCGCACGACGTCCGCGCGGACTTCTTCGTGACCGGTTCGATGACCACGCGCAACCCGGACCTGATCCGGCAGATCGTCGCGGGCGGCCACGAGATCGGCCTGCACACCTTCACCCACCCCGACCTGGCCTACCAGTCGCACGCCCGGATCAGCTGGGAGCTCGCGCAGACGCAGCTGGCCCTGGCCGGCGTCGCGGGCGTGCACAGTTCGCTGTTCCGGCCGCCGTACTCGTCCGACGCCTCCGCGATGGACGACTGGAACTATCCCGTCATCAAGTACGTGGGTGCGCACGGCTACCTGACGGCGTTCATCGACCGCGACACCGACGACTGGAAGCGCCCCGGCGTGGACGAGATCGTCAAGGCCGCGATGCCGACCAAGCCCGGCGCGGGCGAGCTGATCCTGCTGCACGACGCGGGCGGCGACCGCGCCGAGACCGTCGAGGCGCTCGAGCAGATCATCGTCAAGCTGCAGGGCGAGGGGTACCGCTTCACCACCATCTCGGACGCCCTCGGCGCCACCAGCGCCATGGTGCCGGTGCACGGCTTCCAGCTGTGGGCGGGCAAGGGCTTCATCCTGGCCACCCACATCGCCGTGGTCACGCTGCCGCTGCTGGTCGCGCTGCTCGCCCTGGTCGGGTTCCTCAACTTCGGCCGCTTCGCGCTGATGCTCGTCCTCGCGCCCGTCCACGCCCGCCGCGCCAAGCGGCGGGACGCCTGGGGACCACCCGTCACCGAGCCGGTCACCGTCCTCGTCCCGGCCTACAACGAACGCGAGTGCATCGCCAACACCCTCAACTCCTTGGCCGCCAGCGACTATCCGATCGAGGTCATCGTCATCGACGACGGCTCGACGGACGGCACCGCGGACATCGTGGAGGAGATGGACCTGCCGTTCGTCCGGCTGATCCGCAAGGTCAACGGCGGCAAGCCGAGCGCGCTGAACGCCGGAGTCGCGGCCGCCGCGCACGACATCGTGGTGATGATGGACGGCGACACCGTCTTCGAGCCCTCCACCGTGCGCGAGCTGGTCCAGCCGTTCGGCAACCCGGGGATCGGCGCGGTCGCGGGCAACGCCAAGGTCGGCAACCGCGACAGCCTGATCGGCGCCTGGCAGCACATCGAGTACGTCCTCGGCCACAACCTGGACCGGCGGATGTACGACGTCCTCAACGTGATCCCGACCATCCCCGGCGCGGTGGGCGCGTTCCGCAAGGAGGCCCTGCGGGCGGTCGGCGGGATGAGCGACGACACCCTCGCCGAGGACACCGACATCACCATGGCGGTGCTCTGCGAGGGCTGGCGGATCGTCTACGCCGAGCGCGCCCGGGCCTGGACCGAGGCCCCCGCCAGCCTCCAGCAGCTCTGGTCGCAGCGGTACCGGTGGAGCTACGGCTCCATGCAGGCCATGTGGAAGCACCGCCGCGCGGTGATCTCCCGCGGCCCGGCCGGTCGCTTCGGACGGATCGGCCTTCCGCTGGTGGTGCTGTTCGGCGTGGTCGCGCCGCTGCTGGCGCCGCTGGTCGACCTGTTCCTGCTCTACGGGGTGCTGTTCGGGGACACCCCGATCACGCTCGGCAGCTGGGGCGGCTTCATCCTGCTCCAGTCGGTGCTGTCCTGGTACGCCTTCCGGCTGGACCGCGAGAAGCCGTGGCACCTGATCAGCCTTCCGCTGCAGCAGGTGGTCTACCGGCAACTGATGTACATCGTCCTGCTGCAGTCCACGATCACCGCGTTCACCGGTGGCCGGCTGCGCTGGCAGAAGCTCCGGCGCACCGGCGAGGTCGCCGCTGCCCCGGTGGAGGCGTGAGATGACTTCACCTGCCGGACGCGGCACCCACGAGGACACCCTCGCGCTGCGGATCCCCCCGGGCTTCGGGCGGCACGAGGACACCCTGGCGCTGCGGATACCCGAGCAGTGGCGGGTCGAGCCGGAGCCGGAGGAGCCCGCCGCGGAGGACCCGCCGGTGCGCAAGGGCGGCCGCGACCGGTACCTCGACCTGCTGCGCGCGCTGGCCCTGGTCCGCGTGGTGCTCTACCACAACTTCGGCTGGTTCTGGCTGCCGCTGCTGTTCCCGTCGATGGGCGTGATGTTCGCGCTGGCCGGCTCGCTGATGACCCGTTCGCTCAGCCGTCCCGCGCTCGGCGTCATCCGCGGCCGACTGCGCCGACTGCTTCCGCCGATGTGGCTGTTCGGCGCCATCGTGATCACCGCCCAGGTCCTCGACGGCGGCGGCCCCGACTCCTCCGGCCACCCCACCTGGTGGTGGGCCAAGCTGGCGTTCTGGGTCCTGCCGCTGAGCACTCCGCCGTACGCCGAGGACGGCCTGCACGGCCTGCACGGCCACCTGGAGTCCGGCTGGGCGACCCAGCTCGTGGTTCCGCTGTGGTACCTGCGCGCCTACCTCTGGTACGTGCTGCTGTCGCCGCTGATGCTGTGGGCGCTGCGCCGGTTCCCGGTGCTGACGCTGTGCGCGCCGCTGGCGATGGTGATCGTGATGAACGGGTTCCTCGCCGACCAGGACTTCGTCTACCACCGGGTGTGGGAGACCGCCAACGACTTCGCGACGTTCGGCTCCTGCTGGATCCTCGGCATGGCCCACCAGGAAGGCCTGCTCAAGCGCATCCCGCAGTACGTCCTGCCGTCGATCGCGCCGCTGATCATGGTGGCGGGATTCTGGTACCTGCAGACCAGGCCGCTCGACCCGACCCAGCCGACCGACATCGAGGCCTGGCCGATCGCCCAGGCGGTGTGGTCCTTCGGCTTCGTCGCCATGCTGCTCCACGTCAGCCCGTCCTGGGAGCAGTGGCCGCGCCCGCTGGAGCGGTGGAACGGACTGGTCAGCCTGCTCAACTCACGCGCCGTCAGCGTCTACCTGTGGCACGTGACCGCGCTCGTGGCCGCGGTGCCGCTGATCGACCGCCTGTGGGACGTGGACTTCTTCTACGAGCACCTGAAGTGGCTGCTGAGCAGCCAGTGGTTCACGCTGCTGGTGGCGATCCCGCTGCTGGCCCTGCTGGTGATGACCTTCGGCTGGGTGGAGGACGTGGCCGCCAAGCGCTCGCCACGGCTGTTCCCGTACCCGCGCCGCCCGCGCGGCGGCAGACGCCGGACCGCCGACTGACGGTCCGACGGCAGGGGCGCGGCACCGGAGATCCGGTGCCGCGCCCCTGCCGTCGGACCGGCTAGGCGAGCTCCAGCGCCAGGTAGAAGTCGACCCGGTCCTCCAGCCTGGACAGGTCACGGCCCGTCAGCTCCTCGATCCGGCCGATCCGGTACCGCAGCGTGTTCACGTGGACGTGCAGCTGGGCGGCGCACCTGGTCCAGGACCCGTCGGAGCGCAGGAACGCCTCCAGGGTGCGGACCAGGTCGGCCTGGTGCTCCAGGTCGTAGGCGATGACCTTGTCGAGCAGCCGGGAGCGGAAGGCGCGCCGGACCTCGTCGGGGACGGCGGCCAGCAGCAGCACGTGCGAGGCGAGTTCCTCGGGGCCGGCGACGCAGACCCGGCCGACCCGGGCGGCGGCGATCCGGCGGGCGTGCCGGGCCTCCTCCAGGGCGCCGCGCAGGCCGCCGGACTCGGCGGCGGGGGCGCACACCCCGACGGTGATCCGGCCCTCGGAGCCGAGTCCGGCCTCCAGCGGGGCGAGCAGGGCGCGCACCGCGTCGGCGGGGACGGCGACGTCCAGGGCGGGCAGCACGACGACGGCGCCGGTCGCGCCGAGGGCGGCGACCAGGGCGCGGTCGGTGGCCCCGGCCAGGGCTTCTTCGAGGACCGGGCGGAGCGCGCCGTCGGGCAGGCCGGTGGCGTCGGCGGACAGCACCAGCCACTGCTGGCTGTCGGCGGCGGTCCCGGCGGAGCCCTCGTAGCGGGTGGCCATGGTGGTGGAGGCCTGCAGGGCGCGGCCGATCTCGGCGGGGTCGGCGTCCTGCTGGAGCAGGGCCAGCACCTCGTCGGCGATCCGGCGGCGCAGCCGGCCGCCCTCGTCGCGGCGGGTGCGTTCGGCGGCGACCAGCCGGGCCAGGTTGTCGGCGAGCTGCTGGCGCTTGGGCGTCCACTCGGTGACGTCGCCGGCCACCGCGAGGATCCAGTCGGCGAGCGGGGCCTCGTGGGTGGTCTCGGCGGCGGCGGGCAGCAGCGAGTAGGTGCCGGTGGCGAGCCGGACCCGGTGCGGGGGCCGGCGGCGCTGGCGCTGGGCGGCGAGGTGGGCGCGGGACAGCTGGTCGCGGTCGGCGGTGGGCAGCCGGTCGGCCGGTCCGGCGACCACCCGGCCGGTGGGGGTGAGCACCCAGCAGTCCAGGTCGAGGTCGCCGCCGAGCAGGTCGAGGACGGCGTCCAGGCCGCCCGCGCCGGCGGCGGAGACCAGCAGGCGGTGGCGGTCGACCAGGGCGGCGAGGTCGGCGGCCCGGTCGGCGGAGACCTGCCGGCCGACGTACTCGGTGACGGCGCCGAAGGCGATGTCGTCGGGGACCACCAGCAGCGGCAGGCGGTGCCGGCGGCAGGCGTCGGCGAGGTCGGCGGGCACGGGGCCGACCTCGGCCTCGCCGGCGCCGAGCGCGGCGGCGCCGCCCGCGACGATGGTGCGCACGAAGCGCTCGGAGTCGGCGGCCTCGGTGCGCCAGAGCATGCCGGTGAGGACGAGTTCGCCGCCGTGCAGGTAGCGGCCGGGGTCCTGCAGGTCGGTGGTCATCACGCCGGTGACCTGCCGGTCGAGCTCGTCCTCTCCGGTGAGCAGGCGCAGCGGGGGGGCGCCGGGGGCGAGCAGGTCGCGGACGCGCATGGGCGGGTCCTTCCGGTTGGTCTGTGAGGGTGAGGGTGGGGGTGATTCCGGTGCCGGGACGGCCCAGTGTGCACGAGGTGAGCTGCGGGATCGTCCACCTTAGAGGAACGTACAGGACGGTGCCGCAGGTCACTCCCGGTCCTCATGCCATCGGTGACTGCCAGTGGCCCCGGTCACAGGAGTTCACTTGCCAACACGCCGCCGGGCTGCACCGCGGTGACCGATCGGCCTCCGGGCCCGGCCACCGGCAAGGGCGCAGTGCCCGCGTCCGGTCGGCGACAACTTGAGGAGACACCCGCATGGAGTTCCTTCGGCCCGCTACCTGGGACGAGGCACTCGCGGCGAAGGCCGAGCACCCCACCGCGCTGCCGATCTCCGGCGGCACGGACGTCATGGTCGAGATGAACTTCGACGTGCACCGGCCATCCGCGATTCTCGACCTGAACCGCATCACCGAGCTCACCGAGTGGAGCAGCGAGGACGACGTCGTCCGGCTGGGTGCGGCGGTGCCGTACGCCCGGATCATCGAGGAGCTGGCCGTGCCGCTGCCGGGCCTGGCGCTGGCCTCGCACACCGTGGGTTCGCCGCAGATCCGCAACCGCGGCAGCGTCGGCGGCAACCTGGGCGCGGCCTCGCCGGCCGGCGACTCGCACCCGGCGCTGCTGGCGGCGGGCCGCGACGTGTTCGTGGAGGCGCACTCGGTGCGCGGGGTGCGGCTGATCCCGATCGACGAGTTCTACGTCGGGGTGAAGCGCAACAGCCTGGAGCCGGACGAGCTGATCGGCGCGGTGCGCATCCCGGTCGCGGACGGCCCGCAGCAGTTCTCGAAGATCGGTACCCGCAACGCGATGGTGATCGCGGTCTGCGCGTTCGGTTTCGCGCTGCACCCGAAGGACGGGACGGTCGGCACCGGCATCGGTTCGGCCGCGCCGACGCCGCGCCGGGCCGTGGAGGCCGAGGAGTACCTGCGCGGGGTCCTCGCCGAGCGCGGTCTGTGGGAGTCCGGCGAACTGCTGGGCGCGGAAGTGATCCAGCGCTTCGGCGAGCTGGTGAAGTCCGCGGCCTCCCCGATCGACGACGTCCGGGGCACCGCCGACTACCGGCGGCACGCGCTGGCCGTGATGGCCCGCCGCACCCTGACCTGGACCTGGAACGACTACCGCAAGCAGATCAGGAGCGCGGCATGAGGGTCACATTCACCGCGAACGGCAAGCCGGTGGAGGCCGACGACGTGTGGGAGGGCGAGTCCCTGCTGTACGTCCTGCGCGAGCGGGTCGGCCTGCCCGGGTCCAAGAACGCGTGCGAGCAGGGCGAGTGCGGCTCCTGCACGGTCTACCTGGACGGGCTGCCGGTCTGCTCCTGCCTGGTGGCGGCCGGTCAGGTGCAGGACCGCGAGGTGCGCACCGTCGAGGGCCTGGCGGAGGAGGACGGCGAGCTGGGCCTGGTCCAGCAGGCGTTCGTGGACGCGGGCGCCGTGCAGTGCGGCTTCTGCACCCCTGGCCTGCTGGTGCAGACCGACGCCCTGCTGGAGCGGGACGCGCAGCCCTCCGACACGGACATCCGCGAGGCCCTGTCGGGCAACCTGTGCCGCTGCACCGGCTACGAGAAGATCATGGACGCGGTGCGGCTGGCCTCGGCCCGCAAGTGCGCCGCCTCCGGTGAAGGGGACCAGAAGTGACGACGCGAACGGTCCAGGGCGAGAAGAACCTGCAGAAGATCCACCAGTCGTCGAAGGACGGGATCGGCGGCTCGCCGCTGCGGCCCGACGGCCACCTGAAGGTGCGCGGCGAGTTCGCCTACTCCTCCGACATGTGGCACGAGGACATGCTCTGGGGGACGGCGCTGCGCTCCCCGCACCCGCGCGCCACCATCCTGTCGGTGGACATCTCGGAGGCGCTGAAGGTTCCCGGCGTGTACGCGGTGCTCACCCACGAGGACATCCCGGGCGAGAAGTACTACGGCCTGGAGATCGCGGACCAGCCGGCGCTGGCGATCGACAAGATCCGCTACCACGGCGAGGCGATCGCCCTGGTGGCCGCGGACCACCCGGAGACCGCCCGCCGCGCGGTGAAGAAGATCAAGGTCGAGTACGAGGTGCTCACCCCGATCACCACCGAGGAGCAGTGCCTCGACCCGGAGACCCACGGCTACGTGCACGAGCCGCACGAGTACAAGTCGCACGCGTACGGCAACATCTGCCACGAGCAGAAGCTGGTCTCCGGCCTGGGCGTGACCGACGAGGTGCGGGCGCTGGCGGACGTGATCGTCTCCGGCGAGTACGAGGTCGGCATGCAGGACCAGGCCTTCCTCGGCCCGGAGTCCGGTCTCGCGGTGCCCGCCGAGGACGGCGGCATCGACCTGTACATCGCCACCCAGTGGCTGCACGTGGACCGCCAGCAGATGGCTCCGGTGCTGAACCTGCCGCAGGAGAAGGTCCGGCTCACGCTGGCCGGCGTGGGCGGTGCGTTCGGCGGCCGCGAGGACCTGTCGATGCAGATCCACGCCTGCCTGCTGGCGCTGCACACCGGCAAGCCCGTCAAGATCGTGTACGCCCGCGACGAGTCCTTCTTCGGACACGTGCACCGCCACCCGGCGAAGATGCGCTACGAGCACGGCGCGACCCGCGACGGCAAGCTGGTCTTCGCCGACTGCCGGATCGTGCTGGACGGCGGCGCCTACGCCTCCGCCTCCCCCGCGGTGGTCGGCAACGCCGCCTCGCTGGGCCACGGCCCGTACGTGATCCCGAACGTGGCGATGCACGCCATCGCGCTGTACTCCAACAACCCGTCCTGCGGGGCGATGCGCGGCTTCGGCGCGGTGCAGGCCGCGTTCGGCTACGAGTCGCAGATGGACAAGCTGGCCGAGGCGCTCGGCATGGACCCGGTGGAGCTGCGGCAGCTGAACGCCGTCACCCAGGGCGACTTCATGCCGACCGGTCAGGAGATCGACGCGCCCGCGCCGGTCGCCGAGCTGCTGCAGCGGGTCAAGGACATGCCGCTGCCGCCGCCGCTCGACCTGGAGCACCTGGACGTGCGCACCCTGCCGGGCGCGCTGTCCAACACCTCGCACGGCGAGGGCATCGTGCGCGGCGTGGGCTACTCGGTGGGCATCAAGAACGTCGGCTTCTCCGAGGGCTTCGACGACTACTCGACCGCCAGGGTCCGGCTGGAGGTGATCGGCGGCGAGCCGGTCGCCATGGTGCACACCGCGATGGCCGAGGTCGGGCAGGGCGGTGTCACCGTGCATGCGCAGATCGCCCGCACCGAGCTGGGCGTCGAGCAGGTGACCATCCACCCGGCGAACACCGAGGTCGGCTCGGCGGGCTCCACCTCCGCCTCCCGGCAGACCTACATGACGGGCGGGGCGGTGAAGCTCGCCGCCGAGGCGGTGCGGCACGAACTGGTCGAGAAGGGCCGCCACCGCTACGGCTGGACCCAGACCGACATCGCGCTGGTCGGCGGCAAGGTGGTCTCCGCCTCCGCGGGCGTGCTGATCTCCATGGTCGACCTGCTGGGCGACGAGGTGATCGAGCAGACCCGCGAGCACCACCACCGGCCCACCGTGCCGTTCGACAAGGAGACCGGGCAGGGCTTCGGCCACGTCCAGTACACCTTCTGCGCCAACCGCGCGGTGGTCGACGTGGACGTGGAGCTCGGCCTGGTCAAGGTGGTCGAACTGACGGCCGTCCAGGACGTCGGCAAGGCACTCAACCCGCTCTCGGTGGTCGGCCAGATCCAGGGCGGCTGCACCCAGGCGCTGGGCCTCGCGGTGATGGAGGAGATCGTGGTCAAGGACGGCAAGGTGCGCAACGCGTCCTTCACCGACTACCTGATCCCCACCATCCTGGACACCCCGCCGATCCCGGTGGAGATCCTGGAGCGTCCCGACCCGAACGCCCCGTACGGACTGCGCGGCGTCGGCGAGGCCCCCACGGTCTCCGCCACCCCGTCGATCGTGGCGGCGATCCGCCAGGCCACCGGCAAGGCGCTCACCCGGATCCCGGTCCGGCCCGAGCACCTCACCGACACGCTCTGACGGCACCTCGAACGTCCCCGGGGTCGGCATCCGAGTCTTCCCCCGACCCCGGGGCCCCGCCGTCCGGCCACGCCGGGCCGGACGGTCCAGCACCCCCACCCGTGAGTCGAACCAGTCCCCCTGCCGCCCTCCCTGACGGGCCATCAGGTCGGCTCGCCCACCCCAACCCCCTATGAACCTTGGGAGTGGACATGACCCGGACCTCTACGGAGCCCGGCCCCACCGAAGCGGCCCCCACCGCGCCCGAAACACCCTCCAGAGGCGCGCTCGACGCGTACTTCAAGATCTCGGCGCGCGGTTCCACGCTGGGCAACGAACTCCGCGGCGGGCTCACCACCTTCATGGCGATGGCCTACATCGTCCTGCTCAACCCGATCATCCTGAGCGGCGCGGACGTCACCGGCGCCAAGCTCAGCCACGGCCAGCTGACCACCGCCACCGCGCTCGCCGCGGCGGTCACCACCGTCCTGATGGGCCTGGTCGGCAACGTGCCGCTCGCGGTCGCCGCCGGACTCTCCGTCTCGGGTGCGATATCCGCCCTGGTGGTGCCGCACACCACCTGGGCGCAGGCGATGGGCCTGTGCGTGATCTACGGCCTGCTGATCGTGCTGCTGGTGGTCTCGGGACTGCGCGAGAAGATCATGAACGGCATTCCGCTGCCGCTCAAGCACGCCATCACCATCGGCATCGGCCTGTTCGTCGCGATCATCGGCTTCTACAAGGCCGGCTTCGTGCACACCGGCGGCCCGACCCCGCTCTCGCTCGGCCCGTTCGGCGAACTGCAGGGCTGGCCGGTGCTGATCTTCGCCCTCACCCTGCTGAGCATCTTCGTGCTGCTGGCCCGGGGCGTCCGGGGCGCGATCCTGATCGGCATCGCGGCGGGCACCGCGGTCGCGCTGGTGGTCAACCAGGCGGCCGGGCTGACCGCGAAGGACTGGGGCGGCTCCGCTCCGACCTGGCCCGGCTCCCCGGTCTCCGCCCCCGACTTCGGGCTGTTCGGGCACGTCGACCTGTTCGGCGCGTTCGGCTCGCACGGGCTGGGCGCGATCAGCGCCTCCGTCGCGGTGTTCACCCTGGTCCTGGCCGGGTTCTTCGACGCGATGGCCACCATCATCGGCGTCGGCACCGAGGCCGGCCTGGCCGACTCCAAGGGCCGGATGCCCGGCCTGTCGAAGGCGCTGTTCATCGACGGCGCGGGCGGCGCGATCGGCGGCCTGTCCGGGGCGTCCGGGCAGACCGTGTTCGTCGAGTCGGCGACCGGCGTCGGCGACGGCGCCCGCACCGGCCTGGCCTCCGCCGTCACCGGCGGAGCGTTCGCGCTGATGCTGTTCTTCTCGCCGGTGGCCGCCGTGGTGCCGGTGCAGGTCGCCTCCGCGGCGCTGGTGGTGATCGGCTCGATGATGATGAGCCAGGCCCGGCACATCGACTGGTCGGACCGCGAGATCGCCATCCCCGCCTTCCTGACCTGCGTGCTGATGCCGTTCACCTACAGCATCACCGCGGGTGTCGCGGCCGGCGTCATCTCCTACACCGTGATCAAGGCGGGCACCGGCAAGTGGCGCGAGCCCGGCCCGCTGATGTGGATCCTCTCCGCGGTGTTCGTCGTCTACTTCGCGCTCGTCCCGATCAAGTCCTGGATGGGCGTCCACTAGCCCCGCCCCCGCCGTCCCGCCGGAGCGTTTCCGGTGGGGCGGCCCCTCCCGTTGCACACTGGACTGGTAGCGCAAGGAGCACTCGTGCACGACATCGCCGCGCAGCTTCACGCCTGGCACGCCGCCGGGCGCCCCTTCGCCGTGGCCACCGTGGTCGGCGTGTCCGGCTCCGCGCCGCGCGATCCCGGCGCGGCGCTGGCCGTCGACGCGGACGGCCAGGCGGTCGGCTCGGTCTCCGGCGGGTGCGTCGAGGGCGCGGTGTACGAGCTGTGCCAGGAGGCGCTGCGCACCGGCGCCCCCGTGCTGGAGCGCTTCGGCTACAGCGACGAGGACGCCTTCGCCGTCGGACTGACCTGCGGCGGCGTGCTCGACGTCTTCGTGCAGCCGGTCGTTCCCGGCACGGACGCCGGCCTGGACGCCGCCGTCGCGTACATCGCCTCCGGCACGCCCGTCGCGGTGGCCCGGATCATCGACGGCCCCGGCGCGCTGCTCGGCGCGACCGTCGCCGTCACCGGCGACGCCCACCACGGCGCCCTGGCCTCCTTCCGGCTGGAGCGCGCGGTGGTCGCCGAGGCCCGCGCCATGCTGTCGGCCGGCCGCACCGGCCGGCTGGTCCTCGGCCCGGACGGGCGGCCCTGCTCCGAGGACGGCGCCGACACCGTCACGGTCTTCGTCGAGGCGTACGTCCCCGCCCCGCGCATGATCGTCTTCGGGGCGATCGACTTCGCCTCCGCGGTGGTGCGGATCGGCAAGTTCCTCGGCTACCACGTCACCGTCTGCGACGCCCGCCCCGTGTTCGCGACCCGTCGGCGCTTCCCCGAGGCGGACGAGCTGGTCGTCGACTGGCCGCACCGCTACCTGGACAGCCAGCTGGAGCTGCTGGACGGCCGCAGCGTGCTGTGCGTCCTCACCCACGACGCCAAGTTCGACATCCCGCTGCTGGAGCGCGCCCTGCGCCTGCCGGTCGGCTACGTCGGCGCGATGGGCTCCCGCCGCACCCACCGGGACCGCAACGCCCGGCTGCGCGAAGTCGGCCTGAGCGAAGCCGAGTTGGCCCGCCTCAACTCCCCCATCGGCCTGGACCTCGGTGCCCGCACCCCCGAGGAGACCGCCGTCTCCATCGCCGCCGAACTGGTCGCCCTCACCCGCGGCGGGTCCTGCCTCCCGCTCTCCGCCTCCCGCGGCCCCATCCACCACGACCTCACCACCGCCCCGGACGCGGACGCCTCGCACGCCGCCTGAGCGTCCCGTCGCGACCGGGCGGCGGGGGCGCAGGAGAATGGAACGGTTCGCCGAGGCCCTGGAATGCGGATCGCGGGAGGCGTGCGATGCGAACCATGATCGTTGCGGAAGTCGACACCGAGAAGTCGAACGAGCTGATCACGGCCGGCCGGATGCCGGAGGTGATGGGCAGGCTGCTGGAGACGCTGAAGCCCGAGGCCGCGTACTTCCACTCGGTGGGCGGACGGCGCGGGTTCACCCTGGTGGCTGACCTGGACCAGGAGTCGGCCCTGGTGCCCGCCATCGAACCGCTCTGGCTGGAGCTGGGGGCCACCGTGACGGTGACGCCCTGCATGAACGCCGAGGAACTGCGCGCCGGTATCGACAGACTGACAAGCTGACAGCTCTGGTCCCGGCTCAGTTCCCGCGGGTCGGGCGGACGGTGCTGTCCAGCGCCCACTTGTTGTCGCGGACGGCGTAGACGGCCAGCGCGGGCCTGCCGAGGTCGCCGTACCGGTCGAAGGAGATCGGGCCGGTGGCGCCGTCGAAGGAGACCGCGCCGAGGGCCGCGGTGATCCTGGCGCGGGCGTCGGCCGGCACCTGGTTGCCGTTGGCCGCGGCGACCGCGCCGACGGCCTTGATCAGGGCGGTGGTCGCGTCGTAGGCGTACGCCCCGTACTGCTGGGGATCGCTGGTGTAGCCGCCCTTGCCGAAGGACTCCAGGAACTGCTTGGCGCTGGTGAGTTCGCTCGCGGGGACGGTGGTGGAGACGGTCAGGTCGCCCGCCTGGCCGCCCTGGGCGAACTCGGGGGCGTAGATGCCGTCCCCGCCCGTCAGCGGGCCGCTGACGCCGCCCTGCTTGAGCTGCTGCGACAGCGGGCCGGCCTCCGGGTAGAGGCCGCCGAAGAACACCGCGTCCGCGCCCGCCGAGCGGACCTTGGCGACCAGGGTCGCGAAGTCCCGGTCGCCGGTGCGGACGGTGCCGGTGCCGGTCACCGTGCCGCCGACCCGGGTGAGTTCGGCGGTGAACCGGGCCGCGACGCCGCTGCCGTACGTGCTGCCGTCGTCGACCACGAACACCTTGGTCTTCTTCGCCGTCACCACCAGGTGGTCGGCGGCGGCGATCCCCTGCTCGGCATCGGTGGCGCAGACCCGGAAGAAGCTGCCGTACTGCCGGGTCGCCGTGCCGGCCGCCCAACTGCCGCCCTGGGTGAGCTGGGTGTTGGTGGCGGACGGGGAGACCATCGCCAGGTGGGCCTCGTCGACGGGCCCGAGCATGCTCTGCGCCACGGAGGAGTTGACCGGCCCGACCACGCCCAGCACCTGGCCGTCGGAGACCAGTTGGGCCGCGTTGGCCTGGCCGCGGGCGGGCTGCGCCTGGTCGTCGAGCGCCTTCAGCTCGAACTGCACGCCGGGCACCAGGCCGGACCGGTTGGCGTCCTTGATCGCCAGGTCGGCGGCGTCCTTGACGCTGAGGCCGATCGCGGCGAGGTCGCCGGTGAGCGGAGCGTCCAGCCCGATCAGCACCTTGACGGTGGAACCGGTGGGCGGCACCGCCTGGTTGCCCTTGCTGCCGCCGCCCTTGTCGTCCTGGGCGAGGTTCCAGGCCAGCACCCCGCCGCCGGACAGCACGGCGAGCGCCACCGCGATCGCGGCGACCCGCAGGCCCGTCCGGCGCGGCTCGGGCCGGGCGGCCGCGCCGCCGAGCGCGACCCCCGGCAGTGAGATCGCCCGGGCGTCGGCGGGCGCGGGGTACGGCGCGGCAGCGGGCGGCCCGGCCGCCACGGCCGGCACGGGCGGTGGGGTCTGCGGGCGCGGCGGGGTGTCGACCGCGGTCGGCGACGGCCCGGGCAGCGACGGCAGGGCAGCGGCAGGAGCAGGGGCGGGCTCCGGCGGCGGGGCAGGGGCAGGAGCGGGGGCCGGGGCGGGGGCGGGCTGTGGCGGCGTCAGCGGCGCGGCGGCGGCGGCGAGTTCGGCCGTCGCTGCGGCGAGCAGCCGGGCCGCCCGCTCGGCGTCGGCGCGCTGCTCGGGATCCTTGGTGAGCAGCGCGTCCAGCAGCGGCGCGAGCG
Organism: Streptomyces sp. TLI_171; assembly: GCF_003610255.1. Classification (GTDB taxonomy): domain Bacteria; phylum Actinomycetota; class Actinomycetes; order Streptomycetales; family Streptomycetaceae; genus Kitasatospora. The sequence continues at coordinate 6,675,986 of NZ_RAPS01000001.1, read as the reverse complement.
CCCCGGCCCGGACGGCGGGGCGGTGCGGCTTGGTGAAGACGGCGATGGCGAGGGCGTGCAGGCCGTCGGCGTCGAACGGCGGGTGGCCCTCGACGGCGTGGTAGAGGGTGGCGCCGAGCGCCCACAGGTCGTTGGCGGGGGCGGGGTGCTTGCCCTCCAGCTGCTCGGGCGGCATGTAGTGCGGGGTGCCGATGACGGTGCCGCTGTGGCTCAACTTGGTGGTGGCGTCGGCGAGGTGGGCGATGCCGAAGTCGGTGAGCACGATCCGGTCGCGGGTGAGCAGGATGTTGTCGGGCTTGAGGTCCCGGTGCACGATCCCGGCCCGGTGCGCCTCGCCGAGCGCGCCGAGCAGGGCCGCGCCGATCTCGGCGACCCGGGCGGGCGGCAGCGGGCCGTCGGCGCGCAGCGCGGCGGCGAGCGAGCGGCCGCGCAGGAACTCCATCACGATGACGGGCGCGCCGCGGTGTTCGACCACGTCGTGGATGGTGACGATGCCGGGGTGGCTGAGGATGGCGGCGGCGCGGGCCTCGCTGGTGAACCGGCGCAGCAGCAGGTCGCGTTCGCGGTCGTCGAGCCCGGGCGGGAAGAGGATCTCCTTGACGGCCACTTCGCGGTCGAACAGCTGGCGGTCCAGGCCGCGCCAGACCCGGCCCATCCCGCCCTGCCCGATCCGTTCGACCAACTGGTAACGGCCTGCGACGACTTCCGGCTCCTGCTCGGTCACGGCAGCACTCTAGTGGGCCCGCGATCACCGGCCGTGCGGTGTCGACAAGCCGTTACCTCACGCCCGGTCAGTCGCCGAGCGCGAGCCTGGCGCCGAAGCCGAGGACGGCGACCCCGGTGATCCGGTCGAGCAGGCGACGGGCGGCGGGGCGGCGCAGCCAGCCGCGCAGGGTGCGGGCGAAGCCGATCAGGACGGCGGACCAGAGCAGGCCCTCGGCGACGTGCACCGAGGTCAGCAGCACGCCGGCGGCCAGGTGCGGGGCACCGGCGGGGATGAAGGGCGGCAGGACGGCGACGTAGAACACGCCGACCTTCGGGTTGAGCAGGTTGGTGGCGGTGCCGCGCCGCCAGCCGGCCCACCAGCCGCCGTCGCGGGCGGCCGGCTGCTCGCCCTCCGGTGTCTCCCGGTGCCGGTTGCGCAGCAGTTGGAGGCCCATCCACAGCAGGTAGCAGACGCCGGCCCAGCGGAGCGTCTCGTAGGCGGCGCGGGAGGCTGTGAGCAGCACGCTGAGGCCGGCGGCGGAGGCGGTGCCCCAGATCAGGGTGCCGGTCTGGATGCCGAGGACCACGCCCCAGGCCCGGCGGCGCCGGCCGAGGGCGGCGGTGCGCAGGATGAGCGCGGTGTCGAGGCCGGGGGTGAGCGTGAGCAGGCCCACCACGAGGGCGAAGGAGGCGAGCGGGCCGGCCATCGTCGTCAGGTCCATGGGCGGTCAGCCTATCGTCGTGGCCGGTCGGCCGTGGCGGGCGAGGCAGTGCCAGACCTGTTTGACGTGCTGCGGGTCGTGCCGGCCGCTGCGGGCGGCGGCGCCGATCGCGGCGGGGTCGAGGACGCCGTCGCGGGCGAGCTCGGCGGCGAGGGCGGTGATGTGCGGGCCCCGGTAGTCGGCGTACTGCGCCAGTTCGGCGGCGGGGAGGCGGTGGCCGGGGTGCCATTCGAGGCGGCAGGGCAGCAGGCGGGCGGCGGCCTCGACCTCGGTGTCCCGGTAGCAGGGGTCGAGGACGAGGGCGTCGACGTGCTCGGCGAACCGGAGCGGGCCGTGCAGTTGGGCTTCCACGTAGGCGTCCAGCAGGTCCTGCCGGTCGGCTTCGGCGAGCGCGATCAGGTCGAGGGCGGCGGCGGTGCCGAAGTGCTCGGGTTCGAAGACGCTGTCGGGGTAGCAGAAGGTGGCCCGGTGCAGGGTGTCGGCGCGCAGCCGCAGGTGGGCGGAGCCGAACCGGGGCGCGCCGCCGTAGGGGCTGCGCAGGTGGTTGAGCGCGCCGTAGACGGGGCGCCGCTCGGCGGGGGCGTCGTCGTAGGCGCCGCCGAAGATCCGGCTCTCCCACGTCCAGCGGTCGCCGCCGGGGTGGGCGGTGAGGCCGCCGTTGCTGGTGCCGGTGGAGAACTGGGAGCGGTAGACGCCGTCCTCGGCCATCGAGCGGAGGATCGGGCGGCCGTCGATCAGCCGGTCAGGGTGGAAGTTGAGCGTGACGTCGAGCCCGGCGGGCAGCGGGCCGCCGCGGCTGCGGGCGGCGACGTGGTGCAGGGCGCGGGCTTCGGGCGTCGGGTCCATGCCTCCGCAGTCTGCCCGGCCGGACGGGGTGGCGCAGCCGGATTTCGGGCGGGCGGGCGGCGGTACGTCAACGCTCTTGCCGAAGCACCTACCGGCGGGTAGGAAGTGTCCGGGCTCGTTGTCACGTCCATGCACAAATCCGCTCGACGGGTCGTCAGTTCCCTTCTCCTCCACCCTGGATGGCCATGAAGACGTTCGTCCGCCGCGCGCTGTCCGCCGCGACCGCACTCGCCCTCTGCCTGCCGCTGTCCGCCGCCGCCGCGCGGGCCGCGCCCACGGCCGCCGCCGCGCCGCCCGTGCTGACCGGCCCGCAGTTGGCCGTGTCCTGGACCGGCCCGCTGAGCACCCGGGGGCGGTACGTCGTCGACGCGAACGGGAACCGGTTCAAGCTGAAGTCCGGCAACTGGGCCGGCGCGCAGGGCACCTGGCAGGGCAGCGGCTCGACCACCGACCCGGCGAACAACCAGGCCGGGCAGGTCTCGTACAACCTCCCCCTCGGGCTGGACCGGGCGCCGGTGGCGGACATCCTGGCCGGCTTCCACCGGCTGGGCATCAACAGCGTCCGGCTGCCGTTCGCCAACGCGATGATCCACGACGGCGCGCCGGTGCCGGACGTCGCGGTGGCCGCCAACCCGCAGTGGCGGGGCCGGACGCCGCTGCAGGTGTACGACGCCGTGGTGCAGGCGCTGACCGCCGACGGCTTCGCGGTGATCCTGAACAACCACACCACCGGCTACCGGTTCTGCTGCGGCCTGGACGGCAACGAGCGCTGGAACAGCGGACAGTCCACCCAGCAGTGGGAGGACGACTGGGTGTTCCTGGTGGACCGCTACCGGGCGAACAAGCGGGTGGTCGGCGCCGACCTGCGCAACGAGGTGCGCCGCGACACCTGGGACGACCCCAACTGGGGCCTGGGCGACGCCCACGACGAGTTCGCCGCGTTCGAGGAGGCCGGGAACCGGATCCTGCAGGCCGACCCCGACCTGCTGGTGATCATGGAGGGCATCAACTGGTACGGCATCCCGGCCGCCGGGTTCAGCCACGGCCGTCCGCAGCTCACCCCCGTCCGCACGCTGTCCCACACCCTGATCGACTCGGGCAAGCTGGTGTACTCGGCGCACTTCTACGCGTACACCGGCCCGGCCAACACCGGTGCGGGCAGCGGCCCGGGCTCCACCGGCGACCCGCGCTACCAGGACTTCACGCCCGAGCAGCTGGCCCGGGTGGTGGACGACGAGGCGCTGTTCGTCACCACCGCCGGCCAGCACTTCACCGCCCCGGTGTGGATCAGCGAGTTCGGGGCGGGCGGCCGCGGCGACACCGACGCCGCGGAGCACGCCTGGTTCGACCACTTCACCGCGATCCTGGCCGACCACGACACCGACTTCGCCGTCTGGCCGCTGGTCGGCTGGCAGGACAACGGCGTCCCGAAGGACAGTTGGGCGCTGCTGAGCTTCGATGCGGCGGGCCGCTCGATCGGCCTGCAGGACCCGGGCGACTGGCGCGCCGAGTACTGGAACCGGCTGCTGGCCGCCCCGTCGGCCACCGGCCCGATCGCCCCGGTGGCGCACTGGAACCTGCTGGACCTGGACCACGCCGACTTCGACGTCTCCCGCCGGATGCTGGCGCTGCCCGACTGGAGCAGCGGCAACCGCAAGGGCAACTGCCCGGACGGCCAGCGGGTGGTGGGCCTCGGCCGGGGCAGCGGCCGGGGCCTGTGCACGGACGCCGCCGAGCCCGCCGGCGGCGCGGGCGACTGGGTGGCCGTCACCGACGAGCGGTACGTCACGCACGGCGACTGGGCGTCCGGCTACAACAAGCTCCAGTGCCCGGACGGCACGTTCGCGGTCGGCTACGGCGTCCGGAGCAACGCGATGGCGGCGCTGCTCTGCGCCCCCGCCGCCGGGCCGCTGCCCACCGCCGGGCGGGTCCTGTGGTTCGACCACGGCGACAACCGCCCGGCCGCCGGCGGGTCCGCCGGCAGTGACTGGGCGCCCGGCTCGTACAAGGGCCAGTGCACGGACGGCGAGTACCTGGCCGGCGTCGCCTTCACCTGGAAGTGGCTGCACTACGGCGTCCCGGACGCGCTGCTCTGCCGGCCGCTGTCCTGAGCCGTGCGGCGGCGCGGCCCCCCGGCCGCGCCGCCCGCGGGGCGACGGCCCGTCAGCCCGCGTTGATCTGCGCGGCCTTGCGCAGCAGTGCCGGGCTGAGCCGCCCGAGCAGCCGGGCCGCCTTGGCCTCGACGGTGACCGGGACGACGGCCTTGCCGGTGCGGACCGCACGGACGATCTCGGCGGCGACCTTCTCCGGCGGGAAGCCCCGGCGGGCGTACATCCTGGACACCTTGGCCTGCTTGGCGGCGAGTTCCTCCTCGCCGAGGCCGGAGAAGGTCGAGGTGCGGGTGATGTTGGTGTTGACGATGCCGGGGCAGATGGTGGACACCCCGATCCGGTGCGGGGCGAGTTCGGCCCGCAGGCAGTCGGAGAGCATGAACACCGCCGACTTGGAGGTGGCGTACGCGGCCAGCACCTTGGACGGCAGGTAGGCCGCGGCGGACGCCAGGTTGACGATGTGTCCGCCCTGGCCGCGCTCGACCATCAGCTGCCCGAACGCCCGGCAGCCGTGGATGACGCCCCACAGGTTGACGTCCAGCACCCGCCGCCACTCCTCCTCGGTGGTCTGCAGGAACGTCCCGGAGTGGCCGATGCCCGCGTTGTTGACCACCACGTCGGGGACGCCGAAGTCCGCGGCGACCTGCTGGGCGAACGCCTCCACGGCAGCGCCGTCGCTGACGTCCACCCGGTACGCGCCGGCCTTCACCCCGGACAGCGCGCACAGTTCGGCGGTGCGCTGCGCGGCGGGCAGGTCGCGGTCGCCGACCACCACCCGGGCGCCCCGGTCGGCGAAGGCCAGCGCGGTGGCCCGGCCGATGCCGCTGCCGCCGCCGGTGACCACCACCAGCTCGCCGCCGTCGGACGGCTCCTGGCGCACCGAGCCGTGGTCCCGGGCGGCGAACTCGCGCACCAGCGCGGCGACCGACGGGCCCTTCTCCAGCAGCGCCGACCAGTGCGTGGCGTTCAGCGTGCGGCGGGTCAGCCGCGGCACCCACTGCTCCAGGCCCTCGGACAGGAAGTCCGAGACGTAGTGGTCGCGTTCCAGGGTGATCAGCTGCACCGGCACCTCGGTGAACCGCTCGCGGGGCGTGCGCACCGAGGGCCGCATGTTGGCCCGGTACAGCTCGATGCCGTGCACGGCGTCCCTGGCCAGCGTCGGCTGCGGGTGGCCGGGCCGCGGCCGGACGGCCTCCAGGTCGTTCAGCACCCGGGGCCACAGCCGGGCCAGGCCGAGCTTCCAGGCGGCGGGCGCCAGCAGCGGCAGGTGGAACAGGCCGATGTACCAGGAGTGCAGGCCCTGCCGCAGCAGCTGCGAGACGTGCCGGGGCGTCGGCCGCCGCAGCCGGCGCCGGATCCAGTGCCCCATGTGGTCCAGGCACGGCCCGGACATGGTGGTGTAGCTGGCGACCCGCCGGTACGAGCCCGGCGTGGTGATCGCCTCCCAGGACTGCACGCTCCCCCAGTCGTGCGCCACCACGTGCACCGGCCGGTCCGGGCTGACCGCGTCCGCCACCGCGAACAGGTCCTGCCCCAGCAGCTCCAGCCGGTAGTCCTCGCGCTCGGCCGGCACCTCGGACGCCCCCGACCCCCGGGTGTCGTACCGCACCACGTGGTGGTCGGCCGCCAGGTCGGCGGCCACGTCGTCCCACACCGAGTGGTCGTCGGGGTACCCGTGCACCATGATCACCGTCGGGTTCTCCGGGTCGCCCTGCTCGTACACGGCGAGCTTCAGCCCCCCGGAGTCGACGGTCCGTCGGCGGAGCTCGGTGCTGCGGCCGGTCATGCTGCGTCCTCCTGGAGTGCCCAGCGCCGCACGTGCGGCAGGTCGTCGTCGAGCCAGTACACGTCCTCCTCGGTGACCACGAGGAGTTCCTCGAACTTGATGCCCACCTCGCGGAAGCCGATGTGCGGCTCCACCGCCCACAGGCCGGGCGTCGGCGCGTGCCGGGAGGCCCGGCCGCCCGCCCACAGCGGGGACCTGCCCTCCAGCCGCTCCTTCACCAGTTCGCGTCCGAGCGTCTGCAGCGTACGCACCCCGAAGCCGAACAGGTTCACCCCGGCCGGTCCGCGGGCGGTCGTCCTGGTCACCTGGTGGCCGATCACCCGACCCGGGTACACCTGGTGGCGGTTGTCGTAGCCGTGCTCGGCGATCTGCGCGTCCACGGCCGCGTACACCTCGGACAGCGTCCGGCGGGCCTTCACCTCACGCAGGATCAGCTCCCGGTACGCCTTCAGGTCCTGGGCGAGCCGGTCCCAGACCGGGTTCTCGCCGACCTTGCCGCCGTAGCCGATGTCGGCGGTGTAGCCGTCCACCACCGGCGCGCAGTCCAGCACGTACGGCATGCCCTCGGTCAGCACCCGGGAGCCCGCGAAGAACTGCAGCGGGGTGTGGAAGTGCCGGAACGCGGTGCGGTCGCCGAACCAGGCGAACGGCACGTGGAAGAAGTCCTGCACGCCCTCCCGGACCAGGCAGCGGCGCAGCTTCGCGGTGGCCTGACGCTCCGTCACGCCCGGCTCGATCCACGCCGCGACCTGCTCCGCGCAGTGGTACGCCAGCTGCTGGGTCTCCCGGAACCTCGCCAGGTCACGCTCGTCGAACGGGAACCGCGGCGGCTGCTTCGGCTTCGTCATCGACTACACCTCCAGTTCGAGGGTCTCGCCCTCGGCGGCCCGGGACACGCACGGCAGCATCAGGCCGGCGGCCCGCTGCTCCTCGGTCAGCCTGCGGTCGCGGTGCTCGGGCGTCCCCGACGCCACCGTGAGCACGCAGGTCCCGCAGAAGCCCTGCTTGCACGAGTACGGCAGGTCGGGCCTCAGTTCGCGCGCCACGTCCAGCGCGGAGCGGTCCGCGGGGACGGTCAGCTCCTCGCCGCCGGCGCCGAGCCGGACGGTGAACGGCCGTCCGTCCAGGATCGGCGCCGCGCCGAACCGCTCGAAGTGCAGCGAGGCGGCCGGCGAGGCGTCCAGCGCGCGCTGGACCGCCGCCAGCATCGGCGCCGGGCCGCACACGTACACCGCCGCCCCGCGCGGGGCGCGGGCCAGCAGCTCGGCGGCGTCCGGGAGCCCGTGCTCGTCGTCGGTGCGGATCTCCACCCGGTTCGGGTCGAGCGCCTTCAGCTCCGCCGTGAACGGCAGCGCCCCGGCGGTGCGGCCGGTGTGCACCAGCCGCCAGTCCAGGCCCGCGTGCTGGGCGGCCCGGGCCATCGGCAGCAGCGGCGTGATCCCGATGCCGCCGGCCAGGAACAGCACCTTCTGCTCCCCGCAGAAGGCGAAGCCGTTGCGCGGGCGGCGCACCCGCAGCCGGACCCCGACGTGCAGCTCGTCGTGGATCTCGACGCTGCCGCCGCCGCCGTCCGCGACCCGGCGCACCGCGATCCGGTAGACGTGCCGGTCGGCGACCTCGCCGCACAGCGAGTAGTGGCGCTCGCGTCCGGACGGCAGCGTCACCTGCACTCGCGCGCCCGGCTGCCAGGCCGGCAGCATCCCGCCCGACGGGTCCGCCAGCCGCAGCTCCACCACGCCCTCGGCCACCGCCTCGTGCGAGGCCACCACGAGGTGCAGCGGCGGCACCGCCCGTGCCTGGGGCCGCCGCGGGCTGCGCCGCAGCCCGGGGCGCCCCAGCGCCGGGCTGTACCAGTCGCCGAAGGCGGTCAGCCGCTCGAAGAACCGGTCCGCCCGCGGGCGTCCGTACAGGTCCGGCGGCGGGGTTTCGAGATCCATGGGACAGCGGCTCCGATTCGTGCGGGTGGTCGGGGGGCGGCGGGTTCCTCAGTGCGCGGCGGCGCGGGCCGCGGGCGAGGTGGCGAGGTAGGCGAGGGCCTGGGAGGAGCTGCCCTCCTTGGTGGGGTGGTAGCCCGGGCCGAAGTAGCGCAGGGCGGAGCGGACGAAGCGGACCGGCTCGGGGAGCAGGCCGCGGCGGGCCGCCCGCCGGGCGTCGCGCCAGGTGGGGGCGAGGGCGCCGCCGAGCGAGGGGTCGGCGGCGAGCATGAAGCGGGCGCCGCGGATCCAGAGGTGGACCAGGAGCGGGCCGGAGACGAACATGCCGCGGACGCGGCGCAGGTAGCCGGGGTCGAGGTGGCGCATCAGGTCGTAGGCGACGCTGCGGTGTTCGACCTCCTCGGCGCCGTGCCAGCGGAGCAGGTCGAGCATGGTGGGGTCGGCCTTGGCGCGGTCGAGTCCGGGCGAGTTGAGGGCCCACTTGCCGAGGAAGGCGGTGAAGTGCTCGATCGCGGCGACGAAGGCGACCCGTTCGATGATGTTCTCGCGGCGCTGACGGGCGCTCAGCCCGGGCTTGTCGCCGAGGACCCGGCGGAACAGCCAGCTGACCTGGCGGACGTACGGCCGCGGGTCGAGGCCCTGCCCGAGCAGGTGGTCGAGGACCTCCTGGTGGGCCTCGGCGTGGATCGCCTCCTGGCCGATGAAGCCGAGCACCTCCTCGCGGAGCTGCTCGTCGCGGATCATCGGCAGGGCTTCCTTGAACACCTTGACGAACCAGCGTTCGCCTTCGGGGAGCAGCAGGTGCAGGACGTTGATGGTGTGGGTGGCCATCGGCTCGTCGGGAATCCAGTGCAGCGGCAGCCGGGACCAGTCGAAGTGCACGTCGCGCGGTTCGAGGACGAGGCTGTCGTGCACGGTGGGGGGCGGGGTGGGGCGGGGCATGGGAGTGCCTCCTTGCGTGCGGACGGACGGGTGACCGGTGGGCACACCGGCAAACTACTCGCGGGTAGTGGGCTGGACAAGGGGTTCGACCAGTCTTATCAACATCGAGTCTAATAAGCCGCTCGATAGGGTGAGGGCGAGCCATCCAGGGAGACGCCTTGACCGCACGCACGACCGACCCCGAGCCCGGCCCGCTGGTCCGGGCGCTGCTCGCCCACCCGGTGCTGGCCGCCGACCACTACCCGCCGCTGGACCCCGCCGACGCGCCCGCGCACCCGGCGGAGCTGCTCACGGCCTGGCTGCTGGACGCGCTCGCCGCCGGCTCCCCGGACGCCCAGGTGGTCACGCTCTCCACGGTGGCCGCCGACGGCGGCCCGGACGCCCGGGTGCTGGTCCTGCGCGACGTCGAACCCGCCACCGCAGCCTGCCACTTCTGGACCGAGCCGGACTCCCCCAAGGCCCGCCAGTTCACCGCCCGCCCCGACGCCGCCCTCACCGCGTACTGGCCGCCGCAGGGCCGCCAGGTGCGGCTGCGCGGCCCCGTCCGCCCCTCCCCCGGCTGCCGGACCTCCGCGCCCGAGCTGCACTGCTACGCGCTGCACCCGACCGGCGTCGAGTTCTGGCAGGCGAGCCCGGACCGCCGCCACCGCCGCCTGCGCTACACCCGCACCGCCACCGGCTGGACCGCGGAATCCCTCTGACGCCGCGTCGCCCGCCGCCCGGCTCCGCCGCCCCTCGGACGATCAGACCCCGCCCGGGCCCGACGCCCCGTCAGGTGCGGGGAGCCCGTCGCCGACCGGGCCGTCGGCGGGCGCGGTGAACGGGCCCAGCAGGGTGTGGTGGTCGCTCTGGTCGACCAGGCGCAGGCCGCGGGCGCGGAAGGCGGCGAGGTCCGCCGGGCCGGGCAGCGAGCGGTAGTGACGCAGGGCGCGGTCCTGGCGCACGGCCGGGACGGGGCGCCCGGCGAGGAGGCCGGGCAGCAGGCGCAGGAGCGCGGCGATGCCCACGGGGTAGGTGTGGGCGACGTGCCAGGCGAGCGAGCGGGCCGGGTCGACGGGCAGTCGGCCGGCGGCCAGGACCGGGCCGGTGTCCACGCCGCGGTCGATCCGGTGGACGGTGCAGCCGATCGTCGCGCGGCCGTCGAGCATCGTCCAGAACGGCGCGAACAGGCCGGCGTAGCGCGGGAGTTCGCCGGGGTGGACGTTGAGGGCACCGAGCCGGGGAACGGCCAGCGCCGCCTCGCGGAGGATCAGGCCGAACCGGACCGCGAGGATCAGGTCGGGCCGGAACGCGGTCAGTTCGCGCAGGCCCTCACCGTCGTTGATCTCCTCCACCGGGCGGCACTCCACGCCGTGGCGGCGGCCGAGGTGGTGGAAGGTCAGCAGCCGGCCGGGCGGTTCGGCGAGCCGGTCGAGGGCGGGGAACACCACCCGGTCCGGCAGGTCCCGTTCGAACCGCCGCAGCGCGGCGAGTTCGGGCGCCCGGTCCTCGTCCGGGCGGGCCGGCCCGGACGTCAGCACCTGCACCCGGTGCCCGGCCAGCCCCGGCAGCAGGTGGTTCAGCGCCACGCATCCGGGCAGGTCGCGCTTGGTGCACACGGTGATTCGCATGCCTCCACCCTCACCGAGCGGCGGGGGCGGCGCACCGCGTCCCCGCCCGGCGGGTGAACGGCCGCGTTCACCCCCCGCGCGGGGCCGGGACGGCGTCCTCGGGCAGGTGCTGCAGGACCAGGGCGACGGTGGCGGCGGCGCCGTGGCCCTCGTGCACCCGGCCGTCCGCGAGGTGCACGGCGAACCGGTCGCCGCCGTGCGCGCGGACCCGCGGCAGGTCGGCGCAGATCGGCGGGGCGGCCCGGCGGCTGAAGGTGATCCAGTACATGGCCCGGCCGGGCGACAGTGCGCGCAGCCGCGGCTGGGCGTACGCGGCCTCGACGAACTCCCGTGCGTCCGCGCCCCGTTGGCCCGCGGCGAAGGCGCGCAGCGCCTCCCAGCGGACCGCGATCGGATCGCCGTACTGGTCGTACTCGCGCACCTCGTGGGCGGGCAGCTCGGACATGAGGCCGAGTGTGCCAGAACAGTCCGGGTTTCCCGGGCCTTCGGGGGTGTGCCGTCCGAAAGAGACGCGCTGTCCCGACGCCCGTCACCTGCCGGGCCGTCCTCCGTCGCCCGGGCGTTCCCCTCCGCCGCAGGGGAGTCGGCCACGGCGCGGCCGGTGCTGCTCGCATCGCAGGCCCGCTGCTCTCCTCCCCCGGCGGCGCCCACCCGCGCGAGGAACCGGAACGCACCATGCACGAGGTGCCGGGCCGGTGCTTCGGCTGCTTCGTGGTCGAGCGCGACGGCCGGCCGCGGAGGTCGGCGCGGACGACGAACTGGTCGACCGGGTGCGCCGCGAGTTCGAGACGGCACTGGCCGACCTGACCGCCGCGACGCCCCGGACGCCTCGGAGCGCGGCCGGCAGGACACCGCGCCGCGCTGGTGCGGCTGCGCGCCGAGCGCCGGATCGACGACACGGTGCTGGTGGCGCTGGAGACCCGGCTGGACATCGAGGAGCTGCGGCTCACCCACCCGGAGGCGGTGGACCGAGCCGCAGCCCCTGACGGCCCGTCAGCCGCGCAGGATCGCCAGCTGCCCGGTGGCGCGGGTCATCGCCACGTACCGGTCGACGGCGCCCTCGATGCCCTCGCCGAACTTCTCCGGGTCGACCAGCACCACGAAGTCGAACTCCAGGCCCTTGACCAGCTCGGGGCTGAGCGAGCGGACCCGCGGCAGCCCGGCGAAGCCGGGGTCGCCGATCACGCAGGCGGTGCCCTCGGGGTGGGCGGCCAGCCAGTCGGCGAGGACCGCGTCCCGGTCGGCGGGGACGCCGTGCAGCACGGGCAGCCCGCTGCGGCGGATCGAGGTGGGGACGTTGGCGTCGGGGAGCGCGGCCCGGATCACCGGCTCGGCCTCGGCCATCACCTCCTCGGGGGTGCGGTAGTTGACGCTCAGTGAGGTGAGGGTGGTCCGGTCCAGGCCGGCCCGCTCCAGGCGCTCCGTCCAGGACTCGGTGAAGCCGTGCCGGGCCTGGGCGCGGTCGCCGACGATGGTGAACGACCGGGACGGGCAGCGGGCGATCAGCATCTGCCACTCGGCGTCGGTGAGTTCCTGCGCCTCGTCGACCACGATGTGCGCGAACGGGCCGGCCAGCAGGTCGGGGTCGACCGGCTCCGGGTCGGAGTGGTCGATCAGCGCGTCGCGCAGGTCGGCGCCGCGCAGCATGGTGAGCGCCCCCTCGCCGTCGTCGTCGGCGTCCAGCAGGTGGTCGACCACGCCGTCCATCAGTTCGCGTTCGGCCGCCAGGCGGGCCTTGTGGGCGCGCTGGCGGCGGTCGGCGTCGGTGTCGCCGAGGCGGCGGCGGGCGGCGTCCAGCAGCGGCAGGTCGGAGAGCGTCCAGGCGGCCGGCTCGGCGCGCTGCAGGGCGCGGATCTGCTCGCGGTCCAGCCAGGGCGCGCACAGCCGCAGGTAGGCGGGGACGGTCCACAGGTCACCGACCAGGTCGGTGGGTTCGAGGATCGGCCAGGCCCGGCGCAGCGCTCCGAGCAGCTCGCCGTCCTTGCGCAGCGCGCGGCGCAGCATCTCGGGCGAGATGCCGTCCTCGTCGTCGAGGGAGTCGGCGTTCTTCTCCAGCAGGATGGTGATGAGCTCCTCGAGGATCTGCTCGCGGGCCTCGTTGTGCGGGGTGCCGGGGCCGGGGGCGGCGAACGCCTCGGCCCAGTCCTCCGGGTCGACCCACAGGTCGTACCAGTCGGTGGAGAGCTTGCGGCCCTCGGCGGGCGGCTCCTCGTACACGGCGACGGCCTTCTCGATCGCGTGCACCATGCCGGCGGCGGCCTTCAGCCGGGCCACCTCGGGGTCGGGTTCGGGGGCGACGGCGGCGCCCTCCGGCAGCAGGTCTCGCAGGGTGCAGGTCTGCACGCCCTCCTCGCCGAGGCTGGGCAGCACGTCGGCGACGTACGCCAGGTACGGCTGGTGCGGGCCGACGAACAGCACGCCGCCCTTGCGGTGGCCGAGGCGCGGGTCGGAGTACAGCAGGTGGGCGGTGCGGTGCAGGGCGACCACGGTCTTGCCGGTGCCGGGGCCGCCGTCGACGACCAGGGCGCCGCGCGAGCCGGCCCGGATGATGGCGTCCTGGTCGGCCTGGATGGTGGCGAGGACGTCGCGCATCCGCTCGGAGCGGGAGCTGCCGAGGCTGGCGATGAACGCGGACTGGTCGTCGAGGGCGGCGTGGCCCTCCAGCCCGTCGGCGGTGAACACCTCGTCCCAGTAGTCGCCGACCGCGCCGCGCTGCCAGCGGTAGCGGCGGCGGCTGGCCAGGCCCATCGGGTTGGCGTGGGTGGCGGCGAAGAACGGTTCGGCGGCGGGCGAGCGCCAGTCGATCAGCAGGCGGCGGCCGTCGCCGTCGGCGAGGCCGAGGCGGCCGATGTAGATCGGCTCGGGGTCGTCGGCGTGGACGATCCGGCCGAGGCACAGGTCGGAGCCGAAGCGGCGCAGGGTGCGCAGCCGGGCGGACAGCTGGTGGACTTCGTTGTCGCGGTCCATGGCGGCCCGGCCGGCCCCGCCGGGGCTGCGGAGCACCTGGTCGAGGCGCTCGGTCAGCTCGGCGATGTCGCGTTCCAGGGTGGCGGCGACGTCGGCGAAGTGCCGGTCGTCGGCGGCGATCAGGGCCGGGTCGGCCTTGGCGGCGAGCCGCTCGGGCAGGTCGAAGGCACTGGTCGTCGGGTGATTCATGGGTGAGGACTCCGATCTGCTGCCGGGTTGGTCGCGCGCCGTCCGCGTGCTGCGCGCGGTCTGCCCCGTTTGTGCTGTTTGCGCGGGTTCCCCGGTTCAGATGAGCGATTGTGCGGCATCGGGGGGGCCTTGCGGCAAGGCCCCCCGTACGCTATACATTGGATAACGGCAGGAGAGCGTGCGCTCCCTGCCCGTTCTGTTTTCCGGGGCCGTACGCTACCCGGCGCGGCTGTTCACCGCCGGGCCACCGCTCCGTCACCGTGCCGTCGGGCGCCCGGGCCACCATCCGGAGCGTGACCACCTCTCCGCCGCCCGGCGGCGGTCCGGAGACCCGCCGTTCGGGTCGGTGCTGTCGGGCGCGACGGGCTGCGTCCTGCTGGGTGCGGGCCTGTCGGGTGCGGCGGCCGGGCCGTGGCCGTTCCCGGCGGCGGCGCTGGCCGTGGCGGCCGTCGCCGCCCGCCTACGGGCCCGGGCGGTCTGACGGGACCTCAGCGGGCGCCCCGCGGTCAGGTCTTGCGCAGGTCGGGTGCGGGCCGCCCGGTGAGCAGCAGCCGGACGGCCTGCCAGGCGGTGGTGAGGGCGGCGGCGGTGCGGACGGGGCTGTCCTCCAGCAGGCGCAGCCAGGCCCCGGCCTCCTCGGGCAGGGTGGAGACGCCGTGCAGCAGGCCGCGGCCGTCCAGCGCCCGGTGCAGGGTGTCGGCGATCTCGGCGGCGGGGCGCAGGTCGCTGACCACGTAGAGGGTGGCGAGGTGGTCGTGGCCGGCGAACACGGCGGGGCCGGTGACGGTGTGCGGCCGGCTGCCCGGGGCCAGGCGCTGGGTGTCGACGGCCAGCAGGGTGCCGTCGGGGCGGGCGATCTCCAGGTCGGTGGCGAGGACGTCGTAGGCGTGGCGTTCGCCGCGGGCCAGGCGTCCGGCGGTGAGGGTCTCGCCGAGCACGACGGTGGCGCCCGGCGCGGCGGTGACGGCGGTGCGCTGGTGGTAGCGGGCGCCGCGGAACGGGATCAGCGGGTCGGGCAGGTACTCCAGGTACGCGCCGTCCTCGGCCCGGAGGTGGACGAGCTGGCTTGCGTAGTCCCGCTCCATCCGGTGGACCTTGGTGGCGGCCTGGGTGGTGAGGCGGACCCGGGCGCCGGGCCCGCAGTGCGCGTCGATCCGGTACCGGTCGGCCTGGGTGACGCCGCCGCCGGTGGCCATCAGGTAGACGTGGGCGGCGTCGGGCCGCTCGGGGTCGAGCCACAGCGGCCGCATCAACTGCAGCGGGGCCTTCTGGTACCGCCGGACGAGTTCGGTGCGCCCGCCGCGGACCTCGAAGCCCAGGTCGAGGATGCCGACCTTGGCGGGCGAGCCGGCGGCGAGCGTGTCGGGCCGGCCGGCCCGGGCGGCCACCTCGGCGGGGAGGCGGCCGGCCGTCCAGTGCTCGGGCGCGAGCCGGTCCGGGACCGGGGCCACGTCAGATCAGCGCCCGGCGGCGGGCGGTGAGGAAGCTCGCCAGTTCCTCGACGCCGGTGCCGGCGAGCGAGTCGGTGAGCAGCACGGGCCTGCCGTCGCGGACCTTGTGGGCGTCGGACTCCATCACGGCGAGGTCGGTGCGGACGTACCGGGCGATGTCGATCTTGTTGATCACCAGCAGGTCCGACTCGGTGATGCCGGGGCCGCGCTTGCGGGGCATCTTCTCGCCCTCGGCGGTGTCCAGCACGAACACGAACACGTCGGCCAGCAGCGGGCTGAAGGTGAGGGTCAGGTTGTCGCCGCCGGACTCGTACAGCAGGGTGTCGATCCCGGGGAAGCGCTCCAGCAGTTCGGCACCGGCGGCGAGGTTCATGGTGGGGTCGTCGCGCACCGCGGTGTGCGGGCAGGCGCCGGTCTCCACGCCGACCACCAGCGCGGGGTCGAGGATCCCGGCCAGGGTGCGGCGGACGTGCTGGGCGTCCTCCTGGGTGTAGATGTCGTTGGTGATCACGGCGGGGCGGTGGCCGCGGGCGATCAGCTCCGGCACCAGCGCTTCGATCAGCGCGGTCTTGCCGGAGCCGACCGGCCCGCCGATCCCGATCCGCAGGACGTTGTCGTCCACTGTTGCTCCCTGGTCCGATGGTCTGTCAGCTGGCGAACAGGCGGGCCTCGGCACGCTCGTGGCGGCCGGACATGATGTCGGCGGCGAACGCCGTCGACCCGAGGTCGGCGAGCTCGCGGGCCAGCGCGGCCCGGGCGGTCTCGGCGATGACGGGCGCGGCGCCGCGCAGCAGCACCTGCGCCTTGCGGTGGTCGGTGAGCCGCAGCCGCAGCGCGGCCCCGGCGAAGCTGGCGGCGAACGCGTACAGGTCGGCGGCCACCGCCTCGGCGGCGGGCACCCCGGCGGCGGCGTGCACGATCCCGGCCGCGACGGCCTGGGTGCCGGGGGCCCGGCGCTCCTTGACCAGCTGCAGGTACTCGGCGATCGGGCCGCCGCCGAACACCTCGGCGGCCAGGTCGAGCAGTTGGCGGCCGGTGCGGGTGGCGGCCTGCCGGGTCTCCCGGCCGAGCTTGCCCGCGTACAGCCGCCGGTCGACCTCCGCGGCCGCCGCCAACTCGCCCGCCCCGGCGGCCCGGTGGGCGAGTGCCAGGGCGGTGGCGTCGCCGGGGCCGATGCCGTTGCGGAGCAGGTCGGCGAGCAGCGCGGCGAGCGTGTCGGGGGTGACGGCGCGGGCCTGCGCGTAGCCCTCCAGGCTGTGCGAGAGGGTGTAGAAGCCGCTGGGGAACGCCGAGTCGGCGAGCTGCAGGGCGACCAGCAGCGGGTCCAGGGGATCGGTGGGCATCGGCGGCTACACCAGGAAGAACAGCTGGTTGAGCGGCAGGGTCGCGGCGGGCTCGATGGTCGCCACTTCGCCGTCCACGGTGACCCGGAAGGTCTCCGGGTCGACCTCGACCCTGGGCAGCGCGTCGTTGCGCACCATGCTGTGCTTGCCGATGCCGCGGGTGCCGCGCACCGGCAGCACCCGGCGCTGCAGGCCGAGCCGTTCGGGGACGCCGGCGGCGAGGCCGGCCTGCGACATGAAGGTGACGTGGGTGGCCTGCTGCGCGCGGCCCAGTTGGCCGAACATAGGCCGGTACAGCACCGGTTGCGGGGTCGGCAGGGAGGCGTTGGGGTCGCCCATCAGCGCCCAGGAGACGATCCCGCCCTTGACCACCAGCTTGGGCTTGGCGGCGAAGGAGTGGATCGGCCAGAGCACCACGTCGGCGAGCTTGCCGGTCTCCAGGGTGCCGACGTGCTCCGAGACGCCGGTCGCGACGGCGGGGTTGACGGTGACCTTGGCCAGGTAGCGCAGCACCCGCAGGTTGTCGTTGCGGGCGCTGTCGCCGTCCAGCGGGCCGCGCTTGTCCTTGCAGTGGTGGGCGGTCTGGAAGGCCCGGGTGACGGTCTCCCCGATCCGGCCCATGGCCTGGGAGTCGGAGGACAGGATGCTGATCACGCCGAGGTCGTGCAGCACCGACTCGGCGGCGATGGTCTCGGCCCGCACCCGGCTGTCGGCGAAGGACACGTCCTCGGGGATGTCGTGGCTCAGGTGGTGGCAGACCATCACCATGTCGAGCAGCTCGTCGACCGAGTTGCGGGTGTACGGCAGCGTCGGGTTGGTGGAGGAGGGCAGCACGTGCGGCTCGCCGGTGACCCGCAGGATGTCGGGGGCGTGGCCGCCGCCGGCGCCCTCGGAGTGGAAGGTGTGCACGGTGCGGCCGGCGATCGCCGCCATCGTCTCCTCGAAGAACCCGGACTCGTTGAGGCTGTCGGTGTGCACGGCCAGTTGCACGTCGTGCCGGTCGGCGGCGGACAGCGCCGCGTCGAGCACGGCCGGGGTGGCGCCCCAGTCCTCGTGCACCTTCAGCGCGCAGGCCCCGGCGGCGATCTGCTCGTCCAGCGCGCCGGGCAGGCTCGCGTTGCCCTTGGCCATGATGCCGATGTTGACCGGCACCGCCTCGCAGGCCTGCAGCATCCGGGCGATGTTGAACGGGCCCGGGGTGCAGGTGGTGCCGTTGCTGCCGTCGGTGGGGCCGGTGCCGCCGCCGATCAGGGTGGTGACGCCGTTGCTGAGTGCGTGCTCGGCCTGCTGCGGGGAGATCAGGTGGACGTGGGTGTCGATCGCGCCCGCAGTGGCGATCAGGTGCTCGCCGGCGATCACCTCGGTGCCCGGGCCGATCACCAGCGCCGGGTGCACGCCGGCCTGGGTGCGCGGGTTGCCGGACTTGCCGAGGCCGGCGATCAGCCCGTCCTTGATCCCCAGGTCGCCCTTGACGACGCCGAGCACCGGGTCGATCACCACCACGTTGGTGATGACGGTGTCCAGCGCGCCCTGCGCGGCGGTCGCCCCCGGGTCGGAGGACATGCCGTCGCGCACCGTCTTGCCCGCGCCGTACACCGCCTCGTCGCCGTACAGGCCCTCGTTGAAGTCGCGCTCCACCTCCACCACCAGGTTGGTGTCGGCCAGCCGGAACCGGTCGCCGACCGTCGGGCCGAACATGTCGGTGTACTGACGTCGGGTCAGGATGGGCATCGTCACACGTCCTCGGGCGGGTTCTGGGCGGTGGCCCCGTAGGCGCACAGTTCGACCTCGCGGGTGCCGCCGGGCTCGATCCGCACCGAGGTGCCGGCCGGGATGTTCAGGTGCATGCCGACGGCCTGCTCGCGGTCGAAGCGCAGCGCCGGGTTGGCCCGGTGGAAGGGGAAGTGCGAGCCGACCTGGACGGCCCGGTCGCCGGTGTTGACCACCTCCAGGACGACGGTCCGGCGGCCCGCGTTCAGCTCGATCGGCCCGTCGCCGTACAGGTAGCCGACGTGGCCGCTCACCGGACGCCCCCGGCGGGCACCGCGTGGGTGTGGGCGCCGGGGCCGTGGTGATGGCCCGTCAGCGCGGCCGCCACGCCGTCCTCGCCGTGCTCGTGCAGCCGGCGGACGGCGGCGGCGGCCCGGGCGGACAGCACGGCGGCCAGGGCGGCGGCGCTCAGCAGCGGCCCGGCGTCCAGCACCGACACCCCGTCGGGGGCGGGCGGCGGGGCGGGCGGCAGGAAGGACGCGGACAGCACCGCCACCGTGCGGGCCCCGAGCAGCGCGCAGCGGCGCGCCCCCTCGGCCGGGTCGGGGTCGCCGCCGAGCAGCGCGGTCTGCACCAGCCGGTGCCGGCCGTGGCGGCGCACCAGGTGCGCGACCCGGTCGAGTTCGGCGTCCTCGTGCGGGTCGCCGGCGGGCGCGGTGAGCAGCAGCGCGGCCCGCTCGGGGACGGTGGAGGCGGCGGCCCGCAGCCAGCCGACCAGATGGGTGGCGGTGCCGAAGGGTTCGGCGACGGCCAGGCCGCCGCGCAGTTCGGGCGGCAGGGCGCGCACGGTGCGGGCGGCCTCGGCGGCGAGCCCGGGTTCGCGGCCCAGGGTCATCGGGACGACGGCGACGTCCTGCCGGGCGGGTCGGGCGGCCAGCGCCCGGTACAGTTCGCGGCCGTCGGCGACCACCGCGGTGTCCGGTCCGGCGAGGTGGCGCAGGGCGGCGCCGTGCGCTGCTTCGTGGCCGCAGACGGCGAGCACGTGCAGGCGGTCGTCCACGGCTCAGGCCCCGATCGGGTCGTGCACCGAGACCAGCTTGGTGCCGTCCAGGAAGGACGCCTCGACCTGCAGCAGCGGCAGCATGTCGCGCACCCCGGCCATGCAGTCCTCGGGGCCGAGCACGTGCCGGCCCAGTTCGGTGCAGTCGGCGACCGACTTCCCGTCCCTGGCGGCCTCCAGGACGGCCTCGGTGATCAGCGCCACCGCCTCGCTGTGGTTGAGCCGCAGGCCCCGGCCGCGCCGCTTGCGGGCCAGTTCGGCGACCACGTAGACGACCAGTTTGTCCAGCTCGCGGGGCGCGAGGTTCATCGGCGGGCCTTCCTCGGCGGGGTAGGGGCCGACGGGGTGTCAGCCCTCGGCGTGGCGCAGCCTGGGCAGGTGCGGGACGGCGGCCAGCAGGGCCCAGGTGGTGAGCACGAACGGCCAGGTGAGGACGCGGCCGTCGAAGGGGCGGACCAGCGCGTCGAGCGCGGCGGTCAGACCGGTGGAGGCGGCGGCGCCGAGCAGCGCGAAGCCGGTGCTCCACGGGGAGTCGGCGAGGAACACCGCGCCGAGGGCTATCGCGACCAGCACGGCGTTGCAGCTGTAACTGCCGTCGGCTATTCGCCCGGTGGGCGCCCCGAGCGCCCAGGCGGTGAGGGTGCCGGCGGCGCTGCCGAGCGCGGCGGCCACCAGCACCCGGCGGCCGGCCAGGGCCAGTCCGAGCAGCATCAGCAGGCCGATCGGCCAGGAGTCGAGCAGGAAGACCTGCGAGACGGAGGTGAAGAACCCGTGCCAGGGCGCGCCGTCCGCCGGCCGGGCCGCGACCCGGTCGTGCGGGAGCCGGTCGAACGCAGGGGCGGCGAGCAGGGTGCCCCCGGTGACCAGACAGAACGGGGCGGTCAGCGCGGTCAGTCGGAACGGGGCGAGCACGGTGGCGAGGGCCGCCGTCAGCACGGTGCACAGCACGCCGCCGACCACGGTGAGCGCGTAGCCGGCCGGGTGGTGGCCGAGCGAGGTGACCACGGCGATGCCGGTGAGGCAGCCCGAATAGCCGTGCAGGCCGCGGGAGACGGCATCGCGGTCCACGCCGAGGGCGTGCGCGGCGGCGGTGGAGGCCAGCGTGCCGAGGGTGGCGAACAGGCCGATCTGCCAGCCGGCCAGCCAGAGCGCGGCCAGCAGCACCGCGCCGGTCGGCAGGTGCGGCTGCAGGTCGACCTGGCCGACGCCGCGCAGTACGGCCGACGGCCAGGCCAGCGGTCCGCGGTCCGCGCTCCGGCGCAGGCCGAGGGCACCGTCTGTCACGTGTTCTCCCGAATGTCCCGAGGACAGCCGGTCGGCCCGGGATGCGCCCGTCGATACCGGGCCTGACCGGCAGTCATGTGTAGCGGATCCGGCCGGACGGCCGCACGCGAGCATGCCTCCCCGCCGCGGAATTCGCCCGAACGGCGCACGCCGGGCCGCAGCCTACCCATGTTTCAACAATTTGTGTAAGCCTCTGCGCGGGCCTTCCACGCCCCTCGGCACACCCCTCCGACCGACGGATCGTCAGAAGACCGGTGCCGTCCGCCCGTTGCGACAAGTGTTCGGGGCGGCCTCCGCGACCCCTCCGCGACCTGCGATGCTGACGGGGCACGGGGCCGACGAGGCGGAGGGTGAAGAGAGCATGGCGGCGACGAGTGCCCAGGTCGACCCGGCCGAGGGCCTGGACCCCAGGGACCGGTTCGAAGCCTGGCGGGACCTGATCGGCCTCACCCGGGACTGCGAGGCCACCAGCCCGCACGCCGACCGCTTCAGCGCCGAACTGCGCCGCTCCGAACTCGGACCCGTCACCTTCCTCGGCACCTCGTTCCCCTCCGCCCGGTTCAAGCGCTCCGACGCCCGGGTGCGGCGCTCCGACCCCGGCGTGTTCCACCTGACCCTGGTGCTCAACGGCGAGCTGACGCTGTCCCGCGACGCCATGCCCGACCAGACCTTCCGCACGGGCGAGATGACACTGCTCGACAGCTCCCGCTCGTACGACCTCCGCGCCCTCGGCGCCCGCACCACCGAACCCGACCGCCCCCGGGTCGACGCGGTCGGCATCGACTTCCCGACCTCGCTGCTGCCGATGTCACCGTTCCAGCTGCGCAAGCTGCTCGGCCGCAGCTACCGCGTCGGCGGCGGCAGCGGAGCCCTGGTCTCGGACTTCCTGCTCAGCCTGGACCGGCAGTCCGACGTCCTCGGCCCCGCCGCGGCCGCCCGGCTCGGCCCGCTCGCGGTCGACCTGGTCTCCGTCTGGCTCGCCGAGGAGCTCGACGGCGTCGCCGCGCTCTCCCCCACCGCCCGGCGGCGCGTCCTGGTCGAGCAGGTGCGGGCGTTCGTCCGCCGCAACCTGCACGACCCCGAGCTGACCCCCTCGGTGATCGCCGCCGCCCACCACATCTCGGTCAGCTACCTGCACCGGGTGTTCTCCCAGGAGTCCCCCGGCGAGACCGTCGCCGGCTGGATCCGCCGCCAGCGCCTCGCCAAGGCCCACCGCGACCTCGCCGACCCCGTCCTGCGCGCCACCCCCATCCACACCGTCGCCGCCCGCTGGGGCATGCCCCGCCCCGACGACTTCAGCCGCGCCTTCCGCAGCGTCTACGGCCTCTCCCCCCGCGACCACCGCCGGCAGTCCCTCACCGCCCGGGCCGAGTGAACGCATCGCCAACCCACTGTCGACGCACCGCCAACTCCTCCCCCGCCCGCCCCACTACGGTGGACACCAAGGGGGAACCGGACCTCGTACTCACCGAGGTCCGCCCGATCGACGTACCGCCCCGGTCCGGGGGACTTGGACCGGGGACGGGGGGACTCGTCGACCACCGCGGGCGGCCGGACCGGATCGGGGGATCCGCTCCGGCCGCCCGCGCAATTCGTCCGCCCTCGGCGATCGGGACACCCGTGCAATGACGGGCCGTCAGGCGCTCTCGGCCTCGGCGATCAGGGTGCGGACCTGGGCGACCTGGAGGACGTCGGAGCCGGCCAGGTGCTCCAGGGCGGACCGCCAGGTCGCCGAGCGCGCGGCGCAGCCGGGCGACCAGGTTGCGCAGCGAGGCTTCCGCGGTGGCCGGCGCCCGCGCTCCCCACAGTGCGTCGATCAGCCGGTCCAGGCTCACGGGCCGGTTCGGGTGGAGCAGCAGCACGGCGAGCAGCGTCCGGGCCTTCGGCCCGCGAACCGGACACTCACCCGTGCCGTCGTGGGCCGACAGCGTCCCCAGCAAGCCGAACCGCACCGTGTGCCTCCCGCCCCGCGTGCTCCCCACCCGACTCCCCGTCGGGGCACCTCGGCCAGATGCTATCCACGAACCGTTCGACCGCGACGGGCCGTCCACGCCGCGGGACCCGGCCGAGGCCGGGCCCCGGACGTCAGGAGGTGGACCGGCCCAGGTAGGTGAGCGGGCCGGGGTCGGGCACCGGGAGGACGTGGAAGCCGAGGCGGTCGTAGAAGGCACGGGCCGGGGTGTTGGCGGTCACCATGCCCAGGTGCACCGCGGGCACCCCCTTGGCGGCCAGCGCGGCGAGCAGCGTCTCCATCAACTCGCGCCCGTAGCCGGCGCGTTGGTGACTTGGCAGCAGGTCGATGTGCAGGTGCGCCGGGTAGTCGGCGAGCTCCGGCAGCACCATCCGCTCGGGGGTGTGCAGCAGGTGCACCATCACTTCACTGGGCGTGCCCGGCTCGGTGGTCAGCGGCGGGTAACGGTCCACCACGGTCGGCAGCCACTCCGCGCGGAACCGCTGCACGAACGCGGCCGTGTCCGCCGTCGCCACCACGTAGCCGACCGCGCGGGTGCCGTCGTCGACCACGAAGGCCAGGTCCGGCTCCAGTTCGGCGTACGGCGCGGCGAAGATGCTCGGCAGCAGGTCGAGGTCCGGGTAGGTCTGCCGGGAGTCGCCGCCCAGCTCGCCCGTCCGGACGCAGATGTCGAACAGGTCGGCGCGGTCGCGCGGCTCGTACGGGCGCACCACGGCCCGCCCCAGGTGTTCACTCATACCCCATCCTCCCCACGACGGGAGCGCTCCCACAAGTGACTTGTCGCGAGCGCGGACCGACCGGCCTCAGACCGCCATCGCCAGCATCAGCGGCGTCGCCCGCAGGGTCAGCAGGTCGGCCGCCTCGCGCAGCCGGTACGCCTGATCCACCGGGAGCGAGGTCGCCAGGCAGCCCACCGTGCTGCCCGCGACGATCGGCACGGCCGCGCACACCGTGTCCATCGAGTACTCCTGCAGGTCCAGCACCGGGACGGTGGCCGGCTGCCGGTCCAGGCGGTGCAGCAGCCGGTCGGTCTCGGTAATGGTGCGGGAGGTCAGCCGGGCCACCGGGTGCCGGGCCAGGTGGTCCAGCCGTGCGTCGTGGTCGAGTTGGGCGAGCAGGCACTTCCCGATCGCCGAGGCGTGCGCCGTCGCCCGGAAGTCCACCCACTCGTGCACCGCCGGGGCGTGCTCGTCGGCGCTCACCGCCTCCACCGACAGCTCGCCGTCGTGGTAGCGGCTGAAGTACACCGCGGCGCCCAGCTCGTCGCGCAGTTCCGCCAGGCGATGGTGCAGCCTGGCGCGCACCATCGGCTCCCGGTGCTGCGCGCCCAGCAGGGTGAACGCCCCGCCCAGCGCCCACGCGCCGTCCAGGTTCACCAGGTACCCCTCGGTCTCCAGCTCCTCGGCGAGCTGCTGCACCAGGGTCTCCGGCATGGTCAGCTCCCGGGCCAGTTCACCGAGCGTGGCGCCGCCGGGCCGCCGGTCCACCGCCTCCAGCAGCCGCAGCGCCCGCCGCAGCACCCCGAACGGCCCGGCCCCGCCGGCCCCCGCCCCGAGCAGCCCCTCGCGCCCACCCCAACTCACCGTCGACATGGCCCCGCCCCTCCGCCGCTCCCCGCCGCCACATCCAGCCTAACCAGCCCACCACCTCCCCACCTCCCCCTCACCGGATATTCGCCCCACCGAACCCCACCACCCTTGACACGCATATGCCCCGACGCCCGGCCCCCTTGAGGTGCCGAACGCGCGCGGGGCCCCTCCCCCGCGGGTCGAGGGGGAGGGGCCCGGCTGAGGGTGCGTCAGTCGGTCAGGGGTGGGACTCAGTCCTCGTTCGCGGCGCGGAGCTGCGCCACTGCCGTGGCCAGACGGGAGCCGTAGTCGCGGTCGGCGGCGTGGAAGTGGGCGAGGTTCTTCTCCACCACGTCGTCGCGGACGACCGAGGCCAGCGAGCCCGCCAGGTTGGCGATCAGGCGGGCCTTCTCGTCCTCGGACATCAGCCGGTAGAGCTCGCCGGCCTGGTGGAAGTCGTCGTCCTTGGCGTGCGCGGCGGTGGTCCAGCTTCCGGTGTGGCCGGTGACGGCGAGCGGGGCGTGCAGCGGCTCGTCGGTCTGGGCGGGGCCGTCGTACGAGTTGGGCTCGTAGTTCTTGGTGCGGCCGTTGCGGTTGAGCGCGCTGTAGCCGTCCTGCCCGTAGTTGGCGGCCTCGACCGCCCGCGGGGCGTTGACGGGCAGCTGGGTGTGGTTGACGCCGAGGCGGTAGCGCTGGGCGTCGGCGTAGGCGAACAGCCGGCCCTGCAGCATCTTGTCGGGCGACGGGCCGATGCCGGGCACGAAGTTGTTCGGCGAGAACGCGGCCTGCTCGACCTCGGCGAACACGTTGTCCGGGTTCCGGTTGAGCACCAGCCGGCCGACCTTGACCAGCGGGTAGTCCGCGTGCGGCCACACCTTGGTGACGTCGAACGGGTTGAACCGGTAGTCGGCGGCGTCCTCGACCGGCATCAGCTGGACGTACAGCGTCCAGGACGGGAACACCCCGCGCTCGATGGCCTGGTGCAGGTCGCGCTGGTGGCTGTCGGCGTCGCCGCCGGCGGTGTCGGCGGCCTGGCCGGCGTCCAGCGAGCGGATGCCCTGGTTGGTCTTGAAGTGGTACTTCACCCAGTGCGCGCGGCCCTCGGCGTTGACCCACTGGTAGGTGTGCGAGCCGTAGCCGTTCATGTGGCGGTAGGAGGCGGGGATGCCGCGGTCGCCGAACAGCCAGGTGATCTGGTGGGTGGAGGCCGGCGAGTGCGCCCAGAAGTCCCAGACGTTGTCGGCTTCCTGGATGCCGGTGTACGGGTCGCGCTTCTGCGAGTGGATGAAGTCCGGGAACTTGATCGGGTCCTTGATGAAGAACACCGGGGTGTTGTTGCCGACCAGGTCGTAGTTGCCCTGCTCGGTGTAGAACTTGACGGCGAATCCGCGCGGGTCGCGGACCGCGTCGGTGGAGCCGAGCGCGCCCGCGACGGTGGAGAAGCGCAGGAACAGCTCGGTGCGCTTGCCGACGGCGGACAGGAACGCGGCCTTGGTGTACTGCGAGACCTCGTCGGTCACCTCGAAGTAGCCGTACGCGCCCGAGCCGCGGGCGTGCACCACGCGCTCCGGGATCCGCTCCCGGTTGAACCGGGCCAGCTTCTCCAGCAGTTGCTGGTCCTGGATCAGCAGCGGGCCGTACTCGCCGGCGGACGCGCTGTTCTGGTTGTCCGCCACGGGCGCGCCGGACTCGGTGGTGAGGGTTCTGGGCATGCGTGATCCTTCGAGGTGCGATGCGGTGCAGACAGGGGGAGGGCGGCGGCCCGGCGGCGCGTCAGTTCGCGTACAGCGCGCGGACGGCGCCCGCGTCGGTGAGCGGGCGCACGTCGGCCAGGTCTGCCGGGAGGTTCGCCTCGGCGAGGGCCTGCCGGGCCTCGGCGGCGGGCAGGGCGTTGAACCAGCGCAGCGCCAGCGCGTCCTGGCCGGCGGGGGTGAGGCGGCCGGTGAGGCGCAGGCGGGCGAGGCCGCCGTCGGGGTAGACGTTGATCCGGACGTGGGTGACCGGGGTGCCGGCGGGGAGCCGGAAGCGGTGGCGGGTGTCGGGCTGCAGGCGGGTGCGCGGCAGCAGCACGGTCTCGGTCTCGCCGTCGGTGCCGACGAGTTCGGCCCAGCCGGGGGCGTTGGCGACGAAGCAGGAGGTGTCCACCTCCGCCGCCAGGACCTCGCCGCCCCCGGCCAGGGCCACTCGCACCCAGTCGTTGGCCTTGTCGCGCCGCCGACGGGTCTCCCAGCCGTCGCCCATGACGGTGGCTCGGCCGGGAGCGTTCAGGTTGTGCGGGGAGGAGAAGTACCGGTCGGACGCGGCCTCGGCCACGCCGCCGTACTCCTGGGCCGCCAGGTCGAAGGTGAGGCCGGCCAGCTCCCGCGGATCGGGCAGCACCTCGCCGTGCACCCGGAGCCGGGCGACGCCGCCGTCCGGCCAGATGTTGAGCCGCACGTGGGTGTACCGGGTCGGGTCCTCGACGGGGAACGCGTGCGCGGTGTTCCCGCTCAGCGGGGTGCGCGGGACCAGGTCGGTCCACTCGGCGTCGGCCAGTTCCTCGGGCGAGGGGTGGCCGGGTACCGAGGCGGCCTGCACGGAGGCGGTCTCGGGGTAGTTGCCGGTGAAGAACGCGGTGTCGACGATCACGCCGCGCACCACGCCGGCGGCGCCCAGCCGGACGATCGCCCAGTCGTGGTCCTCGTCGGTGGGGTGCGGCTGCTGGGCGCTGACGCCGCGTCGGCGGCGGGACTCCCAGCCGTCCATAATCTGGCCCTTGTGGCCGAAGGTGTGCGGGCGGAACTCGGCGGGCTTGGCGACCAGCAGGTTCTCGGCGTCGGCGAAGGTGTCCTCGTTGGTGGCGACCACGCCCGCGCCGAGCAGCCGGGAGGCCAGGTCGACCAGCTCGGTGAACGGCGCGTTCGCGGTCTGATCAGTACTCAACTGACTCTCCTTCGTCTCTTCTTCAGCGTCGGATGATCCGGGCGGGAGGTACGGGCCCGCGGCGGGAGGTGGCGGTGGAGCCGCTCCGCGGAGGCTCAGCGCCGGGTGATCTGGCGGCCGTGCGGCGCGCCGTCGGGGTCGACGGGCTGCCCGCGCAGCCAGGTGGTGCGGACCTGTCCGGTGAGGGTGCGGCCCGCGTACGGGGTCACGGGGTTCTTGTGGTGGAGCCGTTCGGCGTGGACGGCGAACCCGGCGTCCGGGTCGAAGGCCACCAGGTCGGCGTCGCAGCCGGGGGCGATGGCGCCCTTGGCGCCGGTCAGGCCGACCAGCGAGGCGGGGCCGGCGGACATCCAGCGGACCACGTCCGCCAGGGTGTGGCCGCGTCGGCGGGCCTCGGTCCAGACGGCGGGCAGGCCCAGCTGCAGGGAGGCGATGCCGCCCCAGGCGGCGGCGAAGTCGCCGCTGCCGCCGAGGCGTTGCAGCAGTTTCAGGTCGGGCGTGGACGGCGAGTGGTCGGAGACCACGGCGATGAACTCGCCGTCCGCGAGGGCCTGCCAGAGCAGGTCGCGGTTGGACTCGTCACGGATCGGCGGGCAGCACTTGAACGCGGTGTCGCCGTCCGGGACCTGCTCGGCGGCCAGCGTCAGGTAGTGCGGGCAGGTCTCCGCGGTCACCTGCACGCCGTCCTCGCGGGCGGCCCGCAGCAGCGGCAGCACGGCGGCGGAGGACACGTGCAGGATGTGCACCCGGGCGCCGGTGCGGCGGGCGCACTCCAGCAGTCCGGCGACGGCGGCGGCCTCCGCGTCGTCCGGGCGGGAGGCCAGGAAGTCGCGGTAGCGGACGCCGGGGACGTGCGGCGCGGCGTCCAGCACGGCCGGGTCCTCGGCGTGGATGATCGCCAGCGCGCCGAGGCGGGCCTGTTCGGCGAGCGCGGACTCCAGGTCGGCGGGGGTGGCCAGGTGCGGGAACTCGTCCACCCCGGACGGGGCCAGGAAGGACTTGAACCCGAACACCCCGGCCCGGTGCAGGCCGGCCAGCTCGCCGGTGTTGCCGGGCACGGCGCCGCCCCAGAAGCCCAGGTCCACCCACGCCTGGCCGTCGGCGGTCCTCCGCTTGGCGTCGAGCCCCTCGACGGTGGTGGTCGGCGGGATCGAGTTCAGCGGCATGTCGATGACGGTGGTCACGCCGCCGGCCGCGGCGGCCTTGGTCGCGGAGGCGAAGCCCTCCCAGTCGGTCCGGCCGGGCTCGTTGACGTGCACGTGGGTGTCGACCAGGCCGGGGAGCAGCGCCGTCGCCCCGAGGTCGGTGAGCTGCCGGTCGCCGACCAGCAGGGCGCCGTGCTCGGCGATCTGCTCGATCTTCCCGGCCCGCACCAGCACGTCGGCGGGGCGTTCGCCGCCCGGCAGGACCACCCGCCGGGAGCGGATCACCGCGGTGTCGCCGATGGGCATGAGGGACCTCCGAACGTCGGGTGGAAACGGGGTGGGCCGAAGGAGTGCTGGGAGCGTAGGCCCGCCTTCAACAAAACGTCAATGTAGGAACGTACGAGGACTCAACGGCCCGTCAGGTCAGCAGCGCGGCCGCGAGCCGCTCCCCCGCGAGCTCGGCGAGTTCGCCCGCCCGGGCCATCGAGTCGGCCGGATCGGCCGCCAGATCGGCCAGCGCCAGCGCCTCGGCGAAGCCGGCGGCCCGCCACTCCCGCTCCGCCAGCTCCAGCCGGCCGGCCACCGCCGCCACCCGCACCCCGGCCCGGGCCGCCGCCGCGGCGACACCCGCCGGCGCCTTCCCGTGCAGGGTCTGCGCGTCCAGGCAGCCCTCGCCGGTCACCACCAGCCTGGCCCCCCGGACGGCCTGCTCGAAGCCGAGCAGCTCCAGCAGCAGCTCGATGCCGGGCCGCATGGTCGCCCCCAGCAGGGCCAGCGCCGCGAACCCGACCCCGCCGGCCGCGCCCGCGCCGGGCGCGTCCCGGACGTCACGGCCCGTCAGCTCCGCCACGGCGTCCGCCCACCGGGTCAGCCCCTCCTCCAGCACCAGCAGGTCGGCGGCGTCCGCGCCCTTCTGCGGCCCGTACACGGCGGCCGCACCACGCGGGCCCAGCAGCGGGTTGTCGACGTCGCACGCGACGATCACGTGCACCCCCCGCAGCACCTCCGCCAGCGGCCCGGGCTCCACCCTGGCCAGTCGGCGCAGCGCGGCCCCGCCGGGCGGCAGCGGCGCGCCGTCGGCGTCGTACAGCTCCACGCCCAGCGCCTGGACCATCCCCGCTCCGCCGTCCGTGCAGGCGCTGCCGCCGAGGCCCAGCACCACCCGGGTCACCCCGAGCGACACCGCCTTGGCGATCAGCCGGCCCACGCCGTAGGACCCGGCCGCCAGCGGCGCCGTCCGCCCCCCGGGCAGCCGGGCCAGCCCCGACGCCTGCGCCAGCTCGACGACGGCGGTCTCCCCCTTCACCGCCAGCCCCGCCACCACCGGCAGCCCCGTCGGCCCGGCGACCTTCACCTCGACCCGCGAGAACCCGGCCGCGAGCGCCGCCGCCAGGGTCCCCTCCCCGCCGTCGGCCACCGGCAGCTCCCGCACCTCCACCCCGGGCACCGCCCGCCGAACCCCGGCCGCGATCCGCGCCGCGACCTCCGCCCCCTCCAGCGACCCCTTGAACTTGTCGGGGGCAACGACCACATGACCTCGCACGAGAGATCACCTTTCTGCAGCGAAGAACCACCTGGGGCTCTGGGGGCACCTCCCGGCCGAAGGCCGGGGGCGGAACGGCGAGAGTTCGTGGCGTCGCTCTCGCGGGGCAACTGCACCTCAGGAGGCTTCGGCTCTCCCCGAACCTCGACTCCCCCACCCCACCCTCCCCGCCGACCTCGCGATACGAGGCTCCCCTCGGCGGGGAGGGGGCTTGGACCCCCTGAGGGCGCGGGCACGACCGGACAGGTACACGCCGTCAGGGGGAGTCTGTTACTTGACCTCGCGGCCCGACAGCCGCTCGACCCCGCGCAGCAGGGCGGAGTGGTCCAGCCCCCCGTCGCCGTTGGCGCGGGCGGAGGCGACCAGCTGCGCAGCGACCGCACCGAGCGGCAGCGCGGCCCCGACGGCGCGGGCGGCGTCCGTCACGATGCCCATGTCCTTGTGGTGCAGGTCGATCCGGAACCCGGGCGCGAACTCGCGGCCCAGCATGTTGCCCTTCTTGCGGTTCAGCACCGTGGAGCCGGCCAGCCCGCCGCCGAGCACGTCGAGCGCGGCGGCCAGGTCGACGCCCGCGTTCTCCAGGAAGACGACGGCCTCGGCCAGCACCTGGATGTTGACGGCGACGATCAGCTGGTTCGCGGCCTTGACGGTCTGGCCCGCGCCGGCCGGGCCGACGTGCACCACGGTGGTGCCGAGCGCGTCGAACAGCGGCTTGGCCTCGGCGAAGTCCTCCGCCGCGCCGCCGACCATGATCGACAGCACCGCCTCGACGGCCCCGGCCTCGCCGCCGGAGACCGGCGCGTCCAGCGTCCGGACGCCCTTCTCGGCGGCCGCGGCGGCGACCTTGATCGAGGTCTGCGGGGTGATGCTGGACATGTCGATCACCAGCGCGCCGGCGGCGACGTTCTCCAGGACACCGCCCTCGCCCAGGATCGCCTGCTCCACGTGCGGGTCGGCGGGGACCATGGTGATGACCACCTCGGCGTCGGCGACGGCCTCGGCGATCGAGCCCGCGCCGTGGCCGCCGGCGGCGACCAGGGCGTCGATGGGCTCCTGGGTGAGGTTGTAGCCGGTGACGTGGTGGCCGGCCTTGACCAGGTTGACGGCCATGGGCTTGCCCATGATGCCGAGGCCGATGAAAGCGATCTTGCGGCTCATCGCGGGGACGTCCTTAGGTGAGGGTCAGTCGGAGGAGAAGTGCGGGTCAGCGCGCGCCGCGCAGCTCGCGCGGCAGCCAGTCGAAGCTCTCGGCGCTGACGCCGCCCGCGGGGCGGTACTCGAGGCCGATCCGCCCCTGGTAGCCCGCGGCGGTGAGGCGGGCGAACAGGTCCTCGAAGTCGAGTTCGCCGGTGCCGGGTTCATTGCGGTTCGGGGTGTCGGCGATCTGCACGTGGCCGATCCGGTCCGCGTACGCGGTGATCACCGCGGCCGGGTCCTCGCCGTTGCGGGCCAGGTGGTAGAGGTCGCAGAGGAACTTGGCGTTGCCGAGCCCGGTGGCGGCGTTGACCTTGTCGACCACGTCGATCGCGGCGGCCGCGCTGACCAGTGGATACTCGGGGGACTCCACCGCGTTCAGCGTCTCGACCAGCAGGATCGCCCCGATCGAGTGCGCGGCGTGCGCCGCGAGGACGAGGTTCTCCAGCGCGAGCGCGTCCTGCGCGGCGGGGTCGACGCCGGCCACCCGGTTGCCGTAGAGGGCGTTGAGGGCGCCGGTGCCGAGGCGTTCGGCGAGGTGCACCGCGACCGGGATGTTCTCCCGGAACCGCTCGCTCTCGGCGGGCAGCGACAGCGTCCCGCGGGCGCCGCGCGCCAGGTCGTCGAGGAAGTTCAGGCCGGTGAGCTGCACCCCGGCCGCCTCGAACGCGCCGACCAGGCCGTCCAGTTCCTCCGCCCCGGGGGTGTGGTTCTCGCCGAAGGGCCACCACAGCTCGGCCGCCGCGAACCCGGCCGCGGCGGCCGCGGCGGGCCGCTCCAGCAGGGGCAGTTCGCCGAACAGGATGGACAGGTTGACCGTGAAGCGGTGCTGGGCGGCAGCGGTCACGTCGTTCACCTCTCGCTCTCTCGCCTTGCAGGGTCCCAGAGTTCCACGATACGGAAGATGGATTCTGCTTGATGGAAGCTTCTCCGCCGCCCGGCCGGACTGTCAAGGTCGTCGCAACAATTTGTTGAAGCCGCCGAACGCCGCCGGTCGGACAACCCGACCGCTGTCTGATCGACCAGGCCGGTCGATAAGGTGAGCGAGTGCGATTGATGGTGGAGTTCACGACAGAGCCGTTCGAGCTGGACGGCTTCCCCGAGCACGCCAAGGCCGCGCGCCGGGTGGTCGACGAAGCGGGCCTGGAGGTCTCGGTCGGACCGTTCGGCACCAGCGCCGAGGGCGATGCCGAGCAGGCGCTGGCCGCCGTCACCCGCCTGCTGCGGGAGACCCTGGCAGCGGGGGCCAGCCGGATCTCGGTCCAGGTCAGCGTGCTGGCCGGGGAAGACGACGCGGTAGCACCCGAAGGAGGGGATACGCAGTGAGCGAGGCCCTGGACCACCCGCTGGCGGCGGCCCTGACGCCGCTGCTGGAGGCGGTCGGCGCGACGGCGGTGGCGCCCGCCGAGGCCCGCGCCGAGGACGTCGTCCTGGAGTGGGACGGCGCGCCCGCGGTGGCGGTGCGGCTGCCGCACCTGAGCAGTGCGCTGGACCGGCTGCTGGCCGAGATGGCCCGCCAGTTCGACGGTCGGCCGCTGACCGAACTGGACCGCGCGGAGAAGCAGCGCGTGGTTGCCCTGCTGGAGGAACGCGGGGCCTTCACCGTCCGCCACGGGGTGGAGACCGTCGCGTCGGCGCTCGGCGTCAGCCGGTTCACCGTGTACAACTACCTGAACCGGCAGGAGAAGCCCTGACCCGGCGGGCGCTGCTTGGCGGATCGCACACGGCACCGGGCCGCCCGACCCGGTGCCGTGAATCGTAACCACCAACAGTTCAACAAAGTGTTGACGGCCTGTTGCGGCGGATCTAGCTTGTGCGGGTGGCACCAACCCTCCAGGAGGTCCACCCGTGACCCAGCCACCCCCTGCCCTCGCCGCCCTGGCCGCCGCTGACGCGTCCGAGCTGCGCGAGACCCTGCTGGAGATCTGCTCCAGCCCCACCTGGGCCGCCGCCGTCGCGGCGTCCCGCCCCTGGTCCGACCGCGCCGACCTGCTCGCCGCCAACGCGAAGGCGGTGGCGGAGCTGTCCGCGGACGACCTGCACGACGCGATGGCCGGCCACGCCCGGATCGGCACGCCGAAGACCGGCGACGCCACCTCCGAGCGCGAGCAGGCCGGCGTCCGCGGGGCCGAGCAGGCCCTGCTGGACGAGTTGCGCGCGGCCAACGCCGCCTACGAGGCGAAGTTCGGCCACGTCTTCCTGATCTGCGCGACCGGCCGCACCGCGGACGGCATGCTCGCCGCCCTGCGCGAGCGGTACCCGAACTCCCCCGCCGCCGAGGCGGAGATCGTCCGGGGCGAGCTGCGCAAGATCAACGACATTCGTATCGACCGACTTCTTGACGCGCCGTAACGGCCTGACGGACAGTCACTCCCTGCCATCAGTGAGGTCTTTCCCCCATGACCGGCATCTCCACGCATGTGCTCGACACCAGCCTCGGCCGCCCGGCCGAAGGCGTCCCGGTCGAGCTGGCACTGCAAACCGAGGGTGGCTGGAAGGTGCTCGGCGCCTCCGCCACGGACTCCGACGGCCGGGTCAAGAACCTGCCGGCCGTGGAGGCGGGCTCGGTCGTCCGGCTGCTCTTCGACACCGCCGCGTACTTCGCGGACCGGTCGGCGGAGCAGCCGTTCTTCCCCGAGGTCTCGATCGTCTTCACGGTCGCGCCCGCGCAGCACCACTACCACGTGCCGTTGCTGCTCAACCCGTTCGGCTACTCGGTCTACCGCGGAAGCTAGGTAGACCGGCCTGAAGCTTAGGAGCCACGTCATGGCCCACGTGCTCGGTCAGAACCAGTACGGCAAGGCGGAGAACCGCATCGTCCGGGTCTACCGCGATTCCACCCGGCACGAGATCAAGGACCTGAACGTCTCGGTCTCGCTGCGCGGCGAGTTCGACGACGTGCACCTCACCGGCTCGAACGCCAACTGCCTCCCCACCGACACCACCAAGAACACCGTGTACGCCTACGCCAAGGAGCACGGCATCGAGTCGGCCGAGGGCTTCGCGGTCCTGCTCGCCCGGCACTTCGTCGACGACACCGAGCGCGGCGTCGTGCACAGCGCCCGGATCCGGGTCGAGGAGTACGGCTGGGAGCGGATCAGGACTCCCGACTCCAGCTCGCGCTTCATCGGCTCCGAGGAGGTCGGCCACTCCTTCGTCCGCAAGGGCCAGGAGGTGCGCACCACCGAGGTGGTGTACGACGGCGACCGGTTCCGGGTGATCTCCGGCCTGAAGGACCTGGTGGTGATGAACACCACCAACTCGGAGTTCTGGGGCTACATCAAGGACCGCTACACCACCCTCCAGGAGGCGTACGACCGCATCCTGGCCACCCAGGTGACGGCTCGTTGGGCGTTCGGCTTCCACGGCCGCGACGGCCAGCCCGAGCCGAACTGGAACCGCTCGTACCAGCAGGTCCGCCGGCACCTGCTGGAGGCCTTCGCCGAGACCTACTCCTACTCGCTGCAGCAGACCCTGCACGCGATGGGCACCCGGGTGCTGAACAGCCGCGCCGAGGTGGACGAGGTCCGCCTGGAGCTGCCGAACAAGCACCACTTCCTGGTCGACCTGGAGCCGTTCGGACTGAAGAACGACAACGAGGTCTACTACGCCGCCGACCGGATGTACGGCCTGATCGAGGGCACCGTGCACCGCGAGGGCGTCACCCCGGTCATCCCGGTCGCCTGACGCGCCGTCGCACCTCCGCACCGCATCTCTCTCCCTCCCCCACCCTGTTCGGAGACCGTGCCCGCCCTCACGGCGGCAGTCCCGGGAGCTGGAGAGCCGAGCCCGAGGGACCCTGCACCGTCGTCCCGCCCTCGGACCGACCACACCCTCTCCAGCGCCCGGGCGCGCCGAGAGCCTGGGGCAGCAAAGGGGCTACTTCCATGGCACTCCGCACCACCCGCGCCACGCGCGGATCTGACGACGGTTCCACCCCCGTCCACCCGGTCGACGAGGTGCTCTCCCCGCCGAAGCTGTTCGGCACCGGGCTGCAGCACGTCGCCGCGATGTACGCCGGCGTGGTCGCTCCACCCCTGATCGTGGGCGCGGGCGTCGGGCTGACGCCCGGCGAACTCGCCCTGCTGATCTCGGCCAGCCTGTTCACCGCGGGCCTGGCCACCCTGCTCCAGACCCTCGGCGTCTGGCGGATCGGAGCCCGGCTCCCGTTCGTCAACGGGGTCTCGTTCGCCGGCGTCGCGCCGATGCTGGCGATAGCGAAGGAGCACGGGCCGAAGGACGCCCTCCCGGTGGTCTTCGGGGCGGTGATCGTCGCGGGGGTCCTGTGCTTCCTCGCGGCGCCGTACTTCTGTCGGCTGGTCAGGTTCTTCCCGCCGGTCGTGCAGGGCACCGTGATCACCCTCATCGGGGTGTCCCTGCTGCCGGTGGCGATCAACTGGGCGCGCGGCGGTTCGCCGTCCGCACCCGGCTACGGCTCCGTCAGGGCGATCTGCCTGGCCGGGTTCACGCTCGGCGCGGTGGTGCTGGGCAACCGGCTGCTGAAGGGCTTCTGGCAGCAGATGTCCCTGCTGATCGGGCTGGCCGTCGGAACCCTGGCGGCCTTCCCGCTCGGTCTGGCCGACTTCTCCGCCGTCGGCGGGGCGGAGGTGTTCGCGCTGCCCTCGCCGTTCCACTTCGGCGCGCCGGTGTTCGACGCTGCCGCGATCGCGTCCATGTGCATCGTCATGGTGGTCTCGATGACCGAGTCCACCGCCGACATGCTCGCCCTGGGCCGGATCGTCGACCGCGAGGCCGACGAACCGACCCTGGCGGCCGGCCTGCGCGCCGACGGACTGGCCACCGCGGTCAGCCCGGTGTTCAACGGCTTCGCGTGCAGCGCGTTCGCGCAGAACATCGGGTTGGTCGCGCTCACCAAGGTGCGCAGCCGGTACGTGGTCGCGGCCGGCGGGGGC
Source organism: Streptomyces sp. TLI_171 (assembly GCF_003610255.1). Classification (GTDB taxonomy): domain Bacteria; phylum Actinomycetota; class Actinomycetes; order Streptomycetales; family Streptomycetaceae; genus Kitasatospora. The sequence goes on along the minus strand of NZ_RAPS01000001.1, from coordinate 6,640,069 downwards.
ATCCTGGTGCTGCTGGGACTGTTCCCGGTGCTCGGCTCCCTGGTGTCGCTGGTGCCGCAGCCGGTGCTCGGCGGCGCGGGGATCGTGCTGTTCGGGACCGTCGCGGCGTCCGGCATCCGCACCCTCGCGGAGGCCGGGATGGAGTCCACCTCGCACACCGTCCTGGTGTCGGTGTCGCTCGGCGTCGGCCTGGTCCCGATCGCGGCGCCCACCTTCTACGACGGGTTCCCGGAGGCCGTCCGCACCCTGATGCACTCCGGCATCTCGGCCGGCTGCCTGGCCGCGGTCCTGCTCAACCTGCTGTTCCACCACGTCGGCACCTCGGCCGGCCGTTCCCCCCTAGGAGTCCCCCCATGGCAGTCCAGCCCCCCGCCGCCGACCGGCGGATCGTGATCGAGAACGTCGCGATCGCCACCGTCGACGCCACGGACACCGAGTACGCCCGCGGCCACGTGGTCATCCTCGGCAACACCATCGAGTCGGTCGGCGACGGGCCCGCCCCGAACTGGCTGGACAACGTGGTGCGACGGATCAACGGCGAGGGGCACCTGCTCACCCCCGGCCTGGTCAACACCCACCACCACTTCTACCAGTGGATCACCCGCGGCCTGGCCCAGGACGACATCCTGTTCGACTGGCTGGTGGCGCTGTACCCGACCTGGGCCCGGATCGACGAGGACCTGGTGCACGCCGCCACCCAGGGCTCCGCCGCGGCGCTGCTCAAGTCGGGCTGCACCACCGCCTCCGACCACCACTACGTCTTCCCGCGCGGCGGCGGCGACGTGCTCGGCTCCTCCATCGCCGGCGTCCAGGAGCTCGGGCTGCGCTTCACCGCGCTGCGCGGCTCGATGGACCGCAGCCAGAAGGACGGCGGCCTGCCGCCGGACCACGCGGTGGAGGACACCGACGAGATCCTCGCCGCCTCCGAATCCGCCGTCGACAAGTGGCACGACTCCTCCTTCGGCTCCATGCTCCAGGTCGCGATCGCGCCCTGCTCGCCCTTCTCGGTCTCCACCGAACTGATGCGCCGGTCGGCCGAGTTGGCCCGCCGCAAGGGAGTGCGCCTGCACACCCACGGCTCGGAGACCGCCGAGGAGGAGGAGTTCTGCAAGCAGCTGTTCGGGATGGGTCCGACCGACTACTTCGAGTCCACCGGCTGGCTCGGCGAGGACGTCTGGATGGCGCACTGCGTCCACATGAACGACTCCGACATCGCCAAGTTCGCCGAGACCGGCACCGGCGTCGCGCACTGCCCGTCCTCCAACGCCCGGCTGGCTGCCGGCATCGCCCGCGTCCCCGACATGCTCGCCGCCGGCGTACCGGTCGGCCTCGGCGTCGACGGCACCGCCTCCAACGAGTCCGGCGAACTCGGCACCGAACTGCGCAACGCCCTCCTGATCAACCGCCTGCACGGCCGGCCCGACGCGCTGACCGTCCGTCAGGCGCTGCGCCTGGGCACCATGGGCGGCGCGCGGGTCCTCGGCCGCCAGGCCGAGATCGGCTCGATCGAGGCCGGCAAGCTCGCCGACCTCGCCCTCTGGAAGATCGACGGCGTCCTGCACTCCTCGATCGCCGACCCGGTCGCCGCGCTCGTCCTCGGCGCCCTCCCCCCGCTCGCCACCCTCTTCGTCAACGGCAACGCCGTCGTCGAGAACGGCCGCCTCACCACCGTCGACGAGGACCGCATCGCCCTCGCCGCCGCCCGCGCCGCCCGCACGCTCGCCGCCCGCGGCTGACACCCCCTCCACTCCGGGGGCCCGCCGCCAGGGACGACGGCGGGCTCCCGGACCCCCGGCCCCGGACCGCGGCGAACGGTCCGGGGCCGACCCACGCGTACGCCCGGCCGGGGCCGACCGGGCGTCAGGCGGGCTTCGCTCCGCGCACGGCCAGCGGGATCGTCAGACCGGCGGCGGCCAGCAGGGCGGCGAGCAGGGCCCAGCCGGTGGCGCCGTGGGTGAGGACGGTGGCGGTGATGACCAGCGGGCCGGTGACGTGGGAAGCGGCTTGGCCGCTCATGAAGACGCCCTGGTACTCGCCGTGGGCGGCGGGGTCGGCGAGGTCGAGGCTGAGGGTCCAGCCACCGGCGGAGGTGAGGAGTTCGGCGAGGGAGTGCAGCAGGACGCCGGCCAGGATCAGCACGACGGCGAGCACGGCCCCGTGCCCGGCGGCCGCCGCGTACACCAGACAGGCGGCGCCGAGCAGGACGCCGCCGCGGGCGCAGGCGCGGGCCGCGCTGCGGAGGTCGACGACGCCGCGGCCGGCGCGGACCTGGAAGAGCACCACGGCGACGCTGTTGACGACGACCACCACGGCGATCATGGTGCGGGGGGCGTGGGTGCGGGTGGCGATCCACAGCGGGATGCCGATCTCCAGCATGGCGAACTGGAGTTCCAGGACGGCGTGCAGGAGGGCGACCAGCAGGTAGCGGCGGTCGGCGAGCGCGGTGCGCGGCCGCTGCCTGCGCTCCCGCGGCGAGGTCGGCACCCGGGCGTCGGGGAGGCCGCCCAGCAGCAGCGAGCAGGCGGCGAAGCTGGCGGCGTCCAGAGCGAGGACCGCCGCGTAGCCGGAGTAGGTGTCGGCCTGGAGGGCGAGCACGGCGCCCGCGCTGCCGAGCATCAGCCCGGCGTTCATCACCGAGCGCAGCAGCGCCCGGGAGCGCGCCTGTTCCTCGGCGGGCAGCACGTGCGCGACGAGTGCGCTGCGCACGGCGATCGCGCCGCGTTCCAGCACGGTGGCGAGCACGATGGCCACCACGAACGCCGCGAAGCCGTGCACGAAGGCGTAGCCGAGGACGGCGGCGGCCTGCAGCGGCCCGAGGACGTACAGCAGGCGGCGGTGGCCGATCCGGTCGGCGAGGCGTCCGAAGGGGACGCCGGCCAGCATCCCGGCGATTCCGGCGACCGCCATACCGGTGGCCAACTGCGATGCGCTCAGGCCGACTTGGCGAGTGAAGTAGAGGGCGCTGACGGAGTAGTAGAGGCCGTTGCCGACGGTGTTGACGGCGGTCAGCACGGCGAGCCGGCGCAGGACCGGGTCGGCGGGCAGCAGCGAGCGGCGCCCGGCGGGCGCGGCGGTGGCGGTCATGGCCGTCAGAACACCAGTGTTCCCAACCGCCGGGCATTCTTTTACCGTTGGGGTCAATGTTCGAGTTCGCCTTCGGCGTGGACGACCTCGCCACCACCTGGATCACCTATTCGCCCCTGCAGGAGGCCGTGTTCAGCCTGCGGGCGCGCCGCTCCCCCGCCAGGTACCCGCACTTCCGGCGCTGGACGGCGTCCTGGGAGGCGGAGTACCGGTCGCTGGACGCGCCGCTGCTGGATGCGCTGGTGACGCCGAGGGTCTGGGTGCCGGACTTCCTGACGCCCCGGCCGATCGCCCAACGGCCTTCTTTCGAGAGCGAGTTGGCGTTGGTCGCGGCGACGCCGCCGGGGGCGGTGGTGAAGGACTTCAGGGCCGCGTACCGGGGTGACGGGGCGCCGCCGCCGGAGCCGGTCGCCTCGCTGCTGGACGATCCGGTGGAGCTGCGGGCGCGCTGCGTGGCCCAGTTGCGCGCGTACTGGGAGCGCTGCCTGCTGCCGCGGTGGTGGCCGCGGGCGCGGACTGTACTGGAGGCCGATCTGGCGTACCGGGGGCGGCGGTTCGCGGAGCGCGGCGCGGAGGGCCTGTTCGCGGACCTGGCCCCCGAGCTGTCCTGGCGGGCGGGGGTGCTGCGGCTGGACGACCCGGACCCGCGGGTGCGGGCGCTGGGCGGCCGGTACACGCCGGTGGCGGGCCGCGGCCTGGTGCTGGTCCCGACGCTGTGCGGCCGGCGCGCGCACACCGTCATCGACCCGGACGAGCCGCCGCTGATCAGCTACCCGGCCCGGGGGACGGCCCTGCTCGGCGAGTCCGCGCCCGCGCAGGTCCCGGAGGCGCTGGCGGAGTTGATCGGACCGCCGCGGGCCCGCCTGCTGGTCCTGCTGGAGCAGCCGGCCTCCACCACGGCCCTGGCCCACCGGCTGGACGTCACCCCGGGCGCGGTGAGCCGCCACCTCGCGGCGCTGGCCACCGCGGGCCTGTTGACCAGGACCCGCAGCGGCCGCTCCGTGCTGTACGCCCGCTCCGCCCTGGGCGACGCTCTGACCGCCGGGACGGTCTAACGGTCCTGCTCCTACGGCCGGTTGGCGCGCTGACCGGCCTCCAGCAGCGGTATCAGGCGGAACGCCGCGTCGGTCAGGCCGCCGAAGGCGTGGCGACCGGCGCCACCGGACGGGGCGTGGCCGGGTCGGTGGCCGGCCAGGTTCCAGGCGTGGACCGGGATCTGCACCGGGACGGCCGACAGCGCGTGGCGCAACGCCGTCTCCAGCGCGTGGCCCAGCGCGGCGAGGGCATGTGCCGGTACACGGCGAGGTAGCGGAACGGGAACCGGCGGGAGCGCTTGACCTCGCCGGGGTCGGAGATCCGCCGGGCGACCTGCCCGGCCACCTCGTCCGAGACGCCGAAGTCGGACGTCCAGGGATCGAGGGCGGCGGAGGTGACGTAGCTGCTCCGCCGACTGAGTTGCGCCCGCACCAGGGTTTTCAGGCCTCCCGGCCGAGGGTGGCGAGGTAGGCGCGCCAGCCGCCGTGTTCGGTGATCTCGCGGTGCACGCCGCGCTCCAGCTGGCCGCGGGCCAGCAGCATCGACAGCGAGGCGGTGCCGTCGGCCAACTCGATGACGCCGAGCTCCAGTTCCAGCGGTTCGCCCGGGAGGATCTCGTCCCGCAGCCGCTCCAGCGGGACGTCGTACAGCTCGCCCTCGATCGCCGTCCGCACCGAGGGGTCGGCGAGCAGCCCGGGGCACTCGTCGCGGATCGAGAAGAAGCGGTAGCCGGGGGCGGTGCGGGCCGGGCCGATCAGCAGGCCCTCGACCTTGGCGTGGAACGGACCGCCGGTCATCGCCTGGCCGTTGAAGAAGATGCGCGCCATCGTGTGCCTTTCGTCAGGCCGCCCCGTACGGCCGCGAAGTGAGGGTGTCGGCCGTACGGGGCGGAGCATTCGGGGCCCGGACTTGTCCGCCTCGGCGCAAGGTCGGGGCGGGGCGGGGCCGGTAGCGTGTCAGTCGAGCAGGGCGAGCGCGGGCAGGGTGAGGAAGTCCGGGAACTCCTCGGCCAGCGCGACCTGCTCGAACAGGGCGGCGGCCTCGGTCCAGCGTCCGGCGGCGTACGCCGACTCGCCGAACTCGGCCTGCAGCGCCGCGAGTTCCTCGGCGACCAGGCGGCGGACCAGGTCTCCGGTGGCCTTCTCACCGGTGTCGGCGAGCACCACGTCGTTGTGGATCCACTGCCAGATCTGCGAGCGGGAGATCTCGGCGGTGGCGGCGTCCTCCATCATGTTGAAGATGCCGACGGCGCCCAGCCCGCGCAGCCACGCCTCGATGTAGCGCAGGCCGACCTGGACGGCGTTGTGCAGCCCGGCGAGGGTGCAGTGGCCGCCCGCCCCGGCCACGTCCAGCAGTTGAGCGGCCGTCACCTGCTCGGGCGAGCCCGGGTTGTCCTTCTGGTGCGGGCGCTCGCCGAGCACCGCGTCGAAGCACTCCCGGGCCACCGGCACCAGGTCGGGGTGCGCCACCCAGGAGCCGTCGAAGCCGCCGTTCGCCTCGCGTTCCTTGTCGGCGCGGACCTTCACCAGCGCGGCGGCGTTGACCTCCGGGTCCTTGCGGGAGGGGATGAACGCGGCCATGCCGCCGATCGCGTGCGCGCCGCGCCGGTGGCAGGTCTGCACCAGCAGGCGGGTGTAGGCGGCCATGAAGGGCGAGGCCATGGTGACGGTGTTGCGGTCCGGCAGGATGTAGTGCTCGCCGCCGTCCCGGAAGTTCTTCACGATCGAGAACAGGTAGTCCCACCGGCCGGCGTTCAGCCCGGCGGCGTGGTCGCGCAGTTCGTAGAGGATCTCGTCCATCTCGAAGGCGGCGGTGATGGTCTCGATCAGCACCGTGGCGCGGATGGTCCCGTGGGGGATGCCGAGTTCTGCCTGGGCGTGGGTGAAGACCTCGTTCCAGAGCCGGGTCTCCAGGTGGCTCTCGGTCTTCGGCAGGTAGAAGTACGGGCCGGAGTTCGGGTCCTGCTCGCCCTTGGCCAGCAGCCGGGCCGCGTTGTGGAAGAAGTACAGGCCGAAGTCGACGAACGCGCCGGCCACCGGCGTGCCGTCCACCAGCAGGTGCCGCTCGTCCAGGTGCCAGCCGCGCGGGCGGACCACCACGGTGGCCAGCTCGGCCGCGGGCTTCAGGGTGTACGCCTTGCCCTGCGCGCTGGTGAAGTCGATCCGGCCCTCGAACGCGTCGATCAGGTTGACCTGCCCGGAGACCACGTTCTCCCAGGTCGGGGCGGTGGCGTCCTCGAAGTCGGCGAGCCAGACCTTCGCGCCGGAGTTCAGGGCGTTGATCACCATCTTGCGGTCGGTGGGCCCGGTGATCTCCACCCGACGGTCCGTCAGGGCGCGCGGCGCGGCGGCCACCTGCCAGTCCGCGGCGCGCACCTGCGCGGTGTGCGGCAGGAAGTCCAGGGTGCCGGTGCGGGCGATCTCGGCCCGGCGCGCCCGGCGGGCCGCCAGCAGTTCCTGCCGCCTGCCCTCGAACGCGCGGTGCAGGCCCGCGACGAACGCCAGCGCCTGCGCGGTCAGCACCTCCTCGGCACGCGCCACCGCCGGTCCGGCGACCGTGACGCCCGGGGCGGTGGGGGAACCCTGATCTGCGGCCATGGGATGGACTCTCCTTGGGCTGTTCCGTTCTGTACAGTGGAGACTAGTTTCCGCGATACAGAATTTCAACGGTTTGTTGATGAATCGCCAGGACTCTACTCCTCCACTCCACAGCAAGGGAACGCCCGTGGCCAGCACCCCCACCGAACGCGCGGCCGGCTCGGTGCAATCCGTCGAGCGCGCCTTCCAGCTCCTCGAAGCCCTCGCCGACTCCGGCGGTGTCGCCACCCTCAGCGAACTCTCCGCCACCTCCGGCCTCCCGATGCCGACCATCCACCGCCTGGTCCGCACCCTGGTCACCCAGGGCTACGTCCGCCAGGACACCGCCCGCCGCTACACCCTCGGCCCGCGCCTGATCCGCCTCGGCGAGACCGCCGGCCGCCTGCTCGGGTCCTGGGCCCGCCCCTACCTCGCCGAACTCATGGAAGCCACCGGCGAGACCGCCAACCTCGCCGTCCTGGAGGGCGGCGAGGTGGTGTACGTCGGCCAGGTCCAGTCCCGCCGCTCGATGCGGATGTTCACCGAGGTCGGCCGCCGGGTCCAACCCCACTGCACCGGCGTCGGCAAGGCCCTGCTGGCCCAGCTCCCCGAGGACGAGGCCCGCGCCCTGCTCGGCCCCGGCCCGCTCCAGGCCCACACCCCGCACACCGTCACCGACCCCGGCGCCCTGCTCACCCACCTCGCCACCGCCCGCGAGCGCGGCTACGTCATCGACGACCAGGAGCAGGAGATCGGGGTCCGCTGCCTCGCCGTCGCCGTCCCCGGCGCGCCCACCCCCACCGCCCTCTCCGTCTCCGGCCCCGAGGCCCGCATCCAGGCCCTCGAAGCCCAGTCCGGCGCCGCGGGCCTGGTCCCCCTCATGCAGGCCATCGCGGCCCGCCTCGGCCAGGTCCTCTGACACCCCGCCATCGGGCCGCCGCCCCGACCATCCCGCCGGGGCTGCAGCCTTCCTGCCCGCGACGGTGCGTCAGTTCCGGCTCCCAGCGGCGTTCTTGAGGTTGCCGACCCAGGTGTGCAGCGAGTTCTCCAGGGCGGTCTGCAGGGCAGCCCGGTCGGCGAGGACGGGCTCGCCGTCCCGGGTGGGGGTGGAGGTCCGGAGGTGGACGGCGGTGACGCCTTGGGCCGGGCCGCCCGGACGCCCGGTATGTCGGTGATGAAGACAGCTGACCGTCCAGGGCTCGAGCGGTCGACCGACCGTCGGCAGGGCTGCCCGAGCTCCGCACGTTCGACGTTTCGCCTCCACCTTCAGCTACGCTGAGTGAACGTCAGGACACTCTTCGCTGGAGCGTGCCGTGCGCCGTCTCGTACTGCTGCTCACCATCCCCGTGCTCGCGCTGGGCGCTCTCGGGGCGGCGGCTGCACCGTCGGACGCGGACCTGGGCATGGTCCGGCTGGATCCGGATCCGGTGGCGGCGGGTGGGGTGACCACGGTGCACGCGCTGGTGGAGAACGGGGGGCCGGAGCGGACGGGGTCGGCGTTCACGGTGCTGGTGGAGCTGCCGGTGGGGTTCACCGCGGAGGGGCCGTTCTTTCCGTCCTCGTGCAGTGCCTCGGCGACCGGACGGGTGGTCAGTTGCACGTTCCCGGCGGGGCTGCCGGCGCAGCGGTCGGCGACGGCGCTGGTGCCGGTGCGGGCGGACGCGGGCCTGCCCCACGGCCGGACGGCCGTGGGGCAGGTGCGGGTGGTGAGCGTGGACGACCGCAACCCGGTGAACGACCGGACGCCGTTCACGCTCAGCATTTCCTGACGGTCCGTCAGCGACCGGTCAGCGGTAGACGCGGACGTAGTCGGCGCTGAAGCTGATCGGCGCGCTGCCGCTCGCCGCCGGGTGGTACTGCCCGGCGCTGAGCGACAGGTTCAGGATCGGGTAGGCGGACCAGCTGGCGCCGACGCCGGTGCCGTCGGAGAACACCTTCGCGCCGTTGACGTACCAGTCGACGGAGTTCGCACCGTAGTAGGTGCCGATGGTGACCCACTTGTCGGCGCCGACGGCGTTGGCGTCGGTGTAGTACTTCAGGCCGGACCGGACGTGGTTGGTGAGTTCGAGCAGGTTCGGGTTGTCCGGGTGGTACTCGAAGCTGTCGATCTCGTTGTTGCCGTCCTTCCAGGTCCACAGTGCGGGCCAGGCGCCGCTGCCGGCGGGCAGCTTGACCCGGGCCTCGATGTAGTCGCCGGTGCGGACCTGGAAGCCGTCCTTGCTGTACTCGGTGGTGAGCAGGCCGGTGTCCCAGGCCCGCTTGCCGTTCTCCAGGGTGTGCGCGGACGGGGTGGCGGTGAAGGTCGCCGCACCGCCGCTGACCGTGACGCCGGACGTGGTCAGCCAGTCGAGCTTGTTGTCGTCGGGGTTGTGGTTGCCGTAGCGGTAGGCGCTGGACTTGTCGCCGGTCCACTTGGTGCCCCAGGCGATCGGGGCACTGAACTCCTCGGACCAGGTCAGCGACTTGCCGGTGACGGGCACGGGCGCCGAGGTCGGCGTGGGGGTCGGCGTCGGCGTGGGGGTGGGCGTCGCGGTGGCGGTCGGAGTCGGCTTCGCCGTGGGGCTCACGCTGGGCGTCGGCGTCGGCGTGGGCGCGGGCGACGGAGTCCGCGTCGGGGTGGGCGTCGCCGTAGGAGCGGACGTAGGAGTCGCCGTGGGAGCGGGCGTCGGTGCGATGGCGCCGGTGGCCGCGACGGTCAGGGTGCGCGAGGGCAGGTTGTGCCAGCCGCCGCCCAGGTCCTGCCAGAAGCCGAACTGGGTGTAGGTGCCGGCCGGCAGGGTGCGCGCGCCGGTGTTGACGGTGACGCCGCCGGGGCAGATCCGGACGTTGCTCGCGTTGCCGGGGAAGTCCAGGTTGGTTCCCTTCGCGTCGCGGATGCCGACGCCGACGGTCTTGGCGGTGAAGCACCAGCTGGAGTGCACGGTCAGCGAGGCGGTGCTCGCGGTGCCGGCCGTCATGCCGGTCGGGGCGAGCCGGTCCTGGAAGACGGTGGTCGTGGCGGCGTCGGCGCTGCTGGTGGCCAGTGGCACGCCGATCAGCGCGGCCGCGCCGGCCAGCACGCCGAGGCGGGCAGGAGTGGAACGGGGTCGCATGGGGGGTCCTCCGCGACGCCTGCGAGGTGAGCTGTCGGGTTCGGGCGCCGAGGTCGCCCGGCCGCGTGCGTGGACGCGGCTTCACCCCGAGCCGCGCCCACGCCCGCCGCCGGGCAGGGGCGGGGGAAGGCACGGCGGTACTGCCTGTGGGTCCCCCGCTCCTGCCCGTGGTGTGCTGTGGGAACGCCGTCGGTCGGGCAGGATTCGGCGTCCCGACGGCGGGTGCGCCCGGGTGGGGCGAACCCGAGCAGGCTAGGCAGATTGTCGCTTTGTCTCCAATACGCCGGGGCTCGCTGAGATCAGCGTCACAGCAGGTCGGACCGCCGCCCCGCCCAGCAGAGCGGTCCCGCCGGGCGTCACCGGCCCGCCGCAGGGACGGGGCCCGGGCGCACCCGCGTGTCAGGACCGCCGCGCGCGGACGCCACTGGTGTCGGTACGACACAAGTCGGCTCGGAGGCGCGGCAGTTACCTGTAAGTTAAGTGTTCACGTCAAGCCTTCCGCGCAGCCCGACCCGGCGTCACACTGCTGTCATGCGAATGACTCTACGCGCGTTGAAGATCCGTGCCGTCTCGGTCGCCGCCCTCGGCCTGCTGACCCTCGCCCCCACCGCCGTGGTCGCCACCGAGGCCCACGCCACCGTCAGCGGCAACGTCTGCTACTCGGCGCTGCCCAGCCAGGGCCGCGACACCATCCGCCTGATCGACGCGGGCGGGCCGTTCCCCTACTCCCAGGACGGCATCGTCTTCCAGAACCGGGAAGGCGTGCTCCCCGCCCAGACCACCGGCTACTACCACGAGTACACCGTGATCACCCCGGGCAGCTCGACCCGCGGCGCCCGGCGCATCGTCACCGGCAAGGTCTACCACGAGGACTACTACACGGCGGACCACTACGTGACGTTCCGCCGCGTGAACTTCTCCTGCTGACCCGCCCCCCGGTCCGATAGGTTGGACGGGTGCGGCCGGACCCGGCCGCACCCGTCCGCCGCACCGACCGTCCGAAGGACCGCCCACGCCATGACCGCCGCCCCCCTGCCGGGCTTCGCCGGCCGCACCTACCTCTTCGAGGTCGACAACGGCGCCGCCTTCCGCAACGCCTACTCCGCGGACGGCACCCGGCTCCGATGGGAGGGCCTCGGCGAGTCCGCCGGCCAGTACGAGGACGTCCCGCTGCACGTCGCCGCCATCGCCCCGGGCATCTGGTTCGTCTCCTGGACGGAGCGCAGCGGTATCACCGTCAGCCACGTCATGGACCTCAACTCCCTCACCGTCAAGGTCTTCTGGACCTGGGAGGGCGAGACCGGCCGGGTCGGCGAACTCCACACGGGCACCCTCACCCCAGCCTGAGCCCGGCGCCCCTTCGGGTGCTCAGGCCTTCAGGTGCTGCGAGAGGAACTGGAAGCCCGCCGGCAGCAGCTTGATCCAGGTCGTGTAGTTGTGGCCGCCCTCGGGAACGGAGGCCACGCCGGTGGCGAGCGGGGGCTTGGCCGCGGCGGTGAAGGCGTCCGCCTCCTGGCGGAAGTCCCCGTCGCCCTTCTCCGCGCCGCTGAGCATCACCGCGGTGGCGGGCATCGGCAGGTGCTGCAGCCGCCACAGCAGGTCGGCCTCGTCGCGGCGCTGCTGGCTGCCCTTGAACAGGTCGCCGGTGGTGACGTCCTCCGCGGCCTTGAGGTAGCCGGAGATGGAGACCCCGCCGCCGAACACCTCGGGGTGCCGCATGGCGAGCTTCGCCGCGCAGTACCCGCCGGTGGAGTTGCCCATGACTCCCCAGCTGCCGGGCGCGCTGGCGATCCGGTAGGCCGCGCCGAGGGCGCGCGGCACGTCCTTCGCGAAGTAGGTCTCGGCCTGCGGGCCGCCGGGCACGTTCTCGCACTCGGGGTCGGCGGGCATCGCGGGCGAGGGCCGCATCAGGACCAGGACGGTGGGCTGCATCCGGCCGGCCCGGATCTCGTCGAGCGCGACGCCGGGGTAGTTGAAGCGGGTGATCAGGGCCTTGGCGTCGCCGGGGAAGCCGGTCATCGCGATGATCGCGGGGAACTTCTTCTGTTCGTTGCCGGGCTGGAAGTACTGCGGCGGCAGGTAGGCGTAGCCGTCGGTGCTGAGACCGGTGCGGGCGCCGGAGATGCGGACGGCGCGGATCTCGCCGACCTTGGCCGGGTCGTGGCCGAGGCTGGTGTTGACCGGCTCCTTGCCGAGTTCCTGGGCGGGCAGCAGCGGCAGGTTCGCGGGCTCCGGCTCGGCGGTCGGGGTGGCGGTGGCGCCGGCCGGGACGGCCGGGACGGGGGCGGCCTGGACGTTCACCGGGGCGTCCTTGCCGGTGCCCAGCAGGTCGTTCCAACTGCTGTAGAACGAGAAGTAGTTGTTGGCGAGCAGGCCGATCACGGCGAGCAGCGCGAGCTGGCTGCCGAGCAGCATGCCGATCCGGCCGAGCACGGCGCGCCAGTGGCGTTCGGCGAGCGACGGCCACCACCAGACGGTCGCCCCCATCACCGCCACCGCGATCTCGATCGTGAACAGCAGCAGCGTGGTGCTGGTCAGCCCCATGGCCCGTGGTCCCCGTGTCTTCCACTCGCGGCGCGTCTGCGAGCCGGGTGAATCAGGCTCGGCGCGGCCGTGACGAACGTGCGCCTAAGTATGCACACCACCCGCAGGACGCCTGCGACCAGCCCGCCGGTTGCGGCCCCCGCCCCGTGCCGGTGGGCCGCCGTGCCGGGGCCGACGGGCCGTCAGGCGTGGGTGCCGCCGTCGATCCGGATCTCGGTGCCGGTGACGAAAGCGCCGTCGTCGGAGGCCAGCATGGCGATCACGCCGGCCACCGTCTCCGGTCCGGCGAAGCCCTGGCCGATCGCGGGCTGCAGCTTGGCGAACCAGGACAGGTCGGCGTCCGCGGGCAGGCCGGGGTCGGCGGTCATGCCGGAGGCGATCGAGCCGGGGGCGACGCAGACCGCGCGCAGGCCCTGCTTGGCGTACTCGGCGGCGATCGCGTGGGTGAAGGACTGGATCCCGCCCTTGGTGGCGGCGTAGGCGGCCATGTAGGGGTGGGCGAAGGCGGCGCTGGTGGAGGAGAAGTTGACCACCACGCCGCGGCCGGTGGCGAGCAGCGCGGGCAGCGCCTCGCGGGTGACCAGGAAGGTGCCGGTCAGGTTGACCGCCAGCATGCGGTTCCAGAACTCCAGCGTGGTCTGCGCGGTGTGGGTGGAGCGCAGGATGCCGGCAGCGTTCACCACCGCGTCCAGGCCGCCGAGTTCGGTGATCGCGCCGCCGACGCCCGCCCGCACCGAGGCTTCGTCGGAGATGTCGACGAGGGTGGTGAGCAGGCGTCCGGCGGTGCCGTCGGCCTCGGCCCGGGCGCGGGTGGCGGCGAGGCCGGCCCCGGAGACGTCGGCGGCGGCCACGGTGCCGCCCTCGGCCAGGATGCGGTGGACGGTGGCCCGGCCGATGCCGGAGCCGGCTCCGGTGATCAGGACACGGCGGCCTTCGAAGCGGTGCATGGGGGTCTCCCTGGGGTGCGGGCGGGGCGGGCGAACCGGCCCGGCCCCTCGAACTGCACGGTACGCCTCCATGGCACGTTGTGCCACATCCGCATCATGTGACGCCTTCCGGCTAGGCTGGACCGGTCCGCATCCGCGCTCGCACCGCACCGCACCGCACCGCGCCGCACCCGAGGGAACCGCCGACCATGCCCGCAGCCGCCGAGCCGGAGCGCCCCGCGCTCTCCCTCACCGAGCGCCGCAAGGCCGCCACCCAGCAGGAGATCGCCCTCGCCGCCGCCCGCCTGTTCGCCGAGCACGGGGCCGAGGGCACCACCGCCGAGGACATCGCCCGCACCGCGGGCGTCTCACTGCGCACCTTCTACCGCTACTTCCGCACCAAGGAGGACGCGGTCGCCCCACTGCTCGCCGACGGCTCCCGCCAGTGGATCGCGCTGCTCGCGGCCGCCGACCCGGCCGTCCCGCCGCTGTCCGCGCTGGTGGACGCCGCCCGCGCCGCGCTCGACCCGGCGCCCGGGCAGCCCGCCGAGGCCCTGGTGTGGACCCGCGGCCTGCTCCGCGCGATGCCCGCGGACCCGGCGCTGCGCGACGTCTGGCACCGCATCCACCACGACGCCGAGGCCGCTCTGCGGCCGGTGCTCGCCCGGCTGGCCGGCCTCCCCGCGGACAGCCTCGACGGCCGCCTGCTGGCCGCCGCCGCCAACACCGCCATGCGGGTCGCGGTGGAGTCCTGGGCGGCCGGCGACAGCGCCCCCGGGAGCGCCGCCGACCTGGCCGCCGACGCGCTCGGCCGACTGGCCGGTCCGCTGACCTCGAACTGAACTCCCCTACCAGGGAAGGTGGTTCAGACCGGGACGACCGCCACCGGGCAGTGCGCGTGGTGCAGCACGGCGTGCACGGGGGTGGCCAGCCGCAGGCCGAAGCGCGGCGCGGGATCGTGCCGGGAGAGCACCACCAGGGCGGCGGTGCGCGAGGCTTCCACGACGGTGGCGGCGGCGCCGCCGGTCAGTTGATGGGCCTCCAGGTCGACGTTTGGGTAGTCCTCCCGGACCGGATCGCAGGTGCGGCGCAGCAGTTGCTCGTGCAGACGGGACTCCTCGCCGAGCTCGTCGACCATCGGTGCCATCCGTCCGACGTCGGCGACCACCGGCGACCAGGTGTGCAGCGCTCGCACCGGCAGTTCCCGGCGGCCGGCGGTCTCGCAGGCGAAGCGCAGCGCGGCGCCGTCCCGTTCGTCCCGGACGGCCACCAGCACCGGCCCGTCCGGGTGGTCGGTGCCGCGCACGATCACCACCGGGCAGGTGGCGTGCGCGGCGACCCGGAGGCTGACCGAGCCGAGCAGCAGCGAGGTGAAGCCGCCGTGGCCGCGGGTGCCGAGCACGGCCAGCGAGGCGTGTTCGGCGGCGGTCAGCACGGCCTCCCCGGCGTCCCTGGGCACCACGTCGCCGGTGATCCGCAGCCCCGGGTGCGCGGCCTCCAGGGTGGACTGGACGGCCTCCAGCAGTTCCGCGGCCTCGCGCAGGATCAGGTCGGTGACGGTGGCGCCGGTGCGTGGTGACAGGGTCACCGTCCCGGTGTTGACGGCGTGCACCAGGTGCAGACTGCTGCCGCGCCGCTCGGCCTCCCGCGCCGCCCACTCCGCGGCCTCCGCGGCGGGCACCGACCCGTCGATGCCCGCGACCACCCCGTTCGCTCCCCTGATCTCCATGGCGCAACTCCTCGGAGCCCGGCTGCTCCCTCCAGCATGCGCCGCCCCGCACCCCCCGGACAAGCAGGGGCGGCCCCGCGCCGGTTCCTCCGACCTGTCCGACCGGGACCGACCCGGTCGCGAGCGGCTTCACCCTCTCGGGCGGCCCTACGGCAGGCCGATCTCCTGGCGGGCGTCGACCACCCAGCCGGCCACCGCGTGCGCCTCGCTCGCCGCGGCGAGTTCGGCGGCCTCGTCGAGGAGTCGGGCCGCGTCCGCACGGCGCTGCTGCTGGGCGGCGAGGTGGGCGAGACCGATCAGGTTGGCGGCGACGCCCGGCAGGAAGCCGAGTGCGCGGC